>NZ_JARQWV010000022.1 GCF_029543245.1 Caulobacter endophyticus
CTCCCCCCGGCCCCGCCCCCGCCCCCCCCCCCTCCCGGGGGGGGGGGCCCCCGCGCCCCGGCGGCGCGCCCCCGAGACTGGGCGCCGTGCCGGCCGTCGCCCCCTCCGTCACGCTGCGTATCCGCAGCGCGCCACCTCCCCCGTTTCTCGGGGGAGGAGTTGGCTCTCCGATCACCCAAGGGCCTCTACGGATTTGAAACCCAGGCTGCCCAGGCGTAAACCGGCCGCATGAACGCGCACGTCTCCCCCGAATCCGCCGCGCCGGCCGCCTCCGCCGACGAAACCTGGACCGTCGCCGGCCGCACCTTCCGCTCGCGCCTGATCGTGGGCACGGGCAAGTACAAGGACTATGCGACCAACGCCGCCGCCGCCCGCGCGGCCGGGGCCGAGATCGTCACCGTGGCCGTGCGCCGCGTGAACCTGACCGATCCGAGCCAGCCGCTGCTGGTCGACTACATCAAGCCGACCGAATTCACCTACCTGCCCAACACGGCGGGCTGCTTCACCGGCGAGGACGCCGTGCGCACCCTGCGCCTGGCCCGCGAGGCCGGCGGCTGGGACCTGGTCAAGCTGGAGGTCCTGTCGGACCCCAAGACCCTGTTCCCGGACATGGAAGAGACCCTGCGCTCGCTGAAGCTGCTGGTCGCCGACGGCTTCCAGGTGATGGTCTACTGCTCGGACGATCCGGTCTACGCCAGGAAGCTGGAAGAGGCCGGCGCGGTGGCGGTCATGCCGCTGGGCGCGCCGATCGGCTCGGGCCTGGGCATCCAGAACCGCGTCAACCTGCGGATCATCGTCGAGAACGCCAAGGTCCCGGTGCTGGTCGACGCCGGCGTCGGCACGGCCTCGGACGCGGCCATCGGCATGGAGCTGGGCTGCGACGCCATCCTGATGAACACCGCCATCGCCGAGGCCAAGGACCCGATCCGCATGGCCAAGGCCATGAAGCATGCGGTGATCGCCGGCCGCGAGGCGTACCTGGCCGGGCGGATGCAGAAGCGGCTCTATGCCGATCCGAGCTCGCCGCTGGCGGGGCTGATCTAGCGATCAAATACCCTCTCCCTGTGGGAGAGGTGTCGCCGCAGGCGACGGAGAGGGGAGTGGCTGGGAAATCGGCCGGTTCAACACCAGCTGAAAACGGCCCCTCTCCGTCCGCTTTGCGGACACCTCCCCCAGAGGGGGAGGATCTTCCGTGCTAGGCCTTGAAGTCGACCAGCACGCCCTTCTTTTCCTCGGCCTGCTGGGTGACCTCGTCCTTGATCATCTGCTTGATCTTGGCTTCCAGCTTTTCACGTTCCTTGGGGTCCATCGCAGCGACCTCTTCCTCGGTGACGCCGAGCTTGCCGAGGATGGCCGCCCGCATCTTCTCGGCGGGCGACTTGGCGGCGTAGTCGTAGAGTTCCTGACGGGCCGAGCCGTCGCTGACGCCCGAGAATGCCGGGGCGAAGGTCGAGGTGGCCCCGTCGACGCGGCTGGCCGCGTTCGCCGACATGGTCGCCCAGGGATTGGAACCGGAGATAAGCATGTGAACTCCCGCCGCTGATCTGGCGGGAGGTGCAAAGCAAACGCCGTGCAAGCAGGGCTGGCACGGCGGTTTCCAAAGATATCAACATGTTGCGACTTCGTGTCGCGGGGCGGCCCGGCGGAGCGCGGCAAAGCTTGCCGCGCCGTTTCAACCGCCGGGCGATCCTTGCCGCCCGGTCGGCCGGGGCGTCAGCCCTTCTTCTTGGCCGCGATGCGGGCTTCCTCGATGGCCAGTTTCAGGGCCTGCATGTCGGCGCCGGGGATCATCTTGTCGCCGACGACGAAGGCTGGGGTGCCTTCGATGTGCAGCGCCTGGGCCAGGCCCTGGACGTCCTGCAGCTGCTGGGTGACGGCGGCGCTGGCGCCGTCGGCGCGGGCCTTCTCGACGTCGACGCCCGCGGCCTTGGCTATGCGGGCGATGGCGGCTTCGTCGAGGCTCTTCTCGGCCATCATGCCCTTGTAGACGGGTAGGGTCTTGCCCTGGGCCTGGGCGCCGATGGCCATGCGTGCGGCCAGTTCGGACTCGCGGCCGAAGATCACGAACTCCTTGAAGACGAAGCGGATGTCGGGGTTCTTCTCGATGATCTCGACCACCTGCGGCGCGGCGATCTTGCAGTAGCCGCACTTGTAGTCGAAGAACTCGGTGACGGTGATCGTGCCGTTGGGGTTGGCCACGAAGTCGCGCGGATCGCGCTCGATGGCCTGGCGATGCTTGGCGATCGCGCCCTGCGACTTGGAGGCGGCCTGGGCCAGCTGCTTTTCCTGCAGCTTGGCGCTGACCTCGATCAGAATCTCGGGGTTCTCCAGCAGATAGGCGCGGACCTTCTTGCCGAATTCCTCGTCGCTCTTGGGCTGGCTGCAGGCGGCCATGCCGGTCGTCAGGACGAGGGCGGCGGCGGCCAGGGCGAGGGGACGGCGAAGGGGCATTCGGATCTCGGTCTCAGGGGGAATCGGCGATCAGGGATTGGACGCCGTCAGGCCTTCCTTGGCCAGGGCCTTGAGGTCCTGGTCGCTGGGGCGGGAGGCCAGGACGATATCGGTGGCGCGGCGCCAGTCGGGCGTGTCCTTCTTCAGCAGCTCGCGGGCGCGCATGGCGAACACGCGGGCTTCCTGAACGGCGCCCAGGTTGAAGTACTGCTCAGCCGTGGCCAGACGGGCCTCGCCGTCCTTGCCCTGCTTGTCGTAGGCCTGGGCCAGGAGGCGCCAGGCGACGGCGTTGTCGCCCTCGTTGACCAGGGCGCGCTTCAGCTCGCCGATGCCTTCCTCGATCTTCTTGGGGTCGTCGAGGCCGATCAGGGTCTGGCCGAGGTTGATGCGCAGCAGGGCCGCGTCGGGCTTGAGCGCCACCGAGCGGCGCTGGGGCTCCTCGGCTTGAGCCACGCGGTTGAACTCGAACAGGATCTGGCCCTTGAGCTCCCAGAGATAGGGATTCTTGTCGTTCTCGGCGATCAGGTCATCGAGGATCTTCAGGGCCCGGTCGGGCTCCTTCATCTGGTAGTAGGCGATAGAGCGCGCATAGCGGGCCGGGAAGCTGCGGTCGGTCTCGCGGTACTTGATCAGGGCCGTCTGGGGATTGATGAACCCCTCCAGCTTGGCCTTCATGATCTCGTGCTCGGCCAGTTCGTCGGGGCTGTCGACGGCGTCGTAGTGCGGCAGGCGCTCGACCTTGGCCCGCAGGGCCTCGATGCGGTCGGACGACAGCGGGTGGCTGCGGAAATACGCAAAGCGCCGCGACTGGTCGAAGACCTCCTGGTAGCGGAAGTTGTCGAAGAACTCGACGAGGCCGCGGCCCGACTGGCCGGTGGCCTCCAGGAAGTTGGCGCCGGCCTGGTCGGCGCGGGACTCCTGCTCGCGGCTGTAGCCCAGCGCGCCCAGAGTGCCAAAGTAGCTGGCGTTGCCCATCAGCACCGCGCCGGCGTCGGGCGCGCCGGCGAGCGCCGCCAGGACGCCCAGGCCCATCGTCAGGATCATCGGCTTGAGGCCGGCCTTCATCATCTCGTCGGAGCGCAGCGGGTGGGCGCCTGCGAGGTGGCCGGTTTCGTGGGCGATGACGCCCTTGAGCTGGTTGGGGGTCTCGGTCTGCAGGATCAGGCCGGTGTTGAGGCCCATCATCAGGCCTTGGGTCGCGAAGGCGTTCAGTTCCTTGTCGCCGACCAGCAGGATGCGGACCGTCTTGGGGTCCAGGCCAGCCGCCGCGTAGATCGGGTCGGAATCGCGGTGCAGGATCTCTTCGATCTCGGTGTCGCGGATCAGCGACAGGCCTTGCGCCTGGGCCGCGATCGGGGCCGCCACGGAGGCCAGCAGCGCCAGGGCGGAAAGGCCGGCGCCGAACGTCTTGCCGACGGTCCTCTTGCGGGACGTCATCGATGGTCTCCTGGTCGCGCCCCCACGCCGTACGGCAGTCTAGCGCGCTTGAATCCGCACTGGCGAGGCTTGTCTTCGGAGGGATATAGGCGCGAACCGCGGCGACGCCATGGCGCCGCCGCGGTCCTTGCCGGCTGGATCAGCCGCGACGCCACCAGCCGCGCTTGGGCGTGGGGGGCGGGGCGCCGATCTCGTTCGGGTCGGGCTCGGCCGGAACCGGCGCGGGCTCGGCTTCGGCGACCGTCTCGACGACGGCCTCGACCACCGGCTCGGGAGCCGGTTCCGGAGCGATCTCGACGTCGGCCGCAACGATCGGCGCGGTCTCGGCGACCACCTCGGCCAGGGCCTGGGCCGGTTCGGCGGCGGCTTCGATGGCTTCGGCCGTCTCGGCCTGGGCGGCCTCGACCTCGGTCTCGGCGGCGGCCTTGCGGCCACGGCTGCGCGAGCGGCGCGGCTTCTTGGCCGGGGCGGCCTCTTCCTGCGTCGGCAGCTCGACCCAGACGTCGGCGGGCGGGCCTTCGATCACCGGCGGCTCGAGCACCAGCGGGGCGACGTCTTCGACCACGACCGGCGCGATCGGGGTCTCGGCGGCCGGCTGGCGGTCACGACCGCCGCGACGGCGCTCGCGACGCTCCGAGCGCTCGGGACGCTCGCCGCGTTCCGGACGCTCGGCGGCCTCGGGGCGTTCCTGGCGTTCGGGACGCTCGGCGCGGTCCTGGCGCTCGCCGCGGTCGCGACGGCCTTCGCCGCCACGGGCATCGAGGGCTTCCGGATCGTGCCAGACATAGGGGTTGTCGCCGAACGGAACGCGCGGACGGTTCCAGACATAGACGTCGGCGGCGCGATCGCCGTCCTCGCGACCCCCGCGGCGACCGCCGCGGCGGCCACGGCGGCGACGGCGGCGGCGCGAGTCCTCGTCGTCGCCGTCGCCTTCAGCGTCGAACTCGGCGCCTTCAGCGTCATCGGCGGCTTCGTCGGAGACTTCCTCGTCGCGACGGCCGCGACGGCGGCGCTTGTTGCGGCGACCGCCGCGATCGTCGTCCGAGCGGGCCTTGCGGGGCGCCTCGTCCTCGTCTTCGTCCTCGTCGCCGTCTTCGGCGATGATTTCTTCTTCCTCGTCTTCGTCCTCGTCGTCGAAGACGTCGTCGAACACCGGATCGGGCTCGTAGGCGATGGCCGGCGGCGCAATGCGCTCGCCAAGCTCGGTGCGCTCGATCTCGTGCTCGGCCTGGCGCAGGCCGTCGTCGACCAGCACCGTGACGAACACGCCGTGGTTCAGCTGCAGGCGCTGCAGGTAGCCGCGCTTTTCGTTGAGGATGTAGATGCCGACGGCGCGGCTGACCTTGAGCGTGACGGCGCCGCTGCCCTTGAGGGCTTCGGCCTCGACGCCGCGCAGGGCGGCCAGGGCGCTGGACTCGACCGAGCGGACGCGGCCGGTGCCTTCGCAGTGCTCGCAGACGTGGGTGGTGCCTTCCAGGACGCCGGTGCGGCGGCGCTGGCGGCTGATCTCCATCAGGCCGAAGCCCGAGATCTTGCCCATCTGGATGCGGGCGCGGTCGTCCTTGAGGGCGTCCTTGAGGACCTTCTCGACCGTGCGGTTGTTCTTGGCTTCATCCATGTCGATGAAGTCGATGACGATCAGGCCGGCCAGGTCGCGCAGGCGCAGTTGGCGAGCGGCTTCCTCAGCCGCCTCGATGTTGGTCTTGAGGGCCGTGGCCTCGATGTTGCGCTCGCGCGTGGCCTTGCCTGAGTTGACGTCGATGGCGACGAGGGCCTCGGTCTGGTTGATCACCAGATAGCCGCCCGAACGCAGCGGAACGACCGGCGAGTAGATCTGCGCCAGGTGGTCCTCGATGCGGTTCTTGACGAACAGCGGCGTGGCTTCGCGGTACGGGAAGACCTTCTTGGCCTGGCTGGGCATCAGCATGCGCATGAAGTCGCGCGCTTCGCGGTAGCCGGCCTCGCCCTCGACCCAGATGCCGTCGAGGTCCTTGTCGTACATGTCGCGGATGGCGCGTTTGACGAGGTCTTCTTCCTCGTAGATCAGCGCCGGGGCGACCGAGTGCAGCGTGTTGTCGCGGATGTTCTCCCACAGACGCAGCAGGTATTCGTAGTCGCGCTTGACCTCGGCCTTGGTGCGCTTGGCGCCGGCCGTGCGGACGATCAGGCCCATGCCCTGCGGCACGTCCAGGCTTTGCACCACGCTCTTGAGGCGCTTGCGGTCGGTCACGGCCGTGATCTTGCGGCTGATGCCGCCGCCGCGGGCGGTGTTGGGCATCAGGACGCCGTAGCGGCCGGCCAGCGACAGATAGGTGGTGAGGGCCGCGCCCTTGTTGCCGCGCTCTTCCTTGACGACCTGAACCAGCATGATCTGCCGGCGGCGGATCACTTCCTGGATCTTGTACTTGCGCATCAGGCGGCGCTTGCGGCGCGCCAGTTCCTCTTCGACGTCGTCTTCGTCGTCGTCGATGGCGTGATCGTTGGCGTCGTCCTCGTCCTCGCCGCCGGTGGCGCGGCGCGAAACGGGGGTGTCGTCCTCGTCGTCATGCGAATCATCGCGCATCAGCGCTTCGCGGTCGGCGACCGGGATCTGGTAGTAGTCCGGATGGATCTCGTTGAAGGCGAGGAAACCGTGGCGGTTGCCGCCGTACTCGATGAACGCAGCCTGGAGGCTGGGTTCAACGCGGGTCACCTTGGCGAGATAGATATTTCCACGAAGTTGTTTGCGGGTCTGGCTCTCGAAATCGAATTCTTCAACCCGCGAACCGTCCACGACCACCACACGCGTCTCTTCGGCGTGGGCGGCGTCGATCAACATCTTCTTCGACATACAGGGAATCTCCACGGCGCGCGGCGGGCGCGAGGCCCGGGCGCCGATATGAAAGGAGGGCGCGCGCGTCGCAGACCGCGACTTCGCCGGAGCGAAGTTCGAAGGGCGGTTGCCAGAGGCGATCGGGTGCGGCGCAGCCCATGGGGTTTCGTTTGTTTCCTTTGACGCGCCGGGTGGCGCGGATCGGATGACGCGTCGTCGCCGGGAACGGCCAGGGCCCGACGCGGGCCCTTTTGGGCTTTGGCCGTCGAGACATCCGCCCCGCGCCGACCATCGCCCGCAAACTCCAAAGTCCGGCGGTCCGGCATGAGGGGCGCTATGGACGCGCCCGACATTTGGGAACCGCTCACGCAAAGCGCCATGTCTGACGACGTCGCTCCGCGCACGGCGCCACTTTAGCAACATCGGAAGACAAATGAAAAGCGCCGTGGAGCAACCGATGAAATTGATGAAGTCGACGGTTTCCTTAACGGTTTCTCTACCGGCCCCGGGCGATATCCGTCATTGGTTTTTCAGGTAACGCCATTGGCTGGGCGGTAATGCGTAAAGTCGTCATCGGAGCAGCGAGAACGGGTTGGGCGAAGGCGGCCTTGATCGTCGGCGCGCTGGCGCTCGCCGGTGTGGCCGTCGCGACCGTTCAAGGCCCCGCGCCGGCCGCAGGCGTGCAGAAGGTCCGCTTCGGCGGCGACCGCGCCGAGACCCGAGTCGTCATCGACCTGGATCGCGCGGCGGTGGGCAAGCTGATCGGCGACGGCGCCGCGGCCAGCCGAGTCGTGGTGGGCCTGCCCAATGTGACGGTTTCGGGCGATCTTCAGGGCGCGGGCCATGGCCTGGTCGACCGCTGGGTGATCGACGAAGCCGCCGGCGGCGCACGTCTGTCGCTGGACCTTTCCTCCAAGGCCGTGGTCAAGCGCCGCTTCCTGCTGCCGCCGGCCGACGGCGCCACCGCCTTCCGCTATGTGATCGACCTGGCCGCCGCCGATCCGGCCTCGGCCGGCGCGTCGGTGATGCGCCCGACCACCGTCTCGACCCCGGCCAAGCCCGCGACGCTGAAGCTGAAGAAGACGATCGTCATCGACGCCGGCCACGGCGGCAAGGACCCCGGCTCGGCCGGCGCCAACACCAACGAGAAGGACGTCACCCTGGCCGCGGCCAAGGCGCTGAAGGCCAAGCTGGAGAAGTCCGGCCGCTTCATCGTCGTGCTGACCCGGGACACCGACACCTTCATCCCGCTGGAATCGCGCGTGCAGATCGCCCGCCGGTCGGACGCGGACCTGTTCATCTCGCTGCACGCCGACTCGGGGCCCGATGTCGGCACCCGCGGCGCCAGCGTCTACACCCTGTCGGAAAAGGGCGCCGAGCGCGCCGCCCGGGTGCTGGAGAAGGACGACTGGCTGATGAAGGCCAGCCTGCCTGGCCGCGACCGCGCCGTGGGCCAGATCCTGCTGGACCTGTCGCAGCGCGCCACCAAGAACCGTTCGGCCGCCTTCGCCGAAACCCTGCTGGAAAAGGTCGGCGACGAGACCGTGCTGCTGCGCCGCAGCCACCGCGACGCCGGCTTCATCGTGCTTCTGGCGCCGGACGTGCCGGCGGTGCTCCTCGAAATGGGCTTCATGACCAATGCCGAGGACGAGAAGCTGCTGAAGAGCCCGGCGGGCCGCGAGCGGCTGATGAACGCCGTGGCCAGCTCGATCGAAACCTACTTCGCGGCCCAGACCCGGATCAGCGCTCGCTGACCCTTGGATGGGGCAGGGGCGTTGGCGCCTCGCCCGATGCGGGTTACAGCCATCCTCTGGATGATTTGAACGTGCGCGCGTTGCGCCGTTCGACGGAGGCCGTGTGGACTTGAAGCCCGCCGAAAGATGGATCGCCATAGCCGGCGTCGCGGTGCTGTCGACGATCGCGGTGGCGGGTTTCGCCATCGCCATCTATGCCGCGTGGCTGTTCCACGACATGCCCGACGCCGGCGAGCTGCAGGACTATCGTCCGCCGACGGCGACGCGCGTCTATGCCTGGGACGGCACCCTGATCGGCGAGTACTCCAAGGAACGCCGGATCTTCGTGCCCTACGACCAGATCCCGCCGCAGCTGGCCCAGGCCTTCATGGCCGCCGAGGACCGCAACTTCTTCAAGCACGGCGGCGTCGACGTGGGCGGCTTTTCGCGCGCCATGCTCAAGAACGTCGGCAACGCCATGCGCGGCCGCCGCCTGGAAGGCGGCTCGACCATCACCCAGCAGGTGGCCAAGAACGTCCTGCTGACCAGCGACGCCACCGTCGGCCGCAAGTTCAAGGAAGCGATCCTGGCGCGGCGCCTGGAGCAGTCGCTCGACAAGCAGCAGATCCTCGAGCTGTACCTCAACGAAATCTGGCTGGGCTACCGCTCGTTCGGCGTCGGCTCGGCGGCCTACAACTATTTCGGCAAGTCGCTGCCCGAGCTGAGCCTGTCGGAAGCCGCCTATCTGGCGGCCCTGCCCAAGGGGCCGGACAACTACCATCCGATCCGCAACAAGGGCAAAGCCATCGCCCGCCGCAACTGGATCCTCGACCAGATGGCCGACCTGGGCTGGGTCAGCCGCGCCGAGGCCGAGAAGGCCAAGGCCGAGGACCTGGTGGTGCAGCCCGCGCCCAAGCGCGCGGCCTATGCCGACGCCGACTATTTCGTCGAGGAGGTGCGCCAGCGCGGCACCGCCACCCTGGGCGACCGGATCAGCGAGGGCGGCTACTACATGCGCACCACGCTGGATCCGACGTTGCAGACGGCGGCGCGGGCCTCGCTGATGGACGGCCTGGAGAAGTACGACCGCCGCCACGGCTGGCGCGGGGCCTGGGGCCATGTCGAGAGCCTGGACGAGGGCTGGGAGAAGGCCGCGGCCGCCAAGCGTCCGCCGTCGGAGCGTCGGGGCTGGCGCGCGGCCGTGGTCACCTCGGCCGGCGGCGGCGTGCGGCTGGTGAAGGACGAAGGCCAGGGCAGCCTGACCGGCGAGGACATGGCCTGGGCCAAGGCCGGCAAGGGCCTGAAGGTCGGCGACCTGGTGTTCGTCGAGCAGGTGGCCGGAACCTCGTCCTATCGCCTCAAGCAGATCCCGGCCGTGAACGGCGCCCTGGTGGCCATCGAGCCCTATACCGGCCGCGTGGTGGCCCTGGTGGGCGGCTATTCGTTCTCGCTGTCGAACTTCAACCGGGCGACCCAGGCGATGCGCCAGCCCGGCTCGTCGTTCAAGCCGTTCGTCTACGCCACCGCGCTGGAGAACGGCTACACGCCGGCCAGCGTGATCCTGGACAGCGCCATCACCTTCAAGGGCGCCAACGGCCAGGACTGGAGCCCGGAGAACTATGAGAAGAAGTTCTACGGCGCCCTGCCGCTGCGCAAGGGCCTGGAGCGGTCGGTCAACGCCATGACCGTGCGCCTGGCCCAGGGCGTGGGCATGAAGAAGATCATCGAGATGTCCAAGAAGACCGGCGTCACGCGCGACATGGCGCCGGTGCTGGCCATGGCGCTCGGGGCCGGCGAGACGACGCCGTTCAAGATCACCGCGGCCTATGCGCCGTTCGCCAACGGCGGCCGCCGCATCGAGCCGCACCTGATCGAGCTGGTGCAGGACCGCGAGGGCAAGGTGATCTTCCGCGCCGACAAGCGCGACTGCCCGCGCTGCTCGGCCGGCTTCAACGGCGACGAGAGCCCGCGCGTCACCGCGCCGGGCGAGCAGGTGATGGACCCGGTGACGGCCTACCAGATCACCTCGATGCTGCAGGGCGTGGTCCAGCGCGGCACGGCCGCTTCGGTCAGCCAGCTGGGCTATCCGCTGGCCGGCAAGACCGGCACGACCAACGAGTACCGCAGCGCCTGGTTCATCGGCTATTCGCCCGACCTGATCGTCGGCGTGTTCGTCGGCTTCGACGACAACCGCTCGCTGGGGGCCGGCGAAACCGGCTCGCAGGACGCCGTGCCGGTGTTCATCGACTTCATGAAGGTGGCGCTGAAGGACAAGCCCAAGACCGACTTCAAGCCGCCCAAGACCGCCAAGTTCGCCATGGTGCGCGGCATCCGCGAGGCCTTCCGCCCGGGTACGGAGCCCAAGGTCGCCGCGCCGACGCCGACCGGCGGGCCGATCTCCTATGGCGACGCCTGGCCCAACGGCGTGCCGACCGGCCAGCCTTCGCCGTCCGAGCCGCAGCCGCGCCAGCAGCCCAAGGCGCCCGACATCAGCGGGCTCTATTAACCCCGGCGCAGTTGCGCCGACTCCGGGCGCGGGCTATCTCCCGCGCCCTTCACTTTGTGTCACGGAGCTACGTGATGAGACCGGATGTCGAGGCCGCCGCGGCCGACATCGAGCAGTCCGTTGGACTGCTCAGGAGGCGTCTTTGACTGGGATGTCGCCCTTAGAAAACTCGATGAACTGAACGCGCGGGTCGAAGACCCGACGCTGTGGGATCGTCCGACCGAAGCCCAGGCCGTGTCGCGCGAGCGCGCCAACCTGGCCGCCAAGGTCGAAGCCGTGCAAAGCATCGAGCGCGACGTCAAGGACGCGCTCGAATACGCCGAGCTGGCCGACATGGAGTCCGACGAGGATTCCCTGAACGACGCCCGCGCCCAGCTGAAGGCCATCAAGGAACGCGCCGCGCGCGCGGAACTGGAGGCCCTGCTGTCGGGCGAGGCCGACGGCAACGACGCCTATGTCGAAATCAACTCCGGCGCCGGCGGCACCGAGTCGTGCGACTGGGCGGGCATCCTGCTGCGGATGTACACCCGCTGGGCCAACGCCCACGGCATGACGACCGAGCTGGTCGAAGAGACCGACGGCGATCAGGCCGGCATCAAGTCGGCCACGCTGCTGGTCAAGGGTCCCAACGCCTATGGCTGGCTGAAGACCGAGGCCGGGGTGCACCGCCTGGTGCGCATCAGCCCGTATGACAGCAGCGCCCGTCGCCACACCTCGTTCGCCTCGGCCTGGGTCTATCCCGTGATCGACGACACGATCGAGATCGAGATCAACCCGGCCGACGTGCGCACCGACACCTATCGCGCCTCGGGCGCCGGCGGTCAGCACATCAACAAGACCGACTCGGCCGTGCGTCTGACGCACGCCCCGACCGGGATCGTGGTGGCCTGCCAGTCGGGCCGCTCGCAGCACCAGAACCGCGACGAAGCGTGGAAGATGCTGCGCGCGCGCCTCTACGAGGCTGAACTGCAAAAGCGGGAAGCCGCCCAGCAGGCGCTGCACGACCAGAAGACCGACATCGGCTGGGGTCACCAGATCCGGTCGTACGTCCTGCAGCCGTACCAGATGGTCAAGGACCTGCGGACCAACGTCGAGACCTCCGACACCGCCGGCGTGCTAGACGGCGACCTGGACGCCTTCATGGGCGCCTCGCTGGCCCAACGGGTCGGCGCGACCCGGGACGCTTCCGAGGGCTGAGGCCTTTCGGCGACGCCTGAAACGACGAACGCCCCGGAGTGATCCGGGGCGTTTTTCGTTGGGGGTGAATGGGTGCTGAGCGGGCTATTTTCCATCATCCCTCCCCCCTTGATGGGGGAGGGGCAGGGGTGGGGGTGATGCGGCGTCAAACGCGTCGCTGTCGCCAAGTCAGCAGGTCACCCCCATCCCCGACCCTTCCCCCATCAAGGGGGAAGGGGGGAGGCCTTAGCCGACCGGCTTGGCCGTAAGCGTCAGGTCCGCGACCGGAGCCGGCGCGATGGCCACCGGCGCGGCCTGCGGCGGGGCCTGGCGCTGGAACTTCAGGCTGCGGCCCTGGAAGAAGGCGCCGGTTTCCATGGCCAGCTGCTCATGGGTGATGTCGCCGTCGACATAGGCCGTGCCGTAGAGGCGCACCTGCTTGGCGGTGATCGCGCCTACGACGCGGCCGCGGATCTCGACGGCCTCGGCGTAGACGCCGCCCTCGACGTGACCGGTCTCGCCGACGGTCAGGCGGCCGACGCGGACGTCGCCGCGCACCACGCCGTCGATCTGCAGCTCGCCGTCGCCGCTGACGCCGCCCTCGATGGTGATGTCCGAGGAGATCAGCGAGGCCACGCGCGGCGGCGCCTTGCGGACCTGGTCGGCGGGCGCCGCGGCCGGAAGGGGCAGGGGCTCGATCTGGACCGGGGTCTTGGACCCCTTAGCCGGCTTGCTGAACATACTCGCCTGCCTTGAGGAAGCGGTTGGGGTTCTGAGCGCGACCATTGACCCAGACCTCGTAGTGGAGGTGCGGTCCGGTGGAGCGACCGGTGGAGCCCATGGCGCCGACGCGCTGGCCGATCACCACGCGCTGGCCGACGCGCACGGCGATGCCTTGCAGGTGGGCGTAGCGGGTCTTGAAGCCGCCGCCGTGGTCGATCTCGACGGTGTTGCCGTAGCCCGAGCGCACGCCGGTGAACGAGATGACGCCCGGGGCGGTGGCCATGATCGGCGTGTAGAAGGCGCCGGGGAAGTCGAGGCCCGAATGGAAGGCCGGGCGGTGCGTGAACGGGTCGAAGCGCACGCCGTAGCTGCTCGACAGGGCCGGATTGGCGGTCGGGCGGTTGAAGGGCAGGCGCTGGGCCGCGGCGCCGAGGCTGCGCATGTCCGACATGTCGCTGGCGGCGCGGTGGATGCGGGCGGCGAATTCCTCGTCGACGTCCAGCACGGCGGCCAGGGCGCGCGGGTCCTTGGCCTCGATCAGCGGGCCGCCCAGCGAGGCGCCGCGGCCGGTGAAGCTGCCGGCGTCGAGGCCGGCCATGCGCATGGCCAGGCGCAGGCGCTCGGCCCGGCTCTTGGCGAAGCCCTCGGCGGCGTCGATCAGGCGCTCCTGGTCCATGCGGGTGGCCTGGATGCGCTCGACGGGCGAGGCGTCGCCGATGGCGGGCTTGTTGACGGCCAGGGCCTGGGCGGCGCCGGGCGCGCCCTTGAAGTCGCTGACCAGCATGGCCAGGGCCGCGTGACGCTTCTCGACCGACAGGGCCAGCTCGTCGAGCGAGCCGCTGGTGGCCGACAGCTGGGCCACAGCGCTGTTCAGGCGCGCCTGGCGGTCGGCGTTGAGGCGCTCGTAATAGGCCTTCTGCTTGAGCACGACCTGGTCGGTCTGGCTGACCGCCAGGGCGTTGACCAGCATGGCGGCCGTGCAGACGCCCATCCAGAGGGCCGCCGCGCCGACGCCGGCCGCGCAGGCCAGCTGCTTGTTGGTGGAAAGCACGTAGCCGCGCATCTCGCCGCCGGAGCGGACGTACAGATGGCGTTCGGGAAACAGACCTTCGAGGGTCTTACGTAGGCGGTGAAAATGCGCGATCGCCATACCCAGGAAACCCCCCAGTTTTCAAGGTCTGGGGGATATGCAACGAGAAAGCGGAAATGCGCAAGACTCTTCGCACCTGCGAAGGCGCGGATGGCCAAGTTTCGACCATGAACCCTCGTCGATTAACCCGACATGAACGGGCTGGCTACACGCGACACGGGAGAAGTGGCCGAAAAGCGCGGCTTTGCGGCGCCGGCGCCACAGTGGGGCTTGGCTAGCGATTTTCCAGCGTGTGCCAGAGCCGCAGCACGAAGATTGTGCTCTCCGTGAGTTCGTAGCGGAGTTCATAGCCGCCGACGAAGAGCCGACGCACCTCGCGGGGCGTGAACTCCTCCAGGCGTTCGCCAAGCCTTGGGGCATTGAGCAGTCGTCTGGGCGCCGCGACCAGTTCGCGGGTCGTCCGCGCCGCCGCGCGTGGGTTCACTTCGGCCAGAAAGGCATGAAGACGCGTGAGATCGGACGCGGCCTTGCCCGTCCAGACCAGGCGCATCAGCGCGAGGAGGTTTCGCTGTCGAGGCTGTCGGCCCAGGCCTCCATGTCGGCCTGCTCGACCAGGCGGCCGGCGTCGACATCGGCCAGGCCTTCGAGCGTCAGGGTGCGCAAGCGCTCCTCGCGGTCAGCCCAGGCGGCAAGCGCCTCGCCAACGACCGCGTCCTGCGAGCGGTCCTGGCGAACGGCCAGCCGACCGATCTGATCGGCCAGCGGCGCGGGAACTTCGACGGTCAACACCTTGGTGCGCATGGGCGCCTCCGAGCCGAGGCGATGATGGTAATCCAGCAGGGCGCGATTGCTAGCCCTTCAGGCCCTGCGCGGCTTTCAGCACCGCCTTCACGTGGCCCGGCACCTTCACCTTGCGCCAGATCTCGCGGACGACGCCCTCTCGGTCGATCAGGAAGGTCGAGCGGTCGATGCCCATGTACTTGCGGCCGTACATGCTCTTTTCGACCCACGAGCCGTAGGCCTCGACGGTTTCGCCCAGGGTGTCGGAGCCGAGCTCGACGGTCAGGTCGTGCTTCTTGCGGAATTTGCCGTGGCTGGCGGCGCTGTCTTTCGAGACGCCGATCACCACCGCGCCGGCCTTGGCGAACTCCTCGACCTCGGCCGAGAACTGCAGGGCCTGCGAGGTGCAGCCGGTCGTGTCGTCCTTCGGGTAGAAGTAGAGCACGACGTTCTTGCCCTTCAGGCCGGCCAGGCTGACGCGGCCGGTGTCGGTGGGCAGGTCGAAGTCGGGGGCCTTGTCGCCGGGGTTCAGCATCGAACTTTCTCCAACATCACGGGCCCAGCGTCACGGGCGTAGAGCGCATCATCCCGAAACAGCCGCGACCGCCTCGGGATGACGATACTTAGTAGCTTCGCCGTCCGGTTAAACCGGTTTGACGAGCACGATCTTCTTCTTGCCTTGGCTGAGCTTGACCACGCCGTCGATCAGGTCGGCGTTGGTCACCAGGCGGTCGCCGTCCTTTTCCTGGGCGTCATTCAGGCGCAGGCCGCCGCCCTGGGCAAGGCGACGGGCCTCGCCGCGCGAGGCGGTCAGGCCGATGTCGGTGGCCAGCACGGCCAGGGCCACGCCTTCGGCCAGGACCGAGGCGGCCACCTCGACCGTCGGCAGGTCGGCCGACAGCGCGCCCTGTTCGAAGGCCTTCTCGGCGGCGTCGCGGGCGGCCTTGGCGGCGTCCTCGCCGTGGGCCATGCGGGTGGCTTCGTCGGCCAGCATCTTCTTGGCATCGTTGATCTGGGCGCCCGGCAGGGCTTCCAGCTCGGCGATCTTGTCGAGCGGCAGGTCGGTGAACAACTTCAGGAAGCGGCCCACGTCGGCGTCCTCGGTGTTGCGCCAGAACTGCCAGTAGTCGTACGGGCTAAGCTGCTCGGCGTTGAGCCAGACAGCGCCCGACATGGTCTTGCCCATCTTGGCGCCCGAGGCCGTGGCCAGGAGCGGCGTCGTCAGGCCGAAGGCGGCCTTCTGGTCGACGCGGCGGGTCAGCTCGACGCCGTTGAGGATGTTGCCCCACTGGTCCGAGCCGCCCATCTGCAGCACGCAGCCGTACTTGCGGTTCAGCTCCAGGAAGTCGGTGGCCTGCATCAGCATGTAGTTGAATTCGAGGAAGGTCATCGGCTGCTCGCGCTCGAGCCGCAGCTTGACCGAGTCGAAGGCCAGCATCCGGTTGACCGTGAAGTGCACGCCGTAGTCGCGCAGGAACTGCACGTAGCCGAACTTGCTCAGCCACTCGTCGTTGTCGACCATGATGGCGTGGGTGGGCCCGTCGCCGAAGGTCAGGAACCTGGCGAAGACCTGCTTGATGCCGGCGATGTTGGCCTGGATGTCGGCGTCGGAGAGCAGCTTGCGGCTTTCGTCCTTGCCGGTGGGATCGCCGACCTTGGTCGTGCCGCCGCCCATCAGGACGATCGGCTTGTGGCCGGCCTGCTGGAGGCGGCGCAGCATCATGATCTGGATCAGAGAGCCCACATGCAGGCTGGGCGCGGTGGCGTCGAAGCCGATGTAGGCGGTGACCACGCCGCTGGCGGCGGCCGCGTCCAGCTCGTCCGGATGGGTGATCTGGTGGATGTAGCCGCGCGCCTGCAGGGTCTTGAGGAATTCGGACTTGAAGCTCTGCGGCGCGGACATGGCTCGACTCTCTGTATCGCTGGTCCGCGCGTCTAGCACGGGCGGGGCGGTCTGTGGCGAGGGTTTCATCGATAGTCTCCTTGAAGGCTGAGCGCCGGAGACGTCGTCTTGAAGGGAGAGGGACGCATCGCCGGCCAGGTGGCGGTGCGTCGACATGACCGGTCGTTCGCCCGCTAGATCAGCGGGCGGTAATAGGCTCGGGTTTGGAGGGCCTTGGCGGTCATGGGGCCTAGCTACCCGACACGGGGCGTGGCAGTCAACGCAACCATGCGCATTCTCGGATTCATGACCGGCACCTCGCTCGACGCGGTCGACATGGCGGTGCTCGACACCGACGGCGAGGCGATCCAGGGCTTTGGCCCATCGGGCGAACGCAAGCTGCGCGAGGATACCCGCACGCTGCTGCTGGAAACCACCCGTCAGGCCTTGGCCTGGAAGCGCGGTGAGCCCGAGCCCGCGATCTTCGACAAGGCTCGACGGGCGGTGGCCGAGGAGCACTTCCACGCCGCCGAGAGCTTCTTGGCCGAGCACGGCCTGTCGTGGAGCGAGTTCGACCTCTTGGGCGTGCACGGCCAGACGGTGCTGCACGAGCGCCCCAATGCTGAGCGCGTGGGCCGGACGGTGCAGTTGCTCGACGCCGAGCGCCTGGCGGCCCTGAGCGGCCGGCCGGTAGCCTACGACTTCCGCACCGCCGATGTGGCGGCCGGCGGGGAGGGCGCGCCGCTGGCGCCGATCTATCACGAGGCCCGGGCCCGCGCCTCAGGCCTGGCCGCGCCGGTGGCGGCGCTGAACATCGGCGGGGTGGCCAACATCACCCTGATCGGCGCCGACGGAACCCTGCTGGCCTTCGACACCGGCCCCGGCAACGGGATGATCGACCTGATGCTTCAGGAGCGCGGGCTTGGCCGCTTCGACGAGGGCGGCAGGCTTGCGGCGGCGGGGCAGGTGGACGAGGCGGCGCTGAGCAGCCTGCTGGCCAGCGCCTATTTCGCCGCCCCCGCGCCCAAGTCGCTGGACCGCTATGACTTCTCTCTGGAGGCGGTGGCGCACCTGTCGGCGCAGGACGCGGCCGCGACCCTGGTGGCCTTCACCGCGGCGGCCGTGCTCAAGGCCTTCGACAAGAACGACGCCCCGCCCAGCGCCCTGATCGTCTGCGGCGGCGGGCGGCATAACCCTCAGATCATGGCGGCGTTGGCGCAGAGGGTTCCGGCGCCGGTGAAGGCGGCCGAGGACTATGGCTGGCGGGGGGATGCGATCGAGGCCGAGGCGTTCGCGTACCTGGCGGCTCGCACGGCGCGGGGGCTGCCGATCAGTTTCCCGGGCACGACGGGGGTGAAGGCGCCGATGACGGGTGGGCGGATCGTGAGGCCCTAAGATCCTCCCCCTGAAGGGGGAGGTGGCCCGAAGGGCCGGAGGGGGAAGTCCTTTCTGAACTTGGTGAAGCCGCTTGTGGGAGCAGTCACATCCCCCTCCGTCGGCTTCGCCGACACCTCCCCCTTCAGGGGGAGGATCTTTAGTGCAGCTTCAGCCGCCCCGCGACGCGCTGCTGGAGAAGCCGCGCCAGGGCCAGGGTCACGGTCTTGCCGACGCCGAGGATGGCCTTGTGGTGGGCCAGGTGCAGCGAGACGTAGAACCACTTGGCCACCAGGCCCTCGATGAAGAAGTTGGGGCCGCCGAGGCCCCCCATCAGGGCGCCGACGCCCTTGTTTTCGCCCAGCGACACCAGCGAGCCGAAGTCCTTGTAGACATAGGGTTCTTCCACCCGCGCCTGGCGCAGGCGGGCCAGCAGCACCTTGGCCAGATAGCTGGCCTGCTGGTGGGCGGCCTGGGCGCGGGCGGGTACGAGCTTGCCGTCCTTCCACGGGCAGGCGGCGCAGTCGCCCAGGGCCCAGATGCCGGGCGCGGAGGTCTCCAGGTGGTCGTCGACCACGAACTGGTTGAGGCGGTTGGTCTCAAGGCCAAGCTCGACATTGCTGTCGGCGGCCTTCACGCCGGCGGCCCAGACGATCAGGTCGGCGGGGACGTCGCCGACGCTGGTCTCCAGCCGGTCGGGATGGACGGCGATGACCTTGGCGCCGGTGCGCACGCGCACGCCCTTGCGTTCCAGAGCCACGGTCGCCTGGGCCGAGGTCTTTTCGGGCAAACCGCCGAGGATGCGCGGGGCGGCCTCGACGATGGTGATGTCGAGGCGGAAGCGCTGTTCGACGCCCAGGCTTTCCAGAAGCTCGCGATGGGCCTCCAGCAGTTCGGCCGACAGCTCCACGCCCGTGGCGCCGCCGCCGACGATGGCCACCCCCATGGTGCGCTCGGGCGCGAACGAGGCCTTCATGAAGGCGGCCAGCAGGCGGGTGTGGAAGGCCTCGGCGTCCTCAGTGCGTTCCAGCAGGTGGGCGGTCTCGGCCCCCGGCGTGCCGAACAGGTTGGAGCCGCTGCCGATGGCGATCACGCCCCAGGTGAAGGTGATCGAGCGTTCGGGCACCAGCACCGCGCCGTCCTTGGTGGTGATGGCCTTCAGCGTCAGGCGCTTGGCGGCGGGATCCAGGCCCGACAGCTCGCCCAGGTGGAAGCTGAAGTGGTTGGCGCGACCGAGGATCGGGTAGGAGAGGCCTTCCTGGTGAACGTCGAGCGTGCCGGCGGCCACCTCGTGCAGGCTGGGCTTCCAGATGTGGAAGCCTGAGCGGTCGATCAGCAGGATCCGCTCCTTGCCCTGGCGGCGTCCGAGCTTGCGGCCCAGTTGCGCGGCCAGCTCCAGGCCGCCGGCGCCGCCGCCGACGATCACGATGTCATAGTGCATGAACCGGCGATCTCCGCTGATAGCGATAGCTGCGGTCTTAGAACTTTGCGGCGGGACTGTCTCGCAGTTGCGAAGGGGGTGATGGGGATGGGCGGGTTTTCCTGGCCCTCAGTTCCACTTCCCCGAGCTTCCCCGCGAAGGCGGGGATCCAAGCCGAGCCGACGAATAAGGCGCGGCGGCGGCGGTGCCCTGAAAGTCAGCTTGGGTCCCCGCCTTCGCGGGGAAGAGCGGTGGAAAGTGCGGCAAAACAAAAAGCCCGCCCTCGTCGCCGAGAGCGGGCTCTTCGAAGCCGGGAAGGCGCCGACCCCTACGGGATCGGGTTGGCTTCCAGGCGCTTGTCGATGTAGCCGCCGACCGTCTGCTCGACGAAGGGCAGGTGCTCGGCCCAGAAGTGGGTGGCCTTGTCGATGACTTCGTAGTCGATGACGATGCCCTTCTGGGTGCGCAGCTTGGAAACGACGCGCTCGACCTCGACGGGCGGCACGACGGTGTCGGCGCCGCCGGTCAGGATCAGGCCCGAGGCCGGGCAGGGGGCCAGGAAGCTGAAGTCGTACATGTTGGTCGGCGGCGAGACCGAGATGAAGCCGTCCGTCTCGGGGCGGCGCATCAGGAGCTGCATGCCGATATAGGCGCCGAAGCTGTAGCCGGCGACCCAGGTCTGGGCGGCGGCGGGGTTGTTGGCCTGCAGCCAGTCGAGCGCGGTGGCCGCGTCGGCCAGCTCGCCGATGCCGCTGTCGAACTCGCCCTGGCTGCGGCCGACGCCGCGGAAGTTGAAGCGCAGGGTCGCGAAACCGCGCTTCATGAACAGGTGGTACAGCTGCACCGACACCGGGTGATTCATGTGGCCGCCGGCCTTGGGGTGCGGGTGCAGGATCAGCGCGATCGGCGCGTTGTCGGTCTTGCCCGGCGAATAGCGGCCTTCGATACGGCCCGCGGCGCCAGTCAAAATAACGTCAGGCATTCAGATCCCCGTCACGAGTTGGGGCGTCGGGGGCCGCTCCATTCGCCACGAAGGGCGCATGGAATACTTGACCGCCGCGCTTGGTCTTCCTAAATCCGCATCGCGCGAAGCGCCCTTGCCGGGCGCGGCGCGAAGTCGCGGCTTGTAGCATACGCAAATGCGGTTGCGCGGGGAATCTGCAAGGGAGAGCGCCGGATGCGCCTGAGCACGAAGGGACGTTACGCCGTGATGGCCATGACCGACCTCGCCCGCAAGCAGGACGAGGCGGAAGGGCGCGCGGTGGCGCTGGCCGAGATCGCCGCCCGCCAGCAGATCTCGCTTTCCTATCTCGAACAGCTTTTCGCCCGCCTGCGCCGAAAAGGCCTGGTGGTGAGCGCCCGCGGACCCGGCGGTGGCTATCGCCTGGCGGCCGAGGCCCGCGCCACCCGCATTTCCGACATCGTCATGGCCGTCGACGAGCCCCTGCGCGCCACGCGCTGCGGCGTCGGCAAGAGTGGCCACAAGGGCTGCATGGCCGGCGGCGCCAAGTGCCTGACCCACGACCTCTGGGAGGAAATGGGCCGGCAGATCCATTCGTACCTGGCCTCGGTGACCATCGCCGACGTGCTGGAAGGGCGTCTGCGGCCGGAGGCGAAGGTCGCGGCGTGACCAGCAAGCCCGCCATCTATCTGGACTACAACGCCACCGCCCCGATCCGCCCCGAGGCGCGTGAGGCGGTGCTGCGCGCCTTTGAGCTGGCCGGCAATCCAAGCTCGGTGCACGCCTTCGGCCGCGCGGCCCGCGACGTGGTCGAGACCGCCCGCAAGCAGGTGGGTGAGCTGGTCGGCGTGGTCGCCGGCTCGGTCACCTTCGTCAGCGGCGGCACCGAAGCCAACGCCCTGGCCATCGAGAGCGCGGTCGCCTCGGGCGTCAAGCGCCTGGTGGTCAGCGCCATCGAGCACGACGCCGTGGTCGAGACGGCCGCCGCCAGCGGCGTTTCGGTCGCGGTGCTGCCGGTCGACGCTCACGGCGTGGCTGACCTTTCCAAGCTTTCCGAACTGCTGGCGGGCGCGGGGCGCACGCTCGTTTGCCTGATGCTGGCCAACAACGAGACGGGCGTCATCCAGCCGGTTGCGGAAGCTTCGGCGATCGTCCGCGCGGCTGACGGCCTGTTGCATGTCGACGCCGTGCAGGCGGCCGGCAAGATCGCCATCGATTTCTCAGACCTGGGCGCCGACACCCTGGCGCTGTCGGCCCACAAGATCGGCGGCCCTCAGGGTGTCGGCGCCCTGGTCGTCGGCACGCGAGCCAATGTGGTGCGTCGCCAGCATGGCGGCGGCCAGGAGCGTGGCCGCCGTGCGGGCACCGAGAACGTCGCGGGTATTTCCGGGTTCGGCGCCGCCGCATCGGCGGCCCTGCGGGACTTGCCCCAGGCGGCCGATCAGGGCATTTGGCGCGACCTCCTGGCCCAGCGGGTCAAGGAGGCTGGCGGCGTGGTGCTCGGGGAGGGCGCGGAACGCCTGCCTCAGACCCTGTGTCTCGCCGCCGAAGGCTTCGCCTCGCAGGTCCAGGTCATGAACCTGGATCTCGCCGGGGTGATGGTCAGCGCCGGCAGCGCCTGCTCGTCGGGCAAGGTCAAGGCCAGTCGCGTGGTCGAGGCCATGGGCCGCACCGATCTCGCCCCCTTCGCGCTGCGCGTCAGCGGCGGCTGGGCGAGCACGGAAGCGGATTGGATTGTGTGCGGCGACGCCTGGCTCGCCGCCTGGAAGCGTATCGGCGCACGGCGCCGGGAGGTGGCTTGATGGCCGCGGTCAAGGAAACGATCGACACCGTCGCAGCGCTCGAGAAATACGAGCACGGCTTTACGACTGATATCGACCAGGAGTTCGCCCCCAAGGGCCTCTCCGAGGACATCGTGCGCTTCATCTCGGCCAAGAAGGACGAGCCGGAATGGATGCTGGAATGGCGTCTTGAGGCCTATCGCCGCTGGCTCGAGCTGGAAGAGCCGGACTGGGCCAAGGTCAGCTATCCCAAGATCGACTACCAGGACACCTACTACTACGCCGCGCCGAAGACCAAGGAAGGGCCCAAGAGCCTGGACGAGGTCGATCCCGAGCTGCTGGCCGTCTACGAGAAGCTGGGCATCCCGCTGAAGGAGCAGGCCGTGCTGGCCGGCGTCGAGGGCGCGCCGCGCTACGCCGTGGACGCGGTGTTCGATAGCGTGTCGGTCGTGACGACCTTCAAGAAGGAGCTGGCCCAGGCCGGCGTCATCTTCTGCTCGATGAGCGAGGCGATCCGCGAGCACCCGGAACTGGTCAAGCAGTACCTGGGCAGCGTGGTGCCGACCTCGGACAACTATTTCGCCTGCCTCAACAGCGCGGTGTTCTCGGACGGCTCGTTCGTCTACGTGCCGCCGGGCGTGCGCTGCCCGATGGAGCTGTCGACCTATTTCCGGATCAACGCCAAGGATTCCGGCCAGTTCGAGCGCACCCTGATCATCGCCGACAAGGGCGCCTACGTCTCGTATCTGGAGGGCTGCACGGCCCCGATGCGCGACGAGAACCAGCTGCACGCGGCCGTGGTCGAGCTCGTCCTGCTGGACGACGCCGAGATCAAGTACTCCACCGTCCAGAACTGGTATCCAGGCGACCCGGAAACGGGGAAGGGCGGCATCTACAACTTCGTCACCAAGCGCGCCGACTGCCGCGGTGATCGCAGCAAGGTGTCGTGGACCCAGGTCGAGACCGGCTCGGCCATCACTTGGAAGTATCCGTCCTGCGTGCTGCGCGGGGAGGGCTCGTCGGGCGAGTTCTACTCGATCGCCGTGACCAACGGTCATCAGCAGGCCGACACCGGCACCAAGATGATTCACCTGGGCGCCAACACCAAGTCGCGGATCGTCGCCAAGGGCATCAGCGCCGGCAAGTCGACCAGCACCTATCGCGGCCTGGTCTCGGCCCACCCCAAGGCCAAGGGCGCGCGCAACTTCACCCAGTGCGACAGCTTGCTTATCGGCAAGACCTGCGCGGCCCACACCGTGCCCTATATCGAGGCCCGCAACGGCCAGTCGGTGTTCGAGCACGAGGCCACCACCACCCGTCTGTCGGACGACCAGCTGTTCTACTGCCAGCAGCGCGGGCTTTCGCAGGAAGAGGCCGTGGCCCTGCTGGTCAACGGCTTCGTCCGCGACGTGCTGCAACAACTGCCCATGGAGTTCGCCGTCGAGGCCCAGAAGCTCGTGGCGATTTCTCTCGAAGGATCCGTCGGTTAAATGCTTTCGATCAACAACCTCCACGCCCGCGTCGAAGACAAGCCGATCCTGAAGGGCGTCACGCTCGAGGTGCCGGCCGGCGAGGTGCACGCCATCATGGGTCCGAACGGCGCCGGCAAGTCGACGCTTTCGTACGTGCTGAGCGGTCGCGGCGGCTATGAAGTGACCGAAGGTTCGGCCAGCCTGAACGGCGAGGACCTCTTGGAGCTGGAGCCCAACGAACGGGCCGCCAAGGGCGTGTTCCTGTCGTTCCAGTATCCGCTGGAGATCCCGGGCGTGCCCGCCCTGACCTTCATCCGCACCGCCGTCAACGCCCAGCGCCGCGCCCGCGGCGAGGACGAGATCGCCGCACCGGCCTTCCTGAAGCTGGCCAAGGAAAAGGCCGCCTCGCTGAAGATCGACTTCGAGATGCTCAAGCGCGGCCTGAACGTCGGCTTCTCGGGCGGCGAGAAGAAGCGGATGGAAATCTTCCAGATGGCGATGCTGTCGCCGAAGTTCCTGATCCTCGACGAGACGGACTCGGGCCTGGACATCGACGCCCTGAAGATCGTCTCCGAAGGCGTCAACGCGCTGCGTTCGCCGGAGCGCGGCATGCTGGTGATCACCCACTACCAGCGCCTGCTCGACTACATCAAACCTGACCGCGTGCACGTGCTGGCCGCCGGCCGCATCGTCGCCTCGGGCGGCCCGGAACTGGCCCTGCAGCTGGAAGCCGAGGGCTACGACAAGTACGTCGGAGCCGCCGCCTGATGAGCCTAGCCACCGCTCTCAAGACCGGCGACGCCACCGTCCTGCCGTCGCGCCGCGACGAGGACTGGCGCTGGACCGACCTGCGCGGCCTGATCCGCGTGCTGCCGGAGCCTGCACCGAAGTTCGACGGCGAGGTTCCGGCCGGTCCGTTCGCGGGCCTGACCGATGGCGAGATCCTGTTCGTCAACGGCCGCCACGTGGCCACCAGCGGGCAGGGCGAGGTCATGGGCCTGCGCTTCGTCGCGGCGACCGACAAGGCCTCGCAAGGCGCGTCCTACGCGCTGGTGGTCGAGCCGGGCGCGAACCTCACCCTGCTGGAGAGCCATGAAGGCCGCGCGGCCGGCTACGTCACCGACGTCGCGCTCGACATCGCGGTGGGCGAGGGCGCGAGCCTGACCCGCATCGTGCTGGTCGAGGACGAGGCCGAGGCCGTCAACGTGGTCACCGCCCGGGTGGAGCTTTCCGCCGGCGCGACCTTCAACCAGACCGTCCTGACCGGCGGCGCCCGTCGCCAGCGGATCGAGACCCAGGTGGCCCATCCGGGCGCCCACGCCCAGGTGCGCCTGGACGGGATCTATCTGCTGAACGCCCAGCGTCACGCCGACCAGACCACCGTGGTCACCCACGACGGCGTCGACGGCGTCACCAGCCAGCTGACCAAGGGCGTGGTCGCCGATCAGGCTCGCGGCGTGTTCCAGGGCCGCATCATCGTCGCCGAAGGCGCCGACCAGACCGACGCGCGCATGGGCCATCATGCCCTGATCCTGTCGGACAAGGCCGAGGTCGACGCCAAGCCGGAACTGCTGATCTTCGCCGACGACGTCTCGTGCGCCCACGGCAACACGATCGGCGCCCTGGACGAGGAAGCGGTGTTCTACGCTCGCCAGCGCGGCATTCCCGAGCTGGAAGCCCGCGCCATGCTGACGGAGGCCTTCGTCGGCGAGGTGGTCGAGCGCATCGAGCACGACGGCGCCCGCCAGATCGCCGCCGCCTGGGTCGCCAGGCAGCTGGGGCGTGAAGAATGAACGCGACCTTCGATCTCGACGCCATCCGCGCCCAGTTCCCGATCCTGTCGCGGACGGTGCACGGCAAGCCGCTGATCTATCTGGACAGCGCCGCCAGCGCCCAGAAGCCCGACGCGGTGCTGGACGCCATGACGGGCCTGGCCCGCACGAGCTACGCCAACGTCCATCGCGGCCTGCATACGCTCGCCAATGAAACGACGGAAGCCTATGAAAAGGCGCGTGAAACCATCGCGCGCTTCATCAATGCCGACGTCAATGAGATCGTCTACACCAAGAGCGCCACCGAGGCGGTGAACCTGGTGGCCGACACCTTCGGGCGATCCTTGAAGGCCGGCGACGAGATCGTCCTCAGCGAGATGGAGCACCACGCCAACATCGTGCCGTGGCACTTCCTGCGCGAGCGCTACGGCGTCGTGCTGAAGTTCATCCCCGTGCTCGATGACGGCCGGCTCGACATGGAGGCCTATGCAGGCCTGCTGTCGGAAAAGACCAAGATGGTCGCCGTCACCCACATGTCGAACGTGCTGGGCACGGTCAACGACGTGGCCACGATCATCCGCCTGGCTCACGACGCTGGCGCGCCGGTGTTGCTCGACGGCTGCCAGGGCGTCGTCCACACCAAGGTCGACGTCAAAGCCCTGGACGTCGATTTCTACGTCTTCAGCGGCCACAAGCTCTATGGCCCCACCGGCATCGGCGTGCTGTACGGCAAGGCCGAGCGGCTTGCCGCGTTGCCCCCTTACCAGGGCGGCGGCGAGATGATCGGTTCGGTCTCGCTGGACAAGATTACCTATGCCGACCCGCCGCACCGCTTCGAGGCCGGCACGCCCGCGATCCTGGAAGCCGTCGGCCTGGGCGCGGCCATCGAGTGGCTGAACACCATCGACCGCGACGCGGCCCTGGCCCACGAGCATGCGCTTTACGAGCGCGTGGCGGCCCGTTTGGAAGGCGTCAACGGCGTTCGGATCCTGGGCACGGCCCCAGGCAAGGGCGCGGTGATGAGCTTCGTCGTCGAGGGCGCCCACGCCCATGACGTGGCCCAGGTGCTGGACCGCTACGGCGTGGCCGTGCGCGCCGGCACCCACTGCGCCGAGCCCCTGATGAAAAGGTTCGGGGTGACGTCGAGCGCCCGCGCTTCCTTCGCCCTATATAATACGCCTGCCGAGGCCGACGCGTTCGTGGACGCGCTGGACAAGGCCCGTAGCTTCTTCAGTTGAGCCGATGACCGACCAAGCCCCCGCCGCGACGGCCCTGTCCCAGGACGAGCTGAACCGCCTGACCGACCAGCTGATCGAGAAGCTGAAGACGGTGTACGACCCGGAAATCCCGGTCGACATCTATGAGCTCGGCTTGATCTACAAGGTCGACGTCAGCGACGACAAGGACGTGGCCATTGACATGACCCTGACCGCGCCGGGCTGCCCGGTGGCCGGCGACATGCCCGGCTGGGTCAAGGACGCCGTCATGGAGATCGAGGGCATCCGGTCGTGCAATGTCGACCTGACCTTCGATCCGCCGTGGGACTCCTCGCGCATGAGCGACGAGGCCAAGCTGCAGCTGAACATGTTCTGAGGCAGGAGCCCGCCATGGAAGCCGCCGTCAGCCCCCGTCCGCGCCGCCCGCGTCCCAAGGTCGTCACCCTGACCGACGCCGCCGCTGCACGGGTGAAGGAGATCATGGATAGGGCCGATCAGCCCTATGCAGGCCTGCGCGTGGGCGTGAAGAACGGCGGCTGCGCGGGCCAGGAATACGTCTTCGAATACGCCAAGGAGAAGGGCCCCATCGACGAGATCGTCGAGGACAAGGGCGTCACGATCCTGATCGAGCCCAAGGCCGTGCTGTTTCTGATCGGCACCGAGATCGACTACGAGATCACCAAGCTGTCGTCGAAGTTCGTGTTCCATAACCCGAACGAGACCGACGCCTGCGGCTGTGGCGAGAGCGTCACGATCCAGCCCGCGCCCGAGGCGCTGGATTGAACTGGAAGCCAGGCGCGGCTCGGCGCGCATAGAGCGCCATTGTCACGATCGACAGTGCGGCGCTGGCAACCAGCATCCATAGCCCGGCTGACTGCGCGCCGACCGGCGCGAGCAGCAGGCCGACGCCCAGGAAGTTCAGGGCGATCTTCGGATGCTCGATCGGCGGGTAGTTGAAGTCCTGCCCCGGCAGCGCCTGCTGCAAACCGGCGACGACAAGGTTGCGGCCGATCAGCACCAGCGGCACGGCGATCCAGGCGCCCGGAAACGCGCCGGCCGCCATCAGGGCGCCGAGGCTGACCAGGGTCAGCATCCGGTCGGCCAGCAGGTCGAACATCGCCCCGAAGGCCGAGGTCAGTCCGAAACGACGGGCGACCCAGCCGTCGAGCACGTCGGTCAGGCCAGCCCCGAGGAACAGCGCCAGGGCGGTCCAGCCGGCGTCGGCGAGTACGGCCCACACGAGAAAGGGCAGGGCCAGCAGGCGCAGGGCGGTCAGCAGGTTGGGCAGCATGTCGGCTCTCCTGCGGGGGTGTTTCGGTTCGGTCCTAACCCTTGAACGCCATGGTCACGCCGAGCGCGACGACGGCGATGTTGACGGCCAGGACCAGGAAGGGGAGCACGCAGCTGAACTTGAACAGCCCCGGGCTTTCGAACAGGCCGCTGACGAGACTTCCGACTGCCGCTCCCGCTGTGCTGAGCGGCAGGGCGGCGGCGAGCCACATCATCGGCGTGGCTCCGCTGCCGTTGAGCATCAGCGCCACGAGAAGGGCGATGGCGAACGCTGGGGCCGTGACCACAGCCCAGATCACGGTGGCGGCGAGCACCCTGTCCCAGGGCGGATCACGGGGCGGGGCTTGCTCGGGAGGCACGGATCAGGCCGCCGCTTCGGCTTCATCGGCCGACGGCTTCCTCGGCGGATCGACCAGAACCGAGGCCTTGACCGGCTGGCCGGTGGCCTGGGCGATTAGTTCGTTCGTGCGGTTCTCGACCGTGTTCTCCAGCAGCTTCATGAACTCGGCCTTCTGCAGGCCCTGGGGCAGGGCGGGCAGGAACTCGACCGTGGCCTGGCCGGGGGTCTTCCTGGCCTCCTGCTGCTTCCAGAAACAGCCGAGGTTGGTCGCCACCGGCACCACCGGCAGGCCGAAGTCCTGGCTCATGTGGTAGACGCCGGTGCGGTAGCGGAAGCGCTCGCCCGGAGCGGCCAGGTGGCCTTCCGGGTAGATCAGGATGCGGCGCCCCTCGGCGGCGACCTGGGCGGCGCTCTTGGACAGGGCCGCGCGGGCCTCGGGGCCGCCGCAGCTGTCGACGACGATGGCGCCGAACTTCTTGAGGATGTTGCCCAGCAGCGGGAACTTCTCGAGGTGATCGCCGGTGACGAAGGAGAGGTTGTCGACATTGGCGAACATCACGAAGCCGTCGCCCCAGCTGTGGTGCTTGGCGGCGATGATGAAGGCGCCCTTAGGCAGGTTTTCCTGGCCCTTCAGCTCGACCTTGATCCCGGCCAGGGTGCGCAGGGCCCACAGCATGCGCTTGGAATAGAGCCGTAGCGCGAAGGTCACCGGCCGGCGGCCGGGCAGCAGCGCCGAGAGGGCGGCCGACAGGCCGTAGAAGATCGACAGAACCCAGTAGTAGGCGTTGAACAGCGCGCTGCGCATTGCTCGGTCCTTTGAGAGGGCTTGTGGCTTGGTGAGGGTCAGCGGGCCTTGAGCACGGCCTGGACGGCCGCGGTCATCAGGCCAGCATGGGCTGAAAGAGCGTCCTCGCCCAGACGGCCGTAGGCCCTGTTCTGCGCGGTCTGGGTGATCACGCCGATGGCCATGGCGGCCACCACGCGCGGATCGCCCGGCGGCAGCTCCATCTTCAGCATGGCGTACTTGATGATGGTCTCGACCAGGGTGACGGGGTCGCGGCCGTCGTCCTGGTAGTAGGGCAGGAAGTGGTGCAGTTGCAGCAGGTGGAACGAGAACAGCGTCCAGTCCTCGTCGGCGGCCGTGCAGTAGGCCTTGACCAGCGCGGCGGCCTTGGCCTCGACGCCGTGGACGGCGCCGGCCTCGGCCTCAATCAGGTCGGACAGGCGCTTGTGGGCGGCCATGAACAGGCCGATGGCCAGCTCGTCCTTGCTCTTCCAGTGGCGGTAGATCGCCCCCTCCGACACCTCGGCGCGGGCGGCGATCAGCTTGGTCGTGGCGCCGTCGACGCCATGGGCGGCGAAAACCTCGAGGGCGGCGCGTTCGATGCGGGGCTTGGCGCTCATGGAACCGACGTTACCGCAATTCGCGACGCTTGCAAGTAAATGCTCACATACTGGTCGCGGCGATTGACGGAAGCGGCGGGCGCGGTCATGGACGGCCATGGTCCAGACGGTTCTGATCTATTCCATGGGCGAGGTGATCGGCGACGGCCTGATCAAGCTGCCCTTCATCGCCGGCCTGCGCGCGGCCTTTCCCCAGGCGCGGATCACCTGGTGCGCGGCCAAGGGGACCACGGTCTATGACGGGCCGCTGAAGCGCGTGGTCGCCGGCTATGTCGACGAGGTGCTCAAGGACGGCGTCACCGGCGCGGCCGCGCTGGACGTGCTGCCCTGGGTCAAGCCGTTCGGCGGCCGGACCTTCGATCTGGTGATCGACACCCAGGAAAACCTGCGCCGCAGCCTGGTGGCCCGGCGGGCTGTCGCCAGGGGCGGCCGCTTCGTTTCGGCGGCCATGCAGGCCCGCAAGCCCGACTGGCCACCGGCCGTGGTCGATCGGCTGGCGCGGCTGCTGAGCCTGGCCAGCGACGGGCAGGGCGCCTTGCGGCCCCTGGCCCTGAACGAGACCGAAGCCGTCTCCGCCGCCCGGGCGCTGCTGCCGGACGGTCCGGCCTATGTGGGCCTGGCCCCCGGCGCCGGCGGCCAGGAAAAGCGCTGGCCGCTGGAAAGCTATCTCGACCTGGCCCGCGCCCAGCAGGCGGCGGGGCGCACGCCGGTGTTCTTCTTCGGCCCCGACGAGGCGGCCGACGCGGCGATCGCCCGGGCGCAGGTTCCCGGCGCGCTGTTCCCGGAGGCTGACCGAACCGACGGCTTCACCGGCGTGAAGGGGCCGATCCTGGCCATCGCCCTGGCCGGACGACTGGCCGCGGCCGTGGCCAATGACGCCGGTCCGGGCCACATGCTGGCGGCCGGCGGCGCGCCGTTGCTGTCGCTGCAGCTGAACCGTCGCAAGGCCGTGAAGTTCAAACCCGCCGCCCAGCGCCTTGAGATGCTGTGCGCCGAAGACTACGGAGAGGGCATGGCCGCCCTGCCGCCCGATGCGGTCAAGGCCGCCCTCGACACCCTGATCGCCGGAGTTTCCTGATGTCCATCCTCGCCCCCATCTCCGCCGGCGAGCTCGTCGACAAGATCACTATTCTGCGGGTGAAGGCCGAGCGCATCGGCGACGCGGCCAAGGAGGCCAATGTCCGCAAGGAGCTGGCCCTGCTGGAAGGCATCGCCGCCGGCGCCCTGACGCCCAGCGCCGAGCTCGACGCCCTGACGGTGGAACTGACCGCCATCAACGCCGCCCTGTGGGACATCGAGGACGGCAAGCGGGCCTGTGAACGCAACCAGACCTTCGGTCCCGAGTTCGTCGAGCTGGCCCGCCGCGTCTACAAGGACAACGACAAGCGCGCGGCCGTGAAGCGCCAGATCAACGCGCTCACGGGGTCGGACATCGTTGAGGAGAAGAGTTACAAGCCGTACTGATTATGAAGTTAAATCAGTAGCTTAATCTGAAAATATGAAGGGGTGGCCGCTGGAGCGGTCGCCCCTTCTTCGTGGCCTGTCCGTCAGCGGGGCGAGGGCAGGAACGACGGAACGCGCGCCTGGAGCAACGCCACCAGGGCCTCGTCCATGAAGTCGTACTCGTCGGGAATACCAAGGCATACCACCTTGGCGCGAAGATGCTTGCGGTACTTCTTCGACAGCTTGGCCCGATGCGTCTTCTCCATGACGAAGATCACGTCGGCCCAGGCGACGTTCTCCGGCGTCACGGGATTTTCGGCGTCGTTGTTGAGGCCGGCCGAGTCGACCTCGATTCCCGGCCAGCGTGAAAACACCTGCTCGGCGGTGGGGCTGCGAAGCTTGTTCTGGCTGCAGACGAAAAGCACGTTCATCGCGGCAGTCCAGCTTGGTGTCAGCGGCCTTTGAATGCCGCCGGGCGCTTCTGGAGGAAGGCGCTGACCCCCTCGATGAAGTCCTCGGTCTTGCCGCTGGCGCGCTGGGCGTGGCGCTCGGCGTGCAACTGGCCGACCCAATCGGCGTCGAGGCTGTTCCAGACCAGGCGGCGGATCTCGCCCAGCGAAGCGGGGCCGTCGGCCAGGGCGCGGGCCAGTTCGAGGGCCTTGGGCATCAGGTCGGCGTCGGGAACGCAGCGGTTGATCAGGCCCCAGTCCAGGGCCGTTGCGGCGGAGATTTTGTCGCCCAGCAGCATCATCTCCATGGCCCGCGCCTTGCCCACCAGGCGCGGCAGCAGATAGGTCGAACCGCCGTCGGGCACGAGGCCGATCCGGCGGAAGGCCTGGAGGAAGTAGGCGCTCTGCGCCGCCACCACGATGTCGCCCAGCAGGGCCAGGGAGCAGCCGATGCCGGCGGCCGGGCCGTTGACGGCGGTGACGATCGGTAGCGGGAAATCGCGCAGCAGGGTGACCAGCGGATTGTAGACGCTCTCCAGCGCCGCGCCCGCGTCCGGCTTGCCGTCGGCGTCCATCGGGCGACCGGCCGTGGCGCCGGCCGAGAGGTTGGCGCCCGAGCAGAAGCCGCGACCCTCGCCCGTCAGGATCACCGCCCGGGCCTCGACCTTGCCGGCCGCGATGGCCCCGAAGGCCTGGGCCAGTTCGCGGGCGACCTCCGGACTGGCGGCGTTCAGCGAGGCGGGGTCGGACAGGGTGACGACGGCCACGCCGTCCTGGGTTTCCAGCCGGATCTTCTCGTAGGCCATCTTATCCTCCGGGCGTCTTTGCGCGCCTGGAGAGCAGCTAGGCGCGACTGTCCCTGCGGAACGCAAGAGCCGCCGGCGCCAGAAGCGCCGACGGCTCTCTCAAACCCGGTTCTCTGGAGAAGAACGGGTATCCCTTCAGGCCGCGTTGGCCGATTCCGACTGGGTGTCCGCGGCGGTGACGCGGTTGCGGCCGCTGCGCTTGGAGGCGTAGAGGGCCGCATCGGCGCGCTCCATGACCGAATGGCCGGTCTCGCCCTTGCGGCGTTCGGCGAAGCCCGACGACAGGGTGATCGCGCCCAGGTCTTCGTTGGTGGAGCGGCGCTTGAGCATGCGCGAGGAGACCTCGACACGGATCTCTTCCAGCGTTGCGCCGACGACGGCGGCGGCTTCGCCCGGGAAGATCATCGCGAATTCCTCGCCGCCGTAGCGCGCGGCGAAGCGGGGCAGGGCGGCCACGCGGCCGATGACGCTGGCGACGTAGCGGATGACCTGGTCGCCGGTCTGGTGGCCCCAGGTGTCGTTGAAGCCCTTGAAGTGGTCGATGTCGAGCACGGCCAGGCAGATGGCCGAGCCGGCCTCGTCGGCCTCGGCGCAGGCGCGCTCCAGCTCTTCGTCGAAGGCCTTGCGGTTGGCCAGGTTGGTCAGGCCGTCGGTGGTGGCGTCGCGGCGCACCTGCTCCAGGTGTTCGCGCAGGCGGTCGACCTCGGCGGTCGACTCTGCCAGGCGGCTTTCCAGCGCCTTGTTCTCCTTGGCCACGCGACGGGTAGCGTCGGCCAGGCCGGCGACCACGGCCTTGATGCCTTCGACGCCGGTCGGGGCGTCGAGATCCTTGGACACGCCCGCCAGGGTCTTGCCGAAGGCGGCGTTGGTCTTCTGGGCGTTCTGGATGGCCTTGGAGACCGACTCCAGCTCCTTGGAGAGCAGGTCGCCGGCGTCGCGGATCTGTTCGTTGAGGCGCGCCTTGGGCAGGTAGGCCGCGGCGAGCTCCTCGCTCAGCATCTCGGTGATGGGCTCGCCCATCGAGATCAGGCGGGTGATCTCGCGCGCCAGGGCGCCGTCGGGATCGGCCACGTAGTGGGTCCAGAGTTCGAAGTTCAGCGCGGTCGGCCAGATCTGATGACGCTCCATCAGGTCCAGGGCCCGACGGGCGATCTTGTAGGCTTCCGGGCCGCGCAGAGTGGTCTCGACGTCCGACATCATTCATTCCCCCGCCGATCCGGGCTTCTCCCAGACCGATCGCTTGAGCGGCGAGCATAGGCACGAGAGTTCAAACGAGCGGTTAAGGCTGCGCGGGGGTCCTTGCGCCCGGCACAACTCCAAAGCATTCTGAACGCTGATAAGATGAGCCGAGAGGCCGTTTTCGGGAGAAACGCCGCATGAACGCCCCCGCCAATCTCGGCCAGGAGGCCGCCAAGGCCGGCCTCGAGATCATTCTTCAGCGGCAGAAGGCCGCTCATCTGCGCGACGGCGCGCCGCCGGTGGAGCGCCGGATCGACTGGCTGAACCGCTGCATTGCGTTGCTGGTCGACCATCAGGCCGAAATCGCCAAGGCCGTCGGCGACGACTTCGGCGTGCGGTCGAAGGACGCCACGGCCCTGACCGACGTGGCCGGCTCGATCGGTCCGCTCAAGCACGCCCGCGACCACGTGCACAAATGGATGAAGACCGAGAAGCGCCGCACGACGCCGGCGCTGCTGGGCCTGTTCGGCGCCAAGGCCGAGGTGCGCTGGCAGCCCAAGGGCGTGGTCGGGGTGATCAGCCCGTGGAACTTCCCGGTCAACCTGACCTTCGCGCCGCTGGCCGGCGTGCTGTCGGCCGGCAATCGGGCCATGATCAAGCCCTCGGAGTACACGCCCGCGACCTCGGACCTGCTGAAGGCGATGTTCGCCAAGTCGTTCGACGAAGACGAGATCGCCGTGATCACCGGCGGGCCCGAGATCGGCCAGGCCTTCGCGGGCCTGGCCTTCGACCATCTGCTGTTTACCGGCGCGACCTCGGTGGCCAAGCATGTGATGAGGGCGGCGGCCGAGAACCTGGTGCCGGTGACGCTGGAGCTGGGCGGCAAGAGCCCGGTGATCCTGTCGCGCGGGGCAGACCTTGAAACCGCCGCGGCGCGGGTGATGGCCGGCAAGACGCTGAACGCCGGCCAGATCTGCCTGGCGCCCGACTACGTGCTGGCCCCGGCCGAGGACGTCGATCGCTTCGTCGAGGCGGCCCGCGCGGCCGTGGCCAGGAGCTTTCCGACGCTGAAGGACAACCCCGACTACACCGCCCTGGTGGCCCAGCGGCACTATGATCGGGTCAAGGACTATGTCGACGACGCCAAGGCCAAGGGCGGCAAGGTGGTCGAGCTGAACCCGGCCGGCGAGGATTTCTCCCAGCAGCAGCACCGCAAGATCCCGCCGACCCTGATCCTCAAGCCGACCGACGACATGGCGGTGATGCAGGACGAGATCTTCGGCCCGCTGCTGCCGGTGAAGGCCTATGACCGGATCGAGGACGCCATCGACTACGTCAATCGTCGCGACCGGCCGCTGGCCCTCTACTGGTTCGGAACCGACGAGGCCGAGCGCGAGCGGGTGCTGGCCGCCACGACCAGCGGCGGCGCGACCGTCAACGACGTGATCTTCCACGTGGCGCAGGAGGACCTGCCGTTCGGCGGCGTCGGCCCGGCGGGCATGGGCGCCTATCACGGCCACGACGGCTTCCGCGAGTTCAGCCACCGCAAGGCGGTGTTCCACCAGCTGAAGAAGGACATCGGCCCGATGCTGGCCCTGCGTCCGCCTTACGGCGAGGGGATCCGCAAGTACCTGGCCGGGCAGATCAAGCGGTAAGCCAAAACCCTCTCCCCGAAGGGGGAGGTGTCGGCGAAGCCGGCGGAGGGGGAGGCGACTACTGCCGTCGACAACTTCAACGTGGCCGGAAGAGACTTCCCCCTCCGGCCCTTCGGGCCACCTCCCCCTTCCGGGGGAGGGTCAGGTCAACGCCCCTCGGTCCAAAGATCCAGCGGCTGGTGCTGCTCGTGGCGGATGACGGCGAAATAGCCGGCCACGCCCAGCACGACCCCCGCGATCAGTCCGCCGAGAAAGCCCGCCGGCGTGGCGAACCACAGGGTCAGCACGGTCAGGGCGACGGCGACGCCGACGATCGACCAGCGCACGAAGACGCTGAAGGCGTGGTAGGTGCGTTCGTGCACCAGCAGTTCGGGATCGGATTGCTGCGGTGTGAAGTCGGCCATGGCGGTTCCTCCGAAGGCTTCGGGAAAAACGCGCGGAGCCGCCTTTAGCGACGCGATTGTCGGCAAAGAAAAAGCCGGCGGCTCCGTGGAGCACGCCGGCCAATCTACGCCGTTTTCAGGCGCTCGTCAGTCCTGGTCGATCAGTCCTCGACCTTGGCCAGCTTCGGCGGAGCGCGAAGCAGGAAGGCGGGGATGTCGTTGCCGAAGCCGACCACGCGGCGATCGTCGTCGTCCTCGCGGCCGCGAACCGGCTGGACGCCACGGACCGGCATCGGCGGACGCTCGCGCGAGGGGCGGGCGACCGGAGCGACTTCCTCGACCGGACCGGCCTCGGCGGTCTGGGCGGCGGCGCGGTCGCGCGAACGCTCACGGCGCGGCTTGCGTTCGCGTTCCGGACGCTCGGTGCGTTCGGCGGCGGGGGCTTCGGCCGGAGCCTCGGCGGCGACGGTTTCGACGACTTCGGCTTCCGGAGCGGCGTCGGCGCGCTCGCGACGGCCACGACCGCCCCGCTCGCTGCGTTCACCACGCTCGCGGCCCGGACGCTCGCCGCGGCCGCGGCGGCGGTCGCCTTCGCGCGGCACGGTGACGGCGTTGCTGTAGTCGACGTCGAGAACCTCTTCCTCGGGCGTCTGGCCGATCAGCTTGATGACCTTGTCGAAGCCCTTGTCGTCGGCCGGGGTGACCAGCATGTAGGCCTCGCCCGTGCGGCCGGCGCGGCCAGTGCGGCCGATGCGGTGCACGTAGTCGTCGGCGTGGTGCGGGACGTCGTAGTTGAAGACGTGGCTGACGGCCGGGATGTCGAGGCCGCGAGCGGCGACGTCCGAGGCCACCAGGATCTTCAGCGCGCCCGAGCGGAAGTCGGCCAGGGTCTTCATGCGCTGGCTCTGGTCGAGGTCGCCGTGGATGGCGGCGGCGTCGAAGCCGTGCACCTTCAGCGACTTGGCGACGATGTCGACTTCGGTCTTGCGGTTGCAGAAGACGATGCCGGTTTCCGGCGCGGCCTTCTCGATGACGGTGCGCAGGGCCAGGCGCTTGGCCTTGGGGTCAGAGCTCGGAACCTTGATCAGGCGCTGGGTGATGTTGGCGTTGGTGGTGGCCGGCTTGGCCACCTCGATGCGGACCGGATCGCGCAGGAACTGCTTGGTCAGGCGCGTGATTTCCGGCGGCATGGTCGCCGAGAAGAACAGGGTCTGCTTCTTGGGCGGCGTCAGCTTGAAGATGCGCTCGATGTCGGGGATGAATCCCATGTCGAGCATGCGGTCGGCTTCGTCGACCACCAGGAACTGCACGCCAGTCATCAAGAGCTTGCCGCGCTCGAAGTGGTCGAGCAGGCGGCCCGGGGTGGCGATCAGCACGTCGACGCCGCGGTCGAGCTTCTTTTCCTGGTCGCCGAACGAGACGCCGCCGATCAGCAGCGCCCACGAGAGCTTGGTGCCCTTGGCGTACTTCTCGAAGCTGGAGGCGACCTGGTCGGCCAGCTCGCGGGTCGGCGCGATGACCAGGGCGCGCGGCATGCGGGCCTTGGCTCGGCCGGAGGCGAGCTTGTCGATCAGGGGCAGGGTGAAGGCGGCGGTCTTGCCGGTGCCGGTCTGGGCGATGCCCAGGACGTCCTGGCCGGCGAGGGCGACGGGAATCGCCTGGGCCTGGATCGGGGTGGCGGTCGTGTAGCCGGTGTCGGCGACCGCCTGAAGGGTCGTGGGCGAAAGCCCGAGGTCGGAAAATTCGGTCATGTCACGCTGGTCTGGACTCGGAGCCGCCCGTGCTTGGGCGAGCGGGCGGCGCGGATTCGCCAGACCTGCTCCGAAGGTGCGGATAAATAGGCGCAATCGCCGCAAAGTCAATCTTCGCGGGGCCTACAGGTCTTCCAGATGGGGCGTGGGGCGCCGGGGTCAAGGGCGAGCGCCGTCCCGATCCTTCCCCCGAAGGACCATACCAGGACACCGGAGCCATCGGCATCGTCCTGGCGGGGCGGCGCTCGCCTCGGCGCCGCCAAAGGGGAGGAAGACAGCGCTGAGTAATTACTACTGAATTGGTATGGATTTGTGCGCCCCAGTTTTTCTGAAGCCGTCGTGAGCGACACCGGCCTAGGGATGCGGATGTGGATCGGCATCTCGTCTTTGACCGGTCGCAGCTTTCCTGCTCGGCCTGGCGGCGCTGTCGAGATCTTCGCATCGCCGAGGCAAGGCGGGCTCCCGCCACTCGGCTTCGGCCGGAGCGGCGCGCGGCGAAGGGGCGGGTTCGAACTTCAGCAGTAGGAAACGGGCCATGCCGACCTCCGGAAGCATGAAGGGAAGGGGATCTTAGTTACGCTCGGCGACGGATTTCAGATTGGACAGACCCGTCTCGAAATCACGGCCGATCATCTTGTCCATGTTGAAGACCAGGCCCATCAGCCGCGAGACGTAAGGGGCAGGACCCGACATCGCCCAGGTGACCCGCGTGGCGTCGCCGGCGGGTTCGGCGGTGAAGGCTGCCGTGTTGCTGGCCTTGAAGGGCTTTTCGAAGTCCAGGGCTATGGCGACTTCGCGATCTGTGGCGGAGAGGATCCGCATCCGGCCGGTTCCGGCCTTTTTGCCCGCCCAGGCGTAGGTGGCGCCGACACCGCGTTCGGCTCCGCCGTAGGTGCGCGAAAGATCAGCGTCGAGGGCCTCGTAGGGCGACCAGGCGCGCCAGGCCTTGAAGTCGGCCACATTGGCCAGAACGGTCTCGGGCGGGGCGTTGACGAGCACCGAGCGCTCGACCCGGAAGGACGGCGGACGCAGGGCCGCAGCGACCAGCAGGCCGCCCAGGGCCAGGACGACGACGGCGGCGATGATCTTCAGCATCGGAAAGCTCTCCCTGAGCGTGGCCCGTTCCGGGCCGTTCGCCACAAGGACGCGCGGAGCGTCAGCCTTCCGACACCGCGCTTCGATTTTTCTCGCCCTCGGACTGCAGCCGGTCGAGGTGCTGGCGGATGTGGGCGGCTTCGGCCGCGCCGCCGGCCAGGGCGATGGCTTGCTGGAACGCCTCGCGCGCGTCGTGATCGCGGCCGAGCTGAAGGTTCAGTGCGCCCTTCAGGCCGTGAAAGTGGAAGTAGCCGGCCAGGCGCTCCTCCAGCGGCGCGATCATGTCCAGCGCGGCCTGCGGGCCGGCGACCTTGGAGACCGCCACCGCCCGATTGAGGCTGACGACCGGGGAGGGGGTCAGCCGCTCCAGCGCGGCATAGAGGTGGTCGATCTGAGCCCAGTCGGTGTCCTGCGGCTGCTCGGCCCGGGCGTGCAGGGCGGCGATCGCGGCCTGGACCTGGTAGGGGCCGGGCCGGCGGTGGCGCATGGCCTTGTCGATCAGGGCCAGGCCTTCGGCGATCATCGCCTTGTCCCACAGGCCGCGATCCTGGTCTTCGAGCAGCACGATCAGGCCGTCGGCGTCGAGCCGCGCCGGTGTTCGGGCGTGCTGCAACAGCATCAGCGCGGTCAGGCCCATCACTTCGGGCTCGGCGGGAAACAGCCGCAGCAGCAGGCGCGACAGCCGAAGGGCCTCGTGGCACAGCGGCCGCCGCGCATCAGCCTCGACGCCGCCGGCCGAATAGCCCTCGTTGAACACCAGATAGACCATGGCCATCACCGTCAGCAGCCGTTCGGCGCGTTCGGTCGGGCTGGGCGCCTCGAAGGGCGTGTCGCCCTTGGCGACGCGAGCCTTGGCGCGGGTGATCCGCTGCTCCATGGCGCTTTCGCCGACCAGGAAGGCGCGGGCGATCTGGCGCACCGACAGGCCCGAGACGATGCGCAGGGCCAGGGCGATCTGCTGGGTGGCCGGCAGGTCCGGATGGCAGCAGACGAACAGCAGCCGCAGGATGTCGTCGCGATAGTCGGCGCCGTCCAGGCGCTCGGCCAGCGCGGTCTCGGCGTCGTCCAGGCCCGCCGCCAGATCGGTCAGCACCTCGTCGGACGGCAGGGCGGTCTGGCGGCTGCGCTTGCGGCCGGCGTCGACCCCGCTGTTGCGGCCCACCAGGATCAGCCAGGCGGTGGGATCGCGCGGCGGACCCTTTTCGGGCCAGGACTTCAAGGCCCGCAGGCAGGCGTCCTGATAGGCTTCCTCGGCGGTGTCCAGATCGCGGAAATAGCGCAGCAGCGCCGCCATGGCCTGGGGGCGCGCCGAAACCAGCGCCGCCTCGATCCAGTCAGGATCGGTCATGCGCCCGCTCCGTGAACGGCGTTCGATTTCCAGATCTCGGCCACGGGGCGGATTTCGTAGCAGCCGCCGGGGTTTACGCGCGCCAACTCACGCGCGGCGGCGACGGCGTCGTCGAGATCGGTGCAATCGATCACATAGAAGCCGAGCAATTGCTCCTTGGTCTCGGCGAACGGTCCGTCGACCAGCAGCGGCGGCTCGCGGTCCTTGCGCAGGGTCACGGCCGTGGTGGTCGGCAGAAGCCGAGCCGACAGGCTCAGGCGGCCTTGATCGGCCAGGTCGTCGCGCACCGCGCCCAATCGCGCCATCACGGCCTCGTCATGCGCCGGGCTCCATGCGCCGACGACGTCCTCGATGTGATAGCAGAGAATGGCGTAGATCATCGCGAAGCTCCGTCGGCGACGTCGCCGTGAGCCAAGGACGTCGTCACAGGACGCACGCCGACACCGCCGGCGAAGAAAATCGACCGTGTGGCGCACGAAGACCGATACGAACGGCCGGATGCAGCCTTGAACGCCGAGAGCACGCTGAAGATTATTTCTGATAATATTCCTTAGGCGATGTATATTGAAGCGCTTGGGCGGGTCACCGCTTGTCCCGCCGTTTGGGAATATATTCCTGCCCCGTCTGTCGCCGAGCGGTCTGCGAACCTGGGCGCGCGGGCGTCCGCTCATGAAGGCAGCGGCGCCGCGGGATCGACGAGGCGCGCCTCGGACAGTTCTCGCCAGAAATCCGGCGGGATCGTCTCCTGCAAGGCCGCGCGATCCTCAGCGAGCCGGCTTGGGCGGCTGGCGCCTGGGATGACGGCCGCGACCGCCGGATGGGCCAGCGCGAACTGCAGCCCCGCGGCCTTGATGCTGATCCCATGGCGGTCTGCGATCGCCTTGATCCGGGCGACCTTGTCGAGGATTTCCGGCGTGGCGGGCGCGTATTCGAAATTCGGGCCGCCGACCAGAGCGCCGGAGCTGTACGGGCCCCCTACCACGATCCCGAGGCCGCGCTCGGCGACCGCCGGCATCACGCGCTGCAACGCTGCGCCGTGGTCCAGCAGCGTATAGCGACCGGCGAGCAGGAAGCCGTCGGGGCGCGGCTCGTCGAGCGCCAGCAGCAACTCGATCGGCTCGACCCGGTTGACGCCCAGGCCCCAGGCCTTGATCACGCCCTCGTCGCGCAGCCGATCCAGCGCCCTGAAGGCGCCCTTTCGCGCGGTCTCGAAGACGCCGAGCCACTCGTCGCCGTAGAAGTCCTGGGCCACATCGTGGACGAAGGCGATGTCGATGCGGTCGGTCCCGAGGCGCTGGAGGCTGTCCTCGATCGACCGCAGCGTGGCGTCGGCCGAATAGTCGTTCACGATCCGGTTGGGCCGGCCGTACTTGAAGACCTCGCCCTTCTCGCCCAGGTCGCGGGCGCTGACGTCCTCGACCTCGTCGAGGATCACCCGGCCGACCTTGGTGCTGATCACGTAATCGGCGCGAGGCTTGCCTGCGAGCGCCTGCCCCATGCGGATCTCGGCCAGACCCGCGCCGTAGAAAGGCGCGTTGTCGTAGTAGCGGATGCCGTCGTTCCAGGCCGCCTCCACCGTCGCCAGCGCCTCGCTTTCGGGAATGTCGCGAAACATGTTGCCGAGCGGCGCGGCGCCGAAGCCCAGCTTGCCGGGCAGGATCTCCTTGAGCGCCATCTTCTCTCTCTCCACCTTGGCGGCCGGCCGGCTCGCCGCTTCACAGATCATCGCACGACCGGCGGCGCGCCGCCCCAGCAATGGCCGGGCGGCTCCGCCCTCCCCCGCGTCCTCAGCGGCCGCGTCCGAGGATCTCCATGCGGGTCACCTGCACGCCGCCGTCGGCCAGCTCGGGAAGCCTGGCGAACCAGGCCTGGACGTGCGGCGTGGCGTTGTGGGCCTCGAAATCGGCCTTTGTGGCGAAGATCTCGTAGAAGACGAAGTGGCCCGGCTTCTCGCGGTCTTCCTGCAGGAAGTAGACGAGGTTGTTGGGCTCGGCGCGGACCTTGGCGATCAGGGGCAGCGTCGCCTCGCGCAGCGCCTGCTCCTTGCCGGGCTTGGCCTGGACGCGGGCGACGACGGCATAGGCCTCGCCAGGGATCTGGGCGTAGTGCACGCCCGTGGATTGCGGGGCCGCGGGCGGCGCGGCCGCCGCCGAAGCGGTGCTCGCGCCGGCCGAAAGCAGCATGACGAGCACCAGACGATTGGCCGAGAGCAGGCGCATGACTTGTCTCCTGTTTGAGTGGCTGAAGAGCCGCGTGTCAGTCGGCTCCGGCGATCCAGGAACCGTGGAAGCCGGGGGGAACGATGTGCGGCAGGTGGATGCTGGCCACCGGCGCGGCTTCGAATTTCCGGGCGTCGAGGATGACGAGATCCGTCGAGCGGGCGCCCGCATCGATGACGAAGCCGATCAGCCAGCCTTCGTCCTCTCCGGCCTGGGTGTGAGCCGGAACAAAGACGAACTCGCAAGGGTGGCGGCCCGGCCCGAAGTCGTGCGTCAGCCGTCCGCCCTCCACCAGGTCGTGCTTGAAGAGGCGCGTGCCCAGGAACGGATCGGCCAGGCCCATGGTGTAGGCGTAGCGGTAGGCCTGCCCCAGCCGCCGCTCGTCCTGGCGCGGAAACTCCTGGGGCGTTGGATCGATGACGACCCGCTCCACCGTGCCCGCGCCGGGATCGAGGATCCAGCGCTCGAAGGCGCAGCGCTCGGAATCCGGCCCCGAGGTGCGCCGCCAGAACATCTTGTCGTGGACGATGACGTCGAGCACCACCGTGCCGTCGGCGGCGTCGTAGGCGTTGGCCGCGTGGAAGATGAAGCAGGGGTCGGCCGGCAGCCATGTGATGTCCCCGGCCCCGCCCTCGCGTGGCAGGAGCCCGACCCGGGCCGTATGAGCCTGGTTCCAGCGGTAGGGGAAATGATGGCCGGTGACCGCCGCGGTCAGGGAAAAGGTCACGGGCAGGTCGAGGATGATCGCAAAGCGCCTGGTGAAGGCGAAGTCGTGGATCATCGGACCGTGGCGGACGGGGATCCTGACCTCGCGGCGGATCCGGCCGCCAGGGCCCAGCACCACGTAGCGCAGCGAGCGCCACTTGCTGGCGTCATAGCAGACGCCGAGCATTTCACCGGTCAGCGGGTCGACGTGGGGATGGGCCGTGAAACCGCCCTTCAGGGTCTGGTCGAAGTCGGTGTAGCGCAGGGTTTCCAGAGTATCGCCGATCTCTACGGGCGTGCTGCCCGCTTCGACCACACCAAGCACCTTGCCGGCGTGCCTGACGACATTGGTGTTGACGGTGTCGAACAGGTGGCGCGGCCCGGGCGTGCGCGGCTCGTCCAGCGCCTTGGCGACAGCGTCAGAGCGGATCCAGCGATTGCGGTACCAGAGCGCCCGGCCGCCCTCCAGGCGAAGGCCGTGGATCATGCCGTCGCCGGCGAACCAGTGATGCTTGTCCGGGTTGGGGGCTATCGGGTTGGGCCCCATGCGCAGGTAGCGGCCCGTCAGGGCGGCGGGGATCGCACCCGTCACGGGCAGGTCCCGTAGCGTCAGTTCCTCGGTCATGGGCGTGTGGACGCCCGAGAGATAGGGGTTGTCCGTGGTCTTGTAGGAGACTTCGGTGGACAGCATGGCCGCCTCCCCTGGCGTGATCGGGTCGGGACCGTCCGTCAGCGCGTGGGAGCCACCGCTGCGCGGCGCGCGGCCAGGGCGTCGTCGAAGGTCTTCTTCACCGGGCCAAGGGCCTGGACGAACTCGAGCTGCTCGCCTTCGGGGCCCCGGCAGTAGATCAGCCGCCAGCCGGCGGACTTGCCCTCGGTGATCCCGTTGGAGTTGGCCTCCAGCGGCGCGGCCTTGCGGTCGGCTTCCGAGGCGACGGTCAGCACCCGGTTGGCCCGGACCTGGGTCATGCCCCGGCGCGCGGCCTCGGCCTCCAGGTCGCGAATGAAGACGTTGAAGTCGGCGTCGTCGCGGATGTGGAAGCAGATGTGCATCATCCGCGGAAAGGCCGGGCTCATGTGGTCGAGCGGCTCGGCGAAGGCGTTGGGGCCGCCCATCGGCTGGTCGGCGTCGCGGTACTGCAGGAGCTCGATCACGACGTTGTCGAACTGGACGAAGCGCACGTCGAGGCGCTGGGTCCCGCCGCGCAGGTCCGGCACGCCCCTGGCGCGCGGGTTCACGTGCCGCTCGCGCGACTCTATTTCCTCGGCGGTCAGCAGGGTGTTGTGGATCCGCTCGCCCTGGAAGTCGCCGTCGCGCATGATCTCCGCGCCGCCCAGCACCTCGGTGTAGAAGGCGAAGGCGCGATCCATGTTCTGGACGGTCAGCCCGAAGTGCTGGACGCCCTGGAGCCGGGCGCCGAGCGAGCCCTCCATGATCCGGCCGGCGCGGACGCGGGTCGCCTCCTGGGCGGTGGCCGGGGCCGCGGCCGCGCCGAGGGCGACCGCGCCGGCGGCCGCGCGCAGCACGTCCCGGCGTTCCAGACCGGCGGAGGTCGGCTCTTTTTGCTCGCTCATCGTCGGTCTCCTCATCCGTGGGTTTCGATCTCTGGAGGGGCGCGCCCTGTGAGGATCATCGGTCGGAGGCCGGCGATTTGCGAGTTAAGCGCGGTTAAGCGCGGCCTCCGAAAAGCGGGACGGCGCGGCTTAACCACGCTTAACTTCGACACGGGGCGGCGGGGCCCTAGTCAAGCGCGCGAGCGCTGGAGCTTCGCCGGAATCGGGGGCAATCATCACGATCATGATCGACGAGACGGACCACGACGCGGAATCTTCGGCGGCTGGCTGGCGCGCCGTCGCCCTCCTGTGCGCCGCCCTGCTGCTGTCGCTGACTGACCGGCTGATCATCAACCTGGTCGTCGATCCCATCCGGAGCGACCTTCGGCTGACGGATTTCGACGTCAGCCTGCTCCAGGGCGCGGGTTTCGCGGTGATCTTCGCCCTCGCCGGCCTGCCGGCCGGGCGCCTGGCCGACCGCGTCAACCGGCGCAACCTGATCGCCGGCGGCCTGGCGCTATGGTCGGCCGCAACGATCGCCTGCGGCCTGGCCGGCGACTTCTGGAGCTTCCTGTCGGCGCGGGTGGCCGTGGGCCTGGGTGAAGCGGCGCTGGTCCCGGCGGCGGCGTCCTTTATCATCGACTGCTTCTCGCCACGACGCCGGGGACTGGCGCTGGGGGTCTTCTCGCTGGGCGCGACCTTCGGCGCAGGGGGCGCGCTGTTCATCGGCGGGGTGTTGCTGGGCTGGATCCAGGCCGGATGGTTCGCCTGGGCGCCCGGGATCGCTGCGCTGGCGCCCTGGCGCCAACTGCTGGTCCTGGCGGGGGCTCCGGGCTTCGTCCTGCTTCCCCTGCTCTTCCTGATCCGCGAGCCCGTTCGTCGCCACAGCGCAGGCCTGATCGCCGTCTCCGCCGTGCTGGGCCGCCTGATCGCCGACAACGCGATGGTGCTGCGCGTATGTCTGGTGAAGGGCGCCTTGGGGGTGGGCGACTACGCCCTGATCGCCTGGCTGCCCGCCCTGCTCCAGCGCGGTCACGGCATGACCTCGCTGGAGGCGGGCGGCCTGGTGGGCCTGTCGCTGACGGCCAGCGGGGTCGTGGCGTCGCTCGCCGGCGGGGCGCTGTCGGACCGGTTTGCCCGACGATGGGGAGCGCCCTCGCGCACCGCCCTGCTGCTGGCCTGCTATCTGCTGGCGCTGGTCGGCGCGATCTCGACGCTCGCGGCCCAGACCGGCGGGCAGATCGCCCTGGCCTTCGCGGTCTGGGCGCTGGGTTCGATCAGCGGCTATGTGATCGGCCATGTGGTCATGCAGGAAAGCGTGCCCAACGAGATGCGCGCCACCACCGTGGCGTTGTCGCTGGCCGTCACCGCCCTGGTCGGCATCGGCCTTGGCCCCACGCTGGTCCCGCTGGTCGCAGAGCGGGTGTTCAGCGGCGAGGCCGCGCTGCAGTCGGCGATGGGCGTGATCAGCCTGGGCGCGGCCCTGGTGGCGCTGCTGGTGATCTGGCCGCCGGCAGTGGAACGCCTCGTCGCGCTCAGGACCAGCGGCCCTGCCCGATCGGACTGACCCGTTCAGGCCTGGGGGCGCGTGTCGACCAGGGCGCGGGCCCGGCGCAGGTCGCCGGTGCCGAAGCCCTCGCTGAAACGGTCCAGCACGTTGGCCAGCATCGCTTCGGCTTCATGATCGCCGCCGCGCTCGCGCCAGAACTCCACCAGGCTGGTCGCCGACCGAAGCTCCCAAGAGAGCGCGCCGTCCTGCCGGGCCAGCTCGATCGAACGCAGATAGCAGTCGACCGCCTGGCGGGCCTGCTCGGTATTGCCCCGCCGCAGGACGTTGCCCTTGATGCGCAGAATCTCGGGAATGCCGACGACTTGGCCGGTAGCCTCGGACAGGGCGATGGCCTCATCGATGCCGGCAAGACCGCGACGCAGGTCGACCTGGCGGGCCAGGGCCTCGCCGTAGTTGGTCAGGTAGTTGGGATAGCGCATGCGGAACCCGCTCTCGCGCACCATAGCCAGCGTCCGCTGATAGGCTTCCAGGTCTATGGGCCGGTGGAGATAGAGATCCAGCCGCGCCGCGACGCAGGCGGCCATGGCCCGCCAGATCTCCAGGCCGTGCCGTTCGGCGTGCCGGATGCCTCGATCCAGTACGCTTTGGGCGGCCGCATAGTCGCGCACATAGAGCATGACGGGCAGCGATCCGTGGACCAGGGCGTAGCAGAGCGAGACCGCGTAGTTGGAGGCCTCCGCCTCGGCCAGCTGCACCCGCGCGGCTTCGACCGCCTGGTCGGGATAGCCTTGCAGCCACAGAACCGTCGCCAGCGCCCCGCGCGCCGTCAGGCGCTGGTCGAACTCGAAGCGCGCCGCGCCGGGATGCGGGTCGGCGCCGCACGAGCGGTAGACGATCTTCTCCAGCCTCTGCTGAGAGGCCGCCAGGGCGCCTAGCCAAGACAGCGCCGAGCCCGCCGTCGCATCCGAGTCAGACGGCGCGGCGGCGCTCCCCGCGCCTTCCAGCGCCGAGATCTTCTCGGCGACCTCCAGCGCCGAGCGCGAGTCGCCGGTCCAGAGTTCGTACTCCGCCAGGCCTCGCAGGCACTCCAGTTGCAGGTCCGTGTCGGCCGGCCCCTCGGCGAGCGCAAGCGCCCGGCTGAGCGCCTCCTTTACCGCCAGCAGCGGCCCCTGCGTATGCAGCAGCGTGGCGCCGCGCGTCAGGTTCAGCATCAGGTCGTCGCGCGCCGTGCGGACGGAGGCGAACCGGCCCTCCAGCGCCCGTTCGACCGCCACGCGGGATTCCTCCAGCAGCGAAAGCCGGCCCCAGAACGGTATCGCCGCGATGGTCAGGCTGATCAGCAGCCCGGCGTCGTCCGCGCTCCGGGAAGCCCAGCCGATGGCGTCGCGCACGTCGTCTATCCTGACGCCGTAGCGCTGGAGCCAGATCGTGCGCGGAAGCTTGTCGGCGTCGCGCCTGGCCTGGTCGGCCAGGGCCAGGAAGTAGCGCGCGTGGCGCAGGCCGACCGGGCCGGCTTCCCCGGAAGCCGCGAGCTTTTCCAGGGCGTAGGCCCGCGTCGTGTCGAGCAGCCGGTACTCGACGTCGTGGTCGCGCGGCTCGGCGGCGACCAGCGACTTCTCGACGAGGGCGGCCAGGTCCTCGACCACGACTGCCGGGCCGATCGCCTCGTCGGCGGCGATGGCGCAGGCGGAGGCCAGGGTGAAGGCGCCGGCCAGAACAGACAGCCGCCGCAACACCGCCTGCTCGCTGGCCGACAGCAGGTCGTGGCTCCAGTCGATCGCGGCCATCAGGGTGCGATGCCGCTCCGGACCAGCGCGCTGGCCGATCTGGAGGTGGAAGCGATCGCGGACCTGATGCAGCACGCCGGCGACGCCGAACAGGTCGATCCGCGTGGCGGCCAGCTCGATCGCCAGCGGCAGGCCGTCCAGTCGCCGGCAGATCTCGCCGACGAGGCCCGCGTCGCCGTCGGCCAGTTCGAAGGATTCCAGCCGATCCGTCGCCCGCTCGGCGAACAGGCGGACGGCGGCGAAGCCGAGCGCCGTCTCGGCGGTGAGCGGGGTCGAGGCCGGCGGCGTGTCGAGCCCCGGAAGGCGACGCAGCCGCTCTCCGGTCAGGCGCAGCGGCTCGCGGCTGGTCGCCAGGATCCGCACGCCCGGGGCGTCGGCCAGGATCCGTTCGGCGCAGGCGGCGACGGCGTCGATGATGTGCTCGCACTCGCAGCTGTCGAGCAGCAGCAGCATCTGCCGCTCGCGCAGGTACTCGCACAGCGCCGCCAGCATGTTGGCCGAATGGGCGCTCAGTCCGATCGCGGTGGCGATGACGCTGGGGACCAGGGCCGGGTCCTTGATCGGCGACAGGTCGACCAGCCACACCCCGTCGCGGTTGGTCCCGATCAGTCGCTCGGCCACCGCCAGCGCGACCGAGGTCTTGCCTATGCCGCCGGGGCCCACCACGGACACCAGCCGCGCCTCGCCCAGCTCGTCGCCGATAGCCTCGACGGCGTCGGTGCGGCCCAGCAGGCGCGTGGCGCTGGCCGGCAAGTTGTGTCTGCGGCGGCTGTCGGCGAGGCGTTCAACCGGGGCGTCCGGCCTGCCCACGATCCGGACCGGCGCTACGAAGGTGTAGCCCCGTCCGATCACGGTCGAGATGTAACGGGTTCCATCCTCCTGTCGCAGGATGCGGCGCAGGGAGACCATGTGGACCTTGAGGTTGCTCTCCTCGACGAAGGTGTCGGGCCAGACCTGCGCGAACAGGTCGCGCTTGGTCACTACGGCGCCGGCGCGCTCGACCAGGGCCGTCAGCAGGCCCAGCGCCCGGTTGCCGATCCGCACCGGGGTCTCGTTCTCCAGGAGGAGCTGTCGTTCGGGCAACAGCAGGAACGGGCCGAAGGCGAAGGATCGCGTCATCAGTTCGGCGTGGTCGTCCGCCACAGTCGCCTCCACGCCGCCAGCTCGCCCCGGGCGACCGATGTTACCGGACATCTACCGCAAACCGCTTCAGAAGCGATATCGAATCCCGGCGCCGTAGGTCCGGGGCTCGTTGATCACCAGAAAGGCCGAGGTGGGCGCGACCCGGGCGGCGAAGGAGAGGAAACGCTCGTCGGTCAGGTTGCGGCCGTAGATGAACGCCTCCGGACCGCTTGCGAGCCGAAAGGCCGCCTCCCCGCCCAGCTGGCCCCAGGGATCGGCGCGCAGCGCCCGCTCGTTGGCCGCGCCGACATGGAAAACGCCGCCGGCGACCTCGTAGGTCAGGCTGGCGAGGAACCGGCCGGCGCCCAAGCCGCGCACGTAGTCCAGGCCCAGGCCGCCCGACCAGCGGGGCGCCAGGTTCAGCCGGTTGCCCGAGCGGTCGGCCCGTCCTGGCGCGCAGAGCCGGTCGTCGCCCTGCGGATCGCCGGCGCTGATCGCCTGGCAGAAGGCGCGGTAGCGGGCGCTCAGATAGGCGCCCTGCGCGCGGATCGAGAAGCCATGCGGCAGTCTGGCGACGATGCTCGCCTCCAGCCCCGCCAGCCGCGCCGAGGCGGCGTTGTCCACACGGGTCAGTCCCAGGCCGATCGTGCTGCGGATCTGGATGTCGCCGTAGTCGTAGAGGAAGGCGGCTGCTTCGAGGGCGAGGCGGTGGTCGGCAAGCTGAGCCTTGACGCCCGCCTCGTAGGCCCAGAGGGTCTCGGGCCGGAAGGTGTTGGCGACCGTCGTCGCCGCGCCCGGCGCGAAGTTGAAGCCCGGCGGCTGATAGCCGCGTCCGGCCTTGGCGTAGACCAGCAGGTCGGGGCGGGCGCGGTATGACAGGCCGAGGCTGGGGATCAGCACGCTGTCCTCGACCTTGCCCGCCAGCAGCCGCCCCGGCGCGGGCGCCTGACGATAGTCGATGGTGAAATCCCGGCGTTCGCGGTCGTATCTCAGTCCGGTCACCAGGGTCAGGCGTTCGGCCAGATCGACCTCGAACTGGCCGAAGACCGCCCAGGCCGTCAGCTCGCTGTGGTCCTGCAGGTGGGTGAAGCTGGGCGGCGTGGTCGGCGCGCCGGTGGAAAGACCGTAGCGGGCCTGCTCGGTGAACAGGCTGGCGCCTGCCGTGGCGCGCAGGCGGCGGCCGGTGAACACGCCCCGGACTTCCTGGCTGAACGTGGCGCTGTGATTGGTCGCCGCCGTCAGCAGCGACGGTGCGGCTGACGCATCGGCGTCATAGGTCACGGTCGAGTCCAGGTCGCGCCAGCTGGTGACCGAGACCAGCTCCAGCGTTTCCAGCGGCCGATGGGTCAGGGTCAGGGACAGGCCGTCGTTGCCGGTCCGGCGAAGCGTGCGGGCCTGGCTGGCTGCGTCGCTGGCGAACACGGCCGGGTCGCCGAGGCCGATGAAAGCCCCGGACGGGGCATAGGCGTTCTTGAAGACGGGGGTGGCGCGATCCCGCGTCAGATCGCCCGACAGCACCGCCTCGAACCGGCGATCCGCCGAGCGGTAGCGCAGCCGGCCGCGAAGGGTGCGGGCGTCGCGGGCGTTCAGGCGATCGCCGGTGACCGTGTTGCGGATCGCGCCGTCGTGACGGAGGTAGCTGCCCGACAGTCCGGCGGACAGCCGTTCGGACAGGGGGCCGCCGATCGATCCCCTGGCTGAGATCGCCTCGAGGTTTCCGATGCGGATCTCGCCGCCGCCTTGCACCGCCTCGCCGGGCGAGCGCGTGATGATGTTGACCGCGCCGGCCGTCGCGTTGCGACCGTAGAGGGCGCCCTGGGGCCCGCGCAGCACCTCGATCCGCTCGACGTCGTCCAGGCCGAAGAAGGCCGCGTCGGGCCGCGACAGGTAGACGCCGTCGAGATAGATCGCCACCGGCTGTCCGGAGCCGATCGGAAGCACCTGGCCGGCGACGCCGCGGATAGACACCAGGTTGCTGGCGTTGCCGCCGGTGAAGCCGGCGATCGACAGGCTGGGCGTCGCGCCGGCGAGGTCCGAAAGGTCCCTGGCGCCCCGGCGCGCCAACTGGTCCTGGCCAACGACGGACAGGGCGATGGGAACGTCCTGATGGCGCTCGCGGCGCCGCTGGGCGGTGACGATCACGTCTTCGGCCAAGGCGGCCGACGGATCGGTGCGGGGCGCGCCCTCCCCCACCGCCAGCGGCGCTAGGATCGCCTGTAGCAGTGACAGCCCGCTCGAGATCGCCACCTTCCGCCCTCCCCGGCCAGACAGCGCTGCCTGCCGCATCGCGCGACAGATTCCAGCGGCCGTAAGCTAACCGGGAAACCCGTGATTTCCGAGCGGCCTCGTCGGCGGCGGGGTCAGGCCAAGCGCGTTCGCCCGCGCAGGCCTCATTGCTCGCGGAAGCTCCTGAACAGCCGCTGTTGCATCGGCTCCAGCAGGTACTGCAACGCCGTGCGCTTGCGCAGGGGCGCGACGACCTCGACCGGCAGCCCGGCCTTCAGGGCCGGCGGCTCGCGTCCCGGCTGCTTGAGCGCGGCCAGTTCCTCCGGCGGCACGGCGACCTCGGCGCGGAAATAGCGCGCGCCGGTCTTGTCGTCGGTGAAGCCGTCGGCCGACAGCTTGGTGACCGTGCCCTGCAGTAGGGGCAGCTGGCGGTCGTGGAAGGCCGTCAGCTTGACGTCGGCGCTCTGGCCCACGTGGACGTCGTCGGCGTCGTTCGGCGACACCCGGGCCTCGATGACCAGCGGCGCGCGCTGGGGCACGATCTCCATCAGCACGTCGCCGGGCGCGGCGACGCCGCCGACCGTGAACACCTTCAGGCCCACGACCTGGCCGGAGGCCGGCGCCCGGACCATGCCGCGCGAAAGCTGGTCGCGCGCGGCGGCCAGCCGGGGCTTCAGGTCGTTGAGCTCGATCTCCGACTGGCGCAGGTCGGCGATAACCTCGTCCATGTGCTCGCGGTCGCCTTGCAGGGCCTGCATGCGGGTCTCGCCGATGCCTTCGCGGGCGCTGGCGGCCTGGGCGCGATAGGCGCCGTCGGTCCCCACCAGGTCGGCCGCGGCCCGTTCGAGCGCCCTCACCCGCGTCAGCGGCGCATAGCCCTGGGCGGCCAGCTTGCGCATGCCCTCCAGTTCCTCGCCGATCAGCCGCTGCTGCTCGCGATTGGCGGCGAGCTGACGGTTATAGCCGTTGATCTGCTCGGCCAGCTGGCTGGCGCGCTCGCCCAGCACGCCGCGCCGCGAGGCCAGGGCTGCACGCTGAGCGGCCAGCTGACGGCGCTCCAGCCCCATGGCCTCGTCGGCCAGGATCTGGTCCTCGGCCGGCAGACCGGCGAAGGCTACAGGCGTGACCGGCGCGGCCAGGCCGTCGCGCTCGGCGATCAGCCGCGCCCGGCGCGCCTCGACCGCGAACACTCGCGCGGCCAGCGCCCGCTCCTGCGCCCGGATCTCCTGAACGTTCAGCTCGAGCAGAACCTGGCCTTGCTGGACCTTGTCGCCTTCCTGCACCCGCAGGGCCGAGATCACTCCGCCCTCGCGGTGCTGGACGGCCTGCCGGCTGCCGGAGACCACGACCACGCCCTGCGCATAGGCCCCGGCATCGAGCGGCGCGAACGCCGCCCACCCCAGGAAGCCGACGAAGAACAGGCCGGCGACGGCGAGGCCGGCGCGGAGCTCCCAGCGGGTTCCGTCGTTGGGGCCCTCGGTCTTGTAGGCCTCGACCGTGACCAGGGCCCCTGGCTTGTGAATGGCGAGCGAACCGGTCATGGCGTCACCCCGAAACCCGAAGATCGGAAGAGGCGTTGGCCGGGCGCGGCAGCCCGGCCACCCTCGCCTCCAGCGCCTGCAGCACCTCGCGGCGCGGACCGTAGAGATCCATGGCGCCGTCGCGCAGCACCAGGAGCTTGTCGGCCACGCCCAGGATGTTGAGGCGATGGGCGATGACCACCAGGGCCGCTCCCCTCGCCTTCTGGGCCGCGATCGCGTGCTCCAGCGCCGTCTCGCCCTCGAAGTCGAGATTGGAGTTGGGCTCGTCGAACACGAACACCTGGGGTGAGCCGTACAGCGCCCGGGCCAGGGCCAGGCGCTGGGCCTGGCCGGCTGACACCCCTGCCCCGCCCGGTCCGAGCGGCGTGTCGTAGGCCTGCGGCAGGCGCAGGATCATCTCGTGAGCCCCGGCCGCGGTGGCCGCGGCCACGGCCCGCTCGTCGATCTCGCGCGGGTCGCTCTCGGTGATGCTGGCGAAGCGGGCGATGTTTTCCTTCACAGTGCCGGCGAACAGGCCGCAGTTCTGCGGCAGGTAGCCGATGTGGGTCGCCAGGCGCTCGGACTGCCAGTCGGCGAGGTCCGCGCCGTCGATGCGCACGCAGCCGAGGTCAGGCGTCAGCGCCCCGACCAGCACCCGCGCCAGGGTGGTCTTACCCGCACCGCTGGGGCCGACGACGCCGATGATCTCGCCCGGATTGAGGTCGAAGGAGATGCCGCGCAGGATCAAGCCCGAACCGTCGGGCGTGCGGACGCCGGCCTGTTCGGCGCGCAGCCGCCCCTTGGGCTCGGGCAGCCGGGTGCGGACCGGCGCGGCCGGGGCGCGTTCGAAAAGGTCGGCCAGGGTGCGCAGGCCGTCGCGCGCCTGGATCACGTTCTTCCAGGACCCGACGATCTGTTCGACAGGCGCCAGGCTGCGGCTGAGCAGGATGGAGGCGGCGATGACGCCGCCGGCCGAAATCTCGTGGCGCACGGCCAGCCACGCGCCGGTTCCCAAGGCCAGCGACTGGAGCGTCAACCGCAGGAAGCGGATCAGGCCGGTGTAGAGCCCGCCGGTGAACTGGGCGTCGGCCTGCAGGCCGACGGCGGCGCGGCGGTCTAGCAGCTGGCGCACGATCAGCGGCTCGCGCATGCCCAGAGCCTTGACCAGGCCGCCCTGGCTGGCGATCGCCTCCTGGGTGGCGTAGGCCTGGGCGGAGGCTTCGTTGAGGGCCTCCAGCTTGGCGCGGGTGGCCTGCTCGTTGAGGATGGCCAGGATCAAAAGCGCTCCCGCGCCGATCACCGAGATCACGCCCAGCAAGGGGTGCAGCACAAAGCAGAGCGCCAGGTAGATCGGGGTCCAGGGCGCATCGAGCATCGCCGTGGCGGCCGAGCCCGAGACCACGTTGCGGAAGGCGTCGAACTCGCGCATGGCCTGGCGCAGGCGCGGCCCGGCGTCGGGGCCGAGCCCGCCGGTCAGCCGGGTCAGGACCTCGGGCGCCAGCAGGCGGTCGAGGCGCAGGCCCAGGCGCACCAGGATACGCTGGCGCAGGCTGTCGAGCACGGCCAGGGTGGCCAGGGCGCAGACAACCGCGATCGTCAGAAAAGCAAGCGACAGGAGCCCGCTGGTCGGCAGGACCCTGTCGTAGATCTGCAGCATGTAGAGGGTCGGCGCGAGATAGAGGATGTTGACCAGGGCGCTGAACCCGGCGGCGATCAGCAGATGCCGCCGACAGGTTCCGAACGCCTCGGCCAGCGGCTCGGGCAGGACACGCCGTCCCGAGCCTCCCGCCCTGTCCGCGCCGCCCCGGCCGCTCATGCGAGGACATCCTCGTGGTAGCGGGTCAGCATGCTCACGAACAGCTGATCATCCCCGTCGCCGGCGAAGGTGAAGCCGTTGATCGTGCCGTTGTTGTTGTAGTCGTCGAGCGCGGTGTGCAGCGCCGCTCCCGAGCCTTGCCACGCCGCGCTGTTCTGCTTGACCGCAGGCCCGTTGAAGTCGGCGATCCCGTCGTGGTTGGCGTCGGCGTACTGCTGCAGCCAGTCGATCGCCTGGTTCATCTTGGCGGCGGGACTGTTCGGGTCGAGCGGGTCGCCCGAGGGGTTGCCCGCCTCGAAGTTCAGCCAGGCGGCGATGACGTCGCGACCCAGGACATAGCGGGCGTCCTGCGACGGCTTCATCGAGGCGTCGATGACCTTGAGCGCCAGGGCCAGCGACATCTGCAGGGTGTCCTCGCCGACGTCCTTGACGCCGTTGCCGTTGTCGTCGCCCAGCAGGATGTAGCGCTCCTCCTTGTTGCTGTTGCCCGGGTCGGGGCCGTCGACGATGCCGTTGTTGTAGGCCAGCAGTTCGCCGTCGGGGAAATCAGGACCGGACTTGGTCTCGTTGCCCACCGTGCCGTCCCAGAAGGTCAGGCCGTTGGGCGACAGCCAGAAGCCGGGGGTGCGCACGCCCACGCTGTCGATCAGGCCGAAGTAGTAGGCCAGGTCGTTGTCGGTGGCCGTGCCGCCGGAGTAGCTGCCCGAGGCGGTGGCGTCGTTGACGTGCTGGCCGGCGGTCCAGGGCGCGGTGATCTGGAACTCGGTGCTGGCGCCGACCGCCAGGGTTCCGAGCGCCCGGGCCGTGCCGGCCGCCGCGCCGTTCAGGTCGAACACCGAGTCCGTGACCGTGGCGTTGGTCAGGGTCACGTTGCCGGTGTTGGCGACCACGAACTTGAACATGACGTTAGCGCCGGAGGTGGCGATCGGCCCCATGGGGTCGTCCGCGTCGCTCCAGGTCGCGCCGCCGTCGATCGAGACGTACTTTTCGATGTCGATGCTGGCGCGCTGCTGCACGGGCACGTTGGCGTCGTCGGTGTCGGGCCCGGTCTGGTTGGAGTCGGCCGTGGCCACATTCTCCAGCTTGCCGTCGCCGCCGCCGTTGGAGTCGAGTTCGGCCTGGGTGACCGTGTGCTTGGCCGTGTAGCCCCAGGTTTCACCGACCTCCAGAAGGCCGTCATTGTCGCCAACCACGTCAGCGCCGCGCATGATCGATCCGGCGTCGGCATAGGGGTCGGTGACGGTCACGCCGTCCAGGGTCGTGTTGCCGGTGTTGGCCACGGTGATGACGTAGCTGATCTGCTCGCCGGCCGCGTCGGCGGTTCCTCCGGGGACCGTCGCATCCTTGGTGATGTTGAGGCTGGGCCGGCGGTCGACAGGCACGCTGGCGTCGTCGGTGTCGGGTCCGGTCTGGTTGGAGTCGGCCGTGGCCGTGTTTTCCAGCTGTCCATCACCGCCGCCGTTGGAGTCGATCTCGGCTTGCGTGACCGTGTGCTTGGCGGTGTAGCTCCAGACTTCGCCCACTTCGAGCAGGGCGTCATTGTCGCCCACCGTGTCGGCGCCGCGGACCAGGGTTCCGGCGTCGGCATAGGGGTCGGTGACGGTGACGCCGTCTAGGGTGGTGTTGCCGGTGTTGGTGACGCTGATCGTGTAGCTGATCTGCTCACCGGCGACGTCGGCCGTGCCTCCAGGCACCGTCGCATCCTTGACGATGTTCAGGCTGGGTCGCCGATCGACAGGCACGCTGGCGTCGTCGGTGTCTGGCCCGGTCTGGTTGGAGTCGGCCGTGGCCGTGTTCTCCAGCTGACCATCGCCGCCGCCGTTGGAATCGATCTCAGCCTGGGTGACGGTGTGCTTGGCGGTGTAGCCCCAGGTTTCGCCGACCTCCAGCAGGGCGTCATTGTCGCCCACGACATCCGCGCCGCGCATGATCGAGCCAGCGTCGGCATAGGGGTCGGTGACGGTGACGCCGTCCAGCGTGGTGTTGCCGGTGTTGGCGACGGTGATGACGTAGCTGATCTGCTCGCCGGCCGTGTCGGCGGTTCCTCCGGGGACGGTGGCGTCCTTGGTGATGTTCAGGCTGGGTCGCGGGGCGACCGGGACGCTGGCGTCGTCGGTGTCGGGACCGGTCTGGTTGGAGTCGGCCGTGGCCGTGTTCTCCAGTTGGCCATCGCCGCCACCGTTGGAGTCGAGCTCGGCCTGGGTGACCGTGTGCTTGGCGGTGTAGCCCCAGGTTTCACCGACCTCCAGCAGGCCGTCGTTATCGCCGACCACGTCGGCGCCGCGGATGATCGAGCCCGCATCGGCATAGGGGTCCGTCACCGTTACGCCGTCCAGGGTGGTGTTACCGGTGTTGGCGACGGTGATGACGTAGCTGATCTGCTCGCCGGCCACGTCGGCCGTGCCGCCAGGGACGGTGGCGTCCTTGGTGATGTTGAGGCTCGGGCGTCGATCGACGGGCACGCTGGCGTCGTCGGTATCGGGACCGGTCTGGTTGGAGTCGGCCGTGGCCGTATTCTCCAGGGCGCCGTCGCCGCCGCCGTTGGAGTCGATCTCTCCTTGCGTGACCGTGTGCTTGGCGGTGTAGCCCCAGGTTTCACCGACCTCCAGAAGGCCGTCGTTATCGCCGACCACGTCGGCGCCGCGGACGATCGAGCCGGCGTCGGCATAGGGGTCGGTGACGGTGACGCCGTCCAGGGTGGTGTTGCCGGTGTTGGCGACCGTGATGACGTAGCTGATCTGCTCGCCGGCCGCGTCAGCCGTGCCGCCGGGAACGGTGGCGTCCTTGGTGATGTTCAGGCTGGGCCGCCGATCGACGGGAACATTGGCGTCGTCGGTATCGGGGCCGGTCTGGTTGGAGTCGGCCGTGGCCGTGTTCTCCAGCATGCCGTCGCCGCCGCCGTTGGAGTCGATCTCTCCCTGCGTGACCGTGTGCTTGGCCGTGTAGCTCCAGACCTCGCCCACTTCGAGCAGGGCGTCGTTGTCGCCCACCGTGTCGGCGCCCCGGACGATGGATCCGGCGTCGGCATAGGGGTCGGTGACGGTGACGCCGTCCAGCATCACGTTGCCGGTGTTGGCGACGCTGATCGTGTAGCTGATCTGTTCGCCGGCCGCGTCGGCCGTACCGCCGGGGACGGAGGCGTCCTTGGTGATGTTGAGCGCCGGGTTACGGGTCAGGGTCACGGTCTCGGGATCGCTGTCCGAAACCGAAATGCCGCTGGCCGAGGAGCCCGTGGCGGTGCCGGTGTTGGTGTAGCCGCCGGCTTCGATCTCGGCCTGGGTGAACACGTGCAGCAGGCTGCCGGTCGCCGAGGCGCCGACCGCGAGGTCGTCGGCCTGGCCGTCGCCGTCCTGGTCGGTGAGGCCCGCCAGGGTGATCGGGATGTCGTCGGCGGTGTTTCCGGGCGTGCCGTTGTCATCCATCAGGGTGACGTTCAGCAGCTTGATCGTGCCGGTGTTGGTGACCGTGAAGTTGAACACCTGGGTGTCGCCGGCGTCGTCGCCGTTGCCGTCACCGTCGGTGCGCGTACCGGCCGTCTTGACCACGTCCACCTGCGGGGGGATCGGCTGGTTGCCGATCTGCACGTTGTAGGTGGTGGCCTCGGCCAGGGTTACGGTCTCGAAGACGCCCGTGGTCTGGGTCCAGCCTTCCTGCAGCACCTCGTCGACCTGCACCGTGCCTAGCGACAGCGGCAGGCCGCCGATCTGGAACGTGCCGTCGGCCTTGGTCACCGTCGAGCGTTCGCCGGCGTCGAGCACGCCGTTCTTGTTCTCGTCGACGAAGATAGTCCAGCCGCCGAGGCCGGCTTCGCCCGCGTCCTGCACCCCGTCGCCGTCGGCGTCGAGGAACTTGACGCCGCTGATGATGGCGGCCTTCTCGGTGTTGAATTCCTCGAAGCCGTCGTCGGCGTTGTAGGTCGTGCCTGCCCGTCCGAACTCGGCGTACATCGTGATGTAGGCCGTGCTCAGGTCGGCGCCGCCGAACAGCGAGACCGGCACGTAGAAGATGTAGTCGTCATTGCCGCTGCCCGACGAGTGGGCGTCCATCAGCAGCGTCTTGTCGCCGCCGGCGTCGAGATCAAAGATCTTGGTGAAGTCTGCGTCCAGCTCTTGCGTGCCGGCGACATAGTCCGCGCCCGTGGCCGGGGCCGACGAGTAGTAGATCTTCATCGCGTTCAGCGCGGTGTACGGGTTCTCGTTGGTCTCGTTGAGGTCGAGCCGGAACTCCAGGTACTGCACGCCGTCGATGATCCTGATGGGGATCTGGTTGAAGGTCAGGCTGCTGGTCTTGCTCTGGTCGGTGTTGAGCACGCCGTTGGCGTCGGTGTTGAAGCCGTTCTCGTTGCCGTCGTTGTCGCGGATGGCCAGGAACGGATCGTAGGTGCCGGTGCCTGAACCGATCGCGTCGCCGCGCGTGATGATCACGCCGTTCACGGTCGTCGAACTGCCTGGTGTGGTGATGTCTATGTCGGCCATGACTTGCTCCCGAGCGCTCCGCGCGCGTGCCCGCTGGGCTCGTCCGCGCGATCCAAACGAAGGCCTCGATCACAACGTCGACAGGGGAGACGGATGCCGGGTCCGAGGTCGGCGCCGGAGGCGCGCGCGAACCGCAAAGCTCGTGGTCGTTTCCGGGAGGCGGCTTTCCGCTCTCCCCTCGCCGACTAGAGACCTTCTGGAACGTGCAACGCCTACGCGAAGCGAAACAGCGGCTAGCGATCGGCCTAGTTCAGCTCCGCGTCAATAACTCGACCTTAGCAATGACAACTCGTCATGCAGAATGCATTATGGTGAATGCTTCAGTATCTGCCTCAATTCCACATCACGAAGTTAGTCATTCGTATGTACTAGACTTTCGCGAAGGTTGGGCGAGCGGTGAACTCGCCTTTCCTAGAAACGTCCGCGCAAGGTCAGGCGAGCGACCCTGCCCATGACGTCCTGGTCGTCGCGGCCATAGCCCGGGGCGGCCCTTCCGTCGCCCAGCCTGGCGCGAGGCCGGGCGTCGAGCAGGTTCTCGATTTCGAAGCCCAGCCTTAGGCCGGACAGGCGTGGCGCGCCCGTGCCCGCCTCACTCGGCTTCGTCGCCGCGCGGGGCGGCGTCGGGATCATGTAGCCCAGTTTGAGGTCGAGCCGGGTGAAGTCGGAGACGATCAGGTCCCCGGGACCGTCCAGGCCGGCGTCGCGGCGGGTGCGATAGCCTTCCCTCCACCGCGCGCTGGCGTTCAGCGTCCATTTGTCGCGGCGCGCGTCGACCGTGGCCGACAGTTCGTTCAGCGGGGATCCGCCGCCGTCGCCCGCCAGATGGTCCATCACCGGATAACCCGTGCGGATGGTGGTCGTGCTTTTCAGCTGCAGGGTGTGGTTCAGCGAGACCCGCAAGGTGGGCGCGCCTGGCGGCGCAGGCGTCGCCGCGCCGCCGAACGGCACGTTGAAGCTGATGTTCGACCCCAGGGAGTCCGACCGGGACGACAGCAGGTTGATCGATCTCTGGTCGATGCCGATCAGCCGGCCGTCGGCGTCGCGCTGGAAGCGCTCGGGAAAGGCGGCTTCGACGGCCGGGGTCAGGGTCGGCAGGCTGCTGATCCCGTCGCGGGTGTCGGACGTGCGGTAGCTGATGTTGGCCGTCAGGCGCCAGGGCGTGACCGGACCGGCCGAGACCCCTAGCGAGAAGCGCTCGTTGGTCTGGCCCTTCAGGTCGGGGTTGCCGCCGTAGAGCGGCAGGATCTCGACCGATTGCCCGGTGGCGAAGTCGAACACCACGGTCGGCGTTCCGTAGAACGGGGCGTCGAACAGCTGCTGGTTGGACGGCGCGTCGTAGGATCGCGCCCAAGAGCCGTTGAACCTAAGAATCTTGCTGGGGGACCAAGACAGGGCCCCGTTCAGCCCGCCGCCTCCGCCCGATCCGGTCTGCCGGCGCAGGCTGCCGCTGAGGTTCAGGGACGCGGTTCCCAGATTGATCGGTGGCGGCGCCTCGCCCGCCTGTGGCGCGCGCAGCAGCGGTATGGAAAGCCCGCCGCGAACATCGGCCGCGTCGGCCGACCGCTCGGTCCTGGTTCCGTCGACGGTGCTGGTCGAACTGCTGTGGGAGACGCGTCCGCCGAGGTCCATCGTCAGCGGGCCGGCCGGCAGCACGAACAGCGGCCGGTCGGCCGACAGGTTCAGCCCGATCGAGCGGTTCTGGGTCTTGCGATCGGTCAGCCCCTCCTGCGAGCCGCTGGACACCATGCCGTCGAGGTTGCCGCGCACGGACCAGCCCTTGATCTGGCCGTTCGCCCCCGCGCTGGCGTTCAGCGCCCGTTGCCGGCCGCGAATGGCGGCCAGCGCCTCTCCCCGGCGCGAGGCCGAGCGGTCGCGCTGGGCCCGCGCCTGGGCGCTGAACGCGCCTTGCCAGTCGCCCAGCTCGCGATTGACCGACATGTTGGCGGTCACCGCCGTGTTCTCGGGCCGCAGGGTGACGCCTTGGGAGCCTGGGTTGTCGCGCAGGTAGTCGGGGCGCTCGTCGGCGCGCAGCGAGGTGTCGCGGGTGATGCGCCCGCCGATCTGGCTGGTGTTCTGGTTGGCGATCGCCGAACTGCGGATGTCGGCCATAAGCGAGGATCGCCCGCCGGCCGTGGGGCCGCTCAACGCCAGCTGGCCTTCCCGGCTCTGGAAGTTGCGTTTCAGCACGATATTGACCACCCGGCGGCCGGGATCGGCGCCGTAGAGGCCGGCGGCCTGCTCGGGCAGCAGCTCGACGCGTGTCATGGCGTCGGGTGGGAAGGTCATGTAGTCGCCGGCGTTCTGCACCCGGCGGCCGTTGATGATCACCACGGGCGGGTCGACCAGGCCGTAGGCCGAGCTGATCCGGTCGAGGGCTTCGCGGATGTCGTAGGCGCCGAGGGCTTCGATCTCGTCGGGGGAAAGCTCGGTCTCCGGCGGGGTCTTGGCCGCGCCGCGGCGGGCCATGACCTCGACGCCCGACAGCCGCACGGCCGCCTCGTCGCCCTCCTCCGTATCGGTCGCCGCCGCGGTCGCCGCCTGGGGCGCGGCCGGAACCTCGGTCCCGGGAAAAGCGGACAGGAGAAGCAGCCAGTACATCGAGGCCATCCAGCCGTATCACAGCCGCCAGTTGCAAGCCTTCTATGTACTTTTTTGTAAATAAAAGCGCGGCCGTAATGTGGCGTCAGGTGATCCGGCGCTTCTCCAGCTTCCGGGCCAGGGTGCGCCGGTGCATGCCCAGGCGCCGGGCGGTCTCGGAAATGTTGAAGTCGGTCTCGACCAGGGTCTGGTGGATCCGCTCCCATTCCAGGTTCTTGATCGAGGTCGCGCGCTCGCCGATGGCCGCGCCGGCGTCGCCCTCGCGCTTGTCGAAGGCGGCCTCGATGTCGTCGGTGTTCGAGGGCTTGGCCAGGTAGTGGCAGGCGCCCAGCTTGATGGCCTCGACCGCGGTGGCGATGCTGGCGAAGCCGGTCAGCACGACGATCAGCATCTCGGGATCACGCCCGATCAGCGCCTGCACGCAAGCCAGGCCCGACTCCCCGGCCAGCTTCAGGTCGACCACGGCGTAGCGCGGGGTGAAGGTCATGAGCGCCACCAGCGCCTCGTCCAGGCCGTGCACGTGCACCACCTGGTAGCCCCGGCGCTCGAAAGACTTCTTGAGGGTGGCGGCGAACTTCTCGTCGTCCTCTACGATGATCAGCTTGCGTTCAGCGGGCATGACGCCTCCCGATCTGCAGCGAGGCCAGGGGCAGGCTCAGGACCACGCGCGCGCCGCCCTCGGGACGGTTGGCCGCGGCGACCTCCCCGCCCAGCTTGCGCAGCACGTTGACCACCAGGAAGAGGCCCAGGCCGCCCCCTGCCCTGCCCTTGGTGGAGTTGTAGGGCGTGCCGAGGTTCTCCAGGGTTTCGGCGGTGAATCCCGGCCCCTGGTCCTCGACCGCGACGACGATCCAGCCGTCGGCGACGTGCGCGCTCATCCGCACCGCGTGGGGCGAGGCGTCGCGCGCATTGTCGAGCACGTTGTGGATCACCTGCTTGAGCGTCGATTCCGCGACGATGGGCACCACGCCCGACAGGTCCGGCGCATAGGTCAGCACCTCGCCGTCGCGGGTGGCCCGCCACTCGTCGACCACCTCGTCGAGGAAGGCGCGCAGGGTGCTGGCGCGCACCTCGCCGCTGCGGGCCTCGCCGGCCGACAGCAGGACGCCGGTGACGATGTCCTTGCAGCGCTTGACCTCGCCGCGCATGTCCTCGAGCTCCTGGGCCAGATCCGGGTGCTTGGCGAACACCTTCATCCGCCGCCAGTCGCCCAGGATGACGTCCAGCGTCGCCAGCGGCGTGCCCAGTTCGTGCGCGGCGCCGGAGGCCAGCAGTCCCATGCGGACGATGTGGGTCTCCTCCGCCGCCCGCTGGCGCAGTTCGGCCAGATGGGCGTCGTGCCGGCGCAGGTTGCTGTTGATGCGCGAGACGAAGGTCACCAGCAACACGGCGTCCAGCACCACGCCCATCATCATGCCCATGATGAACAGGCCGAAGAAGGCCTGATCGCTTAAGCCCGTGGCGATCACCGGGCGGTTGGCGGCCACCAGCAGCAAGAAGCAGAAGCTGGTCAGGAACACGATCGCCCAGGTCGCCCAGACCTCGAGCAGCACCACCCCCAGGATCACGTGCAGCAGGTAGAGCGTCGTGAACGGATTGGTCGCCCCGCCGCTGAAATAGAGCTGGGCCGTCAGGGCCAGGGAGTCGAGCGCCAGGGCCAGGAAGAGGTCGTAGGGGCCGATCGGCTTGGCGCTCTTCAGGCGCAGCAGGCTGAAGAGGTTCAGCACCACCAGCGCCGCCAGCACCAGCATCATCGCCGCCAGCGGCAGGTGGAAGCCCAGGCTGAAATGCACCGCCAGGATGGTGACCACCTGGCCGACCACGGCGATCCAGCGCAGGTGGATCAGCTGCAGCATGTTCTGGCGGGCGATGGCGTCGGCGGGGCCCGCCGCGTTGTCCGCGGCCCGCGCTCCCGAAAGCCAGCCCGACATGCCGGCGATCAGGATGCGGGCGGTCGGCGTCATGGGGTCTCTTTAACCCGGTTCCGGCGCGCGTCGAGCAGAACATAGACGGCCGCCCCGCCGGTCAGCAGCGCCAGGCCGAACCAGGTCAGCGCATAGACGAGGTGGCTGTTGGGGAACTTGACGACCGTCAGCCCGCCGATCGGCCAGCCGCCGGGATTGGGCGTGGCGTCGGCGTCGACGAAGTACGGGGCAAGGTTCGAAAGCCCACTCGCCTGCCCGATCGCCGCGACGTCGCGGGAGTACCAGCGGTTCTCGGCCGGGGCGTTGGTGCGCAGGAAGCCGCCGTGCGGCTCGGTCAGGCGCAGCAGGCCGACGACGGTGACCGGCCCCTCGACCTGGGCGGCCAGGCGCGCGCCGGGCGCGCGGCGCTCGGCCGAGACGAAGCCGCGATTGACCAGGACGTCGAAGCCCTGGTCGGTATGGAGGGGGGTCATGACCCAGAAGCCGGGGCCTTCGGTCGTCACGGCCTGGACCAGGGTCTCGCGGTCGTTGGCGAAGCGCCCGGTCAGGCGCAGGCAGCGATAGCCGTCGCTGGCCTGGGAGAGGCTCGCCCAGCGGTCGGGGCCGGGCGGCGAGGAAGGCTCTGAGTGAATGCGCTGCTCGACCTGAGAGATCAGGTCGAGCTTCCAGGCCCTGCGCTGGACCTGCCAGCCGCCGAGCGCCAGGAAGAACGCCGTGAAGGCCAGGCAGAGCCCGACCAGGGCGATCGTCCGGGCGGCTCGGCCGCCGGACTTCGTCACGGAACTTCCCGCATGTCGTGCGGCATCGGCGCCATCATGTGGCTGTCGAGGTTGTGCATCACCCACAGCGACCCCGAGAGCGTGATCACCACCACGACCAGGGTGAACACCAGGGCCAGCATGGTCCAGCCGCCTTCCGAACGCGAGTTCATGTGAAGGAAGTAGATCATGTGGACGATGACCTGGATCACGGCCAGGCCCATGACCGCCAGGGCGGTCATCTGGTTGTTGGGCAGCACGTCGCCCATGACCAGCCAGAACGGGATGGCGGTGAGGATCACCGCCAGCACGAAGCCGATCACGTAGTCCTTCAGCGTGCCGTGGGCGCCGCCATCTTCATGGCCGTGCCCGTGGTCGTCATGCGCGTGGTGCGCGTCGTGGCTGGCCGCGCTCATTTCAGGACTCCGAGCAGATAGACGAACGAGAAGACGCCGATCCAGATGACGTCGAGGAAGTGCCAGAACATCGACAGGCACATCAGGCGACGCTTCATCTCGCCGCCGAGGCCGCGCTTGGCGACCTGGACCATGAGCGTAACGAGCCAGATGCAGCCGAAGGTCACGTGCAGGCCGTGGGTGCCGACGAGCACGAAGAACGACGACAGGAACGCGCTGCGCTGCGGGCCGGCGCCCTCATGGATGAGGTGGTTGAACTCGTAGAGTTCCAGCGACAGGAACCCCAGGCCCAGCAGGCCGGTGACGGCAAGCCAGGCGAGGGTGGGCTTCACCTTCTTGGCCTGGGCCGAGATCATGGCGAAGCCGTAGGTGATCGACGAGAACAGCAGCAGCGCGGTGTTGACCGCCACGATGGGCAGATCGAACAGATCCGCCCCCGAGGGGCCGGCCGCATAGTTGCGGCCGAGCACGGCGTAACAGGCGAAGAGGACCGCGAAGATCAGACAGTCGCTCATCAGGTAGATCCAGAACCCCAGCAGGGTTCCGTTCTCCGGATGGTGGTCCTCGGTGAGGTAGAAGCGGTCCTTGTCCGCTTCGGTCAGGGCTTGGGCGTGGGCCATGGGTTACGCGAGGCTCCGCAGGGCTTCGGTGCGGGCGTCCTCGACACGGACGACCTCCTCGGCCGGAATGTAGTAGTCACGCTTGAAGTTGAAGGTGTGGATGATCGCCGAGGCCACGAGAGCCACGAACGAGATCACCGCCAGCCACCAGATCTGCCAGATCATCGCGAAGCCGACGACCACCGAGATCCCGGCCAGGACGACGCCCGCGCCAGTGTTCTTCGGCATGTGGATCGGGATGAACCCGGTCGTCGGGCGCACATAGCCGCGCTGCTTCATGTCGTGCCAGGCGTCGATCTCGTGGATCACAGGCGTGAACGCGAAGTTGTAGGCCGGCGGCGGCGACGAGGTCGACCATTCCAGCGTACGGCCGCCCCAGGGGTCGCCCGTCTTGTCGGCGTACTGCTCGCGCTTCATGAAGCCGACGACCATCTGCATCACGAACGAGATGATGCCGAACAGGATCAGCACGGCGCCGAAGGCCGAGATCACGAACCAGATCTGCAGGCTGTGGTCTTCGAAGTGGCTGACGCGGCGCGTCACGCCCATCAGGCCCAGCACGTAGAGCGGCATGAAGGCGAAGAAGAAGCCGATCTGCCAGAACCAGAACGACAGCTTGCCCCAGAACGGGTCCAGCTTGAAGCCGAAGGCTTTCGGGAACCAGTACACGATGCCGGCGAACATGCCGAACACCACGCCGCCGATGATGACGTTGTGGAAGTGGGCGATCAGGAACAGCGAGTTGTGCAGGACGAAGTCGGCGGGCGGGACGGCCAGCAGGACGCCGGTCATGCCGCCGATGACGAAGGTGACCATGAAGCCGACGGTCCACAGCATCGGCACTTCGAAGCGGATGCGGCCGCGGTACATCGTGAACAGCCAGTTGAAGATCTTCGCCCCGGTCGGGATCGAGATGATCATCGTCGTGATCCCGAAGAACGAGTTCACGCTGGCGCCCGAGCCCATGGTGAAGAAGTGGTGCAGCCACACGATGTACGACAGGATCGTGATGACGACCGTGGCGTAGACCATCGAGCTGTAGCCGAACAGGCGCTTGCTGCAGAAGGTCGAGACGACTTCCGAGAACACGCCGAAGGCGGGCAGCACCAGGATGTAGACCTCGGGGTGACCCCAGATCCAGATGAGGTTCACGTACATCATCGGGTTGCCGCCGAAGTCGTTCGTGAAGAAGTTGGTGCCGAGGTAGCGGTCAGACGACAGCAAGGCCAGGACGGCGGTCAGGATCGGGAAGCTGGCGACGATCAGGACGTTGCTGCACAGCGAGGTCCAGGTGAACACCGGCATCTTCATCAGGCTCATGCCCGGAGCGCGCATCTTCACGATCGTGACGATCAGGTTGATGCCCGACAGGGTGGTGCCCACGCCCGCGATCTGCAGTGACCAGATATAGTAGTCGACCCCTACGTCCGGACTGTACGCCAACCCAGACAGCGGCGGATAGGCCAGCCAGCCGGTGCGGGCGAACTCGCCGACGAACAGCGACAGCATCACCGTGATCGCGCCGCCGACCGTCATCCAGAAGCTGAAGTTGTTCAGGAACGGGAAGGCCACGTCGCGAGCGCCGATCTGCAGCGGCACGACGAGGTTCATCAGGCCGGTGATCAGCGGCATCGCCACGAAGAAGATCATGATCACGCCGTGGGCGGTGAAGACCTGGTCGTAGTGGTGCGGCGGCAGGTAGCCGGCCGCGTCGCCGAAGGCGATGGCCTGCTGGGCGCGCATCATCAGGGCGTCGGCGAAGCCGCGCAGCAGCATGATGATGGCCAGGATGATGTACATCACCCCGATCTTCTTGTGGTCGACGCTGGTCAGCCACTCACGCCACAGGTAGCCCCAGACCTTGAAATAGGTCAGGGCGGCCAGGACGGTGATCCCACCCAGGGCGACGACCGCGAAGGTGCCGATCAGGATGGGCTCGTGAAGGGGGATGGCGTCCCATGTGAGACGGCCGAAGATCGATTTTACTAGGTCCGGGGACATGAATGATCTCTAGGCTTGATCAGCGCGCTTCGGCGGGCGCGGACTTGGGGGCGCAGAGCGCGGCGATGAACGAGCGGATACCGCCCTCGCCTCGCCGGGTGCGCTTGTCGTATTCGAGCGTGGTGACGTTGTAGACGCCTTCCATGCCCAGGCCGCCCGACTTGTCGATGGCCATCATGTCGTGCTGGCACATCTTGCCCGGCTCGACGCAGCGGTTGACCGCCTTGTCGAACAGGCCGGCCTCGACCGAGGCGAAGCGCTGGGGCGGAACCTTTTCGCTGGGCTTCTCGAGCACCAGGTAGCGGGTCCCGTCGAGACGGTCGTTGCTCTTGCGGACGTCGGCGGCCCACTTGTCGAAGTCCGCACGGTTCATGCCGTGGAACTTGAAGCGCATGTGCGAGAAGCCCTCGCCGCTGTAGTTGGCCGAGAAGCCGTCATAGACGCCCGGCTTGTTGATCACGGCGTGCAGCTTCGTGCGCATGCCCGGCATGGCGTAGATCTGGCCGGCCAGGGCGGGCACGTAGAACGAGTTCATCACCGACGAGGCGGTCAGGTCGAAGTCGATCGGGGTGTCGACCGGGGCTGCCAGTTCATTGACCGTGGCGATGCCCAGTTCCGGGTAGATGAACATCCACTTCCAGTCGAGGGCCACGACCTGCACCTTCAGCGGCTTGACGCCTTCGGCGGTGCGGCCCGGCGCGATCCGGTCCAGCGGGCGGTACGGGTCCAGCAGGTGGGTGCTGGTCCAGGTCACCGCGCCCAGGATCATGATGATGACCAGCGGCGCGGCCCAGATGACGATCTCGAGCTTGGTCGAGTGGTGCCAATCGGGGTCGTACTTGGCCGCCTTGTTCGACTGCCGGTACTTCCAGGCGAAGAACAGGGTGAGGATGATCACCGGCACGATGATGATCAGCATCAGCACGGTGGACAGGATGATCAGGTCGCGCTGCTGCGCGGCGATGTCGCCGGACGGGTTCATCACCACCCAGTCGCAGCCGCTCAGCAGGAGCAGCACGGGCAGCAGGGCGAGCTTCTTCAAGGAACTCGGTGTCATGAGGGACCTGGACTACGGACGTTGGCGGCGCCGTTAAGCCAGTCCGCCAGTGCGTGACATTGGACCATTTGTCCTAGGGGCAGCCTTATCACACGAAGCCGTGTTCTCCGAGCGGAGCCGAAGAGGCCTCAAGACGTTTGCCAGAAAGGGCAAGTTGGTCTCATGCTCGGACTCAGACCGTCGAAAAGGCGGCTGAAAAAGAGTTTGGGACGAAAACAACAGGAACAAGGCGCGTAGCTGCATGAACCAGGATTTCGCAATTCCGACGTCATCGGGCCTAGAGCGCGACGCACGGCGATTGCATGCCGATCACAAGGGTGTTCGCCCCGGCGAGATCGCCATCGGCGTGATCATCGGCCGGACCTCGGAATTCTTCGACTTTTTCGTCTACGCCATCGCTTCGGTGCTGGTGTTCCCGCAGCTCTTCTTCCCCTTCGTCGACCGGTTGACGGGGGTGCTCTGCTCCTTCGCCATCTTCTCGCTGGCCTTCGTGGCCCGGCCGATCGGCTCGGCGATCTTCGGGGCGATCGACCGCAACTATGGTCGCGGCGTGAAGCTGACCATCGCCCTCTTCCTGCTGGGCGGCTCGACCGCGGCCATCAGCTTCCTGCCCGGCTACGCCGTGGCCGGCCCGCTGGCCATCTGGGCCCTGGCGGCCTTCCGCATCGGCCAGGGCCTGGCGCTGGCGGGCGCTTGGGACGGCATGGCCTCGCTGCTGGCGCTGAACGCCCCTGAAAAGAAGCGCGGCTGGTACGCCATGATCCCGCAGCTGGGCGCGCCGTTCGGCTTCATGCTGGCCAGCGGCCTGTTCGCCTATTTCGTCGCCAGCCTGGGCTCGGCCGACTTCCTCGACTGGGGCTGGCGCTATCCGTTCTTCGCGGCCTTCGCGATCAACGTCGTGGCCCTGTTCGCCCGCCTGCGCATCGTCGCCACCGAGGAGTTCGGCAAGCTGTTCGAGAAGGGCCAGCTCAGCCCCGTTCCGATCACCAGCCTGCTGAAGGCCCAGGGCGGCAATGTGCTGATCGGCGCCTTCGCGCCTCTGGCCACCTTCGCCATGTTCCACCTAGTCACCGTCTTCCCGCTGTCGTGGGTGTCACTGCATGACGACGGCGGCGAGGCGCTGAACTTCCTGCGCATCGAGCTGGCCGGCGCCCTGGTCGGCGTGGTGGGCATCATGGCCTCGGGCTGGATCGCCGACCGCATCAGCCGCCAGAACCAGCTGGCCCTTTCGGCGGTGCTGATCGCCGTGTTCAGCCTGGCGGCCCCCTGGCTGCTCGACGCCGGCAGCCTGGGCCAGACGGTCTATGTCGTCGCCGGCTTCGCGATCCTGGGCCTTTCGTTCGGCCAGGCTTCGGGCGCGGTCAGCTCGGGCTTCCTGCGCAAGTACCGCTACACCGGCTCGGCCGTGGTGTCGGATCTGTCGTGGCTGGTCGGCGCGGGCTTTGCGCCGCTCGCCGCCCTGGCCCTGGCCAGCTTCTGGGGTCTGCCGGCCATCGGCCTCTATCTCGCCTCAGGCGCCGTGGCGACCCTGATCGCGCTCAGCCTCGATCGCCGTCGCCGCATCCACGCCAAGGCCAAGACCGGTGCCTGACCATGGATCCGGATCCGCGTCGCCTCAGGCGACGCGGGTCCAGACCTGGGTCTTGCAGAGGAAGTTGCCAAGCACGCAGCCCTTGGCTCGCAGCTTGCCGGCGTCCAGCACCAGCACCCGGCCCGAGAAGGTCATGTTGATGTCCGGCGCGAACACCTTGCCGCGCCACTCGCCCTTGTCGCCCGGCGTGAAGTCGCGCAGCAGTTGGCGTCCGAGCAGTTCGCCGCCCGAACCCTTGCGCGCGTCGGTCCTGGCCTCGTCATTGGCCCAGACCACATAGCCGCAGACCTCCGGTCCGCAGGGCTTGATCTCCACGTGAACACTGCCCTTGGGATTGCGCCAGACGCCGTAGATGCCGTCGGTGGACGGCGCCTGGGCTCCTGCCTGGCCGGCGATGATCGCCGCCGTCACCCCGAGGCAGGCGCCGAAAATCCCCCGCCCTGCCCTGCTGGATGGCCACATGTCCGGCTCCCTTCGGCGACGCACGCCGCCCTCCCGGCGAACCTCGTTCCGGGCCGTTCCGACGTCAAGGGGGACGGTCGGGCCCGCCGAGCGCCGCGCAACACGACCTTTCGTCCAAAAAGAAACGCCGGGAACCCGAAGGCTCCCGGCGAGACGAGGGGAAAGGATTGGTATCCTGTCTCCGCCGTCGGCCTTACGGCGTGACGGTCAGGTCCGGATAGCTGTCCAGGCGACCCGTGATGTAGCAGGTGCCCGGCGAGCCCGGGATGGTGGCGTTCACGAAGGTGGCGCCGCTCGGGCTGGGCGGGGCGTTCTGCCAGTCGACGAACACGGTGCCGGCGCAGTTGCCGAGGATCGAGTTGGCCCCGATGCCGTCGATGCGCAGCTCGGTGCCGCTGGCGCCGCCGCCGGTGGGGGTCACGGTCCACGGGAAGCTGCTGGGAACCACCAGCCAGCCGCACTGCCAGTCGCCCGGCGCGAACGCACCGCCGGTGATCGTGGCGAAGCCGCCCGACGGATCGACGGAGCCGCTGAGCGTCACGTCGCAGACGACGGTGGTCGACTGGCTCAGTTGCAGGGGACCCACCAGCGAGAAGCTGGCGCCGGCCGGCGAGATGCTGGCGGCTTGCGCGGCGCCGGCAAGGCCGGCAGCGGCCAGGACGGCGGCGGCGAGAACAGAAGCGCTCTTCAACATGACGTCTCCTCCTACGTTTTTATGCAACCCCTCATTGGAGGTCGAGCTATATGCAACTATCAAACGTGTAAGGAGTCAAACCGAAAAATACATAAAATTCAATGACTTGTAATGCATCGACAGCAATGCGCGACGCATCCCGGAGGGAGCGCCGAAAAGGTCGCCGCCCCGGTTTCCCGAGGCGGCGAGTCACCGAGGTCGCGCGCTAGAAGCGCTTGGAAACGCTGACCGCGACCAGGCGCGGATCGAGCGTGAAGACGTTGGTGGTCAGACCCGTGTCGTCGCTGTTGGTGAAGGCGTCGGTGATCGGGGTCTTGTCGAACAGGTTCTTGACGTAGACCTGGATGACGAGGCCGTCGGCCGGACGTTCCAGGGTCGCCGAGATATTGACGTTGTCCCACGACTTCAGGCGGTCGTAGGTGGTGTTGTAGACCCGGGCGAAGCTTTCGCCCTGGTAGTAGTAGTCGCCGCGCAGGGTCAGGGCCCAGTCGTCGCGATGGAAGGTGTACTGGGCGCCGATGTTGGCGGTCCAATTGGGGGCGTTGGGCAGTTCGTTGCCGCTCAGGTCGGCCTCGAAGCCGCGGCCGCCATTGGGCGCTTCCGTCAGCGGGTCATAGGTGAAGCCGAACAAGCGCGGGTCCCAGAGCGCCACGCTCGAGGGAAACTGCGGATTGAACGAGCCCGTACGCAGCGAGCCGCCGCACAGACCCTGCAGGCCGAGCGTCATCTGCTCCGGCGTCTTCCCGCTCGACAGGATCCTCTGCACGAGCCTGGTCGGTGCGATACAGTTGGAGGGCACCTGCAGCCAGGGCCGCAGGACGGTCCACTCCGGGTTGCTCTGGGTGCGATCCATCACGTCGATGGACTTCTCGCCCTTGCCGATCTTGGTGTTCAGGTAGCCGAGATTGGCGTCGATGCGGAAATCGCGGGTGGGCTTGAACACCGCCTCGAACTCCAGGCCCCAGGTGCGGGAGTCGAAGTTCTCGTTGAGCGAGATCCGGTCGACGATCTGCGAGACCTGATAGTCCTTGTAATCATAGTAGAAGGCGGTGGCGTTCAGGCGCAGCTTGCCGCCGGCCAGGGTGTTCTTGGCCCCGATCTCGAAGGCGTTGACATATTCCGGCTCGAAGGTCTCGGCCAGCGGCTGGTACTGGATGACCGCCGGGTTGATGTCGACGCGCGGCGGGTTGGCGCCGCCGCCCTTGTAGCCGCGCGAGAACGAGCCGTAGACCATGGTCTCGTCGGTGAAGCTGACGGTCGGCTTCCAGTCGACCACCAGGCGGCCGGTCAGGGCGTCCCAGCGCTGGTCGATGTCCGGCAGCGCCGGATAGCCACGGCTGACATAGCCGCCCGAGGACGGCCCCGGATTGCCGCGGTCCGCGCCCAGCAGCAGCTGGCTCGGATAGGGCGTGCTGACCTTGCGGTCGTCGGTGTAGCGCAGGCCGGCGGTCACCCGCCAGGTGGGAGACAGGTCGTAATAGGCCTCGCCGAACACGCCCCACGAACGGGTGTGGATCTGGTTCTTGCTGCGGAAGTAGTTGTGGCCGTCGCCCGCCAGCTGGTTCAGCGGCGTGGGGTCGACATAGATGCATTCCTTGTTGGTCTGCGGCGTGCAGACCTGGGTCGGGCGAAGGACGTTGATCGGCTGCCCGGTGGCGAAGTTGTAGTAATACTCAGCCAGGAACGTGAACAGGTTGTTGAAGACGAAATAGTCGTCGTTCGACTTGAAGTCGATGTAGTTGCCGCCGAGGCTGAAGTTGAACCGGCCTTCATAGCTTGATTGCAGGCGCAGTTCCTGGGTCCATTGCCGGTTGTCGGAGCGCGACAGGTCGGCGGAGAGCATGCGGTTGGAGCGCCCCAGCTGAGGATCGGTATAGTAGCCGCCCGGCGTAGGGGTGTTCTTGTTCACGAACGGCTGGTTCAGCTGATTGAACAGGCCGTCCGAGTTGCTGAAGATCGGGTTCGAGACGAAGCGATTGTAGTCCTGAGACGAGTAGTAGTCGTCCTTGGCGTAGGCCGTCTGCGAGATGAGCTTCAGGTTGTCGCTCAGATCGAATTCCATGTTGAACTGGAAGACGTCGTTCTTCACCCGGAAGATGGGATCGTAGCTGGTGGCGATCTCGCGCAGGTCGCGCGACTGGGTCAGGCCCGCATAGGGATCGGTGCCCAGCGGCACGGCGCTCACGCTTTGACCCAGGGCATTGCGGCCATAGCTGATCGAGGCGAGGAAGACGTGAGCGAACGCCCCGCCGTTGGGCACGCCATAGGCGGCGTCGTCATAGAGCGATCCGGGCAGGCAGCCCTGGCTCAGGCGGTTGCGGACGATCGGCGAGGTGACGTTGACATTGCCGATCTGGGTGGGCCCCGGATCGTTGGTGCACAGCTGCTTGCCCGTGCGCGAGCGCTGGTCGTCCTCCTCGAAGTGCTCCCAGATGAAATTGGTGCGGAAGCGGCTGGTCGGCTCCCAGGCCGCCGACAGGCGGGTCGACCACAGATCGCGGTTGTTGACCTTGGTGTCGTTGAAGCTGTTGTAGTCGAAGCCGTCGCGCTGGGTGGCCGAGCCGGCCAGGCGCAAGGCGAAGGTCTCGCCGACCGGCACGTTGATCATCGCCTGCATGCGGCGGCTGTCGTAGTTGCCGACCTCGCCCTTGATGAAGCCCTCGAAATTCCGGCCCGGCAGGTTCGGGATCATGTTGACGACGCCGCCGGTGGCGTTGCGGCCGTAGAGCGTGCCCTGCGGGCCGCGCAGCACTTCCACCCGCTGCACGTCCAGGTACTCCTGCTCGAACAGGCGGTTGCGGATCAGCGGCGTGGAGTTGAAGCTGACGGCCACGGCGGGGTCGCTGCTGGCCGAGATCGCCTTGGTCCCGACCCCGCGGATCGAGAAGTTGTACATGCTGAAGTTGGCCTTCGAGAACGACACGTTGGGCACGGCCCGCATCAGTTCCGAACCGCCTTCGATCTTCAGCTCGTTCAGGCTTTCCGACGACAGGGCCGACACCGCGATCGGCACGTCCTGGATCGATTCCGAGCGCTTCTGCGCCGTGACGATGATGTCCTCGACCTGGGTCACTTCCTGCGCGAAAGCCTGGCCCGCCCCGGCGGCGAGCGCGAAAATCGACGCGGTGACAGCCAGACGCGCGCGAGCGCGGGCCGATGAAGCCATGCCCTATCCTCCCCTACCTCGGCCCAGCTCTCCGTCCAGGCCGATGAACGTTTCCCCCGCCCCAAATCAATCTCCGACGGCATTGGCGGCTCAGCCGACGGTTGGGTTGTACGATCTACCTATTCACTCGCATGTCAATACATTACTTACACCGATGTTCAGTTCCCTGACGTAAGCTCCGTACGGCTACCTAGGGTCCTCCGTGACGCCGAATTAATATTTACATCGCTGTAAAAACGGCCAATGTCCGCGCAACACGGGAGGGCAAGGAATGGACGCTGACGTCATCGTCGTCGGGGGCGGGCTGGCCGGGCTGGTGGCCGCCAACGAACTGGTCCAGGCGGGCAAGCGCGTGGCCCTGGTCGACCAGGAGAACGCCGCCAATCTGGGCGGGCAGGCCTTCTGGTCGTTCGGCGGCCTGTTCCTGGTGAACTCGCCCGAACAGCGGCGCCTGGGCATCCGCGACAGTCTCGACCTGGCCTGGCGCGACTGGCTGGGCAGCGCCGACTGGGATCGGCTGGACGGCCCGCTGCCGGAAGACGAATGGGCGATCCGTTGGGGCCGCGCCTATGTGGAGTTCGCCGCCGGCGGCAAGCGTGACTGGCTGCGCCGGCACGGGATCTCGCTGACCCCCATGGTGGGTTGGGCCGAGCGCGGCGCCGGACAGGCGCTGGGACACGGCAATTCGGTTCCGCGCTTCCACGTCGCCTGGGGTACGGGCACAGGCGTATCCGAGCCCTTCGCCGACCGAGCCCGCCAGGCCGCCGCCCGGGGGCTGCTGACCTTCCATCACCGTCATCGCGTCGACGCCCTGTTGGTGGAAGGCGGACGGGTGACCGGCGTCTCCGGTGGCGTTCTGGCCGCCGACGAGGCGCCGCGCGGGGCGCCCTCCAGCCGCAAAGTCGTCGGCGATTTCACCCTGAAGGCCGGCGCTGTCGTGCTGGCCACCGGCGGCATCGGCGGCAACCACGACCTGGTCCGCCGCTACTGGCCCGAGCGGCTGGGCAGGCCGCCGGCCAGCATGATCACCGGCGTGCCAGAATATGTGGACGGCCGGATGCTCGACATCGCCGCGGACGCGGGGGCGCGCCTCGTGAACCGCGACCGCATGTGGCACTATGTCGAGGGCGTCCAGAACTGGGCCCCCATCTGGCCCAGGCACGCGATCCGCATCCTGCCGGGTCCCTCGTCGATGTGGTTCGACGCCCTGGGGCGGCGCCTGCCCTTCCCCGCCCTGCCCGGCTACGACACCATCGCCACCCTGCGCCACCTGCGCACGACGCCTGACCTGGCCGAGCACGACCACTCCTGGTTCATCGTCAGCCAGAAGATCCTGGAGAAGGAATTCGCCCTCTCCGGTTCCGAGCAGAACGGCGACATCACCAACCGCCGCCGCCTGTCGCTGCTGAAGTCGCGCCTGGGCAAGGGGGCGCCGCCGGAGGTCGACGCTTTCAAGCGCAACGGGGCCGACTTCGTGGTCTCGAGCAACCTCGAAGAGTTGGTCGGCAAGATGAACGCCTTGACCGCCGCGCCCCTGCTCGACCCGGCCCTGATCCGCCGCCAGATCGAGGATCGCGACGCCCAGATGTCCAACCCCTTCGCCAAGGATTTGCAGGTGATGGGCATCCACAACAGCCGGCGTTCCCTCGGCGACCGGCTGGCGCGCACGGCTAGCCCGCACCGGATCCTCGACCCGGCCGCCGGCCCGCTTATCGGGGTCAAGCTGCACATCCTGACGCGCAAGTCGCTGGGCGGCCTTCAGACCGACCTTGCGGGCCGGGTGCTGACGCCGGACGGTCTGGTGCTGGAGGGGCTCTATGCGGCCGGCGAGGCCTCGGGCTTCGGCGGCGGCGGCCTGCACGGCTACAACGCCCTGGAGGGCACCTTCCTGGGCGGCTGCATCTTCTCGGGGCTGGCCGCCGGCCGCGCCCTGGCCGGGGCGGTCTGAGCATGGGCGCCGACGCCCTCGCCTCGCCGCTGACCACCGTGGCCCTTCCCGCCGCCCTGGGCCTCATCATGTTCGGCCTGGGCCTGAGCCTCACGCCGGCCGACTTCGCCCGCGTCGGCCGGCGGCCGCGCGCCGCCATGGTCGCCCTGGCTTGCCAGCTGCTGGTGCTGCCGGTGATGGGTTTTGGCCTCGCCCTGCTGTTTCGCCTGCCGCCAGAGACGGCGGTCGGCCTGATGCTGCTGGCGGCCTCGCCGGGCGGCACGGCGGCCAATCTCTACAGCCACCTCTTTCGCGGCGACGTGGCGCTGAACATCAGCCTGACTGCGATCAACTCGGTCCTGGCCGTCGTCACCCTGCCGATCGTCGTCAACCTGTCGGTGGCCTGGTTCCAGCCCGGCGAGCTTTCGGTCGGCCTGCGCTTTTCCAAGACCGTCGAGGTCTTCATGGTGGTGCTGGGGCCGGTGGCCCTGGGCATGCTGGTGCGCCGGCTGCGCCCGGGCTTTGCCGACGCCATGGACCGGCCGGTACGGATCGTGTCGGTGGCGTTCCTCACCCTGCTGATCGGCGCGGCCGTGGCGGGGAACCTGGCGACGCTGAAGGACGAGGTGGTGGGGCTGGCCGGAGTCACGGTCGTCTTCTGCCTGCTCAGCCTGATGGTGGGCTTCGTGGTTCCGCGCCTGCTGCGCGTGGCCCGCGATCAGGCCATCGCCAGCGCCTTCGAGGTGGGGCTGCACAACGCCGCCCTGGCCATCGTTGTCGCCCAGTCTGTGCTGCAACGCCCCGAGATGAGCCTGCCCGCCGCGGTCTACGGCGTGCTGATGTTCCCGCTGGCGGCGGTGTTCGGGATCGTGCTGACGCGGACGGCGGGTGTGGTGCGTGATCCTCGTCCTTCGACGAGCTCAGGATGAGGATCAGGACCACAAGATGGGGTCGTCATCCCGGCCGCAGCGTAGCGGAGAGCCGGGACCCAGGGGCCCACGTAACGTGTTGGCCGTCGCCTGCGGCTGCTGCTTCGGCCGTACAAGCGGCGCCTGGGTCCCGGGTCTGCGGGCCGCTTCGCGCCCCTCCGCCCGGGATGACGATTATGGGGCGAAACTTCTACTTCAACTCCCGCCGCAGCACCTTGCCCACCGGCGTCTTCGGCAGCGGCTCGGACCGGAACACCACGATGCGCGGCACCTTGTAGGCGGTCAGGCGCTCGCGGCAGTGGGCGACCAGCGCCTCGGCCGTAAGCTCGGTGGAGCGCGGCACGACGACGATCTTGATGCGCTCGCCCTGAACCGGATCCGGCACGCCGACGGCGGCGACCTCCTCCACCAGCGGGTGGGCGGCGACCACGTCCTCGATCTCGCTGGGATAGACGTTGAAGCCCGAGACCAGGATCATCTCCTTCAGGCGGTCCAGCAGCTTCACGCGGCCGTCGGCCTGCATGACGCCGATGTCGCCGGTGGCCAGCCAGCCGTCGGCCGAGAGCACCTTGGCCGTCTCGTCGGGATGGTTCCAGTAGCCCTTCATGACCTGCGGCCCGCGCACGCACAGCTCGCCCGGCTCGTCGATCCCGCACCACGAGCCGTCGTCGCGGCGCATGCGGACTTCGGTCGACGGGACGGGCAGGCCGACCGTGCCGTCGAAGCCCATGGTTTCGGGATTGTCGATATCGACATAGCCGATGCAGACCACGGGTGAGCATTCGGTCAGGCCATAGCCCTCGATCACCGGCGCGCCGGTGACGTCCTGCCATTCCTCGGCGACGCTGCGCTGTGTGGCCATGCCGCCGGCGATGGTCAGGCGCAGGTCCGAGAAGTCCCTGTTCCGGAACGCTTCGTTGTTCAGCAGGCTGGTGAAGAGCGTGTTCAGGCCCGTCAGGCCCGTGAAGCGCTCGTTGCGCAGCACCCACTCCACCCGCTTGGCGTCGCGCGGATTGGCGATCAGGATGTTGCGGCCGCCCACGCCGACGAACATCAGCAGGTTCGCGGTCAGCGAGAACACGTGATAGAGCGGCAGCATCGTGACGTTGCCGACGGCCTGGTCCTGCGGGATCTGGGTCATGATCCAGGCTCGGCCCTGCAAGACGTTGGCGATGATGTTGCGGTGGGTCAGCATGGCCCCCTTGGCCACCCCCGTCGTGCCACCGGTATATTGCAGGAAGGCCAGGTCTCCGGGCCGGATCTCCACCAGCGCCAGCTTCAGCCGCCGCGCCTTGCGCATCACGGCCGGCCAGCGCAGCGCGCCGGGCAGCCGCCACCTCGGGACGAGCTTCTCGACGTGACGCATCATGGCGTTGACCGCCACGCCCTTGGCCGGGGCCATCATGTCGCCCATCGCCGTGACCACGACCTGGCGGATCGCCGTGCCCTCGACGGCCTGCTCCAGCGTGTGGGCGAACATCTCCATGGCCACGATCGCCACCGCGCCGCTGTCCTCCAGCTGATGGTGCAGCTCGCGCGGCGTGTAGAGCGGGTTGACGTTGACCACCACGGCGCCGGCCATCAGCGTGCCGAACAGCGCCACCGGATACTGCAGGCAGTTGGGCATCATCAACGCCACGCGCTCGCCCTGCCGCACGCCGACCGATTGCAGCCAGGCCGCGAAGGCTTTCGCCTCGGCGAGCGCCCGGCCGTAGCTGACGCCCGTGCCCAGACTGACGAAGCCCGTGCGATCGGCGTAGCGGCTTGCGTCGGCCTCGAACAGCTCGCCGACCGAGCGCCACAGGGCCAGCTCGTCGTCGATCGTAGCCGGCACGTCGGCGCGGTAGCTGCGGGTCCAGAAACGCTCGGCCCACAGGCGGTCGGCGTCGGCGGCGTGGGTCTGGGCGTCCGTCATTTCTCGAGCACCGCCACCACGCCCTGGCCGCCCGCGGCGCAGATCGAGATCAGCCCCCGGCCGCCGCCCTTGCGGTCCAGCATGGTCGCCAGGTGGGCCAGGATCCGCCCGCCGGTGGCCGCGAACGGGTGGCCAGCGGCGAGCGAGCTGCCGTGGACGTTCAGCTTCTCCCGGTCGATGGCGCCGGGCGCGCGATCCAGGCCCAGCCGCTTGCGGGCGTAGTCGTCGTCCTCCCAGGCCTTCAGCGTGCACAGCACCTGGGCGGCGAAGGCCTCGTGGATCTCGTAGTAGTCGAAGTCCTGCAAGGACAGGCCCAGCTTGCCCAGCATGCGCGGCACGGCGTAGGCCGGGGCCATCAGCAGACCCTCGTCGCCCTTGACGAAGTCGACCGCCGCCGTCTCGCCGGCCCGCAAGTAAGCCAGCACCGGCAGGCCTCGCGCCTTGGCCCACTCCTCGCTGGCCAGCAGCACCGTCGAGGCGCCGTCGGTCAGGGGCGTGGAGTTGGCTGCCGTCAGGGTGCCGTGCTCGCGGTCGAACACCGGCTTCATCGTGGCGATCTTAGCCGGGTCGATGTCGGGCCGCAGGTTGTTGTCGCGCTTGAGGCCTCGGAACGGGACCACCAGGCTGTCGAACAGGCCGTCGGCATAGGCCTTGGCCATCCGCTGATGGCTACGCACGGCCAGGGCGTCCTGCTCGGCGCGCGGGATGTTCCAATGCTTGGCCATCACCTCGCAGCTTTCGCCCATGGACAGGCCCGTGCGCGGCTCGGCGTTGCGCGGCGGCTCGGGCCTGAACGGGGCGGTCAGCCCCGCGCCGAGCAGCGCCTTGATCTTGCCGCCGTTGGTCTTTTCGCGATTGGCCGCCAGCAGCGCCTTGCGGAAGCCCTCGTTCAGCGCGATCGGTGCGTCCGAGGTGGTGTCGACGCCGCCCGCGACGCCGACGTCGATCTGGCCCAGGGCGATCTTGTTGGCCACCAGGATCGCCGCCTCCAGCCCGGTGCCGCAGGCCTGGACGACGTCATAGGTCGGGGTGTCGTGGCCGATCGTGGTCGAGAGCAGCGCCTCGCGGGTCAGGGCGATGTCGCGCGAGTGCTTGAGCACGGCGCCCGCCGCCACCTCGCCCAGCCGCAGGCCGTGCAGGTTGAAGCGGTCGGCCAGGCCCTGCAGGGCGGCCGTCAGCATCTCCTGGTTGGAGGCGTCGGCGTAGGCGGTGTTGGAGCGCGCGAACGGTATGCGGCTGCCGCCGAGGATGGCGACGCGCCGGGGCGCTGGCAGGGTCAGCATGAAGGGTCCTGTGACTTGAGGCTCAGGCGGCCGCGCAGGTGGGTGCGCGCGCCCTGGGCGTCCTTGATTTCGAAAGCACGCTCGGCCCCGTCGGGACCGGCGAGCAGCTGGATCTCGCCGGGCAGGAACACCGGCGCGCGGAAGGCGACCTCGATCTCGCCGGCTTGCACCGGCCGGCCGGCAGTCAGCGCCGCCACGGCCCGGGCCTTGACCCACATGCCATGGGCGATGGCGCGCCTGAAGCCGAACAGTTTCGCCCCGAGCGCCGAGGTGTGGATCGGGTTGGCGTCGCCCGACACCTTGGCGTAGCGCCGTCCCAGGTCGGCCGGCAGCGTCCAGCGCTCGACCGGCGCGTCGGCCGGGCCGCCGTCGAGGATCGGGGCGACATCGCCCCGCCCCGGCCCGCCCAGGCGCAGGTAGACGCTGGTTCCCTCCCAGACCGCCTGGCCGTCGCGGCGGGCCGTGGTCTCCAGCGAGAAGGCCTGGCCCTTGTCGTGGGCGAGCAGGCGCCCCGTCCGCACGGCGATCGCCAGCCGGTCGCCGGCTTTCAGCGGCGCATGCTGCACGATGCGGTTGGACAGGTGCACCAGCCCCATCACCGGATAAGGAAAGTCAGCCGCCAGCATCAGCCGCATCTGCAACGGAAAGGCCAGGATGTGGGGAAAGGTCAGCGGGACCCCGGCGCCCGGCGCAAAGCCGCACACCTGGGCGTAGGCGTCGATGGCCTCGCACCGCAGCCACACCCCGCCCGCCTCCAGCGTTACATCCGGAAACGTCCCGCCTCGGCGCAGCAGGCCCCGCAGGACCCCGCCCGCCAGGGCCAGGGCCGAGACCGGCTCGGCCATGTCGGTCATGGTCAGGCCCCGAGCAGGCTCTGGCCGCAGACGCGGACCACCTGGCCGTTGACGCCGCCGCTGGCCGGGTGGGCCAGCCAGGCGATGGTCTCGGCCACGTCGACCGGGCTGCCGCCCTGCCCCATGCTGTTCATCCGTCGGCCCGCCTCGCGGATGGCGAAGGGGATGGCGGCGGTCATGCGGGTCTCGATGAAGCCCGGCGCAACGGCGTTGATCGTCACGCCATCGCCCAGGCCGTCGCGGGCTAGACGCCGAACGGCGCCGATCCAGCCGGCCTTGGACAGGGCGTAGTTGGTCTGGCCCATGTTGCCGGCCACGCCGCTCAGCGACGACACCGCCACGATCCGGCCGTTGCGGCGGATCGCGCCGGCCTCGACCAGCGTGCGGGTCAGGGCCAGCGGCGCACCCAGGTTCACGGCCATGACGCTGTCCCACTCGCGGACGTCCATCCGGGCCAGGGTGCGATCGCGGGTAATGCCGGCGTTGTGCACCACCACGTCGAAGCCGCCCGCCGCCCGCGCCGCCGTCACCAGGGCGTCGCCGGCCTCGGGCGCGGTGATGTCGAGGCCCAGCGGGCGAACGCCCAGCTCTCCGGCCAGCCCTTCGAGATCCTCGCGCGCGGCAGGCACGTCCAGCGCCGTCACCCGGGCGCCCTCGGCCGCGAACAGCCGCACGATCGCCTCGCCGATCCCGCGCGAGGCGCCGGTGACCAGCACGTGCCGGCCGGCGTGGCCCAGCCTGGCATCGCCCGTCACGCCGGGCTGAGCCACCCGCACCACCTGGCCCGACACATAGGCCGAGCGCGGCGAGAGCAGGAAGTCGAGCGTGCTGGCCGCGGCGTCCTCGTCGCCGGGGGCGACATAGAGCAGTTGCACCCCGATCCCGCGCCGAGCCTCCTTGGCCAGGGAGCGGACGAACCCCTCCAGCCCGCGCTGGATGGCCTCGGCCTCGGCGCTGCCCGCCTGTTCCGGCGGCGTGCCGATCACCACGATCCGGCCGTGCTCGGCCACCGAGCGCACCGTCTTGTGGAAGAAGCCGTACAGCGCCTTGGCCGAGGCCACGTCCACGCAGTCCGACGCGTCGAACACCAGCGCGCCGTAGCGCTCCTCGGCCGACCAGCGGCGGTGCAGCGGCGCGCCCGAGACGGCGGCGACACGCTCCAGCACCGGGCCCATCCGGCCGCCGCCGGCCGACTCCAGCAGAAGCGGGTGCAGGGCGACGGCGCCCGCCTCGGCGCGCCGTTGCAGCGGCGCGGGCTTGGGCAGCCCCAGGGCCCCGACCATCCAGCCGCCCAAGCCGCTGTTGGCGAACTCCAGGTAACGGTCGGTCATTGGGCCACCTTCTCGCGCTTGGCGGCGCGCTTGCCGCCCCGACGCGCCAGGCCCTCGGCCAAGCCGAAGTCCTGCGGGAAGTCGTCGACCTGGATGGCCATGTCGGCCAGCACCGCGAAGCGGGCGAAGACCTGCCGCTCAGCGTCGGAGATCAGGCCTTTGGTCTCCACCTCGGCCGCCCAGGCGTCGAGCAGGGTGAGATTCTGCGGCGCGCGGGCGATGCGGCCGGCGGCGATCTCGGGCTTCAGGCGACGCTCGATGGCCTCGACATGCGGATGCAGCTCGAAGGCCTCGGCCGTGGCGGCGATCGGGTCGACCTCGATGCGCGGGGTCCACGAACCGGCCAGCAGGCGATCGCGCGCCGGGCCGTGGGTCTGGATGATCCCCGCGACCTGCGCCGAGACCTTGTCGTTGGGACCGGCGCGGGTCAGGCCGGCGCCGACGACGCCCAGGACGAAGGCGACGACGCGGCTCGGGTGGTTGGCCAGTAGCGCCCGCCAGGCCTCGCTCGTCCGGGCCAGGGCGTCCTGCGCGGCCCAGTGGACCAGCGGCAGGTCCTGGGCCGGACGGCCCTCGTCCTCGAAACGCTTGAGCGCGCTCGACAGGATCAGCAGTTGCGAGAGCATGTCGCCCAGGCGGCCCGTCAGGGCGCCCTTGCGTTTCAGCGCGCCGCCGACGGTGGCCATCGACAGGTCAGACGCCAGGGCCAGCAGGGTCGAGAAGCGGGTGGCGGCGCGGTAGTAGCGGCCAAGCTGGGGCGCGGCCCCGGCCGGCTTGCCGATCAGCAGGTCGCCGGTCAGGGCGAAGCCCGCCGAACGAGCCAGGTTGCGGAACAGGAAGCCGACATAGCCGAACAGGGCCGCGTCGAAGTCCTTCAGGTTCTGGGCCTGGGCCGTCCGCATCAGCGTCAGCACATAGGGGTGGCAGCGGATCGCGCCCTGGCCGTAGATGATCAGGGTGCGGGTCATGATGTTGGCGCCCTCGACCGTGATGGCGATCGGGATCTGCTGATAGGCGCGGGCCAGGAAGTTGCCCGGACCCATGCAGACGCCCTTGCCGCCGACCACGTCCATGGCGTCGTGGACGACGATCCGGGCGCGCTCGGTCACGTGGTACTTGGCGATGGCCGACACCACCGACGGCTTCTCGCCCTGGTCGAGGGCGGCCGCCGCCAGGCGGCGCAAGGCGTCGGAGGCGTAGAGGTGGCCGGCCATCCGGGCCAGCGGCTCCTGTACGCCCTCGAAGGCGCCGATCGGCATGTTGAACTGCCGGCGGATGGCGACATAGGCGCCCACCATGCCGACGGCCAGCTTGGACATGCCCACGTTGGAGGACGGCAGCGAGATCGCCCGCCCGGCCGCCAGGCACTCCATCAGCATCCGCCAGCCGTTGCCCACCTGGGCCTGTCCGCCGATGACCATCTCCATCGGCACGAAGACGTCGTCGCCGGTGATCGGGCCGTTCTGGAAGACGGCGTTCAGCGGCCAGTGGCGACGGCCGATGTTCACGCCCGGATGGTCGCGCGGCAGCAGCACGCAGGTGATGCCGGGCTCGGCGCCCTGGCCCAGCAGGCCATCGGGGTCGACGGCGCGGAACGCCAGGCCGATCACCGTCGCGATCGGCGCCAGGGTGATGTAGCGCTTGCGCCAGCTGACCCGGAAGCCCAGCGTCTCGCGGCCGTTCCAGAGCTGGCGGCAGACCACGCCGGTGTCGGTGATCGAGGCCGCGTCGGAGCCGGCATAGGGGTTGGTCAAGGCGAAGCACGGAATCTCGTCGCCTCGCGCCAGGCGCGGCAGATAGTGATCCTTCTGGGCTTCGGTGCCGTAGTGCAGCAGCAGCTCTGCAGGACCCAGCGAGTTGGGCACCATCACCGAGACGGCGGCGGCCGAGCAGCGGGTCGACAGCTTCTGCACCACCTGGCTGTGGGCGTAGGCCGAGAAGCCGAGGCCCCCGTAGCGCTTGGGGATGATCATGCCTAGGAAGCCCTTGTCGCGGGCGTATTCCCAGGCGGCCGGGGGCAGGTCCTGCCACACCGACGTGCTCTCCCAGTCGTTGGACAGGTCGCACAGATGCTCGGCCTCGATGTCGAGGAAGCGCTGCTCCTCGGTCGACAGCTTCGGCGCGGGCGTGGCCAGCAGGCGCTTCCAGTCGGGCTTGCCGGCGAACAGTTCGGCGTCCCACCAGACATTGCCCGCTTCAACCGCGGCCTGCTCGGTGGGGCTCATGCGCGGCATGATCCCGGCGAAGGCCTTCATGGCCGGGGCCGACAGCATCGCCGCGCGCAGCGGGCGGAAGGTCGTCAGCACGGCGATCGGCGCGGCGACGGCGGCCAGCACCAGGGTGGCGGTCGAGCCGATCACGCCGGCCGCGAAGCCTGCGGCTATCCATATGGCGGTCGCCGCGGCCCAGAGCACGGCCCTGGCCTGCACGAAGGTCAGAACGAAGGCGATGAGCGCAAGCGCGCCAATCCAGATCAGCATGGTCGCAATCCCCCGACCGGCGGGGCGGCCCCCGTCGGCTGTGCAAAAGTCGGTCACTCGGAACGCAGGGGCGGCCAGCGGACCACCCGGTTACTCACTTTGAGGGGTGCCTCAGCGCACGCGCTTCCAGGTCTGGGTGCGGCACAGCAGCGGGGCGATGCAGCCCTTCACCGCCAGGGTGTCGTCATCCAGCAGGGTGAGCGTGCCGGTCGAAGCGCCCTGCCCCGTCTCCGGGTCGTAGAGCGGTCCGCCGGACCAGGTCTTCGGGCCGCCGGTGAAGTTGGCCAGCACCGTCAGGTCCTTCAGCTTGCGCGTGCGCAGCTCGGCGTTGCGGTTGCGCACGTCGCGCTGATCGGGATCGGCGCGCAGCGGCTTGGCGTCCTTCAGCCGGCCGCAGAAGGTCTCTCCGCAGCGCTCGATGGCGACGACGCCGTTCTCGGCCGAGGTGCGCCAGCGTCCGGCGAGACCGGGCTCCTGCGCCAGGGCCGGCGCGGCGAGCATCGAGCCGGCGACGGAGAGGGTGGCGAGCAGGCGGGTCATCCCTGTCCTCCCAGATAGGCGTTGCGCACCTCGGGCGGCACACGTTCGTACAGCGTCGGACGCGGGATCCGCAGCCGGGCGCGCGCGGACTCCAGCGGCTCGGCCATCAGCGCCTCATAATCCTCGCCTGGCAGCCACGAAGCCTTGCGGCCATTGCGCCAGGCCTGCAGCACGGCCCGGCCGCACGGATGGCCCGTGCGGGCCCGCATGAACTGCACGGCGGCTCCGGCGGCGATCAGGCCAAAGCCCGTGCTGCGGGTCTGGGGCAGCGAGAACGCCACCACGCAGGCCTCGCCGAGCGCGTCGGTCTGGTAGCCGGTCAGCACGTGCCAGATGTCGTGCACGTCGCGGATGCGGCGGGCGTACCAGGCGCGGGGATGGGCCGCCTCGATCTCGGTGTCGGCGACCTTGGCGCTCTCTTCCGCCAGGCCGTAGGCCGAGAGGTTGCGGCTGTCGATGAAGGTTCGGTAGGCCGCGCCGACCGTGCCCTCGGCGAAGCCGGCGAGCCATTTGCGGTCCTGCAGCCGGTCGGAAAGCTCGACCTGCTGGTAGGCCTGGATGCCGCCCTGAGGCGTGTCCATCAGGCGCTGGTAACCCCACTCGATCGAACGGCCCGCCAGGGCGTTCATGATCTCGAACACCTGCCGCGTGTCCTCCTTGTCAGCCACCAGCCGGCGGAAAGCCCGGGCGGCGCGGACGGGTTGGATGCGGCGAGGCGTCGCATGGGAAGGCGCGCGATTCTGGCCGTGAACTGGGCGCAGCGCGGGCGCGGTAGGCGCAGCTTGCACTTGCGGTTCCCCTTGTTGGAGCCTAATGAAAAAGCCTTATCTACATGAATGTCATTTACATCGATGTCAATTGAGAAAAGCGCAACCCGCCGTCGACGCCGCGTGCCCGAAGAAGCGCGCCGCGAAGCGATCGCCTCCGCGCGCGCCCTGCTGCTGAAGGGCGGACCCGATGCCGTGACATTGTCGGCGGTCGCCGCCGAGATCGGCGTGACCCACGCCAACCTGATCCACCACTTCGGTTCTGCCGCCGGCCTGCAATCGGCGCTGATGGGCTCGATGGTCTCCGATCTGACCCAGGCCCTGGACGAGGCCATCGCCCGGCTGAAGACCGACGAAGGCGCGCCGCTCGAACTGGTCAACGCCGTCTTCGACGCGTTTGACACCGGTGGCGCGGGGCGCCTGGCCGCCTGGATCACCCTGTCCGGCGACCTCTCCCACCTCGAGCCCGTCCGCGCGGCCGTCCAGAACCTCGTCGAGGCCATCGCCGACAAGATGGGCGCCCTGGACGCCCAGGCTCGCGAGGGAGTCGGGGCCGCGGTGCTGTTCATCGCGCTCAGCGCCTTCGGCGAGGCCCTGATCGGCCCGCCGCTGCGCGACATGCTGAGCCTTCCGGACGGCGCCGGCCGTCGCGTGGTGGCCAGCCTGCTGCCGCGCTTCCTGATCCCCAAGGCCCCGCAAGGCGCCGCTTCGGCTACGTAAGACGGTCCGCCCTCTTGCGAACGGTTCGCGCAGCGGCGACATTAGACGGAATTTCTGGAAGCAAGGGGCGTCGGTGACCTCTGCCTTGGGCGCATGGACGGCACGATGGATGACGGCTCTGGCCGCCATGCTCGTCGCCGTGTTCGTCGTCCAGGGGCCGATAACCGGCCTCGACCGCGCCCTGCACGGTCCGCCCAGCGCCCTGGCCGCCCTCGATGAGGATCACGACCACGTCTATCAGGGCCGCCTGACCTCGATCGACGTCCATTTCGACGCCTCGATCCTCGCCGCCGACGGTCTGGGCGAGGATCCGGTCGCGCCGCATCACCATCATCACCACCACGACACCCCTTCGGTGTTCGGCGCGCTCGACGACCTGCCGCGTCCGGCCGCCCGCCATGTCGACGACGGCCTCTGGGCGCTGGCCCAGCAACGGCTGACCGGCATCGGCGGTCCGCAGCAGGAACGTCCGCCCAAGGAAACCCTCGCACACGTCGCCTGAAGCCGCGCGGCCGCCGCGCCGCGCTCTTTCGACTTCTGTTTCGAGGACCTTTCATGCAGTCCGCTATCCAAGGCCGCCGCGCGCGGTCCTGGCTGCTCGCCACGGCGCTCGCCCTGGCGACGCCCATGGCCGTGCAGGCCAGCCCCCTGACCCTGGCCGAGGCGCTGGAACGTACGGCCGCCGCCGATCCGGCCCGCCCCGCCCTCGCCGCCCGGCTTTCCGCCGCTGAAGCCGGCGTGCGCCAGGCCGGCGTCCGGCCCAATCCCGTCGTCGGCGTCGACGTCGAGGATCTCGCCGGTTCGGGCCCCTACTCCCTGATCGATCGAGCCCAGACCACGCTCTATTACGAGCAGACCCGCGAGCGCGGCGGCAAGCGCGCCGCCCGCGTGGCCCTGGCCCGGGGCGACATCGCCCTCTTCCGCCTGCGCGACGACGTCCGCGTGCTCGACCTGCTGCACGAGGCCGACCTGGCCTGGGTCGAGGCCGTGTTCGGAGAGGCCGAGGCCGCCCTGGCCGCCGACCGGCTGGCCCTGGCCGAGCGCGCCCGGGGCGAGGTCTCGCGCCGGGTGAAGGCCGCCCGCGATCCGCTGTTCGCCGGCGCTCGCGCCGACGCCCAGGTCGCCGAGGCCCGCCTCGCCCTGACCCAGGCCCGCACCCGCGCCTCCGACGCCCGCCGCGCCCTGGCCGCCTACTGGGGCGGCGGCGAGATAGAGATCGACGCCGCGGCGCTGGAGGACCTGTCGGTCGCCGGCCGCGTCGCCGGCCCCGCCTCGCCCGTGGACCTGGCCCTGCTCGACGCCCAGCGCGACCTGGCCGGCGCCCGCGTCCGCGTCGAGGAAAGCAAGGCCGTGCAGGATCCGACCTGGCGGGCGGGCCTGCGCTATCTCAACGATGACGGGGCCGTGGCCGCCGTGGTTGGCGGCTCGATCCCGCTCGGCCGCCACGACACCAACCGCGGCGCGATCGACCAGGCCAGGGCCGAGCGTCAGGCCGCCGACCTCGACCTGGCCGGTGCGCGCAGCGTGCTGGAACGCCGGATCGCCGCCACCCAGGCCGCCCTCGCCCAGAAGGCCGCCGAGGCTGGTCGCATCCAGGACGAGATCGTGCCGGCCAACGCCCGCACGGTCGACCTCGTCCGCGACGGCTTCAACCGGGGCGGCTTCTCCTATCTCGACGTGCTGGAGGCCCAGAAGGCCCTGATCGAGGCCAGGAGCCGCCGCCTTACCGTGCTGAAGGCCTTCCAGGTCGACCGCGCCCAGCTCGACCGCCTGACCGGCGCCCATGCGCGCCTGATCCCCGCTTCCCAAGCCACCGCTTCGGAGTCTGCCCGATGACCCGCCGCTTCATGCGCGTTTCCGCGCCCCTGGCCCTGGCGATCGCTGGCGCCCTGACCCTGTCGGCCTGCGGCGACGCCCCCGCCAAGCCCGATACCCACGCCGCCGAGGAGGCCGAGAAGCGCGGCCCCCACGGCGGCCGGATGCTTCAGGACGGCGACCTCTCCATCGAGATCACCATCTTCGAGGACGGGGTCGAGCCCGAGTTCCGTGTCTACGCCTACCGCAAGGACAAGCCGCTGGCGCCCAGCGCGGTCCAGCTCACGATCACCCTCACCCGGCTGGACGGCGAGGTGAACCGCTTTTCCTTCAAGCCCGAGGGCGACTATCTGCGCGGCCAGGGCGTGGTGACCGAGCCGCACTCGTTCGACGTGGCGGTCACGGCCGCCGTCGCCGGCAAGACCAGCAACTGGCGCTACACGTCCTACGAGGGCCGCACCACCATCTCCGCCGAAGCCGCCAAGGCCGGCGGCGTGCGCACCGAGGTCGCCGGTCCCGCGCCGATCGCGCAGCTGATCGATATGGCCGGCCGGGTCGAGATCACGCCGGAGGGCAAGGGCGAGGTCCGCGCCTGGTATCCGGGCCGGATCATGAGCCTGAACGGACAGCTGGGCCAAACCGTCCGCAAGGGCCAGGTCCTGGCGCGCGTGGAGTCCAGCGAGAGCCTGCAGACCTATTCGATCCCCGCCCCGATCGGCGGGGTGATCGTCGAGAAGAACCTCAATGTCGGCGACGTGGCCATGGAGCGGCCGATCTTCGTGATCGCCGACCCGACCAAGCTGCACGCCGAGTTCTTCGTCTATCCGCGCGACGCCGAGAAGGTGCGTGTCGGCCAGCCGGTCGAGGTGCGCAGCCTGTCGGGCGACACGCGCCTGATCGCGGAGGTCGAGGCGGTGCTGCCGACGGCCGACCTGGTCAGCCAGACCCTGCTGGCCCACGTCCACCTGCCAGGCGGCGCCGACAGCGCGTTCCGGCCAGGCATGGGCGTCGAGGGTTCGTTCCAGGTCGGCGCACAGACCGCGCCGCTGGCCGTGCGCACCAAGGCCATCCAGCGCTTCCGCGATTTCCAGGTCGTCTTCGTCAAGGTGAAGGACACCTACGAGGTGCGGATGCTGCAGATCGGCCGCCAGACCCCCGAATGGACCGAGGTGCTCTCGGGCCTCAAGCCCGGCGCCGAATATGTCGTCGACGGCGCCTTCCTGATCCGTGCGGACATCGAGAAGTCCGGCGCGAGCCACGATCACTGAGGGAGGCGAAGATCATGCTCGAACATATCGTCGCCGCCGCGATCCGGCTGCGCTGGGTCGTGCTGGCGCTCGTCGCCGTCGCGATCGCCGTCGGGGTCTGGAGCTTCCAGCGCCTGCCCATCGACGCCACCCCCGACATCACCAACGTCCAGGTCCAGATCAACACCGAGGCCCCCGGCTTCTCGCCGCTGGAAGCCGAGCAGAGGGTCACCTTCCCGGTCGAGACGGCCATCGCCGGCCTGCCGGGCCTGCAATACACCCGCTCGATCTCGCGCTACGGCCTTTCCCAGGTCACCGTCGTCTTCAAGGACGGGACCGACATCTATTTCGCCCGCCAGCTGGTGGGCGAGCGCCTGCAAAGCGCTCGCGGCCAGCTGCCGCCGGGCCTGACGCCGGAACTGGGGCCCATCTCCACGGGCCTGGGCGAGATCTTCATGTACACCGTGGAGGCCAGGCCCGGCGCGCGGCGTCCCGACGGCAAGGCCTGGGGACCCGAAGACCTGCGCACCTTGCAGGACTGGGTGATCCGGCCCCAGCTGCGCAACACGCCGGGGGTGACCGAGGTCAACACCATCGGCGGCTTCGAGCGGCAGTACCACGTCACGCCCCTGCCCGAGCGGCTGTCGGCCTATGGCCTGACCATGGGCGACGTCGTGGCGGCGCTGGAGCGCAACAACGCCAATGTCGGGGCCGGCTACCTGGAACGCTACGGCGAGCAGGTGCTGGTGCGCGTGCCGGGCCAGGCCGTCGGGATCGCCGACCTGTCGGCGGTCATCGTCGCCAGCCGCAACGGCGCGCCCATACGCGTGGCCGACGTCGCTGACGTGGGGCTGGGCCAGGAACTGCGCACCGGCGCGGCCACCGAGAACGGCCAGGAGGTGGTGCTGGGCACCGTCTTCATGCTGGTCGGCGAGAACAGCCGCACCGTGGCCCGCGCCGCCGCCGCCCGCCTGGAGGAGGCCGCCAGGGCCCTGCCGCCCGGCGTCACGGCCAAGCCGATCTACGACCGCACCGACCTCGTCGACCGCGCCATCGCCACCGTCGAGAAGAACCTTCTCGAGGGCGCCCTGCTGGTCATCGTCGTGCTGTTCCTGCTGCTGGGCAACATCCGCGCGGCCCTGATCACGGCGGCGGTCATTCCGCTGTCGATGCTGCTGACCATCACCGGCATGGTGCAGGCCGGCGTCTCGGGCAATCTGATGAGCCTGGGGGCGCTGGACTTCGGCCTGATCGTCGACGGGGCGGTGATCATCGTCGAGAACTGCCTGCGACGCCTGGGCGAGGCCCAGCACCGGCAGGGCCGCCTGCTGACCCGTGACGAGCGCTTTTCCCTCGTCGCCTCGGCCGCTGGCGAGGTGATCCGGCCATCCCTGTTCGGGATCCTGATCATCACCCTGGTCTATGTGCCGATCTTCGCGCTGACCGGGGTGGAGGGGAAGATGTTCCATCCAATGGCCATCACCGTGGTCATCGCCCTGACGGCGGCCCTGGTGCTGTCCCTGACCTTCGTTCCCGCCGCCGTGGCCATGTTCGTCACCGGCAAGGTCGAGGAGAAGGAAAGCCGCATCATGGCCGGCGCCCGCCGCCTGTACGAGCCGGCCCTGGAGACGGCTCTGCGCCTGCGGGTTCCGTTCGTGGCCGGGGCTGCGCTGCTGGTCGTGCTGGCCGCCCTGGCCGCCTCGCGCATGGGCTCGGAGTTCGCCCCCAGCCTCGACGAGGGCGACATCGCCATGCACGCCATGCGCATTCCGGGCACGAGCCTTACCCAGGCCGTGGCGATGCAGGCGGCGCTGGAGAAGCGGATCGCCCGCTTCCCCGAGGTCGAGCGGGTCGTCGCCAAGATCGGCACCGCCGAGGTCGCCACCGACCCGATGCCGCCCTCGGTGGCCGACACCTTCATCCTGCTGAAGGACCGCAAGGACTGGCCCGATCCGAGAAAGCCCCGCGCCAAACTGGTGGCCGAGCTCGAAGCGGCCGTCGCCGAGGTTCCCGGCAGCAACTACGAGTTCACCCAGCCGATCCAGATGCGGTTCAACGAACTGCTGTCGGGCGTGCGGGCCGACGTTGCCATCAAGGTCCACGGCGATGATCTCGAGCAGCTGCTGGCGGTCGGCGAGAAGATCGGCGCGGTCGTCGAGGGCGTCTCCGGCGCCCAGGATGTCGGGGTCGAGCAGGTCACCGGCCTGCCCGTCCTGCAGATCACCCCCGACCGCGCCGCCCTCGCCCGGCTCGGCCTGAACGTCGACGACGTGCAGTCGGTGGTCGCCACCGCCATCGGCGGCACGGTCACCGGTCAGGTGTTCGAAGGCGACCGGCGGTTCGACGTGGTCGTGCGCCTGCCCGAAAGCGAACGCGGCAAGGTCGACGACGTCGGCCGGCTGCGCATCCCGCTGCCGGGTTCAATAGACCAGCCGCGCGGCTTCGTGCCCTTGCAGGACGTCGCGCGGATCGAGACCATGATCGGCCCCAACCAGATCAGCCGCGAGGACGGCAAGCGCCGCGTCGTGGTCACCGCCAATGTGCGCGGCCGCGACCTGGGCTCGTTCGTCGACGAGGTGCGCCAGAAGGTCGGGGCGCAGGTCGAGCTGCCCACCGGCTACTGGATCACCTATGGCGGCACGTTCGAGCAGCTGATCTCGGCCGCCAAGCGGCTGCAACTGGTGGTTCCTGCCGCCTTGCTGCTGATCTTCGGCCTGCTCTACGCGCTGTTCCGCTCGGCCAAGGACGCCGCCATCGTCTTCTCCGGCGTGCCCCTGGCCCTGACCGGCGGCGTCATGGCCCTTATGCTGCGCGGCCTGCCGATGTCGATCTCGGCCGGGGTGGGCTTCATCGCCCTCTCGGGCGTGGCGGTGCTGAACGGCGTGGTGATGCTGAGCTTCATCCGTTCGCTGCGGCAGGACGGGATGGCGCTGGACCAGGCGATCCGCGAGGGCGCTCTGGCGCGCCTTAGGCCCGTGCTGATGACGGCCCTGGTGGCCAGCCTCGGCTTCGTGCCCATGGCCTTCAACGTGGGCGCGGGGGCCGAGGTGCAGCGGCCTCTGGCCACCGTGGTCATCGGCGGAATCGTCTCGTCCACCCTGCTGACCCTTCTGGTGCTGCCGGCCCTCTACCGGCTGGCCCACCAGGTCAGACTGCGGCCTTAAGCCGCTGTTCAGGCGCGATTAATCTCGAAAAGCCGATCGTGGGATTCGTACCCGCCCCTGGATCCCGGTTTCGCCTCGAAGGCGCTAGCCGGGGTCCAGGGCTCCAGCTTTCGGAACCCGCGCCATGCTTCGCCGCAAACCCAAGAAGACGCCCTTTCCCGTGGCGGACGGCGACACCGTCGAGCTCGTCCTCCGCTGCGGCCACCGCGCCCGCGCCTCGGTGCTTGGCTCCAGCGGCGGCCTGGTCGAACTGGCCTACCGCAAGGCCGACGACCGCTGCGGCCACGCCTATGTCGACGCCGCCACCCTGCAACCTGGCGAAAACGTCCGCTGGGCCTTCACCGCCCGCCCGCCGGTCTGACATCCCCTCTCTCTTTGAGAGAGGGAGGGGCCCATGGCGCAAGCCATGGGAGGGTGAGAGGTTACACCCTCTCAGAACGAAGCGGGGACCGGACGGCCTACTCGGGCAACCCGGCCCAACCGTGCCGCATCTATCCCGGGGCCCCGGCGCTCCGGCTGCGACGACGACACAAGCAAGGGGGAGCAGGATTAGGGCTTCGCCGGCCAGCGGTGAAACCTCTCACCCTCCCACCGCTTCGCGGCGGGCCCCTCCCTCTCTCGAAGAGAGAGGGGTTATTTCAGAACCGCCAGCTCAGCGCCGCGCCCCAGGTCAGGGGCTTGCCGGGGAAGCGCACCACGGTGTTGGCGTTGCTGCTGACCGCCGTCCAGTAATACTCGTCGGTCAGGTTGCGGCCCCACAGCGACAGCTCCCAGCCCTGGTCGGGCGAGGAGATCCCGATGCTGCCATTGAGCAGGCCATAGCTGTCGATCACGAACAGCGGATTGCCCTCCAGGTCGGCGCTCGACTTGTCCTGCCAGCGACCGTTCAGCGCCGCCTGCAGCTTCAGGCCATTGGCCAGGTCGTGGTCGAACAGTGCCGTCAGGCCGCCCTGGAACTTCGGGCTGTATAAAAAGGGCCGCCCGTCGAAATCCTGGGGCTGACCGGCGCCGTTGATGCCGGTGTAGCCCTGGACCTCGGTGTGCAGCCAGGTCGCCGAGGCGAGGAAAGTCAGGGACTTGGTGGCGCGCCAGGTGATGTCGCCGTCCAGGCCGCGGGCCATGCCTTCGGGCACGTTGGCCAGTCGCGACAAGGCCGTATAGATCGGGTCGGCGAACGACACGCTGAGCTGCTTGTCGGTGTAGTCGTAGTAGAAGACGCCCAGATTGGCCTGCACCCGGCGCTGGAACATCGCCGCCTTCACGCCCAGCTCGTAGGCCGTCAGCAGTTCCTGCCGCGCCGGGGCGTTCTGGGTCGAGATGTTGGCGGCGTTGATCGGGGTCGCCCCGGCCTTGGCCCCGCGCGAGATCGAGCCATAGACCAGCACGTCTTCCGACGCCTGCCAGTCCAGCGCCACGCGCCAGGCGAAGTTGTCCTCGTCCAGGGTCGAGCGCACGAAGCCGAATTGGGCCGTGGCCGGATCGAAGGTGTTGCACGTGCCCTGCGCGATCGGCGCCACCAGGCCGTAGACGCTGAAGAACAGCGCCCGGTTCACGACGTTGACGTTGGGCAGCATGTTGCCGTTGAAGTCGCGCGAGCAGCCCACATAGTCCTGCTTGTCCTGGCTGTAGCGCAGGCCCACGGTCAGCTTCAGAGTTTCCGTCAACTGCCTGTCGGCATTGGCGAAAAGGCTCCAGGTGTCGGTCTCGATATTGCCGACGTCCTCATAGGTGCGGAACGCCTGGCTCATCTGCAACGCGGTGTAACCGCCGCTGTTGAACGGCGTCGCCAGCAGGGTCGAGCCGTAGAACCGGATCAGGCCGACATTGGCGTTCTGGCCCAGGATCGTGCGGTTCATGTCGAGGATCTCGTCGTGGGCGACATAGCCCCCGACCAGCCAGGACCCCTTCTCCGTTCGTCCCTCCAGGCGCAGTTCCTCTGAGGTCGACTCGATGTCGCCGTGCGCCTTCTGGACCAGGATCTCGTAGGGCGCGCCGCTCCAGTCGAACACCGCGTCGCGCCGCAGCTTGTTGTAGCTGGTCAGCGAGATCAGGCTGACGTCGTCGGAAAGATGCCAGGCGAAGCGCAGCTTGGCCGCGTCGAAGCGGTCGTCTTCCTCGGCCGGATCGCTGATCCCCAGGCCGGTGCCGACGTCCGCCCCGCGCACCGACAGCGGCGCCCAGTCGGCCTGCGTGGCCTTGGTCGGCCTGTTGGCGGCGATGTAGCTCACCAGACCCGCGGCGTTGAACGGGCTGGCCGCCGTCGCCGGCGTGAAGCCGATGGCCTGGGCGGCAACCGTGTCGGACCGGTTGCGCCATCCGGCGTAGGAGAAGTCCAGGTCGACCTTCTCGCTGGGCTGGGCGGCCAGCGACAGGCGCCAGCCCTGGCGATCCACGTCTCCCAGCCGCTCGTCGCGGCTGTTGCTGACCTGCCAGCCCTTGCCGCTGTGCTCGGCGCGGAACGCGACCCGGGCCTGGACCTTCTCGCCCAGTGGTCCGCTGAAATAGCCTTCCAGATTGCGGGTCTTGTAGTTGCCGAGCTCCGCCGTCAGCCCCGCCTCGAAGTCCTCGGTCGGCTTGTTGGTGACGAAGTCCACGAGGCCCGCCGTGGTGTTGCGGCCGTACAGCGTGCCCTGCGGGCCTTTCAGCACCTCGACCCGTTCCAGGTCGAACATCGGGCCGGTGTTCATGAACGGATAGGCGTAGGCGACCTCGTCGACATAGGTGCCGACGGTCGAGGTGGCCGACAGGTTGATGGTGTTGAAGCCGATGCCGCGCAGCGTATAGGTCGGCACGCCCTGATAGCTCTGGCTGACCGTGAAGCTGGGCGCGACGGTGGACAGGTCCTTGGGGTCGGTGACCCGCAGCTGCTGCAGGGTCTGGCCGCTGAAGGCCTGGATCGGCATGCCGATGTCGTTGGCCGCTTCCTCGCGGCGCTGGGCCGTGACGACGACCGTCTCGATGGCCAGGCTGTCCTTTTCATCCTGGACGGGCTTGGCCGCCGGGGCTTGCGCCCAGACGGGCGCCGCCATCGACAGGGCCATGGCCGACACCCCCAGGGCCAGCGCCAGGCGCAGTGATCCTTGCATGCGAAACCTCCCTCCGGCCGCGCCTTCGTTGGACGCTGGCTCTATCGGAGCGTGCGGGTCGCCCGCTCCTCTAACAAGCTATCGGAACTGATAGGGTCGGAGCCGCGCCTCAGAGCCCCAGCACCAGCCTGGCGATGATGTCGCGCTGGATCTCGTTGGATCCGCCGTAGATCGAGGCGGCGCGATTGTTGAGATAGCGGGCCACAGTCGTGCGGCCGTGCTCTGGGCCGATCAGGGCCTCGTTGGAACCCGCCTCGCGCGCGGCGGGCTGGTGCACCGCGGCCCAGTCGCCCAGGTTCGCCACCGCCAGCTCGTCCTGCTTCTGCAAGGCCTCCGAGCCCTGCGCCTTCAGGATTGACGAGGCCGGCCCCGGATTGGCGCCGCTGGCGAAGGCGCTCAGCACCCGTCGCTCGGTGACGTCGATGGCCAGGGCCGCTATCTCGGCTTCGGCCAGCCGCCGCCGCTGGTCGGGATCGTCGGCGACGCCCGCCTCGCGCAGCCTGGAAAGGCCCGCGTCCAGCCCGGCCGCATAGCCCCCGCCCCGCTCGAACTCCAGCAGGTGCTTGGCCACCGTCCAGCCCTGGTTCTCCTCGCCCAGCCGGTCGGCCTTGGGCGTGCGGACCTCGTCGAAGAACACCTGGTTGACCTCGTGCTCGCCGGCCAGGGTCAGGATCGGGTCGACGCGGATGCCCGGCCGGTCCATCTCGACCAGCAGAAAGGTGATGCCGGCCTGCGGCTTGCCCTCGGTGCTCGTGCGCACCAGGCAGAACATGTGCGTCGCCCAATGGGCGTGGGTGGTCCAGATCTTCGAGCCGCTGAGCACATAGTCGTCGCCGTCGGCCACCGCCTTCATCTGTAGCGAGGCAAGGTCCGACCCGGCCCCGGGCTCGGAATAGCCCTGGCACCAGTAGTCCTCGCCCGACAGGATCCTGGGCAGGTAGCGGGCCTTCTGCTCGGGGCTGCCGAACCGCATGATCGCGGGCGCCACCATCCGCAGGCCCATCGGCGCCAGGCCCGGCGCCCCGGCCCGTGCGCATTCGCTGAAGAAGACGTGGCGCTGGATCTCGCTCCAGCCGGGGCCGCCATGCTCGACCGGCCAGGTCGGCGCGGCCCAGCCCCTGGCGTGCAGGATCCTCTGCCAGTCCAGGCTGTGGGCCTTGTCGCAGAACACGCTGGTCATCCGCCGCCCGGCCTCGCGCAGCTGCGGCGTCAGCTCGGCGTCCAGGAAGGCGCGCACCTCGTCCCGAAAGGCCAGGTCATCAGGCGACAGCTCCAGGTCCACGCGCGTACTCCGATCCAACGTCGGGGAAACTTGCGAAAGCCGGGGCCCGGTGCGCAAGCTATCGGAACCGATAGGGAAAGAGCGCCCGCATGACGGCGACGACGGGGGGAGAGGCCGAGCATCTGGCGCGGGTCATGGGCCTGGCCGCGCGTGTGCGCGACCTCGGCGTCGAGATCGGCCTGCCCTACATCGCCGCCAGCGCCGACATCTCTAGCCCCGAGCCGATGCTGGGATCGGACGGGTTGCCGCTGGCCGAGACCACCTTCGAATGGCTGGACGCGGGCCTGCGCTACTGGCGCGACCGCGCCTTCGCCCTGCGGGCTCCGTTCATCCTGGCCGCCCGCTACGCCGCCGAGCCGTTCTTCTATCACGAGGGCCGTTTCTCCAGCTGGCGGCCGCTGCCCAAGCTGGAGGCCATTCCGGTGGCCGAGGCGGCCCAGGACTTCGGCGTCGCCGCCGCGATTATCGCCCCGGCCTATCTGACCGGCGGGGTCATCGGGGCCGTGGTCTGGGCCTCGGCCCGGCCCCTGCCTGACCTGCCGGCCCTCTACGCCGCCCGCGCCGACCAGTTGCACGGGGCGGCCCTGCGCCTGGTGTCGGCCTATCGCGACGGCCTGGCCGACGACGCGCCCCTGGCCCGCTTGACCAAGCGCGAAATCCAGTGCCTGAAATGGGCGGCGGCCGGAAAGACCGACGCCGACATCGGCCAGATCATCGGAATATCCGGCCCCACGGTCCGTTTTCACGTCCAGAACGCCGCCCTGAAGCTGCGCGTGGCCGGACGGGCCCAGGCGATCCACCGGGCCACGGGCCTGGGCTATCTGGGATCCGCCGCTTTCTGAGGCGCCGGCGCCCGAATGGCGCGCAGCAATGCTTTGTCACGAACGCGATGCACAGCCGCAAGGCGGCCTCTCCACCTTAAGACCTGTCAGAAGCGCCCGCCGAACGAGGGATCGGCGCGCCGCTTCGCAGGAGAAGACTATGAGCAAGACCCGCAATCGCCTGCTGGCCCTGACCGTCCTGGGCGGTCTGGCCATCGGCGGCGCGGCCGTCGCCGAAACCGTGAAGCTGCCCGCAAAGCAGGTCGCCCTCGGCGTCGATCACTTCCAGGCCAGGACCCAGGTCATCGACGATCGTCTCGACGTCGAGACGGTGGTCACGACGCAGGCTGGTTTCCAGACCGGCAAGGGCCTGTTCCGCAACCCGTCGAACGACAACTATCTGCGCGCCGTCGTCGACAAGCGCACGGGCGAGACGCGTTACGAAGTCCGCCAGACCCTGATGTACCAGGGCGCGATGCGTGAGTACGACACGGTGGCCTACGAGACCTCGGCCTGGCCGGTCCAGACCCAGGCGATCAAGATCCGCGACAACGCCGGCCGCTGCTTCCTGTTCGAGGCGCCGGAGCTGTGCACGGAAGAGGTCGCCTTCTCGATCAGCGAGGGCGAGCTGCGCAAGGTCGCCGCCAAGCCGCAGGCCTGGGGCTTCAAGTTCAAGTCCCCCAAGGGCTTCGAGCACCGCACGGCCATCACCCAGGCCGAGATCGTCGGCCTGCTGAACAGCGTCGACGCCTATCGCGCAACCCTTCCCGCGGTCCAGGCGCAAGCCGAGACCGCTACCGGCGGCTGAGCCGTCGCGTCCCCGTATCCGGAGTAGTTTTCCATCATGAAGTTCGCTGCTGTTATCGCCGTGGCCGCCGGTCTCGTCGCTTTCCCCGCCATGGCCGGTCCGGCCGGCCACGGCCTGACCTTCACCGAAGAAGTCGCCAAGAAGAACCTTCAGAAGCGCACGGTGAAGATCGCCGCCGCCTCGTCCTGCGCCGCCCCGGCCGCCGTCGAACTCGCCAAGCGTGACGACGTCGCCACGGCCAAGGCCAAGGAAGGCGTGGTCCGCGTCGTGTTCCACTCGGTCGACGCCGCCGCGGCCCAGGAAGGCGCCGTCCGCGCCGCCGTTTCCGACATCTGCCGCGCCGCCTAAAGGCGCCGGCATCCAAGACGGTCGTTTCGGCGGCCGGCCCTCGCGCGAGTCCTCTTCCCCCGAAGTGCGCGCGAGGGCATCCCTTTTTCAGAGAACGATGCAATCCAGCCTTGCAGCGGGTTGAACTCGGTGGAAAACCGCCGCTTTCTACCTTGCTCGCGGCCACATCGTTCCTAGATAGCCCAGTTGTATGGATAGCCCAGGTAACGGACTGAACGCTTTGCAGCGGGAGCTGGCCACGGCCCCCGTGGCCCCGACCGTGCTCATCGTCGAGGACGATCCGGCCCTGCGGACCCTGCTGATGCGCCTGCTGCGCGAAGAGGGCTTCCAGCCGCTCAGCGCCGCCCATGGCGGCGAGATGGCGCGCGTCCTTGAGTCCAACACCGTCGACATCATCCTGCTCGACGTGATGATGCCCGGCAGCAACGGCTTCCAGCTGTGCCGCAGCCTGCGCAAGGAAAGCGACGTGCCGATCGTCATGCTCAGCGCGCGTGACGACGAGAGCGACCGCCTGATCGGCCTGGAGCTCGGCGCCGACGACTATATCGGCAAGCCCTTCAGCAAGAAGGAGCTGATCGCCCGCATCCGCGCCATCCTGCGCCGTACGCAAGGCGGGGCTCAGGCCAGCCAGCCGCGCGGCGCCCAGCAGATGGTGTTCGCCGGCTGGCAGCTCGATCCGGGCCGCCGCGAGCTCTTGTCGCCCGACGGCGCCTTCGTTGATCTGTCGGGCGCCGAGTTCGACCTGCTGCTGGCCTTCCTGTCGTCGCCCCAGCGGGTGATCGGCCGCGAGCGCCTGCTGGAAATGTCGCGCGCCCGCATCTCGGACGCGTCGGACCGCAGCATCGACGTGCTGGTCAGCCGTCTTCGCCGCAAGCTGGCCGTCAGCGGCCAGGCCGAGTCCCTGCTGCGCACCGTGCGCGGCATCGGCTACATCTTCACCGCGCAGGTGGAGCGCCGATGAAGCCTTTGCGGCTGTGGCCGCAGCGTCTGGTCGGCCAGGTCACCCTGGTCCTGATGCTGGCCGTGGCTCTGGAATTCATCGGCAGCTCGATCCTGTTCGAGAACAGCCGCATCTACCCCAACCGCGACAACCAGGTTCAGCGCGCCGCCGAACAGCTGGTCACCGCCGAAGCCATCATCGAGACCCGCCCCGAGCACGAGCGCGCCGCTCGCGCCGCGGGCCTGTCCAGCCGCTCCAGCCAGCTGGAATGGACGCCCCTGCCCCATCTGGTCGACCGCGAGCGTTCGGCCGAGCGCAAGCTCAAGGACCAGTTCCGGGCGGCCGAGCCCAGCCTGGCCCGGCGCGATCTGCGGATGAACGCCGAGATCGACCGCACCCTGCCGCGCGACACCCACCTGAAGGTGGCGCTGAAGATGCGCGACGGCACCTGGCTGACCATGAAGACCAAGATCCGGGCCGCCCCCTGGGCGGTGCTGCTCAGCAGCGTCGGCTCGGCCTTCATCCTGGGTCTCGGCGTTATCACCGCCGCGGCCCTGGTGCTGCGCAATCTCAGCCGCCCGCTGCGGGCCCTGGCCGAGGCCGCCGACAAGGTCGGCCAGGGCGCGCGGGTCCGCGTGGCCGAGACCGGAGCCGGCGACCTCAAGCTGGTGGCCCAGGCCTTCAACGCCATGCAGGACCGCATCGCCGGCCTGCTTCAGGCCCGCACCGAGGCGCTGGCGGCGGTCGGCCACGACCTGCGCACGCCGCTGGCCCGGCTTCGCCTGCGCGCCGGCTTCGTCACCGACGACCACGCCCGCGAGGCGCTCGAGGCCGATGTCGACGAGATGACGACCATGCTCGACTCCCTGCTGGCCTATCTGGGCGGCCAGGAAGACCCCGAGCCGCCGCGCCGCACCGACATCGCCGCCATCGCCATGACCCTGGTCGACGACGCCACCGACTCCGACCGCGTCGCCACCTATGACGGGCCCGAGCACCTGCCCGTGCGGGCGCGCCCGCTGTCGCTCAAGCGCGCGATCAGCAACATCGTCGAGAACGCCCTGCACTACGGAGACGAGGCGGTGCTCACTCTGGAGCGTCAGGGCCGCACGGTGATCCTGGCCGTCGAGGACAACGGCCCCGGCATTCCCGAAAGCGAACTGGCCCACGTGCTCGAGCCCTTCCACCGCCTCGACAGCGCCCGCGCCCGCAACACCGGCGGCCTGGGCCTGGGGCTCACCATCGTCCAGCAGATCCTCAAGCGCGAGGACGGCGAATTGGTCCTGCGCAACCTCCCGCAAGGCGGCCTGCGAGCCGAGATCCGCCTGCCGGCGCTGTAAAGGACCCCTCTCCCATAGGGAGAGGGAGGGGCCCAGGCGAAGCCTGGGAGGGTGAGGGGTTACGCCTTCAGCCGGCGTGCCGGCACGCCGTCTCCGGTCCCTAACCCCTCATCCGACCTGCTCCGCAGGCCACCTTCTCCCTTCAGGGAGAAGGGAGAAGAGAGGCGGACGGGGATAGACGCCCGTCCATCCACGGCGAGTTCACTAAAGAACCGAACGAACTCAACCCCTTGCAACTTTCTCAGCCAAACTTATCAGACGCGTTGAAACCCGCCGCATAATCAAACCCGTCCCCGCCATGGGGAGGGCTCTTGGTACCGGCCCAAGCGTGGCGAGGACCG
>NZ_JARQWV010000023.1 GCF_029543245.1 Caulobacter endophyticus
TTGGCGCCGATGCGGCCCACCGCGGCGGCGTCCTCCATGTGGGCGATGCCGGCCACCAGGGTGGTGAACACCAGCGGCGCGATGATCATCTTGATCAGGCGCAGGAAGATGTCGGTGATCAGAGAAAGACCCGAGGCGGCCGACTTGGCGCCCTCGGCGTCCAGGAACTGGTTGCAACCCCAGCCGACGAGGATCCCCAGCACCATCGCGCCGACGATCAGATAGGCGAAGCGTTTGTTCATAGGGTCTTCCGTTCCCCCCCGACCGCATGGCGACCGGGCCTGCTGAAGCGCCCTCCCAGCAGGCGCATTCGTTTCGTGGACGCCCCGAGAGGGGGCATGTGGCGCCCCTTTTGGCCGAGCAGGGCGGCTTCGTCCATGCCTGCGGCGTCACAAAGGCGCAGGCTGGCGGGTCTATGCTCGCCCCAGCGCCGGGCCGCGCCCCGGTCTGGTCAGGCTGCGGCAAGGCTGATATAGGACGCCATGTCTAACCAAGAAAAAGCGATCGCCGTCGTCGAACGGCTCAACTCCGAATACGAACGCGCCGTCGAGGCGCTGCGCACCGCCCTCCGGGCCTATCTCGAAAATGGAACCCGACCCGACCCGCAGATGCGGTTCGACGGCTCGTTCACCTATCCCGAGCTGCGCCTCACCTACGATCCCGAAGCCCTGCCGCCGAAGCTGGCGCGCGCCTTCGCCCGGGTCAGCCGTCCCGGCGTCTACTCGACCACGGTCACCAAGCCGGCCCAGTTCAAGGACTATCTGGTCGAGCAGCTGACCCTCTTGATGGACGACTTCGACGTCGAGATCGAGATCGCCCGGTCGAACCAGGAAATCCCCTATCCCTACGTGCTGGACGCCAGCATCGACCTGAACCAGGCCGATGTGCGCAGCGAGGATATCGCCCGCTTCTTCCCGACCACGGACCTGGCCTTCATCGGCGACGAGATCGCCGACGGCGTCTGGAGCCCGGTGCTGGAAGACACCCGGCCGCTGGCCCTGTTCGACGGCCTGCGCACCGACTTCTCGCTGGCCCGCCTGCGCCACTACACCGGCGCCCCGGCCGAGCACGTGCAGCCGTTCATCCTGTTCACCAACTACCACCGCTACGTGGACGAGTTCGTCCGCTGGGGCGTGGAGCAGCTGAAGAAGCCCGACAGCCCCTACACGGCGCTGTCATGCTCGGGCGGCGTGGTGGTCACGGCCGACACGCCCAACGCCGAGCAGGCCATTTCCGACGGCGCCTGGCGCAAGCACCAGATGCCGGCCTACCACCTGATCGCCCCGAACGGTCAGGGCGTCAGCCTGGTCAATATCGGCGTCGGCCCGTCCAACGCCAAGACCATCTGCGACCACCTGGCGGTGCTGCGTCCGCAGGCCTGGCTGATGATCGGCCACTGCGGCGGCCTGCGCGACACCCAGACCATCGGCGACTACGTGCTGGCCCACGCCTATCTGCGCGACGACCACGTGCTGGACGTGGTGCTGCCGCCGGAGATCCCGGTGCCGTCGATCGCCGAGGTGCAGCGCGCCCTCTACGACGCGGCCAAGGCGATCAGCGGCGACACCGGCCAGGAGCTGAAGAAGCGCCTGCGCACCGGCACCGTGGTCACCACCGACGACCGCAACTGGGAACTGCGCCACAGCCTGTCGGCCCTGCGCTTCAACCAGAGCCGTGCGGTCGCCATCGACATGGAAAGCGCCACCATCGCCGCCCAGGGCTACCGCTTCCGGGTGCCGTACGGGACGCTGCTGTGCGTGTCGGACAAGCCGCTGCACGGCGAGATCAAGCTGCCGGGCCAGGCCAACGCCTTCTACGAGCGGGCGATCAGCCAGCACCTGCAGATCGGCATTCTCACCTGCAAGCTGCTGCACGAGGAAGGTCCCAACCTGCACTCGCGCAAGCTGCGCGCCTTCGACGAGCCGCCTTTCCGCTAAGGAATTGGCCGCTGAGGATTGGCGTCAGTCTGAAAACGACGAAGGGGCGGTGGTCATCCACCGCCCCTTTTTCCTGGACTCCGTTCCGGCTTAGCGCGGCGGCTGGAAGTTGATGGGGATGTTGACCCAGCCGTTTCCGGCCGGCTTGCCGTCGGGCAGGGTGGGGTCCATTCGGAAATGCTGGCTCAGTTGCAGGGCCGCTTCGCCGAAGCCCGCGCCCGCCGGCAGCTCGCTTGCGACCTTGCAGCGGTGCAGTTCGCCTTGGGGCGTCACGTCGCAGCCGATCACCGCGCGGCCCGCCAGCTTCTCCGCCTTGGCCTGGGCCGGGTAGTAGCGGTCGAGGTCGGCGATATCGGGCTTCTGCACCCAGACCGGCCGCGAAACGATCGGCTTGGGGGTGACCTCGGGATTGGCGGCCCAGACCGCGCCGGCGGCCGTGGAGGCCAGCAGGGCGACGAGGGCCAGGCCGGCCTTGCGGCGCAGCGGGGTGAGGGAGGCGGCGTTCAGCATGGTCAGTCTCTCCTTCAGGGGATGGGGCCCCGCCGCCGGCCAATGGCAGCCGAGCGGGGCGGTCTTGGCCGTCAGCACGGTGCTGAGCAGCGTTTGCGCGTAGAGGCGGCGGGCGTCTGGATGGCGCGCGATCACCGCCGCGTCGCAGGCGATCTCCTGGTCGACGCGCATGGCGCGGGCGGCCAGATGGACCAGCGGGTTGAACCAGCACAGGCATTGCAGCGCCACGACCAGGCCGTTGATGGTCGCGTCGCCCCGGCGCAGGTGGACGTCCTCGTGCGCCAGCACCAGGGCGCGGGCCTGGCCCTGGAAGCGGGTCTCGAAATCGGCGGGTACGACGATGCGCGGACGCAGGGCGCCCAGCACCAGCGGGCCGGCGTCGACATGCTCGCCGCGCAGCACGCCGGGGGCGCCGTCCAGCGGCGTCAGCCGGCCGGCGGCGCGCACGAAGCGAAGCTGACGCAAGACGAAGAGGCCGACGGCCAGCGCCGCGCCGATCGCCCAGGAGAGAACAAGGCCGTCGGCGAGATCGAACGGGCGGCTGGAGGCGGCCGCCGCGGCCGCTAGGCCCCTGGGCGAGATCTCGATCGTCTGGTGAAAGGTCATGGCGGTCGGCGCGCGGACCGGGATCAGGCTGACCAGGGCGCACAGCGGCGCGGCCAGCCACAGGGCGTAGGCGGCCAGCGGGCCGAACCGGAGTCGCACCGGCTTGCGCAGCAGCATCACGGCGACGATGGCGGCGGCCAGGGCCAGGTTGGCGCGGACCAGCGCCTCGACGAGATCCCCGCTCATTTGGAGATCCTCTCGACCAGGGCCTTCAGCTCGGCGATGTCCTGGTCGCTCAGCTTGCCGGCGTCGGAGAACTGGGTGACCAGCGGCGCCAGGCGGCCGTCGAACAGGCGGTCGAGCAGGCCCTGGCTCTCGGCGGCCACATAGTCGCCCCGGGCGACCAGCGGGGCGTACTGGTAGCGGCGGCCATCGGGCGTGGCGCCCACGGCCTTCTTCTTCACCAGCCGGCTGAGCAACTGCTTGACCGTGCCCTCGGTCCAGCCGTTGGGCTCGCCGACCTCGGCGATGATCGCCTCGGAGGTCAGGGGCTGCTTCCGCCACAGCGCCTCCATGATGACACTCTCGGCCGAACTGATCTTCATGGCGTCGCCTCCATCGATGACGTTTGTCAACGATGTGAGCGTTGACATCTGTCATCGACGACGTCAACCGGCGTTATGCGATAAGGTCTGAACTATCCGGCGGCGGGATCAGGGCGCGGCGGCGCCCGAAGGCTGGTGGGTGCGCCAGAAGTCCCAGGCGCGGATCACCTCGGCCAGGAAGACGCCGACGGCCTGGGCCTCGTCGCCGGTCCGGACCAGTTCGTCGCCCTGGCCGCGTTCGCAGTAGGAGACGGTCCAGGCCTCGCCTTCACGGGCGATGCGGATGGTGTCGTGCCCGCAGGCGCCGCCCACCTGGTAAAAGCGCTCGGCAACGCCGTCGGCGGCGAGCTTTGCGAGGGCCTGGTCCAAGGTCATCACTTCACCTCCCGCAGATAGCCCTGGTCCAGCAACTGCCGGACGGTGAGCTCTGTCTTGTACTGGGTAGCACCCCCCGGCTCGCCGAACCAGGGAAGCGCCTCGCCCGACTGCACCGGCAGGGGCTTGACCACCTCGTAGCGGGCATAGGGGGTCTGGGCCGGGTCGTTGGGCAGGGCGCGGGTCTCGAACGGCGCGCCTTCGGGCGAGAAGAAGCGGCCGCGCTCGCCGCCATAGCGGTCGATCACCGTGCCGACATCCAGGGTCCTGGCCACGGGCGGGGAAGCGAAGCCGTCGGGCAGAGTGCCTGGGTGGGTCCCGTCGGGCCAGGACAGCTTGCCGTCCTCGCCGAACCAGCGGGCGTCGATGTCCTGCCGCTGCCAGGCCTCGCGGATCGGCTCGGCGGCCGTGGCCGAGCGCGGCGTCGGGCCGATCTCGGCCAGGCGATCGACCGTGCGGGCCGCGTCGGCCAGGTCGCCGGCGGCGTCGACGCCCCGGGCCGTCTCAGCCGCCTTGCCGACGGTCCCGATCTTGGTGGCGGGGATCAGCAGGCTGGCCACCTCGGTGATCCCGCGGGTGACGGCCTCGACCTTGTCGCCGCGCTCCCAGGCCTCGGTGACCGGGGCTGCCACGGCGCCGGGCACGGCCTTGATCGTTTCCCAGGCCTTGCCGGCCACCTCGCCTGGCGTGGTGCGGCCCTCGGCCAGGGCCGCGCCGGTCTCCGCCAGGCCCACGGTCGAGCGCGCGGCTAGGCCCGGCAGCGAGACGACGCCCACGCCGATGTCCTTGACGAAGCCCAGCACGCCGCGACCGACACTGGCCGCCTGGCTGAGCCCGGGGATGTCGGTGCGCAGGCCGCCGATCTTGTCGGTCGCCCAGGCGTTGGCGCGGTCGATGAAGTCCGAGCCGTCGTGGGCGTCGACCCATTCGCCGACCGTGCCGAGTTGCTCGGACACCGCCGGCTGGGGCTCGGCGGTGATGACGATGGGGTCGAGGACCGTGGGAACCTCGAACAGGGTGGCCGGGCTGACCTTGGCCAGTTCGCTGTAGAGGGCGTCGGCCAGGTGCGGGTTCTGGCCGACGAAGGCGGTGATCTCGGCGACGTCGGCCCGTGCGGCCATCGCCTGAAGACTTTGGGACGCCGAGGCGTTGGCGGCAGACGCCAGGGAAGCGCCGCCACCCGCGCCCACCGAAGAGGTCGTGTCGGTCATGTCCGCGGCTCCCGTGCGATCGAGGATCGACAGACTGCGGATCCACGCCATGGGCGCCAGTTGGGGAAAACCCTAGCGGCCGTTCAGCGCGAGACGCGATCAAGGAAGCCGACGATGCCGGCCGCCAGGCTCGGCTCCATCACCGCGCTCATGTGGTCTCCGGGCACGCGCTGGGCGCGGCCGTTCGGGAGCATGCCGGCCAGGGCCTCGGCCGAGCCGTTGTCGTCGTCGCGCTGGCCGGCGATGACCAGGGTCGGGACGTCGATACGGGCGATGTCTTCCGCCGAGGTCGGGACGAAGGCGTTGAGCACGCCCAGCATGGCCTCGGGCTTGAGGTCGCCGGCGGCCATCATCGCCCGCACCCGGCGGCCGGCGCGGGGGTCCTTGGCCTGGTCGCCGTTGCGGATGGCGTCCTCGAACATCGCCGCCCGCTCGCCCGCGCCCATCAGGCCGGAGGCGCCCATGCCGGCCAGCACCAGCCGCTCGGGCCGCGCGCCGCGCACCATCATCCGCACCGCCGTGCGCGCGCCCAGCGAATAGCCGACGAGGTCATAGTCGGTGAGATGCAGGTGGGCGACCAGGGCCTGCTGGTCCATGGCCAGCACGTCGGCGGGCCAGGCGGCCGGATCGGTGGGGGCGTCCGAGCGACCATGTCCACGCAGGTCGGGGGCGATCACCTTGCGGCCGGCGCTCGCCAGGGCGTCGGCGATCCCCGGCAGGAACCAGTTGCTCTCGGCGCTGGCCAGGAAGCCGTGCAGCAGCAGGGTCGGCCAGCCCTCGCCCAGGGTGCGGTAGGCGATGGAGACGCCGTCGAAGCTCTGGAATCGCTGGACCGGAAGCATGGCGACACAATCCGCGCGGACGCACCATTCGTCCAGACTCTCGATTTCGTCGCTCGGTGCGACTACATCGGCGCCATGACCCGTCACATCCCCCTGCAAGGCGTCGAGAACTTCCGCGATTACGGCGACTACGCCGCCGGGGCGGGCCGGTTGAAGCGAGGTTTGCTGTTCCGCGCCGCCCACCAGGCCGACGCCACGGATGCCGACCTCGAAGCCATGGGGGCCTTGGGTCTCGTCACCATCGTCGACCTGCGCCGCGCGCCCGAGCGTGCGCGCGAGCCGTCGCGCCGCTGGACCGGCTTTTCGGCCCAGGTGATCGACAACGACCTGGGCGGCGAGGGCGATGATCCCTGGCAGACCTTCCTGCGCGGCTGGGACCATTCGGAAGCTCCGCTGCGCGGCTACATGGTCGAGTCCTATCGCAGGAAGCCGTTCACCCCGCGTCACGTCGACCTCTTCAAGCGCTACTTCGCGACGCTGGCGGAGGCGAAGGGGCCGGTGCTGATCCACTGCGCCGCCGGCAAGGACCGCACGGGCCTGCTGGCCGCCCTGACCCACCACCTGGCCGGCGTGTCGCGCGACGACCTGGTCGAGGACTACCTGGCCACCAACGATCCCGAGCGCTACGCCCGCATCGGCGAGCGGATCGGCCGCTACCTGGCCGACTACACCGGCTCGGTCCCGCCCGAGGCGGCGATCCGCGCGGCCCTGGCGGTGGAGGCCGAATACATCCTGGCCTCGATCGAGGCCATCGAGGCCGCCCACGGCACCGTCGACGCCTATCTGGAGGCGGTGCTGGGCGTCGATGGCAAGGCGCGCGAAGCGATCCTGGCGCATATCCTGGCCTGACGGGGCAATTCCCCAAGCTTCCTCCCATCCGTCATCCCGGAAAGCCCGCAGGGCTTATCCGGGACCCAGGGGACTGGGCTCCGAAGTTGGATCAGCCGCCCAGCAGAGGCCAGCGCATTGCGGTCGCCCCTGGGTCCCGGGTCTGCGGCCCGCTTCGCGGTCCTTCGCCCGGGATGACGACTGAAGGGGTGGCGGAGCGCATCGCTACGCTTCCCTGGCGATTTTCCCGTCTTGGTGAAGAAGGCGTGACAAACCGGCGTTCGCGGGCGAGGCTCCGCTTCAGGGCTGCGTCAGACGGCCCGCAGCAGGGCGGATATCATGAGCGAGGTCTTGGACGGCGCGCCCGCGCGCCTGGGCGTCGAACAGGCGGCTGCGCGAAAGCCGCTGACCCGGGGCGGCTGGTCCTGGGTGCTGCACCAGGGCTCGCGCGACGTCTATGTGGTGCTGGTCACCATCTACATCTTCGCTCCCTATTTCTCGGGCGTGCTGGTCGGCGACCCGGTGCGGGGCCAGGCCATGATGGCCCAGATCGCCACCACCTACGGCCTGATCGTCGCCCTGACCGCCCCGATCCTGGGCGCGGCGGTCGAGAAGTACGGGCCGCGCAAGCCGCTGGCCGCCACCTTGCTGACCCTCATGCTGCCCGCGCTGATCGTGCTGTGGTGGGCGACGCCGGTCGGCGGCCTGCCGCTGGCGGCGACGGCGGGAGCGCTGATCGTGCTGGGCGTAGCCTATAACTGGGGCGACGTGGCCGCCAATTCCCTGCTGCCGCGCGCCGCCGCCGAGCCCGGCCAGGCCTCTCTGCTGTCGGGCCTGGGCTATGTGTTCTCCAACGGCCTGTCGGTGCTGATGCTGATCCTGATGCTGTGGGGCTTCGTGCTGCCGGGCCAGGTCGATTGGCCGGGGATCCCCAAGACGCCCTTGCTGGGCCTGTCGACCGGCCATCATGAGCCCAGCCGCCTGTCGGGACCGCTGTCGGCCCTGATCATGGCGCTGGGCGCGATCCCGTTCCTGCTGTGGACGCCCGATGCGCCGCGCACCGGCCTTGGTATCGGCGGAGCGCTGAAGGCGGGCCTGGCCCTGCTGCGCGACACCTTCGCCAACCTGCGCGGCCACCGCGACGTCGCCACCTTCCTGGCCGCGCGGATGCTTTATTGCGACGGCATGACCGCGCTCCTGGTGTTCGGCGGGCTGTTCGCGGCCGGGGTGATGGGCTGGGGCGCGCTGGAGATGCTGGTCTATGGCGTGTCGCTGAGCCTGGTCGGCGCCCTGGGCGGCTTCCTGGCCCCCAAGCTCGACCGCGTGCTGGGTCCCAAGCGGGCCGTGCAGATCGAGATCGCCGGCTGCCTGGCCGCCCTGATCTGTCTTCTGGGCATGCGGCCCGACCGCATTCTCTACGTCTTCGCCTACGACCCGGCCGGACCGGCGGCGTGGGACGGGCCGATCTATCGCACCCTGCCCGAGCTCTTCTATGTGGGCCTGGGCCTGGTCATCGCCATCTGCGTCACCGCCCAGTACGCCTCGAGCCGCACTCTGCTGGTGCGTCTGGCGCCGGCCGACCGCACGGCGGCGTTCTTCGGCCTCTACGCCCTTTCGGGCACGGCGACGGTGTGGCTGGGCTCGGCCCTGGTGGCGGCGGCCACGACCCTGTTCCACAGCCAGGTGGCCGGCTTCGTGCCGATCGTCGCCCTGATGGCCCTGGGGGCGCTGGGCCTGTTCGCCGTGCGCGGCGGCGGGCGCGAGGCTTGAGGCGGTAGCCGTCGGCTGCGAGCGGCGCTATCACCCGCCGATGCGCGACGTCGCCCTCATCGCCGCTCCATGGCGGGACCCCCTCTGGGCCGCGGCTCCCTTCAGGGACGAGCCTTTCGCCTGCGCCCTGCTGTCGGGCGGTCCGGGCGAGCGGTGGTCGTACCTGCTGCGCGCGCCCGACCAGACCCTGATCCTCGAACCCGAAGATCGCCGCGACCCGTTCGCGGCCCTGGCGTCCATGGTTGGCCCGGCCCTGCCCAGCGATCCCGAAGGCCCGCCGTTCCAGGGCGGGGTCGTGGGCCTGGCCGCCTACGAGCTGGGCGATCGCATCGAGGCCCTGCACCTGGCGCGCGGCGGCTGGCCCGACCTGGTCTGCGCCCGCTATCCGGCCCTGCTGGCTTTCGACCACCTGCAGCGCACGGTCGTCGCCGTCGGGCGCGGCGAGGGGCGTGCGCAGGCGGAAAGCCGCGCCCGCGCCGCCCTGGCCTGGCTGGACGCCCCGGCTCGCGACCCCTTCGAGGGCCGGCTTTGCGAGGCGCTGGAGGCCGAGCCGCCCGAGGCCTACGAGGCCGCCGTCGCCGACGTGGTCGAGCGCATCCTCTCGGGCGAGATCTTCCAGGCCAATATCGCCCGTGCGTGGCGGGGGCGGCTGGCGCCGGGCGCGGATCCCTTCGACCTTTTCACCCGCCTGCGCGGCGCCAGCCCCGCGCCGTTCGCCGCCTGGCTGCGGCTGGAGGGGCGGGCGATGGTGTCCAACTCGCCCGAGCGGTTCCTCAAGGTGCGCGGCGGCGAGATCGAGACCCGGCCGATCAAGGGCACGCGTCCGCGCGGCGCCGATCCCGCCAGCGACCGCGCCCTGGCCTTCGAGCTGTCGGCCAGCGCCAAGGATCGGGCCGAGAACCTGATGATCGTCGACCTGATGCGCAACGACCTGGCCCGGGTCAGCCCGCCGGGCGGCGTGCGCACGCCCGAGCTCTTCAAGGTCGAGACCTTCGCCAACGTCCATCACCTGGTCTCGACGGTCGAGGGGCGGCTGCGGCCGGGCCTCGGGGTCGCCGACCTGCTGCGCGCCACCTTCCCGCCGGGCTCGATCACCGGCGCGCCCAAGGTGCAGGCCATGAAGGTGATTGCCGGCCTCGAAGGGCCGCGTGGACCCTACTGCGGCTCGCTTTTCTGGGCCGGCTTCGACGGGGCCTTCGAGTCCAGCGTGCTGATCCGCACCGTCGGCCTCGTCGAGGACGCGGACGGCTGGGCGCTGGAGGCCAAGGCCGGGGCGGGCATCGTCGCCGACAGCGATCCCTTGTCCGAGCGGCTGGAAACCGAGGCCAAGATCGACGCCCTGCGCCGGGCGCTGACCGGAGAGGGGGCATGATCCCGCCCAATGATCGCGGCCTGCTGCTGGGCGACGGTTTGTTCGAGACCCTGCTGGCGCTCGACGGCCAGGTCCGTCACGTCGAGGCCCACCTCGACCGCATGGCGGCAGGTTGCCTGGCGCTGGGCCTGCCGCCGCTGGATCGCGAGCGGGCGCGCGGCTTGATCCTGGCCGCACCCGGCGAGGCGGGGCTGACGTCCGGCCGCGCCGCCGTGCGCCTGACCCTGACCGCCGGTTCGGGCGGGCGGGGCCTGGATCGGCCGGAGGCGCCGGTTCCCGTGCTGCTGGCCTCCTGCGCCGCCGCTCCGCCGGCCGGGGCGCCGGCGACGGCGGTGGTCGCGACGGTTCGCCGCAACGAAGGCTCGCCCGCCTCGCGGCTGAAGACCCTGGCCTATCTCGACAACGTGCTGGCCCGCGCGGAGGCCCGGGCGGCCGGGGCCGACGAGGCGCTGATGCTGAACAATCGCGGCCACCTGGCCTGCGCCTCGGCCGGCAATCTGTTCTGGCTGGAGGGCGACGTGCTGGCGACGCCAGCGCTGGGCTGCGGCGTGCTGGCCGGGCTGGCGCGGGGACGGATCATGGCGGCGGCCGGGGGGCTGGGCCTGACCGTGCGCGAGGTCCATGCCGGGCCCGAGGCGCTGCCGGCAGCCTCGGCGGCGTTCCTGACCAACAGCCTGACCGGCGTTCGGCCCCTGGTGTCTCTGGATGGCCGGATCCTGGGCGCGGACCCGCGCGTGGCGGCCCTGGCCGCCGTGGCCGGCTAGGCTACTTCGGCCACTCGACGGTCTCGGTGCGGCGCGGGCGCAGGTAGTAGGTGCGCTTGAAGTTGAAGGCGGCCTTCTTGACGCTGATCGTGGGCGTGTAGTCGTAGCTGGTCGTGCTGATGATCACGCTGCTGCTGGCCGGGAGCACGCTGTCGGGGACGTCGGTCCTGACGGTGTTGGCGGCCGGGCAGTTGACCGGGCTGTTCTTGGGCGCCGACCAGGCCACGGTGTCCTTGCCGGTGGCGTCGGACACCACGCTGTATAGGCACAGGCGCAGCGGCGCCGAGGGGAACGGCTTCATCACCGCCTCGGCGATGCCGTAGATGGCGTCGACGCGGGCCTGGTCGATCTGACCGCTCTGGGCGGCCATGTCGCCGATCAGCGAAGTGGTGTGGAACAGGCGGCGCTGGGCCATCATGGCCTGGGTCAGCTCGGCCAGGCCGAAATAGAAAAGCAGCAGCAGCGGCGCCAGCAGGGCGAACTCGACGGCCACGGCGCCGGCGGCGTCGCGCAGGAAGCGGCGGGGCTGGGGGTGGCGCTGGCTCATTCGGGGCACGTCACGCTCTTGGCGGCGTCGGTGTTGTAGGGTTCGTTGGCGAAGGCGGTGGTGAAGGTCAGGGTGCGCTTGCCGTTGGCGGTCTGCATCACCGCCTGCAGCAGCGGGGTGATCAGCGGCCAGTCATAGTAGGCGCGGACCAGCACCAGCGACTCCGCGCCGCCCGGATCCCAGCAGGGCGACTTCGGCGTGGCCAGGCCGCTGCTCGCGTTGAAGGTGGCGACCGTGCGCACGTCGACGCGCAGCGCCGCGGGGCAGCCGCTTTCCAGCCAGTTCATGCGTGAACAGACCGAGGTCTTGAAGCTGCCGGCGTCGCCGCCGCCGGTCTGGACCTGGCCGGTGCGGATCTCGCGTCCGGCGTCGACGACGGCGTTTTCCAGGGTCATCGAGGCGAAATAGACCAGAGCCAGCTCGATGATGCCGAAGAACAGCAGCAGGAACGGCAGCAGCACCAGGCCGAACTCCACGGCGGTCGCGCCGCCCTCGGCGCGCGCGAAGCGGTCCAGCCGGCGGCGCGCCGCCAGTTTCATGCGGGCTGTGAGCAGGAGGGACGGCGTCCGCATGCGAAGGTCCGTGGATTGCGACGGTGGCGACCATAAGGGCCGCTCCCTAACCGCGCCCTAATCGGCCTCGCGGGCGCGCGCCCGGAAGATCAGGGCTGGCCGGCGACGGACGGCTGGTTGGACGCCGGCTCGACCGGGGTCAGGGCGGTGCAGCGGCCGTCGCAGGCGTAGGCCGAGGCGCTGGCGCCGCGCTGAACCGTCACGGTGTCGGCGGCGACGTCGGTCACCAGCACCTGGCCGCCCGCCAGGGGGCGGCCCTGGGCGTCGAAGGCGAACACGGTGGTCACGCCCACGCGCTTGCCCAGGATCACCAGGGTGCGGTCGTTGACGACGCTGACGTCGGCGATCTGCGGGTCGCCGACGACGATCTCGCGGGCCGAGCCGCCCAGGGGAAGAGTGGTCGCCTGGCCGGCCGCCACGCTCATGGTGCGCGGGGCGGGGGCGGTCGGGACGGCCGCCTGGGCCGCCACGGCGGCGCCGCAGAGGCTGAAAAAGGCGATGATGGCGAGCGAGAGGCGGCGCATGGCGGTCCTGTCGGAGCGAAATCTGTGACCTCACCCTGACGAAGAATGGTCAATAAAAACCTAAGGCATGCCCAGCTGCGACAAGCTGTACAATCTCAAATCCCTTGAGAAATAACGGAATTTCGCTCTCAAATTACCGCTTGGTTAAGCGTTGATAATGGTAAATCCAAATAAACCAAAAGAAAAATCTCACATAAGTTCCGATGTTTACTGGCGATTAATCGAGGTGGGCGAAATTGATCGTGTTTTCGGGGGTGAACAAGTCGCCATGGCTTGCCGGCCCAGCCAAGTTTTTCTCAGCAGGAGATCAAGTCATGTCGAAGTTTGTCACGCGCTTCCTGAAGGACGAGTCGGGCGCCACGGCCATCGAGTACGGCCTCATCATCGCCCTGATCGCCGTCGTCATCGTCGCTGCTTTCGCCACCCTGAAGCCCGCCCTGAGCGGCGCCTTCGGCAAGGCCACCACCTCGCTGCAAGACGCGGTGAAGTAAGAAGCGGAAGCTGAAGGAGCCCTCCAGATGGCGATGTTCCTCGAACGTTTCCTGAAGGACGAAAGCGGAGCTTCCGCGATCGAGTACGGCCTCATCGCCGCACTGATCAGCGTGGTGGTTCTGGGCTCCGTACAGCTTCTGGGCCCGGCCATCGCCGGGGCCTTCGGCAAGGCCGAAGCGCAGCTAGTCACGGTCGCCAAGTAAAGGCGTCCTGACGGATCAAGAGTTGGGGTCGCGACCTGCCGGTCGCGGCCCTTTCTTTTTGTCCGCTGCTGAACACCCGGCGGCGAGATCATGCTCGTGCTCGGAAACCATTGCTTCACGGGCCCGGGTGTAGATTGCTGCATCCGAGCCGCGAGAGTCCCGATGCAAACGCTGCAGATCCTTCCCCTGATCGTCTTCGCCGGCCTCGTCGTCGTCGGCGGGCTGAAGGACGCCACCAGCTACACCATCCCCAACTGGATCTCGCTGGCGCTGATCGCCGCCTTCCCGGTAGCCGCCGTCGTCGGCGGCGTCGGCTGGGCCGGGGCCGGGCTTTCGCTTCTGGTGGGCGTGGGCCTGCTGGTGGTGGGCATGGCGATGTTCGCCCTGCGCTGGGTCGGGGGCGGCGACGCCAAGCTGCTGGCCGCCTGCGCGCTGTGGATGGGCGTTCCGGGGATCGCGCCGTTCCTGCTGGCGACCGCCCTGGCCGGCGGCGCCCTGACCCTGGGCCTGATGAGCTTCCGCTCGGGCTGGCTGGCCCCGATGATCGCCGGCGGTCCCGCCTGGGTGCGCCGCCTGGGCGACAAGAAGGGCGACATCCCCTACGGCGTGGCTATCGCCGCCGGGGCCCTGGCCGCCTTGCCCCAGAGCATCATCGGCCAGGCCCTGCTCAACTGATCCGTCGCACTCCCCATTTTGGGGAGTCCGCGTCAGGCTGTCGCGGCCTTAAGGCCCCGGAAACGCTGCTTCCTTTAGCGGCTGTTAACCATGGGCGCCGCAGTCTGCGATGCGGCCAGAACGGCTGTTCGATCCCTGCGTCCGGCCGAGTGAAGCTCTCCAGGCGCGCCGAACCCGTCCTGCCGACGTCAGAGCCCCGCCGCGCATGAATCCTGTCAGAGTCATCATCGTCCTGGTCGCCGCCGTTTCGGCGATCGGCCTGGCCGTGCTGATGCAGAAAGCCATGGGCGGCAAGTCCGCCAAGTCGGAGGCCGTCGCCGTCGCGCCCAGCGCGCCGTCCCTGGACGCCAAGCCGATGACCCTGGTGCTCGTCGCTCGTCGCGACCTGGCGATCGGCACGCGCCTGACCAAGGACGACGTCGAGTGGAAGGCCTGGCCTGCCGACGCCGTCAGCCCCGTCTATCTCACCAACGGCGCAGCCCCGGTCGAGCCCTCGAACGGCGCCGCCAAGGCGGTCAAGACCGTCGGCGAGGCGACCGGCGTCCTGGGCGGCGCGCCGCCCGAAGCCAGTGTCGAGGGCGCGATCGTCCGCGACCCGCTGCTGGCCGGCGAACCCATCGTGGCCCGCAAGATCGTGCGCGGCGGCGAAGGCGGCTACCTGTCCGTCGTACTGTCGCCCGGCGCCCGCGCCATGGCCGTGCCCGTGACCTCCGAGACCGCCGCCGGCGGCTTCATCCTGCCCGGCGACCGTGTCGACGTGCTGATGAGCCGCGACGAGCCCGGCAGCGACGCCAACGGCGCCAGCGGCGGCAAGCGGGTGATCGCCGAGACCGTGCTGCAGAACATCCGCGTCCTCGCCCTCGATCAGGCCACCGCCGCCGAGAAGGACGCCAAGACCATCGTCGCGGCCACCGCCACCCTCGAGGTGCGCCCGGCCGAGGCAGAGGCCCTGACCCGCGCCAAGGCGTCGGGCCCCGTCACCCTGGCGCTGCGCGCCTATACCGACCTGGGCGGCCCGTCCGGCGTCGCCGCCCCGACCCAGGACTCCACGGTCATCCGCATCAATCGCGGCGGGCAGACCTCCAGCATCGCGGTGCGCCAATGATCCGCCGGTTCGCCAGCCTTTCCCTTTCGGCCTCCATCGCGGCCCTGACCGCCCTGGCTCCGACCGCCTCGGCCCTGGCCGACGGCTATGCGGGCGACCGGGTCTATCGTCCCGCCCGCGCCGCGACGCGCGCGCCGGCGCCTGCGCCGATCGTCACCTATGCGCCGCCGCCGGTCGCCGACCAGGTGCTGCGCGTCGACCTGACCGCCGGTCCCGACGCCCGGACGCTGAACCTGCCGCGCGGCAAGTCGGCGATCATCGAACTGCCCGTCGACGTGCGCGACATGCTGGTGACCAATCCGAAGGTGGCCGACGCCGTGCTGCGCAATCCGCGCCGCATCTACGTGCTGGGCGTGGGCAAGGGGTCGACCGACGCGGTGTTCTTCGACGCTGCGGGCCGTCGCCTTCTGTCGCTGGCCATCCGGGTCGAAGAGGACTCGGACATGCTGCAGGACACCCTGCGCAAGGTGCTGCCCGACTCCCGCATCGAGGTTCAGCCGGTGCGCGACAGCGTGATCCTGACCGGCACGGTCGCCAACGCGTCCGATTCCAGCAAGGCGGCCCTGGTCGCGGCCCAGTTCGTCGCCAAGCCCGAGCAGGTGGTCAACATGCTGACCATCGCCGGCAAGGACCAGGTGATGCTCAAGGTGCGGATCGTCGAGGTCCAGCGCAACATCATCAAGCAACTGGGCGTCTCGACCAGCAACCTGCTCAACGACGGCTTCAAGACCTACAGCCTGGGCCGCGAGAACACCTTCGCGGTGAACGGCGGCATGCTGGGCGGGGCGAGCGCCTGCTACGGCCGCAACAACGTGCGCACGACGAACTACACGAACGGCGCCTCGATCAACAATCAGGGCGTCGTCACGACGGGGGATTCCAACGCCGGGTCGACGACGATCCAGCGCGTGGAAACCAACGGCAACGTGACCACGACCACCACGACCACCAACGGGGCGGATTCCGGCAGCGTCACCAACACGCTGACGGGCGTGCTCTCCAGCGCGGCCAGCACCGCCTACAGCATGGCCACCGGCAACAACCTCAACGCCTGTCTTCAGGCTTTCGAGCGCGTGGGCCTGATCCGCACCCTGGCCGAACCGAACCTGACCGTCGTGTCGGGCGAGGCGGGCAAGTTCCTGGCCGGCGGCGAGTTCCCGGTCCCCACCGGTTCCGACGAGGACGGCCGGGTGACCATCGAGTTCAAGCCCTACGGCGTGGGCCTGGGCTACACCCCGGTGGTGATGTCTGGCGGCCGCATCTCGCTGAAACTGTCGACCGAGGTGTCGGAGCTGTCGAGCCTGGGCGCCTTCACGGTCGGTTCCGGCACCAGCTCGACCCTGGTCATTCCGGGCCTGTCGGTGCGCCGGGCCGAGACCACGGTGGAACTGCCCTCGGGCGGCGCCCTGATGATCGCGGGCCTGCTGCACCAGCAGACCAAGGAAAATATCGACTCCCTGCCGGGCATGACCTCGCTGCCGATCCTGGGCTCGCTGTTCCGCTCGCGCGACTACCTGAACGGCGAGACCGAACTGGTGGTGATCATCACCCCCTACATCGTCGACCCCAGCCGCCCGCAGGACATGCAGACCCCGGCCGACGGCCTGCAGATCGCCGGCGACATGAGCACCGTGCTGCTGGGCCGCCTGAACAAGGTGGTCAAGGCCCCGGCGGGCGCCAACACCGAGCGGACCTACCAGGGTCCGGTCGGCTACGTGATCGAATGAGGACGCGGACCATGACGCGAGCCAAGACCTTCCGCGCGATCCTCGCCGGCGCCGGCCTTCTGGCCCTGGCCGCCTGCGCCTCGACCCCTCTCGTCCAGGCGGGTTCGGGCGCCCCGGCCATCACCCCTACCGAGCAATGGACCGACAAGGTCCGGGTCAGCAACGCGCCCGACGAGGTGCTGCTGGCGGTTCACGCCGAGGGGCTGTCGCCCCGCCAGATCGACGCCCTCAACGGCCTGCTGGCCCGGTTCACCGAGGCCGAGGCCAAGGAACTGGTGGTGCTGGCCCCGGTCGGCGGGCCCGAGGCGACGGCCGCCGGCCGCATGGCCGCCGCCGCCCGCGCCTATCTGATCGACGCCGGCGCGCCGCGCTTTTCCGTCCGCATCGACTCCTACCCGGCCGACGGCGACAAGGCCCCGCCGCTGCGGGTGGGCTACCTGCGCCACGAGGTCGAGGTTCCGCGCTGCGGTTCCTGGGGCAACCTGACCGCCACGGGCAACAACGACGCCTACGGCAACTTCGGCTGCGCGGTGACCGCCAACATCGCCTCGCAGGTGGCCAACCCCGCTGACCTGCAAGGGCCGCGCCGGGAAGATCCGGCCGACGCCATGCGCCGCGGCGTGGTGATGGGCAAGTACCGCGCTGGCGAGCCGACCGCGTCGCAGAAGGACGCGCAGTCCGACGGCGCCGTTTCTCGGGTGGTGAAATGACGACCTTCCGGACGACCGATTCCGATCCTTTCGACCTGGGCTTCGAGGCCGACGACGAGTTCGCCGCCCCGTCCGGCGCCGATCCCTGGCGCACGGCGCCGGCGCCTGCCCCAGCCCCCTCGGCTGCCGGCGACCCCTTTGCCGACTTCCCGCCCGCCCGGCCTCGGCCGGAGGCTCGACCCGACCCCGCGCCGGGCTTGGCCAGTCTGGCCTCCAACCCGTTCGCCGAGCTGGTCGCGCCGGTGCTCGATGCGCCGCGCGCTGCGCCGGCGGCCGCGCTTGCCGCGCCCGAGCCTGCGCCTCCCGCCATGGACTGGGGCGTGTCGGCCCATGACGACGTCCTGCCGGGCGTCGACGCCGGGGTCGGCGAGGCCAGCGTGCCGCGCATCGCCATCCACGCCTTCGGCGTCCACGCCGAGACCCTGGCGGTCATCGAGGCCGCGGCGGCCGACCGCCGCATGGCCCGCGCCTCGGTCATCACCCGTCACGGCGGGCTGGAGGCGGCCGTCGACTTCTACCAGAACCAGCCGACTCCCTCGCTGGTGCTGGTCGAGACCATGGACTCGGCCCAGCGCATGCTGGCCATGCTGGACGGCCTGGCCCAGGTCTGCGACCCCGGCACCAAGGTCGTGGTCATCGGCCAGACCAACGACATCGCCCTCTATCGCGAGCTGATGCGCCGCGGGGTCAGCGAATATCTGACCCAGCCCAAGAGCCCGTTGCAGGTGATCCGCGCGGTCACCGCGCTCTATTCGGATCCGTCGGCGCCCTTCGTCGGCCGCCAGGTCGCCTTTGTCGGCGCCAAGGGCGGCGTCGGCGCCTCGACCCTGGCCCACAACTTCGCCTGGTCGATGGCCGAGCGGATGGAGGCGGCCACCGTCATCGTCGACCTCGATCTGCCGTTCGGCACGGCCGGCCTCGACTTCAACCAGGATCCGCTGCAAGGCGTGCTCGACGCGCTGAGCCAGCCCGAGCGCCTGGACCCGGTGCTGATGGACCGCATGATGGTCCGCTGCGGCGACCGCCTGTCGCTGCTGGCCGCGCCGGCCACGCTGGAGCAGGACTACGACATCGGCGCCGACGCCTACGAGGAGGTGACGCAGAAGATGCGCGGCGCCGCCCCGTTCGTGGTGCTGGACCTGCCGCATAGCTGGGCGTCGTGGACCCGCCGGGTGCTGATCGGCAGCGACGAGCTGGTGATCGTCGCCACGCCGGACCTGGCCTCGCTGCGCAACGCCAAGAACATCGTCGACCTGGTGCGCCAGGCGCGTCCCAACGACGTGCCGCCGCGCCTGGTCCTGAACCAGGTGGGCGTGCCCGGTCGTCCCGAGATCCCGGTCAAGGACTTCGGCGAGGCCCTGGGCGTGGCGCCGTCCCTGGTGCTGCCGTTCGATCCCAAGCTGTTCGGCCAGGCCGCCAACAACGGCCAGATGGTCGCCGAGGTGGCTCCGAAGTCGAAGGCGGCCGAGGGCATCGATCACCTGGCGCGGCTGATCAGCCGCCGCGAGGCGCCGTCGGCGGCCAAGTCGGCCTCGATCCTGTCGGGCCTGTTCAAGAAGAAGTAGGGGCGAATGTTCGGCAAGCGCGATCAGGCCACCGTCACCGAGCGTCAGGCGCCGCCGCCCGCCCCCACGGGCGGGACGGCCATCGCCACGCGCCCGCAGCGCGTCGATCCCGCCGCCGCGCCGCCGGCCGCTCCGGCCAAGCCGGCGGCCGCGCCCAAGGCCACGCAGGGGCTCGAGCAGCTGCGCGCGGCCCAGGGCCAGCCGCAGACCGCCACGATCGTCCGTGAACAGAGCGACTACTATCACGCCACGAAGACGACGATCTTCAACGCCCTGCTCAACACCATCGACCTGTCGCAGCTGGCCCAGCTGGACCAGAAGGCCGCCGCCGAGGAAATCCGCGACATCGTCGCCGAGCTGGTGGCGATCAAGAACGTCTCGATGTCGGTGGCCGAGCAGGAGCACCTGGTCCAGGACATCATCAACGACGTCCTCGGCTACGGCCCGCTGGAGCCGCTGCTGGCCCGCGACGATATCGCCGACATCATGGTCAACGGCGCGCACCGGGTGTTCATCGAAGTCGCCGGCAAGGTGCAGCTGACCAACGTCCGCTTCCGCGACAATCTCCAGCTGATGAACATCTGCCAGCGGATCGTCAGCCAGGTCGGCCGCCGGGTCGATGAAAGCTCGCCGATCTGCGACGCCCGCCTTCCCGACGGCAGCCGCGTCAACGTCATCGCGCCCCCCTTGGCGCTGGATGGTCCCACCCTGACCATCCGGAAGTTCAAGAAGGACAAGCTGACGATGAAGAACCTGGTGGAGTACCTCTCCATCAGCCCCGAGGGCGCGCGCGTTCTCGGCGTCATCGGCGCCTGCCGCTGCAACGTCATCATCTCGGGCGGCACGGGCTCGGGCAAGACCACCCTGCTCAACACCATGACCGCCTTCATCGACCCCACCGAGCGGGTCGTGACCTGCGAGGACGCGGCCGAACTGCAACTGCAGCAGCCGCACGTGGTGCGCCTGGAAACCCGTCCGCCCAACCTGGAAGGCCAGGGCGCAGTGTCGATGCGCGACCTCGTCAAGAACTGCCTGCGGATGCGTCCCGAGCGGATCATCGTCGGCGAAGTCCGCGGCCCTGAAGCCTTCGACCTGCTCCAGGCCATGAACACCGGCCACGACGGCTCGATGGGCACGCTGCACGCCAACAGCCCGCGCGAGGCCATCAGCCGCGTCGAGAGCATGATCACCATGGGCGGCTACGGCCTGCCCTCCAAGACCATCAAGGAAATGATCGTCGGCTCGGTCGACGTCATCATCCAGGCTGCGCGCCTGCGCGACGGCAGCCGCCGCATCACCCACGTCACCGAGGTGGTCGGCCTGGAAGGCGACGTGATCGTCACCCAGGACCTGTTCGTCTACGAAATCACCGGCGAGGACGAGAACGGCAAGGTGCTGGGCAAGCACCGCTCGACCGGCATCGCCCGTCCCCGGTTCTGGGATCGCGCCCGCTACTACGGCCTCGAGCGCGAGCTGGCCGAGGCGCTGGACGCGGCGGAATAGGCCCGGCCATGTTCATCCTGATCGCGGTCCTCGGCTTCATCACCATCGCCGGCCTCGGCTTCGTCCTGACGGGCGGCGGCGAGAGCGCGGGCGCCAAGGCGACCAAGCGCGCCCAGGTGATCGTCGGCGGCGGCGAGCGCCAGGCCGCCGCGCGGGCCAAGGTCGCGGCCAATTCGCCCGACGCCCGCCGCAAGCAGATCCTCAAGACGCTCAAGGAACAGGACCGCAAGCAGAAGAAGGCCACCCTGACGGTCGCCGCCCGCCTGCGCGCCGCGGGCCTGGGCGAGAATGTCCGGATGTTCTGGATCATCAGCGGCGTGCTCGGCGTGCTGGTCACCCTGATCCTGCTGGTCGTGCAGCAGATCCCGCTGGTGGCGCTGGGCGGCGGCTTCGCGGCCGGCTTCGGCGTGCCCCGCTGGGTGGTCGGCTTCATGGCCAAGCAGCGCACCAAGAAGTTCATCGACGCCTTCGCCGACGCCATCGACATCATCGTGCGCGGCATCAAGTCGGGCCTGCCGGTGCACGACTGCCTGAAGATCATCGGCAAGGAGAGCCCCGAGCCCCTGGCCGGCGAGTTCCGCACCCTGACCGAGAACATCGCCATGGGCATGCCCATCGACGCGGCGCTGGAGCGCCTCTACGAGCGCATGCCGACCTCCGAGGTTCGGTTCTTCTCGATCGTGCTGAACATCCAGCAGAAGACCGGCGGCAACCTGGCCGAGGCGCTGGGCAACCTGTCGACCGTGCTGCGCTCGCGCAAGCTGATGGCCGAGAAGATCAAGGCCCTGTCGGCCGAAGCCGTGGCCTCGGCCTTTATCATCGGCTGCCTGCCGCCCGGCGTGATGATCCTGATCACCGTCATCGCCCCCGACTACATGATGACCCTGTTCACCGACCTGCGCGGCCGGCTGATGCTGCTGGTGGCGGCGTTCTGGATGGCCACGGGCATCTTCATCATGCGCCGCATGATCAACTTCAAGTTCTAGGGGGAGGCGCGCATGGTCCAGATGCTGACGGATCCCTCGAACCTGCTGACCGGCTTCGTCGCGCTGGTGGTGTTCGCCACCATCATCACCCTGGCCGCGCCGGTGATGAACAGCAACGGGCTGGAAAGCCGCCTGAAGTCGGTGGCCAACCGCCGCGAGGAACTGCGCCGACGCTCGCGCGCGGCCCTGGCCCAGAAGGGCGGCTCGGGCTCCAGCCTGCGCCACACCGACGAGGGCATGTACAAGACCATCGTCGACCGCCTGCAGCTGTCGCGGCTGCTGGAAGACCCCAAGGTCGTCGACAAGCTGGCCCAGGCCGGCTTCCGCGGCCCCAAGCCGGTGTCGACCTTCTATTTCTTCCGCTTCGTGATGCCCTTCGCCTTCGCCGTGCTGGCGGGGCTCTATCTGTTCGGCATCAACGGTTTCGGCCTGCAGATGACCCAGAAGCTGGCGATCTGCGTCGGCGCCCTGACCGTCGGCTACTACGCGCCCAACCTCTACATCCAGAACGCCGCCCAGAAGCGCCGCGAGTCGATCGTCGCGGCCTTCCCCGACGCGCTCGACCTGCTGCTGATCTGCGTCGAGAGCGGCATGTCGATCGAGGCGGCCATCCAGAAGGTCAGCAACGAGGTCGGCGCCAGCTCGATGGAGCTGGCCGAGGAGCTTTCCCTGCTCACCGCCGAGCTGTCCTACCTGCCCGACCGGCGCCTGGCCTATGAGGGCCTTGCCCGCCGCACCAACCATCCGGGCATCAAGTCGGTGGCCACGGCCATGATCCAGGCCGAACGCTACGGTACGCCCCTGGGCGCGGCCCTGCGGGTGATGGCCAAGGAAAACCGCGAGCTGCGCCTGTCGGCCGCCGAGAAGAAGGCCGCCAGCCTGCCGCCCAAGCTGACCGTGCCGATGATCGTGTTCTTCCTGCCGGTGCTGTTCATCGTCATCCTGGGCCCGGCGATCATCAAGATCGTCGACATGATGGGCAAGAAGCCGGTCGACTGAGGCGTCCCGAAAAGTCGACCCCCGCCGGCGCAGGTTCCGGCGAGGGTCAGTCAGGGGAAGGGGTCAGCCCGCCAGGCGCGCCTCCGGGCGGCCGAGGAAGGCCGCGTGGCTGGGCAGGGAGGCGGCCGTGCGGGCGGCGATGCGGGCCAGGTCGTCCAGCCAGCCGTCGACCTGATCGTCGGCGACTACGGCGGTCATCGGGTGGGCGGCGCGCGGGATCACGCCCTGGCCCAGCAGCACCTGCACCCAGCTGCTTTCCTTGAAGAGGTCCTCGTCGGGGCTGAAGACCCGGCCGGTGGCGGCGAACAGCGCGATGCGCGCGGCCAGGGTTTCGGGAACCTCCATCGCCTTGCGGCTGGCCCAGAACGGCGTGTCCTCCCGCTGCGTGGCCTTGTAGTGCAGCACCAGAAAGTCGCGGATGCGGACGTATTCCTCTTCGGTCTGGCGATTGAACTCGTCGGCCAGGACGGGATCGAAGCCCTTGTCGGGAAACAGCGCCAAGAGGCGCGCCAGGCCCGACTGCACCAGGTGGATGCTGGTCGACTCCAGCGGCTCCATGAAGCCGGAAGCCAGGCCCAGGGCGACGACGTTGCGGTTCCAGCTCTTCCGGCGGCGGCCGGTGACGAAGGTCAGCAGGCGCGGCTCGGCAAGGGCCTCGCCCTCCAGGTTGGCCATCAGGGTGCGGACGGCGGCGTCCTTGTCGGTCCAGGCGCTTGAGAACACATGGCCGTTGCCGGTGCGGTGCTGCAGCGGGATGCGCCACTGCCAGCCGGCGTCGCGGGCCCAGGCGCGGGTGTAGGGAACCGGCGCGGCGGCGTCGCGGCTGGGCACGGCCCAGGCGCTGTCCATCGGCAGCCATTTGCGCCAGTCCTCGTAGCCGCTCTTCAGCGCCTCCTCGATCAGCAGGCCCCTGAAGCCCGAGCAATCGATGAAGAGATCGCCTTCGACCCGGCGGTCGCCCTCGAGGGTCACGGCGCGCAGGAAGCCCGTCTCGCCGTTCTGGTCGACGCCGACGATGCGGCCCTCGACGCGGGCGACGCCCCGCGCCTGCGCATAGGTCCGCAGGTGGCGGGCATAGAGGGCGGCGTCGAAGTGGAAGGCCCAGGTCAGGGGCTCGGCGACGCCGCCTTGGGCCTGCGGGGGCGGCGTGCGGCCGAAGCGGCCGGCGCGAGCGGCCAGGGCGTTGGCCGACCAGGCCCAGAAGTCCTCGCTCGCCGTGCCGCGCCGGCGGGCGTCCAGCCAGTAGTGGTGGAAGGCGGTGGTGCCCAGCGGCCGGCCCACGGGGCCGAAGGCGTGCATGTAGCGGTGGCCGGGAGCCAGCCAGTCGACGAACTCGATGCCCAGCTTGATCGTGCCCTCGGTGGCGCGGAGGAAGGCGTCCTCGTCCAGGCCCAGGAAGGCGTTGAAGTTGCGCAGCTGCGGGATCGAGGCCTCGCCGACCCCCACCGTGCCGATCGCCTCGGACTCCACCAGGCTGATCGCGGCGGCGGGGCCGAGGGCCCGGGCCAGCAGCGCCGCGCTCATCCAGCCGGCCGTGCCGCCGCCGACGATGATGATCCGTTCGATGCGGTTGTCTGTCATGGTCGCCTCCGCGACTCCGGTCTCCCACAGAAAGCAAGAAGCCCCGCCGGCGGACCGGCGGGGCTTTTCGAAGCGGGCCTTAGAACTTGTAGGCCAGGCCGACCATGTAGGTGGTGCCGTACTTCTGGTAGTCGATGGTCCGGCGGGGGTCGCCGTTTTCGTAGGTCTTGAACGGCTCGTCGGTGATGTTGTTGGCCTGCAGCATCAGCGACAGCCCCTCGAAGCGGCCCTCGCGGAACTCGTAGCCGATCTGGGCGTCGAGCACCGACTCGGCGTCCACCGTGCGGTAGATGCGCGAGGCCGACAGGCCCGAGACCTCACCCAGGAACTTGCCGCGGTAGCGGTTGCTGATCCGGGCGTTGAAGCCGTTGTTCTCGTAGTAGAACGTGGTGTTGACCACCTTCTTCGACAGGCCGGGCATGTCGATCGGATCCTGGCCGTCCTCGAGCTTCACTTCGCTGTCGGTCAGCGAGGCGCTGAACTGCAGGCCGAAGTGGCGCAGGGGCTCCCAGATGATGTCGCCCTGGATCGAGGTCGAGAACTCGACGCCGCGGATGTAGCCGCCCTTGCCGTTGTCGGGACCGGTGACCAGGCCGACGGTGGTGCCCAGCTGCTGCTGCTGGGTGGGGGTCAGCAGATAGGTGAAGGCCGCGAAGTCCTTGTAGCTCGAGGAGTTCGAGTTCACGTAGTTCGACAGCTTCTTGTAGTAGGCGGCCACCGAGACGTAGGCCGATCGGCCGAAGTACTTCTCCAGCGACACGTCCACGCCGTCGGCGATGTAGGGACGCAGCTTGGGATTGCCGCCGTTGGCGCTGAAGTACGACTGGTTGGGGTTGGTCGAGGTCAGGTAGGCCGGGTTGGTGGTGAACGACTGGCTGGCGCGCAGCTCGTCCATCCGGGCCCGGGCCAGGGTGCGGGCCGCGCCGACCCGCAGCAGGGTCTCGTTGCTGAGGTCGAAGGTCAGGTTGATGCTGGGCAGGACGTAGGTGAACTTGTCGCCGTCGTCGGTCGACATCGGGTTGGCCACGTCGTTCGGATTGACGGCCACGCCGGTCGAGAACTGGTCGGTGTGGACGACCTGAACGCCGGCGTTGCCCTTGACCGGGATCGAGCCGACCGTGCTGTCGATGCCGAACTTCACATAGCCCAGGTGCACCTCTTCGCGGACCGACCAGTTGCGGGTCTGCACCGCCGGGTTCTGGTCGGCGATCAGGGTGTAGACGCCGTTGTTCAGCAGGTAGGTGGGATCGTAGGCCAGCATGCCCTCGATGCCGATCAGGCCCAGGCTGACGTCGCCGATCAGGGCCGCGCTCGGGATGGCGCGGCTGGTCGGGGCGCCCTGGGCGATGCGGCCGCCGAAGGTCAGGAAGCTTTCATGCACTTCCTTTTCCTTCTCGCGCAGGCTGCCGTTGTAGGCGAACTCGACGCTGTCGATCGGGCCCCAGGACAGGTCGCGCTTGGCTGAAAGCTTGATGGCCTTCAGCTCGTCCTCGATGCGGGGCGTGTTGTAGAAGCCGGCCTGGGTCAGGCCGCCGCCGGCCGCGCCCGCGCCCCAGCCTTGCGGGTCGGTCAGCACGATCTGGGCGGGGTTGGTGTAGTCGAGCGTCGAGCGGAACAGCGTGCCGCCGCCGGGCGTGGTGGTGAAGCCCATGGTGTCGGTGGCGCCGACGCCCTGCGGGCCGGTGCCCGAATAGGACTCGAAGATCACGTCCTTGCGCTTGGCGTGCGAATACGAGAGGTCGGCGGCGACCGACCAGCCGTTGTCGAAGTCGTAGCTGGTGTTCCAGCCTACCGAGGCCAGCTTGGCGTTGCGGGTGTTGAGGTCGTTGCGCATCACACCCTTCACGTTGCTGTACGTGCCGCTGGTGATGATGCCGTCGGTGACCTTGTAGTCCGTGCCCAGCACGGCCCCGCCCCAGAACAGCGGGATCTCGATGCCGCGCAGGATCTGCTTCTCCTTGAAGTCGGAGTAGTAGAGGTCGAGCGCGGTGTGGAACTTGTCGGTCGGCTTGTACTCGAGCACGCCGATCACGCCGGTGCGCTTGAGGTTGTTGGACTGGTTGTAGGGCTTGGCGCCGCCGATGATCAGAGCGCCGTCGGCGGCGGCGTAGGCCGGGTTGCCGGCATAGGGCGCGGCGTCGGCGTCAAAGGTGGCGTAGCCCCAGGCGTTGAAGCGGCGGCTCTGGGTCGGCGAGGAGATGTGCGAGACCGACAGCGCCACGCCGACGGTGTCGTTAGCGAACTGGTCGACGAAGGTGGCGCTGATCCGGCGGCCGGTGTCCTTAGCGTCGGGGTTCAGCTTCTTCTCGCCGTTCATCTCGTAGCGGGCGTTGGCCGAGATGACCGTCTTGCCGTAGTCGAGCGGGCGGATGGTGCGCAGGTCGACCGTGGCGGCCAGGCCCTGGCCCACCAGGCTGGCGTCGGGGGTCTTGTAGACCACCACGCCGCTGAGGATTTCAGACGGATACTGGTCGAACTCGACGCCGCGGTTGTCGCTGGTCGAGACCTGCTCGCGGCCGTTCAGCAGCACGGTGTTGAAGTCGGGGCCCAGGCCGCGGACCGAGATCGACTGGGCGCGGCCGTCGAGGCGCTGGGCGGTCAGGCCGGGCAGGCGGGCCAGGGATTCGGCGATCGAGGTGTCGGGCAGCTTGCCGATGTCTTCGGCCGAGACCGTCTCGACGATCGAGCTGGAGGCCTTCTTCAGGGCGATCGAGTTCTCGATCGAGGCCCGGATGCCCGTGACGGTGATTTCCTCGACGGCGTTGTCTTCGGTGGTCTGGCCGGCGGCCGGGGTCTGCGCCTGGGCCGCTCCGGCGGCGAGCAGCAGCGCCAGGCCAGTGGCGGCCCCGCCCATCAGCGCCGCGCGACGCGGCTTGAATCGGATGTCCATGTGTTCCCTCCCGCAAGTTGGTCCGCGCGGTTCTCCCGCGCCGTGTTGCGCAAATTACTGCAAATGACCGGCGGTATTTGCAACCGAAAAATGGACGGATTGTCATCTTCCGTGACGTCAGTCCGCCGCGAGGCCGTGATTCATTGGGTTTTTGCGGCTTTCTCGCCACAGTGCGGCAAGGCTGCTGGGTCTGATCGCGGGGTGAATGGATTGACAGCCTGCAAACGGCTTTGCAAATCTATGCAAAATTGACCTGAGCGAAGCATCGTTCAGGATCGCGACGCTAGGGATGGAGGGGCAGGGGATGAACACCCGCAATCGGTGGGGGCGGCTGGCGGCCGCGCTCGGCTGCGCCGGCATGACCCTGACCGCCGTTCCGGCCTTGTCGGCCCCGGCTCCGGAAGCGTTCCGCGCGCGGCCCGCGCAGGACGAGGTGATCTATTTCGTCCTGGCCGACCGCTTCGCCAACGGCGACCCGTCCAATGATCGCGGCGGCCTGAAGGGCGACCGCCTGGCCACGGGCTATGATCCCACCGACAAGGGCTTCTTCCACGGCGGCGACTTCAAGGGTCTGGCCGGAAAGCTCGACTACATCCAGGGCCTGGGCGCGACGGCGATCTGGCTGGCGCCGATCTTCGTCAACAAGCCGGTGCAGGGCCCCAAGGGCCAGGAAAGCGCCGCCTATCACGGCTACTGGATCACCGACTTCACCGACGTCGACCCGCATCTGGGAACCAAGGCCGATTTCAAGGCCCTGGTCGACGCCGCGCATGCGCGGGGGATGAAGGTCTATCTCGACATCGTCATCAACCACACGGCCGACGTCATCAAGCTGAAGGAATGCGAGGGCCGCCGCTGCGAGTACCGCAGCAAGGCCGACTATCCGGTCAGCCGCCGCGGCGGGGTTGCGGGGGCTGCGATCAACGCCGGTTTCGCCGGCGACGCCGACGGCTCGGCCGAAAACTTTGCAAAGCTGACCCGGCCCGACTTCGCCTATACGCCTTACGTCCCGGCGGCCGAGGCCAGGGTCAAGAAGCCCGACTGGCTGAACGACCCGATCTGGTACCATAACCGCGGCGAAAGCGACTTCGTCGGCGAGAGCTCGCTCTATGGCGATTTCGCGGGGCTCGACGATCTCTACACCGAGAACCCGCGGGTCGTGGCCGGCTTCATCGAGATCTACGGCCAGTGGATCGACGAGTTCGGCATCGACGGCTTCCGCGTCGACACCGCCCGGCACGTCAATCCGCAGTTCTGGCAGGCCTTCGTGCCGGCCATGCAGGACCGGGCGGCCAGGCGCGGCATCCCCAACTTCCACATCTTCGCCGAGGTGGCCGACCCCGATCCGGTGGCCCTGGCCCGCTCGACCGTGGTCGACGGCTTTCCGGCCCCGCTGGACTTCGCCTTCCAGAAGGCCGCCGCCGAGACGGTCTCGGGCAAGGCCGGAACCGAGGCGCTGGCCAAGGTCTACGTCGCCGACGCCCTCTATCGCGGCGGCGAGGCGGCGGGGCCGCAGATCCCCACCTTCCTGGGCAATCACGACATGGGGCGCTTTGGCCGCCGGCTGCTGAAGGACAATCCGGACGCGCCCGACGCCGAGCTGGTGCAGCGCGCGACGCTGGCCCACGCCATGCTGATGTTCCTGCGCGGCGCTCCGACCCTCTATTACGGCGACGAGCAGGGCTTCACCGGCGACGGCGACGACAAGGACGCCCGCGAAGACATGTTCGCCAGCCAGGTCGCCGTCTACAACGACAACCGCCTGATCGGCGGCAAGGGCGGCTCGGCCGATCGCTACGACGCGACCGCGCCGCTCTATCGCGCCATCTCCGGCATGGCCAAGGTCCGCGCCGCCGAGCCCGCCCTGCGTTCCGGCCGGCAGGTGATCCGCGCGGCCGGCGACAAGCCCGGCCTGTTGGCCGTCTCCCGCATCCTCCAGGGCCGCGAGGTCCTGGTCCTGTTCAACACCGGCGCGGCGCCGGTGGACGCCCATGTCGAGGTCGAGACGACCTCGGCGGCCTGGCGCTCGGCGGTCGGGGCCTGCGCCCCGGCGGCCGCCGCGCCCGGCAGCTATCGCGTGACCATCGCGCCGCTCGACTACAAGATCTGCGTCTCGGAGGGCGCGCACCAGTGACCATCGACAGTCTGGCCAAGTCCGCGTTCCCCGTTTCCACCCCGGCCGCCGAATGGTGGCGCGGCGCCGTGATCTATCAGGTCTATCCGCGCAGCTACGCCGACTCCAACGACGACGGGGTGGGCGACCTGCCGGGGATCACCGCGCGTCTGGAGCACATCGCCTCGCTGGGCGTGCAGGCGATCTGGCTGTCGCCGTTCTTCGCCTCGCCGATGAAGGACTTCGGCTACGACGTTTCCGACTACCGCGACGTCGACCCGATCTTCGGAACCCTGGCCGACTTCGACGCCCTGATCGAAAAGGCCCATCGCCTGGGCGTGAAGATCATCATCGATCTCGTCTTCTCGCACACCAGCGACGAGCACGCCTGGTTCGCCCAGAGCCGCGAAAGCCGAGATAATCCGTATACGGATTGGTACGTCTGGGCCGACGCCAAGGCCGACGGCTCGCCGCCGTCCAACTGGCAGTCGGTGTTCGGCGGTCCCGCCTGGACCTGGGACGCCCGGCGCGGCCAGTACTACATGCACAACTTCCTGGCCTCGCAGCCGCAGCTGAACCTGCACAATCCGAAAGTGCAGGAGGCCCTGCTCGACATCACCCGCTTCTGGCTGGAGCGCGGGGTCGACGGTTTCCGCTTCGACGCCATCAATTTCTCGATGCACGACCCGGCCTTGCGGGACAATCCGCCCCTGCCGCCGGGCGGCAAGCGCACGCGGCCGTTCGACTTCCAGGACAAGGTCTTCAACCAGGGCCACCCGGACATCCCGAAGTTCCTGTCCCGCCTGCGGGCCCTGACCGACCAGTACCAGGGCCGCTTCTCGGTGGCCGAGATCGGCGGTGATAGGGCCGACGAGGAGATGAAGCTGTTCACGGCCGGCGAGGACCGGCTGAACAGCGCCTACAGCTTCCTCTACCTCTATGCCGACGAGCTGAAGGACGAGCTGGTGCGTTTCGGCGCGACCTCGTGGCCGGGCGCGGCCGGCGAGGGCTGGCCGTCCTGGACCTTCTCCAACCACGACGCCCCGCGCGCGGTGTCGCGCTGGGCCCGCGGCCGCGACCGCAAGGCCTTCGCCGAGATGGGCCTGCTGCTGCTGATGACCCTGCGCGGCAACGTCTTCGTCTATCAGGGCGAGGAGCTGGGCCTGCCCCAGGCCCATGTGCCGTTCGAGCGGCTTGTCGATCCCGAGGCCATCGCCAACTGGCCCCAGACCCTGGGCCGCGACGGCGCCCGCACGCCGATGCCGTGGACGGCCGGGGCGGTGAACGCCGGCTTCTCCACCGTCGAGCCCTGGCTGCCGGTCGATCCGGCGCACCTACCCCTGTCGGTGGACGCCCAGGAAGCCGACCCCGCCGCCACCCTGCATGTCGCCCGCCGCCTGATCGGCCTGCGCGCGCAATGGCCGGCGCTGCGGATCGGCGGCATGCACCTCGTCGACACCAACACCCCGCTGCTGGTGTTCGAGCGCGGCGAGGGCGAGGCGGCGATGCTGTGCGTGTTCAACCTCGGCTTCGAGGCCGTGGCCTGGGACCTGCCGCAGGGCTGGAGCGTGGTCGACAGCGTCAATCTCGACGCGCCGGGCACGGTGCCGCCGCTGGGCGGTCTGTTGGCGAAGCGGGGGTGAGTGTTCCCTGCAAAGCCCTCCCCCTTGATGGGGGAGGGTTGGGTGGGGGTGGCCTGCCGCCTTGCCGGCTGAACCGCCGCGTCACCCCCATCCCCGACCCTTCCCCCATCAAGGGGGAAGGGGGATTTCTACCCCCCGCAGCTCTCGCGGATGATCAGATCCGTCGGCACCCGCTCGCTGCGGCTCGAGCCCTGGCCGCTGGCGTCCAGCAGCTTGGACACCATCAGCCGGCCCGCCTTGGCGGTGTCCTGCGAGATCGTCGACAGGGCCGGGCTGGAATAACGGGCGAAGGGCACGTCGTCGTAGCCGATCACCGAGACGTCGCCGGGCACGGAAAGTCCCGCGTGCTGCAAGGCGCGGATGGCGCCCAGGGCGATCAGGTCGGAGGCGGCCACCACCCCGTCGAACTTCACCCCGCGCTGGATCAAGGAGTCGATGCTGGCCTCGGCCGACTCGACCTCGAAGTGGGCCGGCACGATCAGGTCGGGATCCACGCCCAGGCCGAACTGCTCGACCGCGTCGAGATAGCCGCGGTGGCGCTGCATGGCCTCGGGGGCCTCGGTGTCGCCCAGGAAGACGATGCGTTTGCGGCCCAGACGCGCCAGATGCAGTGTCGCGCGCCGGGCGCCCAGTGGGTTGTCGGACCCCACCGAGCAATAGGCCTGGTCGGGCAGTTGCGCGCCCCAGACCACGAAGCGGGCCTCGGTCTCGGCCAGACGGTTGAAGGCGGTGTGCAGCCAGGATTGGCCCAGGAAGATCACCCCGTCGGCGCGGCTGGTGGTCATGGCCGCCGACAGGTCTTCGAAGCTGCCCGGGGCCACGTGGCTGACCAGGATATCGCAGCCGCGCTCGCGGGCGGCCTCGCCGACGCCGGCGAACAGCTCGAGGAAGAACGGGTCCGAGAGGCGCCCCTCGCGGTGCTGCGGACGCGGCACGACGATGGCGATCGTGCCCTCGGCGCCGATGGGGCCGGCGGGCATGTAGCGGCGGAACGGATAGTCCATCTCGCGCGCCAGCTTCCAGATCAGCTGCTTGGTGCGCTGGTTGACGGCGGGGCTGTCGTTCAGCGCCCGCGAGGCGGTGGAGATCGAGACGCCGGCCATCCTGGCCAGGTCTTCCAGACGCGTCGCCCCCTTGCTCACCGTATCCCGTCCCCGTCGTCCGTAGCGGCTGCAAAACTTGCCGCAAAATTTTTCAATGACCTGTTTAACGCATCGCCCGCCGTGCTTGGCAAGTGCGGCGAGGCGGAGAATTAGGGAGTAGAAGCATGATCCTGCGCCTTCTGGCTGCGGCCGTAATGGCCCTGGCGGCGTCGCCTTCGCTGGCGGCGGTGACCGCCACCGCGACCTCGCCCGACAAGGTGCTGAGCGTGACGGTGACCACCGACAACGACGGCCAGCCGACCTATTCGGTCAGCCGCCTGGGCCGGCCGGTGGTGGCGCCGTCGAAACTGGGCTTCATCCTGGTCGACGCGCCCAAGTTGCAACGCAATTTCGAGGTGGCCGACCAGCAGACCCGCAGCGTCGACGAGACCTGGGACCTGCCCTGGGGCGAGCGCAAGAGCGTGCGCAATCGCTTCAACGAGCTGCGCGTGACCCTGGTCGAGAAGACGCCGCTGCACCGGCGCCTGGACGTGGTGTTCCGCCTCTATGACGACGGCCTGGGCTTCCGCTACGAGTTTCCCGAGCAACCCAACCTGAAGACCGCCCGCATCGGAGAGGAGCTGACCGAGTTCAGCCTGGTCGACGAGGCCACCGCCTGGTGGATCCCGGCCTATGAGTGGAACCGCGAGGAATATCTCTACAACACCACGCCGGTCGAAGAGGTCAGCGTCGCCCAGACGCCGATGACCCTGCGCACCAAGGATGGTTTGCACGTCTCGATCCACGAGGCCTCGCTCGTGGACTATGCCGGCATGAACCTGGCCCGCGCCCAGGATCGTCGCTTCCGCGCCAGCCTGACGCCGGGCGTCAGCGAGGCCAAGGTCGAGCGCGCCCTGCCGTTCCCTACGCCCTGGCGCACCCTGCAGATCGCCGACAGCGCCGGCGGCCTCGTCACCTCCAGCCTGATCCTGAACCTCAACGACCCCAACAAGCTGGGCGACGTCTCGTGGATCAAGCCGATGAAATATGTCGGCGTCTGGTGGGAGATGCACCTCGACCACAAGACCTGGGGCTCGGGCCCCAAGCACGGCGCCACCAATGAGAACGTGATGCGCCACATCGATTTCGCGGCGAAGCACGGCCTGGGCGGCGTGCTGGTCGAGGGCTGGAACAAGGGCTGGGACGGCGCCTGGTTCGCCGACGGTTCGGAGTTCAGCTTCACCGAATCCTATCCCGACTTCGACCTGAAGAAGCTGACCGACTACGCCCGCAAGAAGGGCGTGGTGCTGATCGGCCACCACGAGACGGCCGGCAACACCGTCGTCTACGAGCGCCAGATGGACGCCGCCTTCGACCTCTATAAATCGGTGGGCGTACCGGCCGTGAAGACCGGCTATGTCGCCGACGCCGGCGGCGCCCAGGTGAGCGGGCCGGACGGCAAGACCCACTTCGCCTGGCATGAAAGCCAGCCGATGGCGCAGCACCACGTGCGCGTGCTGGAGGCCGCCGCCAAGCGCCAGATCGCCATCAACGCCCACGAGCCGATCAAGGACACCGGCCTTCGCCGCACCTATCCCAACTGGATCAGCCGCGAGGGCGCGCGGGGCATGGAGTTCAGCGCCTGGGGCCAGCCGGGCAACCCGCCCGAACACGAGGCCAACCTCGTCTTCACCCGCCTGCTGGCCGGGCCGATGGACTACACGCCGGGCATCTTCGGCATGAAGACCAAGGCCCCCGACGGCGTCGCCACCACCTGGGCCAAGCAGCTGGCGCTGTATGTCGTGATCTACAGCCCGATCCAGATGGCCGCCGACCTGCTCGAGAACTACGAGGCCAATCCGAAACCCTTCAAGTTCATCGAGGACGTGCCGGTCGACTGGGCCGACACCAGGGTGATCAACGGCGAGATCGGCGACTTCGTCACCATCGCCCGCAAGGACCGCAAGAGCGATGACTGGTACCTGGGCGCGATCAGCGACGAGCAGGGCCGGGTGCTTTCCGCGCCGCTGTCGTTCCTGGATCCGGGCCGCAAGTATCGCGCCGAGATTTATCGCGACGGCGAGAAGGCCGATTGGAAGGCCGCCCCGCAGGACATCGTCATCGAGACCCGCGAGGTGACGGCGGCCGACGTCCTGGAGCTGAAGCTGGCCCCCGGCGGCGGTCAGGCGATCCGGTTCGTGGCGCTGAAGCGGTAGGTCCGCCCCTTTAATCCGAGCATCCCCGCGAAGGCGGGGATCCAAGCGGCGGCGGGTTCCCGCCGCCGCTGACCGTTCTGGGACTCAGCTTGGACCCCCGCCTTCGCGGGGGACTTTCGGCTGAGTGAGACAAGCCCTACCCGAACACCAGCGACCGGTGCGCGCCCACCCCGGCCAGAACGCCGTCGGCCGAGGCCAGGGTGGCGTTGTGGTTGGCCCTCGCCGCGTCGCCGGCGGCGAAGACGCCCGGCACGCTGGTGGCTTTCCAGTCGTCGACGCGGATCAGCGGCCCCAGCGGGCCGTCATCCAGCGTGCAGCCAAGACGCTGCGCCAACGGGCTGGCCATGCGCACGGTCGGCGAGGCGAAGATTGCCTCGATGGCGACGATGCGGCCGTCGGCCAGGCGCGCGCCGGACAGCGCCGGCTCGTCGCCCAGCAGCTCGACCACCGGAGCCTCCTCGATCGCCACGCCGCGCGCGGCGAGTTGCTCGCGGGTCGCCGCGTCGATCGGCAGGCCCTGGCTGAATAGCGTGGTGGGACCCCAGTCGGGGATCATCTGGGCCTTGTGCAGGTCCATCGGGCCGCTGGCCAGCACGCCCAGCCTGCGGTCGCGCGCCTCATAGCCGTGGCAGTAGGGGCAGTGCAGCACGGTGGCGCCCCAGCGGGGCTTGAGGCCCGGAATGTCGGGCAGCTGGTCGGCGACGCCGGTGGCCAGCAGCAGGCGCTTGCCGCGCACGGTGCGGCCGTCGTTCAGCGCCAGCGCAAAGCCGCCTTCCTCCATCGCCGCGTCGCGGGCCTCCGCGGCAGCGAACCGCACGGTGGGATAGGCTGCGAGCTGGCAGCGGGCCTCGCGCAGGATGTCGAACGGCGCCTTGCCGTCCTGGCCGAGGAAGCCGTGCGAGGCGTCGGCGAAGCGGTTGCGCGGCAGGCCGGCGTCGACGACCAGCACGTCGCGGCGGGCGCGGGCCAGCTGCATGGCGGCGGACAGGCCGGCGAAGCTGCCGCCGACGACGATGACGTCATGACTCATGATGAGGACCCTTGCAGCCCGCCGCCGCCAGCACGACGCGGCGCGGGCCGATCTGGGCGGCCAGGTCCGCCAGGGTGATCCTGGAAAGCCGCTCGTCCAGCAGGCGGCGGGCTTCGGCTACGGCTTCGTCCAGCGCGGCGTTGACCGCCTGCTCGACCAGGCAGCCGGGGCTTTCCTCGGCCTTGCCCAGCGCCAGCAGCGGCTCGTCCAGCGCCGCCTGGATGTCGGCCAGGGTCACGGCGTCCAGCGGCTTCAGCAGCGTCCAGCCGCCGCCATGGCCCTTGGCCGAGCCGACGATGCCGGCGTCGCGCAGCCCCGCGAAGGTGCGGCGGATGACCACCGGATTGGTCGCGGCCCACGAGGCCAGGACGTCCGAGGTCAGGGCCTTGTCGGCCTGTTCGGCCATGTGCAGCAGCACGTGCAGGGCGACGGAGAGGCGGCTGTTCCGTTTCATGTAATTATATATGTTACGTGATGGGGCGGGGCGCAAGGGGGGCGATTGTTCCCTCCAAGGCTCTCTTGATCGCCTTCCTGGGCCTTGTGCCCAGGATCCATCGCGCCGCCGCTCAGTTCGCGGGTTGCCTGCCTGGATCTTTGCGGCTGAACCATGGGCCCTGGGCACGAGGCTCAGGGAAGCGTTTTGGTGATGCAAATTTATGAGAATTATTGCTGATGCCTGAGATGTGGGGCAGGGGGCATTTTCGGAGAAGGGATCGAGGGACGTCCGATCTGTCGTCCATTTCATCGATAATGCCTGACAAAAACCCACTTCCTCATTGCATCCCTGCGCACCCCATGCGCAAATGCGCGCCGCAAAGCGCATTGCAAATATTTGCGCAAACGGCCGGGTCAACCGGCGGCGTCAAGGCGGGGAAGCGATGACCAAGGCCAGGCTGAGCCTCTTCCAGATCTGGAACATGTGCTTCGGGTTCTTCGGGATCCAGATCGGCTTTGGCCTGCAGAACGCCAATACCAGCCGCATCTTCCAGACCCTCGGCGTCGAGATCGACCACCTGGCCATCCTGTGGATCGCCGCGCCGGCCACGGGCCTCCTGGTGCAGCCGATCATCGGCCACCTGTCCGACAAGACCTGGGGCAAGCTGGGGCGCCGGCGGCCCTACTTCTTCTGGGGCGCGATCCTGACCACGGCCGCCCTGGTCCTGATGCCCAACTCGCCCACGCTCTGGATCGCGGCCTCGGCGCTGTGGATCATGGACGCCTCGATCAACATCACCATGGAGCCGTTCCGGGCCTTCGTCGGCGACAACCTGCCCGACGAGCAGTGCTCGACCGGCTACGCCATGCAGAGCTTCTTCATCGGGATCGGCGCGGTGCTGGCCTCGTGCCTGCCGTGGATCCTGACCAACTGGCTGGACGTGGCCAACACCGCCCCGGCCGGCCAGATCCCGCCGTCGGTGCGCATCGCCTTCTATGTCGGCGGGGCGGCGCTGCTGGCTTCGGTGCTGTGGACGGTGTTTTCCACCCGCGAATACTCGCCCGAGCAGATGGCCGCCTTCGAGGCCGCCGAAGCCGCCGCCAAGGGCGAGGCGGTCACGGCCGAAGCCGGTTTGGGCCGCGCCGTTTCCGCCTTCCTGACCGGTGGCGCGATCTGGACGATCGCCGGCCTGGCGGTCGCGGCGGGCGTCTATGCCGCCAGGCTGGAGAAAGAGCTCTACGTCCTGGCCGCCCTGATCGGCGGCTTCGGCCTGGCGCAGCTGGTCGCCGGCCAGCTGAAGCGGGCAGGGCGCACGGCCAACGGCTTCTCCGAAGTGGTCGAGGACCTCTTCGCCATGCCCGCCACCATGAAGCAACTGGCGGTGGTGCAGTTCTTCTCGTGGTTTGGCCTCTTCGCCATGTGGATCTACACGACCCCTGCGGTGGCCGCCTTCCACTACGGCGCGTCCGACGCGACCTCGGCCGCCTACAACGCCGGGGCCGACTGGGTGGGGGTGCTGTTCGGCGTCTACAACGGCGTGGCGGCCCTGGCGGCCCTGCTGATCCCCGTGATCGCGCGCCTCTTCAGCCGCCGCGTCGCCCACGCCCTGTGCCTGGTGCTGGGCGGGCTTGGCCTCTTGTCGTTCCTCGTGATCCGTGACCCGAAGCTCCTGGTGATCGGCATGGTCGGGGTGGGCTTCGCCTGGAGCTCGATCCTGTCGTCGCCCTATTCGATCCTGTCGGGCTCGGTGCCGGGGCGGAAGATGGGCGTCTACATGGGCATCTTCAATTTCTTCATCGTCATCCCGCAGCTGCTGGCCGCCACGGTGCTGGGCCTGCTGCTCAAGACCTTCTTCGGCGGCCAGGCGATCTACGCTCTGGTCCTGGGCGCGGCCTCGTTCCTGATCGCCGCCGTCTCCGTCTTCGCCGTCAACGACCCGGGCGAGCCCAAGCGGCTGGCCAAGTCTCTTTCGTGAGGCCCCTCATGCGTACCCTCAAGACACTGATCCTGGCCGCCTCGGCCCTCACTGTCGCCGGCGCCGCCCAGGCCGCCGAACCGGCCACCACCTGGGCCTATTCGGCCAAGACCGCCGTCGGCGCCTCGTACGAGGCCTATGTCGACGGCGCCTACAAGGACGGCGGCCCCACCGGCGCGGTGTCGAAGGTGTGGTTCTCGGTCGCCGACGGCGTGCTGACCGAAACCATGTACGGCCTGATCCACGAGGCCCAGATCAAGCAGATGCGGATCGCCGTGAAGACCGCCGACGGCGTCGCCGTCGAGGGTCGCGACACGACCGCCAGGACAGAATATCTGTATACGGATAAAAAGGGCCGCCCGCTGTCGCCGGCCTACAAGATCACCACCACCGACAAGGCCGGCCGCTTCGTCATCGAGAAGCGGATCTTCACCGATCCCGACCGCAACGCCCTGTTCCTGCGGGTGACGGTCAAGGCGCTGAAGGGTTCGGTGACGCCGTTCCTGGTGCTGGAGCCGCACATGGCCAACACCGGCGGCAATGACGTCGGCTCGGCCGGCGCCCAGGCCCTGACGGCCGGCGAGGGCAAGGTCTATCTGACCCTGCGCGGCGATCGCCCCTTCGCCAAGGCCGCCGCCGCCAAGCTCGAAGGCAATGACGCCCTGAAGATCCTCGGCGACGACGGCGTGCTGGCCGGCGGCTCGGAGGCCAAGGGGGCGATCGTGCTGGCCGCCCAGCTGCCGACCCAGGCCTCGGGCTCTGCGACCTACGACTTCGCCATCGGCTTCGGCGCCGATCCTGGGGGCTCGGCCCAGACGGCCATGGCCAGCCTGAAGACCGGCTATGACGAGGTGCTGGCCCGCTACAACGGCGAGGGCGCCCATGTGGGCTGGAGCGACTATATCGCCTCGCTGACCGAGCTGCCGCGCGTGGCCAAGGAAAGCGCCGACGGCGGCAAGCTGGCCTATGCCAGCGCCCTGATGTTGAAGGTGCAGGAAGACCGCACCTATGCCGGCGCCCTGATCGCCTCGCTGTCCAACCCCTGGGGCGACACGGTGGACGCTTCCAAGCCCTCGACCGGCTACAAGGCCGTCTGGCCGCGCGACTTCTACCAGTGCGCCATGGCCCTGGCGGCCCTGGGCGACAAGGAGACGCCCCTGGCCGCTTTCCACTACCTGCCCACCGTGCAGGTCGGCGAGAAGACCCCTGGCAACAAGGACGCCGGCGGCTGGTTCCTGCAGAAGACCGAGGTCGACGGCACGCCCGAATGGGTCGGCGTCCAGCTGGACCAGACGGCCATGCCGATCATGCTGGGCTGGAAGCTGTGGAAGCTGGGCTGGCTGTCGGAGCCCGACCTTGCGGCCTATTACGCCCGCATGATCAAGCCGGCCGCCGACTTCCTGGTCGACGGCGGCAAGGTCGGCATCGGCTGGAACAAGGCTACGATCGTCCCGCCCTACAGCCAGCAGGAGCGCTGGGAGGAGCAGGACGGCCACTCGCCCTCGACCACGGCCGCGGTGATCGCCGGCCTCGTGACCGCCGGCGAGATCGCCGACCTGGCCGGCGACGCCAAGTCGGGCGACCGCTATCGCGAAACCGCCGACGCCTACTCGGCCAAGGTCGAGGCGCGGATGTTCACCACCAGCGGCAAGTTCGGCGACGGCAGCTACTTCATGCGCCTGAACAAGAACGAGGACCCCAACGACAAGGCCCCGATCGGCGCGGCCAACGGCCAGATCGCCCCGCCCGAGGACGAGGTGGTCGACGGCGGGTTCCTGGAACTCGTCCGCTACGGCGTGCGCCGGGCCGACGACAGCCACATCGTCGGCAGCCTGCCCGAGCTGGACGACACGGCCCGCGAGGACATGTACCGCGTGCGCTACGACTTCAGCTTCCCGGGCGTGAAAGGCGAGTTCCCGGGCTGGCGGCGCTATGACGTCGACGGCTATGGCGAGGACGCCAAGACCGGCGGCAACTATGGTGAGGGCGGGGAGATGAGCCTGGGCCAGCGCGGCCGCGTGTGGCCGATCTTCACCGGTGAGCGGGGCCATTACGAGCTGGCCCTTGCGGCCGAGAAGGGCAAGCCGAGCAAGGCCCAGATCGCCGCCATCCGCGCCCGCTATGTGAAAGGCATCGAGCTCTTCGCCAATGACGGCCTGCTGATCCCCGAGCAGGTGTGGGACGGCGTCGGCGCCAAGACCCGCCATCCGTACGTGACCGGCGAGGGCACGGATTCGGCCACGCCCCTGGCCTGGTCGCACGCCGAGTATCTCAAGCTGCTGCGCTCGCTGGCCGACGGCCAGGTCTGGGACCGCTACGAGCCGGTGGCGGCGCGGTACGCGAAGTAGGGGGGCGAGGAACCCGCCCGGGATCCGGGGCGTACTCCCTGCCGAGCGCAAGGAGCACCGCCATGCCCCGGTTCCGATCCCGGACCCTTTCTCTCCTCGGCCTGGCCGCCCTGGCGACGCTGGCCCTTGGCGCCTGTTCGGATCCCAAGGGCAAGAACGCCTCGCCGCAGGCCGCCTCCGCGCCGTCGCCCGATGCGCCCACCACCCTGACCCCGCCGCCCGAGGTCGGCCCGCCGGTCGAGCCGCACACGGTGGGCGGCGATGGTTCTGAGATCCGGCTTTCGCCCCTGTCGGAGGGTGACCTGAAGGCCCAGGCTCTGGCGGGCGAACTGGCTTGCGCGTTCTCGGCCGAGCAGGGCTCGCTGCTGCTGGCCAAGGGAAACGTCGGCTCGCGCGATCCTGCCCAGGGCCTGGTCAAGGTCGGCGACTATGTGGAGCGGATCGGCGCGCCGGGCGGCTTCGACGGCATGGCCGGGGGCGCGACCTTCAGCGGCCAGGGCAAGACCATCCGCATCGCCCTGACCGGCCCCGCCATCGGCGGCGGAGAGTCTCCGCCGCGCCCGGCGACCCTGACCTATCTGCGCGCCGACGGGGCCAGCCTGACCCTGCCGGGCCGCTGGAGCTGCGGGCCGTAGGCGTCTTGCCGGATGTTTCGCCAGGGCGCGAGGTCGGCTACGACTTCGTGCCGGGAGGGGCGCCATGACCGGTCAGCCGATCACGCTGAGGCTGCGTATCCAGGACCCGGTTCCTGGCGCCGCCTACAGCCTGCAGGACAAGAAGAACCACCCCGTGGGGCCGGTGGTCGCCGGCGACGCCTCCCTGGCCTTTGACGTTTCAGTGCGCGTCGCGCCGGGGCCGCGGTTCCTGGGCGAGTTCGTGCGCAGCGAGGGGCCCGTCCGGCGCTTCGTCTATATCGCCATCGGAACCTCGGCCGGCCAGCACGGCTCGCTCTGGAGCCGTCGCGCCAAAATCGACATCCACACGATCCCGGCCGACCTGCTGGCCAAGGCTCTGGACGGTGCGGTGCTCGAGGTCCTGCTGCCCGGCCGCGCCAAGGATGGCGGCCCGGCCTGCGCCACCGTGGTTCCGCTGGAGGCCTGGCGCGTCGCGGACTGACGCGGCGGCGCGGCCCGCCTTCCTCTGGCCGTCGACTCCGGCTAAGAACGGAGCATGAACGACGCCGTCGACCCCTACCTGATCCTCGCCCTCGTGTTCCTGCTCGCCGCCGCCGGCGCGGTGGTGTGGGCGATCATGGCCCAGCGCAAGGCGGCCGGCGCCGAGCAGGAGGTCTGGCGGCTCTCGGCCCAGCTGGAGCAGGCGCTGGAAAAGCACCGACACCTGGAAGACCAGTCGGCGACCCAGATCGAGCTGATCCGCGCCCAGGCCGAGAAGAGCGCCCACGCCGTGGCCGAGCAACTGATCAAGCGGGCCGACGAGAACGCCAAGAGCCGCGACCAGCTGACCCACGCCCGCCTGGAGGCCCAGCTCAAGCCGGTGGCCGAGACCCTGGCCAAGTTCGAGGCCCAGGTCACCGCCGTCGAGAAGACCCGCGCCGAGGAGACCGGCGGCCTGAAAGCCCAGATCGCCGCCCTGATGGAGGCCTCGACCGCCACCCAGGCCGAGGCCCGCAAGCTGTCGGCCGCCCTGCGCCGCGGCGCCGGCGTGCAGGGCCGCTGGGGCGAGCAGATGCTGCGCAACGTGCTGGAGATGGCCGGCCTGAAGCACGGCGTCGACTTCACCGAGCAGGTCCAACTGGACGGCGGCCGCGTCCGCCCCGACGTGGTGGTGCGCATGCCGCGCAACGCCGCCTTCGTCATCGACGCCAAGTGCTCGCTGACCGCCTATCTGGAAGCCCAGGACGCGCCCGACGACGTCACCCGCGAGGCCGCCTATCTGCGCCACGCCGCATCTTTGCGCGCCCACATCCAGTCGCTGTCGGCCAAGGCCTATTGGGACGCCCTGGAGGTCTCGCCCGACTTCGTGGCCATGTTCGTGCCCGGCGACGGCATTCTGGCCGCCGCCCTGGAACGCGCGCCCGAGCTGATGACCGAGGCGATGGAAAAGCGGGTGATCATCGCCACGCCCTCGACCCTGTTCGCCCTGTGCAAGGCGGTGTCCTACGGCTGGCGGGTCGAGGAGCAGGCCAAGAACGCCGTCGAGGTCGCCGCCCTGGGCCGCGAGCTCTACAAGCGCGTCGCCGACATGGGCGGCCACGTGGCCGGCATGGGCCGCTCGCTGTCGGCCGCCGTCGACAAGTACAACGCCTTCGTCGGCTCGCTGGAGAGCCGGGTGCTGCCCAAGGCCCGCGAGTTCGAGAAGCTGAAGGTCGAGCACGGAGGCAAGGGCATCGAGGAACTGGCGGGCGTCGACACCGCCGTGCGGCCGGTCACCAAGCTGGAAATTACGGCTCCCGGGGCGCAAACTGATGGCGAGGTGGGACAAAACCCCGCCTTGACCCTCGGAAACGGGACGCCTACCTGAGTTTCGTTATGGCCATCCGTCGCATCCTCACCATCGATAACGCCGCCGACCTGGCGACGCTGAAGAAGATCTCCACGCCCGTCGAGGCCGTCACCGACGAGGTGCGCGCCCTGATGGACGACATGCTGGAGACCATGTACGACGCGCCCGGCATTGGCCTGGCCGCCGTGCAGATCGGCGAGCCCGTGCGCATCATCGTCATGGACCTGGCCCGCGAGGGCGAGGAGCCGGCCCCGCGCTACTTCGTCAATCCCGAGCTGTTCGACCCGTCCGAAGAGCTGTTCGTCTACGAGGAAGGCTGCCTGTCGGTGCCGGAATATTTCGACGCCGTCGAGCGTCCGGCCCGCATCAAGGTGCGCTACCTGAACTACCAGGGCGAGCCCGTCGTCGAGGAGGCCGAGGGCCTGTTCGCCGTCTGCATCCAGCACGAGATGGACCACCTGGAAGGCGTGCTGTTCATCGACCACCTGTCGCGCCTGCGCCGCGACCGGGCGATGGCCAAGGCCAAGAAGGTCCGCCGCGTGGCGTGATCGCCTCCACATCGTGTTTCAGAAGAGCCCCGGCCCGAAAGGCCGGGGCTTTTTCTTTATCCCTCTCCCCTTGCGGGAGAGGGTGGCCTCCCTGAGGGAGGTCGGGTGAGGGGTCTCTCAGAACTTAAAGCCTCGCGTGGCGGTCAGGCAGGGTGGGGCGTCTCAAATCTGAGAGACCCCTCATCCGTCGGCTTCGCCGCCACCTTCTCCCGCAAGGGGAGAAGGATCGGGGTTTCACAATGCGCCGCGCCGCGCTAACCCGCATCCCGATGCCCCAGTCCGTAAGCACCGCCTATCGTGAGCGCCTCGCCGCCGGCGAGATCCGCCCCGACGTCGCCCAGGCCGCCGCCATCGACGCCCTGGCCCGCCTGGAGTCCGACCTCGACAGCGCCGGCGAGCCCAGCTTCTCGTTCTTCGGCCGCAAGCCCAAGAGCCAGCGCGGGCTCTACATCTGGGGACCGGTGGGGCGCGGCAAGTCGATGGTCATGGACCTGTTCTTCGACAGCGCCCCGGTGCACCGCAAGCGCCGCGTCCACTTCCACGTCTTCATGGCCGAGGTGCACGCTCACATCGACGCCTGGCGCAAGGGCGACGCCGCCGAGCGGAAAGCTCGCTTTGGCCGCCACAAGGGCGACGACCCGATCGCGCCGACCGCCGAGCTGATCGCCGGCGAGGCGAGGCTGCTGTGCTTCGACGAGCTGCAGGTCACCGACATCGCCGACGCCATGATCCTGGGGCGGCTGTTCGAGGCGCTGTTCGCAGAAGGGGTCACGCTGGTGGCCACCTCCAACCGTCCGCCCGACGACCTCTACAAGGACGGCCTCAACCGCCAGCTCTTCACCCCCTTCATCGCCATGCTGAAGGAGAAGATGGAGGTGGTGGCCGTGCGCGGGCCGGTCGACTTCCGCCTCGACCGCCTGCGGGCCGGCCGCACCTGGCTGTCGCCGGTCGACAAGACCACCGAGGCCGAGTTCGACAAGCTCTGGCTCGACATGCTGGACGGCGCCGAGGAAACCGGCGCGACGCTGGAGGTGATGGGCCGCAAGCTGCGCCTGCCGCGCGCCGCCGGCGGCCTGGTGCGCAGCTCGTTCGCCAGCCTGTGCCAGCAGGCGCTGGGCCCGCAGGACTACCTGGCCCTGGCCGAGCGCTTCCACACCATCTTCCTGGAAGACATTCCACTGCTGGTCCCCGAGAAGCGCGACGCGGCCAAGCGCTTCAACACCCTGATCGACGCTCTCTACGAGGCCGACGCCAAGCTGGTGGCCCTGGCCGCCGGCGAGCCCGAGGCGCTGTACCCGGCCGGCGACGGCGCGTTCGAGTTCGAGCGCACGGTGTCGCGCCTGCAGGAAATGCGCTCGGCGGACTATGTGGGCCGGGTGCGGGACTAGACCCGGCGGGGGGCTCGACCGCATGTTCCGTCCGCGCCAAGATCGTGGCGACATGGAGGGGGCAATGCGGGTTTCGGCAATCGCGGGGGCGGTCGCTGCGCTGATCGCGATGGGGTCTACGGGGGCGACGGCGGCGACGCCGCGCGCGTCGGGCTACGGCCTCGTCTACGACCGTTGCGTCGCGTCCGAGGCGGCCCAGGGCTCCGACGCCGCGCTGGGGGCATGCCTAGTAGCGGAGGGGCGTCGCCAGGACGCCCGCCTCAACGAGGCCTATCGCGCGACCATGGCCAGACTGGATTTCCCACGACAGAAGGACGCGCTGCGCAAAGCCCAGAGGGCCTGGCTGACCTTTCGCGACGCCAGCTGCGCCAGCGTGGCGGACGCCGACTGGGGCCGCGCCTCCAATCTCGACGCCGAGCGTTGTCGGCTGAGGCGCACGGCGGAGCGCGCCGACGAGTTGGAAAACCACCCCTACGCGGAAAGCCGGCCTAGAAAACTCTATCCATCGACACCGTGAACCGGCAGATCAGCCCGCCCTGCGCGTAGTCGATCGCCACCTGCCCGCGCAGTTCGGCGCCGATGCTGCGTTCGATCAGGCGCGAGCCGAAGCCGTGGCGGGTCGGGGCCGTCACCGGCGGACCGCCTTCCTCGCGCCATTCGAAGCCGAGGGCGTCGTTCACGACCGACCAAGTCAGGCGCAACCGGCCCGCCTCGGTGCTCAGCGCCCCGTACTTGGCGGCGTTGGTGGCCAGTTCGTGGAACACCATGCCCAGCGACAGGGCGATCCGGGCGGGCAGGTTGACGTCCGGTCCTTCCATGGCGATGCGGGCCGGATCATAGGGCGCCAGTTCCTGGGACAGGATCTGGCGCAGGCCCGCGCCGGCCCACTGGCTGTCGGTCAGGGCGTTGTGGGTCTGGGACAGGGCCAGCAGCCGCGCCTCGAAGGCGCGGGCGAAGGCCTCCGGCGTCAGGGCGCCGCGCAGGGTCTGGCGGGCGATGGCCTGCACCGTGGCCAGGGTGTTCTTGACGCGATGGTTCAACTCGTCGAGCAGCAGCCGCTGCTGCTCGCCGGCCAGAACCTTGTCCGTGACGTCCGATCCCTCGACCAGCACGCCCGAGACCGAGCCGTCCGGCTCGATGATCGGCTGGTAGATGAAGTCGAGGAAGCGGTCCTCCAGCGGCCCGTCGGGCGTGCGCTGCAACGCGACCTTGATCTCGCGGCCGATGAAGGCCTCGGCCGTGGCGGTCACCCGGTCGAGCAGGGTCACGAAGCCCTGTTCCACTACCTCCGGCAGGGCCTCGCGCAGCGGCAGGCCGACCACGTCGCGCCAGCCGATCAGCTGGGTGTAGGCGTTGTTGACCAGGTCGAAGCGGTGCTCGGGCCCGCGCAGCACGGCCATGAAGCTGGGGGCCTGCATGAACAGGCGCCGCAGGTCGTCGTTCTGGGCGCCCGCCGCCCCGGCCCGCAGCAGCACGTCGTCCTGCAGCATGGCCATCTCGCCCCGTCCGAAGGCGACCTCCTTCAGGCGCTGGATGGCGGTGACGTCCTGGGTGTGCTGGACGATGTAGGCGGTCCTGCCGTCGGGACCGGGGATCGGGGTGTGGGTGGCGCTCCAGATCCGGTCCTCGAAGCCGCCGCCCAGATGGGCCGGGCGCTCGATGGCGTAGGGAATCAGCGGCAGGTGATCGACCTTGCCGCTGTCGCGCGCCCGCAGCAGCGAGCTTTCCAGTCGCTCGCGCGACTCGCCATCGCTGGGAAAGGCCTCGAACAGGAAGGCGCCGTCGAGCTCGGCCCAGGTGCGGCCCAGGGTGTCGAGATAGGCCTGGTTGGCGGCCACGTACCGCAGGTCGCGGTCCAGCATCATGTACGGGGTGGGCAGACGATCGAACACCGCCGCGAAGTCGATCGGTCCGGTCATCGTCGCGGTATCATCCCCCCACCACTGGCCAGCGATAACGCAAGCTTGGCTTGAGAGGTTCCGCCTTTCTCCCGACGGCTGAATTGCGAACGTATCTCAAGTAATGGCCGTTTCGTTGACACCCCGGCGCTCGCGCTTAAAAGCGTCCCGCAACGCACAAATCCACAGGTTGGACGTAAAAATGACCGAGACGAGCCGGGGGCTCCCTGAGCGTCCGCTGTCGCCGCACCTCCAGGTCTGGCGGCCGCACCTCACCATGATCTGCTCGATCACGCACCGCTTCAGCCTGTTCGGGCTGTATCTGGGCGTGCTGCTGCTGGCGGGCTGGGGCGTGGCGCTGGCTTCGGGCCCGGATCATTTCGCCTGCTACCAGAGCGCGCTCGGCTCGCTGCTCGGCAAGATCGCCCTGTTCGGCGTCACCTGCGCGATCTTTTACAACGTCGCCTACATCATCCGGCAGACCTTCTGGGACCTGGGCAAGGGCTTTGCGCCCAAGACCGCCGACCTGACGGCCGTCGTCGTCTTCGCCTTCACGATCGTCGCCAGCGTGGTCACCTGGGCCATCGCCGCCGCCACGGGGGTGTTCTGATCATGAGCAGCAAGACCAACAGCTTCCGCACGCCGCTGTCGCGGGCGCGCGGCCTGGGCGCGGCCCACCACGGCGTCAGCCACTTCATAGCCGAGCGCGTCTCGGGCCTGGCGCTCGTGCCGCTGCTCCTGTGGGGCGTGTTCGCCGCCATCCGCCTGGCCGGCGCCGACTTCGACACCGTCGTCGTCTGGGTGGCGCTCCCGATGAACGCCGTCCTGCTGTCGCTGCTCTTCATCGCCCTGCTGGTGCACCTGAAGAACGCCATCCAGGTGGTCATCGAGGACTATGTCGAGGCGTTCGCCCCGAAGGCCGCCCTCATCATCGGCAACCTGTTTCTCTGCATGCTCGCCGGCGTCGCCGGGATCGTCTCGATCCTGAAGATCGCCTTCACCGGAGCCCTTTGATGTCGGCCTATACGTTCATCGACCACAAGTTCGACGTCGTCGTCGTGGGCGCCGGCGGCTCGGGCCTCCGCGCCGCGCTCGGCGCCGCGCAAGCCGGCCTCAAGACCGCCTGCATCACCAAGGTGTTCCCGACCCGCAGCCACACCGTGGCGGCCCAGGGCGGCATCTCGGCCAGCCTCGGCAACATGGGCCAGGACGACTGGCGCTGGCACATGTTCGACACCGTCAAGGGTTCGGACTGGCTGGGCGACCAGGACGCCATCGAGTACCTGACCCGCAACGCTCCGGCGGCGGTCTATGAGCTCGAGCACTGGGGCGTGCCGTTCTCGCGCACGGCCGAGGGCAAGATCTACCAGCGCGCCTTCGGCGGCATGACCAAGAACTTCGGCGAAGGCCCGATCCAGCGCACCTGCGCGGCGGCCGACCGCACCGGTCACGCCATGCTGCACACGATGTACGGCCAGTCGCTGGCCCACGACACCGAGTTCTTCATCGAGTACTTCGCCCTCGACCTGATCATGGAAGACGGCGCCTGCCGCGGCGTGACCGCGTGGAAGCTCGACGACGGCACCCTGCACCGCTTCCAGGCCCAGACGGTGATCCTGGCCACCGGCGGCTACGGTCGGGCCTACTTCTCGGCCACCTCGGCCCACACCTGCACGGGCGACGGCAACGCCATGGCGCTGCGCGCCGGCCTGCCGCTGCAGGACATGGAATTCGTGCAGTTCCACCCCACCGGCATCTACGGCGCCGGCTGCCTGATCACCGAAGGCGCCCGCGGCGAAGGCGGCTACCTGACCAACTCGGAAGGCGAGCGCTTCATGGAGCGCTACGCCCCGTCGGTTAAGGACCTGGCGCCCCGCGACATGGTCAGCCGCGCGATGACCATCGAGATCCGCGAAGGCCGCGGCGTGGGCCCCAACAAGGACCACATCTTCCTGCACCTCGACCACCTGGATCCGAAGATCCTGGCCGAGCGCCTGCCGGGCATCTCGGAAACGGCGAAGGTGTTCGCCGGCGTCGACGTGACCAAGGCCCCGATCCCGGTGCTGCCGACCGTCCACTACAACATGGGCGGCATCCCGACGAACTATCACGGCGAAGTCGTCACCAAGTCGGGCGACAACCCCGACCAGGTGATCCCCGGCCTGATGGCCGTGGGCGAAGCCGCCTGCGTGTCGGTGCACGGCGCCAACCGCCTGGGCTCGAACTCGCTGATCGACCTGGTGGTGTTCGGCCGCGCGGCCGGCCTGCGCTGCGCCGAGGTCCTGACCCCCGGCGCCAAGCAGCCGGAACTGAAGGCCAGCCAGACCGAAGCCCACATCGAGCGCTTCGACCGCATGCGCAACGCCAATGGCTCGACCCCGACCGCCGAACTGCGCCTCGAAATGCAGAAGGCGATGCAGGAAGACGCCGCCGTGTTCCGCACCGGCGAGAGCCTGGACAGCGGCGTGGCCCGCCTCCAGGCCGTCTGGGACAAGAAGGGCGACGTGAAGGTCTCCGACCGCGGTCTGGTGTGGAACACCGACCTGATGGAGACCCTCGAGTTCGACAACCTCATCGGCCAGGCGGTCGTGACGGTGAACGGCGCGGCCAACCGCACCGAGAGCCGCGGCGCCCACGCCCGCGAGGACTTCTCCGAGCGTAACGACACCGAGTGGATGAAGCACACCCTGGCCTGGCTCGACAACGAGACCGGCAAGGTCAGCATCGATTTCCGTCCGGTGCACAACTACACGATGTCGACCGACATCGACTACATCCCGCCGAAGCAACGGGTTTACTAGGGGAACGCAGATGGTCCAGCTCTCTCTTCCCAAGAACTCCCGCGTTCAGAGCGGCAAGCACTGGCCCGCTCCGGCCGGCGCCAAGAACGTGCGCTCGTTCAAGATCTACCGCTACGATCCCGAAACCGGGATGAACCCGCGGTGGGACACCTATGACGTCGACGTCGACGCCTGCGGTCCCATGGTCCTGGACGCGCTGCTCTACATCAAGAACACCATCGACCCGACCCTGGCCTTCCGCCGGTCGTGCCGCGAAGGTGTCTGCGGCTCCTGCGCGATGAACATCGGCGGCCGCAACACCCTGGCCTGCACGCACGGCCACGGCGAGGTGCCCGGCAAGGCGGTCACGATCAGCCCGCTGCCGCACGCGCCGGTGGTCAAGGACCTGATCCCCGACCTGACGCTGTTCTACGCCCAGTACGCCTCGATCGAGCCGTGGCTGCACACCACGACCCCCGAGCCGCAGAAGGAATGGCGCCAGGCCCCGGAAGACCGCGAGAAGCTCGATGGTCTCTACGAGTGCATCCTGTGCGCCTGCTGCTCGACCTCGTGCCCCAGCTACTGGTGGAACGGCGACAAGTACCTGGGCCCGGCGGCCCTGCTGCACGCCTACCGCTGGCTGATCGACAGCCGCGACGAAGCCACGGGCGACCGCCTCGACGACCTCGAGGACCCGTTCAAGCTCTATCGCTGCCACACGATCATGAACTGCGCCCAGGTCTGCCCGAAGGGTCTGAACCCGGCCAAGGCCATCGCCTCGATCAAGAAGATGCTGGTGGAGCGGGTGGTCTGACGACTGCTCGCGCCTTCGGTCTCGCCGCATTCCTGTGGGGCGCGGCCGAGGGCTTCCTGTTCTTCGTCGTTCCGGACGTGCTCATAAGCCTCGTCGCTCTGCGGCGAGGCTTTCGCATGGGGGCCTTGACGAGCCTGCTGGCCGCCCTGGGGGCGATGGTCGGCGGGGCGGCCATGTGGCTGTGGAGCGCCAATGCGCCGGATGCAGCGCTGAAGGCGGTGGCGGCGGTGCCGTCGGTCTCCGACGCCATGATCGACAAGGCCCGGGACGACATGGCTCGCGAGGGCTGGATCCTGGCCAGCCTGAAGGGGCCGCTGACCTCGACGCCCTACAAGGTCTATGCGGCCCTGGCCCCGCAGGCGGGCGCGGGCCTGCCGGTCTTCGCCGCCGCGGCCCTGCCTGTTCGCCTGCCGCGCTTTCTGCTCGTGGCGGCGGCGTTTTCGCTGATCGGCGCCATCATGCGTGGACGGGTCGGGCCAAGGACGCTGCTGGCCGTCTTCACGGCGGGATGGGTGTTGTTCTATGGCTGGTTCTGGATGACCCGTCCCGGCTAGCGTCGACTTGCAAAAGATGACGGGGTCGTCAATTTTGTTTCGTGCGGGAGGCAAGCGCGTTGAGTGAAGCGGTCGTGAGCGATCCGAAGGCCAAGGTGGTGATCGTCGGTGCGGGCCATGCGGGCGGCTCGGCCGCCGCCTTCCTGCGCCAGTACGGCCACGAGGGCCCGATCGTGCTGATCGGCGAAGAGCCGCTGCTGCCCTACCAGCGCCCGCCGCTCAGCAAGGCCTGGCTGAAGGGCGAGGCCGACGCCGAGAGCCTCGCTCTCAAGCCGCAGGACTGGTACGCCGAGGCCAATGTCGCCCTGCGCCTGCAGGGCGTGGCGACCAGCCTCAACCGCGGCGACCGCACCGTCAGCCTCGCCTCGGGCGAGGTGATCACCTACGACTTTCTCATCCTGGCCACCGGCGCCCGCGCCCGCGAACTGCCGATCCCCGGCGCGGATCTGGCCGGCGTGCTGGCCCTGCGCACGGCGGCCGACGCCGAGGCCCTGAAGGCCGCGCTGGGCGAGGGCAAGCGCCTGGCCGTGGTCGGCGGCGGCTATGTCGGCCTGGAAGCGGCCGCCTCGGCCCGCGCCCTGGGCGCGGAGGCCACCGTCATCGAGCGCGAGAGCCGGGTGCTGGCCCGCGTCGCCTGCGAGACCCTGTCGACCTTCTTCCAGGACTATCACGGCGCGCGCGGCGTGACGTTCGAGCTGAACGCCAATGTCGAGGCCTTCGAGGGCGAGAACGGCCACGTCACCGGCGTGCGCCTGAAGGGCGGCGAGGTCGTGCCTTGCGACGCGGCCCTGGTGGGCGTCGGCGCCCATCCCAATGTCGAGCTGGCCCAGGACGCGGGCCTGGAGTGCACGGGCGGCATCGTCGTCGATCTGGAAGCCCGCACCAGCGATCCGCGCGTCTTCGCCATCGGCGACGTCGCCCACCGGCCGCTGCCGCTGTACGAGCGCCAGTTCCGTCTCGAAAGCGTGCCCAACGCCCTGGAGCAGGCCAAGCAGGCCGCCGCCGCCATCGTCGGCCGCGCCGGGCCCTCGCCGGAAGTGCCGTGGTTCTGGTCGGATCAGTACGACCTGAAGCTCCAGATCGCCGGCCTGCCGTTCGACGCCGACAGCACCATCGTGCGCGGCGACGTGGCCGCCGCCAAGTTCGCCGTCTTCCACCTCAAGGGCGACCTCGTCCAGGCTGTGGAAGCCGTCAACGCGCCGCCCGAGTTCATGGCCGGCAAACAATTGATCGCCAAGCGGACGCCCGTGTCTAAGACAAGGCTGGCGGATCCGGCGATATCCATGAAGGAAGTGGCGGCTTAGATCCGCCCCAAAGAGCTACGCAGGGGAACCATGGCCAAGATCACCTACATCGAATTCGACGGGACCGAGCACGTCCTCGACGTCAAGCCGGGCCTGACGGTCATGGAAGGCGCCGTGAAGAACAACGTCCCGGGCATCGACGCCGACTGCGGCGGCGCCTGCGCCTGCGCGACCTGCCACGTCTATGTGGACGACGCCTGGACCGATAAGACCGGCGACAAGTCGGCCATGGAGGAGTCGATGCTCGACTTCGCCGAGAACGTCGAGCCCAACAGCCGCCTGTCGTGCCAGATCAAGGTCAGCGACGCCTTGGACGGCCTGGTCGTGCGCCTGCCGGAAAGCCAGCACTGACCTTGCAGGCGAGGGGGTTTCAGCGGCTCGGGACGAGGCGCCGGATCCCCTCCTGCATTTCCACAAGCGCCTCCAGGATGTGCTCGTCGCGGACCGTCGCGCGGGCGTAGGCCTCCACGCGCGGCAGCGCCTCGATCGGATCGATCCCGAGGCGGCGGCCCGTGATCCGGGCGGCCAGCAGCACCGGCGCGATCGCGCAGTCGGCATGCGACAGGGATCCGCCGACGGCGTAGGGGCCGTCTTCCAAGAGGTCGCCGAGCACGGCCAGGGCGTCGGCCAGCTGCTCGAACAGCCGGCGGTTCTCGGCCGGGTCATGGGGCGTAGCCAGGGCGACCATCGGCGGCATCAGGTAGAGATCGGCCACGCGCACCAGCTGCCGCGCCCGCGCGCGTTCCAGAACGCCGGCGGGGGAAGAGCTCCTCCAGCAGCTCCAGGATGACAGCCGACTCCCACACCGCCTCGCCGTCGTCGAGGATCAGCACCGGCACGCGGCCTGTCGGGCTGATGTCGCGAAAGCCCCGATCGTTCGGCCAGCCTGACGGCGGCGGGACGATCTCGACGTCCAGGCCCTTGGCCCGCAGCGCGATCCTGACCCGGGTCGCGAACGGCGAGGCCGGAAGGCTGATCAGCTGCATGGAAGGCCCCCTCTTAAGCGAGGGCGCGACCTTCGCGCGGGCCGGTGCGGCTTGCAATCGAGGCGATCAGGCGCCCTTGGCGCTTGCCGCCGCGGGGGCTGCGGCGATCGGGCCCTGGCTCAGGGTCGGATCCTGGGCGATGACCCGCCTGGCCAGGATCTCCGAGCCGCTGCCGGTCAGGTGGCCGTAGTCGAACTGCACCGGATAGCCCTTGGGATCGATCTCCAGGCAATGGCCGCCGGGGCACATGGCCGAAGCCAGCGACACGTAGCGGGCGCCCTTCCTGCGGGCCAGCTTGCCGATCTCGCGGTCGACGCCGCTGACGTCGATGCGCTGCCCGTCGACGAAGTCGGGATCATGCAGGCGGTCGGAGACGGCCAGCAGGCGGGGCAGGGGCGAGCGGTACTCGATGATCGGGCCGAACACGATGACGTCCAGCCCCTGGCCGCGCAGCTTGGTCAGGGTGGACTCCAGGCGGGGCAGGTCGTCGCGCTTCCAGCGGGCGGCCAGCACCACGGTGTCGACCTTGTGGGCCGGCAGGTAGTCGTCGAACATCCGGTCCATCAGCGCCACGCAGCGCTCCTCGGCCGAGCCGGGATGGGTCAGGGTCGGCTTGCAGCCCGAGGCGGTGGCCTGCATCACGTTTACCGTCGGCATGGCCTTGGCCAGGCCGTACCACAGGTGGGCGGCGTGGCTGTCGCCGATCAGCAGGTAGTCGCGGCGCCTGGGGTCCTGGCGCACGCAGGCCATGTCGAAGTCGTCGACGGTCGAGCCTGACGGCAGGAAGCAGGTGCCCTCGCGCATCTGGCGGTGGCTCTTGTCGGTCAGGAGGTCGGCGATCTGCTGGACGCGCGGCGAGTAGCGGTAGGACAGGCCGTGGTCGACCTGGCCGGCCACGCCGACGGCCACCAGCACGGCCGCCGCCACGCCGGCCAGCTGGAACAGCGGCTTGCGCGGCAGCTTCAGCGGACCGACCCGGAACGGCCGCTCGATCAGCCACCACGAGATCGTCGCCAGGACCAGCGAGACCAGCACGGTGCCGACCTTGATCGCCATGGCCGGGGCGCCGCCGAACAGGAAGCTGTTCATCTGGGCCCCGACCATCACCGGCCAGTGCCACAGGTACAGCGAGTAGGAGATCAGGCCGATGAACACGACCGGCCGCCACGACAGCAGACGGCCCATCAGCGTCGGCCCCGTCTCGCCGGCGGCGATGACCAAGGCCGCGCCCAGGCAGGGCAGGATGGCGGCGGCGCCGGGGAACGGCATCTGCTCGCGATACAGCAGCACCGCCGCCCCGATCATGGCCAGGCCCGCAACCGCGGCCGCCTCGCGCAGCCAGGCGCTGCGGATCTTGGGAACCATGCCCAGGGCCAGCACCGAGCCGACCATCAGCTCCCAGGCGCGGTTGTGCGGCAGGTAGAAGGCCGCGCTGGGGGCCAGGGCCACGCTGGCCACGGCGCCGGCGAACGAGGCGGCCATCAGGCCCCAGACGATCGGCTTCAGCCGCGTGGGAAAAACCCGCAGCAGGAACGACAGCAACAGCGGGAAGACGATGTAGAACTGCTCCTCCACCGACAGCGACCAGGTGTGCAGCAGGAGCTTGGTCGAGGAGTCGGAGTCGAAATAGCCGGCCTGGGTCCAGAAGAAGATGTTCGAGGCCGAGAACACCGCCGCGATCAGGCTGCGGGCGTATTCCAGCATCTCGCCGGGCAGCAGGGTGAAATAGGCCAGGGCCGTGGTCACCGCCAGAACCGCCAGCAGCGCCGGCCCGATCCGCCGCACCCGCCGCTCATAGAACCGCAGCAGCGAGAACTCGCCCTTGTTCAGCTCGGCGAAGATGTTGGCGGTGATCAGGTAGCCGGAGATGACGAAGAACACGTCCACCCCGACGAAGCCGCCGGGCAGCTGGTTGAAGCCGGCGTGGAAGGCCACCACCGGCAGCACGGCCACGGCGCGCAGGCCGTCGATGTCCTTGCGGTACTGCATCTCTATCCCCGAAGTCGGACCTAGCCGATCGCGCGCGCCCCGCCCCGGCGCGTCAACGTCAACCCTGGAAGGGGACCGATAGGGAGGGCTTGTGACCGTTGCGTGTTCGTCTTCGCATCAAATGTGCGAAAAGGTTGCGCAGGAAAGCTTGACTATTAGGGGTGGCAATTGTCGCGTGTGCAAGCGTGCATGACGCCCGCCATGCGGTTGTGAAGACGCGCGCCCGTGCGGCCAGGCGCGCAACGAGTTCACGGCCTGGCCTTCCCGATCAGGTCGCCTGGCGGCGGGGCCATGGCCGCCTCAGCCCTCGGGCGTCACCACGCGCGTCGCCTTGCCGTTCTCGTCCTTGAAGGTGATGCGCGCGCCGCCGTCAGCCGCCACGCTCAACACCAGGCGCGCCCGGCCCGCGCCGTCGCGCAGAACCAGTTCGGACGCGCCCGAACCCTGACGGCCCAGGAAGGCGCGGGGCTGACCATCCATGTTGGCCGCCAGCATCGCCGCCTGCTGTTGCTCCGGAGTCATGCCCGCGAGCCGCGTCAGCACGTCATAGTCGATCGACTCCTCGGGCCGGTCGTTGACGAAGACGCCCGAAACCCGTCGCTTACCGTGTTGGAAGCCCATGATCTGAACCGTCTGATCCTGCTCGTACCCGTCGAAGGTCAGGCTGCCGCCCGAAGTCTTGACGCCGTCGGCGTTCTTGCCGCCGAACACCAGGCCGCCGACCTCGGTGCCTTCCTCGTTCATGAACAGCAGGCCCGCGGAATCACGGCCGGGATGGGGAACTTCGCGGCCGCGATAGGGGATTTCCGGAAAGGCGGTCTGGTTCGAGATCACCATCCGCAGGGCGCCGTCCGGCTCGCGCACATTGATGCGGTGGACGTCGATCTCGGTGAAACTGGCCGGGCCTACGGCTTTCGCCGCGCCTGACACCATCACCCCCACGAAGACGGCGGTCAGAACGCCAGCATAGGCGATAAGCGCCTTTTGCGCGTCGAACTTCATGATGATCATCCCCATTTGAACCGAGCCCGGCCGTCGATCAGGCCGACGCCACCCCGTGCTCAGTTGCTGCAAGCGCGTTGTTGCGAAGGCCGGTGAATAGCGCGGACCTTGTCGCCCTAAAGGTCGTGCGGCTTGGCCGGATGCAACTTGCGGAAGGGGGTGTAGCGCGGACCCTCCGGCTCTTCAATCGCCGTGCCCGCAGAGACTGGATGCGGTTTGCAGGTGCCTAGCATGTGCTTAGCGGGCTGACGGAGAACGCCGCAACTTAGCGCCCGCCTTGAGTAGGATGCCGGACGGACGTCATGCCGAGCCCGGCGGGGCTTAAGGCCTTCCCGAAGCCCCGAAATCGTTGTCCTGCTGGAAGTGGTGGTGCCGCCTAGGTGACTCGAACACCTGACCTACGCATTACGAATCCGTGCACTATGTATACGGTCGACTACGGTGGAAGTCGATAGAGATCTGAAATGGTTATGGAAAGTGGTTTTCTTTCTACGGTGACCTACGGTCTCGGCGCGGCTTTTTCGATTTCCTATGCTTCCATCTTGCTTCCACGACGGCTTCGCTGTACCTCGCGCTCCGTTTTCCTGGGGGCAGCATGCCAAAGAAATCGAGTGTGAGGCTGACGAAGCGGCTGGTCGAAAAGGTCCAGCCCGGCGAAACCGTGTTCGACGCGGAAGTTCCTGGTTTCGGCCTGCGCTGCACGCCGGCGGGGACAAAGTCCTTCATCGTCCAGTTCCGCATGCCGCACGGAAAGCAAGGGAAGGTGACCTTGGGCGGCTTCCCGACGCTGACGGTCGACCAAGCGCGGGAAAGGGCTCGTGAGGTACTGGCCAAGGTCAGGGCCGGCGTCAATCCGAGCGCTGACCGTGCGCGCGAGCGGGGCGTAGAGACCTTTGCCGATCGTGCCGCCCATTACTGCGAGGTCTACGGGGCTCAGCTAAAGGGGCGGACGGTCAAGGACGCCAAGTATCTGTTGGACAAGTACGCGATCCCGGTCTGGGCAGGTCACAAGATGGCCGATGTCACGCAGGACGACGTTCTCAAGTTAATCACCGGTGTGCGCGAGAAGGCCGGGCCGTTCCAGGCAAACCGGCTCAGGGCGACGCTCAGCAAGATCTTCAACCTCGCCATGGGAGCGCGTCTATGCACGAGCAATCCGTGTCTGGGGGTGAAGAAGTACCCGGAGGACCCACGGACACGCTTCTACTCGAACGATGAACTCGCGGCGATCCTGTCGGCCTGTGACAGCTACCCGCTGCAGAACCCGGCCTGCGCAGTGCGTCTTCTCGTGTTCACGGGGGCGCGCCTCCAGGAGGTCCTGCGTGCCGAGTGGGAGCAGTTCGACCTTCAGCAAGGGAAGTGGCGGAAGCCGTCGTCCCATACGAAGGCCAAGCGCTTGCACAATCTTGGCCTGCCGACACGCGCGGTCGTGATGCTGCGTGAAATGCGGGCCCTGGATCCCGACGGGAAGTACGTGTTCCCCGGACGTGATGCGAAATTCGATCCTCAGCATCCTGACCAGGATCTGCGCCGCCCCCGGACGCACCTGGACAACATCTGGAAGTGGATCGAGGAGCAGACCGGGATCGTTGACGCCAATCGCCACGACTTCCGCCGGACCAAGGCGACGGCCATGCTGGAAGACGCCCAGCCCCTGCCGATCATCGCCAGCGCGCTCGGACACTCGACGCTGCAGACGACTATGAAGTACACGCAGCTCGACACCACCACGCAGCAATCCGCGTCTAACCGCGCCGTGGACCGGATGCTCATCAAGGTCGGTCAGAAGGTGGTTGAGAGCGAGAAGTCCTAGACGGGGGAGGTCTATATTGACCCGGGTCGGCTGCGTCAGGCCCCTCCGGAATCCTGTTCCCTTATGGGTAAGGTCAACGACCTGGATCCGGAAATCCGCGCGCGCACCAACCTGACGCTTCTGTGCGCGTGGCGGGCGTTTTCACTTTCCTTATGCCCTGTGCGGCCGAAAACGCCTTTAGGCACAGGGCGTTCGAGCATTCGGGCAGCGATCGCGGACCTGACATTGGTCGCCCTTCCCCGAAATGGCTCAGGGCGAATGCCTTTAGAGGAGGGCTAGCTCGTCCCCGTCGGCGGCGGCAAGCCGGGCTTGGTAGCTGGCCCGCTGATGCTCGATCTTGGAATTGCGGGCGGCGAGAAACCTGCGAGTGGGGTCCCTCGCTGCTGAGCGAGCGGGCTTCAGCCTTGCAAATTTCCGAAGCCGGTCGGCCAAGAGGATGGCTTCGTGACCGATTTCCACTGCCGCATCTGAGGCGATCGGGCCCATGGATGGGCCGCTGTTGCCATACCAGTCGCCGTTCAGGCTCTCGGCATACTGATCGCGCCTGGCTCGGAACTCCTGCGCTTCCTCATATGCGTCGATCTTCAGGTTCTTGACCGCGGCGTCGGGAAACTCGGCCAGATGGGGGATGTGGGTCACGAAGTTGTCGTAGGCCTTCCGGTCATAAGCCTCGTCGTTGTGGCTGCAGACGGCCGCGCACTGACTTGCGAATTCCTCGACCAAGTGAGCGAGCTGGAGGGCGGCCCGGCGTGCTTCTAGTCGCTTCGTCCGGTGTTCGCGCCACCAGGGGGTTCCCTGCGCGATAACCCCGCTGACGACAGCTGAGGCCAGAGATGACCCTACGACGCTTGCTATAACGGTCTGTAGGTCCATGGCGTCCCTGGCGGTTGAGGTCCGCATAATCTGGTCGAGCGCTCGCGGCCTCGCAAGGTTCGCGTTGCCTGCGCGAGCGTGGCGTCTGTCACAACGACCGATGCGACAAACGCCAAGGCCTATTTCTTCATCTGACCGGCCCCTCGATCTCTACCAACGCCAGCGCAGTTGAAATATCACGTGCGCCTTGCCTGAGCGCGCTTGCTGCTATGCTATCGGGCGTTGTTCGAGGGGCGTTTCATGAACCACCAGTCGATGTCGGCCTTCATCTGGTCCGTCGCCGACCTGCTGCGCGGGGATTACAGGCAGTCGGACTACGGCAAGGTCATACTGCCGTTCACGGTGCTGCGGCGGCTGGACTGCGTGCTGGACGCCACAAAGCCGGCGGTGCTGGAAGAACTGACCAAGCGCGGCGACGTCGGCGTCGAGCCGTTCCTGGTGCGTGCCGCCAAACAGAACTTCTACAACACCTCGAAGCTGGACATGGGGCGCTTGGTCGGTGACCCCGATAACATCGCCGCCAACCTCTACGCCTACATCCAGGCGTTCTCGCCGGCGGTGCGAGACATCTTCGAGCGCTTCGAGTTCGCCGCCCAGGTCGAGAAGCTCGCCAAGGCCGGGCTGCTTTATCTCGTGACAGAGCGGTTCGCCCGTATCGACCTGCACCCTGAGAAGGTCGACAACCACCAGATGGGTCTGGCCTTCGAGGAGCTGATCCGCAAGTTCGCCGAGCTGTCCAACGAGACCGCCGGGGAGCACTTCACGCCCCGCGAGGTCATCACGCTGATGGTGCACCTGCTCTTCGTTGAGGACGACGCGATCCTGTCCAAGCCGGGTGTGGTTCGCACCATCTACGATCCGACAGCTGGCACGGGCGGCATGCTCTCGATTGCCGAGGAGTATCTGAGTGAGCATAGCCCCGGCGCACGCCCGAGCATGTTTGGCCAGGAGCTGAACCCCGAGTCTTACGCGATCTGCAAAGCTGACATGCTGATCAAGGGGCAGGACGTGACGAACATCGTGTTCGGCAACACCCTCTCCGACGACGGCCACCAGGGTCGCAAGTTCGACTACATGCTCTCCAACCCGCCGTTCGGCGTGGAGTGGAAGAAGGTCGAGAAGGTCGTCCGCGCCGAGCACGAGCAGCAGGGCTTCGCCGGCCGCTTCGGCCCCGGCCTGCCGCGCGTCTCGGACGGCTCCCTGCTCTTCCTGCTGCACCTGCTGTCAAAGATGCGCCCGGCCCAAGACGGCGGCAGCCGGTTCGGCATCGTGCTCAACGGCTCGCCCCTGTTCACTGGCGGGGCCGGCAGCGGCGAGAGCGAGATCCGCCGCTACCTGCTGGAGAACGACCTGGTCGAGGCCATCGTCGCCCTGCCGACCGACATGTTCTACAATACCGGCATCGCCACCTATGTCTGGATCGTCTCCAACCGCAAACCGGCGGCGCGCAGGGGCCAACTGCAACTGATCGACGCCAGCGGCTTCTGGAAGAAGATGCGCAAGTCCCTGGGCTCCAAGCGCAAGGAGATGGGCGAGGACGACATCGCCCTGGTCACCCAGCTGTTCGGCGACTTCGTGGAGGCCCAGATCGCCACGGTGATCGACGCGGCCGGCAAGGAAACCGGCAAGGTCGTGGTGCGGGCCGGCGAGGCTGCGCCCGCCGCGCCCGAGGGCGGAAAGGTCAAGCTCGCGCCGCTGTCGCGGATCTTCGCCAACGAGACCTTCGGCTACCGCGCCATCACCGTCGAGCGTCCGCTGCTCGACGAGGCCGGCGCGCCTGTGGTGGGCCTGAAAGGTAAGAACAAGGGCAAGCCGGTCGCCGACAGCGCCCGCCGCGATACCGAGAACGTGCCGCTGACCGATGATGTCGACGCCTACTTCGCCCGCGAGGTGTTGCCGCACGCTCCCGACGCGTGGATCGACGAGGACAAGACCAAGACCGGCTACGAGATCCCGTTCAACCGCCATTTCTATGTGTTCGAGCCGCCGCGCGATCTCGCCGAGATCGATGCGGATCTGCGCGAGGTCACGGACCGGATCAAGGCGATGATCGAGAGGCTGGCGGCATGAGCTTTCCGGCTTACGAGTCCTACAAGGATAGCGGCCTGGACTGGCTGGGCGCGGTGCCGGACCATTGGCGGCTTGCGCCGTTCTGGAGCTTATTTCGGCGGACGAAGCGGACTGGGTTTCCTGACGCTGAGCTGCTCTCCGTCTATCGGGACTACGGCGTCATCCGAAAGGCTGACCGCGACGACAACTTCAATAACGCGTCAGAGGACCTGAGCACCTATCAGCTCGTCGAACCTGGCGACCTCGCCATGAACAAGATGAAGGCATGGCAGGGATCGCTGGGTGTGTCGGCGCATAAGGGCATTGTCAGCCCGGCGTATTTTGTCTTCCAGGCTCAACACGCAGAAGACCCGGCGTTTCTTCACTACCTACTCCGGTCGGGTGGATACGCGGTCGGCTTCATGACGATCTCCAAGGGGATCCGGATTGGTCAGTGGGACCTCGATCCCGACCACCTCGGCACTGTTCCGATCCCCCTTCCGCCCCTTGGGGAGCAACGCGCCATAGCCGCCTTCCTTGACCGAGAGACCGCCAAGATCGACGCGCTGGTAGGGGCGCAGCGGCAGCTGATCGAGCTGCTGAAGGAGAAGCGGCAGGCCGTCATCTCCCACGCCGTCACCAAGGGCCTCGATCCCTCCGTCCCGATGAAGGACTCCGGCATCGAGTGGCTCGGCCAGGTGCCGGCGCATTGGGAGGCGGTGCCCTTGAAGCGGTATCTCACCGTGCTGTCCGGCTATGCCTTTCCCTCGGCGGGGTTCGCCGACGATGCGGCGGAAGTGCCTCTCCTTCGCGGGGTCAACGTGGGCGTCGGGCGGGTTCGATGGGACGAGGTAGTCTACTGGCCGAAGAGCGAAACGGGGGAGCTTGCGGCTTGGCAGCTTGCCCTCGGCGACCTCGTCATCGGGATGGATCGCCCGTGGATCGCTGAAGGCTTGCGCCTAGCCGAGGTGGCAGAGCAAGACTTGCCGTGTCTGCTTCTCCAACGTGTGGCCGCTCTACGGACCTTACCAGGGCTCACCAGGGACTATCTGAAGCTCACCCTGCAGGGAGAAGCCTTCTATCACCACTGCGTGCCCGAAATGACCGGGGTCAGTGTGCCGCACATTAGCCCGGGGCAGATCTACGAGTTCGTCGTCGCCGTTCCTCCGCACGACGAGCAGGAGCAGATTTCAAAACTGGTGAAATCTGTCTCGGGAGATGCTGAACAGCTGGTGGCTGCGGGCGAGGAGGCCATCGCCCTTCTCCAAGAACGCCGCGCCGCCCTGATCTCCGCCGCCGTCACTGGCAAGATCGACGTGCGCGGTCTCGTCGTTGACGCTGAAAGCGCCGAGGCCGCATGAGCGACACCGTGATCGGCCGACTGGAGCGTGTGGCGCTGCGCGAGGTGTGGCGGCACGAGGCCTATGACTTCACGCGCTGGCTGCAGGAGAACATCGACGTTCTGAACGTGGCGGTCGGTCTGGATCTCGTCAACGTCAATCGCGAGCAGGCCGCCGGAGCCTTCAGCATCGACCTCGTCGCCGAGGATCAGGGCGGTGGCAAGGTGATCATCGAGAACCAGCTGGAGAAGAGCAACCACGACCACCTGGGCAAGCTGCTGACCTACCTCGTGGCCATGGAGGCGCGGGCGGCGGTGTGGATCGTTTCTGAGCCCAGGCCCGAGCACGTTTCAGCCGTGGCCTGGCTCAATGAGTCGAGCAGCGCCGACTTCTACCTGCTGAAGGTCGAGGCCGTGCGGATCGGTGATTCGCCGCCCGCGCCGCTGCTGACCCTGATCGTCGGGCCCTCGGCCGAGACCGAAGCCGTCTCGCGCAGCAAGCGGGAGTTCTCCGAGCGGCACAACATCTTCCAGAACTGGTGGGCGCAACTCATCGCCCATCCCGAAGCGCACCTTCACAAGCACATCACGCCCAGCCGCGTGCAGTGGATGGGCACCGCCACCGGCGTGCGGGGTCTGGGTCTGAACTACACCGTTCTGCAGGACGACTGCGGGGCCGAACTCTACATCGACCGAGGGCAGCGGGAGGAGAACAAGTCGCTCTTCGACCAGTTGCTCGCCCATCAGCAGGCCATCGAAACTACCTTCGGCGGACCACTTCGCTGGGAGCGCCTGGACGCCAAGCGCGCAAGCCGGATCAGCGTCCGCTTCCCCGGCGGCTACCGCTCGTCGCCGGAAGCCCAGGCGGGGGCCATTGAGCAGCAGATCGGCGCGATGAACCGCCTGCACGCCGCCATCTCACCCTTCCTGAAGACCCTGCGCCTGGGCGCTGTGGTTCCCGAGATCGAACCCGAGGTCTGATGAGCCTGCACAAGGAAATCCATTTCGAAGACGACGTCGTCGACCATCTCGGCGCGCACGGCTGGATCTACGAGCCCGGCTCGGGCTCGCAGCATGACCGCTCGCGGGCGCTGTTCGTCGAGGATCTGGTCGCCTGGGTGCAGGACAGCCAGCCAGAGGCCTGGGAAGCCCTGAGCAAGACCCACGGACCGGCCGCCGCCGAGGTGCTGGCCGACCGGGTGCGCAAGTCGCTGGACGACCGGGGCGTGCTGGACGTGCTGCGCGGTGGGCTCGACATGGTGGGGCTGCGTCGGCGGTTGGACCTGGCGCAGTTCAAGCCGGCCATGGGCATGAACCCGGAGATCACCCGCCGCTACCAGGCCAACCGCCTGCGCGTGGCGCGGCAGGTGCGCTACTCGACCGCCAACGAGAACTGCTTCGACCTGGTGCTCTATCTGAACGGCGTGCCGGTCGCGACCGTCGAGCTGAAGACCGACTTCACCCAGAGCCTGCAGGACGCCACCGACCAATACCGCTTCGACCGTGATCCCCGGCCCAAGGGCGGCAAGGTCGAGCCGCTGCTGAACTTCCCCGGCGGGGCGCTGGTGCATTTCGCCGTCAGCAACGCCGAAGTGGCCATGACCACCAAGCTGCAGGGGCGCGACACCTTCTTCCTGCCGTTCAACAAGGGCGACCACGGCGGCAAGGGCAACCCGATCAATCCCAACGGCCACCGTACGGCCTATCTCTGGGAAGAGGTCTGGCAGCGCGACAGCTGGCTGGAGATCCTGGGCCGCTACATGGTGACCCGGCGCGACGCCAAGAAGCAGATCACCGGCGTGATCTTCCCGCGCTACCACCAGCTGGACGCCACGCGGAAACTGGCCGCCCAGGTGCTGGAGGAGGGACCGGGCGGGCGCTTCCTGATCCAGCACTCGGCCGGGTCGGGCAAGACCAACTCCATCGCCTGGGCCGCGCACCTGTTGTCGGAGCTGCACGACGCCAATGACGACAAGCTGTTCTCCAGCGTGATCGTGGTGTCGGACCGCAACGTCATCGACACCCAGTTGCAGGAGGCCCTGTTCGACTTCCAGCGCATCGCCGGCGTGGTGGCGACGATCAAGAACGAGGGCGGCTCCAAGAGCGGTCAGTTGGCCGAGGCCCTGGCGGCGGGCAAGAAGGTGATCGTCTGCACGATCCAGACCTTCCCCTTCGCCATCGAGGCCGTGCGCGAGCTGGCGGCCACCGAGGGCAAGGCCTTCGCCGTGATCGCCGACGAGGCCCACTCCAGCCAGACCGGCGAGGCCGCCGCCAAGCTCAAGCAGATGCTCTCGGCCGAGGAGGCGGCGGAACTGGCCGACGGCGGCGAGGTCAGCAACGAGGACATCCTGGCCGCCCAGATGGCCGGACGCGCCGCCAGCGACAAGGGCATCACCTACGTCGCCTTCACCGCCACGCCCAAGGGCAAGACGATGGAGCTGTTTGGCCGACCGCCGCATCCCGACCGGCCCATCGGCGACGGCAACCTGCCCGGCCCGTTCCACGTCTATTCGATGCGCCAGGCCATCGAAGAGGGCTTCATCCTCGATGTGCTGCGCAACTACACCCCCTACAAGCTGGCGTTCCGCTTGGCCCACGAGGGACGCGACCTCGACGACAAGGAGGTCGAGCGCAGCAAGGCCCAGAAGGAAATCATGCGCTGGGTGCGCCTGCACCCGCACAACATCAGCCAGAAGGTCCAGATCGTCGTCGAGCACTACCGCGAGAACGTGCAACCCCTGCTTGGCGGCAAGGCCAAGGCCATGGTGGTGCTGGGCAGCCGCGCCGAGGCGGTGCGTTGGCAGGTGGCGATCCAGCGCTACATCAAGGACCAGGGCTACCCGCTGGGCACGCTGGCGGCCTTCTCCGGCGAGGTGACCGATAAGGACCTGGGCGAGGTCAGCGAGACCAGCCACGCGCTCAATCCCGGTCTGACCGGCCGCGACATCCGCGACGCCTTCAAGGGCGAGACTTTCCATCTGTTGCTGGTGGCGAACAAGTTCCAGACCGGCTTCGACCAGCCCCTGCTGTGCGGAATGTATGTGGACCGGCGGCTGGCGGGCATCCAGGCGGTGCAGACCCTCTCGCGCCTGAACCGCGCCCATCCGGACAAGGACACCACCTACGTCCTCGACTTCGTCAACAGCTCCGACGAGATCCTGGCGGCGTTCCGCACCTACTACGAGACGGCGGAACTGGAGAGCGCGACCAATCCGGACCTGATCTACGACCTGCGCGCCAAGCTGGACGGCAGCGGACACTACGACGACTTCGAGGTCGAGCGGGTGGTGAAGGTCGAGCTGAACCCGGTGGCCCGCCAGTCCGACCTGATCGCCGCTATCGAGCCGGTGGCTAGCCGCATCGTCCACGCCTTCAACGCCGCCAAGCAGGCCTGGACGCTCGCTGACGCCCAGGGCGACGAACGCGCCAAGGGTGACGCCAAGGACCACATGGACGCCCTGGCGCTGTTCAAGGGCGACATGGGCACGTTCGTGCGGCTCTACAGCTTCCTCAGCCAGATCCTCGACTACGGGAACACCGAGATCGAGAAGAGGGCGATCTTCTATCGCCGCCTGCTGCCGCTGCTGGAGTTCGGCCGCGAGCGGGCGGAGATCGACCTGTCGAGCGTGAAGCTGACGCACCATAGCCTGAAGGCCGAGGCCAAGCGCGATCTGCTCTACGGGGGCGACGCGCCCAAATTGCCGGGCATGACCGATACAGGCTCGGGCAGCCTGCAGGAAAAGGATAAGGCGCTGCTCGACGAGATCATCGCCAGGGTGAACGACCTCTTCGAGGGGCAGCTCTCCGACGACGACCAGCTGCACTACGTTAATGGCTTCTTGAAGAGCCACATGCTGGCCTCGCAAGAGCTGCAAGAGCAGGCGTTGGCCAACACGCGGGCGCAGTTCAGCAACTCGCCCACGCTGCAAAGCCAGTTGCTCGATGCGGCCATGGACAGCGACGATGCGTTTACGTCGATGAGCCGGCAGGTGCTCGCATCGGAACGCATCCGCGAGGAGCTACTGAAGATCCTGCTGGGACCGGGCGACCTCTACGGGGCATTGCGGCGCGCCGCTGGAGCAAATGAGGCGGAACGTTAGAAGGGGGGCTGGACGCCCCAGAACGCCACCAGCACACCCTTGGCCCCGTGAATCTCGTGCCCTAGATGGTCGCGCTCCATCGTCCAGGAGCGTCACAATGCAGCGGTTCGTCGCCTACTATCGGGTCTCTACCAAGCGGCAGGGCGACAGCGGTCTCGGACTGGACGCCCAGCGTGACGCTGTCCGGGGCTTCGTCGCTGGTAGGGCGGTAGTCGCCGAGTTCGAGGAGGTCGAGAGCGGCAAGAAGGCTGATCGCCCTGCCCTGGAAGCCGCTCTACGGGCCTGTCGGCTGCACGGGGCGACCCTGGTCATCGCCAAGCTCGACCGCCTCTCCCGCAGCGTGACCTTCATCTCCAAACTCATGGATGAAGGCGTCCAGTTCGTCGCCTGCGACTTGCCGCACGCCAATGCCCTGACGGTCGGCATCATGGCCAGCGTCGCGCAGTTCGAGCGGGAGATGATCTCGACCCGGACCCGCCAGGCGCTCGCCGCCGCCAGGGCTCGCGGTGTCGTTCTCGGCGGTCGTCGTGGCGACCACCGGATCGAGGACTACGGTGAAGCTGGTCGACAGCGCTCTGCACGCGTTCGGCGAGTTGCCGCCGACGCCACCGCCGGAGACTGCTTGATCGCGATCGAGGATGTCAGGAAAGAGGGCGCTCAGTCGCTTCGGGGTGTCGCCGCCGCGCTGAACGCCCGCAGGATACCAGCTCCGCGTGGCGGCGAGTGGTCGGCTGGTCAGGTGCGTAGAGTGATTATGCGAACGTCTGGAGGCGGGCTTGGCTGACGACCTCCTCGTCAAAGCCCGGAATGCCCGGCGCGACCTCAATGGCGAACTCGCTCGCGATCAACGTGAAGCGAACGAAGTTCGGCAGAAGGCGGATGACCTAAAGCGAGCCATGAAAAAGGCGGCTGATCGGGCGCGCGCCGGAGTGGTGGTCAGGTCAAAAAAGCCGAAGCGGCTAAGGCGCTGGTCAATGCAGCAGGACGCCAAAACCTTCCGGTCAATCAAGGCCGCGCTAGCCGACGACGACCGGGTCGTGCTCACCTCCCGGTCGGGGGATCTAGTGACAGATATGCGCTCAGACGGAAAGCGCATCAGGACGGACATCGAAGAGAGCAAGGCGACGTTCAAGGGCCAGAAGCAGACGACCTTCTACGTCCCCATCTGGGACCACTCCGGCGACTATATGAAGGCCCTGGCGTTCGGGCAGGTCGTCTATGAGGCTCAAGGCATGGCCATGTCGGTGAACCTGGGGGACGAGGTGATCAACGCGGCGATGAAGTCCTCGAAGTCCTTCGCTGCTCACATGCGGGACCGGATCACCAGCTATCTCAGGACGGCCATGACTGAGCTCGGTCAGCCGGTGCCGGATTACTTTTTCATGGTCGAGTCCGGTTACGGAGGGCAGCCGCACCTGCATGGCGCGATCGTCATCCATGATGAGCCGGAGATCCGCGCTGCCGTTCTGGAGGCTCTAAGGAAGGCTGGCGGGGACTGGAAGCCGCGCGCCAAGCAGGTTCAGGTGGATCTTCAGCCGCTCGTCACGCCCGCGAAGTGGATCGGCTACATCAGCAAGTGGTCCGCGCTCTCGAAGGGCCGACTTGGTGACGCATCGATTGTCGCCGCCAGCAACGGTCTCAGGGCGAAGGCCAAGGCCTGGTACCAGGCGGCTCGTCGATCAGGCGTGCCGATCGCCAATTGAAGCCGCTGGGCGTTCCGAGACCACGAACTCGACTGTATCGGCGGTGGCTGGCTGGTCTCTAAGGCCGTATAGGCCCCAGAGCTGCTGCCGGATCAGCCGCTGGTTCTTGATGAGCAAGCTGATCGCTGCGGCCTCGGAAAGCAGGCTGCTTAGCGGCCGGTCGTCACGGACTGCGTCGGCCATCGCCTTCATCTGCAGCCGGTGGAGAAGCTCCGTGGCCTTCAGCTGCTTCTCCCGCAGGGCGACGATCTCCTCGGCGCGGCGGGCTGCGTCGTCCTTCAGGCCCTCGATGCAGGCTTCTTCGACGACGTGACAGCGGGAGCCGTAGATCGCTCCGCGCTTGTTCATGCCCTCGCTCATCGACTGCCGGGAGATCCCGAACTTCCTGGCAAGGCCGGCCTTGGTCATCTGGCCGGTCTCTAGCAGGGCCTTGGCCTGCGCCCACTGGGCCGGCGTGAGGCGCGTCTGTCGCGCAGGTGCTGGTTCAGATTTCATCGTCTCGTTCGCGGTCACGGGAAATCATTATAACGAAAAGGCGAATTATTGCCACGCGCAGAGCGATGTTTGCCGAACTAATGATCTCTCGTGTTGGTGTAAAACATAGAGATCGTCCAAAAGGAGACTTGACGGTGTTGAAGATCTTTTCTGTGTGTCGCGGGGGCTCGCTAGCCGATCGTCGCGTCGGAGGTGGTCGATGACCAACGCCTTCGCCAGCTATATCGCCTCTCAACTCGTCCTCCAGGACCGCACTGCCGACCAGCTTGCAGAAGCTGCCGGCTACAAGCGCTCGACCATCATCGGCATGTGGGTCCGGGGCGAGTTCATCCCCGACCAGTCGCTCCTGCCCAAGCTCGCTGAGGTTCTCGGCGTGGACATCGTCACGCTGGCGCTCAACTGGCTCGCGGCGGCCCTGCCCAACCAGGAGGAGGCCTTCCTGTCCGCGATCGTAACCCGGGCTCAGCAGATCGAGCTGGGCGAGGACGGCCAATGAGCTGCTTCCGGGGTCCTATCGACTGGGTGCTGGCGGCTTGGTTCTTCGGCTGGCCGATCATCGCCCTCATCCGCTTCGAGATCCGGATGCGACAGGGGCGGTACGACTCCGAGAAGCAGGATGGTCCGTCCTGAGTCCTGGGGGCCGCTCAGGGGCTCGAAGCTGGGCTGTACGCTACCCTGGTAGCTGACGACGACTTCGAGTCCTCCTGGGCGATTTTCTGGGCAGGTCAGAAGTCGAGGTCGTCGGGGAGCACTGAGGCCAGCGTTGCCATCAGCGCGCCAGGGTCGGCGTCGAGCGCGCGGGCAAGGGCGATGAACTCGACGACATCGAGGCGGCGTTCTCGGCCTTCGATCTTTGAGACGAACGACCGGGGCTTGCCCAGGCGATCAGCGAGTTCGCGCTGGCTGAGTCCGACCGTCTTCCGGGTCTCGATCAGAAAGCTCACCGCGGCCTCGTAGGCCTTCGACGAGACCCAAGGCCTTTGCATGTGCGCCGCCTGTTGCTCCAGCGGCGGTTCTGCTATGCGCGACGCACGCACCCATCATGGGTGCAGAGTGTGAGTTTGGGGGCGTACATGCGTAACGTGAAGGGTCTGTCGGTCGGGGTGGCGCTCCTATCCCTGGCTGGATGTGGAGAGGTTCAGGACCCCTATCCGCTGGCGCTTGCCGAGGATGCTCACCGGGCATTGGCCGAGGCGTTGAAGGACCCCGATAGCGCCAAGTTCCAGGGCGTGACGTGGTCGACGACGGTCGAAGGGCCAGCCGTGTGCGGCCTGGTAAACGCCAGGAACGGGTTCGGCGCGTATGGCGGCGCTCAACGCTTCATCCGGACTTTCTCTACAGCCGACGCCGCCATCATTGAGCGCCTGAGCCACGAGAGCGGTCAGCTTCGTGAAGCCGATCTCGACACTCTGAAATCGCAACGGGTGGTCGCTGAGATCCACGAGCGCTATCCCGACCAGGGTGACGCGCCCGTCTCGACGTCGCGGCTCTACATGGCCGGCATGGTCGGCGACAGCGACATGGATCACCTGTGGGCGCGGTGGTGCGGCTTTCCGGACCCGATCCCTTCGCCTAATGCGTTCTCCGCACCTGCGAGCGAGTGAATTGCGGTCGTCGTCCTGACCTTCGTACTTGAGTTGGGTCCGTCCCGACTCCTGGGCGGTGCTGCGGGGTGTGAAGCGCTGCCTTGGGCTGCTGGGTAGCGCGCGACCGTTTGATGGTCTCCTGGGGCAAAAATTAAGAGCGACCCGGTGGGACAACCTGGGCGGACTCGACTCGTCGGCCGGACGGTGTCATAAAAGTTCATCTTTTGTTCCAATTGAACGGCTTGGCGCTCCTTTCGGGCGAACGAGAACTCATGTCCAAAATCCTGGCCCGACTGACCGTGAAGCTGACCCGCGTAACTCATGCCTACGGCGGCCACCGGGGGCGTGAGACGCTGCATTTCACCTTCGAGGGCGGCCAGCCGCGGCGGGCCAGAGCCGCACGTAGCTTCGTGGCACCCCAGGATGTGCCGATCTTCGAGGGTGACGAGGCCTGGTTTGAAGTGGAGCAGGTCGCGTCGAGACCCTGGTCATACTGGCGGGCCGTAAGGCGGGTGGATCCGCCCAATGCCTGAGCCAAGCCCGAGCGAGAGACGCAAGGCCGCCCAGCTGGCGGACGATTTCGCCGGCGTCCGTCTCGTCGAGGCCCTGGAGCGGGGATGGGAGATCTCGTTCCGGTGCCAGTTCTGCGGAACCCAGAAGTCGTGGCGGCGGGACGTCATGCTTGGGCGTGCCCGGCCCTTCCTGAACTGCACGATGACCCAGCTCCAGACGAAAGCCCGGTGCCCAAGGTGCCCCGGGCGGATGCCCATCATGACCTTCCACGGTCTGGTGCAGCCTGCTGACCCCGCCCGGTCGCGCTGGGAGGTGATGAACGCTCTCATGGGCGTCGGCTTGATCCCGGCAGACTATGGCTACGGCCAGGAATGGCGAGGCTGATCGATGGCTGCGATCTGGCCGACGCTGCGGCGGATCAAGTCGTCGCTGACCATTACCTGCCTCAGGTGCGGCCACCGCGTGGTCTGGTCGCGCGAGAAGGCGGTGATGAACCTGGGTGGGCACACCATGCCGCACGAGCTTCGAGGAAAGCTCCGCTGCAGCCGCTGCGCCGCGCGGGGGCGAGACGGGCTGGTCGATACCGACGCTGCGATATAGCGTGAGAACCATGTTCGATGACCCTCGGGATAATCCGGTAAATCGACCGCCCCGATCGGCGGACGTGGAGGTCATGGGCGATGGCGCACCGCCAGATGATCTGGCCGTCCTGGATGACCCTGCCGTCGTCTATCGCGAGCTGTTTTTCGAGACTGACCCAGGCCCCGGCCATCCGCTCGGCTGGTGGGTGATGAAGCTTTGGTGCAGGGAGGCCGCCGATGTGCAACATCTACGAGCTCGAGTTCGACATCTTTGGCTGGGCGCAGGCGCATGAAGACCTTCTTGGCAGGCACCTGACGCTCCCCGGCGGGGTGTCGTTCGCCGACGCGAACATCGACCTGACCTTCTCGCAATTCATTTACCCCGACTATCGCGCGCCGATCGTCCGTCGCGGCGCTGCTGGGGCTGATGAGGTCCATTTCGCCCGCTGGGGCATGCCCTCTCCGATTTTCGTCCAGAAGGAAGCTGCTAAGAAGCGCGCCGCTGGCCTGGAAAAGAAGGGCGTCGCCTACGACTTCGACGAATTGCTGCGGATGGAGCCCGACAAGGGGATCACCAACCTGCGGAACCTGGAGAGCCCGCATTGGCGTCGTTGGCATGCCGTGGATAACCGCTGCGTGGTGCCGATAACGTCGTTCAGCGAGCCGGATCAGGTCGGAGGGTCCCTCAAGCCAGTCTGGTTTGCCCGAACAGAAGAGCGCCCGTTCGCCTATTTCGCCGGCGTCTGGACCGAGTGGGCCTGCGTCCGAAAGATCAAGACGGGCTGGGAGGGCTGCGACCTGTTCGGCTTCCTGACGACCGAGGCGAATGAGGTCGTCTCGCCGTTTCACAGCAAGGCCATGCCGGTCTTCCTGACGACGCCGGAGGAGGTCGATACCTGGCTGACTGCGCCCTGGGAGGAGGCGGTGCAGCTACAGCGACCGCTGTCAGCCGGTGGGCTGCGGGTCATTGATCCGCCGATGAAGCGCGCGGCCTGAACCAAAACGGGGTTGCTTTCGTCTGGGGAGGCGACTATCCGACCGCCCTCGCGCTTCGGCGCGACGCTCACGGCCTTCTTGGTCGGCTACGTCCACCCATCCGGCGCAACCCAATCGGCCGGCCCTGGGATCGCAATGAACCTCTCTAAATCGACGGCCGAAGTCCGTCCGTTCGCCCTGTCGGGCAACCTCCTCACGACGGCTCAGGCCGCCGAGTTCCTCTCGATGTCGCAAAGGACGCTGGAAGACTGGCGTTTGCGCGGTGGTGGTCCGCGCTTCCGTAAGCTGGGGCGGTCGGTTCGCTATGCGCCGGTCGACTTGCAGGACTTCCTGGACCGCGCTGTCTATTCCAACACCGGTGAAGCCGGGCAGCTGAGGGCCGCGTGAGGAACGAGATCCGCATGCTTCCACCTTGCTTCCACGAGCAGCGAATGCCCCGTGGAAGCAACCGCCTCCGGAGAAAAAGTTGTTTATCTTCAAGGGGTTGGGTGGTGCCGCCTAGGTGACTCGAACACCTGACCTACGCATTACGAATGCGCCGCTCTACCGGCTGAGCTAAGGCGGCCCACGGCGCGCCGGCGAGATTCGCCGGGCGGAGGGAGCGCCTATTTAGCGGGGCGCGAGCCGCTTGCCAAGCGCCGTCGTGCGCCCGTGTTGCGACGGGGCGCCGGAGCAGGGCCGGGGGCGTCGGGCGAGGGCGGGTCGTCGAGTTCGCCGGGGTCGTCGGGAAACGGGATCAGGGCCCCGCCGGTCTCGGCCGCGTGCACGAAGGCGGTGGATTCGGCCAGGGTCGACTGGGCGTAGGCCGAGGGCAGCTGCGGCAGGTCGCTCATGGTGCGCTCGCGGCGCTCGAAGCGCGGGTGGATCAGCTCGCCGGTCTCGGCGTAGCCGGCGGCCAGGCGGGCCCAGTCCTCGCGGCCGTAGGCGAAGGCCTGGCCCTCGGGGTCGAGATCGCTCCAGTCGGGCTCCTGCGGGGCGGCGACGCCCCGGGCGACCCAGGCGCGGGCTTCGTCGGGCTCGGCGCAGGCGAAGGCGACGCGGGCCATCAGGCCGGCGATGCGGGCCGAGGGGGCGGTCTCTTCCGGCAGCAGGCGGGCCGCGGCGCGGGCGGCGACCGGGTCGCCGCCGATCAGGGCGCTCTCGACCTTGAGGATGCGGCTCTCGCGGGCCTCGGGCTTGAGCTGGGCCAGGGCCGAGAGGCGCGCGGCGCGGACCTTGGGGGTCTCGCTGGTCTTGAGGTCGCGATAGGCCAGCCACAGGGCCGGGTGGGGCGCGCCCTTCCAGGCGGCCTCGATCAGGGTCGCGGCCTTGGCGGCCTTGCCGTCGGCGGCCAGCAGGCGGGCGGCCATGACCACGCCGGGGGCGAAGTCGGACTTCAGCTTCACCGACTGAAGGGCGAAGTCGAGGGCCTGGTCGAGGGCCTTGGGATCGTCGCTGTCCTCGAGGCTCGCCGCCGAGGCGGCAAGGAGTGCGGCGCGGGCGCGTTCGGCCACCAGCGGCGAGACGATCTTGCGCTCCTGTCCGCCCTGGACGAGTTGCAGGGCCGCGGCCCAGTCGCCGGCCTCCAGCCGGGCTTCCAGGAGGGCGCGCCAGGCCCACAGGGCCGAGCGGGCGAGGCCATAGGCGGTTTCGGCGTGCCGCAGGGCCAGAGCGCGGTCGCCCTCGGCCAGGGCCAGTTGCATCAGCCCGCGCAGGCCGGCCAGGCGCATTTCGGGAAAGCCCAGCATCGCGTTCCAGGCCTGGCGGGCGGCGGTGGTGTCGCCGGCGGCTTCTGCGGCCTGGGCGGCCAGCACGCGCACCAGGGCCGGGGCGTCGTCATTGAGGTCGGCGGCCTTCTGGGCCAGGCGGCGGGCCTCGGAGCCGTCGCCGGCGGCCACCGCGAGGAAGCCGCGCGACAGAGCTTCGGTCGCCTGCTTGCGGCGGGCCTCGGCGCGGGCGCGGGCCGCGCGTCTGGGCGCCTCGATGATCCACAGCAGGCCCCGCCACAGGGCGGCGGCGAGCAGGGCGACCAGCAGGGTCAGCAGGGCGGCGGCGGCGGCCGTCATCTCGATCCGCCAGCCCAGCCATTCCAGGCTGGCCGCGCCCGGCTCGCCGGTCAGCGAGACCACGATTACGGCGATGACCGCGATCAGGACGAGGGCGAGGAGGGCGCGGATCATCGGGAGACCTCAGGGGAGGTCGCGGGCGGCGCTCCGGCCAGGCGGGCGTTCTGCTGGGCGCGCGAGACCTGCGTCAGGCCGGCCAGGGCGTCGTCGCGGACGGCGGCGACCAGGCGGTCGATCTCGGCCCGGCGCTCGGCCTCGGCCCGCCAGGCGGCCAGCACCGGGCGCGTGCTGGGCGGCAGGGTGTCGAGGGCGCGCAGGGCGCCGGTCAGGTCGCCGCCGTCGAGGCGGGCCTGGGCGCGGGCCAGCACGGCGTCGGGGCCGTTTCCGACCGTAGAGCCGACCTGACGGATGGTGACCACGCGCGACAGGGCGTGCTGCAGCTTGGCCAGGGCTCCGGCGTCGGGGCCCGGCTCGCGGGCGGCGACCGAGGCGCGGCCGGCCAGGGCGTCGAAGCCGGCGGCCAGGCCCGCGACCGTGGGGGCCCCCTGGCGGGCCAGGCGTTCGAGGGCGCGCACCTCCGACGACGGCGGCAGCACGCGTTCGAGGCCGGCGACGGCGTCGGCGAAGGGCTCGCCGCCTTGGGCGGCCTGGGCCAGGCCGGCCGCGGCCAGGGCCGCGCCGGCGGCGTCCAGCGTGTGCTGCTGGCCCGACTCGAGCAGGGCGATGCGGGCCTCCAGCCGGTCGACCTCGGCCGACGGCGAGGGCGCGGGCGGGGCGGCGACCACCGGGATGTCGGCGGCGGGGGCGGCGAAACCGGCGGCGACGGGCTGCTGGGCCGGCGGCGGAGCCTGCGGCGCGGCGTCGTTCTTCATGAACCAGGTCGGGCCGAAGCGGGCGATGGCGATCCCTGCGCCGACGCAGGCGATGCACACCACGATCATCACCCAGAACATCGGGCCCAGCAGGGGCTTTTTGGCATACAGGGCCGGGTCGCTGGGGGCGGCGATTTCGGCGGGGTCGGGGGCGGCGCTCATGATCCCCATTCGTGCCCCACGCGCGATTTGGGTGCAACTTCGCCTTAAGGCGAGATGAGGTCGAACAACGCTGTTTCGCGGGGGCGCGGCGCGGCGGCCACAGGCCCCAGCCGTCCGTCGACGGAGAGAGCGACAAGCGGCGCGGCCACGGCGGGCGACAGGCAGAAGGCCTTCAGGCCGGGCGCGGGGTGCTTGGCCAGCACGGCCGCCAGCGCCCGGGCGGCCTTGGGCGAGTGCAGCAGCACGGCGTGAAGACTTTCCAGCGCCGCCAGGGTCTCGGCGGACGGGGCGCGGACGACGCTTTCGTAGACGGCGATCGTGCGGGTCTCGATCCCGGCGCCGGCCAGGGGCGAGGCGAGGTCGCCGGCCGGTTCGGCGGCGGCGGGATGCAGCACCGCGCCTTCGAAACCCGTGCGGTGGGCGGCGATCAGGGCGGCCAGGGCGGCGACGTCGCCGTCCGCCGATTCGATGCGCGAGAAGCCGGCCTCGGCGGCGAGGTCGGCGGTTGCCGCCCCGACCGCGAACACCGGCAGGCCCCGTTCGGGCCTAGTTCGAGCGAAGGCGGCCACGCCGTTGCGGCTGGTGAAGGCCAGGGCCCCGATCCCGGCCAGGTCGACCGTCCACGGCAGGTCGCGGACCTCCAGCAGCGGGTCGACCAGGGGCGAAAGGCCCAGAGCCGAAAGGCGCGCGGCGGTGGCCTCGGCGCCCGGGCTGGCGCGGGTGATCCAGACGCGGGGCGCGTCCTTCGTCATTCCGTCGGCGCGATGATGGCGTCGCCGCCCTCGGCCTTGACCTCGGCCCCGAGCGACAGGCCCAGGGCCAGCGCCTGGCCGGCGTCGTCGCCACCGGTCAGCACGACTTCGCCTTCGCGACGGACGCGAATGACGCCGTCGGGGCTCAGCGCCTCGACCAGCAGCGACAGGCGCGAACCGTCCAGGCGGCCATAGGCGCCGACGGCCGTGCGGCACGAGCCTTCCAAGGCGTAGAGCGCGCCGCGTTCGGCGGCCACGGCGATGGTGGTCGGGCGGCAGCGGATGGCGGCCAGCCAGGGGGCGTCGACGTCCTCGGCCCGGCTCTCGATGGCCAGGGCGCCCTGGCCCGGAGCGGGCGGGGCGGCCAGCGGGTCGAGCCAGCTCTGCGGAATGTGGCCCATGCCCAGGCGGTTGAGGCCCGACTGGGCCAGCAGGATGGCGTCGGCCTCGCCGCGCTCGAGCTTGGCGAGGCGGGTGTCGACATTGCCGCGCAGCATGACGACGTCGAGGTCGGGGCGCACGTGCAGGGCCTGGGCCTGGCGGCGCAAGGACGCGGTGCCCAGGCGCGCGCCGTGGGGCAGGTCTTCCAGCCGCTGGGCGACCTTGCTGATGAAGGCGTCGCGGGGATCTTCGCGTTCGGGCGTGGCGGCCAGCACCAGGCCCGGCGGCAGCTCGGCCGGCATGTCCTTCAGCGAATGCACCGCGCAGTCGATGCGGCCGTCGAGCAGGGCCTCCTCGATCTCCTTGGTGAACAGGCCCTTGCCGCCGATCTCCATCAGCCGGCGGTCCTGGATGCGGTCGCCGCTGGTGACGATCGGGATCAGCTGGGCGTAAGCCGCGATCTCTTCCGGGCCGGCGTCCAGCGGCGCGCCGAGGGCGTGGGCGATCCGCGCCTGCATGTGGCCGGACTGGGCGAGCGAGAGCTTGGAGCCGCGCGCGCCGATGCGGATGGGTTGCCGGGACACGGTCGGGACGTTACCTGCATGCGAAAGACAAGCCTTCGCTGCTACAGGAGCGGCGGGAACCCCGCAACCGAATGACAACCCTTACGGATTCTGGCCTTACGATCCTTGGTCTGGAGACCAGCTGCGACGAGACCGCCGCCTCGGTGGTGCGCCGCAGCGCGGACGGCCGCGTCGAGGTGCTGTCGTCGATCGTCGGCACCCAGTTCGAGCAGCACGCCCCGTTCGGCGGGGTGGTGCCCGAGATCGCCGCCCGCGCCCATGTCGAGGTGATCGACAGTGTCGCCGCCCAGGCGATGCGCGCGGCCGGTATCGGCTATGATGCGCTGGACGGCGTGGCGGCTACTGCTGGCCCCGGCCTGGTCGGCGGGGTGATGGTCGGCCTGGCCTTCGGCAAGGCGGTGGCCCTGGCCCGCGACCTGCCGCTGGTGGCGGTCAACCACCTGGAAGGCCACGCGGTCTCGGCCCGCCTGGGGGCGGAGATCGCCTATCCCTTCCTGCTGCTGCTGGTTTCCGGCGGGCACTGCCAGCTCCTGGAAGTCGGCGGGGTGGGGGCCTGCAAGCGCCTGGGCACCACCATCGACGACGCGGCTGGCGAGGCCTTCGACAAGATCGCCAAGAGCCTTGGTCTGCCCTATCCGGGCGGTCCGGCGCTGGAGAAGCTGGCCAAGTCCGGCGACGCCAGCAAGTACGAACTGCCGCGCGCCCTCTTGGGCCGCAAGGATTGCGACTTCTCGTTCTCGGGCCTGAAGACCGCCGCCGCCCGCATCGCCGCGACGCTGACGACGGACCAGGAGCGCGCGGATCTGGCCGCCGCCGTGCAGTTCGCCATCGCCCGCCAGCTCTCCGAACGCACCGACCGGGCCATGAAGCTCTATGCCGCCGGACACGCGGCCGGCGAGCGCCGCTTCGTCGTCGCCGGCGGGGTGGCGGCCAACGGCGCGGTGCGCGCGGCGCTGCTGAAGGTCTGCGAGGACAACGGCTTTAGCTTCGACGCCCCGCCGCTGGCCTACTGCACCGACAACGCCGCCATGATCGCCCTGGCCGGGGCCGAGCGCCTGGCGGCGGGCATTTCCGACGATCTGGACGCCGTGGCGCGTCCCCGCTGGCCCCTCGACGAGGCCGCGGCGTTATCCAATCCGAGCAACAGTTTCGGTCGAAAGGGAGCCAAGGCATGAGCTTCACGCACGCGGGCGTCGTCGGCGCCGGCGCCTGGGGCACCGCCCTGGCCCAGGTGGCCGCGCGGGCCGGCCTCAAGGTCACCCTGCAAGCGCGCGAGCCGGAGGTCGTCGCCTCGATCGCCGCCCAGCGCGAGAACACGATGTTCCTGCCGGGCGTGACGCTGGAGCCGGCGATCACCGCCGTGTCCGACATGGCGGGCCTGGCGCCTTGCGATCTGATCCTGGCCGTGCCGCCGGCCCAGCACCTGCGCTCGGCCATGGCGGCCTTGGCGCCGCACCTGAAGCCCGGCGTTCCGGTGGTGCTGTGCTCCAAGGGCGTGGAGCAGGGCTCGCTGAAGCTGATGACCGAGGTCGCGGCCGAGACCCTGCCGGGCGTCGATATCGCCGTGCTGTCGGGCCCCAGCTTCGCCGGCGAGGTCGCCCGCGGCCTGCCCGCCGCCGCCACCCTGGCCTGCGAAGACGAGGCGCTGGGCAAGGCCATCGTCGAAGCCATCGCCATCCCGACCTTCCGTCCCTACTGGGCCGCCGATGTGATCGGGGCCGAGGCCGGCGGGGCGGTCAAGAACGTCCTGGCCATCGCCTGCGGCATCTCGGAGGGCAAGGGCCTGGGCCGCAACGCCCACGCCGCCCTGATCACCCGCGGCTTTGCCGAGCTGACCCGCCTGGCCGTGGCGGCCGGCGGCAAGGCCGAGACCGTGGCGGGCCTGTGCGGCCTGGGGGACCTGGTGCTCACCTGCTCGTCCAGCCAGTCGCGCAACATGAGCGTCGGCCTAGCCTTGGGCGCGGGCCAGACTCTGGAACAGGCCCTGGCCGGCAAGGTCAGCGTCGCCGAAGGCGTGGCCTCGGCCCCGGCCGTGCGCGCCCTGGCCCGCAAGCTGGGTGTCGAGACGCCGATCTGCGAAGCCGTCGCCGCCATCCTGGCCGGCGAGGTCGACGTCGACAGCGCCATCCTGGGCCTGCTCTCCCGCCCGCTGAAGGCGGAGTAAGCGAACCAAGATCCTCCCCCTCTGGGGGAGGTGTCGGCCCCCGGGTCCGGCCCAAGGGCCGGCCCGAGGATAAACTCCGCCGACGGAGGGGGGCCGTTTTCAGCTTCCGTCGCGTCGGCCGCCCTCGCAGCCACACCCCCCCTCCGGCCCTTCGGGCCACCTCCCCCAGAGGGGGAGGATCTTCAGGAAGGAACGCCCATGCCGCTCTACGCCATCGTCTGCAAGGACAAGCCCGGCGCGCTCGAAACCCGCCTGGCCGTGCGCCCCAAGCACCTGGAATACCTGGCCCAGTCGACCAATCTGAAGCTGGCCGGCGCCCTGCTGGACGACGCCGGCAGCCCGATCGGCTCGATCCTGGTGGTCGAGGCCGACGATGTGTCGGTGGCTCAGGCCCAGGCAGACAACGACCCCTACACCGCCGCCGGCATCTTCGAGAGCGTCGAGATCAATCCCTGGCGCCTGGCCGTCGGTTCGGTCTGACGCCCCTGATGGACGACAATCCCGCCCGCCCCGCGCCCGGCCAGGCGATCTGCGCCCTGGCCGATATTCCCGAGCCGGGCGCGGCGGGTTTCCGTTACCGTGAGGGGGAGGCGATGTTCGCCGGCTTCGTCGTCCGCAAGGACGGCGGGGTGTTCGGCTATGTCGACAGCTGCCCCCACGCCGGCTGGCCCCTGGCCGGGTTCAACGGCCGCTTCCTCACCCGCGAGAACGACCTGATCCTGTGCGCCGGCCACGCGGCCCTGTTCCGCATCGCCGACGGCGCCTGCGTGGCGGGGCCGTGCGGCGGCAAGTTCCTGACCGTCTGGCCGATCACGGTCGAGGACGGCCAGGTCCTGGCGGCCTGACCCTTCCTTAACCGATGGTCGGCTAACGTCTCTCGACCTTGAGAGGAGCGCGCCGCCATGGCCGACGGGACGACCCCCGCTTTCGACGCCGAACTGACCGACGCCGTCGACGCGCGCGGCGCGGGCGCCAAGCTGCGCTCGCTGGGCAAGATCAATCCGCGCCTGGCCCCGCAGCTGGCCCGCACCATGCTGGGCAAGGCGCGCGACAACGACAGCGCGCCGGCCTTTTCCGCCTATTGCGAGACCAAGGGCTTCGAGTTCACCTCGGCCTGGGCCGCCAACAACATTCCCTTCGTGGCCCCGCTGCTGCGCGACTTCATGGCCAGGCGTCCGGCCGGCGGCCCCAAGACCCGCTACATGGAGATCGGCGCCTATGAGGGCCGAAACCTCGCCTTCATGGACTGGATGTTCCCCGACCGCCTAGACGTGACGGTGATCGATCCCTGGTTCGACGAGGGCCTGAACCCGGAAGAGAAGTATCTGGCGGTGGAGCCGCGCTTCCACCGCAACATGGCTCGCACCACCTTCGGCAAGGTGGCGACCCACAAGGGCTTCTCGACCTACGAGCTGCCCAAGATGCTCGAGGCGGGCGACAAGTTCGACCTGATCTATGTCGACGGCAGCCACACCGCCCTGGCGGTGATGATTGACCTGTGCTGCTGCGCCAGCCTGCTGGAGGTGGGCGGCATGATGGTGCTCGACGACTACTGGCACGACATCAGCGAGATCGGCGGCCCGGGCGTTAAGCAGGCGGTCGACCACTTCCACGCCGCCTTCGGCCGCTATTTCGAGGTGGCCGCCGTCTATCGCCAGGTGGCCCTGGTCAAGACGGCGGAGATCCCGCGCTAGGGTCAAGCCTCGGGGTCGATCAACCGCGCGGGGCCTGATATGGGCTGCGCACGGAGTTTCTGACCACATGACCGATACGATTTCCGACGCCGTGGCCGTGGGCCGCCGGGTGCTGAGCATCGAGGCTCAGGCCCTGACCCAGATGGCCGACGAGCTGGGCGAGGCCTTCGCCCGCGCCGTCCAGGTGATGCACGACGCCAAGGGCCGCATCGTCTGCACGGGCATGGGCAAGTCGGGCCACGTGGCGCGCAAGATCGCCGCCACCCTGGCCTCGACCGGCAGCCAGGCGATGTTCGTCCACCCGGCCGAGGCCAGCCACGGCGACCTCGGCATGATCGGTCCCGACGACGTGGTGCTGGCCCTGTCGAAGTCGGGCGAAGCGCGCGAGCTGGCCGACACCCTGGCCTACTGCAAGCGCTTCTCGATCCCGCTGATCGCCATCACGGCGGTGGCCGCCAGCCAGCTGGGCCAGGCCGGCGACGTGCTGCTGCTGCTGCCCGACGCGCCCGAGGCGACGGCGGAAGTCAATGCGCCCACCACCTCGACGACCCTGCAGATCGCGCTTGGCGATGCGTTGGCCGTGGCGCTGCTGGAAAGCCGCGGCTTCACCGCCAGCGACTTCCGCGTCTTCCACCCGGGCGGCAAGCTGGGCGCGGTGCTGCGCACGGTGGCCGACCTGATGCATGGGCAGGACGAGCTGCCGCTGATCGGGGAGGGCGCGCCGATGAGCGAGGCCCTGCTGGTCATGAGCCAGAAGCGCTTCGGTGCGGTCGGCGTGATCGACGCCGCCGGCGCGCTGGTCGGCCTGATCACCGACGGCGACCTTCGCCGCCACATGGACGGCCTGATGACCCACGCCGCCGGCGAGGTGATGACCAAGGGACCGCTGGTCATCGGCCCCCACGCCCTGGCCGCCGAAGCCCTCAAGGTGATGAACGAGCGCCGGATCACCGTGCTGTTCGTCGTCGAGGCCGGCCAGCCGGTGGGCGTGCTGCACGTGCACGACCTGCTGCGGGCGGGGGTGATCTAAAACCCCTCTCTCTGTGAGAGAGGGAGGGGCCCGCCGCCGGAGGCGGTGGGAGGGTGAGAGGTTACACGCTCACCGGATAGGGCGAGGGCCTAACCAACCCCGCCTCCCTAGGCCTTGTGCCTAGGGCCCAGGCTTCAGCCGCTCAGACTGTGCGGGGCTGGGCGACTGCATCGGCGGCGTCCCGTTCGAAAAAGCCGAGCCTGGCCCGACCATGGATCCTCGCCACGAGGGCGAGGAAGGCGAGAGCTTTTTGGGCGAAAGCAATCGCCCTTCACCGGCCGACGGTGAAACCTCTCACCCTCCCACCGCTTCGCGGCGGGCCCCGCCCTCTCTCAAAGAGAGAGGGACTTGGTTCTAAGGCCGCTGTTCCGCCCCGAACGCCGCCAGGTCCTTGATCAGCGACACCACGGCCTGCTCCACCAACTCGCCGCCCTTCTCGGGCGTGGCCAGGGCCGGATCCGAGCCCATGCGGCCGTCGGCGTAGCGGGCGCGGAAGTCGAGCGCCTCGCGGATCGGGCCGGTGGGGGCGATCTTGGGCTCGTACTCGGCGGTCTTGATGCTGTCGGGATAGCCCCACTGGGTGACGGCGATCTCCGACGGGGTGGCGTGGCTGCCGTGGCCGACCGGGAATTGGCGCATGGCCAGGGCGTTGACGCCGTCCAGGTCCCACCAGTTCTTCAGCTTCATGGCGAAGGGGCAGCGCTCCTTGCGGAAGCTGTACTCGGCGTAGATTTCCGAGAAGGCCGCCTCGATGGTGGCGACGTTGCCGCCGTGGCCGTTGAGGAAATATATTTTCTCGAAGCCGTGGGCGCCCAGCGAGCGGGTCCAGTCGCCGATGGCGGCCATGAAGGTCGACGGACGCAGGAAGATGGTGCCCGGGAAGGCCAGGTGGTGCTGGGCCATGCCGACATTGAAGGTCGGCGCCACCAGCACCTCGTCCGAGCGCTTGGAGGCCTCGTGGGCGATGATCTCGGGGCACAGCCAGTCGGTGCCCAGGAGGCCCGTCGGCCCGTGCTGCTCGTTGGAGCCGATCGGCACGATCACCGTCTTCGAGCGCTGGAGGAAGGCTTCGATCTCGGGCCAGGTCGAGAGGGCGAGCAGCATGGCGGGGTACTCCGAAAAGGCGTCGGCGGCCGGGTTGCGACCGGCTTTTCAAGCGCTTTACGCCCGAAGTCGGGCTTAGCCGACCCCCAATCTGGCGAAACGGCGTGCGGCCGGGCGGCGGCGCGCTCGACCTGCGCGTGCTTGCCCCGGGCCGCCTACCGCGCGCAAGGTGCCGGCCCGGCGTCACGCAGAGCGCCGGGGAGGAGACCGCTGATGGCCCAAGCCCACGCCCGGGACGTGCTGGCCGTGCTCGACGGCGCGGGACCCGCCCTGTCGCCGGTGGCGGCCTCGTGGCGGCGCAGCCTGGTGCTGCACGGCCTGGATCCAGAGAACCGCAAGGCCCCCGACACCCTCACCGAACGCGAACTGCGCGAGGCTCAGGAACGCATGGGCGCCCTGCGCGCGGCGGCCTCCGATACGCTGGACGCCCTGTTCCAGGCGGTCGGGGCGCAGGGGTCCTGCGTGCTGCTGACCGACAGCGCCGGCGTGCCGGTCGACCGTCGGGGCGCGGCGGCCGACGACCCGGTGTTCCACCGCTGGGGCCTGTGGACCGGGGCGGTGTGGAGCGAGGCGCGCGAGGGCACCAACGGCATCGGCACCTGCATCGCCGAGCAGCGCACCCTGACCATCCACCGCGACCAGCACTTCCACACCCGCAACATCGGCCTTAGCTGCACCGTCGCGCCGCTGTTCGACCCGCAAGGCAGGCTGGCCGGCGCGCTGGACGTCTCGTCCTGCCGGCCGGGGCTGGACGGCATGACCGGACTGATGGAAGCGGTGGTCAACGACGCCGCGCGCCGCATCGAGTCCAAGGCCTTTCGCGAGGCCTTCCCCGGCGCGCGCATCGTGCTGCTGGCCGACGGCCGCGCCGACCGCGCCTCGACCCCGATGCTGGCCGTCGACGCCGACGACGTGGTCATCGGCGCCACCCGCGCCGCCCGCCAGGCCCTGGAGCTCACCGACGACAAGCTGCGGCGCGGCCTGCCGTCTCCCGACCGCGGCGCCGATCTCGAAGACGCCGAACGCGCCGCCGTGCGCCGGGCCCTGGGGGCGGCAGGCGGTAACGTGTCTGCGGCGGCGACCGCGCTGGGGGTGAGCCGCGCGACCCTGCACCGCAAGATCAACCGGCTGGGGTTGGGGCGCAGCTAGCGGGGCCCCCCACGCCTCCCCAATAATCCCGTCATTCCCGCCCTTGTGGCGGGAACCTCTGGTTCCGCTCGCAAGTGAGGCGCAAGCGGACTGCTGAGCAGTCCGCCCCTCTCGCCCGTGCGGCTGATAGAGGGGTTCCCGCCACAAGGGCGGGAATGACGGGAGGTGAAAGGGGGAGCTCCTCTCCCTCTGGGAGAGGTTGTCTTGATACCTGTCGCAAACCTGAGACACCCCGCACCCATCTCCGCCTCAGCCCCGCTCCACATCAAAAATCCGGGCGCAACCTGCCTCCAGACGCCGAACACGGCGCGACGGAGGAAACCATGACCAAGCCCGAGTTCATCGACTCGCTGTCCCGCCCGCCGTTCAAGGCGCGCTACGACAACTTCATCGGCGGCCAGTGGGTCGCCCCCGCCGACGGCCGCTATTTCGACAACGCCTCGCCGATCACCGGCCGCAAGATCTGCGAGATCGCCCGCTCGCAGGCGGTCGACGTCGAGCGCGCCCTGGACGCCGCCCACGCCGCCAAGGACGCCTGGGGCAAGACGAGCGTCGCCGAGCGCTCGCGCATCCTGCTGAAGATCGCCGACCGCATGGAGGAGAACCTCGCCGTCCTGGCCAACGCCGAGACCTGGGACAACGGCAAGCCGATCCGCGAGACCACGGCCGCCGACCTGCCGTTGGCCATCGACCACTTCCGCTATTTCGCCGGCTGCCTGCGCAGCCAGGAAGGCGCGATCTCCGAGATCGACCACGACACCATCGCCTATCACTTCCACGAACCGCTGGGCGTGGTCGGCCAGATCATCCCGTGGAACTTCCCGCTGCTGATGGCCTGCTGGAAGCTGGCCCCGGCCATCGCCGCCGGCAACTGCGTGGTGCTGAAGCCCGCCGAGCAGACCCCGGCCTCGATCATGGTGCTGTTCGAGCTGATCGGCGACCTCCTGCCGCCCGGCGTGGTCAATGTGGTCAACGGCTTTGGCCTGGAGGCCGGCAAGCCGCTGGCGTCCAGCCCGCGCATCGCCAAGATCGCCTTCACCGGCGAGACGTCCACCGGGCGTCTCATCATGCAGTACGCCAGCCAGAACCTGATCCCGGTGACGCTGGAGCTGGGCGGCAAGTCGCCCAACATCTTCTTCGCCGACGTGGCGGCCGAGGACGACGACTTCCTCGACAAGGCGCTGGAGGGCTTTGCGATGTTCGCCCTCAATCAGGGCGAGGTCTGCACCTGCCCCAGCCGCGCCCTGGTGCAGAAGTCGGTCTACGACAGGTTCATGGAGAAGGCCCTCAAGCGCGTGCAGGCGGTGGTGCAGGGCAATCCGCTGGACCCCTCGACCATGATCGGCGCCCAGGCGTCCGAGGAGCAGCTGAACAAGATCCTCGGCTACATGGACGTGGGTCGCAACGAGGGCGCCAAGCTCCTGACCGGCGGCTCGCGCACCGTGCTGCCGGGCCAGCTGGCCGACGGCTTCTATGTCGAGCCGACGGTGTTCGAGGGCCACAATAAGATGCGGATCTTCCAGGAGGAGATCTTCGGCCCCGTCCTGGCGGTGACCACCTTCGAGACCGAGGAAGAGGCGCTGGAGATCGCCAACGACACCGCCTTCGGTCTCGGGGCCGGGGTGTGGACCCGCGACGGCTCGCGCGCCTACCGCTTCGGGCGCGGCATCCAGGCCGGCCGGGTGTGGACCAACTGCTACCACGCCTATCCGGCCCATGCGGCCTTCGGAGGCTACAAGCAGTCGGGCGTAGGCCGCGAGACCCACAAGATGATGCTCGACCACTACCAGCAGACCAAGAACCTGCTGGTCAGCTACAGCCCCAAGGCGCTGGGCTTCTTCTAGGCCCCGATCGGTTCCTCGCCCTGGGCCCTCGCCGACGCGGCGGGGGCTCCTTTTCTTCCGCCGGGCGACGGCGGAAACGGGAGCGGCGGCGGCCTCAAAACCGACAAATCGAACAAGACCAAGTTTCTGTCGTCAGAAACAGAAATGGTCTTCTTGCGCAGGGAGCGGCGCTTCGCATACTCCCGCTCGCAAGACGACGACTGACGCAGCGGCAACATCGCTGACGACGACAAGATCGACTGTAGAGACGTTAGGGAGATGCGTGGTGAGCGACGGACAGCTGTTTCCGGTTCCGGAAGACTGGGCGGGTAAGGCCCATATCGACGCCGCCGCCTATGAGGCCGCCGTGGCCCGCGTCGAGAGCGATCCCGAGGGCTACTGGCGCGATCTGGCCGCCCGTCTCGACTGGATCAAGGCCCCCACGAAGATCAAGGACGTCTCCTACGCCAAGGACGACTTCCGCATCCGCTGGTACGAGGACGGGGTGCTGAACGTCAGCGCCAACTGCATCGACCGGCATCTGCCGCACCGCAAGGACGACGTCGCCCTGATCTTCGAGGGCGACGAGCCGGGCGTCTCCGACAAGATCACCTACGGCCAGCTGCACGACCAGGTCTGCCGCATGGCCAATGTGCTGAAAGACCTGGGCGCCAGGAAGGGCGACCGGATCACCATCTATCTGCCGATGACGCCCGTGGCCGCCGTGGCGATGCTGGCCTGCGCCCGCATCGGCGCCATTCACTCGGTCGTGTTCGGCGGCTTCTCGCCCGACAGCATCGCCGGCCGCATCCAGGACTGCGACTCGCGCCTGGTGATCACCGCCGACCAGGGCCGTCGGGGCGGCAAGACGGTGCCTCTGAAGGCCAATATCGACGAGGCCCTGACCCACTGCCCGCAGGTCGAGAAGGTGCTGATGGTCCGCTGGACCGGCGCCGACGTGCCGGTGGTCGAAGGCCGCGACGTGATCTGGAACGACGTGGCGGACGCCGCCTCGCCGGTGTGCGAACCCGAGCCGATGAACGCCGAGGACCCGCTGTTCATCCTCTACACCTCCGGCTCGACGGGTAAGCCCAAGGGCGTGCTGCACACCACCGGCGGCTATCTGGCCTGGGCCAGCTGGACCTTCGAATCCGTCTTCGACTACCGGCCCGGCGAAGTCTTCTGGTGCACCGCCGACGTGGGCTGGGTCACCGGCCACAGCTACGTGGTCTACGGCCCGCTGGCCAACGGCGGGACCAGCCTGATCTTCGAAGGCGTGCCCAACTACCCCACGCCCAGCCGGTTCTGGGAGGTGGTCGACAAGCACAAGGTCGAGATCTTCTACACCGCCCCCACGGCCCTGCGCGCCCTGATGCGCGAGGGCGACGAGCACGTCCTGAAGAACGACCTGTCGTCGCTGCGCCTGCTGGGCAGCGTCGGCGAGCCGATCAATCCGGAAGCCTGGCTCTGGTATCACCGCGTGGTCGGCAAGGATCGCCTGCCGATCGTCGACACCTGGTGGCAGACCGAAACCGGCGGGATCCTCGTCTCGCCGCTGCCGGGCGCCACGGCCCTGAAGCCGGGCTCGGCCACCAAGCCGCTGCCGGGCGTCAAGCTGCAGCTCGTGGACGCCGAGGGCCAGGTGCTGGAGGGGGCGACAGAGGGCAACCTCGTGATCACCGACAGCTGGCCGGGCCAGATGCGCACGGTCTATGGCGACCACCAGCGCTTCTTCGAGACCTATTTCTCGACCTATCCCGGCAAGTACTTCACCGGCGACGGCTGCAAGCGCGACGCCGACGGCTACTACTGGATCACCGGCCGGGTGGACGACGTCATCAACGTCTCGGGCCACCGCCTGGGCACCGCCGAGATCGAGAGCGCCCTGGTCGCCCACGAGGCCGTCGCCGAGGCGGCGGTGGTCGGCTATCCGCACGACATCAAGGGCCAGGGCGTCTACGCCTATGTCACCCTGAAGGCCGACGCGGTCGCCACCGAGGAACTGCGCAAGCAGCTCGTCCTCTGGGTCCGCCACGAGATCGGCCCCTTCGCCGCGCCCGACGTCCTGCAATGGGCCCCCGGCCTGCCCAAGACCCGGTCCGGCAAGATCATGCGCCGCATCCTGCGCAAGATCGCCGAGAACGCGGTCGACGCCCTGGGCGACACCTCGACGCTCGCCGATCCGTCGGTGGTGGATGATCTGGTGCGTAACCGGGCGGGCGCGAAGGCGGCGTAGGGCCTCCTGCGCGTCCGGCGCGAAGAAATATCTCTTCGCGCCCCTGGCGGGAGTTGTGGCGATCACGATAGCTTGCCGCCGTTCAAGCGGGGGCTTGCTGTTCATGCGTTTTCTTTGCCTGGCGACCGTGCTCGCCGCTACGGCCGTCTGCGGCGCGGCGACCGCTGCGCCGAGTCTCTGGGTGCAATGCGACGGGCTGCCCAAGCCCGAGAGCCTGGCCAAGCAGACGGCCAAGGCCGGCCTGACCATCCTGACCGGCGGCTTCTACGGCCTGACCATCGAAGGCGGCGGCGAGCCGGCGGGCGGCGAGGAGGGCGTCACGGCCTGCAAGCAGGCCCTGGTCGATCCGGTGCTGGAGCCCTTCTGGGAGCGGCGCGTCAGCCTGCTGCGGTCCAAGGCCCTGCACGAGGTCGAGGCCGGTCGGCCCGACGTGGGCCTGAAGGACCTGGAAGCCACCCGCGCGGCCGCCGCCGGCCATGTCGACGCCGTGGCCTTCAACCGTTCGCTGGGGGTCTCGACCAAGCTGTTCGAGGCCTCGCTGCTGGCCAAGCAGGGGCGGACCGCCGAGGCCGAACGCCTGGCGGTCGAGGCCGCGGACGCCCGGCCCTGGTCGGCCCGCATCCAGCGGCTGGCGTCGGCGATCTTGGCCATCGATCCCGCCTATAGCGCCGACGAGGAGCGCGTGCTGACGCGCCTGGCCAGGCTCGATCCCGACGGCCTGGCGACCCGGGCCGCCGCGCGCGAATGGGGCGACCCGACCGGCGCCGCCGACGACTGGGCGGCCGAGGCCCAGGCCATGCGGCGCCTGGAACCCAATGGCGAATTCGTCCCGGAGACATTCGAGTACACCCTGGGCTCGGCCGTGCGCCTGCCGTACCCACTGGCCAAGGCGGCGCTTGCCGCCGCGTGGGCGGGCCGGGCCGACCAGGCCAAGGCCTTGCTGGCGGAGCTGGACGGGCTGAAGCCCTGGGCGCCCGAGGTCATGCCCAAGAACAAGTTCCAGGCCGCCCGGGCGACCAGCACCATGAAGGTGTCGGCGCTGATGATCGAGCGCGCGGCGCCCTATAGGAAGGCGACCCAGGCCTGGCTGCTGGCCAACGAGGGCAAGTTCCAGGAGGCGCAGGACATGATCGACGGCCTGCCCGCCGAGCCGGCCACCTTCGAACTGGCTCGCGCGACCGCCAAGGGGTTGGGTCGGCCCGAGGCGCCGGCGCTGGCCGGCCGCGACGACCTGATCAAGTCGCTGCGCGAGGGCCGGGCCGAGCGGCTGGTGGTCTTGGACTACGCCCGGTCGCTGCCGCTGCTGGAGGAGACCGAACCGTCCAGGCAACGGGCCGGCAAGCCGATGAGCGGCCTGCCGGGGCGCGACAACAAGCTGAAGACCGGCGAGATCAGCGTGCGGGTGGAGGGCTATCGCGGCATGGCCGCCGCCGAGGAGCAGGCGCTGCTGCGCGCCGCCCAGGTGGCCCGCACGGCCGGCGCCAAGGGCTTCGTGCTGACCGAGCGCCGCGACTTCGAGAAGTTCTATGTCAGCGCCTATTCGCCGCGCCCGACCGGAAACTCGCCCAATCCGCAGATGGTCGAGACGGTCACCGAGCTGGTGCTGCTGAACCCCGATCCGCCGCCGGCCTATGCCGAGCGCGCGGGGCTGGCGATCGACCCCGAGAAGGTCTGGGCCGAACTGTCGCCGTTCTACGTGCTGCCGGCGGAGGTGAAGTAGGCGAGGGGAGGTCTGTGCTCGCCACGCCCTAGCCTCCATCCCCGCCAGGGTTTATACGCGCGGCCATGTTTGAAGGCCTTTCCCCCCTCGCCCGTGAAGCCCGCTCCTGGCCGTTCGAGCAGGCGCGCGCCACCATCGCCCGCGTCCTGCGCGTGCGTCTCCCCGACCGCGCCGACCAGGAGGCCGCCAAGGCCCTGATCGACGCCGGCAAGACCGACGAGGCGGTGAAAGCCTATCCGGCCCTGAGCAAGGCCGTGATCTTCGAGACCGGCTATGGTCCGTCGGGCCTGCCGCACCTGGGCACCTTCGGCGAAGTGGCGCGCACGACCATGGTGCGCCAGGCCTTCCGCGCGCTCACCGACGACCACATCCCCACGCGCCTGATCGCCTTCAGCGACGACATGGACGGCCTGCGCAAGGTTCCCGACAACATCGAGAACAAGCAGCCGCTGATCGAGGACCTGGGCAAGCCGCTGACGGTCGTCCGCGACCCCTTCGGCACCCACGACAGCTTCGGCGCCCACAACAACGCCCGCCTGCGCGCCTTCCTCGACAGCTTCGGCTTCGAGTACGAGTTCGTGTCCTCGACCGAATGCTACAAGGGCGGGCTGTTCGACGAGACCCTGCTGACGGCCCTGGCTCGCTTCGACGCCATCCAGAAGGTGATGCTGCCGACCTTGGGCGAAGAGCGCCGCGCCACCTATTCGCCGTTCCTGCCCGTCAGCCCCAGCACCGGCAAGGTGCTGCAGGTTCCGACCCTGGAGCGCAACGTCGAGAAGGGCACGATCGTCTTCGAGGACGAGGACGGCTCACGCGTCGAGGTTCCGGTCACCGGCGGCCACGTGAAGATGCAGTGGAAGCCCGACTGGGCCATGCGCTGGACAGCCCTGGGCGTCGACTACGAGATGTCGGGCAAGGACCTGATCGACTCGGTCAAGGCCTCGGGCGCGATCTGCAAGGCCCTGGGCGGGGTTCCGCCGGAAGGCTTCAACTACGAGCTCTTCCTGGACGAGAACAACCAGAAGATCTCCAAGTCCAAGGGCAACGGCCTGTCGATGGAGGACTGGCTGCGCTACGGCGCGCCGGAAAGCCTGTCGTACTACATGTTCCAGAGCCCCAAGTCGGCCAAGAAGCTCTATTTCGACGTCATCCCCAAGGCGACGGACGAGTACCTGCAGCAGCTGGACGCCTTTGGTCGCCAGGAGCCCGCCAAGCAGCTCGACAACCCGGTCTGGCACATCCACGCCGGCAAGCCGCCGCAGCAGGGCTCGCCGGTGTCGTTCAGCCTGATGCTGAACCTCGTCTCGGCCGCCGACGCCTCGACCAAGGAGATCCTCTGGGGCTTCCTGTCGCGCTACATCCCGGGCGCGTCGGCGGAAACCCAGCCGCTGCTGGACCGCCTGGCCGGCTATGCGATCAACTACTACGAGGACTTCGTCAAACCGACGAAGACCTTCCGCGCCCCCACCGACGTGGAACGCGCGGCGATCCTCGACCTGCTGGCCAAGCTGAAGGCCATGCCGGCCGGCACGCAGGACGCCGAGCTGATCCAGAACGAGGTGTTCGAGGTCGGCAAGACCCACGGCTTCGACCCGCTGCGCGCCTGGTTCCAGGCCCTGTACGAGGTTCTCCTCGGCCAGAGCCAGGGCCCGCGCTTCGGCTCGTTCGCGGCGATCTTCGGGATCGACCGCACGATCGCCCTGATCGAAGAGAAGCTGGGCTGAGGTCTTAACTCCTCCCCCGCAAAGCGGGGGAGGGGGACCACGAAGTGGTGGAGGGGGCGAGACTGGGCTCCGTGCCGGCGGTGGGCCCCCCCCGCCCCCCGCCGCACCCCCCCCCCCCCCCCCCCCCCCCCCAACCACGGGGGGGGGAAGTAAGACCAGGCGGGAAAAAGAGGGGGGG
>NZ_JARQWV010000024.1 GCF_029543245.1 Caulobacter endophyticus
CGGGGTGGAGCAGCCCGGTAGCTCGTCAGGCTCATAACCTGAAGGTCACAGGTTCAAATCCTGTCCCCGCACCCAAATCTTCCTACGTAAAGCCCCCAGTCCAGCGCTGGGGGCTTTCGTCGTTTTCGGCCCTGTTTTCGCTGAGCGCGGCCGTTCCGTGTCAGGCGATAGATTTCATATTTGACGATCTAGTTCATATATGATGCCTTGTCGGCAGGCGCTCCGTCAGAGGGCGCGGCCGGGAGGAGAAGCGTCATGACCAAGGACCCCACAACACGCGCGGGCCTCGCGCCGCTGGTGCTGATCGTCGCGCTGTTCTTCCTGTGGGGCGTGGCCAACAACCTCAATGACGTGCTGATCCCGCACCTGAAGAAGGCCTTCTTCCTCACCGACCTGCAGTCGGGCCTGGTGCAGTCGGCCTTCTATCTCGGCTACTTCTTCCTGGCCCTGCCGGCGGGGCTCCTGATGCGCCGCCATGGCTACAAGGCCGCGGTGATCGTCGGCCTCGTCCTGTTCGGGGCAGGGGCGCTGCTGTTCTGGCCGGCGGCCGAGCTGCGCCGCTACGAGCTGTTCCTGAGCGCGCTGTTCGTCATTGCCTCGGGCCTGGCGTTCCTGGAGACCTCGGCCAATCCGCTGATCACCGTGCTGGGCGATCCCGCGCGGGCCGAGCAGCGGTTGAACCTGGCCCAGGCCTTCAATCCGCTGGGCGCGATCACCGCCGTGGTGGTCGGCCGCCAGTTCATCCTGTCGGGCGTCGAGCCGACCAAGGCGGAGTTCGCGGCCATGACGCCGGCGCAGCTGTCGGCCTTCCAGGCCGCCGAGGCCCAGTCGACCCAGGTTCCCTACCTGATCATCGCCGCCGTGGTGCTGACCTGGGCGCTGCTGGTGGCCTTCACGCGCTTTCCGATCCAGGCCAGCCGTCCGAGCGCCGATGCGCCGGAAGACAAGGCCGACAAGCCGATCCTAGGCCTGTTCTCGCGCCCGCGCTTCCTGTTCGGGGTGGCGGCGCAGTTCTTCTATGTCGGCGCCCAGGTGGGCGTGTGGAGCTACATGATCCGCTACGGCCAGGATCAGGTTCCGGGCATGGGCGAGAAGACGGCGGCGGCCTATCTGTCGTGGTCGCTGGTCGGCTTCATGGCCGGCCGGTTCGCCGGCACGGCGCTGATGAGCCGGGTCGATCCCTCGCGGCTGATGGCGCTGTTCGCCGCCGCCAACGTGGCCTTGACCCTGGTGGCCGTGGCTGTCGGCGGCCACACGGGCCTGTTGGCCCTGGCGGCCACCAGCTTCTTCATGTCGATCATGTTCCCGACCATCTTCGCCAGTTCGCTGAAGGGCCTGGGACCGCTGACCAAAACCGGCTCGTCGTTCCTGGTGATGAGCATCATCGGCGGGGCGGTGCTGACGGCGGCGATGGGCGCGCTGTCGGACGCCAGCTCGATCCGGACGGCGATCCTCGTGCCCTGCGCCTGCTTCGCCGTAGTCGGGCTGTTCGCGATCACCGCCCGCCGACGCGAGGTGAGCGCCCACGACGCCGTGCTGGTCGGAGGTCACTGAGGATGATGGATGTTCTGGTCTGCGCCGCGCCCGGCGAACTGGTGCTGGAGCGCCGGCCGATGCCGGCGCCGGGGCCGGACGAGGTTCTGCTGCGCGTGCGCAGGGTAGGGGTGTGCGGCACCGACATGCACATCTATCGCGGCACCCAGCCCTATCTGTCCTATCCGCGGGTGATGGGCCATGAGCTGTCGGGCGAGGTGGTCGCCGCGCCGGCGGGCGGCGGGCTGGCCCCCGGCGACCACGCCTATGTCATGCCCTACCTGTCGTGTGGGTCGTGCCCGGCCTGCGCCAAGGGCAAGACCAACTGCTGCATGAACATCCGGGTGCTGGGCGTGCACATCGACGGCGGCCTGGCCGAGTACCTGGCCGTGCCGCAGGGCTTCGTGCGCAAGGTGCAGGGCGTGGGGCTGGACGAGGCGGCCATGGTCGAGTTCCTCGCCATCGGCGCCCACGCCGTGCGCCGGGCGCGGATCGAGCCGGGGCAGTCGGCGCTGGTGGTCGGCGCAGGGCCGATCGGCATCGCCGCCGCGCTGTTCGCGCGGCTGGCCGGGGCGCGGGTGACGGTGCTGGACGGTCGCGAGGACCGGCTGGCGTTCTGCGCCGAGCATCTGGGCGTCGAACAGGCGGTGAGCCTGAGCGACCGGACGGCCGAGTCGCTGTCCGAACTGACCGACGGGGCGTTCTATGACGTGGTGTTCGACGCCACCGGCAATCCGGCGGCGATGGAGCAGGGCTTTGCCTATGTCGGCCACGGCGGCAGCTATGTGCTGATCTCGGTGGTGGCGGCCGACATCACCTTCTCCGACCCCGAGTTCCACAAGCGCGAGATGTCGCTGCTGGGCAGCCGCAACGCCACGATCGAGGATTTCGAGCACGTGCTGGCGGCGATCCGGGCGGGCCTGGTGCCGACGGCGGCGCTGAACAGCCATAAGGCCGAGCTGCGGGATCTGGCCCAGGCGCTGCCGGGCTGGATGGAGCCGGCGGCCGGGGTGATCAAGGCCATCGTCGCGTGCTGATCGACGCCCACTGCCACGTCTGGCGGATTGGGAAAAACGACCACGAATGGCCGACGCCGGACCTGTCGGCGATCCATCGCGACTTTGGCCTGGACGACCTGCGCGCGGCGGGCGGACCGGACGGCGTGGTGCTGGTGCAGTCGCAGCCCAGCGAGCGCGACACGGCATGGCTGCTGGAGCTGGCCGCGGCCGATCCACTGGCGCTGGGCGTCGTAGGCTGGACGGACCTGGCCGCGCCCGACGCGCCGGCGAAGGTTCTGGCCCTGGCAAGGGATCCGAAACTCAAAGGCCTGCGGCCGATGCTTCAGGACCTGGCGTCGGACTGGATCCTCGATCCGGCCCTGGGACCGGCGATCGCGGCGATGGTTGAGGCCGGGCTGGCCTTCGACGCGCTGGTCAGGCCGCGCCATCTGTCGTCCTTGCTGGCCTTCGTGCGGCGCTGGCCGGAGCTGCGGGTGGTGATCGACCACGGCGGCAAGCCGGCGATCGGGGAGGGGAGGCTTGATCCCTGGCGGGGCGACATCGCCGCCCTGGCGGCCGAGCAGGGCGTGCACTGCAAGCTCTCGGGCCTGCTGACCGAGGCGGGGGAGGCGGCGACCATCGAGGCGGTCGCACCCTATGTCGCGCATCTGCTGGACGTGTTCGGCCCCGAGCGGCTGATGTGGGGCAGCGACTGGCCGGTGCTGAACCTGGCCGGCGACTACGCCAGCTGGCGGGAGATGGGCGAGGCCTGGGTCCCGCCGGCCGGGCGAGCGGCGCTATTTGGCGAGACGGCGCGCCGATTCTATCGCTTATAGAAGCCATGTCCGACGCGCCCGCCAAGAAGCGAGAATATCGCGCTCCCGCCCTGGAAAAGGGCCTCGACGTGCTGGAGCTCTTGGCCGCGCACCGGGGCGGCCTGACCCTGGCGCAGATCTCGGCGGCGCTCGACCGCTCGTCCAGCGAGCTGTTCCGGATGGTCCAGGTGCTGGAGGCGCGGGGCTATGTCGGCCGCGCCGCCGACGAGGACGGCCTGGTGCTGACCAACAAACTGTTCGCCCTGGGCATGACCCGCGCGCCGGCCAAGGACCTTCTGGAAGCGGCCCTGCCGGAGATGCGGGCCTCGTGCCAGGTCACCGGCCAGTCGTGCCACCTGGCCGTGGCCAGCGGCGACCAGATGGTGGTGGTGGCGCGCATCGAGGCCCCGGGCGACCAGGGCTATTCCGTGCGCGTGGGCTATCGCCGCAAGATCGTCGAGGCGACCTCGGGCCTCGTGCTGTTCGCCTTCCAGCCCGAGCGGGTGCGCGAGCGTTGGGGCGGGCAACTGCGCGAGGGGGTCGCCAAGTCGGCCTGGGAGACTTTCCTGGCCGCCGCGGCCCAGGCCCGCAGGGACGGCCACGTGCAGGCGGCCAGCTACGTGACATCGGCCGTCATCGACCTGTCGGTTCCCGTCCACGGGGCCGACGGCGTGGTGGCGGCTCTGACCTGCCCCTATGTCGATACGCCCAGCGCGATCTCGATGCCCGACACCATCGCCAACCTGCAACGCCACGCCGCCGCCATCAGCGCCGAGATCGGCCCGACGGCGAGGAACGGGGTCTAAAGCCCCGCCAGGTCCCGGTCCATCGCCGCGCCATCGAAGGGCACGACGATGATCTTGCTGCCGTGGTCGTTGTCGCCGGTCTGGTCGTCCTTGGGGGTGTCGACGACGGAGAAGGTCATGGCGACGATGTGGCCGTTCTCCATCACCACGCCCGGGCGTTCGAGCTTGTTCCAGTGGTTCTTGGTCCCGTCGGCGTAGCGGATGAAGTCGGCGCCGGGCTCGTAGGCCAGGCCCTGGACGCGCCACCCCGTGACGCCGTCGCGCGAGACCAGGTGATAGGCGCGGCGCTCGCGCCACTGGTTGACGACGATGTGGTAGAGGCCGCCGCTGTACCAGAGCACGGGGTCCTCGAAGGCGCGCATGTCGCGCTGCGGTATGCCGTCGACGCCGCGATAGACGCTGTCGCCCATCACTTCGTAGGGGCCGAGAATTCCGGCTCGGCTGATCAGGATCTGGCCCGAGCGCGGCACGATCTGATAGGCGCCGTCGGGCCGCAGCAGGACGCTGAAATTGGCCGGCTTTGCGGGCGTGGCGGTCGGCGTGTCACGCAGGGCTGCGTCGCCGGGCGTCTTGACCAGCTGGAAGCGGCTCTGGTCGAAGCTGATCGTTCCGAGCTGCGTCCAGGGACCGTCGATGCTGTCGGAAACGAAGACGTCGCCGCCGCGTGTCTCGCTGACCACCACGGCGTAGCGGCCGTCGTGCATCTTCAGGGCCGTGACGTTGTGGCCAAGGCCGCCCTGGTTGTCGGGCCAGGTCAGGCCGCGGTCGCGATAGGGGCCATAGAGGGTGTCGCTGATCGCGCTGACGGCCAGCGACTGGCCCCAGGCTTTGTGGCCCAGCGCCTGGTCCCAGCGGCTGGCGAACATGCGGTACTTGCCGTCGGGACCTTTCAGGATCTGGCCGTCCCAGTAGTTCCACCGGGCCATCGAGAGGTCTTCCAGGCCGTTGCGCGGATCGCGCGGTCCGACCTCGGCTGCGCCCCAGGCGGTCGTCGACAGCCTGGCGCGCGGCATGGGCTTGAAGTAGCCGATGAAGGGCTTGGGGCCGAGCGTCGGCACGACCTCTGGGGCAGCCGGGGCGGCCGGCGCCTGAGCCGCCGCGACGGCGGGCGGGGCGATCGGAGCCAGGAACAGCGCCGCCGCCAGGGCCAGCGTGCTCGAACGCGACGAAATCGAAAAACTCCGCTTGGACACCTGGCGCGTCATGCCCGCTTAAGCACGCCGTTGGCGGCGGCCAGCCGCACGCGCTGGCCTTTCTTGAGGTCGAGATCCAGCGTCGAGCCGGCCAGCACCACGGTGTGCCTGCCGGCTTCCTTGGCGGTCAGGACGGCCTCGGTCAGCTTGCCGCCGCTCCAGCGCACGTCGACGCCGACCGCGCCGCGGGCGCGCAGGCCGGTCATCTGGCCGGTGGGCCAGCTCTTGGGCAGGGCCGGCAGTAGGTAGATGCGGTCATTGCGGCTCTGCATGACCAGCTCGGTCATGCCCGAGGTTCCGCCGAAATTGCCGTCGATCTGGAACGGCGGGTGGGCGTCGAACATGTTGGGATAGGTGCGCTCGGGACCCAGCAACAGCTTGAGGATGCTGTGGGCGCGGTCGCCGTCGCCCAGGCGGGCCCAGAGGTTCAGGCGCCAGGCGATGGCCCAGCCGGTCGACAGGTCGCCGCGCGTGACCAGCGAGGTCCTGGCCGCCTTGGCGAGATCCGGCGTGGTGTCGACCGAGATCTGGTCAGACGGAAACAGGCCGTAGAGGTGGGAGACGTGGCGGTGATGGATGTCGTTGGCGTCGGCGTCCCAGTCCTCCTGCCACTCCTGAAGTTGGCCGTCCTTGCCGATCTTGTAGGGGGCGAGCTTGTCGCGGGCGGCCTTCACCTCGGCGACGAAGGCGGCGTCAGCACCCAGGATCGCCTCGGCCTTCAGGCAGTTGTCGAACAGGTCGCGGATGATCGCCTGGTCCATGGTCGGCCCGGCGACCAGGGACGAGCCGTGGCCGTGGTTGTTCTCGGGCGAGATCGACGGGTTGGTCACCAGCACGCCGAACTTCGGGTCGACCACCAGGGTGTCGAGGAAGAAGCGGGCCGAGCCCTTCATCAGCGGATAGACGCGGGCCAGATAGGCCTTGTCGCGGCCGTAGTCATAGTGATCCCAGACGTGCTTGCACAGCCAGGCGCCGCCGGTGGGCCAGACGCCGAACTTGGCGCCGTCGATCGGACCCGTTGCTCTCCAGAGGTCGGTGTTGTGGTGGGTGACCCAGCCGCGGGCGCCGTACATGGCCCTGGCCATGCGCTCGCCGGTCTGGGCGATGTCGGAAACCAGCGCGATCAGCGGCTCGACCAGCTCGGGCAGGTCGGTCGGCTCGGCCGGCCAGTAGTTCATCTCGGTGTTGATGTTGATCGTGTACTTGCCGCCCCAGGGGGCGAAGGTCTTGTCGTTCCAGATTCCCTGCAGGTTGGCCGGCTGGCTGCCCGGGCGCGAGCAGGCGATCAGCAGGTAGCGGCCGTACTGGAAGTACAGGGCCTCCAGCGACGGATCGTCGGTAGTCGGCGACTGCTTGATCCGCTCGTCAGTGGGCAGGAGGTCGGCGCGGGTTCGGCCGAAGTCGACGCTGAAGCGGCGGAACAGGGCGCGGTGATCGGCCTGGTGCTCGGCCAGGATCTTCGCCCAGGGCTTGCCCTTGAGCTTGGCGAGCGTGGCCTTGTTCAGCACGGCCGGGTCGCCCGAGACGTCGTCATAGCGGCGATAGCTGGTGGCGGCGGCGATCAGCAGCAGCACCTCGTCGGCGCCCTTCACCGACAGCTTGCCGTCGGCGCCCGAGACCTGGCCGCCCTTGGCGCGGACCTCGACGCGGGTCTCGAAGGTCAGGCGGGCGTCGATGCCCTGCGAGGCCTCGTTCTTGCCGGCGAGGATCAGGTGCGCGCCCTCGACCGATGAGGCGGGCTTGGACTTGAGAGGGGAGCTGAACGACAGGTCGACATCGATCGCCCCCTTGCGGCTGGCGGTCAGGCGCACGGCGATGACGCCGTCGGGATGGCTGGCGATGACCTCGCGCAGGTGGCTGACGCCGCCGGCGGTGAAGTGCGTGGTGGTGATCGCGCCGTCGAGATCGAGGTCGCGGACATAGCCTTCGACGGCCTGCGGCAGGCCGGGGAAGTCGAGCTTGAGGTCGCCGATGGTCTGGTACGACATCTGGCGCTTGGGCAGGGCCATGAACTTGGCGTCGGCCAGATCGGTGGCCTTGGCGTACTCGCCCGCGTCGATCAGGCGGCGGATCTCGGGCAGGGCGGCGTTGGCCTCGGGGTTGATCGGCTCATACGCGCCGCCCGCCCACAGGGTGTCTTCGTTCAGTTGCAGGCGCTCGGCCGCGACGCCGCCGAACACCATTGCGCCCAGCTTGCCCGAGCCGACGGGCAGGGCCTCGACCCATTCCTTGGCCGGCTGGCGATACCACAGGCGCGGCGCGGAGGTCTTGGCGGGGGCGGCGCGCACGGGCGAGGCGGCGACCAGGGAGACGCCGGCTGTGGCGGCCAGGGCGGTTCTGCGGGTCACATTCATCTTGTCGCCGTGCCTCGTTCTGAAAGCGAAAACAATCGTGGTGTCGGGAAGAGCGGCCGGAGGGTCAGGGCTGCTCGGAAAGGGCGAAGATCCGGCGCATGTCGCGCCACTTCTCGTCGGACGCCGAGCCGGGCAGGGGCTTCTGGAAGGCCGACATCAGCCGCTCCCAGGCGCGGACGTCGCGCGAGTCCATGTCGGCCGCCGCCTTGGCCTGCGGCGAGAAATCGGGGCCCGCCTCGATGAGCATGAACAGCCGATCCTGGACCCGCCAGATCTCCATCTCGAGGATGCCGGCCGCCCGGATCGATCGGACCACGGGTTCGGGAACCGCGCCGGGGCGGTGCCAGGCCTCGTAGCGGGCGATCAGGTCGGCGTCGTCCTTGAGGTCGAGGGCGAGGCAGCGGCGCACGTCAGTTGATCCAGCCGCCGTCGATGATGTGGATCTGGCCCGTGGTGAAGGCCGACTCGTCGCTGGCGAGATACAGCGCCAGCTGGGCCAGCTCTTCCGGCTTGCCCAGGCGGCCCATCGGCTGGCGGGCGGTGAAGGCCTGGTGGGCGGCTTCGTAGTCGCCGGTGTCGGCCAGGCGCTGGTTCAGCGACGGCGTGTCGACCGTGCCCGGACAGATGGCGTTGCAGCGGATCCCCTGGCCCACGAAGTCGGCGGCCACGGCCTTGGTCAGGCCGATCACCGCGGCCTTGGTGGCGCCGTAGGCAAAGCGGTTCGGCACGCCTTTGATCGAGCTGGCCACCGAGGCCATGTTGACGATCGAGCCGCCGCCGGCCGCCAGCATGGCCGGCAGGAAGGCGCGGATCGCGCGGTACTGGGCCGTGACGTTGAGGTCGTTGGAGAAGGCCCAGGCCTGTTCGTCGCAGTCGAGGATCGTGCCGGAATGGACGTAGCCGGCGCAGTTGAACAGTACGTCGATCGCGCCCAGTTCTGCGGCCAGGGCGGTGATGGCGTCGGGATCGCGCACGTCGAGGCGGCGGCCTTCGCAGCCTTCGATGCCGGCCAGCAGATCCCCGTTGAGGTCGGTGGCGATCACCCGCGCGCCTTCGCGGGCGAAGAGCTCGGCGCTGGCCTTGCCGATGCCCTGGGCGGCCGCCGTGACCAGGGCGGTCTTGCCTGAAAGTCTTCCCATCGGTGTCGCCCCTTAACTCACGCGCCGCAGCGGCAGGCAGGCCGGACCGATCGGGTCGAAGGCCTTGTAGGTGAGGATGAATTCCTGGTGGCCCAGCGCCTCGGACACCGTCCGCGCCCCGCCGGCCACGGCCAGGACCAGGTCGAAGATCTCGTCGCCGACCTCGTCGAGCGTGCCGCGGCCTTCCATGATCCGGCCGGCGTCGACGTCCATGTCGCCGGAGAGCTTGCGGTAGGTCTCGGGATTGGCGCAGACCTTGATGACCGGCGAGATCGCCGAGCCGACGACCGAGCCGCGGCCGGTGGTGAAGAGCGTCAGGTGCGCCCCGCAGGCGATCAGTTCGACGATCTCGGCGTTGTCGGAGATGTTGGGAAAGCCGAACCGCACCTCGCCGTCGGGCACAACGTCGAGCAGGTAGAGGCCGCCGCTGACCGGCTGGTCGCCGGGCTTGAGGATGCCGACGATCGGGGCCGAGCCCGACTTGGAATAGGCCCCCATCGACTTCTCTTCCTGGGTGGTCAGCCCGCCCTCGGCGTTGCCGGGCGCGAAGCTGCCGTAGCCCATGACGGTGTAGTAGGCCTCGGCCTTGCGGACGCTGGCTTCCAGTTCGATCCCGAGTTCCGGGGTCAGGGCCCGGTCGGCCATGATCTTCTCGCAGCCCACCAGTTCGCCCGTCTCCTCGAAGACGCAGGCCGCGCCGGCCGCGCCCAGGCGGTCGAAGGCCCGGCCGACGGCGGGGTTGGCGGTGATGCCGCTGGTGCCGTCCGAGCCGCCGCAGATGGTGCCGATGACCAGTTCGGAGACGTCCATGGGAACGCGCGGCGTCTGGTCGGCGGTGGCCTTCAGGCGCGCCACGGCCTCGACGCCCTTGCGGACCGTCTCGGCGGTGCCGCCGCTTTCCTGGATGACCAGCACCTCGACTGGGCGGCCGCTGGCGGCGATCACGGCGCGCAGGGCCTCGCGATTGAAGCTCTCGCAGCCCAGCGAGATCAGCAGCACCCCGCCGACATTGGGATGCGTGCCGATCGCCTGCATGACCTTCAGCGCGTAGGCGTTGGGATAGCAGCCGGGAAAGCCGATCAGGTGGACGTCGGTGTCGTCGCTCCTGGTGACGATCGTCCGGGCCACGTGGTGGGCGCACTCGACGAGGTAGGCCACCGCCACGACGTTGCGGATGCCCTTGCGGCCGTCGGCGCGCAGGAAGCCGGTGAGCGCGCTCATGACGCCTCTCCGGTGGCTTGCCGGGTGTGGCTGGCGATGTAGTCGCTCTTCATGTTGTGCATGTGGACGTGGGCGCCGGCCGTGGCGGGCGCGGTCATCGATCCGATCGGCGCGCCGTACTTCAGCACCTTGTCGCCGACGCTGAGGGCATGGCGGGCGATCTTGTGACCGACGGCGACGTCCTGGGGCGCAGCCAATGTCGCGCCGTCGATCTCGATCGCCTGGCCGGCCTGGATCGCGGCGGCCAGCACGAGGACGTTGTCGTCCGGATGCAGCAGGATCGGCTTCACGCGGCGGCTCGCGAGGCGGGCGTGGGCGCGCCTGGATGCAGCAGGCCTTCGGCGCGCAGGTCGTTCCAGAGGGCGGCGGGAAGCGGGGCCTCCATCCAGGCCACGGCGTCGGCGACCTGAGCCGGGCTGGCCATGCCCGGGATGACGCTGGCCACGGCCGGGTGGGCGAGGGGAAATTGCAGGGCGGCGGCCGCCAGCGGAACGCCATGGGCGGCGCAGACCCGGCGCAGGCGCTCCACCCGCGCGACGATCCCGGCGTCGGCCGGGGCGTAGTTGTAGTGGATCGGACCCCCGCCGGGCGTCTCGACCAGGGCGCCGGAATTGAACGGCCCGCCGACGATGATCTTCACGCCGCGCTGCTCGCAACGGGGCAGGAAGCCGTCCAGCGCGGTCTGTTCCAGCAGGGTGTAGCGGCCGGCCAGCAGGAAGACGTCGAGGTCGGCGTGGTCCAGCGCCTCGTCGCAGACCGCCTGTTCGTTGACGCCCAGCCCGATGGCGCCGGCCGCGCCCGCGTCCTTCAGCTCGCGCATGGCCTTGTAGCCGCCGTCCAGGAAGGCGCGCATGTGGCTGGCGTGGGCCTCGCCGTGGGTGTCGCGGCCCAGGTCGTGGGCCAGCAGGATGTCGACCCGGTCGCGTTGCAGCCGTTGGAGGCTGGCCTCGAACGACCGCATGACGCCGTCGTAGCTGTAGTCGAACACCGGCTCGAACGGGGCGGCGTCGACGAAGCCGTGGCGATCGCGGGCGGGGAAGGCGACCGGCTCCAGCACGCGGCCGACCTTGGTGGAGATCATCACCTCGCGGCCGGCCAGCGCCTCGCCGTGGCGGGTCTCGCTGAGGCCGAAGCCGTAGTGCGGGGCGGTGTCGAAATAGCGGATGCCCGCGGCCAGCGCCGCGTCGATCACCGCTCGGGCCTGGGCGTCGGAGACGGCGGCATAGAGGTTGCCCACGGCCGCGCCGCCGAAGCCCAGTCGCGGCAGCCGCGCCAGGGTCTGCGATCGCTGTTGGGCGACGTCCATTCGCGCTTCCATCCCGTTTATTTATAAAATCGATGTTGCTGGTAAAATTCCATTGGTCACGCAACGAGTCAATCGGCCAAGCATCAAGCGCAGCCATCCGGCCAAAGAAAAAGGGCCCGCCGTGAAGCGGGCCCAGTCAGGGGAAGCAGGAGAAGAAGAGGTCTAGCGCCGCACGCGCAGGGTGACGCCGAAGGTGCGCGGATCGCCAAGCGTGCCGGTGATGGCGCCGGTGTTCCCCGCGCCGAGCGACAGGTAGTAGAGCTTGTCGAAGACGTTGCGGCCCCAGACCTGAAGGTCCCAGCTGCCGTCCTCGGCGCCGATCCCGGCCCGCAGGTTCAGCAGGGTGTAGCCCTTGATCTTCGAATATTCCGAGTTCGAGGCGCTGGTGTAGTAGGACGACTTGTAGCTGGCGTCGTAGCCGGCATAGGCCGTCAGGCCGTCGCCACGCCAGGTTCCGGCGGCCCTGCGGTATTCGCCGCCCGTCGAGGCGGCCCACAGCGACGCGCCGGGCAGGCGGCGGCCGGTGAGGTTGCAATAGGTCGCCAGCTGAATCTCGATCGGGCAGGCGGCCTGCTCGTAGCTGGTATAGCTGGCGTCGTTGTAGGTGGTCGAACCGTAGAGGGTCAGGCCCTCGATCGGCGCCGCCCGCAAATCAAGCTCGACGCCGCGACTGCGCACGCTGCCGGCGTTGGTCAGGTAGCTGGCGTTGTTGATCAGATTGACCGCCGTGGTCTGGTAGCCGTCGTCCTCGGTCCAGAAGAGGGCGAGGTTGGCGGTCAGGCGACGGTCGAACCAGGTGCTCTTCAGGCCCGCCTCATAGGCGTCGATGGTCTCCGGCGCGATGACCGGATCGACGGCGTTGGCGCCGGAGGTGTTGATGTTCGACAGGTTCAGGCCGCCGGCCTTGTAGCCCCGCGCGTAGGTCGCATAGACCAGCGGGCCGTTGTCGAAGGTGTAGGCCAGGGTGATGTTGCCGGTGAGGCTGTCGCCAGAGGTCTTGGACGAGAAGCTGTTGGCCGCGCCGAAGCGGGCGCGCAGGTTGCGGGCCGTGGCCTGGTCGGCGCTGCTGAGGCCCGAAAGGTCCGCGCCCCAGGCCGTCTGGTCGAACCAGCCGGTCATCTTCTCGTAGGTGTAGCGCAGCCCGCCGGTGATATCGAAGCGGTCGGTGACGTGCCAGGTGCCCTGCGCGAAGGCCGCCGCGCTGGTGGTCTCCGGGCTGGAGTGGCTGACGATCGAGTAGTTGTTCAGCGCCGCCGCCCGCACCGTGGCCGAGGCCGCCGCCGGGGCCAGCAGCCAGTCGGCCGCCGCCGGGCCGTAGTAGTTGACCGCCTCGGCCTCGAGGTCCTGCCAGAAGTAGTAGAGGCCGGCGACGTAATCGAGCTTGCGGTCGCCTTCCGAGCGGATGCGCAGTTCCTGGCTGAACTGCTGCTGGTCGTTGTCCTGGTGGGCGTCGATGATCGCCGAGACGGTCGTGCCGTCGGCGTCGTTGTGCGGCCGCCAGCGCCAGCCGCGCCAGGCGGTGACTGAAGTGATGGTGGCGTCGGCCAGCTTGTAGTCGACGATGGCCGAGACCCCGCCATGGGTCTCGAAATAGCTGTTCTTGGTGTTGGTCGAGACGCGGCGCGCCTCCGGATCGATCGGCGGCGGCGTGAAGCCGACGCGGGCGGCGCGGGCCAGATAGCCGTTCGGATAGGCCGCGCCGCTGTCGGCGTAGTTGGTGAAGAGGCCGGTCAGCACGCTGGCGCTGGTGTTGGAATACTGCTGGCCGTAGTCGCCTGAAAGCTTGATCGAAAGGCTTTCGTTCGGGGTCAGCAGGAACTGAACCCGGCCGCCGAAGTCGTGATAATCCTGGGTTTTCGACCCGTCATAGACGTTGGTCATGTAGCCGCCGCGCTGGGTGTTGGCCAGCGAGACGCGGTAGGCCAGCTTGTCCTCGACGATCGGGCCCGAGGTGATCAGGTGGGCCTGGAAGTAGTCGTAGTTGCCGCCGGTGACGTCGGCCGAGAACTCCGGCGTGAACTTGGGTTCCTTGGTGGCGATCACGAGGGCGCCGGCCGAGGTGTTCTTGCCGAACAGCGTGCCCTGCGGGCCGCGCAGCACCTGCACGGAGTCGAGGTCGGCGAGGTCGAACACCGCCTGGCCCGGACGGCCGAGATACACCTGGTCGAGATAGACGCCGACGGCCGATTGCAGGCCGTCGTTATAGACCGAGACGTTGTTGCCCAGACCTCGGATGTTGATGCTGGTGTTGCGCGGGTTGGTGACGCTGACCGACAGGCTGGGCGACAGGGTCTGCAGGTCGCGGACGTTGAAGGCGCGGGCGGCTTCCAGCTGGGCGCCGCCGAAGGCCGAGACGGCGACGGGCACGGTCTGGGCGTCCTCGTCGCGGCGGCGGGCGGTGACGACCACGGCGTCGAGGCCGACGGCGTCGTCGGCCGAGGCGGTGGTCGGCTCGAGGCCCACGGCGTCGTCCGCCGAGGCGGTGGTCGGCTCGGGGCTCGCAGGAGTCTCGGCGGCGAAGGCGGGCGCGGCGCCGGCCATGAGGGCGACGCACGAGGCGGCCAGGGTCAGGCGGCGCAGCGCCGCGCCTTGGTTGTGGTCACGGCGAGTATTCGCCTGGTGAATAGAAACGAGTACGCCCGACATCGCGAGGAGCCCCCATAAACGGCAAGAACAACCGCAGAAAAACGACGTTGAATGACGCGTCGGCGGGCCCTTCGCCGATGCGTCGTCGTTGCGGTGCGGAGGGAGCTTTAAATCCCAACTACTCCGATCGGCATTGCAGAAATTCTCAACAGGGCGTTTCGAAATTGTCGTAAGAGCGCTTGGCGCCATAGGCCTTAGGGGACAGGGAGAACACGAGGGAAAGCGTCATGAAGACCCATCACACGACCCTGCGCGGACGGCTTCTGGCCGGCGCCCTGATCGCCGCGACCAGCCTTGCGGGCGGCTTCGCCTACGCCGCGGAACCTACGGTTCCAGCCGCGACCCGCGCCGTCGAGAAGCGTCCGAACTTCTTGGTCATCGTCGCCGATGACTTGGGCTATTCTGATCTGGGCGCGTTCGGCGGCGAGATCGAGACGCCCAATCTCGACGCCCTGGCCAAGGCCGGCGTGCGGCTGTCGGGCTTCCACACCGCGCCGACCTGCTCGCCGACCCGCTCGATGCTGATGACGGGGTCCGACAATCATCAGGTGGGCCTGGGCTCGATGGCCGAGGTGCTGACCCCGGGGCAGAAGGGCCGGCCGGGCTACGAGGGCTATCTCAACGAGCGTTCGGTGACCGTGGCCGAGCTGCTGCGCGACGGCGGCTATCGCACCCTGATGGCCGGCAAGTGGCACCTCGGTTTGGCCGACGACCAGTCGCCGACGGCGCGCGGCTTCGAGCGTTCCTACGCCCTGCTGCAGGGGTTGCAGAACCACTTCGGCGAGGACCAGACCGAGGCCTACAAGGCAGCCGGCGCCGCCTCGACCTTCCGCGAAGACGGCAAGGTGGTGACCTATCCCAAGGGCGTCTACTCGGCCGACTTCTACGGCGACAAGATGGCCCAGTTCATCCGCGAGGGCGCGGGCGACAGCCGGCCGTTCTTCGCCTACCTGACCTTCACCGAGCCGCACTGGCCGCTGCAAGCCCCGCCCGAGACCATCGCCAAGTACAAGGGCCGGTACGACGCCGGCTACGAGGCGCTGCGCGAGCAGCGGCTGGCCAGGCTGAAGGCGCTGGGTCTGGTTCCGAAGGACGTCAAGCCGCACCCGTTCATCGACACACCAGCCTGGAAGTCCCTGACGCCTGAGCAGAAGAAGGACCAGTCGCGCCGCATGGAGATCTACGCGGCGATGGTCGACCGCATGGACCAGAACATCGGCAAGGTGGTCGCTGCGCTGAAGGCCTCGGGCCAGTACGAAAACACCGTCATCGTCTTCCTGTCGGACAATGGCGCCGAGGGCAGCCGTATCGACACCGTGCGCGGCGTCGCCGATCCGGCCAAGATCGCCACGCTGGGCATCGACAACAGCTTCGACAATCTGGGCGCCGGCTCCTCGCACGTGGGCTACGGCCCGGGCTGGGCCCAGGCGGCCACGGCGCCGACCCGCCAGGTCAAGGGCTACACCACAGAGGGCGGCATCCACACGCCGGCCATCGTCGAGGGGCCGGGCGTCAAGGGCGACGGCCGCATCGTCGACTCCCTGGCCCACGTGGCCGACGTCGAGGCCACGGTGCTGGAACTGGCCGGGGTGAAGCGTCCCGAGACCTATCGCGGCCGCGCCGTTGCGCCCTCGATCGGCCGCTCGTGGGTGCCAGCCCTGGCCAGCGCCGACGCCGGGGTGCGCGGACCGCAGGACCTGGTGGCCTGGGAGCTGTTCTTCCGACGCGCCGTGCGCCAGGGCGAATGGAAGGCGGTCTATCTGCCGTCGGCCCCAGGAGGGGCGGCCTATTCACGCGAGGCGGTGCTGCCGGCCAACTGGCAGCTCTTCAACCTCAAGAGCGATCCGGCCGAGGCCGTTGATCTGGCGTCCAGCCAACCCGACAAGCTGAAGGAACTGGTCGAGGCCTGGAACCGCTACGCCGCCCAGAACGGCGTGGTCCTGCCGCCGCCGCCCGCGGCTGGTAGCGCCGCGCCCGCCAAGGCCGGCGCGCGCTGATGCGGCGCGGCCTTCCTGGAGCCGCGGCGGTGGTCGCCCTGGTCGCGGGCCTTGCGGCCGGCGGCTTCACGACCGCCGATCCGGCTGGCGTCGAGGTTGCGGCGATCCGCGCCGCGCCCGCGGGCGCCTGCAAGACCCAGGAAGGCCGCGCTTTCATTCCCGCCGGCCAGGTGTCGCTGGGCGAGGACGGCCCCGGGCGACCGGGCAGGGCGGTCAAGGTCGAGGGCTTCTGGCTCGACCGCCACGAGGTGACCAACCGCCAGTTCGCCGCCTTCGTCGACGCCACCGGCTATGTCACGCAAGGCGAGCGCGACGGGGCCTCGGCGGTGTTCGTCCAGCCGGAACACCTGTCGGGCATGGATGATGCGGCCCAGTGGTGGAAGCTGACGCCGCGCGCCAACTGGCGCCGGCCGCACGGCGGCGGGGCCGACGACCTGGCCCATGCCGACGAACCGGTGGTGCACGTGGCCTATGCCGACGCGGCCGCCTATGCCCGCTGGGCCGGCGGCCGCCTGCCTACCGAAGCCGAGTGGGAGCGGGCCGCGCGCGGCGACCAGTCCGGTCCGCGCGCGCCCCAGGCCTGGGCCTATGACGACGACGGCAAGCCCATGGCCAACACCTGGCAGGGCGAGTTTCCGTTGGCCCAGAGCAATGAGGACCACTTCACCGGTCTCGCGCCGGTCGGCTGCTTCTCGCCCAACGCCTTCGGCCTGGTCGACATGATCGGCAACGTCTGGGAGTGGACGGCCAGCGCCGCCGGAACCTCGGGCGTCGAACGCCTGATCAAGGGCGGCTCGTTCCTCTGCGCCTTCAACTACTGCGCCAACTTCCGCCCCGCCGCCTGGCAGGCCCAGGAGGAGGGCATCGGGACCTCGCACGTGGGGTTCCGGGTGGCGTATGCAAAACCCTCTCTCTGAGAGAGAGGGAGGGGGCCATGGCGAAGCCATGGGAGGGTGAGAGGTTTCAGCTTGTCGGACTGGAGTACGGATCTTTGTGTTGCGCTGGGATGTTGGAGCGGGCGGTATTTTGCCGGCAGGCGGTGAAACCTCTCACCCTCCCACCGCTTGCGCGGCGGGCCCCTCCCTCTCTCAAAGAGAGAGGGGTTTGGGATCCCCATCCAGATCCACCCGCTGGCGCACGATCTCCAGCCGATCCCCCGCGTCGCGCATCTCGTAGAGCTTGCCGCGGGCGTTCTTGAAGGGGCGGTGGACCACCATCATCAACTGGCCGTCGAAGCGGTGGAACAGCATGCCGTGGCCGCTGTCATGGCGGACCAGCGGCGGCAACTGCTCCCAGGGCCCTTCGATCGTTCCGCTTTTCGAGCGGGCTTGCGACTGGACGTAACCGTTCTTGTCGTAGCTGGACCACAGCATCAGCAGTTGGCCCGTCTTCGTCGTGAACAGCTGCGGGCCGTCGGTGACGTAGGCCAGATCGCCTTCCGGCTGCTTCTTGCCGTCGGCCCACGGCGCCTGGCTGGCGGTGAACAGCGTGCGGGGCGGACCGGCGGCGGCCAGATCGTCGGTCAGGGGCAGGGCCTCGATCGCCCCGTCGCCCACCTGCAGCCATTCGCGCGAATAGACGTACCAGGGCCGCCCGTCGGGCGCGATATAGAGCGTGCCGTCCAAGGTCATCAGCGCTTTCGGCGCGACCGGCTCGCCGGCGCGGACCACGGTGAACGGGCCCTCGGGACTGTCGGCGACCGCCAGGATCGTGCCGCGCCGGTAGGGCTTGCGCTTGCCGGTCGGCGGCAGCAGGGCCGCCTCGTCGTGGAAGGTGGCGAACAGGAACCAGCGGCCCCGCCACTCATGAACCTCCGGCGCCCAGGCCCCGCCCTTGAACCAGGCGTCGGTGGGCGCCCGAAAAACGCAGCGCGGCTTTTCCCAGTCCAGCAGATCGTGGCTGACATACATCATCACGCCCAGGCCCGGCGTTCCGCTGAGGCGGGCGATGTTGGACGTGTAGAGCCGGTAGAGGCCCGCCTTCTGGTCGGCGACCATGAACGGGTCGTGCAGCGGCATGTTCGGCAGGCGCAGCGTCGGCTCGGCGCGGGCAGCGGCGGGAAGGAGCGCCATGGCGGCTGTCCCGAGGGCCACAGCCCGTCGCGAGGTGTCGATGGCCATGTTTCCTCCAGGCACGCTTTTACGGAGCGCGATCTAGGAAGACATGGCGGCGCTTTGCAACGGCGAGGGCAGGGGGCAAGCTGGCGGCGTTGCCGTGGTGTGCGGCAAAGGTCGTGCTGGTCTATCGGTGTTTTAGGGCATAAACCTCGGCCGATAACGAAGCATGCGACAGAGGCTGGCCCTATACCGCCTCGTCCCGAGGAGGAACGCGTTGATCGAGTCGGTTCTGATCGCCAATCGCGGCGAGATCGCGCGCCGGATCATCCGCACCGCGCGCGAGATGGGCGTTCGCACCATCGCCGTCCATTCCGAGGCCGACACCCACGCCCCGTTCGTGATGGAGGCCGACATGGCCATCCTGATCGGCGGCTCGCCGGCCCGTGAGAGCTATCTCGACCCGGCCAAGATCCTGGCCGCCGCGCGCCAGACCGGCGCCGAGGCGATCCACCCCGGCTACGGCTTCCTGTCGGAAAACGCCGACTTCGCCCAGGCGGTGATCGATGCAGGGCTCGTCTGGATCGGCCCGCCGCCGTCGGCGATCCGCGCCATGGGCCTGAAGGACGCCGCCAAGAAGGTCATGATCGAGGCCGGCGTGCCGACCACGCCCGGCTATCTGGGCGACGACCAGTCGGTCGAGCGGCTGACCGCCGAGGCTGGGAAGATCGGCTTCCCCGTGCTGATCAAGGCCGTGGCCGGCGGCGGCGGCAAGGGCATGCGCAAGGTCGACCGGGCCGAAGATTTCGTCGAAGCCCTGGGCTCGTGCCGCCGCGAGGCCGCCGCCAGCTTCGGCGACGACCGCGTCCTGCTTGAGAAATGGATCACCAGCCCGCGCCACATCGAGGTGCAGGTGTTCGGCGACCAGTTCGGCGATGTCGTCCACCTGTTCGAGCGCGACTGCTCGCTGCAACGCCGCCACCAGAAGGTCATCGAGGAGGCTCCGGCCCCCGGCATGGACGAGGAGACGCGTGAGGCGGTGTGCGGGGCGGCCGTGCGCGCGGCCCAGGCCGTCGGCTATGTGGGCGCGGGCACGGTGGAGTTCATCGCCGACGCCAGCGAGGGCCTGCGCGCCGACCGCATCTGGTTCATGGAGATGAACACCCGCCTGCAGGTCGAGCATCCGGTCACCGAGATGGTCACCGGCCAGGACCTGGTCGAATGGCAACTGCGCGTCGCCTCGGGCGAGCCCTTGCCCCTGGCGCAGGACGAGATCGAGCTGCAGGGCTGGGCCATGGAGGCGCGCCTCTATGCCGAGAACCCGGCCACCGGCTTCCTGCCCTCGACCGGTCCGCTGAAGCATTTCCGCCTGCCCGAGGGCGACGTGCGCGTCGACAGCGCGGTGGAGGAGGGCGGCGAGGTCACGCCCTTCTATGATCCGATGATCGCCAAGCTGATCGCCCACGGCGTCGACCGCGAGGACGCGGCCCATCGCCTGGCCGAGGCCTGCAAGCTGGTCGAGGTCTATCCCGTGAAGACCAACGCCGCCTTCCTGGCCGCCTGCGCCAGCCATCCGGACTTCGTCGAGGGCGCGATCGACACCGGCTTCATCGCCGCGCGGCTGGACGAGCTGACCGAGCGCCGGTTCTCTGACGCTCCGACCCTGGCCGCGATCGGCCAGCGGCTGGAGACCTTCATGGCCGCCGACCAGCCCAAGGCCGATCCGTGGGCCAGCGCGCCGTCGCGCCTGCTGGGCTTCCGCATGGGCGCGCCGCGCGCCGCCATGGCGCTGCCGCTGACCGTGGACGGCGCCAGGGTGCCGCTGCGCGTGGGCCTGGTGACCGGCGCGGGCGACGACTGGTCGTGGGACATCACCGTCGAGGACGGCCGGCCGCTCGACGACGTCGACGTGCTGCCCGGCGTCTACGGCCGCGATCCGCTCTATGTGTTCGAGGGCGGCGACGTGCGGGAGTTCGATTTCGCGCCTCAAGTCGGCGGCGGCGCCCATGGCGCGGCGTCGGACGGGGCGATCCTGTCGCCCATGCCGGGCAAGGTGGTGTCGGTGGCGGTCTCGGCCGGCCAGGCCGTCACCAAGGGTCAGACCCTGTTGGTGCTGGAAGCCATGAAGATGGAACACGCCCTGGCCGCCCCGTTCGACGGCGTGGTCGGCGAACTGTCGGCCGTGGCCGGCGGCCAGGTGGCCGAGGGCGTGGTGCTGGCGCGGCTGGAGGCGGCCGGCTAACCAGCTCTCAAGCTCCGTAAAATCCCCGCGAAAGCGGGGATTTTACGGGTGAGGAGCGGGGCTCGTCCGAGCCTTCCGCTTGCGCCGCGGCCACCACGCGCTAAATCGGCCTCATGGCTCTGCACATGATCAAGCTGGTCGTCGGCTGCGACACGATCGACGACCTCGTCGCCTGGCACAAGGAAGGCCATCCGTGGGTGATGCACACCCGGATGACGCCCAAGCGGATCGACGAGATCCTCGACGGCGGCTCGCTGTATCGCGTGTTCAAGGGCCAGGTGCTGTGCCGCCAGACGATCCTGGCCATCGACACGGTGGGCGAGGGGCAGAATGCGCGCTGCGAGGTGACGGTCGATCCGAACATCGTCCGCGTCGCGCCGCAGCCGCGCCGGGCCTTCCAGGGCTGGCGCTATCTGAAGCCCGAGGACGCGCCGCCCGACCTCACCGAGGGCGAGGCCGCCGAAATGCCGCCCGAGCTGGCTCGCCAACTGCGGGAGCTGGGCGCCTGGTGACCGCTTAGCGGATCATCAACCCAGGCGTGCGACGATCCTCGCTCGACCTTCACGGGGAGAGCGAAGATGCGACTGGCCTATATGGCGCTCGGCATGGGTCTGCTGTTCCTGGCGATGATGATCGCCGTCGGCCTAGCCCTGGTGACGAAGGCTTAAGGGCGCCGTCTCAGGCGCCCCCCCGTTCAGGCGCCCATGTTGTCGATCAGGCGGGTCTTGCCCAGCCAGGCGGCCGCCAGCAGGCGAGCCTTTGCGCCATGCAGCGCGTCCGGCCCCAGACGCGACAGGTCGTCGGCGTCGCGGAAATCGAAATAGTCCACCTGCCTGAAGCCGGCGGCCTCTAGCGCGGCCTTGCCGGCGGCCTCGGCCGTCTCGACGCGCTCGCCGGCCTGCACGGCGGCGATGGCGGCCTTCATGGCGTCGGGCAGGGCCACGGCGGCGGCGCGTTCCTCGGGCGACAGGTAGGCGTTGCGCGAGGAGAGGGCCAGGCCGTCCTCGGCGCGGGCGGTCGGGGCGCCGACGATCTCGACGGGCAGATCAAGGTCACGGGTCACGCGGCGGATGACCTGAAGCTGCTGGTAGTCCTTCTCGCCGAAGACGGCGATGTCCGGTTCCGCCTGGATCAGCAGCTTGGTGACGACGGTGGCCACGCCGCCGAAGAACTGCGGGCGGGCCGCGCCTTCCAGCGGTTCGGAGACGCCCGTCAGGTTGATCGTGGTGGAGAAGCCCTGCGGGTACATTTCGGCCGCATTAGGCGCGAACAGCAGGTCGCAGCCGGCGCTTTCGAGAAGTTCGGCGTCGCGGGCTTCGCCGCGCGGATAGGCGTCGAAGTCCTCGTGCGGGGCGAACTGCTTGGGATTGACGAAGACGCTGGCCACCGTGCGCTTCACGCGGGTCTGGGCCAGGCGGATCAGCGACAGGTGGCCGTCGTGCAGCGCGCCCATGGTCGGAATCAGCCCCACCTGCTCGCCGGCGGCTTTCCAGGCGCGGACCTGTTCACGCAGTTCGGCGACGGTGCGGACGATACGGGTCATGTCGGGGGACTCTGCTGCGACGCAAAAACGAGCGTTCGGACGCGCGGCTTATGGCCGATATGGGACAGCGGGTCCACCTGCGACACCGAGTCTGTGGACGCAGGGCGCCATAAGATTGACGCTAGGAGCGCGCAGGGCGTTTCATGCGCGTTAAGATTTTGGTTAGATTCGCCCGAGTCGGCGGAACGAAGGATGAAGCCTATGGCCGAAACGCGCGTGATCGTCGTCGGCAACGAAAAGGGCGGTGCCGGCAAGTCCACCATCGCGATGCACCTGATGACGTCGCTGCTGTACGGCGGCGCCCGGGTCGCCATCATGGACCTGGACCTGCGCCAGTGCACCAGCATGCGGTTCTGCGAGAACCGCGCGGCCTGGCTGGCCGGCAACGACGTCAAGCTGCCGATGCCGCAGACCTTCCGTCTCAGCGAGGATGACGTGGCCCTGGCCGCCGGATCCGAGGCCGAGCAGGTCGCCGCGTTCGAGAAGGCGTTCCTGGCCGCGCGCGAGGTCGCCGACTTCGTGCTGATCGACACCCCCGGCGGCGACACCCAGATCACGCGCATGGCCCACGGCCTGGCCGACCTGATCGTCACCCCGATGAACGACAGCTTCGTCGACTTCGACATGCTGGGCCACGTCGACCCGGTGACCATGGAGCTGCAGAAGCCCAGCCTCTATTCCCAGACGGTGTGGGAGGCCCGCAAGGCCCGCGCCATGGCCGGCCAGCGCCAGCCGCTGGACTGGGTGGTGCTGCGCAACCGCCTGGCCACCACCGAGGCCCGTAACCGCAAGCGCCTGGAAGACCGCCTGACGGCCCTGGCCAAGCGCGTGGGCTTCCGCATGGGCCCCGGCCTGCGCGACCGCGTGATCTATCGCGAACTGTTCCCGTTCGGCCTGACCATCGCCGACCTGTCGACCCAGGTGCGTCCGGTGCCGGTGTCGCTGCAGCATCTGGCCGCGCGCCAGGAGTTGCGGGCCCTGATGCACTCGCTTGGCCTGGCCGCCTTCTCGGGCGAAACTCTGCTCGCCGCCCAGTAATCCGTTGGGGCGGCGCCGGGTCCGCGCATGCTGTTCTATCTGATCCTCGGCGCGGTGGTCGTCGCCTGGCTGCTGTGGGGAAAGCGAAAGCCGCTTCTGGTCGGCGAGGGCTGGCGCGTCGGCGCCGGCGTGGCCTCGGCCGCCGCCTTCGCCGCCGCCGCCTATGCCGGCGTCCGCAGTCAGTGGCCGGCGACCCTGGCGCTGTGCGTGCTGGGTCTGTGGTGCGCCACCTCGGCCCGCCAGCGGCCGGTGATCCGCAAGGTCTCCGAAACGGGCAAGGCCCAGCTGTCGGCCAGCGAGGCCCGCTCCATTCTCGGCGTCGACGCCAAGGCCGGCCCCGACGAGATCCAGGCCGCCTATGCCCGCCTGATCCGCCTGGCCCATCCCGACAAGGGCGGCACGGCGGGCCTGGCCGCGCAGCTGAACGCGGCGCGGGATCGACTGCTGAAGGGGCGGTGAGGCCCCGGCGCCCGGACCTCTGCGCACCCATCACCGTTCAATCCCCGCGAAGGCGGGGACCCAAGCTGATTTTCAGGGTGAAGCGCGCTCGGCGATAGACCCGCTGCCTCTGCTTGGATCCCCGCCTTCGCGGGGATGCTCGGAGGAGGGGAAACGACCCGTTCAAGTGCAATGAAAAAGCCGGCAACCGTGAGGTTGCCGGCTTTTCAATTGTAGATCGCAGGGCTTCTGATCAGCGCGGAGCGATGACCATGCAGGGCTGGCGCTTGGCGCTGATCGCCGAGCAGGCCGCGCGGGCGGCGTCGGCGGTCATGCCCTGGAACTGGGCGCGGAAGGCGCCGCCGGCGGCGCTGACCACGGCGCCCTCGGCGTCGGCCACGGCCTTGGCGAAGCGATCACGGACGATGCCCAGCTGCTTGTTGGCCAGGCTCTTGGACTGGAAGGCGCCGACTTGGACGCTCCATTCGCCCTTGGCCTTCTTCGGGGCCGGCTTGCCGGCGTCCTTGGCGGCCTTGAGGGTGGGCGAGACCTTCACCGGCGCGGGGCGCGGGTTGTCTGTCAGCACGATCTTCAGGCCGGCCTGGTCGCCGTCGCCCTCTTCCGAGGAGGGGCGCATGATCGGACCGGTCGGATCGTCTTCATAGAGGTTGGCGGCGATGCTGGTGCGTTCGCCGTGCGAGCGGCGGCGCATCACGTCGAAGCCGGTGGTCAGCAGGTCTTCCATGTTGTTGTCGCGCCAGGCGGTCGACGAACCGCCCAGAACCACGGCGATCAGGCGGCGGCCGTCGCGCACGGCCGAGCCGGCGAGGTTGTAGCCCGAGGCGTTGGTGTAGCCGGTCTTCAGGCCGTCGAAGCCCTCCATGCTGGAGAGCAGACGGTTGTGACCGCGGATGTAGCCGCCGCGGAACTCGAAGCCCTTGAGGCTGAAGTAGGAATAGTACTGCGGGAAGTCGCGCATCGTGGCGCGCGACAGGATGGCCAGGTCGCGCGCGGTGCTGATCTGGCGGCTGTCGGGCAGGCCCGAGGCGTTCACGAAGCGGGTGTTGCGCATCCCCAGCTCCTGGCCCCTCAGGGTCATCAGGGCGGCGAAGCGGCTTTCGCTGCCGCCCAGCTTCTCGGCCATGGCGGTGGCGATGTCGTTGGCCGACTTCACGGCCATGGCGCGAATCGCCTCGTCGACGCTGAGGCTGTCGCCCGGACGCAGGCCCATCTTGGTGGGAGCCTGGGCGGCGGCGCGCGGCGAGATCGGCACGCGGTCGGTCAGCTTCAGGCGGCCTTCGCTGAGCGCCTCGAACGTCAGGTACAGCGTCATCACCTTGGTGACCGAGGCCGGATAGCGCGGGCTGTCGGCGCGCTTGTCGTACAGCACCTCGCCCGAATTGGCGTCGATCACGATGGCCGCGTACTTGGGTTCGGCGGCGTTCAGCTGCAGGTACGGGATCTGAGCCGAAGCGACGGTGGGAGCAGCGACGCCGACCAGCGAAGCCGCGGCGAGGCCGGCGGCGACGAGGAGGCGACGGGCGGAGTTAAGCTTGGCGAACATGCGACAAACGTCCGTCATTTGAACTGAGCGGTTCCGCACCGCCACACGCGTGAGAGCTAGCATGCGCGTTGTCGCCTTACGCCAAAGTAAACAACTGGTGAGCGCTTTCGCCGCAGATTAAGATAAAACTTAGGCGTTGCGGCAACGCTTCGCTCGGCATGCGGTCCGAGTACGGAGCAGCTTCACCTAGGGTTATGGTGCGCTGCACAAAATCGTTTGACTGCTGCACTGCAACATGAGAAAACCATGTCGTCCCAACGCATGGCGCGGGATCGCGGCCCGAAAACCCTAACAAGGTCGCGTCGTCCCACCATGACCCGCCCAGGAGCCCTCCCCATGGCCGTCACCGAGACCCTGAAGAGCACCGTCGAGCAGTACACCTCCGCCAGCAACCAGGCGTTCAAGGATGGTGTCGACAAGTCCCTCGCCGCCCTGGCCGAAGCCAACACCCATTCCAAGAAGAACCTCGAAGCCGTGGTCGCCTCGGTGACCGCCGCCACCAAGGGCGCTGAAGCCCTGGGCGCCGAAGCCTTCGCCTACTCGAAGAAGGCCGCCGAAGACCAAGTGGCCGCCGCCAAGGCGCTCGCCGCCGCCAAGAGCGTGCAGGAAGCCGTCGAGCTGCAGACCGCCTGGGCCAAGTCGGCCCTGGAAGCCTACATCGCCCAGCTGAGCAAGGCCTCGGAGATCGTCTCGGCCTCGATCAAGGACTCGGTGAAGCCGCTGAACGAGCGCGTCACCGCCACGGTCGAGAAGTTCCAGGCCGCTCGCTAATTCGAAATTCGGAACGGCCCCGCTTGCGGGCCGTTTCCAAGTCTACCCAGCCTTCAGGCTCGGACCTCGCGGTCCGGGCCTTTTTTCTTGTGCGCCTTGGCCCGGACCCTGGGGCCGGGCCTTTTTTCTTGTGCGCCTGGGGCCGGACCCCGCGTCCGGGCCTTTTTCCTTGTACGAAGGCCCGCCCTTGCTAAGCATGCGCTCTCGGTAAGGGAGCGTTTGAATGTCGAAGGTGGAAGAGCGTCTGGCGGGTCTGGGGATCACGCTTCCGCAGCCGGTGGCCCCGGTGGCCAACTATGTGCCGTTCGTGCGCTCGGGCAACCTCGTCCACATCTCTGGCCAGATTTCGATCGACCCGGCCGGCGGCATCAAGGGCACGGTCGGCGTCGACGTCGACCTTGAAACCGCCCAGAAGGCCGCGCGCCTGTGCGGCGTGAACCTGCTGGCCCAGATCAAGGCCGCGGTCGGCGACCTCGACAAGGTGGCCCGGGTGGTCAAGCTGGGCGGCTTCGTGCAGGCCGGCCCCGACTTCATCGACATTCCCAAGGTCATCAACGGCTGCTCGGACCTGATGGTCGAGGTGTTCGGCGACGCCGGCCGCCACGCCCGTTCGGCTGTCGGCGTCTACAAGCTGCCGCTGGGCTTCGCCGTCGAGGTCGACGCGGTGGTGGAGGTCTTCTGATGCGCGCGCGTCCGCGGCCCGGGACCGAGGTGTTCGGCGAGGCGTGGGAACGCCTCTTCGATCCGCCGATCGCGCACCGGGGGCTGTGGACGCAGGGCGGCGCGCCCGAGAACTCGCTGGCCGCCTTCCAGGCCGCCTGCGCGAAAGGCTACTCCATCGAGCTGGACGTCCAGCTGACGGCCGATGGCCAGGCGGTGGTCTTCCACGACGATCGCCTGGAGCGCCTGACGGGCGTGGAGGGCCGGCTGCGCGATCATACCGCCGCCGAGCTTTCCGCCATGAAGCTGTCGGGCACGGACGAGACCATCCCGACCCTGGCCGACGCCCTGGCGGTGATCGGTCACCGGGCCATGGTGCAGATCGAGCTGAAGACCCCGTTCGGCGAGGTGGGCGAGCTGGAGAAGAAGGTCTCGGAGATCCTGATCGACCACAATGGTCCGATCGCCGTGATCGGCTTCAACCCGTACTCCCACGCCTGGTTCGCCGACCATAATCCGCAGGTGCTGCGGGGCCTGGATTCCTACAGCTGGAACGACGAGAACGCCCGCAAGCTGGCGCCGGAGCTGCGCAAGTCGCTGGCCGCCCTGGAGCAGGTGGAACTGGCGCGGCCGGACTTCCTTGCGTTGGGGCTCGACATGCTGCCCAGCCCGCGAGCCGACGTCTTCCGCGCCAAGGGCATGCCCATCGTCGCCTGGACGGTGCGCTCGCCCGAGCAGTGGGACGCCGTCTCCGACCATTGCGACAACCTGATCTTCGAGGGCTTCGCTGCGTGAGTTCGCTTAAGGCGGAGGTGCGCGTTCACCGCCGCATCGCCGATATCGGCCGCGAGGCCTGGGACGCCTGCGCCGGCGCTTCCGGCGATCCCTTCGTCAGTTTCGACTTCCTCGACATCCTCGAAGAGAGCGGCTGCGCGGCCGATCGCACCGGCTGGGCGCCGCATCACGTCAGCGTCTCCGACACCGACGGCGCTATCGCCGGGGTGATGCCGCTCTATCTGAAGAACCACAGCCAGGGCGAATACGTCTTCGACCACGCCTGGGCCGACGCCTACGAACGGGCAGGGGGCAGCTATTATCCCAAGCTCCAGTGCTCGGCGCCGTTCTCGCCGGTCACCGGCCCGCGCCTGATCGCCCGGCCCGACGCCGATCCCGACGAGGCGCGTTCGGCCCTCCTGGGCGGAGCGCTGACCCTTTGCGAGCGCATCGGCGCCTCGTCGCTGCACGTGACCTTCCCGACGGAGGACGAGTGGGACTGGATGGGCGACCGCGGCCTGCTGCGCCGGCAGGACCAGCAGTATCACTGGGAGAACGCCGGCTACGCCACGTTCGACGACTTCCTGGCGGCCCTGTCCTCCAACCGCCGCAAGACCATCCGCCGTGAGCGTCGCGACGCCCAGGATGGGCTGGAGATCGTGGCCCTGAGCGGCGAGGCGCTTACCCACGAACACTGGGACGCCTTCTTCGGCTTCTACATGGACACCGGCGCCCGCAAGTGGGGGCGGCCCTATCTGAACCGCCGCTTCTTCTCGCTGCTGCACGAGCGGATGGCCGACAAGGTGCTGCTGATCCTGGCCCGGCGGCCGGGCGGGCCGTGGATCGCCGGCGCGCTGAACCTGCTCGGCCGCGATTGCCTCTACGGCCGCCACTGGGGCTGCACCGAGGACGTGCCGTTCCTGCATTTCGAGCTCTGCTACTACCAGGCCATCGAGCACGCGATCCGCCTTGGCCTGCCGCGCGTCGAGGCCGGCGCGCAAGGCCAGCACAAGATCGCCCGCGGCTACCTGCCCAGCGCCGTCTACTCGGCCCACTGGATCGCCGACCCGGCGCTACGCGAGCCCGTCGCCCGCTACCTGGAGCGCGAGCGCGAGGCGGTGGCGGAGGACATGGTAATGCTCACCGAGGAGTATTCGCCCTTCCGGCACGAAACCTAGAACACGCTGGTGAGGGCGTTGGTGGAGTGGTGGCGCAGTCCCGCTCAAGTCCGCCAACCTCACCCGAAGTTAGTGCAGGCTGACCTCGGCCACCTTGTCGCGATAGTCGCGTTTCGGGTCATGGCCCAGCATCAGCTTCATGCCGGCGAACAGGCTGTTCTCGTTAAGCCAGATCCGCGCGTGCTCGGGCTCGAAGCGCAGCAGGCGAAGCGCCGGATCGGTCTTGCCGGTGAACCAGGCGGCCACGAACGGGCTCCAGAGGCCGTCTATGGCCTGGCGGTCGTTGTCGATGCGCAGGCGGCCGTCGATCTCGGCGAACAGGTCGTGGCCCTTGGAGGCGAAGTGCATCACCGCGTCGCGCTCGTGGTGTAGGGCGGCGACCATGTCGCAGTCGGCCGAGGTGAAGATCCACAGCGGGCCGCCTTGCTCGCCCTCCATCAGGGCGGTCATGGGCTGGCTGTGGCCGCCCTCGACATCGGGCAGGCCCAGCATGACGGTGCGGTCGGCCTTCAGGGCCTTCCAGAACTTGGTGGTGAGATCGGCTTCCTTGGACATGGTCTTGTCCTCCCACCGTCAGAACGTGGCCGCGCCCGGCGCCGTTCCCGTCAGGAGCGGTCCCAGGCCGCCTTCAGCAGGGCCTTAACCTCGTCGTCGACCTCGGCCGGGGAAGCCAGGGCCAGCTTGGCCTTCAGCCGCTCGGACCAGCTCTCGTTCTTCGGCTCTGACAGGCGAGGGGAGGCGTCGGGCGTCAGGGCCAGGCCCAGCGACACCGTTCCGCCCTTGATGGGGCGTGCGGCCGCAAACTGCACCTTGTTGGACCAGGCGGTGAAGGCCTTGCGCTGGCCCGTGACCAGTCCCGGGAAATCTGCCACGGCCGCCTCGATCGCCGCCAGGATCGCGGTCGAGGCCGGGTCGGTCCACAGCGCCGCGCGCAGGCCCTCGGCGTCGTCCCAGCCCAGTTCGGACGGGAAGGCGACGCCCAGAATGTGCGCCGCTCGGTTCACGCCAAGACCATGATTGGCCTTCAGCCAGTCGATGCGGGCCTTGGGTTTGGTCTCCTTGCAGTCGCGGCGGACGATCTCGACCCACTGCTCCAGGGTCTTGCCGGTGTCGCGCTCGAGGCTCGCCTGCACCGAGGCGAACCACTTCTTCTGGCGTTCGGTCAGGCCCTGGCCCGTCTCGTCGGTCTTGCCCATGCTTGCGCGCCCTCCCTGGTTTGCTAGAGCCTGTCCCACGCAATGGAGACGACCATGAGCCTTCACGGAACCTACGACCCGGACAATATCTTCGCCAAGATCGTTTGCGGCGAGATCCCGAGCGTGAAGGTGTTCGAGGACGACGAGGTCCTGGCCTTCATGGACGCCTTCCCGCAGTCGCGCGGCCACCTGCTGGTGATCTCCAAGACCTCCAAGGCGCGCAATGTGTTGGAAGCCGAGCCCAAGACCCTGGGCCGCCTGATCGGCGCGGTGCAGAAGGCGGCCCGGGCCGTCACCAAGGCGCTGGACCCGGCAGGCGTGGTCGTCACCCAGTTCAACGGCGCGCCAGCGGGGCAGAGCGTCTTCCACCTGCATTTCCACGTCATTCCTCGATACGAAAACGAGGACCTGGGGCGGCATGGCGAAGGCATGGCCGATATCGAGGAGCTGAAGGCCCTGGCCGCCAAGATCAGCGCGGCGCTCTAGGGCGGACACTTGGTGCGCTCGCTCCTCGACCTGCTGGATGAGACGGATTCCGCCTTGCCGCTGCTGCGGACCTGGATCGACGATCCGGCGGGCAACGGCGGTGTGTTGCTGCCGCCCGACCAGAGGATGCGGATCGAGACGCTGACGGGCCTGCAGGTCACTACGCGCTCGATGCTCGGCGCGATCGCTTACGAGACCGGCGGCGTGGCGGTGGCGGACGGCTTCCTGCGGCTGCTCGGTGGGGGCCTTGTCCGCTCGCTTCCGCAGACCGCCGCGCTGACCGGCGCGCCTCTCGACGGCAGCTACCCTGATGTGATCGTCGTGGCCGATGACGTCTTAGGCGGGCTGTTCGCGCTCAATGGAGGGCGGTTCGGCGCGGGCCGGCCGGGCGAGGTCTTCCATCTGGCGGCTGACGACATCGCCTGGGCGCCGCTCGGCGTCGGCTATGCGGATTTCGTCGAGTGGTGCCTGACGGGCGACCTGAAGCAGCTCTACGAGCCGTTCGCGCACCTCGACGAATATGAAGCGCGGCCGCGTCCCGCCTTCGACGAGGCATACGCGTTCTACCCCTTCCTGTGGTCGAGGGAGGCGAGGGAGGGGCGACCGAGCGTATCCGTGGTCAGCGCCGCCGAAAGTCTGAGACTTCGTCTCGATTTCTGCGGGTTTACCGTCGGCTAGCGGTCATTGTCGAAGGCCAATCTTCAGGGCAGCAGCTTGATCAGCGCGGTCGAGATCGACACCAGCACCGCCATGCCGCCCAGCAGCGCCCAGCCCTGAAGGCGGATCTTCTCGCTGAGGTCAGCGCGGATACGGGCCTCGGTAAGAGCGAGTTCACTGCGGACCGAGGCGATCTCGCCTTTGAGTTCGCTCTTCAGTTCGGTCTTTACGGCTTGAAGCTCTGAACGTGTCGCCAGTTCGCTGATGTCGGGAAGCATCGTCGTCTGCTGCACCAGTTCCACGACAGCCTCGGCTGCGCGCGCCTCCATCCCTGCCTCACGCAGGCGCTTTGAAGCGCTCAGGGTGTCGAAGGGAATGTTGCTCATGAACTCACGCTACTCGTTTGTTCTTGTTTTGTCTACATCCCTTGCGTGAGCGCAAGCGAACCTTTCCGGGCCTGGGGCTTTCCCAGAAGGTCCAGCTTCAGCGGCCGGTGAAGGATAGCGAATGACCGATCCCCTGGCCCGGCGCGGGCTTTACCGTCTCGTCTACGCCAGTCGGGCGGCCGATCCGGCGGCCATCGACGAGACCCTGCGGGCGGTGGTCGTCAAGTCGATCCAGAACAATCGCATCGACGACATCACCGGCTTTCTGGCGGCCGGGGAGGGGCGGTTCCTGCAGGTGCTGGAAGGGCCCGGCCAGACCGTCGCCCAGGCCTATGAGCGGATCGGCGCCGACCCGCGCCACGACGAGGTGGTGCTGATCGCCGACGGCCCGGCCGAGCGGCGGCTGTTCAGCGACTGGAACATGGGCCAGCGGCGGCTTGAGGCGGAAGACGCCTCGGCGCTGTCGGAGGTGGGGTTGGAGCACTTCACGCCGGCGGGCTTGGACGAGGAGCGGGCGATCCGCCTGCTGTCGCTGCTGGGCGCACGCCACCTGCGCTAAGGCGCCAAGCCCCAAAGAAAAAGGCCCGGATCGCTCCGGGCCTTTCCATGTTCAGGCAGCTTCCAGCCTCATTCGGCCAGGGCCGGCTCCTCGGCGTCGTCCGACTTGCCGGACTTGCCTTCCGAGGCGCTTTCGATCTCGAAGCCGATCTTGCCGTTCTCGAGCACCACCTTGACGTGGCCCCCGCGGGTCAGGCGGCCGAACAGGATGTCGTCGGCCAGCGGCTTCTTGATGTGCTCCTGGATGACCCGGGCCAGCGGACGGGCGCCGTAGAGCTCGTCGAAGCCGTTCTTGGCCAGCCAGTCGGCCGCGTCGTCGGCCAGTTCGATCGTGATATTGCGGTCGGCGAGTTGCGCCTCCAGTTGCATGACGAACTTCTGCACGACCTGGCGGATGATCTCCGGCGTCAGCGGCTTGAAGGCCACGACGGCGTCCAGGCGGTTGCGGAACTCCGGCGTGAACAGGCGCTTGAGCGCGGCGTCCTCTTCGCCCTCGACCTTCGACCGGCCGAAGCCGATCGAGTTGCGCTGGGCGTCGGAGGCCCCCGCATTGGTGGTCATGATCAGGACCACGTTGCGGAAGTCGACCTTCTTGCCGTTGCTGTCGGTCAGGGTGCCGTTGTCCATCACCTGCAGCAGGATGTTGTAGACATCCCCGTGCGCCTTCTCGATCTCGTCGAGCAGGACGACGGCGTGCGGGTGCTGGTCGACCGCGTCGGTCAGCTGGCCGCCCTGGTCGAAGCCGACATAGCCGGGAGGGGCGCCGATCAGGCGGCTCACGGTATGGCGCTCCATGTATTCCGACATGTCGAAGCGCAGCATCTCGATGCCCAGGGTCTGGGCCAGCTGCTTGGCGGCTTCGGTCTTACCGACGCCGGTCGGGCCGCTGAACAGATACGAGCCGATCGGCTTGTTCGGTTCGCGCAGGCCGGCGCGCGCCAGTTTCATGGCGGCCGACAGCTGGATCAGGGCCTCTTCCTGGCCGAACACGGCGCGCTTCAGGTCGTTCTCGAGTTCCTTCAGGGCCTCGGTGTCCGACTTGCTGACCGACTTGGGCGGGATACGGGCGATCTTGGCGACGACGGCCTCGATCTCCTTGACGCCGATGGTCTTCTTGCGACGGCTTTCCGGCAGCAGCATCTGGCCCGCGCCCGCCTCGTCGATCACGTCGATCGCCTTGTCGGGCAGCTTGCGGTCGGTGATGTACTTGGCCGACAGCTCAACGGCGACCTTGAGGGCCTCGTTGGTGTATTTCAGCTTGTGGAAGTCCTCGTAGTAGGTCTTCAGGCCCTTGAGGATCTTGATGGTGTCTTCCACCGTCGGCTCGTTCACGTCGATCTTCTGGAAGCGACGGACCAGGGCCCGGTCCTTTTCGAAGTGCTGGCGGAACTCCTTGTAGGTGGTCGAGCCCATGCAGCGCAGGGTGCCCGAGGCCAGGGCGGGCTTGAGCAGGTTCGACGCGTCCATCGCCCCGCCGCTGGTCGCGCCGGCGCCGATGACGGTGTGGATCTCGTCGATGAACAGCACCGCGTTCGGGTGGTTCTCGAGCTCCTTGACCACCTGCTTGACGCGTTCCTCGAAGTCGCCGCGATAGCGGGTGCCGGCCAGCAGCGCGCCCATGTCGAGCGAGTAGATGGTGGCTTCCGCCAGGACTTCAGGCACCTGGTGGGTGATGATCTTGCGCGCCAGGCCTTCGGCGATGGCGGTCTTGCCGACGCCGGGGTCGCCCACGAGCAGCGGGTTGTTCTTGGTGCGACGGCAGAGGATCTGGATCGCGCGTTCCACTTCGTTCGCGCGGCCGATCAGCGGGTCGACCTTGCCCTGGCGGGCCTTTTCGTTGAGGTCGACGCAATAGGCCTCGAGGGCCTCGCCGCCGGTCTTGGTGTTGGGCTTTTCCTGATCTTCCTCGACCGCGGTCGCGCCCTTGGCGGCCTTGGGCTCCGAAGCGCCGGCCTTCTTGGCGATGCCGTGGGCGATGAAGTTCACCGCGTCGTACCGCGTCATGTCCTGCTCCTGCAGGAAGTAGGCGGCGTGGCTCTCGCGTTCGGAGAAGATGGCGACCAGGACGTTGGCGCCGGTCACTTCCTCGCGGCCGGACGACTGGACGTGGATCACGGCGCGCTGGATCACGCGCTGGAAGCCCGCCGTGGGCTTGGCGTCCTCTTCGTCGTCGACCACCAGGGACGACAGTTCGACGTCGAGATAGTTGACCAGGCTCTTCTTCAGGGCGGCCAGGTCCACGTCGCAGGCGCGCATGACGCCGGCGGCGTCGTCGTCGTCGGTCAGCGACAGCAGAAGGTGTTCGAGGGTCGCGTACTCATGCTTTCGCTGATTGGCGTACGCGACGGCGCGATGCAGGGATTCTTCGAGAGGACGCGAAAAAGAGGGCAAGGGGAGGCTCCTCAATCCTTTTCCATGGTGCACTGCAGCGGGTGCTGATGTCTGCGGGCTGAGTCGATCACCTGGGCGACTTTGGTCTCGGCGACTTCGTAGGTGAAAACACCACAGACGCCGACGCCGTTCTGGTGAACGTGCAACATGATCCGTGTCGCGTCTTCGCGCGACTTGTTGAAGAACCGTTCGAGCACGTAAACGACGAACTCCATGGGGGTGTAGTCGTCGTTCAGGATCAGTACGCGATAAAGCGAGGGCTTCTGCGTCTTCGGCTTCACTTCCGTGACGACCGAAGAGCCCGCGCCTGTATTTCCGCCTTGCTTTCGCTCGGCCATCGACCGCTTTCTCCCGGCGGGAAGCAAATCACCCGCCTTCATGAATTAGATATGGAAAAGCGGCGGCTTTGGAAGAGGCCGCCGCCCGACTGCGCCGCTTTAGCACAGGGGCGCCGTCGAAATCGGCTTCACGTTTGGGAGAGCGGCGAAAGGGGCCTGTGCGTTCCCGCGGCGAGGCTGCGAAATGGTGTGCGGCGCGTTGTCGCGCAAGGGGGCGGGGGAGCGCTTGTTCCTTCTCCCCTTGCGGGAGAAGGTGTCGGCGATAGCCGACGGATGAGGGGTCTCTCAGACGTCTGACATCGCGCCCAGCCGTTCCGCTTCGCTGCGGCGCCGTTCATCGACCCCTCACCCGACCCGCTTCGCGGGCCACCCTCTCCCGCAAGGGGAGAGGGAACCGGGAAATCAGCCCGTCACCGTGTAGATCATGATCCCGGTGGCCACCGACAGGTTCAGGCTGTCGGCGCGGCCGCGCATGGGGATCTTGACGTTGACGTCGCAGGCGGCGGCCAGTTCGGGCGGCAGGCCCTGCTGTTCGTTGCCCATCAGGATCAGCGAGGGCTTCACGTAATCGGCGCTCTTGTGGTCGACGGTGGCGGTCAGCAGGGTGCCGACCACGCTGCCGGGCCACTCCTCGCGCCAGGCCAGGAACTCCTGCACGCTGGCCTTGGCGATCTTCACGGCGAAGACCGAGCCCATGGTCGCGCGCACGCCTTCCACCGAATAGGGATCGACGCAGTCGCCCACCAGGATCACCCCGCCGGCGCCGGCCGCGTCGGCCGTGCGGATGATGGTGCCCAGATTGCCCGGGTCGCGGACGGCCTGAAGAGCCACCCAGCAGTCGGCGCTCTGCGGCACGATGGCCGATAGCGGCGTGTATACCTGCTTGAACACGCCGACCACGGCTTGAGGATTGTCGCGACGCGAGACCTTTTCCAGGATCTCGCGGTTGACCTCGATGACCTCGCCGCCGGCCGCGGCGCAGGCCTTGGCGGCCTTTTGCAGCATCGGGTGGTCGGCCGCGTCGGGGCCGTACATCAGGATCTTGGGCGCGTGGCCGCAGTCGATCGCCTCGATGACGATCTTCAGGCCCTCGGCCAGGAACAGGCCGCTGTCCTCGCGCTCCTTGCGCATGTGCAGGGCGCGGACGGCTTTCACCGTGGCGTTGGTCAGGGAGGTGACGGTCTTGACGCTCATGTCTGTACTTTAGGCCTCCGACGACCAGCGGGCGAAGAACGACAGGCCGATCTGGCGGTCGCCCTTGTCTTCCACCAGGGACAGCTCGCCCCAGTCGATGACGCCGGCGCGGCCGTCCAGCGCCTGGGCCAGCAGGCCCGACATGGCCGCGCCGGAGACGCGGGCCGCATAGGCGTTCATCAGCAGAAAGTCGGCGTCCTCGGCCAGCAGCGCGGCGCAGTCGGCGGCCAGGGCCGGCAGGTCCTCGAACAGGCGCCAGACCTCGCCGTCGGGGCCGCGGCCGAACTTCGGCGGGTCCAGGATGATGCCGTCATAGACGTTGCCGCGGCGCACCTCGCGGGCGACGAAGCGGCGGGCGTCCTCGACGATCCAGCGGATCGGCTTGTCGGCGAGGCCGGCGAAGGCGGCGTTCTCGCGCGCGAAGCCGACAGACTTCTTGGAGGCGTCGACGTGGGTGACGTGCGCGCCGGCGGCGGCGCAGACCAGGCTGGCCACGCCGGTGTAGCCGAACAGGTTCAGGATCTTGGGCTGGCGGCCGCGCGCCTTGACGAAGGCGCGAACGCGTTCGTCCTGCCAGGCCCAGTTGGCGGCCTGCTCGGGGAAGAAGGCCAGGTGGCGGAACGGCGTGAACTGGCCGTGGAACTTCGCCTCGCCCCAGGCCAGGTCGAACTTCTCGATCGGCTTGCCGCGGAAGCGCCAGCGGCCGGCCTCGTCCTCGTCGGACGGGTCGAACACGGCGTCGGCCTCGTCCCAGGCGCTGGCGGGCAGGCGGGGCTCCCAGAAGCACTGCGGCTCGGGGCGGACGACGGTGTAGCGGCCGTAGCGCTCCAGCTTCTTGCCGCGCCCGCTGTCGAGCAGGGCGTAGTCGGCCCAGCCGGTGGTGCGCATGACGAGGGGAGAGGCGGCGATGGTCGGATGCATGGCCACGCCATACGCGCTCAGGCCAAGCGTCGTCCAGCCCGAGGCGCGTGCGGGGTCTTGTCCCAGTGGTGCGGACGCCGCACGAACTGCCACAGCGCATGGCATCCGGCCCAGCCCTGCAACAGCCAGATCAGCGGCAGGCCAAGCAGGTCCAGGGCCCTGGCCCGGCCCCCTGCGCGCCGCCTGCCGACCGCGGCGGCGATGGCCGAACCCATCCAGGCGTAGCCGAAAAGCACCAGGCCCGGTCCGTCGAGCGCGGCATGGCCGTCCGGCGCCAGGTCCAGCAGGATCATAAGCACGGCGCCGGCGAAGATCGGCGCATGCAGGTGCGTGGAGACCAGCGACAGGAAGAGGGTCAGGAACAGCGCCATGGCCACGCGGGGACGCCGGGCGGCCGGGCCGCGCAGATGCACCAGCAGGGTGGCCAGATGGCCTTTGATCCACCGCGCCCGTTGCGGCCGCCAGGCTTTCCAGGTGGTCGGGGCGGTTTCCAGCGTCGGGCGGTCGATGACGTCGAGCGTGTAGCCGGCCGCCGCCAGGCGGAAGCCGACGTCGGCGTCTTCCGTCACGTTGAAGGCGTCCCAGCCGCCGACGGCCCGCAGGGGCGCGGTCTTGAAGTGGTTGCTGGTGCCGCCAAGCGGAAAGGCCAGCCGCCAGCGGGCCAGGGCCGGCAGCAGAACTTCGAAGTGCGCGGCATACTCCTGCTGGAACTGACGGGGAAGAAGGCCCGAAATGGCGGGGATTTCGATCCTCAGCGGCGCCTGGAGGCAGGCCAGCGCCGTCGGGGCGGCGGCGAAGCGGGCGGCGGCCTCGCGAAGTTGGCCCGGATCGGGCGCGTCCTCGGCGTCGTAGATCACCAAAAGCTCGCCACGCGCCCGCTCCAGGGCGTGGTTGCAGGCTCTCGGCTTGGTCTTGGGTCCGCCCGGCGGCGCGACCAGCACCTGGACGAAGGCGGGCAGCGGCAAGGCGTGAAAGGCGGCGATGGTCTCGGCGTCGTCGGCTTCCAGCACGATCAGCACCTGCAACCGGTCGCGCGGATAGTCGAGGCGCTCGAGATTGGTCACCAGTTCGGCCGCCACCGAGGCTTCCTTGTAGAGCGGTGCGAGCACGGTATAGGCGGGCAGGGCGTGGTCGGGCAGGGGCGGCGCGACGACCAAGCGGCGGGGCGTGCAGGCGGCGGCCAGCCGCAGCGTGGCCAGCAGAGCGAACAGCGTAAGGCCCGTCCAGCGGAGGACGTCTAGCGCCTGGCCTGGCGCGGCCGTCAGCGCGACGACCAGTCCCAAGGCGATCGTCGAGAGCGCGACCGCCTGGCCCGGGCTCAATCGTCTGTGCGCGCCGTCGGCGGCGGGAGCCGGTGTGACGAGCGGCGGATCGGGCAGGATCGCATGATCCAGCCCATCGACGTGCAGCCGCCGTTCCTCGCGCGCCATGTCGTCCCCCAACCCCGGCCTGAACCTTGGCCTTTCAGCGGGAGCGACTCGATTAGTTCAACCATAAAGTGTCAAATGGAAAAATACGCGTTCTACGTAAAACGGTGTTCCGCTTGTCGGGCCTGGGTGATTCCCGTTTAGTGTCAGGTCGGGGAAGAGGGAGGAAGTACCGTATCGTGACCGTCGCGTTGAAGAAGCCGCCCAGGTCCGCCCGCAAGCCCAAGGGCGATGGCCACATGCGCCGGGGCGAGATCCTGGCCGCCGCCGAGAAGATCTTCATCGCCGAGGGCTATGCCGGGGCGACGATCCGCAAGATCGCCGACGCCGTGGGCGTGTCCTCGACCGCGCTCTATATGCACTTTCGCGACAAAGATCAGATCCTGCTGGAGATCGGCAAGGAGGCTATCGAGAAGCTGCTGTCGATCAATGTCGCCCTGTCGCAGGAGCCGATCGACGCGGTCGAGAAGGTGCGGCGGATGCTGGACGCCTACATGCGTTTCGCCTTCGAGAACCCCAACACCTACCAACTGGTGTTCTGCGGCTCGAACGAGGCGATCTCGATCGAGAAGCAGCAGGCGGTGTCGGATCTCGGCGACCGCTGCTTCGACGAGTTCAGCGGTCCGATCCGCGAGATCGCCGCCGCCGGCCGCCTGAAGACCGGCACCGCCGAAAGCGCCGCCCAGGTGCTGTGGGCCGCCTGTCACGGCATCGTCTCGCTGGTCATCACCAAGCCCAGCCGCAGCTGGGCGCCGGCCGAGGAACTGATGCAGGTCACGCTGGACGGGGTGATGCACGGCCTGATCGCCGACAGGTAGCAGTCGGGCGGGGGCGGCGACAAACGGTCGCACCTGCCGAATTTCCCCGCGCCGCCAGAAGCTTAGCCGGCCTTCGCAAATACAACGTCGTTCGATGGCGCGGTGGTGGTAGCGGGTTAACCCTTGGGCCCTAGAGCCCCGCCGCATGAGCAGACTTCATGTTGTGTGTGCGGGCCTTGCGGCCCTGGCCTGGGCGAGCGGCGCGAATGCGCAGGAGGCGTCGCTGCTGGATGCGGTGAAGGCCGGCAAGCCGCTGCTGGAGATCCGCGCCCGCTACGAGCGCTACGACCAGACCAAGACCGCCACCCTGCGCAACAACGCCGAAGGCACGACGGTGCGCACGCGCTTCGGCTGGGAGACCGGCGCCTGGCATGACGTGAAGGCCCTGATCGAGTTCGACGACGTTCGCCGCATCGGCCCCGAGCACTTCGCCATCACCACGCCGGGCGTCTCCACCCCGCTGAACGGCGCCGACAAGGCCCGCTTCCCGGCGATCAACGACCCGAACGTCACCGAGGTGAACCGCGTCCAGCTGCAATGGACGCCGTCCAAGACCCTGCAGCTGACCGCCGGCCGCCAGAAGATCCAGTTCGACGACCAGCGCTTCGTCGCCGCCGCCGCGTGGCGCCAGGACGAGCAGACCTATGACGGCCTGCGCGCCGACCTGTCGCTGAGCCGCTTCAAGGGAACCTATGTCTACGTCACCCGCGTCAACCGGGCGCTGGGCGAGCGCCGAGACTGGGACAGCGACAGCCATTTCGTCAACGCCAGCTGGACCTTCTCGGAGGCCCTGAAGGCGACGGGCTTCGTCTACGCGCTCGATTTCTCGGACTCGCCGCTCAACACCTCGATCACCAAGGGCGCGCGGGCCGTCGGCAAGGCCAAGGCCGGGGCCTACACCCTGAACTATTCGGCCGGTTTCGCCCGCCAGAGCGACTATCACCGCGCCACCGCCGACTACGAGCTCGACTATCTGGGCGGCGAGTTCGCGGCCACGCGCGGCATCTACACGGCTCAGATCGGCTACCACACGCTGGAAGGCGACGGCACGCGGGGTTTCGGCGCACCGCTGGGCGCGGCCCACGGCTTCTACGGCTGGGCCGACGCCTGGTCGTCGCTGGGCGGCAACAAGAGCTTTTCCGACGGCCTGGACGACCTGAACTTCACCGTCACGCTGAAGCCGAAGATCAAGGTGCGCAACTTCGCCAGCCCGGAGCTGCTTGTCCGCTATCACGACTTCGACGACGACCGCACGGGCGCGGATCTGGGCCACGAGTGGAACGCCCAGCTGACGGCGACCATCGCCCCGAAGCTGTCGGCCCAGCTGAAGTACGCCGGCTTCGACCGGGTATCGAGCGTGCCGAGCGGTACCCCGGCGCCGCCCGCGTCGCGCAAGAAGGTGTGGTTCACCCTCGAGTACAAGCTCTGAGATCGTCCGTAGCGAGAGGAGGGCGCCCGGTTTGCGGGCGCCGCCCAAGTCTTGGGCGCCGTGCTGCTGCGCAAAAACGGGCGCCGCACCTGCGAAACAACCGATAACGACGGTTTGTCGATTGCCGTCCCCCGGCGGTCGATGCGTCCCTGATCACGACACGCGGGGCAACGACGTTCCGCGACGGGCCGCGAGGCCCTGACGCCGACGACGGGGTCGGCGACTGTTTTGGACAACGACGTCCGGAGGGGCTCACGCCCTTGCCGGGCGTTTTTTTTTGGCCTGAGGGGAAGAGGCATGAACACGAAGAGGGCCGGGCTCACGCTCGGCGCCGGGCTCGCAGCGCTGCTGTGGGCATCGGGAACGCACGCCCAGACGACAGCCGAAACCACGCCGCCGGCCGCCGAGCCGGAAGCCGTGGCGGAGGCGGCCGAACCGCCGCCTCCGCCCGCGCCGCCGCCGACTTTCAGCGACCAGATGCTGGCCGGCAAGCCGATCTTCGAGGTTCGGGCGCGCTACGAGACGGTCGACCAGGCCAATCTGCGCGAACGGGCCAACGCCTACACGGTGCGCACCCGGCTCGGCTGGGAGACCGGCGACTTCCACGGTTTCAAGGGCCTGATCGAATTCGAGGACGTCCGCCAGATCGGCCCTGAGCACTACGCCGTCAACGTGCCCGGCGCGACCACGCCGCCGCTGAACGGCGCCGACAAGGCCCGCTATCCGATCGTCAACGACCCCGACGTCACCGAGCTCAACCGCGCCCAGGTGACCTGGACGCCGAGCGCGGCGCTGCAAGTCACCGCCGGCCGCCAGCGCATCGTGCTCGACGATCAGCGCTTCGTCGGCGGGGTGGCCTGGCGCCAGGACGAGCAGACCTTCGACGGCGTGCGCGCCGATTTCGCGGCGGGCCGGGTGAAAGGGACCTACGCCTACCTCACCCACGTCAATCGCATCCTGGGCGAACTGCGCGACTGGGACAGCGACAGCCACCTCCTGAACGTCACCTGGTCGCCGGCCGAGGCGCTGCGCCTGCAAGGCTTCGTCTACGCGCTGGATTTCGGCAACTCGCCGATCAACTCGTCGATCACCAAGGGGGGCAAGGCCTCGGGCAAGACCTGGGTCGGCCTCTACCAGGTGGCCTATGGCGCGACCTTCGCCCGCCAGAGCGACTGGCACGGCAATACGCCGAGCTACGATCTCGACTACTGGGCCGGCGAGGTGGCGGGGACCTTCGACATCTACACCGCCCGCTTGGCCTACGAGCAGCTGGAAGGCGACGGGACGCGCGGCTTCACCACGCCGCTGGGCACGGTGCACGCCTTCAACGGCTGGTCGGACTCGTGGGTGTCGCCCGGCGGCAACAAGAGCTTCGCCGACGGCCTGAAGGACCTGAACGTGGGCCTCAACGTCAAGCCGCGCTTCAAGAAGACCTACTTCTTCAACAGCGACATCCTGGTCCGCTACCACGACTTCGACGACCAGCGCACCGGCGCCGACCTCGGCCACGAATGGGAGGTCCAGCTGACCGCGGCGATCACGCCCAAGCTCTCCCTGCTGGTGAAGTACGCCGACTTCCAGCGCGAAACGACCGTGCCGGCCGGGACCCTGGCCCCGCCGGCCTCGCGGACCAAGGCCTGGTTCTCCCTCGAATACAAGCTGTGAGCCCGATCATGACCAAGACCGACAAGACCGCTCTCCAGCAGGGCGTCTCCATGAGCGTTTCTCGGCGCACCGCCCTGATCGGGGCCGCCGCCACCATGGCCGCCGTCAAGGCTGCGTTCCCGGCCGGGGCCCATGCCGCCGGCGCGGGCCCCGAGACCGCCAAGGCGCGCCTGGGCTTCATCGCCCTGACCGACAGCTCGCCGCTGATCATCGCCAAGGAGCGGGGCTTCTTCGCCAAGCACGGCCTGCCCGATGTCGAGGTGGTCAAGCAGGCCTCGTGGGCCGCCACGCGCGACAACCTGGTGCTGGGCTCGGGCGGCGGCGGCATCGACGGCGCGCACATCCTCTCGCCCATGCCGCTGCAGTTCACCCTCGGCGTCCAGACCGGCGGCAAGCCGCTGCCGATGTACGTGCTGGCCAGGCTCAACACCAACGGCCAGGCGATCTCGGTCGGCAACGACCTGAAGGCCGTGAAGGTGGGCCTGAGCGCCGCCGGGGCCAAGGCCAAGTTCGCCCAGCTGAAGGCCTCGGGCAACATCGCCAAGGTGGCCATGACCTTCCGGGGCGGCACTCACGACCTGTGGGTCCGCTACTGGCTGGCCGCGGCGGGCATCAATCCGGACGTCGACGTCTCGACCATCGTCATCCCGCCGCCGCAGATGGTGGCCAACCTCAAGGCCGGCACCCAGGACGCCTTCTGCGTGGGCGAGCCGTGGAACGGCCAGACCGTCAACCAGCGCATCGGCTACACCGCCACCACCACCAGCGAGCTGTGGATGAACCATCCGGAGAAGGCGCTGGGCATGCGGGCCGACTGGGTCGACCGCTATCCGCGCGCGGCCCAGGCCCTGACCGCCGCCGTGCTCGAGGCCCAGATGTGGTGCGACAAGCCGGGCAACAAGGCGGCCATGTGCTCGATCGTCTCGGGCCGGCAGTACATCAACGTGCCGATGGGCGACATCCTGCCCCGCCAGCAGGGCGTCATCGACTACGGCGATGGCCGCAAGGTCACAGGCTCGCCCCACGTCATGAAGTTCTGGGCCGACAACGCCAGCTTCCCCTTCAAGTCGCACGACCTGTGGTTCGTCACCGAGAACATCCGCTGGGGCGTGATCGGGCAGGGGGTCAACAAGCAGGCCCTCGTCAACAAGGTCAACCGCGCCGACATCTGGCGCGCCGCCGCCAAGTCCATCGGCCAAAGCGGCCCGGCCGGCGACAGCCGCGGCCCCGAGCGGTTCTTCGACGGCAAGGTGTTCGATCCGGCCAATCCGGGCGCCTACCTCGCCAGCCAGCCCATCAAGAAGCTCGTCTGAGGAGGGTATCCCCATGACCTATCCCAAGCCCGACTTCGCCGAGGCCGCGCCTGTCGCGGCTCCTGTGAAGGCCCAGGTTGCGGTCGCCTCGCCGGCAACGGAGTCGGCGACGGCGGCCGCGCCGGCCGCTCCGAAGATCCCCGGAGCGGCCGGCCTCGGTCGCAAGGCGGGGGCGCTCGCCGCCGCCGTCGTCCCGCCGGTCCTGACCCTGCTTGTGGTGATGGCGCTGTGGCAGGGGCTTTGCGGAGACTCCTATGAAGGCCTGCCATCGCCCTCGCGGATCTGGCTGGAGTCGAAGGAACTGATCGTCGATCCGTTCTACGACCGCGGCGGGGTCGACAAGGGCCTGTTCTGGCACGTGCTGACCAGCCTCAAGCGCGTCGCGGTCGGCTTCTCGATCTCGGCGGTGGTCGGCGTGGGCCTGGGCGTGCTGATCGGCGCCAACCGCTGGGCGCATCGGGGGCTGGATCCGATCTTCCAGGTGCTGCGCACAGTGCCGCCCCTGGCCTGGCTGCCGATCTCGCTGGCGGCCTTCCACGAGGCCAACCCCTCGGCCCTGTTCGTGATCTTCGTCACCTCGATCTGGCCGATCATCATCAACACAGCCGTCGGCGTGAGGAACATCCCCGAGGACTATCGCAACGTCGCCCGCGTGCTGCGGCTTTCGCCGATCGAGTACTTCTTCAAGATCCTGCTGCCCTCGACCACGCCCTACATCTTCACGGGCCTGCGCATCGGGGTGGGGATGAGCTGGCTGGCCATCGTCGCCTCCGAGATGCTGCTGGGCGGCGTCGGCGTCGGCTTCTTCATCTGGGACCAGTACAACGCCTCGCGCATCTCCGACATCGTCGTGGCCCTGGCGTGGGTGGGCCTGACGGGCTTCGCCCTGGACCGCATCGTCGCCCTGCTGGGCCGCATCGTCTCCCGCGGCAACGCGGCCGCTTGAGAAGGACAACCATCATGGGCAAGGCCTATCTCTCCATCGAGAACCTGGGCGTCACCTTCGGGCATGGCGCGGGCGCTTCCGAAGTGCTGCGCGGCGTCGAGCTTCAGGTGGCCAAGGGCGAGTTCGTCTCGATCATCGGCCATTCGGGCTGCGGCAAGTCCACCCTGCTGAACGTGGTGGCGGGCCTCGTGCCAGCCAGCACCGGGGCGGTGATCCTCGACCGCGAGGCTGTCAGCGCGCCGGGGCCCGAGCGGGCGGTGGTGTTCCAGAACCACTCGCTGCTGCCGTGGCTGTCGGTGCGCGAGAACGTGCAGCTGGCGGTCGACAAGGTGTTCGCCGGCAAGAAATCCGCCGCCGAGCGCCGCGACTGGACGCTGCACAACCTCGACCTCGTCAAGATGACCCACGCCATCGACAAGCGGCCGTCCGAGATCTCCGGCGGCATGAAGCAGCGGGTCGGCATCGCCCGGGCGCTGGCCATGCAGCCCAAGGTGCTGCTGCTGGACGAGCCGTTCGGGGCGCTGGACGCCCTGACCCGCGCCCACCTTCAGGACAGCGTGATGGAGATCCAGGCAGGCCTCAACAACACCGTCCTGATGGTCACCCACGACGTCGACGAGGCGGTGCTGCTGTCGGACCGCATCGTGATGATGACCAACGGTCCGCGCGCCACGATCGGCGAGGTGCGGCCGGTGGATCTGGCCAGGCCGCGCGACCGCCTGGCGGTGGCGGAGGACGCCTCATACGTCCACGCCCGGGCGGCGGTGATCGAGTTCCTCTACGCTAGAAAGGCGGCCTAGGCGGCAAGCTGCTGGCGCAGGTCGGCCAGCGTGCCCTCGATGTGCTCGGCGATCAGCGCCTCGACCAGCGCAGCGTCGCCGGCCTTCCATGCGTTGAGGATGATGCGGTGTTCGCGGCTGGCGCGTTCGTTGCGGCCCAGCGGCTCCAGGTGGATGCGCACATAGCGTTCCGACAGGATCTGCAAGCGCTCGACGAGTTGGCTGGTGATGTGTCCGCCGGGACGGACCAGGGCCATGTGGAAGGCGCGGTTGCAGGTCACGTGGTCGCCGTCGGGCTTGCCCAGCTCGGCTTCCAGCGCCGCCAGCGCGGTCTCGGCCCAGGCATGGTCTTCGGGGCCTGCCTTCAGGGCGGCCTCGGCCGCCGCGCCGGGCTCCAGCTTCAGGCGCAGGGCGAAGACCTCGCTGGCCTCCTCGGTCGAGGCCTGGCGCACCACGTAGCCCTTGTTGGGGTAGGAGCTCAGCAGGCCGTCCTTTTCCAGCCGGCTCAAGGCCTCGCGCAGCGGGATCTTCGAGACGCCCAGCTCGGCGGCGATGGTGTCCTGCCGCACCGCCGTTCCCGGCGGCATGTCGCCCGTGAGGATTCTCCGTCGCACGATCTCGTAGGTCTGGTCGGACAGAGTGCGGACGACAATACTCATGCGCTGTGAACTGGGCCCCTGATCGACGCCCCCGCGTCGAGAAGGTCCATATAGCAGAATATCGGACGATCCGGATTAAAACCTCGGTCATGTTCGGGCCGCGGAACGCGGGCGAATCCGCCGATCCTGTATCCGACATCGACCGGCGCGCGCCGGTCGTCACGGAATGACGAGGAACACCACATGACCCTGGGCGTGGGCGGATCGACCATGGCCGCCGAGCTGGCCGGCCTCTCGCCGCGCGCCGGCCGGCCGCCGGCCATCGGCGCGGCCGAGTACGCGGCGCGTCTGGAGAAGGCGAGGAGGCTGACCCGCGCCCTTGGCGCAGACGCCCTGCTGATCGGGGCCGGCGCCTCGCTGCGCTATTTCACCGGCGTGCCGTGGGGGGCGACCGAGCGCCTGGTCGCGCTGCTGCTGCCGGTGACCGGCGCGCCGGTGATGATCTGCCCCGCCTTCGAGCTGGGCTCGCTGCAGGCCGATCTGAAGGTCGAGGTCGAGATCCGCCTCTGGCAGGAGCACGAGAGCCCCGCCGCCCTGGTCGGCCGGTCGCTGGCGGAGCTGGGCGCCGATGTGCTGGCCCTCGACCCGGCTGCGCCTTTCTCGCTGTTCTCGGCCCTGCGCGAGACCGCGCCGTCGCTGTCGGTGAAGGACGCAGGGGCGGTGGTCGACGGTTGCCGGGGCGTGAAGTCGCAGGCTGAGTTGGCCCTGCTGCGCTACGCCAAGGCGATCACGCTGGACGTTCATCGCCGCGCCGGCGCGGTGCTGGCCCCTGGCGTGCGGGCCAGCGAGGTCAAGCGCTTCATCGACGAGGCCCACCGCGCGGCCAGCGGCGGCGGCTCGACCTTCTGCGCCGTGCAGTTCGGCGAGGCCACGGCCTATCCCCACGGCCTGCCGGGCGACCAGGAACTGGCCGACGGCGACCTGGTGCTGATCGACACCGGCTGCCAGGTCGAGGGATACCAGGCCGACATCACCCGCACCTATGTGTTCGGAACGCCGTCGGCCGAGCATCGCCGGATTTGGGAGATCGAGCACGAGGCGCAAGCCGCCGCCTTCGCCGCCGTCCGTCCGGGCTTGCCGTGCGAGACCATCGACGCCGTCGCCCGCCAGGTGCTGGAGCGCCACGGCCTGGGTCCCGACTACGCCCTGCCGGGCCTGCCGCACCGCACCGGCCACGGCATCGGCCTGTCGATCCACGAGGGGCCCTACCTCGTGCGCGGCGACGCCACGCCGCTGGCCCCGGGCATGTGCTTTTCCAACGAGCCGATGATCGTGATCCCCGGCCGCTTCGGCGTGCGGCTGGAGGACCACATGTACGTCACGGAAACCGGCGCGGCCTGGTTCACGCCGCCGTCGCCCTCGATCGACGATCCGTTCGGGCTGAAGGGGTAGGCCACAGATCCTCCCCCCGAAGGGGGAGGTGGCCCGAAGGGCCGGAGGGGGAAGTATCTGATGAGGTCAGTTCATCCGCCGACGCCGCAGTCCCTTCCCCCGCAGTCGGCGGAGTTTATCCTCGGGCCGGCCTTTGGCCGTACCCCGGGGGCGACAGCTCCCCCTTCAGGGGGAGCACCCTTCTATCTCACACCTTGTCCGGATAGACCGGCGCGATATCCACCGGGATGTCCTTCAGCGTGGCGATCACGCCGCGGGCCTCGTCGTCCAGATGGGCGTAGCGGTCGAAGAAGGCGACCATGCCGGCATAGTCGCCGTCGCCTTGCAGCTTGACGATATCGGCCACCAGGTCGCGCATGCCGGCCTCCATCCTGGCGTTGTCGACGCGGAAGCGCTTCAGGGCCGGGTCATAGACGAAGGCGCCCTTGGCCTTGAGGTAGCCGTACTGCAGCGCCGCACCTCGGCCATGGGCCTCCTCGTCGCCCCAGCGGGCGGCGCGGAAGATGCCGGCCAGGTAGGTGGCGAAAAGCTGCGGGCGCTCGGCGGTCGGGATTTCGCCCTTGTCCATCATGAACAGGATGTTCCAGGCGCCCATGACGTCGGCCTTGGCCTCCTCGGCGGTGCCGCCGATGTCCTTCAGCTCGGCCGAAACGGTGGTGGCGCGGCCGTCGACGACGATCGAGCCCGGGCCCAGGCTGTGCGACAGCTCGTGGAACAGGGTCTCCAGCGTCATGTACTTCTGGCTGACCAGGGCGGCCTGGTCGGCGACCAGCACGCGGCTGGCGATCGGCTTGAGGATGCCCTCGTACTTGGCGGCCAGCACGTTGGACAGGATCACCTTCTTGGCGCCCTTGGCCTCGCGCACGCGCTCGTCGTTGGGCAGATTGAAGGCCACGGTCTGCGGGCCGTGCAGATTGTCGCCGCCGCCGCGGATCTGCTCGGCCACGGCGATCGGCGAGGCCCCGCCGCGCTTGAAGTTCTTGTAGGCGTCGGCCACCGGCAGGTTGGCCTCCATGTCGCGCAGATAGGCCTTGTACTTGTCGAGCGCGCTGCTCTCGTCCGGGTTCTTCAGGGTGACGAAGGCCTCGAAGGCGGCCTTCTGGCCCATCAACTCGTCGGTGTAGGTCTCGTACGGGCCGATCGCCACCTCGATGGGCGTGCCCTCCAGGTCCATCCAGGCCATTTCCGACTGGAAGTAGTCGTTGGTGCGGAACGACTGGGCGCGAAGGGTCAGGAACTTCTTGAGGCTGGCGTTGGTGGTGATCTGGGCGGCTTCGTCCAGCAGGGCGGCGGCCTTGGTCAGTTCGGGCTCGTAGGCGACCGAGAACGGCACGGCGACCAGCTTGTCGCCGTCGCGGCGGACCACCGTGTAGGTGTCCATCAGCGCGGCCTTCTGGTCGGGATGGGCGGCCAGATAGGCCTCCAGCTGCGCCTTGGTCAGGCCGGCGGGATAGAAGCCGTGGCCGGGGCCGTCGGGGCCGCCCTGGGCGACCATCTGCTTGGCGTAGATGGCCGTCATCTGGTCGGCGGCCTGGATCAGCAGGTTCACCACCTTGCGTTCCTCAGGGCTGAGGAAGGCGGTGTCGGTCTTCATGCGGATGGTCGCGTAGTTCTCCGGCGGCGCGGCCTGCACGGCGATGGGAGCGGAGAGGGCGGCGGCCGAGACGCCGAGCGTCAGGGCGAGGGAGAGAAGCGCGCGCATGGAAGAGGTGTGGCCCTTGCGGATGAAGCGAGGCCTTCGCTTACACCCGCCTTGGGGCGAAGACGAGGCGCAGCTAGAAGCGCCGCCGCTTCAGGGAGGCGAAGGCGTCCAGCATCACCGCGGCCAGGTGGCTCTGGTTGCGGGCGAAGGTCGGGTCCTCGGCCTGGCCGGACAGCTGCATGCCGTCGGGACGGGTGACGCTCCAGGTGCAGCGGCCGGCGGCGATGTCGAGTTCGACCTGGCAGTCGGAGGCGGGCGGGGCGGCGGTCAGCATGGAAAATCTCCTGGCCGGGAAGGCGTGATCAACACCCTACGGCTGGCGTGCAGCGCCCTGATGGACCCCGTGTGGAGATTTCGTGCAGACGCTCAGGCCGTCGGCAGCGACAGGGTAAAGCGCGCGCCGCCATGGTCGGCGACATAGGCTGCGTCGCCGCCATGGGCGCGGGCCAGCGAGCGGGCGATCGACAGGCCAAGGCCGGTCCCGCCTTCGGCCCGGCGCGTGGTGAAGAACGGCTCGAACAGTCGGGCGGCGTCGGCCTGCGGCACCCCCGGTCCGTCGTCGGCGACCACCAGAACGACGGTCCGGCCGCGATCATGACCGCTGATCGCCACCTTGCCGGCGCCGGCCTGACGGCTGTTCTCGACCAGCACGGTCAGCACGGTTTCGATCATGGCCAGCGGGGCTGCGACCGGCGGCAGGTCGGCGGGCAGGTTTGTGGTCACCGCGAAGACGGGCGTCGACAGGGCCGCGGCCACGGTCTTGGCGGCGGCGGCGGGGGCTGCGGCGACCCCGGCCTCGGGCGTGGCCATGTCGGCGCGGGCCAGTTCCAGGAGCCGCCCGACCAGGGCCGACAGCCGGGCGTTGTCGGCGGCGATGTTCGCGAGAAAGCGCTCGCGCTCGGCCTGGCTCATGGTGGGGTAATGGTCCTGCAGCAGCTCGATGGCGCCGCGCACCCCGGCCAGCGGCGTCTTGAACTCGTGGCTCAGCGCGGCGGCGAAGTCGCGCAGATAGCGCGAGCGCCTGTCGATCGCTGCGGACATGGCCCGGAAGTCGTCGTACAGCGCCTGAATCTCGACGGCGGCGGTGCGCGGGGTCTCGGGCGGTTCGCCCCGGCCGGTAGCCATGGCCCGGGTGGCCGCGCTGAGCTGCTCGATCGGCCGGGTCACCCCGCGCGAGACCAGGCCCGCAAGGCCGAACAGCACCACCAGTATGACGCCGGCGCCCAGCAGCAGCTTGCCGCGATCCTCGTGCAGGCCCTTGAACAGGCCGCGCGGCGAACGCGACAGCAGCAGCACCCCCACCGTCCTGCCGCCGACCTCGACGGGGCGGGCGTGGTGCAGGCGCACGGCCGAGGCCCGGCTGAACAGCTCCCAGATCGAGCGCTGGCGGTACTGGCCGTTGCGGCGCAGCACGGTCTCGGGCCGACCCGCCAGGGCCTCGCGCACCTCGGGCAGGGCCGACAGGTCGCCGCCCGCGCCCAGGCCGCGCACCACGCGTCCTTGCGCGTCGGTCAGGACGATGGCGGCCAGGGTGCTGCGGGTGGTGTCGGCGAAGATGTGGTCCAGGCGGGCGGCGGCGGCGGCGGCCTCCGCCTGCGGCGGTGTCGCGCTCGGCGCGGGGGACGGGCGCTCGGGCAGGATCCGGGCGGCCGACAGGTCGATGCTCGGACGCTCGGGGCGATAGTAGTAGGGATTCTCGGGATCCGGGCGCAGCGCCGGGGCGGGCGGCGGCGCGCCAGGCCACAGGGCTGCGGCGGTGGCGGCCAGGGCCGCGCCCTGGGCGGCCAGCTCGGCCTCGGTCTGGCGCACCAGGGTGTTCTCGTAGCTGCGCAGGAACACCCCGCCGATCGCCGGCATGCAGGCGGCGAACAGCAGCACCGCCAGCAGGATGCTGCGCAGTCGCAGCGCCGGCCAGCGCCGCTTGATCGCGTCCTTGAAGCTCGTGAGCGCGGTGATCACGCCCCGGCGCTCTCGCCGGAGCCCTGGCCCGATCCCTGACAGGGACCCAGGCGATAGCCGATGCCCGGCTTGGTCTCGACGACGTCGGCGCCGCCCAGCTTGGCGAACTTGGCCCGCAGGTTGCGCACGTGGCTGTCGATGGTGCGGTCGGTCAGGGCGAAGCCCGGGCCGCGCAGACGGTCAATGATGGCGTCGCGGGTAAAGACGCGGCGCGGAGCGCTGGCCAGGGTCCAGAGGATGCCGAACTCGGTGACGGTCAGCGTCGCCTCGTCGCCGCCCCAGGCCGCTCGCCAGGCGTCGGCCTCGAGGCTGAGGCGGCCGTGGCTGAGCAGCTTGGGCTCCTCGACCGACGCGGCGGCGCCGGCGCGGCGCAGGATCGCGCTGACCCTCGCCGTCACCTCGCGCGGGCTGAACGGCTTGACCACGTAGTCGTCGGCGCCCAGCTCGATGCCCAGCACCCGGTCGATCTCGTCGTCGCGTGACGACAGCAGCAGCACCGGCAGCTGGCCCTCGGCGCGGATGCGGCGGCAGACGTCCAGGCCGTTCAGACGCGGCATGTTGATATCCAGCACCACCAAGGCCGGCTTGTGGGCGGCGATCGCCTCCAGCGCCGCCTCGCCGTCGGCGGCCTCGACCGTGGCGTAGCCGGCCTTGCCCAGGGCGAAGGCCAGAAGCTCGCGGATATGCGGCTCGTCGTCGACGATCAGGATCGGCTGAGTCATGGCGCAGATGTTCCGCTTGCGACGCCTCGGGTCAACGGCGGGCATAGGCGCACGTCGTGCAGAGCCTGCGGGCCGCGCCGTGCAGATCCCGTGCAGACGTAAAAAAGGGCGGCGCGAGATCGCGCCGCCCGAAAGTCGGAGGGGAAGTCAGAGAGAGAAAAAAACGGTCGGTCGCGGTTTAAGCGGCCTTTTCGCCTTCGATCACGGCGGTGTCGGCGCCGGTGCTGATCGGGATGGTGCGGGGCTTGAGGGCTTCCGGCAGCTCACGCTTCAGCGAGATGGTCAGCAGGCCGTCGGCCAGGGCCGCGTCGGTCACCACCACGTAGTCGGCCAGCTGGAAGCGGCGGTCGAAATTGCGCTCGGCGAGGCCGCGATGCAGGTAGCGCTTGGTCTCGTCGTTGGCCGCCTTGCGGCCCGAGACGGTCAGCAGGCCTTCCTTGGCCTCGATCGACAGCTCTTCCGGCTTGAAGCCGGCGACGGCGATCTCGATGCGGTAGGAATTCTCGTCGGTGCGCTCGATGTTGTAGGGCGGATAGCCGGAGGCGGCTTCGGTCTTGGCGGCGGCGTCGAGTTGCGCGGCCAGGCGGTCGAAGCCGACGAGCGAGCGGTACAGGGGCGACAGGTCGATAGTACGCATAAGTGTAGAACCTTCTCTTCAAGCAAGGTTGCAGTCATGTTCGAACCTTCGACGACCCGACTTCGGCGTCGTCTGTGATCCGGAAGGCCCGGCTGGCCAGCGCCTTCGGTTGAATAGTTGGGAGGTCGTTTTTCGACTTCAAGGGGTGCGGCGTTTTTGAATGCAGCCGGCGTCGGTCATCGCCTGGGCAAGGTGGGCGGGCGAGGGGGCGGACGGGCCGGAATCGCTTGATCGGCCGCCACCCAAGGTTAAGGTCCGTCACCTCGACGACGACGGAGACACACCATGCCCGCCCGCCGCCACCTGCTGATCCTGGCCGCCGCCGCGGCCCTTGTTCCCACCACCGGCGCCCTGGCCGCCGACGCCGCCCTGAAGGCGGCCGTCGCCTCGCCCGACCGCACGCCGGCCAGCGTCGCCCGCGACGGCGCCCGCCATCCCTACGAGAGCCTGGCGTTCTGGGGGCTCAAGCCCGGCCAGACCGTGATCGAGGTCTCGCCCGGCGGCGGCTACTGGACCGAGATCCTCGCGCCCTACGCCAAGGCCACCAAGGGAACCTACGTCGCCGGCGTCGCCGACCTGGCCAACCCCAAGCTGTCGGAAGGCGCCCGCAAGGGCCGGGCGGCCTTCGAGGCCCGCTTCGCCGACGAGGCCAAGTACGGCAAGGTCAAGTTCGTCGACTTCGGCCCGGTCGCCGCGCCGCTGGGCGCGCCGGGCTCGGCCGATCTGGTGCTGACCGCCCGCAACGTCCACAACTGGACGGTCCAGCCCGGCACGGCCGACAAGCTGTTCGCCGATTTCTTCGCCGTGCTGAAGCCGGGCGGCGTTCTGGCCGTCGAGGAGCATCGCGCCGATCCCGCCGACGAGAAGAGCGCGGGCGCCAACGGCTATCTGTCGACCGCGACCGTCGTGGCGCTTGCCGAGAAGGCCGGCTTCAAGCTGGACGCCAAGTCCGAGGTCAACGCCAACCCGAAGGACACCAAGGACCACCCCTTCGGCGTCTGGACCCTGCCGCCCGTCCGTCAGAGCGCGCCGTCGGGCCAGCCGGCCGACCCGAACTTCGATCGCGCCAAGTACGACGCCATCGGCGAGAGCGACCGTATGACCCTGCGCTTCAAGAAGCCGGCGTGAGGTCGCTTCGGGGGAAGCGCCACGGGCGTGTTTGGGGCCCTAGGGCCGCGCTTCGCGGGCGTGTTTTGAACAAGGTCGCGGTCTAGGCTGGGATCCATGCGTAACGGGGGATCGATGGACCCAGTCTCTTCCTGGTCGCGTCGCGGCCTGCTCGTCGCCGCCGGTGCGGCGGGCCTCGTCGGCTGCGGCCGCAAGAAGGACGAACCGGCCGCCAAGGCCGAGGCGCCCAAGCCCGCCGCCGCCAAGGGCGGGGCGTCCACCCTGGCCGGCGCCGTGGCCGGCGACTGGCGCAGCAGCGCCGACAAGGCCCGCGACGCCTCGCGCCATCCGGTGCAGAGCCTGGAGTTCTGGGAGATCCAGCCCGGCCAGACCGTGGTCGAGTTCTGGCCCGGCGCCGGCTGGTATACCGAAATCCTGGCGCCGTTCCTGGCCTCGACCGGCGGCAAGCTCTATGAGGCCGTGCTGGAGGCGGATCCGGCCGATCCCGCCGCCGCCGACATGGTCGCCGCTTTCCGCCGCAAGCTGGAGGCCAAGCCCAAGCTCTACGGCAGGGTCGACATCACCACCTTCGGCCGCAACAGCGGTCCGGTCGCGCCGGCCGGAAGCGTCGATCGCGTGCTGTTCCTGCGCAACCTGCACAACTGGATGGCCGGCGGCATCGCCGAAAAGGCCTTCAAGGACGCCCTGGCGGCGCTGAAGCCCGGCGGAATCCTGGGCGTCGAAGAGCATCGCGGCGAGCCCGGCCGCGTGCAGGACGTGCTGGCCGCCGACGGCTATGTGCAGCAGGCCTATGTCGAGCAACTGGCCAAGGAGGCCGGCTTTGTCCTGGCGGGATCAAGCGAGATCAACGCCAACCCCAAGGACACCAAGGACCATCCGTTCGGGGTCTGGACCCTGCCGCCGACCCGCCTGTCGGCGCCGCGCGGCGATCCGGCCGAGCCCGACTTCGACCACGCCAAGTACGACGCCATCGGGGAGAGCGACCGCATGACCCTCAAGTTCGTGAAGCCGAAGTGAGCGCCCGCATCGCCCGCCGGGTCCTGGTGGCCGTAGCCCTTACGCTGGTTGCTGGTACGGCCGCCCAGGCCCAGGCCAACAAGACGGCCCCGGCCGACAAGGTCTTCAGCTATCTGGAAAACTTCCTGAAGGTCCCGGCCCAGGAGCGCTCGCGAACCCGGGTCGCTTTCGCCCTGTCGCGCGACGGCAAGCCGGCGGCCGGCCTCAAGGCCACCCTGGTCGAGGCCGGCGGCGCGCGCACGCCTCTGCCGATCGGCGGCGATGGCCGCTTCGAGCGCCTGCCGACCCTGGCCCAGTTGCAGGGCGGCTCGAAGGTCGAGTTCGACGCTCCGGCCGACGCCAAGTTCGGCTCTACCCTGATCATCGAGCCCGTCCTCAAGCCGGCGGCCGAATACGAGGTGGCCGAGCTGAAGGCCGTGCTCGATTCCACCAACGGCGTCATCGGCAAGGCCGCCGGGCCCATGGCCATGCTGGCCCCCAAGATGACCGGCTTTGGCTTTCCGGGCGCGGCGAGCGGTGTCGTGGTGGGCGCCGACGGCAAGGTCCAGCCGCTGCCGCTGTCGGGCAAGACGCCGATCCTTCGCCTGGCCGACTTCAAGGGCGCGACCCGCGTGCGACTGTCCGGAACTCCTGCGCGGGTGGGTTTCATCCAGAGCAAAAAATAGCGTGGAGAGCGTCTGAACGGTGTTTACTTGCGGCCCGGCTCCGGCCAGGGTGCCCACCAAGTTTTCACGCGCAGAACGCTCAAGCGCAGAAAAGAGGGAGACAGCGTTTATGGCCACGTTGCAGGAAATCACCGACAAGATCAAAACCGCCGTTGGCGACGACAGCGGCCTGGGCAAGAGCCTGAAGTTCGACCTGAAGGGCGAAGGCGTCATCCTCATCGACGGCGGCTCGGTCTCGAACGACGACGGCCCGGCCGACCTGACCATGACCCTGTCGAAGGAAGACTTCCTGGCCATCGGCGCCGGCTCGCTCGACCCGACCATGGCCGTCATGACCGGCAAGCTGAAGCTGTCGGACATGGGCGCGGCGATGGCGCTGCAGTCCAAGATGGCGGCGCTGTTCTCGAAGCTCCGCTAAGCCATGGGGGAACCTGCGCCGCTGGTCTCGATTCCCGAGGCGCCGGTTCCCGACCACGGCCAGGCCGAATGGTTTTCCGGCGCGGATGGGGCGACCCTCCGCGCCGCCCTATTTTCCCCAAGAGAGTTTTCGCCCAAGGGCGATCCGCGCGGTTCGGTGGTGGTCAGCCCGGGCCGCAGCGAGCCGATCGAGAAGTACTACGAGGTCGTCGACGACCTGCTGGCGCGGGGCTTCGTCGTCCTGGTGCACGACTGGCGAGGGCAGGGGCTTTCGCACCGGGCTCTGCCCGATCGCCTGAAGGGCCACGCGGCCGGCTTTCACGACTTCGTCGGCGACTACCAGGCCCTGCTGGCGGCCTTCGAGACGCGCCTGCCCAGGCCCTGGATAGCCCTGGGCCATTCGATGGGCGGCTGCCTGACCAGCCTGGTCCTGGCCCACGGCGAAACCCGGTTTTCCGCCTGCGTGCTGTCGGCCCCGATGCTGGGGCTGAATACCGGAGGCAAGCCGGCCGCCATGGCCCGCGCCCTGGCCTGGTTGGCGGCGCGCACGCCGTTGCGCGGCGGCTACGTGCTGGGCGACGTCGGCGACCCGTTCAAGCACGTCTTCCCGCAGGACGCCCTGACCCACGACGCGGCCCGCTACGCCCGTCACCAGGCCCAGATCCGCGCCTGTCCCGATATCGCGCTGGGCGGCATCACCTGGGGCTGGACCGATTTCGCGTTCAGCGCCTGCGAGTGGCTGGTTCGCAGCAAGGGTGTGGAGGCGATCACCATCCCGGTGACCATCGTCGGGGCCGGGGTCGACACCCGCGTCCTGACCTCCGCCCAGAAGGCCATCGCCGCCCGCATCCCCAAGGGCCGCTACATCGAGATCGAGGACGCCTTCCACGAGATCCTGATCGAGACCGACGACCGCCGGGCCCGGTTCTGGGCGGCGTTCGACGAGACGGTGGGCATGATCTGATCCTTCTCCCCTTGCGGGAGAAGGTGTCGCCGCAGGCGACGGATGAGGGGTCTCTCAGACCTATCCGCATCGCCTGGCCGGACTGCTTTTCGCAGCGGCCTTGGTCTTCAACCCCTCATCCGACCTGCTTCGCAGGCCACCTTCTCCCACAAGGGGAGAAGGAAATCATTTCGCCGAGCGCTTCAGCGCCACCAGCGCCTCGTCCAGCACGCGCTGGTCGCCGGCGATGGCCATCTGGCCGCCATGCTGGCCGATCGGTGCGCCGCGCCAGTCGGTGACGACGCCGCCGGCGCCTTCGATCAGGGGGATAGCGGCCTCGACGTCCCAGCTCTTCAGGCCCGCCTCGATGACCATGTCCATCGTGCCGGCCGCGACCATGGCGTAGGCGTAGGCGTCGCAGCCCAGGCGGGCCAGCTTGGCCGCCGCGCGCACCTGGCGCCAGGCGCCCAGCTCGGCGCCGTCGAAGCAGGCTTCCGGATCGGTGGTGGCGATGATGGCGTCGGTCAGCACGGCGCAGGGCCGCACGCGCAGGGGCTTTTCAGCTCCGTGGGCGATGAGGCGCGAGCCTAGGGCGGCCGAGCCGACATAGAGCTCGCCGATATAGGGCTGGCCGATCGAGCCCAGAACGGGACGGCCCTGGTGGCGCAGGCCGATCAGGGTGGTCCACAGCGGCAGGCCGGAGATGAAGGCGCGCGTGCCGTCGACGGGATCCAGCACCCAGACGAACTCGGCGTCCGGGCGGTCCTCGCCATATTCCTCGCCGATCACGCCGTGCTCGGGAAAGCGCTCGGCGATCAGCTTGCGGATGGCCGCTTCGGCGCCACGGTCGGCCTCGGTGACGGGATCGAACGCCGCGTGAGTGTCGCGCGGCAGGTTCTTGCCGGCGGCCTTGTCCTCCAGCCCGTGGTCGGACCGGAACAGCGGCAGGATCGCTCCTGCAGAAGCGCTGTTGAGCTCGACGATAAAGGCGTCGAGGGCGGCGAGGCGATCGGCGGAGAGCGTCATGGGGGCAGGCTTTAGCCCGCCTTGGCCCACGACGCTACTCCACGAAAGCAGCTCAGGCTTCGAGCTGCTCGACGCCGTTCAGCGACTTGGCCAGGTCCAGCAGCCGGCGGCGCGGACGCTCGCCCAGCAGGTAGTAGGCCCGGATCAGGTCGATGGTCTCCTTGCGGGCGAACATCTCGCCGCCTTCGGAGTCGTTGCTGGCGGTCGGCGCGGTGTCGCGCGCGATGGCCGACAGGCCGTCATAGAAGTAGCCGACCGGCACTTCCAGCGCCTCGGACAGCTGCCACAGGCGGGCGGCCGAGATGCGGTTGGCGCCGCATTCGTACTTCTGGATCTGCTGGAAGCGCACGCCGACGGCGCCGGCCAGTTGCTGCTGGGTCAGGCCGAGCAGCCGGCGACGGCGGCGAAGGCGCTTGCCCAGGTGAGTGTCGATGTCGTTGCCCATGATGTGGACCCTTGACCCCCGATGGCTTTTCCCCCGTCCCGAAACGGAACGGTCTGCCCTGACAGCCGCAAGTCGCGCGCCAAGCGAAGCTCGCTCGCCCGATGAGGTCTGGAGGCCACGGCGCCACAGTTCCGCCTTTGGCCAAGTCGAGCTAGTAAGGGCCGATGTCCGACGCTCGTGTTACCCCCACCCAAGACTTCCTCTGGCGCCTCGAGGCGTTCGGATACGACCTGTTCATGGGTCTTTTCCGGCTTCTGGGCGTGGATGCGGCCTCGGCCCTGGGCGGGTGGTTCGGGCGCACGTTCGGGCCGCTGAGCGGCGCCCACAAGGTGGCCGACCGCAATCTGCGCCTGGCTTTCCCGGAAAAGGACGCCGCCTGGCGCGCCGACATGCTGCGCAGGCAGTGGGACGGCCTGGGGCGGACCTTCGGCGAGTTCCCGCTGATGGACAAGCTCCTGCCCTCCACGGGCCGTGTCGAGGTGGTGAACGCCGAGCGCCTAGCCCAGATCGCCCGCGACAGCGAGCCGGTGGTGTTCGTTTCGGGCCACCTGTCGAACTGGGAGGTGATGCCGGCGGCGATCGTCGATTCCGGCGTCACCTGCCAGATGACCTATCGCGCGGCCAACAACCCCTACATCGACGAGCGTATCAAGAAGAGCCGCTTCCGCTACGGCGTGCGCCTGTTCGCCCCCAAGGGCGGCGACGGCGCGCGCGAACTGCTCGACGCCATGAAGCGCGGCGAGTCGGTGGCGCTGATGAACGACCAGAAGTTCAACGGCGGGGTCGCGGCTCCGTTCTTCGGCCATGACTCGCGCACCGCCCCGGGCCCCACGCGCCTGGCCATCCGCTTCGGCACGGTGCTGCAACCGATGTCGGTGCAGCGCACCAAGGGCGCGCATTTCCGCGCCGTGGTCCACGATCCGATCGTGCCGCCCAGCACCGGCGACCGCACCGCCGACATCGAGGCCGGCGTGCGGATGATCAACGCCTTCATGGAAGACCGCATCCGTGAGCGTCCGGAGGAGTGGTTCTGGGTCCACCGCCGCTGGCCCAACGAGGTCTATGCGGCGCTGCTGGCGGGTGAGATCCCGACGAACTGAGACGTGGTGCGTCTTCCTCGCCCTTCGACGGGCTCAGGGTGAGGAAGAAGGTGGGCGTCGTAGTCGAAACCTCATCCTGAGCCTGTCGAAGGACGAGGTTTCGCCCCCTAAAGCTCGATCGCGCCCTTGTCCGTCCCGCGGCGGAACGGGCCGCCGTAGTGCGGGTCCTGGCGGCGGCGGCGGCAGGGGCCGAAATAGTCGGCGCTGCGGATGAACGGCCGCGGCTTGAAGATCACCATATCGATGCGGTCTAGTAGCGAGCGGGCCGTGACCGGCTTGACGACGATCTCGGTGACGCCGGCGTCGCGCGCCTCGAACACCCGGTGCCGCTCGGCAAAGCCGGTCAGCATGATGATCGGCAGGAACGGGTCGGGGCTGTCGGGCGAATTGCGCACCAGCTGGGTGAACTGCACCCCGTCCAGCGGCGACATCTTGAAGTCGACGATGGCGATGTCGATCTGGCGGTCCTTGAGGATCTGAAGGCCCTCGGCGCCGTCGATCGCCTCGTGCACGTGGCGCACGCCGACCCCCTTCAGGATCGTGCTGACGATCGCCCGCATGTGGTGGTTGTCGTCCACCAGGAGGAAACGGAGCTTGTCGAGCACCGCGGACATGCGGGATTACGCCTCATACGCGAATTTCAAAAGCGGGGCTGGGGATAACCATAACCACGAGGACCTGTCGATAGGGGGTGTCCCGAAATGGTCAAGTTTGATCTCATCACTGTCGCATTCCTGCGTCAGCAACCCATAGGCTGGGATCCAGGTTGCGGTCACGCCATTTCAGGCGCCAGCACAGGTGCGGACCCGTGGCGCGGCCTTCCTTGCCGACGGCGCCGATGAGCTGGCCCTGGGTCAGGCGCTGGCCGGCGGCGACGTCCACGCGCGAAAGGTGCAGATAGGCGCTGATCAGGCCCTGGCCGTGGTCGATCAGGATCAGGCCGCCCTCGAAGTGCAGGCCGGTCTCGGCGAAGGTGACGACGCCAGCGGCGGGCGCGACCACGGGCGTTCCCGCCGGCGCGGCCAGGTCGACGCCGTAGTGCGGACGCTTGGGCTCGCCGTTGAGGATCCGCTGGCCGCCGAACCGCGACGAGCGGCGCGTGGCCTTCACGGGCCAGATGAAGCCGGTGCGGAAGAAGTCGCCGTCGGCGCGGCTGGAAAAGCCCGCGGCCTTGCGCGCCCCCTCGGCGGCGATGCGGGCCAAAAGGACCGGGTCCTCCGGCGAGACCTGCGATGGCGGCAGGCCGTCGATGCGCTGGATGTCGAAGGTCCCCGGCGCGATCGCCACGCGGTGGCTGGCCGAGCCGTCCGGCGTCTGGACGGTGATCTCGGCGCTGGGCGGGGCGTCGCGGTCGAAGCCGACCACGAACCAGCCGTCGGCCGAGGCCTGGGTGGCGGGGACGCCGTCGATAAGAACCTCGGCGCGGGACGCGGTGCGGCCCAGGACGTAGCCGCCTTGTTCGAGACGGCCGCTTAGGGTCAGTCCCGGCGCCGCGGCGCCGGCGGGGAAGGCGAGGGGAGCGACGCCGCAGCTCAGGGCGGCGAGAAGCGCCCGTCTACTCAGAGGCCAGGGATTCAGGCCTTGGTCTCCTGCCAGCGCTTCAGCGCTTCCTTCGGCGTGGCGTAGGCTTCCTGCAGCTCGGGGCTCCAGTAGCGCAGGGCTTCCAGCGGGATTTTGGCGCCGGTGACGGCGCAGACCACGTACTGGCCGGGCTGGAGCACGGCGAAGTCGCCGTCGCCATAGTGCAGGACGGCCAGGCCGGATTTTCCGAGGTCGCGATCGTAAGCGTTCATGGGACTCTTCTACGCCAATCGACGCGTCTAGAACAGGTCGCCCTGCGACGACGAGGGCGGCGGCGCGGGTTTCGGGCGCGGCGCGGGCTTGGGCGCAGCCGCCGCGACCGGCGCAGGCGGGGGAGGTGGCGGCGTGGCGCCTTCGCCGTCGATCACAGCGTCGCGCTCGCCGTGCTTGAACTTCAGGTTCACGCGCTCGCCGGCGGCCAGGTCGGCGGCCGAACGGGCCAGGGTCCCGTCCATCTTGCGCACGAGGGCGAAGCCCAGCTCCAGCGGACGCTCGGGGTTCAGCGACTGGCGCAGCTTGTCCAGGCCCGCCAGGCGGTCGGTCTCGCGGTCCAGGCGGCGGCGGGCGACGGCGTTGAGGCGATCCCACAGGGCCGGCAGGCGGGCGTGCTGGGCGGCGCGCTCGGGCGCGCGGCGGGCGGCCAGGTCCAGGCGGCGCGACAGGTCGGACAGGCGCTCGCCCTTGGCCTGGCGCTGGCGGGCCAGGGCCTCGGGCGACAGGCGGGCGGTGATCTTGAGCAGGTCCTGGGCGTGGACCGAGGTGTTGCGCTCCAGCGCCGCGTCCAGGCGGCCGGCGGCGATGTCGAACCGCTGCTGGGCCAGGGCCAAGAGGTCGTTGGGGCGGGGCAGACCGCGCGCGGCCGCCTGAAGCCGCGTGCGGCGCTCCTCGACCACCCGGCCGGCGCAGCGCGACAGGCGGCGGTCGTAGTCGGAGACCAGGCCCCGCAGTTCCGCCAGCACGGGTGTGGCCATTTCTGCGGCCGCCGTCGGGGTGGGCGCGCGACGGTCGGAGACGAAGTCGATCAGTGTGGTGTCGGTCTCGTGGCCGACGGCCGAGATCAGCGGGATCGTCCCTTCGGCCACCGTGCGGGCGAGGGCCTCGTCGTTGAAGGCCCAGAGGTCTTCCACCGAGCCGCCGCCGCGGGCGACGATCAGGATGTCGGGCCGCGGAACCGGGCCGCCGGGCGCCAGGGCGTTGAAGCCCCGGATCGCGCCGGCCACCTGGCCGGCGGCGGCGTCGCCCTGCACCACGACCGGCCAGACGATCACGCGGCAGGGCCAGCGGTCGCGGATGCGGTGCAGGATGTCGCGGATCACTGCGCCCGTGGGGCTGGTGATGACGCCGACCACGGCCGGCATCGAGGGCAGGGGGCGCTTGCGCTCGGGCGCGAACAGCCCCTCGCCGGCCAGCTTGGCCTTCAGCCGCTCCAACTGGGCGAGCAGCGCGCCGACGCCGGCGGCCTCCATGCTGTCGATGACGATCTGGTAGCGCGAGCCGGCCGGATAGGTGGTGATCTTGCCGGTGACGATGACCTCGAGCCCGTGCTCGGGCCGCACGCCCAGGCCGCGCACATTGCCCTTCCAGACCACGCCGTCGATGGCGGCCTTGTCGTCCTTGATGGTCAGGTAGACGTGGCCGTTGGAGTGGTGGGTGACCTTCGACAGCTCGCCGCGCAGCCGCACGAAGCCGTAGCGGTCTTCCAGGGTGCGCTTCAGCGCGAAGGCCAGTTCCGAGACGGAATAGGCGGGCGCGTTGGAATCGGGGGCGAGGTCGGTCATCGCGGACAACATAAAGCCCTCCCCGCGGAACGGGGAGGGCTGCATGGCGAGAGCGCCTGAAACGACGCTTCTCTTCTTATGGCTGGCGGCCGCTTAGATGTAGCGGCGCAGCGAGCGGGCGAGCTCGGTGGCGCCGCCCTTCTTCTTGGTCGACTGCTGCGGCTGGTAGGCCACCCGGGCGTGCTCGACGCAGTAGGGGCCTTCCGACGAGCGGCGGCCGCAGAAGGTGAAGCTGTCCGACGACGGGTCGCCGATCGGCCACTTGCACATGTGGGCGCCGAGCGTCAGCACGGTGGCCGAGCCGGGGGCTTCGTTGCGCAGCACCGGAACCGACGGCTGCTGGTGAGCGGCGACGGGAGCCGGGGTCGGTGCGACCGGCTCGGCGGCCACGACGCGGCGCGGCGCAGTCGGGATCGTCGAGGCGGCGGCCGGACGGGCCGGGCGCGGCGCCTTGAAGGCCGGACGGGCCGGTTGCGAGGGGGCGGCGCGACCCGACAGGCCCAGGCGATGGACCTTGCCGATCACGGCGTTGCGGGTGACCCCGCCCAGTTGTTTGGCGATCTGGCTGGCCGAGAGGCCGTCCAGCCAAAGCTTCTTCAGGGTGGTGACGCGTTCGTCAGTCCAGCTCATGGCCCATCTCCGCCTAAAATCCGGGCCATGACGAGAAACCCCACCTCGCCATCGCCCTACATCTGGTGTACAGACCGCCCCGCCGGCGGCTGACCTACCAGATAGTGTAAAGAATGCGTTAAAGCGCACAATAGGCGCCATGTGGTCTGTCCACAGAAACTATATATTGATTCTCGGAGCGGGACGCTTGCGTCCGACCCTCGCCGGGCGCACATGGCGAAGGAATTTCCAGGATCGGGCCAATGAGAGACATGGCAGACAGCGTCGTTCCGCCGCAGCCGCGCGACTATCACGGCTGGAACTGGAGCGGGTTCCTCACTCTCTATCAGCGCGAGATCCGCCGCTTCTGGAAGGTGGGCATGCAGACCGTGGCCGCCCCGGTGGTCACCACGCTGCTCTACATGCTGGTGTTCGTGGTCGCGGTCGGCTCCGACCGACCGGCGGTCGAGGGCGTGACCTTCGGCCATTTCGTGGCTCCGGGCCTGATCATGATGGCCGTGCTCAACAACGCCTTCGCCAATTCGTCCTCGTCGCTGATCCAGGCCAAGATGATGGGCCTGACGTCCGACTTCCTGACGCCGCCGCTCACCCCGCTGGAGCAGGTGGCCGCCTTCGGCCTGGGCGCGGCCACCCGCGGCGTCGTGGTCGGCGCGGTCACTGCCGCCGTCATCGGCGTGCTGCCCGGCGCGGGCCTTCAGGTCTCGCACCTGTGGGCGATCATCTACTTCGCGGTCGGCGCCGCGATCATCCTGGGCCTGGCCGGCGTGCTGGCGGGCCTGTGGTCGGAGAAGTTCGACCAGCTGGCGGCGGTGACCAACTTCGCCATCATGCCCATGACCTTCCTGTCGGGCACCTTCTACCTCGTGGACAAGCTGCCCGAGCCCTTCCGCACGGCCAGCCACTTCAACCCGTTCTTCTACCTGATCGACGGCTTCCGCTACGGCTTCATCGGCCACGCCGACGGCAGCATCGCCATCGGCGTCGTGGTCACGGCCGTGCTGGCCACGGGCCTGTTCCTGTGGTGCTGGGCGCTGTTCCGCAGCGGGTACCGGCTGAAGAGCTGAAGGGTCTTCCCTTCCTTCCCGTCTTCCCGCCCTTATGGCGGGTGTTGACCGAGACCGACACTTGCTCATGACGGCCATCTGAGCGTCCGGGTGGCGTGTCGGTGTCAGCTTCGCCTCACGACCCGTGGCGGAAGTCGGCGCCGTCCAAAATCCCTCTCTCTTAGAGAGAGGGTTGCTTTGGGCGTCCCCCCACCAATGGGCGAAATCAAATCCGTCCGCGCCCCGGCGAGTTGTCGGCAGCGGTGGATGCCCCGCCACAAGGGCGGGAATGACGGGAGTTTAAGGGGGCCCCCTACCGCCCCACGCCCTTGACCAGCACCTCGACGTCCTTCGTCGGGCCGTCGTTGATCACCGCGATGTGGGTGTCGTTGATGAAGCGCAGCTGGCCGTCCACCTCCACCCGCGCCGACACCGAATAGCGGTGATTGGGCAGGATCTGGGCCGGGTCATAGGCCAGCTTGAAGGCCACGGGCGGGGCGCGCGTGCCTTCGATCACGTCTTCGGCCAGCACCTTGGCCGGCGCGTCGGCCAGGCTGACGTCCTGCAGGCGCACGATCGTCCGGGTGTTTGGCGGCAGCATGATCCGCTCGCGCCAGACCACGGTTCCGGTGACGGCGGAGGGGCCAGGTGACATGGGCGTCGAGGCGCAGCCGGGCAGGGCGGCCAGGGCCAGCAGGGCGAGGGAAACGGCGGCCTTCATCGTGGATCCTCCATGCATCACCCCCATGCCCAGGCTTAGGTCGGATCGTCCCAGGATGGCAAGTTAGCGGTCCCGCGCCGCCAGGGTGTGTCCGCCACGCCCCGCAGGGCGAAAATTCATAGTGATTTCATTGACAGGGCAGGGCTTCGCGTCGACAACGTCGGGCCTTCCAGTCCCCGCGCGAAAGCCCGGGGGCTTCTTGCCTTTTTGGGAGGCCGAATTGAGCACTGCGTCGTCGTCCAACTCCTCGCAACACCACATCATGGGCGTCTACAACCGCGCCCCGCTGGCGTTCGAACGAGGCCGAGGCGCGCGCCTGTTCTCGACGACCGGCGAAGAGTACCTGGACTGCGTGGCGGGCATCGCCACCTGCGGCCTGGGCCACGCCCACCCGGTGCTGGTCGACGCCCTGAAGACCCAGGGTGAAAAGCTCTGGCACGTCTCCAACATCTACACGATCCCCGAGCAGGAAGTGCTGGCCGACAAGCTGTGCGCGGCCACCTTCGCCGACGTGGTGTTCTTCACCAACTCGGGCACCGAGGCGATCGAGTGCGCCCTGAAGGCCGCCCGCCGCTATCACGCCGTGGCCGGCAATCCGGAACGCATCGACATCATCGGCTTCGACGGCTCGTTCCACGGCCGCTCGTACGCGGCGGTCAACGCCTCGGGCAACGCCGGCTATCTCGACGGCTTCGGTCCGCGCCTGCCGGGCTTCATCCAGCTGCCGTTCGGCGACCTGGAGGCCCTGAAGGCCGCCATCGGCCCGACGACGGCCGGCGTCATCATCGAGCCGGTGCAGGGCGAGGGCGGGGCGCGCGCCCTGACCGAGGCCCAGCTGGTCGAGCTGCGCCAGATCACCCGCGAGGCCGGCGTCCTGCTGATCTTCGACGAAGTGCAGAGCGGCATGGGCCGGACCGGCAAGCTGTTCGCCCACGAGTGGGCGGAAGGCGCCGAGCCCGACATCATGTGCGTGGCCAAGGCCCTGGGCGGCGGCTTCCCCGTCGGCGCGTGCCTGGCCACCCACGAGGGCGCCAAGGGCATGACCCCCGGCACCCACGGCTCGACCTACGGCGGCAACCCGCTGGCCATGGCGGTCGGTACGGCGGCCTTCGACGCGATCAACACGCCCGAGCTGCTCGACAACGTGAAGACCGTCGCCGGCTACTTCACCCAGCAGCTGAACGGCCTGAAGGACCGCTTCCCGGACGTCGTCCTCGACATCCGCGGCAAGGGCCTGCTGATTGGCATCAAGCTGGCGTCCAACAACCGCGAGTTCATGGCCCTGGCCCGCGACCAGCAGCTGCTGGTGGCCGGCGGCGGCGACAACTGTGTGCGCCTGCTGCCGCCGCTGAACCTGACGATCACCGAGGCTCAGGAAGCCGTGGCCAAGCTCGAAAAGACCTGCGAGGTCGTCCGCGCCCAAGCGGCGGCCTGATCGCATCCTGGACCGACGTCCTCGCCCTTCGACAAGCTCAGGGTGAGGACGTCTACTGAAGCTCATTCGCCCTCATCCTGAGCCTGTCGAAGGACGAGGGCGGCATTTCGGAAAGGTGGCCTGAGATGACCGCCCCCCGTCACTTCATCGACCTCTGGAAGCTCGACGGCGCCACGCTGCGCCTGATCCTGGAGGACGCCAAGGCCCGCAAGACCGCCCGCAAGGGCTGGCCGCAGGGCCGCGTCGACGCCGACGCGCCCGCCAAGGACCGCGTGCTGTCGATGATCTTCCAGAAGAACTCGACCCGCACCCGCTTCTCGTTCGACGCGGCCATGCGCCAGCTCGGCGGCGACGCCATTATCTCCACGGCCTCGGACATGCAGCTGGGTCGCGGCGAGACCATCGAGGACACCGCCAAGGTGCTGTCGCGCATGGTCGACGCGGTGATGATCCGCGCCAACGTCCACGCCGACGTCGAGCGCTTCGCCCAGGTCTCGACCGTGCCGGTGATCAACGGCCTGACCGACAAGAGCCACCCGTGCCAGATCATGGCCGACCTGCTGACGATCGAGGAGCATCGCGGCGACGTGGGCGGCAAGACGATCGCCTGGGTTGGCGACGGCAACAACGTCTGCTCCAGCTTCATCCACGCCGCCCCGCTGCTGGGCTTCAAGCTGAAGATCGCCTGCCCGGCGGTCTATCACGCCGACCTGCACGACCTGGCCCGCGCCGCCGGTCTGAACGGCGACGTGACCATGAGCGAGGACCCCAAGGAAGCCGTGCGCGGCGCCGACGTGGTCGTGGCCGACACCTGGGTCTCGATGGGCGACACCGACCATGACGAGCGCCTGAAGGCCTTCGAGCCCTACCAGGTCGACGACGCCCTGATGGACCTGGCCAAGCCCGACGGCGTGTTCCTGCACTGCCTGCCCGCGCACCGCGGCGAGGAAGTCACCGACGCCGTCCTCGACGGCCCGCGCTCGCTGGTCTGGGACGAGGCCGAAAACCGCATCCACGCCCAGAAGTCGGTCCTGGCCTGGTGCTTCGGGGCCATCGGCTGACCATGGCCGGCATCGAGCTCGACAAGGATGTGCGTGAAGCGGCCCTGCGCAAGCTGACGCTCTACATGCGCGACGAGCTCGATCGCCCGGTCAGCGGCCTGGAGGCAGGCTTCCTGCTCGACTTCATCGGCGAGACCCTGGGCCCGGCCTTCTTCAACCAGGGCGTCCGCGACGCGCAGACGCTGATGCTGCAGAAGCTGGACGACGTGGTCTACGAGATCGAGAAGCCCTTGGACTGATCCCTCTCCCCTTGCGGGAGAGGGTGGCCTCCCGAAGGGAGGTTGGGTGAGGGGTCTCTCAAAAGCAGGACGCCGCGAAAGCTGATCGGCTTTCGCGGCGTTTTTCGTGGGTGCGACCCCTCATCCGTCGCCTTGCGGCGACACCTTCTCCCGCAAGGGGAGAAGGAAGTTACCGCCGCTTGCCCCGCCGCACGCCCTTGGGCAGTCCGCCGCGCGGCTTGACCGCCGCCTGGCGCCGCGCGCCCAGGCGCGGGCGCGGCAGCTTCGGATCGGCCGGCAGCGGGTCGGTGAGCATCTCGAACAGCAGGCCGCCGGTCACCGGCGTGGCCTCGCGCAGGCGAACCTCGACCGACAGGCCCAGAGGCCAGCGCTTGCCGGTGCGCTCGCCGACCAGCGAGTGCAGCTTCTCGTCGTGGACGAAGAACTCCTCGCCGAGGTTGGAGATCGGCACCAGGCCGTCGGCCCCCGTCTCGTCCAGCTTGATGAACAGGCCAAAGCGGGTGACGCCGGTGATGCGGCCGCTGAAGGTCGCGCCCACCCGGTCGGCCAGGAACGAGGCGATGTAGCGGTCGGTGGCGTCGCGCTCGGCGGCCATGGCCCGGCGCTCGGCGTGGGTGATGACCTCGGCGGTGTCCTTGATCCGCGCGATGTCCTGGTCAGTCAGCCCGTCGTCGCCCAGGCCGAGCGCCCGGATCAGGCCGCGGTGCACGATCAGGTCGGCATAGCGCCGGATCGGGCTGGTGAAGTGGGCGTACTTGGCCAGGTTCAGGCCGAAGTGGCCGATGTTGTCGCTGGAATAGTGGGCCTGCATCTGGGTGCGCAGGACCACCTCGTTGATGATCGCCGCGTGCGGGCTCTCGCGGGTGTCTTCCAACAGTTGGTTGAACCGTTTGGTCTGCGGAGCCTCGCCCTTGTTCCAGCGGATCTCGAGTGTCTGCAGGAATTCGGCGAGGTTCTGCACCTTCTCCAGGCTGGGCGTGTCGTGCACGCGGTAGATCAGCGGCGAGCGCTTGGCTTCCAGGCTCTCGGCGGCCGAGACGTTGGCTTGGATCATCATCTCCTCGATCAGCTTGTGGGCCTCGAGGCTGGCGCGGCGGGTGATCGAGGCGATCTCGCCGTCCTTGGTGATGACGATGCGGCGCTCGTCGCTCTCGATGGCCAGGGGCGATCGCTGCTCGCGGCCCTTGCCCATCAGGCGGAAGGCCTCCCACAGGGGCTTCAGGATCGGGTCCAGCAGGGGCGGGGCCTTGTCCGGGTCCTGGCCGGCCGGCGGCGGGGTTCCGTCGATCGCGGCCTGGGCCTGCTCGTACGACAGCTTGGCGGCCGAACGCATCAGGCCGCGCACGAAGCGGTGGCTCTTCTTGTGGCCCGACTTGTCGAACACCATCCGCACCGCCAGCGTGGCGCGGTTCTCGCCTTCACGCAGGCTGCACAGGCCGTTCGACAGGGTCTCGGGCAGCATCGGCTCCACCCGGTCGGGGAAGTAGACGCTGTTGCCCTTGTCGCGGGCGTCGCGGTCCAGGGCCGAGCCCGGGCGCACATAGGCGGCGACGTCGGCGATGGCCACCCAGACCACCCAGCCGCCCTTGTTGCCCTCGCTGTCGTCGGGATGGGCGTAGACGGCGTCGTCGTGGTCGCGGGCGTCCACCGGGTCGATAGTCACGAACGGCAGGTCGCGCAGGTCCTCGCGGCCCTCCAGCGTCGGCTCCTTGGCGGCTTTCGCCTCCTGCTCGGCTTCTTCGGAGAAGCCGGTCGGGATGCCGTGGCTATGGATGGCGATCAGCGAGGCGGCGCGGGGGTCTTCCTCGTTGCCGACCGTCTCCAGCACGCGGCAGGGCTTGGGGCCGTAGCGACCGGCGTGGCCGCTCTGCTGCACGACCACCAGGTCGCCGTCCTTCAGGTCGCCGACGCCCGGTTGCGAGACGTCCAGGACGAAGCTTTCCTTGGACTTGCGGTCGACGGGCTCGACGCGGATTTCGCGGCGCTGCTTGCGCACCACGCCCAGCACCTTGTGGGCGCTCTGGCCCAGGCGCTTGATCAGGCGGGCCTCGTACTCGCCGCTCTCCAGCTTCTCGAAGCGCACCAGCAGGCGGTCACCCAGGCCCGGCGCGCCGGCGGCGGCCTCGCGGCGGTCCGGCGCGAGGCGGACCATGGCCACGTCCTCGTCGGCCTTGGTCAGCTTGACGAAGAGGTCGCCGTCGGCGTCGCGCTCGATCACGTCGGCCACGCCGACCGGGGGCAGGGCGCCGGCCTCGGCGAAGCCGCGGCGGCCGCGCTTGCCCAGCTGGCCTTGCGCTTCCATCTCGCGGATCATCTCGCGCAGGGCGCGGCGATCGGCGCCCTTCAGGCCGAAGTGACGGGCGATGTCGGCCTTGGCGGCCTCGCCGGCGTCGCGCAGGAACGCCAGCAGCGTCTCCTTGTCGGGCAGGCCCGCGGGCGGGCGAGCCTTCGAAGCCATCTTCGGGCGCGAGGTCTTGGGAGAAGCGGTCTTGGGGAGGCGAGGTTTGGCCATTGCTCCCCTCTAAGCCGTTTCAGGGCCGAGGGGAACGGGGCGGGCCTAGTAGAGGTCTTCGATCCGCTGCGGCGTCTGCTGGGCGGGCGGAACCTCGGGCTTCTTTTCAGCCGGCGGCGGGGTCGTGGGCGCGACCGGGGCCTGGACCACCGGCGGCGTCTCGGGAGCGACCTCCTCGGGCGCTTCCTCGACCGGCTTGACCGGCGGGGGAGGCGGCGGCGGGGCGACCTCGACCGGGGCCGGGGTCGCATCCTTGACCGGCACGCCCGAGACCTCGGCCAGCGGCGCGGTCGAGACCGCGTCGGCCGGCTTGCCGGTGTCCAGCGCGCCGCGCAGGCCCAGCACGAAGCCCACGACGCTGATCGCCGACAGCAGGACCACCACCAGCGGCAGCGGCATGGGACGTTCGAGCGTGGTCATGGCGATAGTCTACTCTCCCCGGTCGCCGCTCGTCACGCCTCGGTCTTGGCCTTGGCCGGCGCCTTCTTGGCGGCCGGCTTCTTGGCAGCCGTGGTCTTGGCGGCGGCCTTCTTGGGCTTGGCCTCGGCGGCTTCGCCCTCGGCTTTCGCCGCCTTGGCCTTGGCCGGAGCCTTCTTCGGTGCGGCGGCCTTCTTGGCCGGCTTCTTGCCGCCGCCCTTGGCGACGCGCTCGGCCAGCAGGGTCACCGCTTCCGCCAGGGTCAGGGCCGCCGGATCCGCGCCCTTGGGCACGTTGGCGTTGGTGTCGCCGTGCTTGATGTACGGACCAAAGCGGCCCGACAGCACGCGCACCGGCTTGCCGTCCTCGGGGTGATTGCCAAGCTCGGCCAGGGCCGCGGCGGCCGCGCGCTGCGGACGCCCGCCGCCGGCCCGCTTGTCGGCCAGGATGGCGACGGCGCGGTTGAGGCCGACGTCGAACACCTCGTCGGCGTTCTCCAGATTGGCGTAGGTGCCGTCGTGCAGCACGAACGGGCCAAAGCGTCCCAGGCCCGCCGTGATCGGCTTGCCGTCGTCGGGGTGCATGCCGACTTCGCGGGGCAGGCTGAGCAGGCGCAGGGCCTTCTCCAGGTCCAGCGCCGCCGGCGTCCAGCCCTTGGGCAGGGACGAGCGCTTGGGCTTCTCGCCCTCGGCCGCCACCTCTTCGACATAGGGGCCAAAGCGCCCGTTCTTCAGCCACACGGCGCGGCCGGTGGCTGGGTTGATCCCCAGTTCCTTGTCGGCGCTCTCAGCCTCGCCGTCGCCTTCGGCCACGCCCAGCTGGCGGGTGTAGCGGCATTCCGGATAGTTCGAGCAGCCGATGAAGGCGCCGAACTTGCCGGTCTTCAGCGACAGCATGCCCGCGCCGCAGGTCGGGCACAGGCGCGGGTTCGACCCATCGCCCTTGTCGGGGAAGATGTGCGGGCCCAGGGCGTCGTTCAGCGCGTCGAGCACGTTGGTGGTGCGCAGCTCGGCGATCTCGCCGACGGCGGCGTGGAAGTCCTTCCAGAACTCGCGCAGGAATTCCTTCCAGTCGAGCTGGCCGTCGGAGACCAGGTCGAGGCGCTCTTCGAGGGCGGCGGTGAAGTCGTACTCCACGTAGCGGCGGAAGAACTGCTCCAGGAAGGCGGTGACCAGGCGGCCCTTGTCCTCCGGAATGAAGCGCTGCTTCTCCATCCGCACATATTCGCGGTCGCGCAGCACGGTCAGGACCGAGGCGTAGGTCGACGGACGGCCGATGCCCAGCTCTTCCATCTTCTTGACGAGGCTGGCTTCGGAATAGCGCGGCGGCGGTTCGGTGAAGTGCTGGTCGGCGCGGGCCTCGATGACCTTGGCGGCGGCGCCTTCGACGATGGCCGGCAGGCGGGCGCTGTCTTCGCCCTCCTCGTCGTCGCGGCCTTCCTCGTAGACGGCCAGATAGCCGGGGAACAGCACCACCTGGCCGGTGGCGCGCAGGCCGGTGCGCCCGTCGTGGCTTTCCAGGTCGACCGTGGTGCGCTCGATGCGGGCGCTTTCCATCTGCGAGGCGATGGTGCGCTTCCAGATCAGCTCGTACAGGCGGCCCAGATCCGGATCCAGGCGCAGCGAGCCGGGGTTGCGGCGCATGCTGGTCGGACGGATGGCTTCGTGGGCCTCCTGGGCGTTCTTGGCCTTCGACTTGTAGATGCGCGGGGCGTCCGGCACGTAGTCCTTGCCGTAGACATTGCCGATCACTTCGCGGGCGTCGGCGATGCCTTCGGGCGCGATCGAGACGCCATCGGTACGCATGTAGGTGATCAGACCGACGGTCTCGCCGCCGATGTCGATGCCCTCGTACAGCTTCTGGGCCGCCTGCATGGTGCGCTGGGCCGAGAAGCCCAGCTTGCGGGCGGCTTCCTGCTGCAGGGTCGAGGTGGTGAAGGGCGGGGCGGGCGAGCGCTTGCCCGGCTTCTTCTCGACGGCCTCGACCTTGAAGGTCGCGGCCTGCACGGCGGCCTTGGCGGCCAGGGCCGAGGTCTCGTTGCCGAGGTCGAACTTGGTGAGCTTCTTGCCGTCGTGCTTGACCAGGCGCGCCAGGAACGGATCGCTGCCGGCCGAGACGTCGGCGTCGACGGTCCAGTATTCCTGGGTCTTGAAGCGCTCGATCTCGATCTCGCGGTCGACGACCAGGCGCAGGGCCACCGACTGCACCCGGCCGGCCGAACGCGACCCGGGCAGCTTGCGCCACAGCACCGGTGAAAGGGTGAAACCGACGAGGTAGTCGAGGGCGCGGCGGGCGAGGTAGGCCTCGACCAGCTCCATGTCGAGGTCGCGCGGGGCGCGCATGGCCTCGGTCACGGCCGCTTTGGTGATGGCGTTGAAGGTGACGCGCTGGATCTGCTTGTCCTTCAGCGCCTTCTTCTTGTTCAGCACCTCGAGCACGTGCCAGCTGATCGCTTCCCCTTCGCGATCCGGGTCGGTGGCGAGGATCAGGCGGTCGGCCCCCTTCAGCGCATCGACGATGTCGGAGATGCGCTTGGACGACTTGGCGTCGACCTCCCAGCTCATGGCGAAGTCGTTGTCGGGCTCGACCGAGCCGTCCTTGCTGGGCAGATCGCGGATATGCCCGTAGGAGGCCAGAACCGTGTAGTCGGACCCGAGGTACTTGTTGATGGTCTTGGCCTTGGCCGGGCTCTCGACGACGACGACGTTCATTACGACTCTGAGCTTAGGGGAGGTGGATCGGCCTTCCGGCGAACCAGGAGGCGAGCGCCGGAAAGTGGGGGCGAGCCTATGACAATGTCAACGGCGTCGGTGCGAACCTTTGCAATTGCCCAAGTGTCGCCTGTCGACCTCTCTCTTTAGAGAGAGACCGTCATGCGGCTTGACCGTTGATCAGTCGGCGCACGGTTTCTGGATCGGCCGCGATGGCCTTCAGCAGCGCTCGGGCGGGAGCGTCCGGCGTGGTACGCTCCTGTTCCCAGTCGCGGACAGTGGCCAGCGGAAGTTGGAAGGCTTCGGCGAACTCGACCTGGGTCATGCAGAGTTTCATCCTGATGCCTTTGATCAGGTTCACCCGCTTGAAGCGCGCCAATTCCTCCTTGGTGAGCGGTTGGGCGTCGGGATCGGACAGGGCCGCGGCCATCCGCTCTTCCTCGGTCATCGACCGCAGGCGCGCCCAGTCCGTGTCACCCTTGGGCGGGATTGGACTTGCCGCTGAAATAACGATGCGCTTCGTCCCGGGAGGCGGTGCGGGCCGAGATGAGCCGGTAGTGGGTTTCGTCATGGGTGATGGTCACCACGAACAACAGGTTTAGCGAACTCAGACCGATGATCCGCAGCCGTTCCTCCTCGTAGTCGAAACGGTCGTCGATCTCTTCGATACGGTGCTCGTCGAGGATCGCGAAACAGGCGTCCTCGAAGCTGACGCCGTGCTTGGCGAGATTGGTGCGCGCCTTTTCAATGTCCCACTCGAAGGTGACTTCCATAGTACGGGTATCCAGTACCTAGGGCAATCCACCCGCCACCATCCCGCCCGGCAGCAGTTCGGCCCGGTCGGCCAGGGCCAGCTCCACCAGCGCCGCCATCACCGCCGAGGTCGGGGCCTTGGTGGCCCGCACCAGTTCGTCGCGCGAGACTGGGGTGGGCGAGAGCAGGGCGGCCAGGCGTTCGCGCAGGGTGTCGTGGTCGATATCGTCTGCGGCCTCGTCCGGGTCCCAGGCCCGGTCGCGCTCGCGCATCGACGGACTGGCCGACAGCGAACGCAGCACGTCCTCGACGCCCTCGCACAGGATCGCGCCCTGGCGGATCAGGTCGTTGGGGCCTTTGGCGCGCGGGTCCAGCGGGGATCCCGGCACGGCGAACACATCGCGTCCCTGTTCGGCGGCAAGGCGGGCGGTGATCAGCGAGCCGGACTTCAGCTCCGCCTCGACCACGACGACCCCCAGCGACAGGCCCGAGATGATGCGGTTGCGGCGGGGGAAGTCCTTGGCCTGGGCGCGGCGCAGCGGGGCGCTTTCGGAAACGACGCAGCCGTGCTCGGCGATGCGGGCGTGCAAGGACGCATGCTCGGGCGGATAGATGTCGGCGATCCCGCCGCCCAGCACGGCGATCGTGCCGGTCGACAGCGAACCCTCGTGCGCCGCGCCGTCGACGCCCCGCGCCAGGCCCGAGACCACGACGTGGCCGTGCTGGCCCAGTTCGGCCGCCAGTTGCCGGGCGAAGCGCTGGCCGGCGGCCGAGGCGATGCGGGCGCCGACGATGGCGATGCTGGCCTGGGGCAGCAGCTCGTAGTGGCCCAGCGCCCAGATCACCGGCGGCGGCGGATCCAGCGTGGCCAGGCGATGGGGAAAGTCGGGTTCGCAGGCGCAGATCAGGCGGGCGCCCAGTCTGGCGCCGTCGTCCAGTTCACGCAGGATCTCGTCGACGGGAGGCGGCCGCAGCGGGGCCGCGCGGCCCGCTCGTCGGGCCAGGTCGGGCAGGGCGATCAGCGCCCGCTCGGGCGAGCCGAAGCGCTGAAGAAGGTGCTCGAAGGCGACGGGGCCGACCGTCTCGGTGCGCGCCAGGCGAAGCCAGGCCAGTCGCTCCTGATCCGAGAGGCCCCGTGTCATCAGGCTTCAGGAGGCGGCGCTTGCGCCGTCTTCTTCTTGCCGATCTTCGGCTCCTCGCCCTTGAGCAGGCGGGCGATGTTGTCCTTGTGACGGATGTAGATCAGCACGGCCATGAACAGGCACAGGCCCAGGATCGGATAGGGGCGGTCGGTGGCCAGGGCAAAGGGCGCGGCCAGGGCGGCGGCGGTCAGGGCGGCCAGCGAGCTGATGCGGAAAAGGGCGGCCATGGCCAGCCAGGTGGCCGCGGCCAGCAGGCCCACGGGCCAGGCGGCGGCCAGCAGCACGCCGTAGAAGGTAGCCACGCCCTTGCCGCCGTTGAACTTCAGCCAGACGGGGAAGATGTGGCCGGCGAAGGCCGCGCCGCCGGCCAGGGCGACGACCAGCGGATTGCCGTGGCTCAGCAGGTGGGCCAGGCCCACGGCGACCGCGCCCTTGCCGCCGTCGCCCAGCAGGGTGATGGCCGCCAGGTCCTTGCGGCCAGAGCGCAGCACATTGGTCGCGCCGATATTGCCCGAGCCGATCTTGCGGATGTCGCCGGCGCCGCCCAGGCGCGTGGCGATCAGGCCGAACGGGATCGAGCCCAGCAGGTAGCCCCCGATCACGGCGATCGCGAGGGTCAGATAGGCGACGGGGGCGAGGCTTTCCAAGAAATGCTACCTTTGCGCGAGCGAAACATGGCCAAGCTTGGCCGGAGAGGCAAGCCTGTTTTCGCTTCTTATAGCCGCTTCGCGCGCCGGTTCATGCTTCCGTTTGGGAAGTTCGGCTTGGGCGTCCGGGCGGGCCTGTTCTATTGAGCGGGTCATGAAGGATCCGCGCTACGCCCGTCTGATTCCCGTCCTGGTCGCCGCCGTGCTCGGCGTCGGCGCGGCCCTGGCCCTGGCGCATTTCGTCGGCAAGCCGGCCGCCGGGGACAAGCCCGCGCCGGCCCAGGCGACCAAGGTCGCGCCGCCCAAGCCAGTGGTGAGCGCGCCGGAGCAGCCCGCCGCCTCGACCTTCCTGCTGTCGATCCAGGGCATCGCGCTTGGTCCCGACGACTATGTCGACGCCTTCGGCCTGAAGCTCTCGGGCGCCAAGGTCGTGAAGGTCTGCAAGACGCCGGCCGGCTGGTCGCTGACCTCCGCGCGCGGCGGCGCGGGCCTGGATGGCCAGGCCTCGGTCGGCGCGGCCTTCCTCGACCGCGACCACATCGGCGACCTGCGGGGCCTGGCCCTGGTCGAGGTCGTCGGCGGCGACGCCTCCACCGTCGCCGTGTCCGGCACGGCCCAGGTCGGCGTCTATGGCGATATGGGGCAGGCGCGCCAGATCAAGCTGAGCCACGCCCGCGTCGCCCTGGTTCCGGCCGAGGGCTGCCCGTAGGCCTCAGCCCTCGGCGCGGTGCACGATCCGGCCGTCGACGATGGTCATCAGCACCTGGCCTTGCAGCCTGCGGCCGTCGAACGGCGAGTTCTTCGACTTCGACAGCAGCCGGGCGGCGTCGACGATGATCGGCGCGTCGAGATCGCACAAAACGAGGTCGGCCGGCGCGCCAGGCGCGATGCGGCCCGTTTGCAGGCCGAGCAAGGACGCCGGAGCCAGGGTCACCGCGCGGATCAGGTCGATCAGGGCCAGGCGCTCGTCGTGATAGAGGCCCAGCAGGGCCGGCAGCAGGGTTTCGAGACCCACGGCGCCGGGCGCGGCCTGGTCGAACGGCAGGCGCTTGTCCTCGGCCGGGGCCGGGGCGTGGGCCGAGACGACGATGTCGATCAGCCCGTCCGCAAGCGCCTCGATCAGGGCCTGGCGATCGTCCTCGCCGCGCAGGGGCGGGGTCAGTTTGGCGAAGCTGCGGTAGTCGCCGATGTCCAGCTCGTTGAAGCACAGGTGGTTGATCGACACGCTGGCGTGGATCCGCAGGCCCTTCTTCTTGGCCCGGCCCAGGGTCTCCAGCGCCTGGGCGCTGGTCAGCTGGTCGACCAGCAGGCGCCCGCCGGTGGCTTCCAGCAGGGCGACGTCGCGCTCCAGCATGATCCGCTCGGCCATCGGCGAGATCGAAGGCAGGCCCATGCGGGCGGCGAATTCGCCGCCGGTGGCCGCCCCGCCCTTGGCCAGCCACGGGTCGAGCGGGCGGTGGGCCAGGATGGTGTCGAAACCCTTGGCGTAGGAGAGCAGGCGCTGGAACACCTTGCTGTCGGCGATCGGCTTGTCGGCGTCGGTGACGTAGACGCAGCCGGCCTCGCGCATCAGGCCGATCTCGGCCATTTCCTCGCCGCGCAGGCCCTTGGTGGCCGCGCCGGCGCAGAGGATGCGGGCGGCGTCGATGTCGCGGGCCCGGCGCAGCAGGAAGTCGACCGTGCTGGGGTCGTCGACCGCCGGATCGGTGTCGGGCTGCACGACGAAGCTGGTCACGCCGCCGGCCGCGGCCGCGCGGGCGGCGCTGGCCAGGGTTTCCTTGGTTTCCGCGCCCGGTTCGCCGGTCTTGACCCGCAGGTCGATCAGGCCGGGCGCCAGCATGGCGCCGCCGCAGTCGACGATGCGTACGCCCTTCGAGAGCTTGCCGAACTCGCGGCCCTTGGCCACGTCGGCGATGACGCCTTCGGAGACGATGACGCCGCCGGGACCGTCATAGCCGCTCTCGGGATCCACCAGGCGGGCGTTGACGAAGGCGAGCGGCTGGGGCGCGGTCATCGGCCTTCCTCCTCGAGACGGTGGGCGAGGGCGGCGAGCACGGCCATGCGGGCGGCGACGCCCATCTCGACCTGGTCCTGGATTAGGCTGACGGCCGGATCGTCGGCGACGTCGCTGTCGATCTCGACGCCACGGTTCATCGGGCCAGGGTGCATGACCCTGGCCCCCGGCGCGGCGCGCGACAGCTTCTCGCGGTCCAGGCCGTAGAAGCGGAAGTATTCGCGGGTCGAGGGCACGAAGCCGCCCTGCATACGCTCCAGTTGCAGGCGCAGCATCATCACCACGTCGGCGCCGGCCAGGCCCGACTTCATGTCGTGGTGCACGGTCACGCCCCAGCGCTCGGCCTGGGCCGGCATCAGGGTGGGCGGACCCACCAGGCGCACGCTGGCGCCCAGGATCTGCAACAGGGCGACGTTCGAACGCGCCACGCGGCTGTGCAGCACGTCGCCGCAGATGGCCACGGTCAGGCCCGAGACGCGGCCGAAAGCCCGCCGGATCGACAGCGCGTCGAGCAGCGCCTGGGTGGGGTGCTCGTGCTGGCCGTCGCCGGCGTTGACGACGCTGCCGCTGACCTTCTGGCTGAGCAGGGACGCAGCCCCCGACGAGGCGTGGCGCACGACCAGCAGGTCGGGCCGCATGGCGTTCAGCGTCACGGCGGTGTCGATCAGGGTCTCGCCCTTGGCCACCGACGAGGTCTTGGGGTTCATGTTGACGACGTCGGCGCCCAGCCGCTTGCCGGCCAGCTCGAACGAGCTCTGGGTGCGGGTGCTGTTCTCGAAGAACAGGTTCATCAGCGTCCGTCCCTTGAGCAGGTCGAGGGACTTGGACGTCTGCCGGTTCAACGCCACGAAGGCGTCGGCCAGGTCCAGAAGGTCGGCCGCCTGGGGGGCGTTGAGATCGCCCGCCGAAAGGAAGTGCCGCTTGGGGAACGAGAAGAGGCGCTTGCGGATCGTCTCGATCGCCGCGCTCGGGTCATGGGCTGAAGCCGTCATGAGCCCGCGTCATAGGCGGCTTTGGGCGGGAAGGGAAGGCTCGTCTGGTCCCTCTCCCCATGCGGGAAAGGGTGGCCTCGCGGAGCGAGGTCGGGTGAGGGGTTGAAGGCGCTGTCCGCTGCTTGGGGCGGATCGATTGGATGAGGCTTTGAGGTCTGAGAGACCCCTCATCCGTCGGCTGCGCCGACACCTTCTCCCGCAAGGGGAGAAGGAACCCTACGGTTCCCCCCGGATCCCCCGCATCCGCTCCAGGGCGCCCTGGAGGATCCACCCCGCCGCCATCTTGTCGACCACCTCGCCGCGGCGCTTGCGGTTGACGTCGTGCTCGTCGATCAGCACGCGGGTCACGGCCGCCGTCGACAGGCGCTCGTCCCAGAAGGTGATGGTCAGATCCGGGCGCAGGCGCAGCAGGTTGCGGGCCAGGGCGCGGTTGCTCTGGCAGCGCACGCCCTCGGTGCCGTCCATATTGACCGGCAGGCCGACGACGATCCCGGCCACCTTGCGGTAGTCGATGATGTCGAACAGGGCCGCGGCGTCCTGGGTGAACTTGGTCTTGTGGATCACGGTCAGCGGGCTGGCGACGGTGAGGGTCACGTCGGACACGGCCACGCCGATGGTCTTTTCGCCCGGGTCCAGGCCGATGACGGGCTTGTAGTCGGGAATGGCGGCGGCGAATTGTTCGATGTCGAGAACGGGCATGGCGCGGCTTCTACGCCTTTGCGGCGCTTCGCGCGAGGAAAAGCCCGCCGCGCGAGCCGTCGGGCTTGTCAAAGACAAGGCTAGGCGGGTAACCCACCCCTCGACTGTCCGTGAACGCGGGCAAACAACACTACTGCTTGGAGAAGGCCCCATGGCCATCGACGCCGCGACCGTCCGCAAGGTCGCCCGGCTCGCCCGCATCGCCGAACCCGAAGAGCGCATCGAAGCTCTGACGCAGGAGCTCAACGGGATCATGACGTGGATCGAGCAGCTGGCCGAGGTCGACACCGACGGCGCCGAGCCGCTGACCAGCGTCGTGGCCGCCGGCCTGCCGCTGCGCGAGGACGTCGTCACCATGGGCGGCGAGCCGCAGGTGGTGACCGGCAACGCGCCCAAGTCCGTCTCCAACTTCTTCGTCGTGCCCAAGGTGGTCGAATAATGAGCGCTCTGACCAAGCTTACCCTCAAGGGCGCCATCGACGGCCTGGCCGCCAAGGACTTCACCTCGGTCGAACTGACCAAGGCGCACATCGACGCCATCGAAGGCGCGCGGGGCCTCAACGCCTACATCCTGGAAACCCCGGAGCAGGCGCTGGACATGGCCGCCGCCTCGGACGCCCGCCGCGCCAAGGGCGAGGCCGGTCCCCTGGACGGCGCGCCGCTGGGCGTGAAGGACCTCTTCTGCACCAAGGGCGTGCGCACCACGGCCTGCTCGAAGATCCTCGAGAACTTCGTCCCGGCCTATGAGTCGACGGTGACGTCGAACCTGTGGCGCGACGGCGCGGTGATGCTGGGCAAGCTGAACCTCGACCAGTTCGCCATGGGCTCGTCGAACGAGACCAGCTACTTCGGCCCCGTCACCAACCCGTGGCGCGCCAAGGACAGCAACAAGGCCCTGACCCCGGGCGGTTCGTCGGGCGGCAGCGCCGCGGCCGTCGCCGCCGACCTGTGCCTGGGCGCCACCGCCACCGACACCGGCGGCTCGATCCGCCAGCCGGCCGCCTTCACCGGCACCGTCGGCATCAAGCCGACCTACGGCCGCTGCTCGCGCTGGGGCGTGGTGGCCTTCGCCAGCTCGCTGGACCAGGCCGGCCCGATCGCCAAGACCGTCGAGGACGCGGCCCTGCTGCTGAACTCGATGTCGGGCCACGACGAGAAGGACTCGACCAGCCTCGACGTCCCGACGCCGGACTTCACCCAGTTCGTCGGCAAGTCGGTCAAGGGTCTGCGCATCGGCGTGCCGAAGGAATACCGCGTCGACGGCATGCCGGCCGAGATCCAGAAGCTGTGGGACGACGGCGTCGCCTGGCTGAAGGAAGCCGGCTGCGAGATCGTCGAGATCAGCCTGCCGCACACCAAGTACGCCCTGCCGGCCTACTACATCGTCGCGCCGGCCGAGGCTTCGTCGAACCTCGCCCGCTATGACGGCATGCGTTACGGCCTGCGCGAAGAGGGCGCCAACCTCGCCGAGATCTACGAGAACACCCGCGCGAGCGGCTTCGGCGACGAGGTCAAGCGCCGCATCCTGATCGGCACCTATGTGCTGTCGGCCGGCTATTACGACGCCTACTACCTGAAGGCCCTGAAGGTGCGTCGCCGCATCGCCGAGGACTTCGACAACGCCTGGACCAAGGTCGACGCCATCCTCACCCCGACCGCGCCCTCGGCGGCGTTCGGCCTGGGCGAGAATTCGAGCGACCCGATCGCCATGTACCTGAACGACGTCTTCACGGTGACCACCAACCTGGCGGGCCTGCCGGGCCTGTCCCTGCCGGCCGGTCTCGACGCCAACGGCCTTCCGCTGGGTCTGCAGATCATCGGCAAGCCGCTGGACGAAGGCACGGTGTTCTCGGTGGCCGGCGCCATTGAAAAGGCCGCCGGCTTCACGGCCAAGGCCGACAAGTGGTGGTGATGTGAATGCGTGAAACCTCGTCCTTCGACATGCTCAGGATGAGGTTTCATTGCAGGCGTCTGACTTGATCCTCACCCTGAGCCTGTCGAAGGGCGAGGATCACGCGCAAGAAAAAGGGGCGGCTCCAGCGATGGAGCCGCCCTTCGTCGTTTCAGGCCGTTACTGCGGCGTAGTGGGCGTCACCGGCACGACCGGGACGGGCGCTTGCGGCGCCGGCGTCGGGGTGGGCGCGGGCACGGCCAGCGGAGCCGGCTCGGCGACGATCGCGGCCGGGGCGGCGGGCGCGGGAGCCGGGGCGGGGGCCGGAACCGTGGCGCTGGCGTTGCTCGAGGCCTCGTCGGCGGACGGCGCGCTCTCGACCGGCGCCGGGCGGGCGGCGCGACGAGCGGCCGGTCGCGGTTCGGCGCGGGCGACCTCGGTGCGTGCGGCCGGAGCCGGGGTCGGAGCGACGGCGGGCGTCGCGGCGGCCGGTTCAGGCATCGGGGCCGGGGTCGGCGCGGGCGCGGGTGTCGCAACCGCCTCGGCCTCGGCGACCTTCAGGCCTTCTTCCGGCGAGGCGGGGGTCTGGGCCTGGTTGCTCATGATCCCCCAGGCCAGGGCGCCCACGGCGACCACGGCGACGGGAGCCCCGATCAACAGTGGCAGGTTGTTCGAAGACTTCTTCTTGCGCGTCGAGGTGCGCGCATAGACCGGAGCTTGCGGAAACAGCGCCGAACCGTCGTCAGCATTGGCGATCACGGGTTCAGGACCATCGAGGTTCAAGGCAGGCATTTGGGTCCTCCTCAGCTTATCCTTGTCGGGATAAGTAACGGGAGGTTTCGAACGTGGTTCCTCCTGACCCGGAATGGCGCCGTTTCTGCCGGATTCAGGCCGCAATTCTTGTGGCGCTTCCCAAGATCCTCCCCCCGAAGGGGGAGGTGGCCCGAAGGGCCGGAGGGGGGCGTTCTCAGCTGCCGCAACGCCAGCCGCCCTCCCACCCGTCCAATCCCCGCGAAAGCGGGGACCCAGGCTTTTTCTGACACCCACGGCCAAAGCCCTTCCCCCTTGATGGGGGAAGGGTGGGGATGGGGGTGACACCGCGCGTTCCGCCTCCACCGTCGTTTCAAGCCCAACCGCCGCAGCCACCCCCAACCCCGGCCCTTCCCCCATCAAGGGGGAAGGGGGGCGTTTTGCGGCCC
>NZ_JARQWV010000025.1 GCF_029543245.1 Caulobacter endophyticus
TCGACATGGGCCGCTCGGCCACCAACGTCGTCGGCAACTCCGTCGCCGCCGCCGTCGTCGCCAAGTGGGAGGGCGAGCTGGACGAGGTGGATCCGGAACTGGTCAAGGCCTCGGCCTGATCCACCTCACCAAGCGAAACACAAAGGGCGGGACCTCACGGTCCCGCCCTTTTCTTTTGCCCCCACACCGTCGCCTCCCTCGCCCCCGTGGCGAGGGTCCATGCCGGCGGCTGCTCAGACCGCGATCAAGTTCGAAGGGTCTGAGCAGGCTGAACCCTGGATCCTGGGCACAAGGCCCAGGAAGGCGAGGAAGGGGGCGCGGCGAGCGGGAAAATCCTCCGAACCCGGCGCAAATCGAAGTCCGACGACCTAAAACGCCCCTTCCCTGCGCAAAAATGGGGCGACTTGACCATTGACGGCGAGGCTTGCAGGCCCAATCTTTCACGCGAGGGACTGTGAGGACAAACGCAATGGTCAAGTTGAAAACCATCGCCCTGGCCGGCCTGGCCGGCGCGCTTCTCGCGGGCCCGGCCCTGGCGACCGAAAAGGCCGGCTCCACGGAGAAGGCCGAGCGCCAGTGCTTCCAGCTGTCGGACTGGCAGGGCTGGACCGCTCCCGACAAGAACACGCTCTACATGAAGATCCGCAACCGCGACGTCTATCGCGTGGACCTGTCGTGGGGCGCCAACTCGCTGACCGCCCCGGGCAGCTTCCTGGTCTCGAACGTGCGCGGCATCGACACCGTCTGCCGTCCGCTGGACCTGGACCTGCGCGTCGCCGACGGCACGGGCTTCGCCATGCCGATCCGCGCCAAGGCCATCACCAAGCTGACACCGGAAGAAGTGGCCGCCCTGCCCAAGAAGGACCGTCCGTAAGGACGATCCCGCAAGGCTGCGCACCCGAAGGGCGCGGATCGCGAGATCCGCGCCTTTTCCTTTGCCTACTCGCCAAGCGCGCGGGATGGGCGCTTAATCCCCGCCACGTCGGGCGGGCCCGCGGCGGGCCTGCGACATCGAGCGGAGCGAGACATGAGCCTGCTGGACAATCTGATGGGCGCGCTGGGCGGCCAGGGCGACCTTGCCGAAACCGTCAAGAGCCTGGGCGTCACCGGCGGGGTCGGCGGCCTGGTCGACGCCTTCCAGAAGGGCGGCCTTTCCGAAGTCGCCCAGTCGTGGGTGTCGAGCGGCCAGAACCTGCCCGTGTCGCCCGAACAGATCCAGGCCGTGCTTGGCTCGGGCGTCGTCGGCCAGTTCGCCGAGAAGCTGGGCGTCGACCCGCAGACCGCGGCGGCCAAGCTGTCGGAGATCCTGCCGGGCCTGGTCGACAAGCTCACCCCCGGCGGCAAGCTGCCCGACGAGGGCCTGGGCGGCGCGGTCGGCGACTTGCTGGGCGGCTTCCTGAAGAGCTGAGGTTTTTCCAGGCTCAACTGGAATTGTCGGCAGATCTGGCTTTTTCACCGAGCCTCCCCGCGAAGGCGGGGATCCAAGCCGCGTTTCAGGAGGAGGCGCGGCCGAGAGCGGCCCGCTGACTCCGCTTGGGTCCCCGCCTTCGCGGGGAAGAGCGGATTTGGGAAAGTCGCCGGGTGAATGTCGATCCGCTCTAGGCCTCCCCCGCCGCGTCCAGCAGCGCCACGACCATGGCGTTGACCGGGGTGGCGATCCCGTGGACCGCGCCCTTGCGGACGATGACGCCGTTGCGGGCGTCGATCTCCATGGGGCGGCCGGCCAGGCGGTCGGCGTGCAGCGAGTTGATCCCGTCGGCGGGCCCGGCGCGATAGCCGGCCACCACCTGCTCTGGCAGGTCGTCCGCAAGATCCGCGCCCTGGGCCCGGCCCACGGCGACGCATTCGGCCACCAGGTCCTTCATGATCGCGGCGATGTCGTCGCGATGGGCGATGCCGGAGGGCTTCAGGGTCAGGGCGTTGACCGCGCCCGCGCAGTTGAGGGCCACCTTGCTCCAGGCGACGGTGGCGAAGTCCTCGGTGGTCGTCACCTCGATCGGCGTGTGGGCGAAGAGGGCGACGAAAGCCTCGCCAGCCTCCCCGGCCGGAACCTTGATCCAGCCCATCCGCCGCTGGCGGATGACGCCCGGCGCCGTGCGCTCGGCCGGGATGTCCACCACCGCAGGCGTGATGCGGTCGGCCGGCAGGTAGGGCGAAAAGCGCTCGACGTGCTCGACGCCGTTCTGCAGCACGGCCACGCGGGTCTGCGGCCCGACCAGCCCAGCAAGCCAGGCCGCGGCGCCGGCGGCGTCATAGGTCTTGGTGGTCACCAGCACCCAGTCGACGGGCGCGGCGGCGGCCGGATCGGTCAGCACCATCGGGCTCGCCACGAGCGGCCCCTGCGGCGTCTCGACCTCCAGCCGCTCGAAGGCCGTGCGGGCGCACAGGGTCACGTCGTGGGCCTGGGCCAGCCACGCCGCCAGGGTTCCGCCGACCGCGCCGGGACCGATCACCGCTACACGCATGGGATCACCTCAAACGAAAAACGCCGCCCGGCATAGCGGGCGGCGTTCTCGGCGTCATGACGCTTTCGGCTGGCTCAGTGCTCAGCGGGAACGTCGGCGCGCTTTTGCAGCATGGCCTCGAAGCTCGACCACACGCCGTCCGAACCGTGCCATTGGCCCTTGGTGGCGGCCTTGGAGTATTCGGTGGCGCGCGCCTCGAAGAAGTTGGCGTGCTCGACGCCCGACAGCAGGGCCTGCAGCCACGGCAGCGGATTGTCGCGGACGCCGTAGACTTCCGGCAGGTCCAGCTGGCGCAGGCGCCAGTCGGCCACGAAGCGGATGTATTGCTTGATGTCGTCGGGGACCATGCCCTGCACGTCGCCGGCCTCGAAGGCCAGGTCGATGAACTTGTCTTCCAGGCCCACCACGTGCTTGCAGCAGTCGACGATGTCGTCGGCCACCGACTTGGTCACCGCGCCGGTTTCCTTGTTGAAGGCGTGGTACAGCTTGATGATGCCGTCGCAGTGCAGGCTCTCGTCGCGGATCGACCACGAGACGATCTGGCCCATGCCCTTCATCTTGTTGAAGCGCGGGAAGTTCATCAGCATCGCGAACGAGGCGAACAGCTGAAGGCCTTCGGTGAAGCCGCCGAACATGGCCAGGGTGCGGCAGATGTCGGCGTTGGTCTCGACGCCGAAGGTCTGCATGTAGTCATGCTTGTCCTTCATGGCCTCGTATTCCATGAACGCCGAGAACTCGGTCTCGGGCATGCCGATGGTCTCGAGCAGCAGGGCGTAGGCCGCGATATGGATCGTCTCCATGTTCGCGAACGAGGCCAGCATCATCTTCACCTCGGTCGGTTTGAACACCCGACCGTAGCGCTCCATGTAGTTGTCCTGCACCTCGACGTCGGACTGGGTGAAGAAGCGGAAGATCTGCGTCAGCAGATTGCGCTCCTTGTCGTTCAGCTTGACGGCCCAGTCCTTGAGGTCCTCGCCCAGCGGCACCTCTTCGGGCATCCAGTGGACCTGCTGCTGCTTCTTCCAGAAGTCGTAGGCCCACGGATAGCGGAAGGGCTTGTAACCGCCGGAGGGGATCATGAGGCCGGGCTTGGTGATCAACGAGGCGGACATGGCGGTCTCCAGAGCGGTCGGACACGAATCGGTCGGGCGGGTAGTCTCTTCGTACCCCAGGGCGACACGCCCCATCTAGTGGTCAAATTGACCCATGGCACAACATGTTGTGGGCAGAATGGGTAACCAAAGATGAACAGCGATTACACCGTCTATGGCGCGCTCGGCTCCGGCTCGGTCCCTGTCGAAGCGACTTTGACCCTATTGGGGCAGGCCTACAAGGTGGTCGAGGCGCCCACCTGGGAGGGCCAGGCGCAGCAGGCCAAGGTCGCCCCCGTCAATCCGATGAAGCAGATCCCTGCGCTTGTCACCCCCCAAGGCGAGACGATCACCGAGAGCGCGGCGATCCTGATCTGGCTGGCCGACAACCATCCCGAAGCCAGGCTGGCGCCGGCCATCGGCGATCCGCGCCGGGGCCAGTTCCTGCGCTGGATGACCTTCATCCCGGCCTCGATCTATTCGCTGTTCTGGGTGCGCGACGAGCCCTCGCGGCTGGCGGGTCCGGATCCGGAGGCGCAGGCCCGCGTCAAGGCCGCCACCGCCGACCGCATCGCCGATTGCTGGGCGATGATGGACGCCCAGGTCGAGCCGCAGACCTACATCCTGGGCGACACGCTTTCCGTGCTCGACCTCTATGTGGCCGTGGTCAGCCGCTGGGGCTCGCGCCGCGTGCGGTTCTACGAGCGCGCGCCGAAGATGGCCGACGTGGTGCGGCGGGTGGACGCCGATCCGCGCCTGGCGGAGTTCTGGGCCAAGCGCTTCCCGTTCGTCGACGGCTGGGAAAGCAAGGGGGCCCAGAGCTGACCCTTCTCCCCTTGCGGGAGAAGGTGGCGGCCGAAGGCCGGCGGATGAGGGGTCTCTCAAATATCTGACGCCCCACCCGGCCCGGCCGCATCCAAGCTGATCGGTCTGAGAGACCCCTCACCCGACCTGCTACGCAGGCCACCCTCTCCCGCAGGGGGAGAGGGATCCCTTTACGCGGCCCCGCTCGCCCGCTAATAGCCCTGCTCGATGCAATTGGCCGCGACCAAAATTATTACCCGCAAAACGACCCGCTTCGGCGGGGCGGCGGGTATGCGCGCGATCTAAAGCGAGCATCCTCAGACCAGCCCCGCACTGCGCGGGGCGGCTCTCAATCCACGAGACCTCAAGGCTCCCCGCGCTCCACACCACCAGGAGACGCTACCCATGAGCCGCAAGTTTTCCCGTTCGAACCCGCCCGCCGTCGGCGTCGTCGGCGCCACCGGCCTGGTCGGCGGCATGATGCTGAAGCTGCTGGCCGAGCGGGACTTTCCGCTGAGCGCCCTGCGGGTCTTCGCCTCGGCCCGCTCGGCCGGCCAGGCCCTGCCGTGGAAGGACGGCTCGGTGACGGTCGAGGACGCCGCCACCGCCGACTTCGCGGGCCTGGACATCGTGTTCTTCTCGGCCGGCGGCGGCACGTCGCGCGAGCTGGCCCCCAAGGCCGCGGCGGCCGGCGCCATCGTCATCGACAACTCTTCGGCCTGGCGCAGCGACCCGGAGGTTCCGCTGGTGGTGGCCGAAGTGAACCCGGAAGCCCTGGACGACAATCCCAAGGGCATCGTCGCCAACCCCAACTGCACCACCATGGCCGCCATGCCGGTGCTCAAGCCCCTGCACGACCACGCCGGCCTCAAGCGCCTGACGGTCAGCACCTACCAGGCCGCCTCCGGAGGCGGAGTCGAGGGCATCCAGGTCTTGTCCGAGCAGCTGCGCGCCGGCGCTGAAGGCGATCTCGACGGCCTGGCCATGAGCCCGGACGCCGCCCCGCTGCCGGAACCCAAGAAGTGGGCCGTGCCGCTGGCCTACAACGTCGTGCCGCTGAACTACGTGCTGGGCGAGGACGGCTACACCGAGGAAGAGCTGAAGCTGCGCGACGAAAGCCGCAAGATCCTTGGCCTGCCGAACCTGCCGGTCAGCGGCACCTGCGTACGGGTGCCGGTGTTCTCGGGCCACGCCCTGTCGATCAACGCCGAGTTCGACCGCCCGATCTCGGTGGAAGAGGCCCTGGCCTTGCTGGCCAAGGCGCCGGGCGTGGTCATCGACGATGTGCCCAACCCGCTCGCCGCCACCGGCCAGGATCCGGTATTCGTCGGCCGCGTGCGTCCCGACCCGACGGTCGAGCATGGCCTGGCGCTGTTCGTGGTCGGCGACAACCTGCGCAAGGGCGCGGCGCTGAACGCCGTGCAGGTGGCCGAGGTGCTGGTGGGGGCGTAGGGCGGATCGATCCAACCGCTTGCCCTCATTTTTCACCGATTTTCCCCGCGAAGGCGGGGAAAATCGGCTTCTTGGGCGCCGCGGTTGGATGAATGGCGATCCGACCTAGGCCTTGTTGCGCGGCCGGGGCCTTGCGTCCCGGCTGCGACAGCATGCCACGCAGCCCGAACGTCAGCGTTCACACCCTCTTCACCGCGCAGGCGCGAAGGCTGGCGGCGAGATGAAGATCGCCCAGCCCTATTCCACCGAGACCGGCGCCAACGCGTCCGCCGTCGCCTATCCGGGCGGCGCGGCCGGCGCGGCGGCGGCGCTGAACGACACCAGCGGATCGATGGGGCTGGACCAGAAGCTGAGCGCCTACCACGCCCTGTCCAGCCGCTGGGCCGGGGCCGGTCACGCCGAGCGCGCCGGCCTCGCGCCAGCGCTCAACGACTCCCCGTTCGCCAAGACGGTGCAGTCGGCGCTGAACACCTTCACCAAGGCCGCCTGGGCGGGCTCGGACGCCGCGCCGCCGGCCCCGCAGGCCCAGGCGCTGAAGGCTTTCGACGGCCTTTCGGAAACCGACCAGACTATCGTCGCCTCGTTGCAGGTGGGCGTGCCAGGCGCGCGAGGGCCGGCCACCGTCGGCGACTACCGCGCCCGCCTGCAATCGGACCTCGACGCCGCCCAGCCGGCCGCGTCCGCCCCGCGCGACACCGTCACCCTGTCGCCCGAGGCCCAGGCCCGCCTGGCCGGCGCCGCGGCGCCGGAAGCGCCGGCGGCTCCCACGGTCGAAGCCGCGCCCCAGATGGCGGCCGCCCTCAGCGCCTACGGCAAGGCGGCGGGTTAGGTTCCAAGCCCCTCTCTCATCGAGAGAGGGAGGGGCCCAGGCGATAGCCTGGGAGGGTGAGAGGTTTCACCACTCACCGGAAACCCCTGATCCTTTGGCGCGGACACCGCCTTGGGCGGATCGACAGCCACTCGATGCCCCTCAATCGATCCTTCCCCGCGACGGTGAGGACGCTGTGAGAAAAGCGGCCGGAACTGCTGAATATCGCTCCACCTCGACGGCGCCCTGTTCGGAAAGTTTGTCACCTCTCACCCTCCCACCGCTTCGCGGCGGGCGCCTCCCTCTCTCTAAGAGAGAGGGGACTTAAACTGCGCCAGCGTCGCAGGCTCGCCGCGCCCCACGCTCATCGCCGCCGCCAGCCAGTCGATGAACACCCGCACCCGCGCGGGCAACCGGCCGCCGTGGCCGACATAGACGGCGTGGACCTGCTCGATGTCGCCGGGATTGAAGGCCTCCAGCACCGGAACCAGGCGGCCGGCGGCGACGTCGGCGCCCACATGGATCACCGACAGCCGGGCGATCCCCTGTCCCGCCAGGGCGAGCGTGCGGGCGCTTTCGCCATCCCCCACCTCGGCCCGGCCGTGGACGGGACGGAAGACGACCTCGCCGTCCAGCTGGAAGCCCCAGGAGTCGCAGTGGCGGGCAAAGTTGAAGGTCACCAGTTCGTGCCGGCCCAGATCGTCGGGATGGTCAGGGGTTCCGGCCCGGGCCAGGTAGCCGGGCGAAGCGACCAGCACCATCCGGGTCTCGGCGATCTTGCGGGCCATCAGCTGCGAGGCGCGCATCGGCCCCACCCGGATGGCGACGTCCGCCCGCTCGTCCATCAGGTCGATGACCTGGTCGGTGACGGTGATGTCGAGCTGCACCTCCGGATGCTCGGCCAGGAACCTGGGGACCAGGGGCAGCATGTAGAGATGACCGAACGCCACGCTGGCATTGACCCGCACCCGGCCGCGCGGCGCGGCGCTGGCGGCCACCGCGCGCTCGGCCTCGTCGAGGTCGGCCAGCACCCGCAGCGAGCGCTCGTGAAAGGTCTGGCCCTCGGCGGTGAGGATCAGCTTGCGGGTCGAGCGGTTGACCAGCCGCGCACCGAGCCGGGCCTCCAGCCGGGCCACCAGCTTGCTGACCGCCGACGGGGTCATGCGAAGCGAGCGGGCCGCAGCCGAGAAGCCGCCCTGCTCGACGACACGGACAAAGACCTCCATCTCGGCCGTGCGGTTGATCTCCTGTCGCGCCATCGTGCCTTCACATCACAAGTGATAGTCTTTCCGGCAATCTAATTCATCGAAGGCTACGGCGCTATCTGACGGCTCGAACAATCATCGGAGCCGGCAGCCATGCCTCTCGCCCTCTACGCCCTGACCGTCGGCGCCTTCGGGATCGGCGTCACGGAATTCGTCATCATGGGCCTGCTGATGCAGGTCTCCGCCGATCTCGGCGTCTCGATCCCCACGGCCGGCTGGCTGATGACCGGCTATGCGCTGGGGGTCTTCGTCGGTGCGCCGATCCTCACCCTGGCCACGCGCCGCCTGCCGCCCAAGACCACCCTGCTGGCCCTGATGGCCATCTTCACCCTGGGCAACCTGGTCGCGGCCCTGGCGCCGACCTTCGGCATACTGATGGGCGCGCGGATCATCACCGCACTGGCCCACGGCACCTTCTTCGGCGTCGGCTCGCTGGTCGCCGTGTCGCTGGTTCCGCCCGAGCGCAAGGCCTCGGCCATCGCCATCATGTTCACCGGCCTGACCCTGGCCACCCTGCTGGGCGTGCCGTTCGGCGCGTGGCTGGGCCTGGCCTTCGGCTGGCGCTCGACCTTCTGGGCCGTGACCGCCATCGGCGCCGTCGCCCTGGTCGTGCTGGCCCTGCTGGTGCCCAAGGGCGAGAAGGCTGCGCAGCCCGCCGCCCTCAAGGAGGAGTTCGCGGTCCTCGCCCGTCCGCAGGTGCAACTGGGCCTGGCCATGACCGTGCTGGGCTTTGGCGGGGTGTTCGCCGTCTTCACCTACATCCAGCCGATCCTGACCGAGCTGGCCGGCTTCTCGAAGGCCGCCGTCTCGCCGATCCTGCTGGTGTTCGGCGCGGGCCTGGTGGCCGGCAACCTCTTGGGCGGCCGCTGGGCCGACAAGGCCCTGAACAAGGCGCTGGCCGGCAGCATCGCCATCCTCACCGTGATCATGCTGGCCGCCGGCTGGGCGTTCCACGACAAGGTCGGCGCGGTGCTGGCCGCCTTCCTGCTGGGCGCGGCCGCCTTCGCCACCGTCGCCCCGCTGCAGATGCGGGTGCTGAGCCAGGCCGGCGGCGCGGGCCAGGGCCTGGCCTCCAGCCTGAACATCGCCGCCTTCAACCTCGGCAACGCCATCGGCGCGGCCCTGGGCGGCGCGGTCATCGCCCACGGCCTGGGCCTCGCGGCCATCGCCCCGATCGCGGCCCTGGTGCCCCTGGGCGCCCTGCTCCTGGCCGGGGTGAGCCTCGGCCTCGAGCGCAAGGCGCGGCTGGCGACGGCATAGTTTCCTTCTCCCCTTGCGGGAGAAGGTGTCGGCGGAGCCGACGGATGAGGGGTCGCCCCACGAAAGGCGCAGCGACAGCTGATCGGCTGTCGCTGCGTCCTGCTTTTGAGAGACCCCTCACCCGACCTCGCTCCGCGAGGCCACCCTCTCCCGCAAGGGGAGAGGGCATGGCTCCGCCCTTCCACCCCTGCTAAAGCCCCCGCCATGCTGACCGACCCCTTCTTCTACGCCGTCGCCATTCCCGCCGTGATCCTGGTGGGGCTGGCCAAGGGCGGGTTCTCGGGGATCGGGGTGGTGGCCACCCCCCTGATGGCCCTGGCGGTCGGACCGGTGAAGGCCGCCGCGATCCTCTTGCCGCTACTGATCGTGCAGGACGTCGTCGGGGTCTGGGCCTATCGCAAGACCTGGGACAAGGGCCTGCTGATCCTGATGACCCCGCCGGCGGCGTTCGGCATCTTTCTCGGCTGGGCCCTGGCGGCGCTGGTCTCGTCGGCGGCGGTGGAGCTGGCCGTGGGCCTGGTCTCGATCCTGTTCGCCGCCCAGCGCCTGTGGGCGGAGCGAGCGGTCAAGGCGGCCGCCACCATCGAGACCGGCCCGGCGCGGCCGTGGCTGGGCGCGCTGTGCGGCATGGCCTCGGGCTTCACCAGCCAGATCGCCCACGCCGGCGGCCCGCCGTTCCAGATCTACGTGCTGCCCCGCCGTCTGCCGCGCGACGTCTTCGTCGGCACCAGCGCCATCTTCTTCGCCGTGGTCAACTGGATGAAGCTGCCGGCCTATATCGCGCTTGGCCAGTTCACGCCGCAGGTGCTGGCCACCGTGGCGGTGCTGCTGCCCGTGGCGATCGCCTCGACCTGGGCCGGCGTGCTGCTGGTGCGCAAGGTGCCGGCCGAAGGTTTCTACAAGGTGATCTACGTGCTTCTGATCCTGGTCGGAACCAAGCTGGCCTGGGACGGCTTTTTCGGACTGACATGACGATTGGTCACGCTTGCGCGCCGCCCTTTCGGCGCCATGATGATCGCCGTTTATACGTCATCGAATTTGACTAGGCTGGGCGGGCCATGACGATCTCCGACTTCACCAAGCACTACCCGACGACGGGCGCCAAGCTGGCCGACCTGATCGTGCACCTGGCCGGCCTGGCCTGCGCCCTGCTGGGCGGCGGCATCCTGCTGGGCCTGGCCTTCGGCCTGGGCTCGCTGGGCCAGATGGCCGCCATCGGGGTCTACACCCTGGGCCTGGTGACCATGCTGTCGCTGTCGACGGCCTACAATTTCTCCAAGGCGCGCTGGCAGCCGCTGCTGCGCCGCTTCGACCACGCCGGCATCTTCATCATGATCGCCGCCTCCTACACGCCCTTCACCACCCAGAACCTCGAGGGCTGGTGGGCGATCGGCATGACCACGGCGGTGTGGAGCGTGGCGGCCCTGGGCGTGGCGGCCAAGCTGTTCCTGCCCGGCCTCGACAAGCGTTTCTGGGTCGGCCTCTACATGGCCATGGGCTGGCTGGTGCTGGTCGCCATCAAGCCGATGATCGAGGGCCTGTCGTGGGTGGCGCTGCTGCTGCTGGCCATCGGCGGCCTCGTCTACTCCACCGGCACCGTCTTCTACCTGATGCGCCGCCTGAAGTTCCGCCGCGCCATCTGGCACGGCCACGTGATCGGCGGGGCGGGCCTGCACTACGCGGCCGTACTGGTCGGGGTGGTGCTGTCCGGCGCCCGGGCCTAGGTCCGCCGATGGAGCGCGGAGGGGACCGCGGGGGCGACAACAAGATCACGATCCAGGGCTTCTTCCGCGACTGGAAGGGACCCGATCCGCTGCGCGGCAAGCGCCTGCCCGCCCCCCCGGCCGACGCCCACCATGTCGAGGCGGTCGACTTCCCCGGCGTGCGCCTGTCGATCGAGCAGGCCGAGGATGCGCTCAAGGCCGCCGCCGACCGCCTGGCGCCGGTGCGCTCGCTGATCGGCCTCGACGAGTTCAACATTCTCGCCCTCTCCGGCGGCGCGGCCGGCGGCGCCTATGGCGCGGGCGTGCTGACGGGCCTGACCAAGGCCGGCCGCCGGCCCGACTTCGCCATCGTCACCGGCGTCTCGACCGGCGCCCTGATCGCGCCGCTGGCCTTCCTGGGCCCGGCCTGGGACGATCGCCTGACCGAGGCCTATCTGGGCGGCCACGCCGCCGAGCTGCTCAGCCTGCGGCGCCTCGCCCCTGCGCTTGGCCCCAGCATCTTCAAGGGCGAAAGCCTGGACGCCCTGGTCGAGCCCTTCGTCGACGAGACCATGATCGACGCCGTCGCGGCCGAGCACGCCAGGGGCCGGCGCCTGCTGATCGCCACCACCAATCTCGACAACCAGCGGGCCTCGATCTGGGACATGGGGGCCATCGCCACCCATGGCGGCCCGCGGGCGGTGAAGCTGTTCCGCGAGGTGCTGGTGGCCTCGGCCACGGTGCCGGGCCTGTTCCCGCCCAAGATGATCGAGGTCGAGGCCGATGGCCGGCGTCACCAGGAGATGCATGTCGACGGCGGGGTGGCCGCGCCGCTGTTCCTGATGCCCGACGCGCTGCTGCACTGGCGCAACCTGGGCCAGCGCCTGCGCCGCGGGCGGGTCTATGTCATCGTCAACACGGTGCTGGATCCCTCGCCGCGCTCGACCCCGCCGGGCGTGGCCTCGATCATGGGCCGCAGCTTCGAGACCATGCTGCGCTTTTCCTATCGCCAGGCGCTCAGCCTGGCCGAGGGCTTCTGCACGCGCCACAACCTGCCGCTCAGCGTGGCCTCGATCCCGGGCGACTTCGACGGCATCAACATGCTGCGGTTCGAGACGCCGACCATGCGGAAGATCTACGACGCCGCCGAGAAGCTGGCCATGGACGACAAGGTCTGGGCCAGCCCGACCCTCGAACCGACCGGCTGGCGCGGCCTGTTCAAGCGGGCCGGCAATCGCCCCAAGCCCGAGCCCGGCGCCATCAGCCTGGACCCGGCGACCGACGGCTGAGCGCCTCGGCGCGGCGGCGCCTGCGGGCCTTGGTCTCGGCCTCCTCGATAAGCTGGAACAGGCCCCAGAACCCGACCATGGCCAGCAGGCCGGGAAGGATCAGGAAATCGGGATCGCTCATCTGGTCGAGCATCGCGTTTCGCCGCCGCCACGACCACAGCTGCTCGTCGGGTGAGAACAGCACGCTGTCGCCCAGCAACGCATGGACCAGCACATTGCGCATCCGGCCACCCTTGGTGTGCTCGGCGCCGTAGGACACCGTCAGGCGGTAGGGCCGCCCCGCCGCCAGGCCCAGCCGCCCCAGCCCCTCCTCGAGACAGGGCCGTGGCCTGGTCGCCGCCAGCGGCGCGCAATGCAGGGTCAGGACCCGGCCGTCGCGCAGCCGAAGCTCGTAAGGCGCGCCCGGCCGGGCGTCGGCGGGGACCATCACCTCGCCCTCGGCGGCGCGAATGTAGTCGGGCAGCCGCACCGGATCGGGACCGAACAGCGCGGCCAGGGCCGGCCAGGACAGGCCCGCGGCGAAGACCAGGCAGATCACCGTCCAGACGACGCCGATGCGGTCGCCCCTCTTCTTCGTGCCGCTCATCAATGACGCCCCCGCCTCGCCGCGCGGTTCTAGGGCGCCCGGACGCGGCCGGTCGAGCCCGATCTCCAGATTGCAGGCCCGAAACCGAGCGCAGTCATCGCGCAGCACTCGGCCGCTAGGCAGGGCGGGCCCTCAGCCACGCTCGAACCGGTCATGCGCAAGCTCATCCTTCCCGCCCTCGCCGTCGCCCTCCTCGCCACGACCGCCCACGCCCAGCCGCCCGGCGGCGGTCGGGGTCCGGGCGGGGGTCCGCCGCCGGGCGGCGCCGGCGGGCCGGGACAGGGCCCGGGACCGGGCGGCGGCAAGCAGACCGACCTGGAAAAGGTCATGATCGTCGGCGTCGTCCAGGCCGTGGACCCGGCCGCCGACCGGGTGACCATCGCCTACCAGGCCAACGAGGCGCTGAACTGGCCGGCGGGCGCCATGCCGTTCGCCACCGCCAGGCCAGGCATGCTGGGCGGCGTCGTGGTCGGCCAGGCGGTGCGCTTCACCCTGTCAAACCATCGCATCGCCGCCTTCCTGCCGGAAGGCGGCGCGGGCGCGCCTCCGCTGCCCGGCGGCGAAGGCCCCGGCGGCGGAGACGACCGGCCCCCGCCGCCCCCGCGCTAGCCGGGCTCAGACCTGGGCCAGGCCGCCGTCGACGAACACCTCGCCGCCGGTCATGAAGCTGGAGTCCGACGAGGCCAGGAACGCGGCCACCGCGCCGGTCTCGGCCGGATCGCCCATGCGGCCAAGCACCGTAGAGGCGCCCATGGCGGCCACGCCCTCGTCCCCCAGCACCTCCTGGGCCAGTTCGGTGGTGATCGGACCAGGCGACATCACGTTGACCCGCACGCCCGTGCCGCGCAGGTCCAGCGCCCAGCTGCGCGCCAGGTTGCGCACGGCGGCCTTGGTGGCGCTGTAGATGCTGAAGGCCGGCGTGCCCATCACCCCGGTGCTCGACCCGGTCAGGATGATCGAGCCGCCCTGCCCCATCAGCGGCAGGGCCTTCTGCACGGTGAACACCAGGCCCTTCACATTGAGGTCGAAGATTTGGTCGTAGTGCTCGACCGTGATCTCGCCCAGCGGCGCGAACGATCCCGTGCCGGCGTTGGCCAGCAGGATGTCGAGACCGCCGCGCTCGGCCTTCACCGCCTCGTACAGACGGTCCAGGTCGGCCAGGTCGGTCACCGAGCCGCGCACGGCGCGGGCGTTGGGGCCCAGCTCCTTCAGGGCTGCGTCCAGCGCCGCCTGCCGGCGGCCGAAGATGTAGACGAACGCGCCTTCCTCGACAAAGCGCTTGGCCGCGCCCAGGCCGATGCCGCTTGCGCCGCCGGTGATCACCGCGGTCTTGCCTTCAAGTCTGCTCATGTCTTGCCTCCTTCAGTATGGCGGCAAGGGAATTGGCGACCTACATACCTATCGACAAGTATGCACCTTTTGGTAAGCACCCAGAAAGTTCAGGACCCGGGAAGATGAGCGACGCTCCCCTCTGCACCACCGGCTTCAGCTGCGGGCTGGACGCGACGCTTCGCGTGGTTTCCGGCAAGTGGAAGCCGCTGATCCTCTATTTCCTGCTGCAGGGGCCCACCCGCTACGGCGAGTTGCGCCGGGCCGTGCGCGGCGTCAGCGACAAGGTGCTGATCCAGCAGCTGAAGGAGCTGGAGGGCGACGACCTGATCGTGCGCACCGACTACAAGGAGGTTCCGCCCAGGGTCGACTACAGCCTGACCCCGCTGGGCCTGAGCCTGACCAAGGCGCTGGAGCCGCTCAGCGCCTGGGGCATGGAGAACATGGCCGAGGTGGCCCGGGTGCTGGCCCAGCGCCAGAGCTGGCCGGGGCGCGCGGGGACGACAAACTCGCCTTCAGCCTCTTGAGATCGTCATCCCGGCCGTGCGTCCGCGAAGCGGGCGGGCGCGCCGGGACCCAGGGGCGACCGGCAATACATCGGCCGCCTTCTTGCGGCGAACCCAGGCTCCGCGCCCGGTCGCCTGGGTCCCGGATAAGCGCTACGCGCTTTCCGGGATGATGAGCTTGGGTGTTTCAATCTTGCGCGCCCGCCCCATCGGATACGGACGCAAGCCTGCGCTCAGCCGGCCTTCTTCAGGTGGCGCGCGCGCAGCTTGGCGAGGTTCGGCGGATCGGCGCGGAAGTCGGACGCCAGGCCCAGGCGGGCGTTGCACGAGGGGCAGCGTACGTGGTCGCTGTCGGCCAGTTCGACCGGCGGATCGAAGCGGGTGCCGCAGGGCTTGCACTTCCAGTCGCCGACGGCCGGGGGCGGCGGCGGCGGGGCAGGCTCGGGGGTCACGACCTTGACGGCCTTCTGCAGCCGCTCAAGCGGCGGCGGGCCGCCAGGCGCGGCGACGCCGCTCTTCAGGCTCAGGATCTTGCGGCGCGGGGGCTCGCTCTCGCTCATGACGCTCGACGATTTTGCGGACGGATCGACGCTAGCTGCATGATCACGGCCGGAAACTCAAGCGCCGCGAGGTCGCGGGGTCAAATCAAACGCCGGTCACCAATGCGGTTTCAGGCTGAACGACAGGGCCACGACCGAGTCTTCCTGGGTCGCCATGCCCATGATCTGGTCCTTGGCCTTGATCTCGCGGCGGATATAGCCGACCGAGGCCTGCATCGGACCACGCCGCCAGCCCAGGCCCGCCTGGGCGTCGCCGACTAGGCGGCTGCCGGTGTCGGAGGTGACGCCGGCCCGCGTCCAGTCGCCCTCCTGACCGCGCAGCAGGTTCATGCCGACCAGCTGACCGCTGGCGCCGGCGAACAGGTACCAGCGACCACGGTCGCCGAAGGTCTCGCGGCCGTCGCGCACGCCCAGGCCGCTGATCACCCGATCCTCGACGCTCTTGCCGATGCGGACCATGCCGCCGGCCTCGGCCGAACCGCCAGCCCCGCCGAAGCCCACGCCCGCGTGCGGCGTGAAGTCGACCGCCAGCTTGCCGGCCCCGAACTTGACCGCCGCGGGCCAGCCGCGCGAGACGCTGACATCGACGCTGTCGGTTTCGAAATTGGCCGCGCCCGGACGCACCAGGCTGAGCGGCGCGCTCTGGGCTAGGCGCGAGGAGCTGGCGACCGATACGCGCACGGAATCCACGCGATGGCCGTTGTCGCCGACGACATAGTTGCCCGAACGCCAGCTGACCGGCCCGCGCGCGTCATAATAGCGGTCGGCGTCCAGCAGGTTGGCGTCGCCGTACAGACCGGCCGGCGAAACGGCGAACAGCTCGCCCTGCGCTTCGGCGGCGCGCGAAGCGACCGGACGGGCGGTGAAGGCGGCGGCCGACGGCGCGGGCGCTTCGGCCTCGCCGCGGCGGGTCAGATCCAGTTTCTGCAGAACAGGCGCGAGCGTCGGCGCAGCGGCGGCCGGCCTGGCCGACGCCTTGCGCTTGCCCTTGCGGCCAGCAGCTTCCGACGATGCTGCGGAAAGCGCCAATGCGGCGCCGCAGCACGTCGCGATCGTCACGCAAACGATACGCATTGCGGATTCCCCAATCCCAATCACGCCCACCGTATCCGGCTATTCGGATACGTCCACCAGGAAAACGCCGGCGTTCGGTGAACAGTCGATGACTGTATTGGTTCCGCACAGAAAAACAGCGGCGCGATGTGTCGCGCCGCTGTGGTTAATCGTCGCTCTAGTACGCCCGCATTACTGGCAGGCGAGGCATTCCTCGTAGTCGGTCTTGGCCGGAGCGTCGAAGCCGCCGGCGACCGATTCGTCCTTGCCGTCGGCGCCGGCGTAGGCCGCGCGCTGCACCGACTTGGAGCGCAGGTAGTAGAGGCTTTTGACGCCGCGTTCCCAGGCCATCCAGTGCAGCATGTGGAGGTCCCACTTGTCGACGTCGCCCGGCAAGAAGACGTTGACCGACTGGCTCTGGCAGATTTCCGGCGTGCGGTCGGCGGCCAGTTCGACCACCCAGCGCTGATCCAGTTCGAAGGCGGTCTTGTAGACGTCCTTCTCGTCCTGGCTCAGGAATTCCAGGTGCTGGACCGAGCCCTCGTTCTCCAGGATCGAGCCCCAGACCACGTCGGTGTTCTGGCCCTTCTCCTCGAGCAGCTTCTCCAGGTAGGGGTTCTTCACCGCGAACGAGCCCGACAGGGTCTTGTGGGTGTAGATGTTGGCCGGGATCGGCTCGATGCCCGCCGAGGTGCCGCCGCAGATGATCGAGATCGAGGCGGTCGGGGCGATGGCCAGCTTGTGCGAGAAGCGCTCCATCGAGCCGCGGTCGGCGGCGTCGGGGCACGGACCCTTTTCCTGGCCCAGCGCGATCGAGGCCTTGTCGGCCTCGCGGCGCAGATGCTTGAACATCCGCATGTTCCAGCTCTTGGCCAGGGCGCTTTCGAACGGCACGTTCTGGCTTTGCAGGAACGAGTGGAAACCCATCAGGCCCAGGCCCACCGAACGCTCGCGCATGGCGGCGTAGGCGGCGGTCGAGGCCGCGTCCGGCGCGCGATCGATGAAGTCCTGCAGGACGTTGTCGAGGAAGCGCATGACGTCCTCGATGAAGGTCGGGTGGTCGCGCCACTCCAGATAGGTCTCGGCGTTCACCGACGACAGGCAGCACACCGCGGTGCGTTCCTGGCCCAGGTGGTCGGTGCCGGTGTGCAGCATGATCTCGCTGCACAGGTTCGACTGGCGCACCTTCAGGCCCAGCTCGCGCTGGAACGCCGGCATGGCGCGGTTCACGCTGTCAGAGAAGATCAGGTAGGGCTCGCCGGTCTGCAGGCGCAGCTCGAGGATCTTCTGCCACAGGCCGCGGGCGTCGACTTCGCGCAGCACTTCGTTGGTCTTGGGCGAGCGCAGGCCGAACTTCTGGCCGTCACGCACGGCGTGCATGAACTCGTCGGTGATCGAGATGCCGTGGTGCAGGTTCAGCGACTTGCGGTTGAAGTCGCCCGAGGCCTTGCGGATCTCGAGGAATTCTTCGATTTCCGGGTGGTGGATGTCGAGATAGACGGCGGCCGAGCCGCGACGCAGGGACCCTTGCGAGATCGCCAGCGTCAGGCTGTCCATCACGCGGATGAACGGGATGATGCCCGAGGTCTGGCCCTGGCCCTTCACCTTCTCGCCGATCGAGCGCACGCCGCCCCAGTAGGTGCCGATGCCGCCGCCGTTGGCCGCCAGCCAGACGTTCTCGTTCCAGACGCCCAGGATGCCGTCGAGGCTGTCGTTGACGGCGTTGAGGAAGCAGCTGATCGGCAGGCCGCGGTCGGCGCCGCCGTTGCTGAGCACCGGGGTGGCCGGCATGAACCACAGGCGGCTCATGTAGTCGTAGACGCGCTGGGCGTGGTCGGCGTCGTCGGCGAAGGCCGTCGACACGCGCGCGAACATGTCCTGGTAGGACTCGCCCGGCAGCAGATAGCGGTCTTCCAGCGTGGTCTTGCCGAAATCGGTCAGGAGCGCGTCGCGCGAGCGGTCCACCTGGACCTTGCGCACCAGCGCCAGGGCCGGGCGCTCCTTGAAGGCCGACGCAGGGCGCGCGGCAGGTTGAATCTTGGTCGCTTCACCAGCGGTCATGAGCAGAACCCGTCCATTTACCATGCGCTTGCGAGAAGCCGTCCGCCTCTCCGTAAGCCGCTACATATAGTGGGCTTCGTGCCCCCTGAACCCATATATGGGGCCACAGACGCCGCCGCTTCGTCAACGGGTCGGAGCGCCTCCGACGCGAGTTTTTCGTTAACAAGCTGTGAACGCGTCGAGGTTCTCCGTGTGGATCAAGGGTTTGCCCACACGATAATTTTTCGCCGCGTCAACGCGCCGCACCAGCGTTAACGAAACTCCGCGACCGGAGGGCTCGGACACCCGACGATTCCGGATTCTTCGGAAGGGTTCGGAGCAAAAAAGAGCGGGGATAGATGGAGCGGTTGCGGCTAGAGCACCCCCTCTCCCCCTGCGGGAGAGGGTGGCCCGCGCAGCGGGTCGGAGGGGGACGTTTGCGTCTACCGCTCACCCCGCTCCTCCCTCGCGAAGCGGGGGAGGTGGCGCGCTGCGGATACGCAGCGTGACGGAGGGGCGAGGGACAGAGCGCCGAGCCAGTCACGCCCCCTCCACCACTTCGTGGTCCCCCTCCCCCGTTTCACGGGGGAGGATCAAAAGCAAAAGGCCCCGGAGTTTCCTCCGGGGCCTTCGCATTCGTCGGGAAGACTGAACTTCCGTCCGACCTCGATCTTAGAAGTTGATCGAGATGGTCGAACGACGGTTCAGCGGTTCCTTCACGCCGTCGCCGGTGGCGACGGCCGGGGCGGTTTCACCCTTCCAGTCGACGGCCAGGGTCTGCTGGGCGACGCCCAGACCGACCAGAGCGTCGGCCACGGCCTTCGCACGACGTTCCGACAGGCGGACGTTGTACTTCGGCGAGCCCGAGGTGTCGGTGTGACCGACGACCACGATGCGGGTGGCCTTGCCGTCGTTGGCGTACTTGGCGGCTTCCGAAACCACCGACTGGGCTTCCGGCGTCAGCACGTACTGATCGAACGGGAAGTAGACGATGAATTCCTTGGCCTCGAACGGCGCCGGAGCCGGCGGAGGCGGCGGCGGCGGGGGAGGCGGCGGGGGCGGAGGCGGCGGGGGCGGCGGCGGCGGCGGGGGCGGCGGCGGAGGCGGCGGAGCCGCGAACGAGTACCGCAGGCCGACCGTCAGCGACTGGTCCTTGTACTGGCCTTCGAAGGTGCCGGGCTGCAGCGAGTGCGAGCCGGTCGACTTCCAGCTGTGGTCGTCGGTGGCGAAGTAACGGTAGGTGACGTCGAGCTTCAGCTTGTCGGTCGCCTTCCAGGCCAGGCCGGCGATGCCCTGCCAGGCGATGGCGATATCGTCGTCGTCGACGGTCAGGTTCTGGATGGCCGGGTTGGTCGCGGTGATCGGAGCGCGAACGCCGCTGAACTGGCCCAGGGTCTGGACGTCCAGGCGGTTGACGCCGAGGCCGGCGCCGACGAACGGGTTGATCTTGGCGTCCGGCGCGAAGTCGTACAGGACGTTGAACATCAGCGACCACGACTCGACCGAACCGTCCGGCGAACCGCACTTCGGCGCGGCGGCCGTGCGGGTCACGCCAGGCGTGCAGAGAGCGATCGGCTGTTGACGGACCGGGTTGCCGCGGACGCCTTCCAGGTCGCCCGGACGGTAGCCGCCTTCGAGTTCAGCGCGCCAGTTCGGGGTGAACTGGTAGCCCAGACGCACGAAGCCGGCCCAATCGGACTCCGACTTCCAGGTCCAGTGGTAGTGCTGGCCGTCCGGCGCGTTCGCGTCCGACTCGCTGTTGATGCCCGTCGGCCAGTGATAGCCGAGGTCGACCGCGCCGTACCAGCCGGTCTCTTGGGCCGAAGCGCCCGACGCGGCGAACACCGCGGCCAGGGCGGCTCCCGCCAGGAGTTTGAGTTTCATATCAAGAGCCCTCTATTGCCCTGCACGGCCCAACGGCCGAGCATCGTTATACCAAGGCGCACGCCCCGCGAAAGTGTCGGCTCGGCAACACCGCCCAAAGTTTCACTGAAGACGGAAGTCCCCCGCGACACCCCGCGGACACGCCTTGCGAATTCCCACCCGCCGAATTCGGCAAGATGGTCTCCTCGAAGGCGCCCGCGCCTTCCGGTTCGCACGCAAAGCGTTTCCGCGCAAGGCCTTCCGTAGCGTCCAGGCCGCCTTGAGGGCTGAAAAACAACGCAAACAGCCAAGTTTCGCGCACGGTGTCGGGATACCTGCCCGGCGGAACGCCCTCCCCGGCCCCGTCGCCTCAGCCGGCGTCGCGCAGGCGCCGGCGGCGCCCGCCCAGGGCGTCCGGCCGGTTGAGCACCTTGCGATACTCGTCGCGACGCTCATGGATCGAGGCGATGACCAGGCCCATCGGCACGCCGATGTCGACCAGAACAGCCTCCGAGAGCTGAAGCGAGGCCTCGATGGTCTCGGGCACGGCGTCGGTGGCGCCCAGTTCATAGAGCCGCGCGGCGTGGCGGGCGTCGCGGGCGCGGGCGACGATGGTCAGGTCGGGGCGGTGCCCGCGGGCGGCCTCGACCACCGCCTCGGCCGCCTCGGGGCCGTCCATGGTGACGACCACGGCGCGGGCGTAGTCCAGACCGCAGCGTTCCAGGAGCTCCACCCGCGCGGCGTCGCCGAAATAGACCCGGTGGCCGGCGCGGCGGCCCTGCTCGACCAGGCGCGGGTCGCGGTCGATGGCGATCCACGGCAGCTCGTGGCGGTCGAGCATCTCGCCAACCAGCCGGCCCACGCGCCCGAAGCCGACGACCAGCACCCGGCCCTTGGGCTCCTCCACCGACAGGTCGACGCCGTCGGGCGCCTCGGTGGTCTCGGCCGGCGCCTTGCGGCCCAGGCGCGCGCCCACGCCGGTCAGAACCGGGATCAGGAACATGGTCAGGGTGGCGGCCACCAGCACCGCCTGGCCGATGGCCGGCTCGACCACCTCGGCGTCCATGGCGTTGGCCAGCAGCACGAAGGCGAACTCGCCACCGGCCGCCAGGGCCAGGGCCGCCTCGCCCGAGGCGCGGTTCGAAAGGCCGAACAGCCGGCCAAGGCCGAACACCATGGCGGCCTTGATCACCACCAGCCCCACCGCCGTGCCCAGCACCAGCACCGGCGAGGCCACCAGCAGCGACAGGTCCAGCCGAATGCCCAGCGACACGAAGAACAGCGACAGCAGAAGGCCCTTGAACGGCTCGATCTTGACCTCGACCTCGTGGCGGTACTCGGTCTCGGCCAGCAGCACGCCGGCCACGAAGGCCCCCAGCGCCATCGACAGGCCCGACAGCGAGCTGACCAGGCCGGCGCTGATGATCACCAGCAGGCAGGCGGCCATGAACATCTCTTCGCTCTTGGCCTTGGCGACCGAGCGCATCATCGGCCGCAGCGCCAGGCGCCCGACCAGCACGATGACGCCCAGGCCCACGGCGGCCGGCAGCAGGGCCAGCAGGCCGCGGGCGTCGAACTCGCCGTGACCGCGACCCAGTATGGCCAGGGTGATCAGGATCGGCGCCACCGCCAGGTCCTGGAACAGCAGCACCGAGAAGGTCGCGCGCCCGCCTTCGGCATGCAGGCGCTTGCGCTCGGCCAGCACCGGCACGGCGATGGCGGTGGACGACAAGGTGAGCGCCGAGCCGATGGCCAGGGCCGCCACCGGCGTCTGGCCCAGCATCATCGCCACCGCGCCCAGGGCCAGCGAGCAGCCGATCACCTGGGCCGCGCCCAGGCCGAACACGTACTTGCGCAGCAGCCGCAGGCGCTCCCACGACAGCTCCAGCCCGATCATGAACAGCAGGAAGACGACGCCGAACTCGGCCAGCTGGCCGATCTCGTCGGGATTGTCGACGGTGACGTAGTCGAGCCACGGCGCGACGCCGATCAGCCGGCCAAGTCCGAAAGGTCCAAGGATCACCCCGGCCAGCAGGAAGCCGAGGATCGGATTGATGCGAAGGCGCTTGAACAGCGGCGCAACGATCCCGGCCGTGGCCAGGAACAGGACCAGATCCTTGTAGTCCGCCGGTGAAACCTCGTGGTTCAACGCCCCCGCCCCTCCTCGATAGGTTCCTGTCTCTAGTCTACGACCTTCTTCAGCCGTACGCCCGGGCCGGGCTCGCCGGTCTCCGCCGCCGGGATCAGCATCGCCCCGCCCTCTTCCAGCGCCTCGATGAGCAGCCGTTCGGTGCTATGGTGCAAGGCGTGGCGCTCGGTCTCGAAGTCCTTGACCGTGCTGCGCGACACCCCCGCCTTGTCCGCGAGCTCGCCTTGCGACCAGTTGAGCAGCCCGCGGGCGCCCCGACACTGGGCAGGAAGGAGAATTTTTGCGTGTGGCATCTGGTGTCCCACGGGTTCGTCACCCATAATGGTTGAGTACGCCCGAAAAAGATGACCGTCAAGGAGGCCCTTTGCACCACACCTCGCTGATCGCCACCATCGTCGCGGGCCTGGGCCTGGCCTTCATCTTCGGCGCGCTCGCCAATCGGTTGAAGCTGCCGGTGCTGGTCGGCTACCTGCTGGCGGGCGTCATCGTCGGCCCCTTTACGCCGGGCTATGTCGCCGACCAGGAGCTGGCCCCGCAGCTGGCCGAGATCGGCGTCATCCTGCTGATGTTCGGCGTGGGCCTGCACTTCTCGGTCAAGGACCTGATGGCGGTGCGCAAGATCGCCATTCCGGGCGCGGTGGCCCAAATCACCGCCGCCACCCTGATGGGCGTGGGCCTGGCGGTGGCGCTGGGTTGGGGCTGGGGTCCGGGCGTGGTGTTCGGCCTGGCCTTGTCGGTGGCCTCGACCGTGGTGCTGCTGCGCGCCCTGCAGGAGCGCCGGCTGATCGAGACCGACCGCGGCCGCATCGCCGTCGGCTGGCTGATCGTCGAGGACCTGGCCATGGTTCTGGCGCTCGTCCTGCTGCCGGCGCTGTCGGGCGCGCTGGGCGGGGTCGCCACGACCAGCGCCTCGGGCGGCATTCTCGGGGCCTTCGCCCTGACCATCGGCAAGGTCGCCGCCTTCGTCGCCTTCATGCTGATCGTCGGCCGGCGGGTCATTCCCTGGATCCTGCACCGCATCGCCCACACCGGCTCGCGCGAGCTGTTCCGCCTGGCGGTGCTGGCCATCGCGCTGGGCGTGGCGTTCGGCTCGGCCGCCCTGTTCGGCGTGTCCTTCGCCCTGGGCGCCTTCTTCGCCGGCATGATCATGGCCGAGAGCGAGCTGTCGCATCAGGCCGCCAACGAGACCCTGCCGCTGCGTGACGCCTTCGCGGTGCTGTTCTTCGTCTCGATCGGAATGCTGTTCGATCCCATGGTGCTGCTGCGCGAGCCGCTGGCGGTGCTGGCCACCGTGGCGATCATCGTGCTGGGCAAGTCGGTGGCCGCCTATTTCATCGTCGTGGCCTTCAAGCGCCCGCGCAGCGTGGCCCTGACCATCTCGGTCAGCCTGGCCCAGATCGGCGAGTTCTCGTTCATCCTGGCGGGCCTGGGCGTGTCGCTGAAGCTGCTGCCGCCCGAGGGCCGCGACCTGATCCTGGCCGGCGCCATCCTGTCGATCCTGATCAACCCGCTGCTGTTCGCCTGGCTCGACAAGGCCATGGTCAAGGTCTCGGCCCGGGAAGCCCCCGCGCCGGTGGCCGCCGCCGCCCAGCCGCACGCGGTGCTGGTGGGCTACGGCCGGGTGGGCCGCACGGTGGCCGAGGGCCTGAAGAACCGCACGCCGCTGGTGGTGATCGAGGACGAGGTCGAGCGCGCCGCCGAACTGCGCGAGGCGGGCTACGAGGTGGTGCAAGGCAACGCCGTGCGGCCCGAGGTGCTGATGAAGGCGGGCCTGGACAAGGCCACCCACGTCTTCGTGGCGGTGCCCAGTCCGTTCGAGGCGGCGCGGATCATCGAGCAGGCCCGCGCGGCCAACCCCGACGCCCGCATCATCGCCCGCGCCTACACCGACGCCGACGTCGAGCTGCTGAGCCAGATGGGCGCCACCGAGGCCCTGATCGGCGAGCAGGAGATCGCCCGGGGAATGCTGCAGCGCGCCCCCAGACGCCAGCCGCCGCCGGCGGCGCACTGAGATCCCTCTCCCCTTGCGGGAGAGGGTGGCCTCCCGAAGGGAGGTCGGGTGAGGGGTTATTCGAAACAGAAACGCCGCGAAAGCTGATCAGCTTTCGCGGCGCTTCATGCCTGAGCCCCCCTCATCCGTCGGCTTTCGCCGACACCTTCTCCCGCAAGGGGAGAAGGATCAGGGTCACTCCTTCTTGTGCTTCCGATCCGCCGCGCGGCGCGAGAGCATGTTCAGGCCCTCCACGCCGGCCGAGAAGGCCATGGCGGTGTAGATGTAGCCCTTGGGCACGTGCACCCCGAAGCCCTCGGCGATCAGCACGGTGCCGATCATCAAGAGGAAGCCCAAGGCCAGCATGACCACGGTCGGGTTGGCGTTGATGAAGTTGCCCAGCGGGTCGGCGGCCAGCAGCATCACGGTCACGGCGGCGATCACGGCGATGACCATGATCGGCAGGTGGTCGGTCATGCCCACGGCGGTCAGGATCGAGTCGATCGAGAACACCAGGTCCAAGAGGATGATCTGGAAGATCGCCGCGCCGACGTTGGAGATCACCGCGCCGGTCTTGTCGAGCACGTCGTGGCTCTCGTGCTTGGGGTCGACCGTGTGGTGGATCTCCTTGGTGGCCTTCCAGATCAGGAACAGGCCGCCGGCGATCAGGATCAGGTCGCGCCAGGAGAAGGCGGTCTCGAAGGCCGGCTCGCCGTGGCTGCCCAGGGGGCCGACGATGCCCAGGTTGAAGACCGGGGCGGTCAGGCCGACGATGAAGGCGATGGTCGACAGCAAAGCAAGGCGCATGATCAGCGCCAGCGAGATGCCGATGCGGCGCACGCGTTGGCGATGTTCGGGCGGCAGCCGGTTCGACAGGATCGAGATGAACACCAGATTGTCGATCCCAAGCACGATTTCCATCGTCACCAGGGTGACGAGGGCGGCCCAGGCGCCCGGGTCGGTGGCGAGTTGAAGGAGTTCGTTCATGGGTCCTGACTAGGCTGGGTGAGAATTGAGCAGGTCCCAGCCCGCCGCTGAGCCCGCCGCGGCCGCCAAACGGCGGTCGGCGAATTGCGGCGAAACTCGGACACGGAAGAAGCAGATATGCCTGACGCCGCCCATATCAAGCCCCTAACCGCCTTGCGGTTTTTCGCCGCCTTCTGGGTGGTGATGTACCACTACTGGCCAAACCTCGCTGCGGCTGGTGCGGTTCCCGGCGTCGTGGCCAAGGGCTATCTGGGCGTCGAGGCCTTCTTCATCCTGTCGGGCTTCATCCTTTGCCACGTCTATCTGACGGCTTTCGGCGAGGGGCGGTTCGGCTATGGCGGCTTCCTGTGGAACCGGCTGGCGCGGGTCTATCCGCTGCACCTCTTCACCCTGGCGGGCGTGGGCCTGATGGCGATCGCCGCCGGGATCGCCGGCATCGCCGTCGACAAGAACATGCTGGCCTGGGACGCCCTGCCGGCCAACCTGCTGCTGGTCCAGGCCTGGGGCTTCGCTCCCGTGTCGGGCTGGAACCACCCCTCGTGGTCGATCTCGGCCGAGTGGTTCGCCTATCTTTCCTTCCCCGCCTTCGCCTTCGTCGCCTGGAAGCTGCGCAGCCGTCCGCTGGTGCTGACGGGCGCGGCCCTGGTGGTGATCGGCATGCTCTATCCCGCCTTCGAAAGGCTGGCCGGCTTCCCGCTGACCGAGGCCACGATCCGCTGGGGCGCCCTGCGCATCGTGCCGTGCTTCTTCTATGGCTGCGCGCTCTACACCCTGTGGAAGAGCCAGGAGGTCAGCCTGCGCGGCGCGGGAATCGGCGCCGCTTGCGCGGGCCTTCTTCTGCTCCTTACGGTGCAGCTTCAGGCGCCCGATGCGTTGATCGTGACCATTTTGGGCGGATTTATTCTATCGCTGGCGCGCCTGGCCAAGGCCGGCTCTACCTTCGCCACTCAAGGCGCGTTCGTGTATTTTGGCGAAATCAGCTATTCGACCTACATGATCTGTATTCCGTGGAAGATCCTGGCGATCAACGGTGCGGCAAAGCTCTTGAACATAGAGGGCGACAAACTGCCGCTGGCCGCCTGGGCGTTAATCGTTGCAGCCTTGATTCCACTGTCGGCGGCCTCTTACCACCTGGTGGAAAAGCCGGCCCGGGACTTGATGAAGTCTATGGCCAAACGGCGCCGTAGCGCGGCGGCAACCGCCACTGTGGCCTAATAAACACTCTTTTCATATTTTTCCGTCAGGGTTATCCCCCTACCCAGTGACGCGGGGGAGTACCCAAGCATGACGAAACGGAAGAGAGCCCTTTGGGGTTCCCTGGCCGCTGCGGCCATGATCAGCCTCGCGCCGATCTCGAGCGCCGTGGCCGACGGGTACTGGCAGTGCGTGCCCTTCGCCCGCCTGATGTCGGGCATCCAGATCTTCGGCGACGCCCGCACCTGGTGGGGCCAGGCCACCGGCAAGTACGAGACCGGTTTCACGCCCAAGGCCGGCGCCGTTCTCTGCTTCAAGCCCACCGGCCGCATGAACCTCGGCCACGTGGCCTTCGTTTCGCAAGTCCTTACCGACCGGGTGATCCAGGTCACCCACGCCAACTGGTCCGTCATGAACGGCGCCCGCGGCCAGGTCGAAAAGGACGTCACCGTCGTCGACGTCTCGCCCAACGGCGACTGGAGCCAGGTCAAGGTCTGGTACGACCCGATCCGCGATCTCGGCACCACGGTCTATCCGACCCACGGCTTCATCTATCAGAACCAGCAGGCGGTCACGATCGCCGCGGCGACCAGCAAGCTGGCGCTCGCCCAGAACGCCGCCGTGTCGCTGGCCAAGCAAGCCGCCAACCAGGTCGCCTCGTCGGTCCGCGCCAACCCGCTGGACATGATCAACCAGGCCGCCGACTCTACCGACCGCATCGCCGCCCTGATCGCCGCCGCCCAGGGCGAAGACAAGCCGGCCCAGCCGCCGCGCTGATCTCCACATCGATCGACGCCCAGGTGCGTTGACGCGACCCAAAGCCCCTGCCACACCCGTGAGGTGAAGGTCCGGGTCGATCCATGCTGAGAGTTCTCCGACAAGGCGCCCCGGGCTTCGAGCCGGGCGGCCAGACGCCCGACTGGCGGCTGCCGACCGACGCCGTCTGGATCGAGCTGGTCGACCCCACCCGCGCCGAGGAAGTGGCCGTCGAACAGTCGATCGGCCTCCTGCTGCCCACCCGCGAGGAGATGGCCGAGATCGAGGCCTCCTCGCGCCTCTACCAGGAGGACGGCGGCACCTTCATGACCGCCACCATCCTGGTCAACGCCGAGGGCGAGCTGCCCACGGCGGCCCCGGTGACCTTCGTGCTGGCCGGCGACAAGCTGGTGACCATCCGCTACGTCGAGCCGCGCGCCTTCTCGGTGTTCGCCGCCCAGGCCGAGCGCCAGCCCAGCCTGTGCCCGCACGGCCCCCAGACCTTCCTGGGCCTGCTCGACGCCATCGTCGACCGCACCGCCGACATCCTCGAGCGCACCGCCGGCGAGGTCGAGACCCAGTCGCGCACCATCTTCGGCCGCCCGCGCGGCGCGGCCTTCGAAAAGATTCTCGACCGCCTGGGCCGGGCCCAGAACGTCAACGCCAAGGCCCGCGACAGCCTGGTCAGCCTGGCGCGCCTTTTGTCCTTCGCCAGCCTCGCCGAGCAGTTCGAGGGCGACAAGGACCTGCGCGACCACCTGAAATCGCTGCAGCGCGACGTGCAGTCGATCACCGACCATTCCAGCTACCTGTCGGGCAACATCACCTTCCTGCTCGACGCAGCGCTGGGCTTCATCAACATCGAGCAGAACCAGATCTTCAAGATCTTCTCGGTGTTCTCGGCGGTGCTGCTGCCGCCCACCCTGATCGCCGGGATCTACGGCATGAACTTCGAGCACATGCCCGAGCTGCGCTGGGCCGAGGGCTATCCCTGGGCGCTCGGCCTGATGCTGGCCGCGGCGGTGATTCCGCTGCTGTGGTTCCGTCGCAAGGGCTGGCTGTGACTTGTTTCACAGCCGCAAAACAAACCGTTCCTTAAGCGGAGCAAAGGCATAACCGGCCGAACCGCTTGATAAAAAAGCCAATGTCGCCCCTTCCCGCCGCATCTCCGCAGAGCCTGATCCGCAAGGCTCCCGCCGCCGCCGTCAAGGCCGCGGTGGAGGCGCATGGCCGCTACATGAAGGGCCTGCCCGGCGGGCGGCGCGCGACCCTGGCCTATCTGGACCTGTCGCACTTCGAGCTCGACGGCGCGGATCTTTCCGAGGCCGACCTGACCGGCGCGCTCCTGGCCGGGGTTTCGCTGCGCGGCGCGATCCTTGACCGGGCGGTGCTCTACGGCGCAGACCTGCGCGACGCCGACCTGCGCGGCGCGCGCCTGACCCGCGTCGACATGCGCGGGGCCTATCTGCGCGGCGCCAACCTGTCGGGGGCCGACCTCTCCGGCTGCGACCTGCGCGAGGGCCTGACCGCCGTGCAGGACGGCGCCGAGGGTTTCCGCCTGCTGCGCCACGCCGAGGACGGGGCCGGCCTCGACTACGCCCTGCTGAAGGGCGCCAAGATGAGCGGGGCCCAGATGTCGGGCGCCTTCGCCCGCGCCGCCGACCTGACCGACGCCGACCTCTCGGGCGCCACCCTGTCGGGCGCGCGGCTGAACAACGCCACCATGAACCGGGTCGACCTGTCGGGCGCCGAGATCTTCGGGGCCGACCTGTCGGGCGCCCTGCTGCGGCGGGCGGTGATGACCGGGGTCGACACCTCGGGCGCCAATCTCGAGGACGCCGACCTGGCCGAGGTGCTGCGCGCCCCGCCGCCGCTGATCTATGTCGACGACCAGCCGCTGCACGAACTGCTGGAGACGCACGAGCGCTTCTGCGCCACCAGCGGGGCCGAGGGCCGGGCGATCAACATCCCGCAGGTCGATTTCCGGCCGCTGCGCCGCCTTAAGGGCCGCAAGCTCAGCGGCCTCGCCGCCCCTGGGGCCATCCTGTTCGGCATGGACCTGGAAGGCGTCGAGCTGCAGGGCGCCAACCTGATCGGCGCCGACTTGCGCGGCGCCAACCTGCGCAAGGCCGACCTGCGCGGCGCGCGCCTGACCGACGCCGACCTGGCCCGCGCCGACCTGTCGGGCGCCAAGCTCGGGCCGCTGGTCATCGGCGAAGGCCGCGCCCTGCGCGCCGACCTCACCCGCGCCACCCTGCGTAGCGCCAACCTGTCGGGCGCCAGCGCCGCCCGCGCCCGCCTGATCGGTGCAGACCTGTCGCGCGCCAACCTCGCCGGCTGCGACCTGCGCGGCGCGGAGCTGCCCGAGGGCTTCGTTCCGCCCAAGGGCTGAACCCCGCTCCCAAGCGTCGTCATCCCGGCCCCCCGGGTCGCGCGAAGCGCGCCCGAGGACAGGCTCCGCGAAGCGGAGAGCCGGGACCCAGGGGCGGCCGGCACGGCGCTTCAGCCGCGAACCTCACCTCAACGCCCAGCCCCCCTGGGTCCCGGATAAGCCCTGCGGGCTTTCCGGGATGACGAAGGAGGGAAAGCTGCGACGAGGAATACCTTTTCCGTCTTTCCTTATTGCCCCCACCCGCTACACGAAGCCCTCGCACACGACGGGAGGGCGCGATGGGACTTCGAGGGCTTCTGACGGCCGCGGCTCTGGCCGCCCTGGTTCCCGCCCTTGGGCTGGCCCAGCCGCGCCTGGCCCCCGCCCCTGAAACCGCCGCCCGGACGCCCCTGCCCGCCCTGGCCGGCGGCCGCGTCGTGGCCGGGCCCGAGGGCTGGACCTACCAGTGGCCCAGCGCCCGCTTCGAGGCCGCCTTCGCCGGCGAGGCGGTGCTGTTCAAGGTCGGGGCCGGCGACCAGATCCTGCACCTGTCCATCGACGGCTCGCCGGTCGGCCGGCTGATCAAGCCCGCCCCCGGCCTCTACCGCATCGAGGGCCTGGCCAACGGCCGCCACCTGGTGGCCGCCAGCGTCGTCAACGAGATGCAGGCCGCGCCCGCCCGGTTCGGCGGCTTCTTCCTCGACGGCGGCCGCCCCCTGCCGCTGGCCGCGCCCCGCCGCCAGATCGAGTTCATCGGCGACTCCCACAGCGTCGGCTACGGCGACGCCTCCGAGGTCCGGGCCTGCCCCGGCGACGGGGTGTGGATGACCACCGACAACTCCATCGCGTTTGGCCCGCTGACCGCCCAGCGCTTCGGCGCCGAGCGCCAGGTCAACGCCATCTCGGGCCGCGGGATCGTGCGCAATTTCGACGGCATGGCCGGCGACACCCTGCCGCTCGCCTGGCCCAAGGCCCTGCTGGGCGCCGCGCCCGCCTACGCCAACGACGACTGGCGTCCGCAGGTGGTGGTGATCAACCTGGGCACCAACGACTTCTCCACCCCGCTGAAGCCCGGCGAGCCGTGGAAGGACCGCCAGGCCCTGCGCGACGACTACGTGGCGACCTACGCCCGCTTCGTGCGCGACATCCGCGCCCGCCAGCCCCAGGCCTTCGTCATCTTGCTGGCCCCGCCCAGCGCCGACAGCGAGATCGCCGCCCAGGTCGACCGCGTCGCCGAGACCCTGACGGCCGGCGGCGAGACCCGCCTGGCCGTCATCCCGGTGGGCGAGATGGAACTGACCGGCTGCGACTGGCACCCCTCGGCCCGCGACCAGCAGGGCATCTCCGACAAGCTGTCGGCCTTCCTCGCCCAGCGGCCGGAGATCTGGCAGGGGCGGTGAAATAGGTCCTCCCCCTCTGGGGGAGGTGTCGCCAAAGGCGACGGAGGGGGTGTGGCTACGAGGGCGAGACGCTCAGCGGAAGCTGAAAACCTCCCCCCTTCGGCCCTGCGGGCCACCTCCCCCAGAGGGGGAGGATCTGCGCTTCAGATCCCCGCCTTGATCGGCGCCAGGTCCGGATAGACCGGCTCGCGCTTGCCGGCCTTGGCGGCGAAGGCCTCGGCCATGTGCGGGCCGGCCAGCATCCCCGACTGCCAGACGGCCAGGTAGTCGAGGGTGTCGGCCGTCGAGTGGTCGCGGGCGTAGTTGATGATCACCTTGCTGCCGGTCACCGCCAGCGGGGTCTTGGAAGCGATCTCGCGGGCCGTCTCCAGGGCGTGGGCGACCACCGCCTCGTGGCTGTCGAACACGGCGTTGACCAAACCCAGCTCCAGCGCCTTGGCCGCAGGCAGCTTGCGGCCGGTATAGGCCAGTTCCTTGACCCAGCCCTCGGGGATGAGCTTGCACAGCCGCGGGAAGGTGCCGACGTCGGCGGTCATGCCGATATTGATCTCCTGGATCACGAAATAGGCGTCCGACGTCGCGTAGCGGATGTCGCAGGCGGTGGCGAAGTCGACCGCCCCGCCGATGCAGCCGCCCTGGATGGCCATGATCACCGGCATCCGCGCCCGCTCCAGGCACGAGAAGGTCTCCTGCAGGCCCTTGACCTTGTGGCGGAAGGCCTCGGCGGCCACGTGGCGGTCGACCGGCTCGCCACCGGTGATCCCCTCGTCGGCGAACACCGAAAGATCCATGCCGGCGCTGAAGTGCTTGCCGGTGGAAGAGATGACGATCGCCCTCACCCCGCCCCGCTGATCCAGGTCATTCACGATCGCCGGCAGCTCCCGCCAGAACGAACGCGTCATGCTGTTGAAGCTTTCCGCCCTTATCAGCTTCAGGTGAGCGACGCCCGCTTCGACCTCTACCGTGAAACAGCTATAGTCGGACGGTGCAGTATTACCCATCGTCGCCTCCCTTATCATTGTTCACCTGAACGATAGCACGGGCGGCGGCGGCGACGTCAAACCCCCTTGGAGGATCGCGTCATGAGCAAGTCCATCCCCACCGCCCTGTCGATCGCCGCCGTGCTGGCGACCGGCCTGGCCGCGCCCCTCCCCGCCCTGGCCCAGGGCAAGCCGCTGGGCGGCCTGTTCTCCTGCGACGCTGGCGGCGGCAAGCAGGAGGGCGGCGCCCTGATCGGGGCCGGCGTCGGCGCCCTCTTGGGCACCCAGGTGGCCAAGAACGAGAAGGGCCTGGGCGCCCTGGTCGGCGCGGCCGCCGGCGCGGCGGCGGGCTCCTATATCGGCTGCCGCATGCAGTCGACCGACACCGCCCGCGCCCAGGCCGCCACCAAGAAGGCCCTGGAAACCGGCCAGTCGCAGGCCTGGAGCAACCCGCGCACCGGCGCCTCGGGCCGCGTCGACGTGGTGGCCTCGACCTACGGACCGCCGATCGCCGGCGACCAGCTGCGCTTCGAGCGCAACATCCGTCAGCTGGCCAGCTACGACGCCGTCGGCGCCGACTACACCGTCCGCTCGACCGCCAACCTGCGCGCCGGTCCGTCGACCAGCGAGAGCGTGGTCGGCAAGCTGACGGCCGGCGAGCGCGTCGAGGTGCTGGGCGGCGTGCCCGGCTCCAACTGGCTGCTGGTCGGCCGTGGCGGCTACGGCACGGGCTATGTCTCGAGCAGCCTGCTGACCGCCGGCGGCTACGGCCCCGAACCGTCGTGCCGCACCATCGCCGCCTCGATCTCGACCCGCGGCCAGCGCCCGACCACCGAGCGCTACAACGCTTGCAAGGACGGCCGCGGCGAGTGGCAGCTGACCCAGGTCTAGCCTGCCCCCTCCTCCCCGTTCGGGAGCGGATACAAGAAACCCCGCCGGCGGCGCCGGCGGGGTTTTTCAGTTCAGGGAGGATACGCCCCCGATACGCGGGGCGTCTTACGCGATCAGAATTCTTCCCAGTCGTCGCTGCTGGCGGCCGGGGCCGACGAGGCGAAGGCGGCGAGCTTGGCCTGGGCCGAGCGGACCGGATTGACGCCCGGGCGGCTGTCGGCGCCGGCCAGCGACACGGCCGGCTTGGCGGCGGCGGGCGCCGGACGCGACACCGGGGGCGGCGCGGCGACGCGGCGGGTCGAACCACCGCCGGCCGAGGCGCGGCGAGCTTCGGCGCCCGAGACCTGGAAGCGCGAGATCATCTGCATCAGGCCGTTGGCCTCGCCCTTCAGGCTGTGGCTGGCCGCGGTCGACTGCTCGACCATGGCGGCGTTCTGCTGGACGGTCTGGTCCATCTGGTTGACGGCGGCGTTGACCTGATTGAGGCCGGTGGCCTGCTCCTGGCCCGAGGCCGCGATCTCGCCGACCAGGGCGTCGATCTCGCCGACCTTGCTGACGATGGCCTGCAGGGCCTCGCCGGTCTGGCCGACCATCGACACGCCCTGATTGACCTGCTGGCTCGAGGTCGAGATGAGGGTCTTGATCTCCTTGGCGGCCTCGGCCGAGCGCTGGGCCAGGGCCCGCACTTCCTGGGCGACGACCGCGAAGCCCTTGCCGGCGTCGCCGGCGCGAGCCGCCTCGACGCCCGCGTTCAGGGCCAGAAGGTTGGTCTGGAAGGCGATCTCGTCGATCACGCCGATAATCTGGCTGATCTCGGTCGAGGACTTCTCGATCTGCTGCATGGCGTCGACGGCGCCCTTGACGACGACGCTGGAGCGTTCGGCGTCGGCGCGGGTCGAGCCGACCACGCGCGAGGCCTCCTGGGCGCCGGCCGACGAGCGGCGGACGGTGGCGGTGATCTCGTCCAGGGCCGCGGCGGTCTCTTCCAGGCTGGCGGCCTGCTGCTCGCTGCGGCGCGACAGGTCGTCGGCGGCCGAGGCGATCTCGTCACTGCCCGCGCCGATGCCGTTGGCGGCATGGACGATGGTGCGCATGGCGTCTTCCATCTGGGCGATGGCGCCGTTGAAGTCGGACTGCAGGCGCTTGTAGTCGGCCGGGAAGTCGGCGTCGACGCGATAGGTCAGGTCGCCCTCGGCCAGGCGGGTGAGGCCCGTGGCGATCTCTTCCATGACGAAGGCCTGCTCCTTGGCGGCGGCTTCGCGAACCTGTTCGTTGCGGCGGCGCTCGGCCTCGGTCTCGGCGGCGGCGCGCTGCTGGGCGGCCTCGGCGGTGCGCAGGGCCAGGGCGTTGTCCTTGAACACCTGGACCGAGCGGGCCATGGCGCCGACCTCGTCACGACGCTGGGCGCCGGCGACCTCGACGTCGACCGAGCCCTGGGCCAGGACCTCCATGGTCTTGGACAGCTGAACCAGCGGGCGCGAGATCTTGGCGCGACCGATCCACACGGCGTAGGCCAGGGCGGCGGCGGCCGAGATCAGGCCGAACAGCAGGGTGATGACGATGCCGGCCTGGGCGTCCTTCTGGGCCTTGCCGATGATCGCCTTGGTGTCGTTGGTGTGCTTGTCGGTCCAGTCCGAGACGTCCTTGGTCAGGGCGGTGATGTCCGGATCGATCACGGCCATGACCATGATGCCGGCCTCGTTGGCGTCCTGCAGGCCAAGGTCGGCGCCCTGGCGGCCGCTGTCGTAGACCTTCTTGAAGCGGGCGCGGAAGCCGGCCACGTCCTTGGCGGTCGACGGATCGGCCTTGGCCACCGCGTCGAGGCGCTCGTTGCCGCTCTTCAGGGCGTCGTCGATTTCCTGCGAGGCCTGCTTGGCCGCGTCGGACGCGCCCTCGTTGGCCACGGTGCGGTAGGCGGCGTAGCCGATGGTGGCGACGCGGCGGTTGAAGCGGGCCATCTCCAGCTCGGCCGGAGCGCGCTGCTGCACGATGTTGGATGCGGCGGCTTCCAGCTTTTTCTGCTGCCACACGCCCAGGCCAACGCAGGCGACGGCGACAAGCGCCAGCACGATGGCCGGCAGCATCACCTTGGTGGCGATCTTCAGATCGTCGAGCTTCATCAGGACTGTCCCGCTTTCAGCGTCCTCTCGCGCGCACTCGGCTTCGCGGAGGTGTTTCATCTTTGGATCCACAAAGCAGGGCGCGCGGTAAAAGCGTGGTTAAGCGCAGTGTTTTCGCAGACCCGCGCGACTCCTTGTCGCAGGGCGAACGGCGGTTTTCGCCTTCGACGGAGCGACCCGAAAGCCGCCGTTATGTGAAGGCGAGCACAGTCGCGTCACAACTTCGGCGTCAGCTTCCCGACATTCGGGGCCGACAATCGCCCGTGGGGAGGCCGACATGACCAAGCGACCCAACATCCTCTTGATCACCTGCGACCAGTATCGCTTTCCGCGCTTCTCCTACGGAGCCGCCCACGGCCTGGCCGAGGGCCTGAAGGACGTGCTGGGCTTCCAGCCGCTGAAGCCGGACAACGACTACATCCAGCACTTCCCGGGGCTGGCGGCCCTGCGCGACAACGCCGTGCTGCTGGCCAACCACACCATCGCCGCCAGCGCCTGCACGCCCAGCCGCACGGTGATCTATACCGGCCAGTACGGCACGCGCACCGGCGTCACCCAGACCGACGGCCTGTTCAAGAGCGGGGATTCGCCCAACTTCCCGTGGCTGGCGCAGGGCGGCATCCCGACCCTGGGCAACTGGATGCGCGAGGCCGGCTACACCACCCACTATTTCGGCAAGTGGCACGTCAGCGATCCGGTCCGCCACACGCTGGAGGACTACGGCTTCGACGACTGGGAAGAGAGCTGGCCCGAGCCGCACGGGGCGGCGATCAACAATCTGGGCCTCTATCGCGACGCCGGCTTTTCGGACACCGCCTGCGCCTTCATCCGCCGCCAGGCCCTGGCGGTGAACTACGACCGCGCCAGCGCCACCGCCCAGTCGCATGACCCTTATGCCTCGGGTCCCGATCCGGAAAACCTCAAACCGTGGTTCGCGGTGGCCTCGTTCACCAACCCCCACGACATCGCCACCTATCCGGCGGTGATCGGCCAGGCCCTGCCCAAGCCCGACGACAGCGGCGTGCAGGGCATCTTCCAGCCGCTGACCGTGCCGCTGCAAGGCCAGCGCAGCCCGCCGCCGACGGCGGGCACGGCGACCGTCCCGCTCAATCCCGGCGGTTTCGACCAGGAGTGCGGGCACGTGCCGCCCACCTGGGACGAGGACCTGTCGACCAAGCCCTCGGCCCAGCACGACTACGCCTGGAAGATGGGCCTGGCGCTCAATTCCAAGACCGGCTTCAACGTCGCGCGCGGCATGGGGATCACCGAGACCGACAAGGCCCTGGAGGCGGCGGCCGACATCGCCCTGCAGGGGCCGATCCCGTTCCAGCTGACCAGCGACCCGCGCGGCGGGGTCAAGGCCTTCGTCCAGCTCTATGGCTGGCTGCACAGCGTGGTCGACGTGCACATCGCCGCCGTGCTCGAGACGCTGGAGGCTACCGGCCAGGCCGACAACACCATCGTCGTCTTCCTCACCGACCACGGCGAGATGGCCGGCGCCCACGGCATGATGCTGGAGAAGTGGCACACCGCCTATCAGGAGGTGCTGCACGTGCCGGTGGTCGTGCGCTTCCCGCCGGGCCTGGCGCCCGAAGGACTTCCGGAAGGCGTCCCGCTGGCCAAGCAGGCCCTGACCAGCCACGCCGACATCGTGCCGACCATCCTGGGCCTGGCCGGCGTCGCCGAGGCCGAGCGCGACGCCATCGCCGGCGTGCTGGCCAAGACCCGGCCCGTCCCGCCGCTGCCGGGCGCCAACCTCGCGCCGCTGATCCGGGGCGAAACCGACCGGGTGATCGAGCCGGACGGCAGCGAGCGCAAGGGCGTGCTCTTCATCACCGACGACGAGATCACCGCGCCCCTGGCCCCGCTGAACAATCCGCACAACGCCAAGTGCGAAAAGGAATACGCTGTGTTCGACGCGGCGGTGGAGAAGGTGCGCAAGGGCAATCCCCTGCGGGCGCCGGTCGACATCGCCCCCGGCTCGGTGCGCCAGCCCAACCACGTGCGCTCGGTGCGCACCCTGACCCACAAGCTGACCCGCTATTTCGACCCGTCGGGCCGCGTCGGCCAGGAGTGGGAGATGTACGACCTGGTCGCCGACCCCAACGAGACGGTGAACCTCGTCTACGTCCAGGCGGATCCTCCCAAGGCACGGCTGGATCCGGCGTTGCAGCCGGAGGTCGACCGGCTGGCGGCGCTGCTGGCGGCGCTGGAGGAGCGGGATTTGAGCTGATACCGGCTCCCACGCCCATAACACTCGTCATCCCGGAAAGCCCGAAGGGCTTATCCGGGACCCCGGGGGACTGGGCTCCGTGGTCTGGTTCGCGCCCCAGCGTTGGCCCACGCATTGCGTCGGCCCCTAGGTCCCGGCTCTTCGCTGCGCTTCGGCCGGGATGACGATTAAGGGGAGCAAGAGAATGAGGGCCCTCAAGCCCGCGGATGCGCCTTGCCATACGCCGCCAGCAGGCCCTCGGCGTCGACCTGGGTGTAGCGCTGGGTCGTCGACAGCGAGGCGTGGCCCAGAAGGTCCTGGATCGAGCGCAGGTCGGCGCCGGCGCCCAGGAGGTGGGTGGCGAAGCTGTGGCGCAGGGCGTGGGGCGTGGCGCGATCCGAAAGGCCCAGGCGCCCGCGCAGCACTTGCATGGCCGCCTGCACGTGGCGCGGCGACAGCGGCCCGCCGCGCTTGGCCCGGAACAGCGGCTCGTTCGGCGCCAGCACGAACGGCAGGGCCGCGACATAGGCGTCGACCGCCGCGCGCACGGCGTCGAGCACCGGCACGATCCGGGTCTTGCCGCCCTTGCCGGTGATACGCAGCGTTTCGGCGAGCGGCGCGTCGGCGCGGGTCAGGGACAGGCCTTCGGAAATCCGCAGGCCGCAACCCCACAGCAAGGTCAGCACCGCCTCGTCGCGGGCGGCCTCCCATTCCTCGCGGTCGGGATCCAGTGCGATCTCGGCCAGCAGGCCCCGGGCCTGGTCTTCGGACACGGGGCGCGGCGCGCCGACCTTGATGCGCGGGCCGCGCACCAGGCCGATGGCGGCGTTGGGCGTGGAAAGGCGCGCGTCGAGAAAGCGGTGGAAGGCCCGGATCGACGACAGGCTCTGGCTGACCGAGCGCGGCGACAGCGGATGATCGCCCGAACGTCGGAAGGCCAGATAGGCCCTGAGGTCGGCGGCCGAGACCGCGCCGAGGTCCTTCAGCGACAGGGCGCCGCCGTTATGGCCCTCGATGAAGTTCAGATAGGCCAGCACGTTGTCGCCATAGGCCCGCACCGTGCGCGGCGAGGCGCGGCGCTCGTCGGCGAGGTGGGTCAGCCAGGCGGCCAGGGCTTCGCGGGCGGTCATGGAAAGATCCTCCCCCTCTGGGGGAGGTGTCGCCGAAGGCGACGGAGGGGGGAGTGGGGGATGCTCGTCCAGCTATCAGATAGCTGAAAACGCCCCCCCTCCGGCCCTCCGGGCCACCTCCCCCACAGGGGGAGGATCTTGTTTAGGGAACCGGCCAACGTTCGGCCGTGCGCTCGACGACGCGGGCCAGGAAGGCCACCAGGTCGGAGCCCATGTCGGGGGTGAAGGCTTCGGGGTCGGTGGAGCCGAAGGCCAGGACGCCCTGGCGCGAGGGCTCCCACAGGGCCATGCGGACCAGGGCCATGCTGCGGATGGTGTCGAGCTTGTCGCCGAACAGGCCCAGCGCGGGCGCGAAGAAGCCCATGCGGGCCACGCCGTGGTCGCCCATCAGCATGTCGACCTGGCCGTCGACCAGAACATGCCAACCGGCCGGAACCCGGGCGGGGCCTTCCAGGGCCACCGTGCCGGCGGCGAGGCTGAAGCGCAGGGCGGCCATTTCGTCGACGCGACGGGCCAGATCGGAGTGGTTGCGGGCGTCGAGCAGGTCGATGACCGCGGCGTGCACCTGGGCCTGGGCCGACATGTTGGCCTCCGCGGTGGCCTCGATGGTCTTGCGCACCTGAGCTTCGCGCTCGCGGGCGGCGGCGGCGCGGGCGATGGCCACGTGGCCGAACTCGACGACATTGCCGGTGTCGAGCTTCAGGCCCAGGTCGCTCAGCAGGTCGGTGTCCTCGCGCAGCACGTCGGGCTGTTCACGAAGAAAGTCGCGGACCAGATCGGGATCGATCTGCGGCTGGACCATCGCCTGGCTGGATTCGCTCATGACCCCTCACTGTCGTGATCACCTGCACGCGTCAGGCGAGGCCGATGAAGCCCTGTTTCGGTTAACGCCGGCTTGATGACAACGCCTGCAACCCCATCTCGACGCGGCGACGTTTCCGTTGCAGAAGGCGGGTCTCATGCCGCGCATCGCCTCCGTCCTGCTGCCCATGCCGCTGCCCGAGGCCTTCGACTACGCCGAGCCGGAGGGCCTGGAGCTGGCCGTCGGCGACCACGTGTCGGTGCCCCTGGGCCCCCGCACCGTACGCGGCGTGGTCACCGCCCTGCGCGACGGGGTCGGCGGCAACCGTCGCCTCAAGCCGGTCCTGGCCCGGGTGGACGATCCGCGCCTGCCGGCCAATGTCATTACCTTCGTCGAGTGGGCGGCGCGCTACAGCGTCGACGTGCCCGGCTGGCCGCTGGCCATGGCCCTGCGCGGCCTGCGTCATCCGCCGGCCAAGCCCGAGAAGGCCGTGGCCCTGACCGGCGTCCAGCCCGCCCGCATGACGCCGGCCCGCCTGAAGGTGCTGGCCGCCGCCGAACATGGTCCGCTGAGCGCCGCCGAACTGGCCCGCCAGGCCGGGGTCTCGGCCGGGGTGGTCAAGGGGCTGGTCGACGAGGGGGCGCTGGAGCCCGTCCTGGTCGCCGCCGACGACAGCGTCGCCCAGCCCGACCTCTCCTTGCCCGCCCAGACCCTGAACCCGAGTCAAAAGGCCGCGGCCGACGAGATGGCCGACATGCTGGCGGCCGGCGGCTTCCAGGCCGCGCTGCTAGACGGCGTCACCGGCTCGGGCAAGACCGAAGTCTATCTCGAGGTCGCCGCCGCGGCGCTGGAGGCCGATCCGGCCGCCCAGGTGCTGGTGCTGCTGCCCGAGATCGCCCTGACCCAGGCCGTGATGGGCCGCTTCGAGCAGCGGTTCGGGGCCGCGCCGATAGAGTGGCACTCGGGCGTCTCGCCGCCGCGCCGCCGCCGCGCCTGGGAGGCCGTGGCCGACGGCCGGGCCCGCATCGTGGTCGGGGCCCGCTCGGCGCTGTTCCTGCCGTTCTCGAACCTCAAGCTGATCGTCGTCGACGAAGAGCACGACGGCTCGTTCAAGCAGGAAGAGGGCTTCATCTATCAGGCCCGCGACCTGGCGGTGGCGCGCGCCAAGATCGAGGGCGCGCTGGTGGTGCTGGCGTCGGCCACGCCGTCGCTGGAAAGCCTGTGGAACGCCCACCAGGGCCGCTATCGCTGGCTGCGGCTGGGCGCGCGCCACGGGACGGCGCAGCTGCCCGACGTGCACCTGATCGACATGCGGGCCACCCCGCCCGAGCCCGGCCGCTGGCTGTCGCCGACCCTGGTCAAGGCCGTGTCCCTGACCTTGCAGAAGGGCGAACAGTCCCTGCTGTTCCTCAACCGCCGGGGCTATGCGCCACTCGTTTTGTGCCGGGCCTGCGGCGAGAAGCTGAAGTCGCCCGACAGCGACAGCTGGCTGGTCGAGCACCGCTATACCGGCCGCCTGGTCTGTCACCTGACGGGCTTTTCGATGAAGAAGCCCGAGGCCTGCCCGCACTGCGGGGCCAAGGACAGCCTGGTGTCGATCGGCCCCGGCGTGGAGCGGGTGGAGGAAGAGGCCCGCTACCTGTTCCCCGACGCCCGCATCGCCGTCTTCTCTTCGGACACGGTGTTCGATCCGGCAGGCGCGCGGGCCCTGGTCGACGCGATGGCGGCCGGCGAGATCGACATTCTCGTGGCCACCCAGGCGGCGGCCAAGGGCCACAACTTCCCAAACCTGACCCTGGTGGGGGTTATCGACGCCGACCTCTCCTTGCGGGGCGGCGACCTGCGGGCCGGCGAGCGGACCTTCCAGCTGCTGGCCCAGGCGACGGGCCGGGCCGGCCGCCACGAAAAGCCCGGCCGCGCCTATCTGCAGACCTATTCGCCCGAGCACGCCGTGTTGCAGGCCCTGAAGGCCCAGGACCGCGACGCCTTCGTCGAGGCCGAGATGGCCATGCGCGAGGAAGCCGGCCTGCCGCCGTTCGGACGCCTGGCGGCCGTGATCGCCTCGGGCCCCGACGCCGAGGCGCTGGAGGCCTACGTCCAGGCCCTGGCCGCCGCGACGCCCAATGCCGAAGGGGTGGAGGTCTATGGTCCCGCCGATGCGCCGCTCGGTTTGGTGCGCGGGCGGCGGAGGAAGCGGTTCCTGGTGCGGGCGGGCCGCAATGTCGACCTGCCTGGCTTCATGGCGGCGTGGCGGGCGCGGGCCAAGGTTCCAAACTCCGTGCGGGTGACGATCGACATCGACCCGTACAGCTTTCTGTAGGTCCGGGAAGGCCCGCTCAGTCCCTGCGCGACAGCTCCCCACTCCTCCCTCGCGAAGCGGGGGAGGTGGCGCGCTGCGGATACGCAGCGTGACGGAGGGGGCGACCGCCGCTACTGAGCCCAGTCTCGGGGGGGGGGGGGGGGGGGGGGGGGGGGGTCCGGGCGGGGGGGGGGGGGCCCCCCCGCCGCTACTGAGCCCAGTCTCGCCCCCTCCACCACTTCGTGGTCCCCCTCCCCCGCAGGCGGGGGAGGAGAAATCGGGCTTCACCCCGCCACTTCTTCCTTCTCCAGCACCGGCTCCTGCGTCGGCATGCGCGAGCGCAACGGCAGGGCGGGGACGAAGAAGATCACGAGCACCCCCAGCACGATCACCGCCAGGGCCGCCTGCATCACGCCGCTCACCGCAAACGACAGGGCCTGGCCCAGGGCCGGGTCGCGATGGCCGCCGGCGACGCCGGTCTCCAGGGCCATGCCCTGCAGGGCGCCCAGATCGAGCTTGCCGCCGCCGTAATTGGCCAGCTGGGTGGTCAAGAGGGCGCCGGCCACGGCCACGCCCACCGTCGAGCCGATCTGGCGGAAGAACTGGTTGGAGCTGGTGGCAACGCCGATGTCGCGCGGGGTCACCGCGTTCTGGGAGGCCAGGTTGAACAGGCTGTGGTTGGGGCCAAGGCCGATCCCGACCACCAGCAGCAGGCCGCACAGCAGTCCAAGGCTCAGGCTCGCCAGATGGGTCATCGGCAGCACGCCGATCAGCAGCAGCACCGCCCCGCCCAGCATGAACGGCTTGTACTTGCCGGTGCGGGTGACCAGCACGCCCGAGACCGACGAGCCGACGATCATCCCGCCCATCAGCGGCAGCATGGCCAGGCCCGAGGTGGTGGCGTCGACGCCCAGGCCCAGCTGCATGTAGAGCGGCAGGAACACCGCCACCCCCATGAAGGCCATGGAAATCAGGAAGGCGGCGAGGTTGGCGGTGACGAAGGTGCGGTTGACGAACAATCGCAGCGGCAGGATCGGGTTGGAGACCCTGCTCTCGACATAGACGAACAGGGCGAGCGCCACGGCCGCCCCGGCGAACAGGCCGATGCTCTGGGGCGAGGCCCAGGCGATGTCGTGGCCGCCCAGGCTCAGCGCCAGCAGCAGCGGCACGAAGGCGGCGATCAAGAGGGCCGCGCCCAGGAAGTCGATCGAGCCCGAGCGCTGGTGCGGCAGGGCCGGCATCTTCACCAGGATCATGAACAGCGACAGCAGGCTGAGCGGCAGGTTGACGTAGAACACCCAGCGCCAGCCGGCGACCACGTGGCCGGCCAGGGTGACCGTGCCGTGGTCGGTGAAATAGCCGCCGATCAGCGGACCCAGCACGCTGGACAGGCCGAACACCGAGCCGAAGATGCCGGCGAACTTGCCCCGCTCGCGCGGCGGATAAAGGTCGGCGATGATCGCGAAGGCCGTGGTGAACAGCGCCCCGCCGCCGATCCCCTGCAGGGCGCGGAAGACGATCAGCTGCACCATGCCGTTCATGCCGGCGATCGTGCCGAACTCGCCCGACAGGCCCGACAGCCACGAGCCGACCATGAAGATCGAGATGCCGACCACCAGCACGGGCTTGCGGCCATAGATGTCGCCCAGCTTGCCCCAGATCGGCACCATGACGGTCGAGCTCAACAGGTAGGCGGTCGTCACCCAGCTATAGAGCGTCAGGCCGTGCAGTTCGGAGATGATCCGCGGCATGGCGGTGGAGACGATGGTCTGGTCCAGCGCGCTGAGCAGGAAGACGATCATCAGGCCGGCCAGGGTAGTGCGGCGTTCGGCGTCGGTGAATTGGCCGGTCATGCGATGGTCCATGCAGCGTGGACGCCTCGCCTAGCACGGTTCGCCGGATGCGGGGCAGAAGCGATGCGCGAGAGATCGAAGAGCGGTGAAGCCGTCCCTCTCCCCCTGCGGGAGAGGGTGGCCTCCCGAAGGGAGGTCGGGTGAGGGGTCTCTCAGAACTTCGCGGTCGGGGCGTTCGCCCCCTCATCCGTCGGTCTTCGACCGCCACCTTCTCCCGCAAGGGGAGAAGGCAACTTGTAGTCGCTCGCCGCCCGCGCCCAACCGGCGTAAGGCGTCTTTCCAACGCTTCGTCGAGAGTTCCCGCATGCGTCGTTTCACTCCGTTGATCGCCACCCTGGCCCTGGTTCCAGTGCTGGCCGCCGCCGCGCCGAAGACGGTGGAGGTCGACGTGCGCCAGGCCTGGGCCCGGCCGGTGGCGGCCGCGGGGATGAACAGCGCCGGCTATATGGTGCTGGCCAATCGCGGCCGCGCGCCGATCACCCTGACCGGCGCCGCCAGCCCCCTCGCCCGCGAGGTGATGGTCCACCGCACCACGGAAGCGAACGGCGTCTCGTCGATGCGGGCCATGACCCAGGGCCTGGTCATTCCGCCGGGCGGCCAGGTCGCCTTCGCCCCGGGCGGGAACCACTTCATGGTCATGGGCCTCAAGCGCCCCCTGAAGCCCGGCGAGCGCCTGCCGCTGGTCCTGACCTTCGACGGCGGCCGCAAGGTCGAGGCCCTGCTGGCCGTCCGCACGGGCCCGCCGCAACCGGCGGCTGCGGTCGCGCCCGTTCCGCCACACCGGCACTGACCCAAGGTGGCGCTTTGATGACCCTCCAGCGGTCATCGCCCCGCCCTGTGGAAACATGACAGAATTTTAAGGCAGGAAATTCCGTTGTCCGGCGCAGATTGCCGCGGGTTTTCCAACGGATCTGCCTTTCGATGAAAAAAGCTTGGTTCGGCGCCGCCGCGGCGGTCGCCCTCTCGATCTCGGCCTACGGCGCCCAGGCGCATGAGGAACACGCCTGCGTCGACGACGCCTGCACCGTGCAGTCGCTGTTCGTCCAGGGCGCCGAAGGCGGCGGCACGGCCGTCTCGCTGGAGTCGCCGCGCTACGGCGCCTGGGGCTTCGACCTCACGGGCATGAACACCTCGGTCAAGCCGGGCGACGACTTCTACAAGTACGCCAACGGCAAGTGGGACGAGACCACCCAGATCCCGTCGGACCGCACCCGCTACGGCAACTTCGACAAGCTCTCGGAGCTGTCGGAAGCCCGCACCCGCGCCATCATCGAGGGCGCCGCCGCCGGCAAGACCACCGACGCCGACAGCGTCAAGGTCGGCGCGGCCTACAAGGCCTTCATGGACGAGGCCCACATCGAGAAGCTGGACGCAGCCCCGATCGCCGCCGAGCTGAAGCAGGTCCAGGCGATCAAGACCAAGGACGAGTTCACCGCCCTGATGGGCAAGAGCCCGACCACGGCCTTCGCCTCGATCCTCAGCCTCTATGTCTCGACCGACGCCAAGAACCCGACCCGCTACGCGGTCTATGCCGGCGCCGGCGGCATCTCGCTGCCCGACCGCGACTACTATCTCGACGCCAAGTTCGCCGACAAGAAGGCCGCCTACGAGCTGTATGTCGCCAAGATGCTGGGCTTCGTCGGCTGGGCCAACCCGGCCGAGAGCGCCAAGGCCGTGGTCGCCTTCGAGACCCAACTGGCCGAAGCCAGCTGGACCCGCGTCGAGCGCCGCAACCGCGACAAGACCTACAATCCCAAGACCTGGGCCGAACTGCAGGCCCTGACCCCGGGCTATGACTGGAACCGCTATCTGGTCGGCACCGAGCTGCCCAAGCTCGACCGCGTGGTGGTGACCACCGACACGGCCTTCCCGAAGTTCGCCAAGATCTATGGCGACACCTCGCTCGACACCCTCAAGGCCTGGCAGGCCTTCAAGGTCGTCGACGGCGCGGCCCCCATGCTGTCCAAGCGCTTCGCCGACGCCAGCTTCGAGTTCCGCGGCAAGACCCTGTCGGGCCAGCCCGAGCAGCGCCCGCGCTGGAAGCGCGGCGTCGCCCAGGTCAACGGCATGCTCGGCGAGAGCGTCGGCAAGGTCTATGTGGCCGAGTACTTCCCGCCGGATTCCAAGGCCAAGATGGTCGACCTGGTGGCCAACCTGCGCACCGCGCTGAAGGCCCGTATCGAGACCCTCGACTGGATGGGTCCGGAGACCAAGGACAAGGCCCTCGACAAGCTGGCCAAGTTCACCGTCAAGATCGGCTATCCCGACAAGTGGCGCGACTACTCCAAGCTGGAAATCCGCGCCGACGACGCCTACGGCAACGCCCTGCGGGCCGGCGCCTTCGAATGGCGCCATGACGTCGAGCGCCTGAACCAGCCGGTCGACAAGAGCGAGTGGGGCATGACCCCGCAGACGGTCAACGCCTACTACAACTCGGTCAACAACGAGATCGTGTTCCCGGCCGCCATCCTGCAGGCGCCGTTCTTCCATCCGGACGCCGACCCGGCCGTCAACTACGGCGGCATCGGCGGCGTGATCGGCCACGAGATCGGCCACGGCTTCGACGACCAGGGCCGCAAGTCCGACGGCGACGGCGTGCTGCGCGACTGGTGGACCGCCGAAGACGCCGCCCGCTTCGAGGCCCAGGCCGACAAGCTGGGCAAGCAGTACTCGGCCTTCGAGCCGTTCCCGGGCGTGCACGTCAACGGCAAGCTGACCATGGGCGAGAACATCGGCGACATGGGCGGCCTGTCCTTCGGCCTCGACGCCTACCACGCCTCGCTGAAGGGCAAGCCGGCCCCGGTGCTGGACGGCTTCACCGGCGACCAGCGCGTCTATCTCGGCTGGGCCCAGGTGTGGCGTCAGAAGAGCCGTGACGACGCGCTCAAGCAGCAGATCGCCGCCGACCCGCACTCGCCGGCCTACTACCGCGTCAACGGCACGATCCGGAACCAGCCGGGCTGGTACAAGGCCTACGACGTCCAGCCGGGCGACAAGCTCTACATCGCGCCGGAAGATCGCGTGAAGATCTGGTGATCCTTGATCCCTCTCCCCTTGCGGGAGAGGGTGGTCCCCGCGAAGGCGGGGATCGGGTGAGGGGTCTCCCGAACGCAAGACGCCGCGACGGCCGATCAGCCGTCGCGGCGTTTTTCGTCTGTGGGACCCCTCATCCGTCATCCTGCGGATGACACCTTCTCCCGCAAGGGGAGAAGGGCGCACCTCACGTCGCCGCGTCGAGGATGGCCTCGCGCACCAGGTCGGGGCGCTCCATCGGCAGGAAGTGGCTGGTTCCCGCCACGGTCTCGATCCGCACGGCCTTGCCGCGGCGGGCGAAGGCGGCGCCGTCGCCGATGCGGCAGGTCGAGCCGGTCTCGGCCGCCAGGATCCGCACCGGACCCCGGAACTGGCTGACCGCCCGCCACGGATCGTGGCCCTGGGCGGCGTAGTTGGAGGCCTCCCAGGCCGGCGAGCAGGCCAGCTCGACCTTGCCGTCGGGGCGATCCCTGAAGCCGCCGCCGACATAGTCGGCCAGCATGGTCTCGGGCCAGGTCTTGAAGGCGCCGCGGCCGCGATAGGCGGCGAAGGCGGCCTCGCGGCTGTCGAACACTTCGCGCCGGCGGCCGGCGGCCTGGGCGATCGGCATGCGCTTCCACAGCCGCCCCGATGTCCACGGCGCCTTGGCGTACAGCGCCACCAGGCGAGGCATGATCACCGGGTCGAGCAGGACCAGGCTCGAGACCTTGCCCGGGGCCTGGGCGGCGGTCAGCAGGCTGACCGTGGCCCCCATCGAGTGTCCGGCCAGCACCACCGGGGCCTGGTCCAGCGCCTGAAGCAGGGCCAGCAGGTCGTCGCGCAGGTCGAGCCACGAGCGGCGACCGTCGGGATCGGCGGCCAGGCGGCTGTCGCCGTGGCCGCGCTGGTCGACCGCCAGCACCCGCAGGCCGGCTGACAGCGGAGCCAGCAGGGCGCGGTAGGTCTGGGCGTTGAAGCCGTTGGCGTGAACGAAGACGACGTCGACGGCGCGGCCGGCCGGGCCGAAGTCCAGCGCCGCCATCTCGCCGCCGCCGGCCGGGCTGTCGATGGCGATGAAACGCCGCTTGGGTTCGCGGAAGACGGCGGCGTCCATAAGCCCGTGGTTCCTTCTTCGTCGACTTGGGCCTTAAGGTAGGCGCCGATAGCGCCGCCGTCCAATGGAGCCGACGATGAATCCGCTCGCCACCATCGGCTACGAGACCGACACGCAAGGCGGGATGATCGATCGCCTCAAGGCGGCGGGGGTGGAACTGGTGGTCGACGTGCGGGCCGTGGCCTCGTCGCGCAAGGCCGGTTTCTCCAAGACGCTGCTGGGAAACAGCCTTCAGGAGCGGGGCATCGGCTACCTGCACCTGCGGCCGCTGGGCACGCCCAAGGCCGGCCGCGACGCCGCCCGCGCCGGGCGCACCGACGAGATGCGGGCGATCTTCGCCGACCACCTGCAGGAGCCGGACGCCCAGCTGGCCCTGGCCCAGGCCACGGAACTCGCCCGCGACAAGCGGATCGCCCTGCTCTGCTACGAGGACGATCCGGCCTGCTGCCACCGCCGCATCCTCGCCGACCACATCCGCCAGGCGCTGAAGTGCGAGGTCGTGGACCTGTGAACGCGGCTGTGCTTGCCGGCTACGAGGCCGACGGGGCCGACCTCGTCGACCGTTTCGAAGCCATCGACTCCGCCGGGCTCTACGCGCCGGTGGCCGATTTCATGTCCGCCGCGCCGGCCAGGATCGCCGACATCGGGGCCGGCACGGGCCGGGACGCCGCCTGGCTGGCGGGCCTGGGCCACGCCGTGGTCGCGGTCGAGCCGGCCGCCAGCCTGCGCGAGGCCGGGCGGGCGCTGCGGCCGGGGCTGGAATGGATCGACGACCGGCTGCCGGAGCTTTCCCGCCTGCGGGGGCGGGTGTTCGACCGGGTGCTGCTGAGCGGCGTCTGGCAGCATCTGGACGATCCTGGCCGGTCGGTGGCCATGCCGGCGCTGGCGGGCCTGCTGGCGGAGGGCGGGGTGCTGGTGATGTCGCTGCGCCATGGCCCCGGCGCGCTGTCCCGGCCGGTCTGGCCGGTGGACGTCGAGGCCACGATCGCCCTGGCCGAGGCGGCGGGGCTGCGGCTCGTCCACCGCGTCGCGGCGGCCTCGGTGCAGAGCGGCAACCAGGCGGCCGGCGTCACCTGGACGTGGCTGTGCCTGGCGAAGGTCAGCGCGCCCGGCTGACCGCCATGGGCGCGTCCACCGGGCAGCCGTCGATGCTGCGCATGACGGCGTAGCGCAGGCCCGACTTGGGCTCCTTGGCCAGGGGATGGGCGTGACCGCCCTTTTTCGCCTCGTCGGCGGGCGTGACCTTGGCCAGCGGGCAGTTCTTCCTGGCCGGACGGATGATGCGTCCGTCCTCGATGCGGGCGGGCGGCGGCGGGGCGTCGGCCAGCAGCGCGGGGCCCGGCGCCTCCGGCAGAACATGGACGCGGTCGGCCGGAGCGGCCTGCACGGCGGCGGCGAGCAGGAGAGCGGACAAAAGCATGGCGGGGCTCCGTTGCCGAAACCCCGCCACCTTACGTCCGATGGAACGGACGCGCTTCTTAATTAGTGGACAGACGCGGGCCTTAGGCCTGCATCGTCCAGCCTTCGACGCCCATGGCCGCCTGACGGAGAGCTTCCGAGCGGGTGGGGTGCGGGTGGCAGGTGCGGGCGACGTCTTCCGACGAGCCGCCGAACTCCATGGCCACGCAGATCTCGGCGATCATGTCGCCGACGTTCGGACCCACGGCGTGGGCGCCCAGGATGCGGTCGGTCTTGGCGTCGGCCAGCACCTTCACGAAGCCGTCGGTCTCGTGGTTGATCTTGGCGCGGCTGTTGGCCAGGAACGGGAACTTGCCGACCTTGTAGGCGACGCCCGCGGCCTTCAGCTCGTCTTCCGTCTTACCGACGGTGGCGACTTCCGGCTTGGTGTAGATGACGCCCGGGATGATGTCGTAGTTCACGTGGCCCGCCTTGCCCGCGATCAGCTCGATGCAGGCCACGGCCTCGTCCTCGGCCTTGTGGGCCAGCATGGGCCCCGAGGTCACGTCCCCAATGACCCAAATGCCGTCGACGCCGGTCTTGTAGTGGTCGTTGGCGATGATCCCGCGCTTGTCTGGCGTGATGCCCACGGTTTCCAGGCCCAGGCCTTGGGTGAACGGGCGACGGCCGATGGCCACCAGCACGTAGTCGGCCTGCAGGGTCTCGGCCGGACCGCCGGCGACCGGCTCCAGCGTCAGTTCGGCCTGCTTGCCCTTGTCGGCGGCGCCGGTGACCTTGGCGCCCAGCTTGAACTTGAAGCCCTGCTTGGTGAGGATCTTCTGGAAGGCGGTGGCCACTTCGGTGTCGGTGCCCGGGACGATGCGGTCCAGGTACTCGACGACGGTGACTTCAGCGCCCAGGCGGCGCCACACCGAACCCAGCTCCAGGCCGATGACGCCGGCGCCGACGACGATCAGGCTCTTCGGAACCGACGGCAGCGACAGAGCGCCGGTGGAGTCGACGATGCGGCTGGCGTTGTCGATGGTCACGCCCGGCAGCGGGGTCGGTTCCGAACCCGTGGCGATGACGATGTTCTTGGTCTCGAGGACGCGTTCGCTGCCGTCTTCGGCCTTCACGACGACCTTGCCGGGTCCGTCGATGCGGCCCCAGCCCTTCACGTACTCGACCTTGTTCTTCTTCATGATGAACTCGACGCCCTTGGTCAGGGCTTCGACGCTCTCGGCCTTCTGGGCCATCATCTGGTCGAGGTTCAGCTTCGGCTTCACTTCGATGCCGAGCTTGGCGAACTCGCCGCCGGCGGCGGCTTCATAATATTCCGAGGCGTGCAGCAGGGCCTTCGACGGCATGCAGCCGACGTTCAGGCAGGTGCCGCCCAGCTTGCCGCGACCTTCGACAATGGCCGTCTTCAGGCCCAGCTGGCCGGCGCGGGTCGCCGCGTTGTAGCCGCCGGGGCCGCCCCCGATGATGACGACGTCGTATTGGGCCATGGGATCTTCGCCTTGCAGCAACGCGCCAGGAACGGCGCCGGACAGAAATATGGTGTCGGCAAGACGCTTTGGCAGGCCTTGCCGAGGCGGGGCTACTCCTAGTGCGGCGGGGGACAAAACGGAACCCGTTTTTCGCCCTTATGCGCGCTCCGGAAAGGGAAATTCGGCCGCGCCGCCCGCGTCTTGAACAAGCGGGCCCTGCCCGGCCCATGGGCACGTTCTTGCCGCCCGCCCACTTTTCCGCGTCGTCCTTGCCGACAGCTTGGCCATGCTCTAGCCATTTCGCCCATCACCGGAGCCCGCCACGCCGCGGGCGCTCCAAATTCAGGACGGCAAGGCGCCCAGCCGGCAGGCGGGCGTTCGGGAGGCGACATGCTCAGCACTTGGAAGTCGTGGACCGCGGGGGCGGCCCTCGCGATCGGCATGATGGCCGGCGGAAACGTCATGGCCCAGGACGCCAAGCCCGCACCGGAAAAGGCCCCGGCCGCGGAACTGCCCGCCTTCCCGGCCGACAAGTCGGTCAAGCAGACCATGGTCCTGGCCGGCAAGACCCTGACCTACACCGCCACCGTCGGCTCGCTGCCGGTGCGCGACGAGAAGGGCAAGAAGATCGCCGAGGTGGTGTTCACCGCCTACACGCTGGACGGCGCCGCCCGCGATCCCAACCGCCCCGTGACCTTCGCCTTCAACGGCGGCCCGGGCGCGGCCTCGGTCTATCTGAACTTTGCGCTCGGTCCCAAGCGCGTGCAGTTCGGCGCCGAGGGCGACAGCCCGTCGGCCCCGACGCGCCTTCAGGACAACCCCGCCAGCTGGATGGACTTCACCGATCTGGTGTTCATCGACGCCGTCGGCACCGGCTTCTCGCGCAGCCTGACCACGCCCGAAGAGACCAAGAAGCGCTTCTACGGCGTCAAGCAGGACATCGACTACCTGTCGCGCACCGTCTTCGACTGGCTGGTCAAGAACGAGCGCCTGCAATCGCCCAAGTACATCGTCGGCGAAAGCTACGGCGGCTTCCGCGGCCCGCGCCTGACCTACACCCTGCAGACCGACTACGGCGTCGGGATCAACGGCCTGGTTCTCGTGTCGCCGCTGCTGTCGAGCGCCGGCCGCACCGCCCAGGAGATCTCGCCCCTGCCGGCCATGTGGACCCTGCCGTCGATCGCCGCCGCCAAGCTCGAGCGCGACGGCAAGCTGACCCCGGCCGCCATCAAGGAGGTCGAGGACTACACCCGCGGCGAATACATGGTCGACCTGATGAAGGGTTCGGACCCGGCGGCCCTCGATCGCCTGACCACCAAGGTCTCGGCCATGACCGGCCTTGATCCGACCTATGTGCGTCGCGCCGGCGGCCGGCTGGAGACCCAGTCGTTCCTGCGCGAGGTGTTCCGTCAGACCGGACGCCTGGGCAGCCGCTACGACAGCAACGTCACCTCGCTGGATCCCTTCCCGTTCGCCCCCGAGCAGGAGATCAACGATCCGATCCTCGACTCGATCATCGCCCCGACCACCAGCGCCATCGTCGACTTCACCACCCGCACCGTCGGCTGGAAGGTCGAGGGTCGCTACGACGCCCTGTCGGGCGAGGTGAACCAGGCCTGGGATCGCGGCCGCGGCCCCGACACCGAGTCGGTCACCGACCTGCGCAAGTCGGTCTCGGTCGATCCCAAGCTGAAGGTGCTGATCGTCCACGGCTACAACGACCTGTCGTGCCCGTTCTTCGCCTCGCGCCTGGTGGTCGACGCCATGCCGGCCACGGCCAACGGCCGCGTGACCCTGGCCAACTATCCCGGCGGCCACATGTTCTACAGCCGCCCCGACAGCGGGGCGGCCTTCCGCGCCGACGTCAAGAAGCTCTACGGCGCCAACTGACGGGCCCTGCGTGGTCCTCGCCCTTCGACAAGCTCAGGGTGAGGACCAAGGCTGAAGCTTCGCAGTAGAAAACCTCATCCTGCCTGTCGAAGCATGTCCTTGGGCGGGCCGCACTAGCGCCCCGACCCGAGGGGACGAGGTTTTCGCTGAGCACCGACCAAACCCAGAGGCCGTCCCGGGAGACCGGGGCGGCCTTTCGCATGTCCGCTCTCAGGGCGCCCGCCACGCGCGCCCCAGAAAAACTGGCCGGTCGCGGAGCCATTCTCCATTTCACCGATAGGAATAGGTAGATATCACGCCAACACAAATCGCCGAATGGCGTTATCTCGAATTCGAGGGGGCACTACGTGACGATCGGACTTTCGGCCCAGCGGCTCGGCCGCGCCGCCCTGCTGGGCGCGCTTCTTTCCACCACCGCGGGCCTGGCCCTGGCCGCCGAGGCCGACGTCGCGCCGGTCGCGACCGCCCCGGCGGATCCGGCCGCCCCCGCCGCCAACGACGACGCCAGCCTGGTCGGACAGGTCTTCGTCACCGCCCGCCGCCGCGAGGAAAGCGCCCAGGAAGTGCCGATCGCTCTGACGGTGACCTCGGCCGAGACCCTGACCCAGACCGGCGTCAACAGCATCGTCGCCCTGACCCAGCTGGTCCCGACGCTGCAGGTGCTGTCGCCCAACCCGCGCAACACCGCCCTGACCATCCGGGGCCTGGGCGCCAGCTACGGCCTGGCCAATGACGGCCTTGAGCAGGGCGTCGGCATCTATGTGGACCAGGTCTACAATTCGCGCCCAGGCGCGGCGACGCTCGACTTCATCGACATCCAGCAGATCGAGGTGCTGCGCGGCCCGCAGGGCACGCTGTTTGGCAAGAACACCACCGCCGGCGCGCTGAACATCACCACCCGCGACGCGACGCAGGAGTTCGAGGCCGACCTGGAAGCCAGCTACGGCAGCCTCAACTTCCGCCAGTTCAAGGCCACGGCCGCAGGCCCGATCATCAAGGACAAGCTGGCCGCCCGCCTGTCGTTCGTGGGCACCTGGCGCGACGGCGACCTCTACAATCCCAAGAGCAACAGCTACCAGAACGCCCGCTCAAGCACGGGTTACCGCGGCCAGCTGAAGTTCACCCCGAACGAGCAGCTGACGGTCAGGCTCTACGGCGACTACGCCGTCCAGCAGCCCGAGTGCTGCACCCAGGTCTATGTCACGGTCGGCACGACCCTGAAGCCCGCCGCTCAGCAGTACGCGGCCCTGGCCGCCGGCAAGAACTACACCGTCGCCAGCAAGAACCCCTACGACCGCATCTCCGACATCGACGACCCGATCCAGGCCGACCAGTGGGTCAACGGCCTGTCGGCGGTCGCCGACTACGACTTCGGCCCGGTCACCCTGACCTCGGTCACCGCCCACCGCGAGTGGGACTGGGAACCGCGCAACGACCGCGACTACACCGCGCTGGACGTCACCCGCCGCTCCAACAACCCCTCGCACCAGAAGCAGTTCAGCCAGGAATTCCGCCTGTCCAACAACGGCGGCGGCCCGATCGACTGGACGGCCGGCCTCTATTACTTCGACCAGAACGTCACGACCCACGGCGTCACCGAGTACGGCTCGGACGCGTCGTACTGGCTGCTGCCCGCCACCAACACCCCGGCCTCGCTGCTCGAGGGCTACACGGTGTTCAACGACAGTACGATCGACACCACCAGCTACGCCGCCTTCGGCCAGTTGACCTGGAAGGTCAATGATCGCCTGAGCGTCACGCCCGGCGTGCGCTACACCCAGGAAAAGAAGGACGGGACCTACGTCCAGACCACGACGGGCGGCTCGGTGACCACCGACACCACCCTGATCAACCGTCGCCTGGGCATCGCCCGACCGCAGAACTTCACCGCCAAGACCGACGACGGCGCCTGGTCGGGCCAGATCGCCGTGGTCTATGCGCTGACCAAGGACGTCAACGCCTACGCCACTGTCTCAAGCGGCAACAAGTCGGGCGGCATCAACATGACGGCCCTGCCGCTGACCAGCGCCGGCACGCCGTCGCTGGCCGCCGCGGTGATCCGTCCCGAAAAGGTCACCACCGTCGACGTCGGCCTCAAGACCCAGTGGTTCGACCGTCTGGTCACCGCCAACGTCGCCGCCTTCGCCACCGACGTGAAGGACTTCCAGGCCAACGTCGTCGACAGCGGCCCCGGCGCCCTGCGCGGCTACCTGGCCAATGTGGAGAAGGTGGAAGTGCGCGGCGTCGAGCTGGACGCCTCGACCCGCTCGATCGGCGGCTTCAAGTTCTACGGCAACCTGGCCTACACCGACGGCAAGTACGCCAGCTTCAAGAACGGCCCCTGCCCGCTGGAGAAGATCGGCACCTCCACCGCCGCCTGCGACCTGTCGGGCAAGGAACTGCCGGGCCTGTCGAAGTGGGCCGGTTCGGCCGGCGCCGAGTACCGCACCAAGACGAGCCTCGGCCGCCTGACCGGCGAGGCCTATGCCGGCGTCGACGCCAGCTTCCGCTCGGCCTACTACGCCGACAGCTCGGACTCGCAGTACACGCGCATCAAGGCCTACGAGATCGTCAACCTGCGCGCCGGCTTCCAGTCGGAAGCGGGCTGGGAGGCCTTCGTGTCGGTGCGCAACGCCTTCGACGCCGAGTACCTGCAGAACATCACCGTGGTCTCGGGCAATTCGGGCCTCGTGGTCGGCACCCCGGGCGACGCCCGCGCGGTCGCCTTCACCCTGCGCGCCAGCTACTAGGCGCCAGGCTCGAAGCGAAGATCGGGGGCGGCCTCTCGCGGGGCCGCCCCATTTCTTTGGCGCCTACTTCACCGCCGCGTTGCCGCCGTCGGCATAGAGGGCCGAGCCGGCGACGAAGCTGGCCATGGGGCTCGCCAGGAACAGGGCGGCGCTGGCGATCTCGTCGGGATCGGCGATGCGCTTGAGGGCATGCAGGCCCGCGGCCCATTCCTTCTGCGCCGCGTCGCCGCCCATCGGCGTGTCGGTTCCGCCGGGCAGCAGGGCGTTGGCGCGGATCCCCCGCGCGGCGTAGTCGGCGGTCAGCCCCTTCACTAGCCCCATCAGCCCGGCCTTGGAGGCGCCGTAGGCGGCCATGCCGGGGATGCCGACGCTGGTGCCCACGAAGGTCGAGACGAAGACGAGGCTGCCGCCGCCGCGCGCCAGCATGACGGGAACCTGGGCGCGCGCGCCGAGGAAGGCCGAGGTCAGGTTGGCGGCCAGCACGGCGTTCCAGTCGTCGAGCGCGATGTCGGCGAGCGGGGCATAGGGGCCCACGGCGCCGGCGTTGTTTATGGCGATGTCCAGCCCGCCGAACCGCTCGACGGCGGCGGCGACCAGAGCCTCATGGGTGGCGGGGTCGACGACGTCGCCCGTGACCGCATGCACCTGCCCGCCGTGACTGCGGATCTCCTCGGCGACGACCTCCAGGGCGTGGCCGCCCCGGGCGTTGATCACCACCGCCGCCCCCTCGGCGGCCAGCCGCAGGGCGGTGGCCCGGCCGATCCCCGACGACGCGCCGGTGACGATCGCGACCTTGCTGTTCAACATCGACATGCTTGCCTCCTGATTGGGAGGCCAAGGTCTAGGAGCCGGCGGCCGGACGCGGCCACCCGGATCCTGCTGTCGGCTCAGGCGTAGGCCGGATCGGCCGAGGCGGCCGCGCCGCGCAGGTTCTGGCGGCGCCAGGCGTTGGGGCTGATGTCGAAGGCGCGGCGGAAGCGGTTCGACAGATGGGCCTGGTCAGAAAAGCCGCAGGCAATGGCGATGCGGCCCAGCGGCTCGGCCGAGTCCAGCATCATGGCCCGGGCCTGCTCCAGGCGCAGATTGAGGATGTGGTCGCGCGGGGCCATGCCGTAGCTGGCGGCGAAGGCGCGCGAGAAGTGGCTGACGCTGAGCTTGGCGATCGCCGCTAGGTCGGTCACCCGCACCGAACCGTCGAGATTGGCCGAGAGGTGGGCGTCGATGCGGCGCATCTGCCAGGGGGCCAGCCCCCCGCGGTCCAGCTCGCCTGGGGCGGCGGCTTCCAAGAGGCGCAGGCCCTCGCGCTGGACCAGGGCCATGGCTTCCTGGATCCGGCGCTCGGCTTCGCCGCGATCCTCGCGGGCAGTGCGCTGGGCGTCTCGCAGCAGGTCGGCGATGCGCTTGGGCAGGGCGCTGGCCTGGATGTCTTCGGGCTCGCGGGGGGCGAAGCTGCGCGAGGTTTCACCGATCTGGGCGGCGCGGGCGGTCATCGTCTGGGTGGCGAACATGGTCTGAAATCTCCCCTGGCGGGCCCGGCGGCCGCGGCGTCGAAGGAGAGAATGACGGGGCTCGAACAATCGCGAAATGGAAATGATGGAAAGCTATCTTTTCCGATTTTGATCTATGTCAAGAATTTCGGTCGCTTCTGAACGAGTTTCCCCGCGAAGGCGGGAAAGAACGGATCGAGGGGAGGCCCTCGATACGGGCTAGACGGTTTGCGCCGCGCGATCACGGCGGGATTGTCCGAACCCAGGCCTGGGCGCGCGCTCGGCTTCACCCATCTATTAGCGGGCAAGCCACGAGGCCCTCGATGAAGCCGCTGCCCACGCCCCCGCCCCTGATCACCACCCGCTGGTTCAACTCCGACGGACCGCCCGCCCTCGCCGGCCGGGTGGTGGCGGTCTATGCCTTCCAGATGCTGTGCCCCGGCTGCGTGGCCAACGCCCTGCCCCAGGCCCAGCGCCTGCGCGAGGCCTTCGCCGAGACCGACCTGGCGGTGATCGGCCTGCACACGGTGTTCGAGCACCACGAGGCCAATACCCCCGCGGCGCTGGAGGCCTTCCTGCACGAATACCGCATCAGGTTCCCGGTCGGCATCGACGCCCCTGACCCCAGCGGCGGACCCATTCCCCAGACTATGCGGGCCTACGCATTGCAGGGCACGCCCAGCCTGCTGCTGTTCGACCGCCAGGGCCGCCTCGTGCACAAGCTGTTCGGCCACCCGCCCGACCTGACCCTGGGCGCAGCCGTCCAGGCCCTGGTGCAGTCGGGAGAGGCCGCGGCGACTGCGGGATCGGCCGAGGCTGCGGATGGCTGCGCGGACGGCGTCTGCGCCGCGCCGACGGTCTAGGTCCTCCAAGGTTCGTCATCCCGGAAAGCCCGCAGGGCTTATCCGGGACCCAGGGGACTGGGCTCGTAGATGCAGCCACCGCCCAGGCGGTCGCAAACGCGATGCGGCGGCCCCTGGGTCCCGGCTCTGCGCGCTACGCGCTCCGGCCGGGATGACGGTGTGAGAGACGCCCCCCCCCTACCGCGCCAGCCGCCCGTCGCTCAGCGCCGCCGGCTCGAAGCGGAAGATCACTTCCGGATCGGGCTCGGGCACGCCCTTGAGGATCTTCTTGCCGGCCGCCCCGCTAGGCGCGGCCGCGTGCAGCAGCCAGCGGATGATGTTCAGCCGGGCGGCCTTCTTGTGGTCGGCGCGCACGCACACCCAGGGCGCGGCCTCGGTGTGGGTTCGGGTCAGCATGTCGTCGCGGGCGGCGGTGTAGTCGTCCCACTTCTCCTGGGCGACGGCGTCCAGCGGGCTGGTCTTGAAGGCCTTCAGCGGATCCTCGCGCCGGGCCTTCAGCCGCTCGGCCTGCGTCTCCTTGCCGATGTCGAGCCAGAACTTGGAAAAGCGCATGCCGCTCTCCACCAGCATCCGCTCGAAGCCGGGCACGTCGCGCAGGAACTGCTCCTGCTGCTGGGGCGTGGAAAAGCCCATCACCCGCTCGACCCCGGCCCGATTGTACCAGGAGCGGTTGAAGATCACCGCCTCGCCGCAGGCCGGCAGCCATTCCACATAGCGCTGGAAGTACCACTCGCTGACCTCGCGGTCGCTTGGCTTGGGCAGGGCCGCGACGATGGTCTGGCGCCGGTGCAGATGCTCGGTGATGCGGGCGATGGCGCCGTCCTTGCCGGCGGCGTCGCGGCCCTCGAAGATCGCCAGCAGCTTCCACTGCTTGTCCATGGCGTGCTTCTGCAGGGCGATCAGCGCGATCTGAAGGTCGCGCAGTTCCTCGTCGTAGTCGCGGTCCTTGCTCATGGGAACGAGCCTACCCCCGAAATAGAAACCTGGGCTAGAAGGAGCGCATGATCCGCCTCTTCGTGCCCCAGCCGCTGTCCAAGGACGCCGGAATCGCTCCGACCCAGGAGCAGTCGCGCTATCTCGTCCAGGTCATGCGCCTTGGCGTCGGCGCCGAGATCCTGGTGTTCAACGGGACCGACGGCGAGTGGCGCGCCAGCCTGGTCGACGCCGGCAAGCGCGGCTGCCTGCTGAAGGCCGAGGAGCAGACCCGCCCGCAGGTCACCCCGCCCGACCTCGACCTCATCGTCGCCATGGTCAAGCGCGGCCGGGTCGAGACCATCGTCGAGAAGGCCGCCGAACTGGGCGCCCGCCGGGTGCGCCTGACGGTCACCCGCCGCACCAATGTCGACTACATGAAGCTGGCGCGCCTGGACGCCATCGCCATGGAGGCCGCCGAGCAGACCGGCCGCCTCGACGTGCCGGCGATCCTGGATCCCGAGAAGCTCGACAAGATCCTCGACGGCTGGGACGAGAGCCGGCGTCTGGTGTTCTGCGACGAGGGCGGCGACGCCAAGCCCGCCATCCAGGCCCTGGCCGGAACCGGCGATCCCGCCGCCATCCTGATCGGCCCCGAAGGCGGCTTCTCCCCCGAGGAGCGCGAGCGCCTGCGCTCGCTGCCGTTCGTGACGCCGGTGTCGCTGGGCCCGCGCATTCTGCGGGCCGACACCGCCGCGATCAGCGCCATGACCCTGTGGCAGGCCGCGGCGGGGGACTGGCGCGCCTAAAGCCCACAGGCCTTGTTCACGAACTCGGCGTCCTTGGCCCCTTGAGCCGAGGGCGCGCCACGGCCCTCGTACTCGTAGAAGGTCACGCTCGACGCGCCGCCCGACACCTGCTTGGGCCGCGCGACGCTGTAGCCGTCGATCTTGAGCCGGACGGCGCGATAGCGTGTCGCGGCGATCATGCCGCTGTCGTCGGGGCCGTACAGCGCGACGAAATCGCCGCCCGAGCCTGCCGCACGCACATACTCGTTGGCCTTGCCGAACATCGCCATGGTGGTCTTGGCGCGCTCGTAACCCAGGCGCTCGATCGCCGCCTTGGCGCAGACAAGCTTGTCGTCCTCGGCCTTGGCGATCCTGGCCAGTTCGTTGAAAGCCGGCATCGAGCCGTGCCGGTCGGCGCGGACAAGATAGTCGACGCCCTTGTCCCGGTCCGCCGCCAGGCCCTGGCCGTTCAGATAGCGCACGCCCAGGCGATACTCGGCGTCCATGTGGCCGCCGTCGGCCGCCTGCCGCAGATAGGCCAGCGCCTTGACCTCGTCCTTGGCGACGTCGCCGCCGCTCTCGTAGGCGCGGGCCAGGAAATAGGCGACCAGCACGTTTCCCGCCTTGGCCGCCAGCTCCATCTGCCGGAAGGCCTCGTCCTTGTTGCCTGCCTTGGCGGCCTCCTGGGCGGCGGCGATGTATCCCGCCCCGGGCGTCTGCTCCTGGGCCAGGGCCGGCGCGGCGACCAGGACCAAGGCCGTGAGCAACGGTGCGAACTTCATCTTCCCCTCCCCCGTCCGCGGCCTCGCCGCAGGCTTCTCGACGCCATGCTTAGGATTTTTCGGCGCGTCCCAGAACAGGGATTTTCGTCGCGCCCCGTCCGACGTCCGCCGAGGCGAGACCGAACGGTAACGCTAATTGTAGCGGACCCTCTTGAGGTCGGCTAAGACAGCGCCCAACTGCGCTCCACGCGTTTCGTGGCGGTCGGGGGGAATTGGGCCCCTCCCCTCCTGTAGCATCTGTTTTTAGGGGAGACGGCGATGGCCGACACCGCCAGCCTGGATCAGCGCCCGCTGACCCTCGAAGACCTGACCGCCTATTTCGCCAAGGGCTGCAAGCCCAAGTCGGCCTTCCGCGTCGGCGCCGAGCACGAGAAGTTCGGCTTCTATCTCGGTTCCCACGCGCCGGTGCCCTACTACGGCGACAAGGGCGTGCACGCCCTGCTGGTGGGCCTGCAGCGCTTCGGCTGGAAGCCGGTGATGGAGGGCGATGTGATCATCGGCCTCGAGCGCAACGGCGCCAATGTCAGCCTCGAGCCCGGCGGCCAGTTCGAGCTCTCGGGCGCCCCGCTGCTGACCATGCACGACATCTGCGAGGAGACCGGCGGGCACCTCGACGAGGTCAAGACCGTGGCCGATGAGCTGGGCCTGGGCTTCCTCGGCGTCGGCTTCTCGCCGCAGTGGAAGCGCGAGGAAGTGCCGGTGATGCCCAAGGGCCGGTACGTGATCATGCGCAACTACATGCCCAAGGTCGGCAACCTCGGCCTCGACATGATGCTGCGCACCTGCACGGTGCAGGCCAATCTCGACTTCGAGAGCGAAGCCGACATGGTCGCCAAGTTCCGCATGAGCCTGGCCCTGCAGCCGATCGCCACGGCCCTGTTCGCCAATTCTCCGTTCACGGAAGGAAAGCCCAACGGCTTCCTGTCGTCGCGCGCCAACGTCTGGACCGACACCGACGCCGACCGCACGGGCCTCTTGTCGTTCGTGTTCGAGGACGGCTTCGGCTTCGAGCGCTACGCCCAGTACATGCTCGACGTGCCGATGTACTTCGCCAAGCGCGGCGACCGCTATATCGACCTGGCCGGCCGCAGTTTCCGTGACTTCATCGACGGCAAGATCGAGGAAGTCGGCGGCGAGCGCGCCACCATCAAGGACTGGGCCGACCACGCCACCACCGCCTTCCCGGAAGTTCGCCTGAAGACCTATCTGGAAATGCGCGGCGCCGATGCGGGCCCCTGGAGCCGCCTGTGCGCCCTGCCCGCCCTGTGGACCGGCGTGTTCTACGACGATGCGGCGCTCGCGGCGGCCTGGGACCTGGCCAAGGACTGGACGGTCGAAGACCGCGAAGGCCTGCGCCGCGACGTGCCGACCCAAGGTCTGAAGGCCAAGGTCGCCGGCCGCACCGTGCAGGACGTCGCCAAGGACTTCGTCGCCATCGCCAAGCAGGGCCTGAAGGCCCGCGGCCAGCTGAACGGCGGCTTCCTCGACGAGTCGATCTATCTGGGCGAACTGGAAGAGATCGCCGACAGCGGGATCACCCCGGCCGAACGCCTGCTGGAAAAGTTCCACGGCCCGTGGGGCGGCGACATCGGCAAGCTGTTCGACGAAGGCGCTTACTAAAGACCCTTCTCCCCTTGCGGGAGAAGGTGGCGGCCGAAGGCCGTCGGATGAGGGGTCTCTCAAACATGAGACGCCTCGCCTGGCCTGCCCGCCGCCAAAGCGGATCGGTCTGAGAGACCCCTCACCCGACCTGCTTCGCAGGCCACCCTCTCCCGCAAGGGGAGAGGGATCAGGGTCAGCGCAGCATCCCCACGACGATCCCCGCCTGGCCGCCGATATAGAGGAACCACACGGCCCAGGCCGTGAGCCTCGCCGAGCCGAACAGTTTCGCGCCCTTGAAAAGGTCGAAGGCCAGGATCGCGTCCGAGGCCATGAAGGCCACGGCCCCGACGGTCGCCGGCCAGCGCAGCGTCGGCAGGGCCGCCGCCGAGACCACCATGGCCAGGATCGCCGCCACATAGGCCAGCACCGCCGGCCGCAGCGGTCCCAGCGATCCCCACAGCCGCCGCAACATCACCGCGCCGACCAGGGCCGCGACCGGGGCCAGCACGAAGAAGGCCTGGCTGGGCGCCGTGCGCTCGCGCCAGAAGACGATCACATAGACGACGTGCCCGGCCAGGAACGCCGCCAGGCCGAACGGCAGCCAGCGCTTGGGATCGCCGGCCAGGAAGGCGTCGCCCAGGGCGCACAGCGTCAGGGCCACGGCCAGCAGCACCGTGCCGCCCTCCAGATAGGCCAGCACCGCCAGGGCGCCGGTGGCGGCCGTCTTGACCAGCGTGCGCAGGAACGATGGCGGGCGCTCGACCAGCACCAGGCCATAGGCCAGGGCGCACGCGCCGCAGATCGCCCACAGAACCGTGTCAGTCATCCTTGGAGAGCTTGCTCAGAAAGGCCTGGGCGGCGTCCTTGTGGCGGGTCTTCAGGTTCTTGCCGACGATGGCCAGCAGGGCGGCGATAACGGCCGCATCGTCGGTGAAGCCCAGCGCCGGCAGCACGTCGGGAATGGCGTCGGTGGGCAGCACGAAATAGGCCAGGGCCGCGAACATCATGCCCTTGGCCGCCGTTGGCGTTTCCGGATCCTTCGCGCACCACCACAGCGACAGGGCGTCGGCCGCGAACGGCACCTTGGCGGCCACCTTGCGGATCTTCGGCCAGAAGCCGCGCGCCACCCGCTGCTCGTTGACCCGCACCGTCGCCGGGACCAGCGCCTTCTTCGGGTCCAGCACGTCGTCGGGCGTCACGCCGCCGTTGACGTCGGGGGATGGTTTGGCGTCGGCGCTCATCGGGTTAAACCGCTCCTCAACACATCAATTAAACGCAACCCCAGGGGAAACGTCCATGAAACTCGACAACACCGTCGCCGCCGTCGTCACCGGGGGCGCCTCGGGCCTGGGCGAGGCCACCGCCCGCGCCCTCGCCGCCCAGGGCGTCAAGGTCGCCATCTTCGACATGAACGAGGCTCGCGGCGAAGAGGTCGCCAAGGAGATCGGGGGCGTCTACTGCAAGGTCAACGTCACCAGCGACGCCGATGTCGACGCCGGCTTCGAAAAGGCCCGCGCCGCCCACGGCCAGGAGCGGATCCTGGTCAACTGCGCCGGGGTCGGCAACGCCGCCAAGACCGCCAGCCGCGACAAGGCCACCGGCGAGACCAAGCACTTCCCGCTCGACGCCTTCGACAAGGTCATCCAGATCAATCTGGTGGGCACCTTCCGCTGCATCGCCAAGTCGGCCAAGGGCATGCTCGACCTCGAGCCGCTGCAAGACGGCGAGCGCGGCGCCATCGTCAACACCGCCAGCGTGGCGGGCGAGGACGGCCAGGTCGGCCAGGCGGCCTATTCGGCCAGCAAGGGCGGCGTCATCGGCATGACCCTGCCGATCGCCCGCGACCTGATGAACGACGGCATCCGCGTCAACACCATCCTGCCGGGCATCTTCAACACCCCGCTGATGAACGCCGCGCCGGAAAACGTGAAGGCGGCCCTGGCCGCCAGCGTGCCCTTCCCCAAGCGCCTGGGCGACCCGGCCGAATACGCCCAGCTGGCGCTCACCATGATCACCTGCGGCTACTTCAACGGCGAGGACGTGCGCCTGGACGGCGGCATCCGCATGGCGCCGCGGTAAGCCAAGATCCTCCCCCTCTGGGGGAGGTGGCCCGGAGGGCCGGAGGGTGGACGTTTTCAGCTTCCGGAGAGGGGGCCGGTCTGGCGGCCGCTTCCCTCTCCGTCCGCTTCGCGGACACCTCTCCCTTCAGGGAGAGGGTCTTTTACTTCTTCACCCAGCCGCCGCCGAGCGGCTTCCAGTACTGGCCGGCGCCCAGGCGGGCGTAGAGCTGCTTGGCGGTGGCCTGGCCGGCGGCGTCGGCGGTGACGCCGGTCTTGGCGGCGGTGTCCTTGTAGACGGCCGCGCGGCCGGTGTTGATCTCGGCCACGGCGGCGCGCAGGTCGGCGTCGCCGCCCGACACGATGCCGAGGAAGCCGTCGGCCTGCTCGCCGACCGTGCCGGCGGACTTGGCGGCGTCAACGGCGGCCTTGGCGGCGGCCGACTGGGCCATCACGGGGGCGGCGGCGACCGCGCCCAGGGCGGCGGCGATGGCCAAAACCGTCATCGTCTTGCGGATCATGGCGGTTCCTCCTTGTTAGAACAGGTTCGGGTTCTGCTGGATCAGCGTCTGGACTTCCTTGTCCAGCCGCACCCGCACGTCGGCGTCCAGCTTGGCGTAGATGTTGATCGGGTCGACCTTGACGCGGACGGTCGGGGTGCAGGCCGCAAGGCCTCCCGCCGCCAGCAGGGTCGCGATCAGGACGCGCTTGTGCATGGCTTTGTCTCCAATTCGGGGATGAGGTTGCGCGGTCACGGCTGAACCGGCGCTGAACGGCGTGTTTCCTCGGTCTCTTCGGCGAAGCGACGGCCCCAGGCGGCCAGAAGCTCGTCGAAATTGAGCGAGGTGTCGAGCGTCAGGTCCACCGGCGTCTTGGCCGGCAGCGGGATCCGTCGCTGGAAGGCCTTGCCGCGGATCAGCTCCAGAATGCCCACCCGGGCCTTCTCGGCGACCTTCGGATCGTGCTCGCCCTTGATGTGGAACAGCATGCCCAGGCGCCCGTTCGGCGTGGAATTGACGCCCGCCTCCAGGGTGTCGAACGCCAGGTTCTCCATGGCCTGGTAGGCGAAGTCCTGGATGGCGTTGACCGGCGCGTCGGCGGGCGGCTGGTTGTTGGGGTTGCCCGGGCTGTCGCTTTCGCCCTGGTTGGCCTCGACGCCGGTCAGGGCCTCGCGGGCGATCGAGATGCGGCCGGGCTTGATGGCCGACAGCTTGCCGTCCAGCAGCTTGAAGCCCTTGTCGCTGAACTGGAACGGCAGGCGGCCCGAGACCACCGCGTCCAGCTTGACCTTCTCGGCCAGGGTCGAGCCGGCGGTCAGCTCGCCCAGGTCCAGGCCGTCGATGACGATGACGCCGGTGATCGGGCCGCCGTCCAGAGGCACATCGATTGGCTCGATCGAGATCCTGCCCTTGGCAGCCGTCAACTGGGCGCGGGACACCTTCAGCGAGGTGGCGCCCAGGGTGAACACGCCCTCCACGGACTCCAGCGGCACTATGGAGTCGATGCGGGTGATCTTCAGGCTCTGGTCGGGGACGCTGGTCAGCGGCGCCAGGCTGTCGAACTTCACGTCGCCGGCCAGGGTCGCCACGAAGCCCAGCGGGCTGGCGCGGAAGTCGAGCCCCTCAGTCGAGACCTCGCCGCTGCTGGTCACGCCCTTGTCGGTCCAGTCGAAGCGGCCGCGGAAGCTAGCCTTGCCTTCGGCCTCGCTGGCGAAGGCGGCCATCGGGCTGACCGCCACCGGCTGCAGCCCCGCCTCCTTGGTGAAGACGATGTTCGAGGCGTCGATCAGCGCCGAGCCGCGGCCGCTCTCCACACCATGCCGGATGTCGATGCGGCCGAGCGCAAAGCCGCTGGTCGTGCCGACGTCGACGCCGCCGCTCCACACGCCCGAGGCCAGGTTGAGCCTACCCGTCGCCTTGACCGGCTCGAAGCGCTTGGCCGAGGCCGCGTCGATCAGCCGGCCTTCGGTCAGCCGCACCTCGGCGCGGTCGAAGCCCTGACCGCCGCCGACGAAGGTTCCGGCCACGCCTTCTGCTTTAGCCTCGGCGGCCGTGATCGTGCCACGGCCGTTGGCGAAGCGGGCCTGGGCCTCCCAGCGGCCATTGGCCACCCGCACCAGCGGCGCGGCGACGGGGCAGACGTCCAGGGCGATGTCCTGGATCGGCCGCTCTCCGGCCTCGCCCGCCTCGATGGCCGCCACCGTGACCGGGGTGCAGCCGGCCAGGCGGAAGTCGAACACGCCGCCGGCGGCGCGGGCCTGACCCTTGATCGTGGCGCTGATCCCTTGCGCCGGCGGCACGTCCAGCTTGCCGGCCAGGGTGACGGGCGAGGAAAAGCCCCGCGCATCGGCCCGCCAGTCGCTGGCGGTCAGGGTCAGCTCGGGCAAGCCGCCGCCGCCCAGCGCCAGGGTCGCGGCCCCGCGCGAGACGCCATGCAGGCTCTCCATCAACCGCCCGCCGCCGGGGGTCAGGGTCGCCTTGGCGCCGCTGGCCGCCGCCAGGGTCACCGGCTTGCCGGCGAAGGCGGCCACGCGGCCCTCGCCGATCTCCAGGCGCAGGTCGTCGGCGTCGAGCGAGAAGTCGGCCAGGGCCTTGCGGGCCGCCGCCGCATATTCGGGGCTGGGCAGGCCGGCGGTCAGGCGCTCGGCGTCGGGGGCGGCCACCGCCCCGTCGGCCCCGGCCCGGCCCTCCAGGGTAAGATTCAGGGTCTCGCCTGCCTGGAAGCGGCCCTTGGCGTCCAGCACCAGGGCCGACAGCCCCAGGCCGTCGCGCGCCGCGCGGCCGACGCCGGCGGCCACCTGGATCGGACCCGACACGCTCATCGGCCGGCCCTTGGGCGCCGAGAACACGAAGGTCTTGGACTTGATGTCGACGGCCGTGCGGGTCAGGGCCGCGCCGCCGGCCACCGCCCGCTCGGCCGTGCCGCGCAGGCGCGCCGGCCCCAGCACCCGGGCGCCGGCCTTGTCGAAATCCACCCGCAGGGCGTCGCTGTCGAGCTCGGCGGTGAAGCTGCGGGCCTCCAGCCCCGGCGCCACCACCCGTCCGGCCCGGGCCTGGCCCGACAGCCGCGCCGCCGCGCCGCCTTGGGTGAAGTTGCCGGCCACCAGGCCCGCCAGGGTCAGGCGGGTCTCGACGTCGTCGAGGCTGGTCTCGCCCGCGCGCAGGCCCTGGGCCTTGATCGACAGCTTGACGTCGGCCGGCCCCGTGGCGGCCAGGCGCTTGAGATCGGGATAGGCGACATCGGCCTCGACCCGGGCGTCGGCGCCTTCGAGGTCCATCTGCTCGGCGTCGAGGGCGTCGATCTGCGCGCGGGCCTCGAGCGACAGGCGGTCGCCGCGCTTGCGGGCCTTCACCATCGCACCGCGCAGCTCGACCTGCAGGTCGCCGGTGGCGTAGCGCATGGCCGCGATCGCCGCGTCCAGCCGCAGCAGCTGGCCGTCGTCGAGGCTGGCGTCGCCGATCAGACGGGCCACGCCGCCGGGGGTCTGCAAGGTGACGCGGGCGTCCTCGACCAGCACCGCCGGCCCGCCTTCCTTTTCCTCGCCGGGCGACTTCAGCGCCTCGTCGATCAGCGGCTGCAACTTGCCGAAGGTCAGCTTTTGCCCGTCATAGCGGGCCTGGAGCCGAGGGCTTGTGATGCGCACGGCCCGGGTGTCGATGGCGAACGGCCCGCCCGACCACGGCGCTTGCAGGTCGTAGGCCACCTCGATGCGCTTGGCCGAGAAATAGGGATCGTTCTTGGGGCCCAGCCGGATCGAGCCGGCAAAGCCCGAGGCGTCCAGGCTTTCGACCGAGATCAGGCCCTCGATGCCGCGCTCGGCCAGCCACGCCTCGGCCAGGGCCTGGCTGATTTCGCGCCGGCCGGCATAGGCCGACATGCCCAGGGCGATGAAGGCCATCATGGCGAACGACGCCGCCTCCAGCCCCGCATCGGCCAGCGCGGCCTTGCTCAGGCGCGGGCTCCGCGCGGGCTTGGCGGGTTTCGTGACGGAATCGGGGTCGGCGTGAGGCTCGGCCATCGGCCGCACCATGCCGCAACCCGTGGCGTTTGTGAGGCCTGAGTTCGAGAAAAGTCAGGAAAGCGACGAAGGCGAAACAAATCCCCCTCCCCCTCGATGGGGGAGGGGCAGGGGTGGGGGTGGCTACGACGGTGGAGGCCGCGCAGGCCGCCGGCTCAGCAGATCACCCCCATCCCCGGCCCTTCCCCCATCAAGGGGGAAAGGAGCGGGCGGTCCTAAACCGCCTTGAAGCCCAGCACCTGCTGCATGTCGTAGATCCCCGGCGCCTTGCCCTGCGCCCACACCGCCGCCGCCACCGCGCCGCGCGCGAACAGGCCGCGGTCGATGGCCGAGTGGGCGATGGTCAGGCTTTCGCTCTCGCCGGCGAAGATCACGCTGTGCTCGCCGATGATGCCGCCGCCGCGCACCACCGAAAAGCCGATCGAGCCTTCCTTGCGCGGACCGGTGACGCCGTCGCGGGCGCGGTCCTCCACTTCGGAGAGAACGACGCCGCGGCCATCAGCGGCGGCCTGGCCCAGCATCAGGGCCGTGCCCGAGGGCGCATCGATCTTGCGCTTGTGGTGGGCCTCGAAGACCTCGATGTCCCAGTCGCTGGCCGGCAGGGCGGCGGCGGCCTGGCGCACCAGGCCCATCAGCATGTTGACGCCCAGCGAGAAGTTGCCCGAGCGCACGATCGTGACCTTTTCGGCGGCCTTGGCCAGGCGCGCGTCCTGCTCGGCCGTGAAGCCGGTCGAGCCGATGATCAGGGCGATCCCGCCGCCGGCCGCGGCGATGGTCTCGGCCAGGGCCACCGAGGCCTCGGGGATGGTGAAGTCGATGATCGCCTGGGCGTCAGCCAGGGCGCTTTCCAGCGCCACTAGGCCCTCGCCTTCCGCCCCCGGACGGTCGAAGCGGGCCACGGCGATCGCGTCGGCGCGGCCTTCCAGGGTGGCGGAGACGGCCTTGCCCATGCGGCCCAGGGCTCCGGCGACGGCGATCCGAACGGGGGACTGGGACACTAAGGTTTTCTCCACGAAACTTGCGCCGCGCCTCGTCGCCCACCCCCTCTCCGGGGTCAACGGATTTATCCGGTGGGCTTCCGTAGCGGGAGCGACGGCGAAACCGCAAACCTTTGCCCAACAAGCGTTTGTACCGGTACCATTTGATATTGTCCGGTTGTAGCCGGCCATACCCGTCGCTAGGCTGACCTACGCATAAGGACGCGTCGCATCGTTCGGCGGGTCCATTTCAACTGGCTACGCAGGACAGGAAACGCCGCCATGAGCGACGCGGAACGCAAGACCTTCACCGACGCGGAGGCCCTGGCCTTCCACCGCTATCCCCAGCCGGGCAAGCTGGCGGTGACCCCCACCAAGCCGATGGCGACCCAGCGCGACCTCAGCCTCGCCTACTCCCCCGGCGTGGCCGTGCCGGTGCACGCGATCGCCGCCGACCCCGACGCCGCCTACGACTACACCTCCAAGGGCAACCTGGTGGCGGTGATCTCCAACGGCACGGCGATCCTGGGCCTGGGCGACCTGGGGGCCCTGGCCTCCAAGCCGGTGATGGAAGGCAAGAGCGTCCTCTTCAAGCGCTTCGCCGACGTCGACAGCATCGACATCGAGGTCACCACAAAAGACGCCGACGAGATCATCACCGTCGTCAAGAACATCGGCGTCACCTTCGGCGGCATCAACCTGGAAGACATCAAGAGCCCCGAGTGCTTCCGCATCGAGACCGAGCTGCAGGAGCTGCTCGACATCCCGGTGTTCCATGACGACCAGCACGGCACCGCCATCATCTGCGCCGCTGGCCTGATCAACGCCTGCCACATCACCGGCAAGAACCTGGCCGACATCAAGGTGGTGCTGAACGGCCCCGGCGCGGCCGGCATCGCCTCGATGGACCTGATCAAGGCCATGGGCGTGCGCCCCGAGAACGTCATCGCCTGCGACAGCAAGGGCGTGCTCTATCGCGGCCGCACCGACGGCATGAACCAGTGGAAGAGCGCCCACGCCGTCGACACCGACAAGCGCACGCTCGCCGAGGCCGTCCAGGGCGCCGACGTGCTGCTGGGCCTGTCGGCCAAGGGCGCGTTCACGCCTGAGATGATCGCCAGCATGGCGCCCAATCCGGTGATCTTCGCCATGGCCAATCCCGATCCGGAGATCACTCCGGAAGAGGTGCACCGCGTGCGCCCCGACGCCATCATGGGCACGGGCCGCAGCGACTATCCCAACCAGGTCAACAACGTCCTGGGCTTTCCCTACATCTTCCGCGGCGCCCTCGACGTGCGGGCCCGCCGCGTCAATCACGAGATGAAGATCGCCTGCGCCCAGGCCCTGGCGATGCTGGCCCGCGAGGACGTGCCCGACGAGGTGGCCGCCGCCTATCACGGCCGCCAGCTGAAGTTCGGCCCCGACTACATCATCCCCTCGGCCTTCGATCCGCGCCTGATCTGGTACGTGCCGCCGTTCGTGGCCCAGGCGGCCATGGACACGGGCGTGGCCCGCAAGCCGATCGCCGACATGGAGGCCTACCGCCAGAGCCTGGCCCAGCGCCTCGACCCCACCGCCGGCTTCCTGCAGAAGATCGCCGGCTCGGTGATGGCCAAGCCCAAGCGCATCGTCTTCGCCGAGGGTGAAGAGCCCAGCGTCATCCGCGCCGCCTACGCCTTCCAGACCGGCGGCTACGGCAAGGCCATCCTCTGCGGCCGCGAGAACCTGGTGCACGAGAACATGAAGCTCGTGGGCCTGGATCCGGAGACCTCGGGGCTCGAAATCCACAACGCCCGCCTCTCCGACCGCAACCCCGACTATGTCGACGCCCTCTACGCCCGGCTCCAGCGCCAGGGCTTCCTCAAGCGCGACGTCCAGCGCCTGATCAACCAGGACCGCAACAGCTTCGCCGCCTCGATGGTCAGCATGGGCGAGGCCGACGGCATGGTCACCGGCGTCACCCGCAGCTTCGACCAGGCTCTGGACGAAGTGCTGCGCGTCGTCGACCCCGCCCCCGGCGGCCGGATCATGGGCATGTCGGTCGTGCTGGCCAAGGGCCGCACCATCTTCGTGGCCGACACCAACGTCACCGAGCTGCCCGACGCCGACGAGCTGGTCGAGATCGCCTGCGAGGCCGCCTCGGCCGTCACCCGCCTGGGCTTCAAGCCGCGCGTGGCCTTCATGAGCTACTCCACCTTCGGCAACCCCATGGGCGAGCGCTCCGACAAGGTGCGCCAGGCCGTGGCCACGCTGGACGAGATGGGCGTCGAGTTCGAATACGAGGGCGAAATGCCCCCCGAACTGGCCCTCGACCCCGAAAAGCGCCTCGCCTACCCGTTCATGCGCCTGACCGACAGCGCCAACATCCTGATCATGCCGGCCATCCACGCCGCCTCGATCTCGACCAAGCTCGTCCAGTCGCTGGGCGGCGCCACGGTGATCGGCCCGGTGCTGCTGGGCCTGTCGAAGTCGGTGCAGATCTGCCCGCTGGGGGCCTCGGTGTCGAAGATCCTCAACATGGCGATGATGGCGGCTTACGACCAGCCGGTGGAAGCGGGGGAGTAGGGGGGCCTGGGCGCCACACAAGCTCGCCTCCCACCCGTCCAATCCCCGCGAAAGCGGAGACCCAGGTGCTTTTCTGAAACGCGGGGCGTTCGCCCCACATCGACGCCTCCCTCGCCCTTGTGGCGAGGGCCCATGGCGGCCGCTACTCAGACGGCGGCCGAACACGAAAGGTCTGAGCAGGCTGAACCATGGATCCTGGGCACAAGGCCCAGGAAGGCGCTCTCTCAAGATCCTCCCCCTGAAGGGGGAGGTGGCCCGGAAGGCCGGAGGGGGAAGTGTCTGATGGGACAGCGACGGCCGCAGACGCAGCAATCCCTTCCCCCTCAGTCGCTTCGCGACAGCTCCCCCTTCAGGGGGAGCATCTGGGCGCCGACGCGAGAATTGGCCCTTTCACCTCATGCGCGAACGGGGCCATGATATCGCCCTTGCCGCCTGCTCCCCTCGGAGACCGCCCGGACCGATGATCGATACGGTCTCGCCCAGCCTGACCACGGCGCTGATGCATGCGCCGATGGGGATCGCCATCTTCGACCGGTCGATGCGGTATCTCGCCCACTCGGCCCAGTACCTGACCGACCAGGGCCTGCCGGCCGACCTGCCGCTGCTGGGACGCGTGCACTACGAGGTGTTTCCCGAGATCCCGCAGTTCTGGCGCGACCTGCATGCGCGGGTGTTGAACGAGGGGGTCGAGCTGCGCGAGGACGGCGGCGACCGCTATGTCGACCGCCATGGCCGGGTCGAGTGGATTCGCTGGTCGATGGCCCCCTGGCGCACCGACGCGGGCGCGGTCGGGGGCCTTGTGCTCTATACCGAGGTGGTCACCGCCGCCGTCGAGGCGCGCCTGCGGCTGGAGGCGGCCGAGGCCCGCTACAAGGCGGTGTTCGAGCAGGCCGCCATGGGCGTGGCGCGGATTTCGCCGCGCGGGGTGTTCCTCGAGGTCAACGACCGCTTCTGCGCCATTACCCGCCGCACGCGCGAGGTCCTTATCGCCGGCAACGCCGCCGAGCTGATCGCGCCGCAGGACCTGCCTGGCGCGCAAGCCCACGTGAAGGCCCTGCTGGCCGGCCGGCTCGACACCTACGCCGCCGAGCGCCGGCTGATCGCCGGCGACGGCGAGGTGCTGTGGATCCGCCTGACCGTCTCCAAGGTGCAGCCGCGCGGGGGCCTGGCCTATCTGGTGGCGATCATCGCCGACATCACCGCCCGCAAGGTGGTCGAGGCCGAGCAGGAGCGTCACCAGGGCCAGTTGCGCCTCCTGATCAACGAGCTGAACCACCGCGTGAAGAACACCCTGGCCACCGTCCAGTCGATGGCCGCCCAGACCCTGCGCAACGAGCCCGACCCGGTCACCGCGTTCGAGAAGTTCGAGCTGCGCCTGCTGGGGCTGTCGCTGGCCCACGACGTGCTGACCCGCGAGAGCTGGCACGGAGCGGATCTGTGCGAGGTGGCCCAGCGGGCCCTGGCGCCGTTCACCGCCGCGGCTGGCCGGGTGTCGGTGGCCGGACCGCCCTGCTTCCTGCCGCCGGGCGGGGCCCTGACCATGTCGCTGGTCTTCCACGAACTGGCCACCAACGCCCTGAAGTACGGGGCGCTGTCCAATCTGGACGGCTCGGTGGCGGTGGCCTGGCGGTTCGACGAGGCGACGCGGGCCCTGTCGCTGACCTGGACCGAGGCCGGCGGCCCCAGGGTCGAGGGGGCGCCTACGCGGCGCGGTTTCGGCTCGCGGCTGATCGAGCGCAGCCTGCGCGGCGAGCTGCGCGGTCACGTCCGCATGGACTGGCGCGAGGAGGGGCTGGTCTGCCGGCTCGAGGCCGTCGCGCCCCTGCCCACCCCGCCCTCGCCCGAGCTCGGCGTCGTCGCCAGCCTGGACGAACGAAGGTAGGACCTCCTCCCCTTTGCGTGGTCCTCGCCCTTCGACAGGCTCAGGGTGAGGACCAGATCCGCCCCACGAGCCTTGGCAAAACCTCATCCTGAGCCTGTCGAAGGACGAGGTTTTCGCCCCGAACTCCGCTAACAACCTGCTGGGCCGAGTTCCAGGAGTAAAGAATGCAGCTGTCCGACCAGATCGTCCTCGTCACCGGCGCCGGCCGGGGCCTGGGGGCCGAGATCGCCCGCGCCTTTTCCCGCCAGGGCGCCCGCGTCGTCGTCAACTACCGCGCCAGCCAGGACGCCGCCGAAGCGCTCGCCGCCGAGCTGGGCGGCCCCGGGCGCGCCATCGCCGTCCAGGCCGACGTCGCCGACCGCGCCGCCGTCGAGGCCATGCTGGCCGCCGCCAAGCAGGCCTTCGGAAGCCATGTGACCACGGTGGTCAACAACGCCCTCGACTACAGCTTCAACGGCGACGCCCGCGCGCATCTGGCCAGCATCGCCTGGGAGGACTTCGAAAAGCAGAACCTGACGGTCCTGAAGGGCGCGCTGAACGTCATCCAGGCCGCAGCCCCCGACATGGCAGACGCCGGTTTCGGCCGCGTCATCAACGTGGGCACCAACCTCTTCCAGAACCCGGTCGTGCCCTATCACGACTACACCGCCGTCAAGGCCGCCCTGCTGTCGCTGACCCGCACGGCCTGCGGCGACCTGGGCCCGGCCGGCATCACGGTCAACATGGTCTCCGGCGGCCTGCTGCGCGTCACCGGCGCCAGCGCCGCCACGCCCGAGCCGGTCTTCGACCTGATCGCCGGCATGACCCCGCTGCGCTCGGTCACCACCCCGGCCGAGTTCGCCGACGCGGTGCTGTTCTTCGCCAGCCCCTGGGCCCGGGCGGTGACGGGCCAGAACCTGGTGGTCGACGGCGGCCTGGTGCGGGATTGATGACGGATCCCTCTCCCCTTGCGGGAGAGGGTGGCCCGCGCAGCGGGTCGGGTGAGGGGTCTCTCAGAAGCTTGCGGAGAGGCCTTTCGACCCCTCATCCGACGCCTTCGGCGCCACCTTCTCCCGCAAGGGGAGAAGGAATCCGGAGGTGCGACGCCCTGCCGTCTTGAGCGACTCGCCCCGTAGGCGGACGGTTTCTCGGTGACGCTTAACCGTTGTCGAAAGGCTGCTCTCGATGACTTCCCGCGCGTTCGAACTGCAGATGCTGGGCTACGGCCTGACCACGGCCAACATCTGCTACCACCTGCCCGACCACCCGCACCTGCTGCAGCTCTATGTCTGGCAGGAGTACGATCTGGCCCCGAAGTTCCCCACCCTGAAGGGCTTCCTCGACTTCTGGAGTCGCGAACTGGACGGGGTGCTGCACTCGGTGCAGGTGGCCCACGGCCGGCTGATCGGCCCGGCCGAATGGAAGGCGGTCAACGGGGTGTTCACGCTGCAATGAGAACGGCGGCGGGGGTTGCGCGGCGGGCTTACGCACCGTAACTCTCCCCGATGACCACCAAGGCCAAGATCTGCGGGCTCTCGACGCCGGAGACGGTGAAGACCGCCTTCGACGGCGGCGCGGCCTATCTGGGCTTCGTCTTCTTCGCCAGGAGCCCCCGCAACGTCGAGCCCGAGACCGCCGCCCGTCTCGTGGAACCGGTGCGCGGCCGCGGCGTGCAGACCGTGGCGGTCACCGTCGATCCCGACGACGCCTTGATCGACCGGCTGATGGCCACCATGCGCCCCGACCTGATCCAGGTGCACGGCAAGGAGACCCCCAGCCGCGTGCGCGAGATCGCCCAGCGCAGCGGCGTCGGCGTCATCAAGGCCTTCTCGGTCTCATCATCCGCCGACGTCGACCAGGCCAAGGCTTACGAGACCTTGGCCGAGCAGTTTCTTTTCGACGCCCGGCCGGTGGAAGGATCCGCCCTGCCCGGCGGCACCGGCGCAAGGTTCGACTGGAGCCTGCTGCAAGGCCGGCGATTTTCTCGCCCGCATTTCCTCGCCGGCGGCCTGGATCCGTGGAACGTGGGCGCCGCCGTGGCCGCCTCCGGAGCCCCGCTGGTGGACGTTTCCTCTGGCGTGGAACGCGGTCCGGGCCTAAAGGACCCGGCTCTGATCACGGCGTTTCTCGACGCCGTCAAACGCGCCTGACCTAACTGGAAACGCCCGTGAACGCTCCTGCCAAGCCCAACGACTGGTCCGCCTATCCCGACGCCAAGGGGCGCTTCGGCGAGTTCGGCGGCCTGTATGTGGCCGAAACCCTGATGCCGCTCGTGCTCGAGCTGGACAAGGCCTACCAGGAAGCCAAGAACGATCCGGCCTTCCAGGCCGAGCTGCGCGGCTACCTGACCCACTACGTGGGCCGTCCCTCGCCGCTCTATTTCGCCGAGCGCCTGACCCGCCATTTCGGCGGCGCCAAGATCTACTTCAAGCGCGAAGAGCTGAACCACACCGGCGCGCACAAGATCAACAACTGCATGGGCCAGATCCTGCTGGCCCAGCGCATGGGCAAGACCCGGATCATCGCCGAGACCGGCGCCGGCCAGCACGGCGTGGCGAGCGCGACCGTGTCGGCGCGCTTTGGCCTGCCCTGCATCGTCTATATGGGCGCCGTCGACGTCGCCCGGCAGAAGCCCAACGTCTTCCGCATGAACCTCCTGGGCGCCGAAGTGCGTCCGGTGACCTCGGGGGCCGCGACCCTCAAGGACGCCATGAACGAGGCCATGCGCGACTGGGTGACCAACGTCGAAGACACCTATTACCTGATCGGCACCGCCGCCGGCCCGCACCCCTATCCGGCCATGGTCCGCGACTTCCAGGCAGTGATCGGCGCCGAGACCCGCGAGCAGATCCAGGAACTGGAAGGCCGTTTGCCTGACGCCGTCGTCGCCTGCGTTGGGGGTGGCAGCAACGCCATCGGCATGTTCCACCCGTTCCTCGGCGACGAGAGCGTGAAGATCTACGGCGTGGAAGCCTCGGGCCATGGTCTCGACACCGACAAGCACGCCGCCTCGCTGACCGGCGGGCGTCCGGGCGTGCTGCACGGCAACCGCACCTACCTGCTGCAGGACGACGACGGCCAGATCCTCGACGCCCACTCGATCAGCGCCGGCCTCGACTATCCGGGCATCGGTCCGGAGCACTCGTTCCTGCACGACATCGGCCGCGCCCAGTACCTGACCTGCACCGACGACGAGGCGCTGAAGGCCTTCCAGCTGTGCGCCGAACTCGAGGGTATCATCCCCGCCCTGGAAAGCGCCCACGCGCTGGCCAAGCTGCCGCAGCTGGCCAAGGAGATCGGCGAGGGCGGCGTGATCGTCATGTGCCTGTCGGGCCGTGGCGACAAGGACATCTTCACCGTGGCCGACGCGCTCGGGCGCTCGATCTAAGCTCTGGCGATCCGAAGGCTTCCATGACCAAAGACCGCATCGACCGCCGTTTCGCGGCGCTGAAGGCCGAGAACCGCGCCGGCTTCGTCGCCTATGTGATGGCCGGCGATCCCGACGCCGCGACCGCGCTGGAGATCCTCAAAGGCCTGCCGGCCGCCGGCGCCGACCTGATCGAGCTGGGCTTCCCGTTCTCGGACCCGATGGCCGAGGGCCCGACCATCCAGCGCGCCAGCCAGCGCGCCCTGGCCGGCAAGATGACCCTGAACGGCACGCTCGAGCTGGCCCGCGCCTTCCGCGAAGGCGACCAGGACACCCCGCTGATCCTGATGGGCTATCTGAACCCGTTGGTGAACAAGGGCTTCGACGTCTTCGCCAAAGACGCCGCCCAAGCCGGCGTCGACGGCCTGATCGTCGTCGACTGCCCGCCGGAGGAAGCCGATCCGCTGAGCGACGCGCTGGAAGCCGAAGGCATCTCGCTGATTCGCCTGGCCTCGCCGACGACCGACGAAAAGCGCCTGCCGGCCGTCGTGCGCCGCACCTCGGGCTTCGTCTACTACGTGTCGGTGGCCGGCGTGACCGGCGTCAAGGAAGCCGACGCCGATGCTGTCGCGCCCGCCGTCGAGCGCCTGCGCGCGGCCGCGCAACTGCCTGTGGCGGTTGGCTTTGGCATCCGCACGGCCGAGCGCGCCGCCGAGGTGGCCCGGGTCGCCGACGCCGCCGTCGTGGGCTCGGCGCTGGTCGACGAGATTGAATCAGCGGGCAAGCTGAACGAAAACGTGACCCAAAAGGTTCTTTCCAAGGCGTCGGAGCTGGCTAAGGCTGTGCGATCCGCGCGACAAGATACGGTGTGAGGCTGTAAGGCTATGGCGATGGCTGAACCCCAAGGCCCCAAGAAGGGCGACAAGACCAAGAGCTCGACCGACCGCCGAGGCGGTTGGCTGTCGCGTATCGCCCCCGGCGTGCGCGGGGCCTTCGCCAAGCGCGAGACGCCCGAGAACCTCTGGGTCAAGTGCCCCGACACGGGCGAGATGATCTACCGCTCCGACCTGGAGGCGGCCCTGTGGGTCACCCCGGCCGGACGCCACATGCGCATCGGTCCTGAAGCGCGCTTCAAGTTCACCTTCGACGAGGGCCAGTACGAGGCCCTGCCGACCCCGTCGGTCGTCGAGGACCCGCTGAAGTTCTCGGACGGCAAGCCCTACAAGGACCGCCTGGCCGCCGCGCGCAAGAGCACCGGCGAGCAGGACGCCATGGCCATCGGCTACGGCAAGATCGCCGGCGTCGACGCCGTCGTGCTGGTGCAGGACTTCGCTTTCATGGGCGGTTCCCTGGGCATGGCCGCCGGTGAAGGCTTCATCGCCGCCGCCAAGGCCGCCCTGCAGCGGCAGGTCCCGCTGGTCGCCTTCACCGCCGCCGGCGGCGCGCGCATGCAGGAAGGCGCCCTGTCGCTGATGCAGATGGCCCGCACCACCCTGGCCATCAACGAGCTGAACGACGCGGCCCTGCCCTATGTCGTGGTCCTCACCGACCCGACCACCGGCGGCGTCACCGCCTCCTACGCCATGCTCGGCGACGTGCACCTGGCCGAGCCGGGCGCCCTGATCGGCTTCGCCGGTCCGCGCGTCATCGAGCAGACCATCCGTGAGACCCTGCCGCCGGGCTTCCAGCGCTCGGAGTACCTCGTCGAGAAGGGCATGGTCGACCGCGTCACCGCCCGCAAGGACCTGCCCGAGACCCTCGGCTCGATCCTCGGCACCCTGATGCTGGGCCGTCGCAAGGCGGCTTGATCCTGAAGTTCCTCCCCCGCATGCGGGGGAGGGGGACCGCGAAGCGGTGGAGGGGGCGAACGCCGCACTCCGTCCCGGGCCCCCCCCCCCCCCCCCCCCCGAGAGCCCCCGCCCCCCCCCCCCCCCGGGGGGGGGCGCGGGCCGGGGGCCCCCACACCCCCACCCCCCCCCCCCCCC
>NZ_JARQWV010000026.1 GCF_029543245.1 Caulobacter endophyticus
GGTGTGGGGGGGTGGGGGTGTTTTTGCTGCGGCTCGGGGGGTGGGGGGGGGGGGGGGGGGGGGGGGGCGGCGGGGGGGGGGGGGGGGCCCCCCCGGCCGGCACGGCGCCCAGTCTCGCCCCCTCCACCGCTTCGCGGTCCCCCTCCCCCGCAAGCGGGGGAGGAGATCTGAACAGACAAACGCCCGGGCGCCCTGCTCCCGGGCGTTTTCTTTTGCCCGCGCCTCTGACAGCGTTATCGTCAGAAAATGGGCGATGACACCGGTAGACAAAGCAGCGATCCGCCGCTTAAGTGACCGGTAACAAGCCGACGCGGCGTCAGTTCGCGCGGCCAGTACCCGGGAAGGAAAATTCATGGCCGACCTCAGCCGACGCGGAGCCCTGTTGCTGACGGGCGGTTCGCTACTGACGGGAGCGGCCGCCGCCACCCTGCCCTCCGCCGCCTCGGCCGAAGGCGTCGGCTCCCTTCCCGCCAAGCCCAAGTCCGGCCCGACCTGGACCAAGGGCGTCGAAGGCCAACGCAAGGCCGACCTGGGCGACGGGACCTTCCTCAACCCGATCCTGGCCGGCGACCGGCCCGACCCGTCGATCCTCAAGGACGGCGACGACTACTACATGACCCACTCGTCGTTCGACGCCTATCCGGGCCTCTTGATCTGGCACTCGAAGGACCTGGTGAACTGGGCGCCGGTGGGCCCGGCCCTGAAGACCAACATCGGCTCGGTCTGGGCGCCGGAGCTGTGCAAGCACAAGGGCCGCTACTACCTCTACATCCCGGCCAAGTTCCCCAAGAACAACACCAGCTACGTGATCTGGGCCGACAAGATCGAAGGCCCCTGGTCCGAGCCGATCGACCTGAAGCTGCCCGGCTATATCGACCCCGGCCATATCGTCGACGAGAACGGCGAGCGCTGGCTGTTCCTGTCGGGCGGCGACCGCATCAAGCTGGCGCCCGATGGCCTCTCAACGGTGGGCAAGCCCGAGCACGTCTATAATCCCTGGCGCTATCCGGACGACTGGGACGTCGAGGGCTTCTCGCCCGAGGGCCCCAAGGTCATGAAGAAGGGCGAGTACTTCTACATGATCACCGCCGTGGGCGGCACGGCCGGCCCGCCGACCGGGCACATGGTCATCGCCGCGCGCGCCAAGTCGCTGGGCGGCCCGTGGGAGAACCACCCGAAGAACCCGCTGGTGCGCACCGTCGACAACGCCGAGAAGTGGTGGTCGCGCGGCCATGCCACCCTGGTCGAGGGCTCGGCCGGTGAGTGGTGGACCGTCTATCACGGCTACGAGAACGGCTTCTGGACCCTGGGCCGCCAGACCCTGCTGGCCCCGGTCACCTGGACCAAGGACGGCTGGTTCGACATCGGCGGCGGCGACCTGGCCAAGCCGATCAGGAAGCCCAAAGGCGGCACGGCCGTGCCGCACGGCATGGCGCTGTCGGACGACTTCTCGACCGACAAGTACGGCGTGCAGTGGAACTTCTTCGACCCCAAGCCGGGCGAGCAGGACCGCATCAGCCGCTCAAACGGCGTGCTGACGCTAAAGGGCGCGGGCGAGGCCCCGTCGACGGGCTCGCCGCTGATCTTCGTCAACGGCGACCAGGCCTATGAGATCGAGTGCGAGATCGAAATCGATCCGGAGACCCGCGCCGGCCTGATCCTGTTCTACGACCGCCAGCTCTATTGCGGCCTGGGTTTCGACGCCAAGAACTTCGTCACCCACCAGTACGGCATCGAGCGCGGGCGTCCCGCCAATCCGCATGGCTCGAAGATGCTCATGCGCCTGCGCAACAACCGCCACATCGTCGCCTTCCACACCAGCGGCGACGGCGGCAAGACCTGGAAGCGGTTCGACCGCGGCATGGAGGTCAGCGGCTACCACCACAATGTGCGCGGCGGCTTCCTGATGCTGAAGCCGGGCATCTACGCCGCCGGCAAGGGCTCGGCTCGGTTCCTGAACTTCAAGTACCGCGCGCTGGACTAGTTTTCAGATCCTCCCCATCCCCTTCATCGTCATCCCGGAAAGCGCGCAGCGCTTATCCGGGACCCAGGGGCCAAGCGCAGTGCGGCGGCCCCTGGATCCCGGCTCTCCGCTTCGCTACGCCGGGATGACGAGCCATTTTGGAGCTGACATTAATGAAGTCCCTCCTCCTCGCCGCCGTCCTGGCGACCGCTCCCCTCGTCGCTCACGCCCAGGCGCCCGAAGCCGAGCCGCCGATGTTCCGGGCCGTGAAGATCGTGCTGATCGGCGACTCCACCACCGCCGTGATCGGCGGGTGGGGCCCCAGCTTCTGCGGCCAGCACCTGACCTCGTTCGCCGCCTGCATCAACCTGGCGCGCGGCGGCCGCTCCAGCGGCAACTACCGCACCGAGGGCTCGTGGCGGCTGGCCATGAAGGAGATCGGCTCGGGAGGGTTCACCGACACCTATGTGCTGATCCAGTTCGGCCACAACGACCAGCCGGGCAAGCCGGGCCGCTCGACGGACCTCGCCACCGAATACCCCGCCAACCTGAAACGCTATGTCGAGGAGGTCCGCGCCGCCGGCGGCAAGCCGGTGCTGGTCACGCCGCTCACCCGTCGGCAGTTCCAGGACGGCAAGCTGATCGACGACCTCGCCCCGTGGGCCGAGGCCACCCGCAAGGTCGCGGCCGAGACCAAGACCCCGCTCGTCGACCTGCACGCCAAGTCCTACGCCGCCGTCCAAGCGATGGGCGCGGCGGAAGCGACCCGGTTCGCCCAGCAGCCGCCCCCGGCCGAGGTGCTGGCCGCCGCCAGGACCGGCACCACGATCAGCGCCCAGCCGGCGACTCCTGCGACGCCAGGCGCGGCGCCCGCTCCAGCCGCCAAGGCCCAGAACAACGCCGCCGTCGAGCCGATGGGGCAAGCCAAGCTGTCGTTCGACTACACCCACCTGGGTCGCGACGGCGCCGACTATTTCTCGAAGATCGTCACCGACGAACTGGCCGTGGCCGTTCCGGCCCTGCGGCGGTATCTGGTGCCGTAGGATGCGGATCAAAACTCGGGATCCTGACCGTTTTTCACCGAGCATCCCCGCGAAGGCGGGGATCCAAGCTGGATTTCAGGACCAAGCACAAACGCCGAGCGCACCGCGGATTCGGCTTGGGTCCCCGCCTTCGCGGGGAAGGACGGGTTTGGAGCTGAAACGCTCCGAATCCTGACGCCGACCGAAGACTCCGCTTTCGAAGGAAACCGCTTACCCCAGAAGGCAGGTCAGGACCGCCTTCATCACGCTGGCCATGGCCTTGCGGTCCTGTTCCGGGTGATTGACGCTGCGGATGACCAGGCCGTCGAACATCGCGCCGATCAGTTCGGTGCGGGCGGCGAACTCGGCCTCGCTCCATTCGGGCTTGCGGCTGCGCGCCAGCATCTGGCTGGCCAGGGCGCGCTCCTGGTCGTCGGCGGCGCGGACGATGGCGGCGACCTTGGGATTGCGCGAAGCCTCGGCCATCACCTCCAGCACCAGCGGCGCGCGGCGCGGGTCGTAGCACTTGCTGACCGCCTCATCGATGTGGTCGAGCATGGCGTCGAGCAGCGTGCCCGGCCGGCTTTCCAGTTCGGCGAACTTCTCGCGCATCTCGGCCAGGTCCTGGGCGACGATCGCCGCCACCATGGCTTCCTTGTTCTCGAAGTAGCGATAGATCTGGCCAACGCTCAGGCCCGCGGCCTTTGCGATCTCGGCCATGCTGGCGCCATGGAAGCCGGCCTGGCGCACAACGTCGCAGGCCGCATCCAGAATCTGTTGCCGCCGCGCCTCGGGCGTCGGCTTGGCGTTTGAACTCACGTCGACCATCGAGCGGTCCCGTTCTCCATTACATTTCCGTCAGGTCAACTGGGCCGACAGGACGGGGTGTTGACTTCGCCTTACCCCGGGCCTATGTCCAGCGCAATTGAGAATGAACGTTCATTCTCAAATTGTTCATCATAGGCGCGTCGTCAAGGGGACCTCCCCTCCTTGCGGCAGCCTGTCGCTCCGGGGATATCCATGGCTATCAAACGTCCGCTCGCCGCTTCGGCGGTTCTTCTGGCGGCTGTCTCGCTCACCCTCGCCGCCTGCGGGCAAGGCAAGGGCGGAGCCGCGGGCGGCATGGGCGCGGGCGGTCCCACGCCCGTGGGCGTGGTGGTCGTGAAGACCGAGCCGGTGACCCTGACCAGCGAACTTCAGGGCCGCACCTCGGCCTATCTGGTCTCGGAAGTGCGTCCGCAGGTCGGCGGCATCGTGAAGGCCCGCCTGTTCCAGGAAGGCTCCTACGTCCGCGCCGGCCAGCCGCTCTACCAGATCGAGCCGGCGACCTTCCAAGCCTCGGTCAACAGCGCCCAGGCGGGCCTGGCCCAGGCCCAGGCGACCTACACCGCCGCCAAGCTGAAGGCCGACCGCTACAAGGAACTGGTCGCCGTCAACGCCGTCTCCAAGCAGGACAACGACGACGCCCAGGCCGCCGCCCAGCAGGCCCAGGCGAACGTCGCCGCCCAGAAGGCCGCGCTCGACAACGCCCGCATCAACCTGGGCTGGACCCGCGTGGTCGCCCCGATCTCGGGCCGTATCGGCAAGAGCTCGGTGACCCCCGGCGCCCTGGTCACGGCCAGCCAGGCCACCGCCCTGGCCACCATCCAGAACCTCGACAAGGTCTATGTCGACCTGACCCAGTCGTCGGCCGAGCTGCTGCAGCTGCAGCGTGATCTCGCCGGCGGCCAGATCGGTCGTTCGGGCTCGGCCCAGGTCAGCCTGAAGCTGGAAGACGGCTCGACCTATCCGACCCAGGGCCGCCTGGAGTTCTCGGACGTCACCGTCGACCAGACCACCGGCTCGTTCGGCCTGCGCGCCACCTTCGACAACCCCAACGGCACCCTGCTGCCGGGCATGTACGTCCGCGCCACCCTGGGCAAGGGCGTGGCCTCCAACGGCGTGCTGATCCCGCAAGCCGGCGTCAGCCGCGACCCGAAGGGCAACGCCACGGTCACCGTGGTCGGCGCCAAGGGCGTGGCCGAGATCCGTCCGATCACCGTCGGCCAGACGGTCGGCGACAAGTGGCTGGTGACCTCCGGCCTGAAGGTCGGCGATCAGGTCATCGTCGAAGGCCTGCAGAAGGTCCGTCCTGGCGCGCCCGTGAAGGCCGCCGTCATCACCGCTCAACGCTAAGGCCGGCCCACAATGCTGTCCCGTTTCTTCATCGACAGACCCATCTTCGCATGGGTGGTCGCGATCGTGATCATGCTGGCGGGGGCGCTCGCCATCCGCACGCTGCCGATCGCGCAGTATCCCGAGATCGCCCTGCCGCAGGTCTCGGTCTCCGCCAACTATCCGGGCGCCTCGGCCAAGACGGTCGAGGACAGCGTCACCCAGGTCATCGAACAGAAGATGAAGGGCCTCGACGGCCTGGATTACATGTCGTCGACCAGCGACAGCTCGGGCTCGGCCACGGTCACCCTGACCTTCAAGGCCGGCACCGACATCGACATCGCCCAGGTGCAGGTCCAGAACAAGCTGCAGACCGCCACCGCCCTGCTGCCGCAGGAAGTGCAGCAGCAAGGCCTGACGGTCGCCAAGTCGGCCCGTAACTTCATGATGGTCGTCGGCCTCTATTCGGAGAACGACAAGACCACCAACACCGACCTCGCGGACTACATCGCGTCCAACATCCAGGACCCGCTGAGCCGCGTCGACGGCGTGGGCGAAGTGCAGCTGTTCGGCGCCCAGTACGCCATGCGCATCTGGCTCGACCCGAACAAGCTGTCGTCCTACAGCCTGACGCCTTCGGACGTGTCGGCGGCCATCCAGGCCCAGAACGCGCAGGTTTCGGCCGGCCAGCTGGGCGGCACGCCCAACCTGCCGGGCACGGGCCTGAACGCCACGATCACGGCCCAGTCGCGCCTGCAGACGCCCGAAGAGTTCGAGAACATCATCGTCAAGAACAGCACGGGCGGGGCTCTGGTCCGCCTGCGCGACGTCGCCCGCGTCGAGCTGGGCGCCGAAAGCTACGTCTCGACCGCGAAGTTCAACGGCCGTCCGGCCGCGGGTCTGGCCATCCGCCTGGCCCCCGGCGCCAATGCTCTGGACACCGCCAAGGCGGTCAAGGAGCAGATGGCCACGCTCGAGAAGACCTTCCCGGCCGGCTACAAGTACGTCGTTCCCTACGACTCCACGCCGTTCGTGGAACTGTCGATCCACGAAGTGATCAAGACGCTGGTCGAAGCCATCATCCTGGTCTTCATCGTCATGTTCCTGTTCCTGCAGAACTGGCGCGCCACCCTGATCCCGACCATCGCCGTCCCGGTCGTGCTTCTGGGCACCTTCGGCATCCTCGCGGCCTTCGGCTACTCCATCAACACCCTGACCATGTTCGGCCTCGTGCTGGCCATCGGCCTCCTCGTCGACGACGCCATCGTCGTGGTCGAGAACGTCGAGCGGGTGATGAGCGAAGAGGGTCTCTCCCCCGTCGAGGCCACGCGCAAGTCGATGGGCGAGATCACCGGCGCCCTGATCGGCATCGCGCTGGTCCTGTCGGCGGTGTTCGTGCCGATGGCCTTCTTCAGCGGCTCGCAAGGCGTCATCTACCGCCAGTTCTCGATCACCATCGTCTCGGCGATGATGCTGTCGGTCGTGGTCGCCCTGGTGCTGACGCCGGCGCTCTGCGCCACCATGCTCAAGCCGCATGACCGCGCCCACGGCGAGGCTCTGCGCACCGATCATCCGGGCGCGCTCGGTGCGGTGGCCAACCTCTTCAACCGCTTCTTCAACTGGTTCAACCGCAGCTTCAACGACGTCTCGGGACGCTATCAGGGCGGGGTCCGCAAGATCCTCGGCCGCAGTGTCCGCTGGATGGCCATCTACGGCGTGATCATCCTGGTCATGGGCCTGCTGTTCGTCCGCCTGCCCAGCGCCTTCCTGCCGGAAGAAGACCAGGGGATCATGATCACCCTCGTCCAGCTGCCGCCGGGCGCCACCGAGGAACGCACCCTGGGCGTCCTCGACCAGGTCCGCAGCCACTTCATGGACGAAGAGAAGGACGCCGTGCAGTCGGTGTTCACCGTCTCGGGCTTCAGCTTCAGCGGCGCGGGCCAGAACGCCGGTCTGGCCTTCGTCCGCCTGAAGGACTTCGACGAGCGCAAGGCCGCCAACCTCAAGGCTCCGGCCGTCGCCGGCCGCGCCATGGGCAAGTTCCTGCAGATCCGCGATGCGATGGTGTTCGCCGTCGTGCCGCCGGCCGTGCCGGAACTGGGCACCTCGTCGGGCTTCGACTTCCAGCTGCAGGACATCGGCGGCGTGGGCCATGACGCCCTCACCGCGGCCCGCAACCAGGTCCTGGGCATGGCTGGCCAGGATCCCAACCTGGTCGGCGTGCGTCCCAACGGTCAGGAAGACACCCCGCAGCTGAAGATCGACATCGACCAGGCCAAGGCCGGCTCGATGGGCCTGACCACGGCCGACATCAACGCGGCGCTCAGCGCGGCGTGGGGCGGCTCGTACGTCAACGACTTCATCGACCGCGGCCGGGTCAAGAAGGTCTACATGCAGGCCGACGCGCCCTACCGCATGAAGCCTGAAGACCTGAACAACTGGTACGTCCGCAACAGCAGCGGCCAGATGGTGCCCTTCTCGGCCTTCGCCACGACCCGCTGGGTCTACGGCTCGCCGCGCCTGGAGCGCTATAACGGTCTGTCGTCGATGAACATCCAGGGCGCTCCGGCCCCGGGCAAGAGCTCGGGCGACGCGATGGCGGCCATGGAGAAGATCGCCGCCCAGCTGCCGGCCGGCATCGGCTTCGAGTGGACCGGCCTGTCGGCCCAGGAACGTGAAGCGGGCAACCAGGCTCCGGCCCTGTACGCGATCTCGATCCTGGTGGTGTTCCTGCTGCTGGCGGCCCTCTACGAGAGCTGGTCGATCCCGCTGTCGGTCATCATGGTCATCCCGCTCGGCATCGTCGGCGCCCTGCTGGCGACCACCCTGCGCGGCCTGAGCAACGACATCTACTTCCAGGTGGGCCTGCTCACGACCATGGGCCTGGCGGCCAAGAACGCCATCCTGATCGTCGAGTTCGCCAAGGAGATCTTCGAGCGCACCGGCGACCTTGTGGAAGCCACGCTGGAAGCCGTCCGCATCCGTCTGCGTCCGATCATCATGACGTCGCTGGCCTTCGTCTTCGGCGTGCTGCCGCTGGCGACGTCCAACGGCGCCGGCTCGGGCAGCCAGCACGCGATCGGCACGGGCGTCATCGGCGGCATGTTGTCGGCGACCATCCTGGCGATCTTCTTCGTCCCGCTGTTCTTCGTGATCGTCGAACGGATCTTCAAGCCCAAGCCCCGTCACCACGACGAGGCCCCCGCCACCCCGGTGGAAAGCCACTGAGATGCTTCGTAACCTGACCCTCACCCTGCTGGCGGCCAGCGCGCTGACCGCCTGCACCATGGCCCCGAAGTACGAGCGACCGGCCCTGCCGGTCGCCACCACCTGGCCCACGGCTTCGGCCAACGGCCAGACGGCTTCGGCCGGCGACCTCGCCTGGAAGCAGGTGTTCGAAGACCCCCGCCTGGCGGGGACCATCGACCTGGCTTTGGCCAACAACCGCGACCTGCGGGTCGCGGTGCTCAACATCGAGCAGGCCCGCGCCACCTACCGCATCCAGCGCGCGGCCCTGCTGCCGACGGTCAACGGCACGCTCTCGGGCACCAAGAGCGAGACCCCGACGGCGGCCTCGGGCTTCGGCTCGGCCATCGGCGGCACCGGCGCGCTGGAGATCGAGAACTACAACGCCAATGTCGGGATCACCTCGTACGAGCTCGACATCTTCGGGCGGGTGCGCAGCCTCAAGGACCAGGCGCTGCACAGCTACCTGGCCACCGAGGAGACCGCCCGCGCGACGCAGATCAGCCTGATCGCCGAGACGGCCAATGCCTGGCTGACCCTGGCGGCCGACCAGGACCTGCTGGCCCTGGCCAAGGACACGCTGAGGAGCCGTGAAGACAGCCTCGCCCTGGTCCAGCGCCAGTTCGACGTCGGCGCGGCCTCGCAGCTGGACCTGCGCACCTCGCAGACCCTGGCCGAGACCGCCCGTTCGGACGTCGCCACCTACACGGCCCAGGTCGAGCGCGACAAGAACGCCCTGCGCCTGCTGGTCGGTACGGAAGTTCCGGCCGACCTGCAGCCGGCCGGCGGCCTGATCACCGCCCAGATCCTTCCCGATCTGCCGGCGGGCGTGGCCTCGGACGTGCTGACCCGTCGTCCCGACGTGCTGGCCGCCGAGCACCAGCTGATGGGCGCCAACGCCAATATCGGCGCGGCCCGCGCGGCCTTCTTCCCGCGCATCAGCCTGACCGGCTCGTACGGCAGCGCCAGCGCCGATCTGGACGGCCTGTTCAAGAGCGGCACCAAGGCCTGGAGCTTCGCGCCCAGCATCAGCGTGCCGATCTTCGCCGGCGGGGCCAACAAGGCCGGGCTCGACAGCGCCAAGGCCGGCCAGAAGATCGCCGTGGCGACCTACGAGAAGACCGTCCAGACGGCCTTCCGCGAGGTCTCCGACGCCCTGGCCACCCAGGCCACGATCGGCGACCGCCTGGCCGCCCAGGAACGGGTGGCCGCGGCCGCCGCGGACACCGCGCGCCTGACCAAGCTGCGCTACGACCGCGGCGTCGACAGCTCGCTCGTCCTGCTCGACGCCCAGCGCACGCAGTATTCGGCCCAGCAGGGCCTGATCAACGCGCGCCTGGCCCGGGCCAGCAACCTGGTCACGCTCTACAAGGTCCTCGGCGGCGGCGCTCCCGCCGGCAAGGGGTCCTGAACTGACCGGGGAGGGTAAGACCCCTCCCCCAACCGATCCCCGCGCGACGGTGCGGGGCTGATCGCGGCGGCATCCCCCCGGACACGCCGCGACCGGAAGGGGCGCATCACCCCCCAATCCCAGATGCGCCCCTTCCACCCTTCGTCTTCCTGAAAATCTGTCCAGCGCCCTGCGCGGTCCTCTTCCTTCGACAAGCTCAGGATGAGGACCAAGGCCAAGGCTGTTCACTCGACGACCTCACCCTGAGCTTGTCGAAGGGCCGCCCGCCGCCTCCAGCCGCGCATGCAGGCCGTCGAGCCGGGCCGCGCAGGCCGCCCGGATCGCCGGGTCGACCTCGGCCCGCTTGGCCGCCCCGTCCGGCGCGAACGCCCGCTCGGGCGCCTTGGCGTCGATCGCCGCCGCCGCCGTCATCACCTCGTGCTCAAGCGCATCAGGCGCCCAGCCGAAATGCGGCAGCACGCGACCCGCCACCGCCCCCGGCAGCGTCTCGTAGCTGACCAGCAGCCCCGTCCCGTCGGCCGCGAAGGCCGCCAGCATCGCCTCGCCGATCGCCGCCAGCACCGCGGCCTGGTAGTCGGCGTCCGGCGTCGCCGGCTCGGCCAGGCCGAACACCGCGGGCGCCACCACCTGCGGAACCATCTGCATCCCCGGCGAGCGGGCGTGCGAGACCATCACCTCGGCCGGCGAGCGGTAGAGGTGCAGCCAGGGTGTCGTCGGAAACGCCTCGCGGAAGAGGTCGAAGTCCAGGGCGTGCCAGCAGTCCAGCTTGAGAAACAGGCGCTCGTCTCCCGCCCCGCGCGCCCGGCCCAGCGCCGCCACCACGCCGCGCAGCAGCGCGACCTTGCGGTCCCGAGGCAGGTCGCCCCGCACCACATGATCAATCGGCGCGGCCTCCGACAGCACGGTCGCCCCCGTCGGCGCGCCCAGCATCCGGCCCAGCAGGGTCGAGCCGCAGCGCGACATGTGGAAGACGAGGCCGTCGGGCGCCGGTCCCGCCAGCCCCTCCAGCGCCGACAGCGGCGTGCGCAGGCGCAGCAGCCGGTTCAGCGGCGCCGACCAGACCTTGGGCACGCTCTCGCCGAAGAACGATTCCTCCAGCCGCCGCCCGCCGAAGAAGGCCCAGTCGACGGCGTCCTCGCCTGGCGAGACGGCGACCGGCAGCCAGCCGGCCGGCGGCGCGGCCGGGCGCGCAACCACGCTGCGCCGGGCCAGTCGTTCGGCCAGTCCCGGCGCGGCCATCCCCCAGCCGGCGGCGAGCGCCTGCGCCTCACGGGCGAACTCCTCGTCGCGAAACAGGTCGGCCAGCCCGGCGCAGGCGCCGACGTCCTCGGCCAGCCGCGCCATGAAGGCGTCCAGATCCCGCGTCGCGTCCGCCGTAAGTTGCATGCCCGCCCCTGGCCCTTGTCGGCTGAAGGGCGGCACAATAGGCTCGGGCGATGGGATTTCCAGACCGCCTGAAGCTGCCGCTCGCCTTCGATCCGATCCGCCTGCGCGCCGACCTTGAGGCCCTGACCGCCGGCGCGGACTGGATCGCCCACTTCGTCACCCAGAACTATGACGGCGACTGGAGCGTCATTCCCCTGCGCTGCCAGGCCGGCGCCAGCCATCCGGTGATGATGATCTATTCGGATCCCGGCGCGACGGCGTTCGAGGACACGCCGTTCCTGGCCCCCTGCCCCTATTTCCGCGAGGTGATCGCCGCCTTCCCGTTCCAGGCCACCAGCGTGCGGCTGATGAAGCTGGCCCCCGGCTCGGTGATCAAGACCCACCACGACGAGGACCTCGACGCCGGCTCGCTGCTGGTGCGCTTCCATGTGCCGGTGGTCACCAACCCCGACGTCGACTTCCGCCTCAACGGTCGCCGGGTGGCGATGGAGGCCGGCAGCGCCTGGTACCTCAAGCTCACCGACCCCCACAGCGTCGCCAATCACGGGACCGAGGACCGCGTGCATCTGGTGATCGACGGCTACGTCAACGACTGGGTGCGGGGGTTGTTCGATAGGGTTTCCCCTCTCCCCCTGCGGGAGAGGGTGGCCTCGCAAAGCGAGGTCGGGTGAGGGGTCGATGACCGGCCCCGCCGCGAAGGCGGGCAGGCCTGGCACGGCGTCCGATATCTGAGAGACCCCTCATCCGTCGGCTTACGCCGACACCTTCTCCCGCAAGGGGAGAAGGACTCGCGACCTACGCCCCGAGCAGCGTGAACTGCGCGTTCAGCCCGTCCACGGCGCTACTCGCCACCCAGACGTCGAACACGCCAGGCTCGGCGGTCCAGCGGTCGCCGTCGCCGAAGAAGGTCAGGCTGCCCCGCTCCAGCTCGAAGGTGATGTCGCGGCCCTCGCCCGGCTTCAAGTTCACCCGCAGGAAGCGCTTGAGCTCGCGCACCGGCCGGGTGCGGCTGGCCACCCGGTCGCGGGTGTAGAGCTGCACCACGTGCACCCCCTCGCGCCTGCCGGTGTTGGTCACCCGGGCGCTGACCTGCAGCTTGCCGTTCCAGGCCAGGGTCGGCGACGACAGCTTCAGGTTCGAGAGAGCGAAGGTGGTGTAGGCCAGGCCGTAGCCGAACGGGTACAGCGCCTCGTTCTTCACCGTGCGCCAGCGGGCCTTGTACTCCTGGATCTCGCTGTCGGCCGGGGCCGGGCGGCCCGTCGTGCGGTGATTGTAGGCGTAGGGCTGCTGGCCGCTCTCGTAGGGAAAGCTGACCGGCAGTCGGCCGGACGGGTTCACCGCGCCGAACACCACGTCGGCCACGGCATGGCCGGTCTCGGTCCCTAAGAACCAGGTGGCCAGGATCGCCGGGGCGTTCTTCACCGCCCCGTCCAAAACGAGCGCCCGGCCGTGGCGCAGCAGCACGACGGTGGGCTTGCCCACGGCGGCCACCGCCTCGGCCAGCATCATCTGCGGCTTGGGGATGCCGATGTCAGTGCGCGACTGGGCCTCGCCCGACATGTTCTGGCCCTCGCCGACCGCCAGCACGACGATGTCGGCGACGCGGGCGGCGGCCACCGCCGCCTCGATCCCGCCGGGGATGGAAGCCTCGACGTCGCTGCCCTTGACGGTCTGCAACAGGTTGGGGTCGGCCATGGCCTGCCGGAAGCCCGTGGCCAGGTCGACGCCCAGGCTCTTGTCGCCGAAGAAGGCCCAGGGCCCCAGGATGTTGTCGCGGTCGTCGGCGAACGGCCCGATCAGGGCGATGCGCTTGCCCGCGCGCGGCAAGGGCAGGAGATTGCCGTCGTTCTTCAGCAGCACGATCGAGGCCGCGCCCGCCTCGCGGCTCAGGGCGCGCATGGCCGGGGTGGCCGTGCGGGCGGCCTGAGCCTTGGGGTCGATCGAGCGGAACGGCTGGTCGAACAGGCCGATGGCCTCCTTCAGCATCAGCACCCGACGCACGGCCTGGTCGACCACCGCCATCGGCACCGCGCCGCTCTTGACCAGCTCGGGCAGGTAGCGGCTGTAGAGCCCGCTCTGCATGCTGATGTCGACGCCCGCCAGGATCGCCAGGCGCGCCGCATCGCGGTCGTCGGCGGCATAGCCGTGAGCCACCAGTTCCTGGTCGGCGGTGTAGTCGGAGATGACCACGCCCCTGAAGCCCCACTCGGTGCGCAGCAGGTCGGTCAGCAGGCGCTTGTTGGCCGTGGCCGGCACGCCGTTGATGTCATTGAAGGCCGACATCACCGTCAGGCAGCCCGCCTCGAAGGCGGCCTGGAACGGCGGCAGGTGCACCTCGCGCAGCGTGGCTTCCGACAATTCGACGGTGTTGTAGTCCATGCCCGCGGCCACCGCGCCATAGGCGGCGAAGTGCTTGGCGCAGGACAGCATCGAATCCGGCGCCTTCAGGTTCGGCCCCTGGAAGCCGCGCACCCGGGCCTGGGCCAGCGCTTCCCCTAAGAACACGTCCTCGCCCGAGCCCTCGGCCACCCGGCCCCAGCGCTCGTCGCGGGCCACGTCGACCATCGGCGCGAAGGTCCAGTGCAGGCCGTGGGCCGTGGCTTCCTGCGCGGCCGCGCGGGCGGTGCGATAGGCCAGCGGCGGATCGAAGCTCGCGGCCTCGGCCAGCGGGATCGGATAGACGGTCTTGAAGCCGTGGATGACGTCGGCGGCCAGCAGCAGCGGAATGCCCAGGCGCGAATGCTCCACGGCCGCGGTCTGGGCCAGCAAGGCGCCCTCGACACCGACGCCGTTCATCAGCGTGCCGATCTTGCCCGCTCTGGTCTCGGCCAGCAGCTGCTGGGTGTTGCGCAGGTTGACGGCCGGGTTCATGTCGCCCACCGGCGGGCGGATCATGTCGGCGTAGCACGACAGCTGGCCGGCCTTCTCGTCGATGGTCATCTGCGCGATCAGCGCCTCGACCCGCTGGGAGCCCCTCGCCTGCGCCGCCGACCGGCCGGCCACCGCCAGCCCGGCCAGGCCCGCCGCCCCTGCCACCAGTCCGCGACGGCTGATCCCTTCAAGCGAAGCTTCTCGCCGATCCATAGAATCCCTTCCTACCGTGTCGCGGGCGGCAACCTCGCCGACCGGGGCGCGTCGCGCAACGCCTCGCCCCTCATCGGGCGAACCTGTGACGGCCGCTTGCGTTATCAGTCTGGCTGAAGGGAGACCCGACCATGTCCGCTCAATGGCGCATCGAGATCCGGCTGGGCGACGGCCACGCCCCGCTGCGCAGCGTGCTCGTCGAGGCCGACACCGAAGTCGAGGCCCTGCGGCAGGTGCTGGCCGAGGCCGAACGCGACCATGTCGCCGCCGAGGAGCTGCTGCTGGACGGCCAGGAAGAGGTGTTCTCGCGCACCGAAGTGCTCGACGGCCACGTGGAGCATCAGGCCCAGGCCTGACGCTCGCTCGCCCATCGGGCTTGTGCTAGGCCCGGTGCATGGCTGGAGAACGCATCCTCTTCGTCGTCAACGCCGGCCCCAGCGTCGGCGGCGGCCATTTCATGCGCGGCCTGAATCTGGCGCGAGCGCTGGAGGCCAGGGGCGCGACCTTCGCCTTTGCCGGACCGCCCGCTATCGCCGGCCTGTCGCAGACCTTCGCCTCGCCGGCCATCTGCGCTGGAACCTTCGCTGAAAGCGACCTCGTCGCCGGCGCCGCTCGCCTGGCCGCCGACTACGACGCCCTCGTCTTCGATCACTACGACCTGGACGCGGACGACCATCGCCGCATCGCCGCCGGCCGCCCGACCCTGGTGGTCGACGACCTGGCCGACCGCCCCCTGGCCGCCGACCTGCTGCTCGACGCCGGGGTGACGCGGCGGGCGGAAGACTATGCCGGCCTCGTCCCCGACCACGCCCAACTGCTGCTCGGCCCCAACCATGCCGCCCTGTCGCCGGCCTTCGCAGCCCTGCGCGACGAGACCCTGGCCCGCCGTACGGCCACCTCGAGCGTGCGCCGGGTGCTGGTCTCGCTGGGCCTGACCGACGTCGGCGGGATCACCGCCCGCACCGTCGAGGCCCTGCTGCCGGTGCTGGGCGACCGCGCCCTCGACGTCGTGGTCGGAGGTCAGGCGGCCAGCCTGCCGGCCCTGCGAGAAATCGCCGCAGCCGATCCGCGCCTGGCCCTGCATGTCGACAGCCGCGACATGCCGCGCCTGACCGCCCAGGCCGACCTCGCCATCGGCGCCTCCGGCTCCAGCAGTTGGGAACGCTGCGTGCTCGCCCTGCCCACGCTCTCGCTGGTGCTGGCCGACAACCAGCGCGAAGCGGCCCAGGCCTTGTCTGATCTGGGTGCGCACCGATCGCTCGACGCTGCGTCTCTCGACGGCGAGAGCCTGCGGCGCGCCTTCGCCGCGCTCGCCGACGACCCTGACGCCTGGCGGGCCCTGTCGGCCGCCGCCGCCAAGGTCTGCGACGGCCTGGGCGCCCCGCGCACCGCCGATCGGTTCCTTGCCCAGATTTCGCCCCGTTTCGGAAACAATCACGCGACGCCCACCTGACACTTACCCGCGCGTAAGCCAGCTAAAGCGTCGAGACCCCCTTCATGCCCACAGTCACTCTGCGCGCCGTCGCGGCGCACGATCAGGAGCGGCTGCTGGAATGGCGCAACTCCGACGCCGTCGCCCCCTACATGTACAGCGACCACCTGATCTCCGAGGGCGAACACGCTGCCTGGTTCTCACGCCTGGGGACCAACCCGACCGTTCGCTATTGGGTCATCGAGCTGGACGGCCATCCGGTGGGCCTGGCCAACCTGGCCGATATCGACCTGAAGAACCGCCGCTGCGCCTGGGCCTACTACCTCGCCGATCCGTCGGTGCGGGGCCTGGGGGTCGGCAGCTTCGTCGAATACTGGGTGATCGAATACGTGTTCGGCGTGCTGGGCCTGACCAAGCTGTGGTGCGAGGTCATCGAGAGCAACAAGGCCGTCTGGCGCCTGCACGAAGGCTTCGGCTTCACCCGCGAGGCGGTGCTGCGCAACCACGTGGTCAAGGGCGGCCAGCCGCAGGACGTCATCGGCCTTGGCTTGCTGGAAAGCGAATGGCGCGGCGCGGCCCGCGACGCCGCCCGCGAGCGGCTTATCGCCAAGGGCTTCGACCTGTCGGCCGTTTCCGCCGCCTAGATCCGCGGCAGGTCGCCCAGGTTCTGCAGGTCGGGCCGCCCGCGCACCAGCGCCCGGATGTCGTCCGACGTGAAGGCGGGCCTGGCCGGATAGAGCGACTCATAGACCGCGCGTACGAAGTCGAGGTCCGACGGCAGGTCGACCGTCCAGCGCACCTGGCTCTCGTCCACCGGCTGGGTCAGGCCGCCCAGGGCGAAGCGTTCCGGCCGGCGATAGATGAAGGGCGTGACGTGCTCGCGCTCGTAGGGATCGCTGGCCTCCGCCGCCGTCAGCCGCAGCAGGCCGGCGCTCAGGATCTCGGCGTCCAGCCCGATCGGATAGGTGCGATGCGGCAGGGTGGTGGCGGAATAGTCCGCGCCATTGGCCTGGTGCTCGCCGATCAGCGCCTCGATCAGCACCGGGTCGGCCAGCGGGCAATCGGCCGTCAGCCGCAGCATCAGGTCGTCGTCCGTCAGGCCCGCCACCGCGCCGGCGAACCGGCCCAGCACGTCGTCCAGCGAGCCTCGGAACACCTCGACGCCCGCCGCCTCCAGCGCTTGCGCCAAGGGATCGTCGCTGACCTCGTTCGAGGTCGCCGTGATCAGCCGGTCGATCGAAGCGACGCGGCGCAGGCGCTCGATCTGGCGCAGCACCATCGGCGCGCCGACGACGTCGGCCAGCACCTTGCCCGGCAGACGGGTCGAGCTCATCCGGGCCTGCAACACCGCGACGATCACCGCGCGCTCTCCTGCAACACTGCTAGTCTCGGGTCCGCACCCTCGGCCCGGTCGGTTAAGGAGGACTTTCGCCCGCCGGACGGGTTTGGACAACCAAGCGTTGACAGCGTTGTCAAACCATAGTGCTCTCCCCGCCTAACGACCGCGCACGACGATCGAAGGGAGAACGACGCCATGGGACCGCTGATCGACCGCCGCGCGCTGCTGGCCGCCGGGGCCGCGATGGGCCTGGCGCCCGCCCTGCCCGCGCTCGCCTCTCCCGCTTTGGCCGCCGACCAGGACGCCCGCGTCCGCACGCTCCTCAAGCAGATGACCCTGGACGAGAAGATCGGCCAGACCCACCAGCCGGCCGGCGGTCGCCAGAAGGCGCTGAACTCCAAGATCGACGCGTCCGCCCTCGACCTCGTGCGCAAGGGCGGCGTCGGCTCGTACCTGCACGTGGCCGGCGCGGCCTTCCTGCGCGAGCTGCAACGCACGGCCGTCGAGGAGTCGCGGCTGAAGATCCCGCTGCTGTTCGCCATCGACGTGGTGCACGGCTTCCGCACCCTCTACCCCGTGCCGCTGGCCATGGCCGCGACCTTCGATCCCGAAATCGTGCGCGCCACCGCCCGCATGGCCGCGGTCGAGACCGCCGTCAGCGGCCTGCACTGGACCTTCGCGCCGATGGTCGACATCGCCCGCGATCCCCGCTGGGGGCGCATCGTCGAGGGGGCCGGCGAGGATCCCTATCTGGGCGGTGTGATGGCCGCGGCCCAAGTGCGCGGCTTCCAGGGCGAGGGCCTGGCCGGCAAGGACTCGATCCTGGCCTGCGCCAAGCACTTCGGGGCCTATGGCGCAGCGGCCGGCGGCCGCGACTACGACAGCGCCGAGCTGTCGGACCGCACGCTGAACGAGGTCTACCTGCCGCCCTTCCATGCGGCCGCCAAGGCGGGCGCGGGCACGATGATGACCGCCTTCAACGACCTGAACGGCGAGCCCACCACCGCCAACGCCGCCCTGGTGCGCGGGGTGCTGAAGACCCAGTGGACCTGGCCGGGCCTGGTGGTCAGCGACTGGAACGCCATCCTCGAGCTGATCAATCACGGTGTCGCCGAGACCCCCGTTCAGGCCGCCGCCCTGGCGCTGAAGGCCGGGGTCGACATGGACATGGCCAGCGGCGTCTACGCCGCCCACCTGAAGACCGCGATCGGGCAGGACCCGTCCCTGCTGCCGCTGCTCGACCAGGCGGTGACCCGCATCCTGACCGCCAAGATGCGGCTTGGGCTGTTCGACGATCCCTACCGCTTCGGCGACGTCGAGCGCGAGAAGACCATCTTCGTCGGCCCCGAACACCGCGCCATCGCCCGCGAGGCGGCGCGCAAGGCCGTGGTGCTGCTGAAGAACGACGGCGGCCTGCTGCCGATCGCGCCCTCCGCCAGGAAGATCGCCGTCATCGGGGCCCTGGCGACCGACAACCTCTCGCAGCTCGGCTCGTGGAAGGCGCGCGGTCAGGTCGCCGACGTCGCCCCGCTTCTGCCCGCCCTGAAGACCATCGCCCCGGCCGGAACCGAGATCGTCCACGTCGCCGGCGCCGGCCCCCGCAGCGACGACGAGACGGGAATCCCCGCCGCCGTCGAGGCCGCCAAGGCCGCCGATCTCGTCTTGCTGATGGTCGGCGAAGACTTCGACCACAGCGGCGAGTCCCGCAGCCGGTCGGACCTGACGTTGCCCGGCGCGCAGAGCGCCCTGGCCCGCGCCGTGCTGGCGACGGGCAAGCCGGTCGTCGTGCTGCTGCCGTCGGGCCGCCCGCTGGTCGCGCCCGAGGTGCTGGAAAAGGCGCCGGCCGTGCTGGCGACCTGGTTCCTCGGCGTCGAAGCCGGCCCGGCCCTGGCCGAGATCCTGTTCGGCAAGGCCGCGCCGGGCGGCCGCCTGCCCGTCGGCTTCCCCCGCGCCACGGGCCAGTCGCCGACCTACTACGCCCACGTCCCCACCGGCCGCCCGGCCGATCCGGACCTGGCCAAGGACACCGTCCGCTACCACGACGTCGACATCGGTCCGCTGTTCCCGTTCGGCCATGGCCTCAGCTATGCGGCCTTCGCCTATTCCGACCTGGCGCTTGATCGCGACAGCATCGCCCCCACAAGCGCGGTGAAGGTGTCGCTGACGCTGGCCAACACCGGATCGGTCGAGGCCGACGAGGTTGTGCAGCTCTATGTCCGCGACCCGGTCGCCAGCGTCGCCCGCCCGGTCAAGGAACTGCGCGGCTTCGCCCGCGTGACCCTCAAGCCCGGCGAGAAGCGGCGCGTGGCCTTCACCCTTTCCGCCGCCCAGCTGGCGATCTGGAGCCCGGACGGCTGGCGGATCGAGGCCGGCAAGATCGAGGTCATGGTCGGCTCCTCCTCCGCCGACATCCGCCTGCGCGGCGCCTTCGCGATCGCCGCGCCCGGCAAGGCGCGCGAACCGGCGACCGCCATCCCGACACCGGTCAGCATGGTCCAGCTTGGCTGGACAGCATAGACGGGCGCCGCCAAGGTCGCGCCATGCCCTCGCTCTCCGCCATCGCCGACCCGCTGGAGATCGCCAGCCTTTGGCGCATGAATCTCCTTGATGGTCCCGCCATCGCCGCTACCTGCATGCGCTGGCTGGAAGCCGATCTCGACCGGGGCGACGCCACCATCGCGGCCCTTGCCGGCGACGCGGATCTGGTCGTCTCGGCGATCGCTGCGGATTTCGACCGAGCGCTGCAAAGCCTGGTCGGCGATATGCCGGAGAACGACGAGGCCATCCTGCGCGCCCTGCGCCTGCACCTGGCCTTCGCCCTGGCCGATGACGATCCGAGAAATAGGATCGGGCTTATGCTGGGTCGCTTCACCCATCTGTCCAAGCGGCGGCTGGTGCATAATCCTCGGCGCGACCCGGACCGCCCCGACCAGAGGATCGCCGAGCAGGAACTGGGGCTGGAGTACGTCTATTCCGGCTTCTTCGCCTTCGACGACGTTGAGCACTGGCCGCCGGCCGAGCGGCAGGCGGCCGAGGTCAGGTTGCTGGCCGATCTGCGCCAGGCCGCCCGTGAGCTGCACGACCACCTGACCGCCGTCCTGGCGACCCCGCCCTTCGCGCGCTCCTAGGCCTCCCCCGCCCACTCAGCCCGCCGCTTCAGCTCCGCCGCGCTCGGCTCCTGCGTCATGAACGAGCCCGTGCGCACCGGACCGTCGCGGCGGTAGCGGTTCACGACCACGCCGGTGTCGGCCAGGATCGAGCCGGTCAGGGTCCAGGCGCCCGGGGCGGCGGCCTCGTCGAACAGCCGCCGGCCCGGGCCCAGCAGCAGCGGGAAGACCATCAGCTGCATCTCGTCCACGAGGTCGGCCGCCAGCAGCGCGTGGACCAGTTGCGTGGAGCCCTGGGTCAGCAGATCGGGCCCCGTCCCCGCCTTCAGCCGGCGCACGCCCTCAACCGCGTCGGGCCCGACGTGACGGCTGTTCTCCCACGGCAGCGGCGCCTCGGGATCGCGGGAAGCGACGTGCTTGGTCGTGGCGTTGAAGCGCTCGGCGATCGGGTGCTTCGGGTCCTGGTAGGGCCAGTGGGCGGCGAAGATCTCGTAGGTCCGGCGGCCCAGCAGCAGCTCGAACGGGGCCTCGAACAGCGACATCACCGCCTGGCCCGTCACAGCGTCCGAATAGGGCGCCACCCAGCCGCCGTGGGCGAAGCCCCCGCGACGATCCTCGTCCGGTCCGCCCGGCCCCTGCATCACCCCGTCCAGGCTGACGAAGGCGGCGACGATCAGCTTTCTCATGACCCTGCTCCGTGATGGTTCGCGGCAAGGACGGTTGGGGAAGGCGCGATCCTACATCACAGGCGATCTCCCTTCCCCCTTTGATGGGGGAAGGGTCGGGGATGGGGGTGGAAGCGGGTCAAGACCAGGCGCGAGCCGAACCGCCGCGATCACCCCCACCCCTGCCCCTCCCCCATCAAGGGGGAGGGTTAAGCCGCCCGCCGCCGATAGAGGTAGTCGTCCGGCAGGCCCATGCGCCGGGTGGACTCAACCGCCGGCGAGCCCTTGATCGGCACCTTGTCGGCGCCGGCGCCCGCCAGCCTCACCAGCCGCCGCTCGACGCCGTTCAGGGCGAAGGCCTCGCCCAGGCCGAGCTTCGCCCGCACCTCGACCGGCGTGATCGCCACCGCCGCCCGCACCAGCGGCTTCTGGATCAGGCGCAACGGGCCGGGCAGCAACGGCGTCTGCGTCATGATGTCCAGGAACTCAAAGACGATCTCCGATGGCTCCAGGTTGGGCAGCATCAGCGCCAGCTGCCGCTTCCACTGCGCCTCGCTGGTCGGAGCCCCGGTCGCGCCGTAGAGCCGCGCCCCAGGCGCGGCCTCGGCGAAGGCGGCGTCGCGCTCGGCCGGGCTCAAGGCGTGGGCGTAGGCGTGGTAGGCCTCGATGAAACCGAAACTGGCGGTGGCCTGCACCCAGTCCAGCAGCGCCGGGTCGTTGGCCTGGTAGGCGACGCCGGCCGGGGTCTCGCCGGTGACATGGCCGTGCATCCGCACCACGCCGGCGATCATCTTCTCGGCCACGTCGCGCGGGCCATAGACCGTGACCATCGCCGCCAGCCCCGTGCGCTTGAGGCGTTTCAGCGGCTCGGCCTTGAAGCTGGAGTGATCCCAGACCCCCGAGCGCACGCGCGGCTCGGCCAACTCGAGGATCACCGCCGTGATGCCGCCGACGAACAGCGACACCGGATTCTTGAACACCCGCCACGACACCGAGTCCGGGGAGGTCAGGGCCGCCGCGCCGGGCGGGGCGGAGAAGTCGATCTTCGGTCCGCCGTCCGGCGTCAGCAGTCGCGCCGCGGCGCGGGAGAGCGGATCGGCCATCAGTTCACCCGTCGTTCGCGCCCCGCCCAGTACGGTTCACGCAGCTGGCGGCGCAGGATCTTGCCCGAGGCGTTGCGCGGCAAGGCCTCGACGAAGTCCACGCTCTTGGGGGCCTTGAAATGCGCGATGCGCGTGCGGGCGAAGGCGATGATGTCGTCGGGATCGGGTGTGACGCCGGGCTTGGGCGCGACCACCGCCTTGACGGCCTCGCCCCACTTGTCGTCGGGCACGCCGATCACCGCCACCTCGGCCACGTGCGGATGGCCGTAGACCGCGCTTTCCACCTCGGCCGGATAGATGTTCTCGCCGCCGGAGACGATCATGTCCTTCACCCGGTCGTGGATGAACAGATAGCCGTCCTCGTCCAGATAGCCGGCGTCGCCGGTGCGCAGCCAGCCGTCGGCGTCGATGGTCGCGGCGGTGGCCGCATCCAGCTTCCAGTATCCGGCCATGTTGGAACCGCTGCGCACGGCGATCTCTCCCACGGTGTTCGCGGGTAGAACGCCGCCGGCCTCGTCGAGGATGCGCAGCTCGACGCCCGGCATCGGCAGGCCGGCCGAGCGCATGCGCTTGTTGCCGGCCGGATCGTGGTCTTCCGGCGGCAGATAGACCACCGTGCCGGTGGTCTCGGTCATGCCGTACTGCTGGACGAAGCCGCAGCCGAACACCTCGATGCTCTCGCGCAGCAGGTCCAGCGGAATGGGCGCGGCGCCATAGAGGATGTAGCTGAGGCGCGAATAGTCGATCTCGCGGGCCCTCGGCAGCCGCACGACGATCTGCAGGGCCGCGGGCACCAGGAACATCTTCGACACCCGGTCGTGCTCGATGAAGTCCAGCACCTTGGTGGGATCGAACTCGCGCGCCACCACGCCCTTGGCCCCGTTGAACAGCCCCACCAGCCCCCAGCCGGTGCCGCCGATATGGGCCACGGGCATGGCCACCAGGCTGACGTCGTCGGGGCCCCAGACGTTCCAGTCCATCGGCGCGCGCTCGGCGGCGGCCTTGCGCATGGCCAAGAGGTTGTCGTGGGTCAGCATCGCGCCCTTGGGCTTGCCGGTGGTGCCCGAGGTGTAGAGTTGCAGCACCACGTCCGACGACTTCAGCGGCGTGGCCGGGTCGGCGGGATCCTGCGCGTCGCGCCAGGCGGTGAACAGCGGCAGGTCGGCCGGGCCGCCCGGCTCCATGGCCACCACCGGCGGCGCCGGCCCGTCCAGCAGCTTGGCCACCTCGCCCACGTGATCGACCAGTTCGGGGCCGACGAACACCATCTTCGCCTCGGTGTCGGCGACGATGTAGGCGATCTCGGCCGGGGCCAAGCGCCAGCCGATCGGGGCGGTGACGATCCCCGCCTTGGCCGCGCCTAGCAGCATCTCGAAATAGAGGTCGCTGTTCTTGCCGACATAGGCGATGCGGTCGCCGGGCTTCAGCCCCTGGGCGATCAAGGCGCGGGCCACCTGGTTGGTGTGCCGGTCGAGGTCGGAAAAGCGGGTGTCGCGCCCCTCGAACGAGAAGGCCACGGCGTCGGGCCGCTCCTGCGCGTGGTAGCGGGCGACGTCTCCCAGCGTCGGCATGCGGGCGAAGTCGACGGCGGCGGCCTCAGTCATCCGAACCTCCCTGCGGGCCGTCTGCCGCGGCCGCTCGGATAACATGGTTTTCGCCGTGACCCCGGGTAAGTCAACGGTAACGGGAAACCCGCGTTTGGTCGCGCCGCCGACCGGCTCTAAGCTGCCGACTCGAACGCCCCCGAGGAACCCCAAGTCCATGACCAGCTTCCTCCTGCGCCGCGAGCAGCGCGGCCTGCTGATCTCGGTGATCCTGGGCCTGATCGTCGCCCCTCTGCTGCTGCTGCTGACCACCTGGGAGATCCAGCGCGAGTTCACGCGCGGAAGGGTGCTGCGCGAGGCGGTGAACCACTCCTACGACCAGCGCATGCAACTTCAGACGGTGTTCTCGCTGATGCAGGACGCCGAGACCGGCCAGCGCGGCTTCGTCATCACCGGCCAGCAACGGTTCCTCGAACCCTATGACGCCGCCCTGCGCCGGCTGCCGAGCCAACTTGCGACCCTGCGCAGCATGCGCGAGCGCGACGTCGGCGACCTGATCGAGAAGGACGACCCCGCCTTCGACCGGCTCGAAGCCCTGATCGCGCAGAAGCAGGGCACCATGGCCGAGGGCATCCGCCTGCGCCGCGAGCACGGCGAAGACGCCGCCCGCGCCGTGGTCTCCAGCGGCCGCGGCAAGGTGATCATGGACCAGATCCGCACCGTGGTCGGCGAACTGCAGGCCGCCGACAAGGCCGCCCTCGAGCGGCGCATCGCGGCGAACGAAGCCCTGACCCTGCGGACCGAACGCCTGACCCAGATCCTGTTCGTGGTGCTGGTGGTGTTCCTGCTGGCCGCCTTCCTGCTGCTGTCGCGCCAGATCCGCGCCCGCCAGCAGCTGTTCACCGTCGCCCAGGCCACGGCCGGCCGCCTGGACGCCATTCTCGACAACGCCCAGGACGCCATCATCACCCTCAATCCCAGCGGTACGATCGAGACGGTCAACAAGGCCGCCGAGGAGATGTTCGGCCAGCCGCGCGAGGCCCTGCTGCGCAAGGCCCTGGCCCAGTTCATCGACCTGCCCGACCGGGGCGAGCTGTTCATCCGTCAGCTGTCGGGCGCCGACGACCTGACCAAGGGCGTGCTGCGCGAGCTGACCGGCCGTCGCGCGGACGGCAGCACGTTCCCGATCGAGGCCTCGATCGGCCTGGTGCGCCTGCCCGAGGGCGAACGCGTCGCCGCCTCGATCCGCGACATCTCCGAGCGTCGACGCGTCGAGAAGCTGAAGGCCGAGTTCGTCTCCACCGTCAGCCATGAGCTGCGCACGCCCCTGACCTCGATCGCCGGGTCGCTCGGCCTGCTGGTCGGCGGGGCGGCCGGCAGCCTGCCGGAGCGCGCCGCGCGCCTGCTGGGCATCGCCCATTCCAACTGCCAGCGGCTGGTGCGGCTGATCAACGACATCCTCGACATCGAGAAGATCGAATCCGGCCAGATGGAGTTCGACCTCAAGCCGATGGACCTGGGCGAGCTGGCCCGGCGGGCGGTCGACGGCATGGGCGGGCTGGGCGGCCAGATGGAGGTCGATTTCGCCCTCGATGTCGCCCCCGGACTGCCGCTGGTGCGCGGCGACGTCGACCGCCTGGCGCAGGTGGCCGCCAACCTGCTGTCCAACGCCGCCAAGTTCTCGCCCGCCGGCGGTACGGTCGAGGTCCGGGTGCATGCCCCGCGTCCCGACGTGCTGCGCTTCAGCGTGCGCGACCACGGTCCCGGCGTGCCCGAGGCGTTCCGCGACCGCATCTTCTCGAAGTTCGCCCAGGCCGACGCCTCCGACACCCGCGCCAAGGGCGGCACGGGTCTGGGCCTGGCCATCTCGCGCGAGATCGTCCAGCGCCACGGCGGCCGGCTGTGGTTCGAATCCGACCCCGGCCAGGGGGCGACCTTCCAGTTCGAACTGGCGACGATCGAAACCCGCGCCCGCGTGCCCGAGGCCAGCGAAGGCGCCGCCCGCGTGCTGCTGTGCGAAGACGATCCCGACATCGCCGAGATCCTGTCCCAGGCCCTTCGCGATGCAGGCGTGCGCGTCCACACCGTCGGCGACGTGGCCTCGGCCAGCGCGGTGCTCGAGATCGGCGGCTTCGACGCCTTCGTCACCGACGTGCGCCTGCCCGACGGCAGCGGCCTTGATCTGCTGCGCCGCCTGCGCGCCGACGCCTCCACCCGCGACATCCCCGCCCTGGTGATCTCGGCCGAGGCCGCGGAGGGCCGGGGCGAGGCGCTGGACGTCGTCGACTGGCTGCAGAAGCCCATCGATCTGGACCGCTTGCGCACCGCCGTGCACCGCGCCGTCAACGGCCACGCCGACGCTCGCCGCATCGAGGTGCTGCATGTCGAAGACGACGCCGACGTCCACGCCGTGGTCCGCGACGCCCTCCAGGAGCGCTGCGACATCCGCCATGCCGACAGCGTCCGCGCCGGCCGCGCCGCCCTGGCCGAGGCCCGGCCCGACGTCGTGATCCTCGACCTGGGCCTGGGCGACGGCAACGGCGTCGAGCTGCTGGGCGACCTGCACGACGGCGGCGAGCACCCTGTGCCGGTGATCGTGTTCTCGGCCCAGCCGCTGGAGGACAAGGCGCTGGCGGCCTCGGTCGACGCGGTGCTGACCAAGTCCAAGACCACGCTGGACCAGCTGGCCCGAACTGTGCGCAAGCTCGCCTCGGACGCCGATTCCAAGAGACGCCGATGACCGACCTGAAGCTCCTGTACGTCGACGACGAGGCCGACATCCGCGAGGTGGCGACCTTCTCGCTGGAGCTGGATCCCGGCATCGAAGTGCGCTCGGCCGGGGGCGGCCCGGAAGCCTTCGCCATGCTCGACGGCGACGCCTGGCGCCCCGACGTGGTGCTGCTCGACGTGATGATGCCAGACATGGACGGCCCGGCCGTGCTGACGCGCCTGCGCGAGCGCGGCGACATCGACGGGACGCCGGTGATCTTCATCACCGCCCGCGCCCAGGCCGAGGAGCGCGCCCGCCTGCTGGGCTTCGGCGCCGCCGACGTGATCACCAAGCCGTTCGACCCGATGACCCTGGCCCAGGACGTGCGCGCGATCCTCGCTCGATGACCACCGCCGATCCCCTAGCCCCGCTGCGGGCCAAGTTCCTTGTTCGCGTCGCCGACGATCTGGCCAGGCTGCGCTCGGCCGACACCTCGATGAAGGACCGACACTACGTCGTTCATCGCCTGGCCGGCGCGGCGGGCGTCTTCGGCTACGGCAAGGTCACCGACCTGGCCCGCGAGCTCGACGACCTGCTGATCGAGCAAGGCGAGGCCCCGCCGGAGGCCTTCGCCGAACTGATCGCGGCGCTGGAGGGGCTGGGCTAGGACCGGGGCCTCGCCCCTCCCGGCCTCCGCTCGCCCCACTTCGCTTCCATGCCCATGGCGCACCGGCCACGACGGCGGTCATGGAACAGCTCTTCGCCCCGACCCTCGTCCTGCACATCGCCTGCGGCCTGGCCGCCGCCGTCGTTGGCCTGGCCCCGATCCTGACGCGCAAGGGAACGTGCGCGCACCGGCTGTCGGGACGATTGTTCGTCGTTCTGATGGGGGTGATGCTGGCGGCCGCCTGGCTGATGACGGCGCTGCACTTCAACGCCTATTTCACCGCCCTGTCGGCGACGGCCAGCCTTGGCCTGTTCTCCGGCTATCGGGTGCTGCGCCGGAAGCGCCCCGACCGCGATCCGGCTCAACGGGCGACCGCGCTCGACTGGGCCGCCACCCTGGCCGTCGTGGCGATCGGCGCCTGGGTGCTGATGCTGCTGCTGACCGGTGAAAGCGACGCCCCGCGCGCGCCGAGCATCGCCCTGGTCTGGGGCGCCTTCCTGATGGGCGGCTGGGACCTGTGGCGGTTCGCCCGGCCGACGGACTGGCCGTTTTCGCCCGACCTCTGGACCTACGAGCATCTTATGAAGATGCTCGGCGCGTACGGCGCTGTGCTCAGCGCCTTCTCGGGCAACTTCCTGACCTTCCTGCCCACGCCATGGAGCCAGCTCTGGCCGACCTTGCTGTTCCAACCGCTCGCGATGATCTGGATCGTGGTTCTGGCCACCCAGCGGCGGCGCGCATGGTCGCCCGCCTGAAGGCCGCGCCGACCGCCGCCTGGGTCTGGGCCTTCACGGCCTACAGTTGGACGGTCACCACGATCAGCGCCGCCTGGTTCGCCCGCCGGCTGGCGGCGGGGCGGGGCGAGAGCCTGTCCGTGGCCGCCTCCCTGCTCTGGCAGGGCGGGATCTACGCCGCCTGGCTGCCGGCGGCGGGGGTCGTCTGGCTGGTGCTGCGCCGGTTCGGGGCCGGGGCGCGCGGGATCGCGGCGAACTTCCTGGCCGGCCTCGCCGTCGTGCCGCTGGAGACCCTGACCGCCGGCCTGATCGATCGCGCCTTCATCGGCGGCGAAGCCGCTCTCGGCGCCCGGATGCTAGAGCGGACGCCGGTCTGCCTGCTGCTCTATTCGGCCATCGTCGCCGTCGGCCTGGCCGCCGCCCACCACCGCCGCGCCCGCGAGGCCCGGGCTCGCAACGCCCTGCTGGAAGCGGCCCTGGCTCAGGCCCGCGCCGTCGTGGTTCCGCCCCAGGGCGCCGAGCGGCTGATGGTGATGTCGGGCGCGCGCCGCATCCCGGTCGAGGTGTCGGCCGTCGAGTGGTTCGGCGCGGCCGACAACTACGTGGTCGTCCACTGGGCCGGCCGCGAGGGCCTGCTGCGCGCCACGCTCCAGAGCCTGGAAGCGAAGCTCGACCCTCGCCTCTTCGCCCGCGCCCACCGCTCGTCGCTGGTAAACCTCGCTCATGTGCGCGAGGCCCGCCCCCTGTCGGACGGCTCCTGGCGGCTGACCATGGCCGGCGGCGACGAGGTGGTCACCAGCCGGACGTATCGGGATGCGCTGCTGGAGCGGCTGGGGGCTCCCCTCACGTCGTCATCCCGGCCGTAGCGAAGCGGAGAGCCGGGACCCAGGGGTCGCCGCATCGCGTCGGCCATCGTCTGGGCGGTGAAGCCCCAGCGGAGCCCAGTCCCCCTTGGGTCCCGGATAGCGCTACGCGCTTCCGGGATGACGAACATTGGGACCAGACCGATCAGCTCCCCGGGCAGCTCACATGCGCCTGCGTCGGCTCCAGGCGGATCTCGCGGAAGGCCAGCTTGAAGCCGGCCTGCGCCGACAGCACCACCGGCGAGGAGATCCGGCTCATGTCGGCGCCGGCCGCCTTCAGGCACGACAGCTTGATCTGGGTCTTGCGCCATTCGCCCACCGGGGCCTCGGCGAAGATCTTCGTCACGTCGACGCCCCCGGCGCAGCCCTCGCCGCATGAGATCGAGAAGCCCACCGGCCCCTGGGCCTTCGCATCGACGCGGTAGGTCAGGGCGATCGACAGGTCGCCGGTGGTCTGGCGGGAGAGATCGGCCGGCGGTCCGTTGACCAGCAGGGCGCCGGGACCGGTCCAGGTCGCCAGGCGCGCGTCCTCCTGGGCGGCGGCGTCGATGGCGGTCAGCTTCACCCCGCCGGCGGTCGACAGCAGCCACGGGGCCGGCGTGCGGCCCGAGACGAAGTACTTGTCGACATTGACGCCGGCGCCGGACACGCCCGACACCTCGCCCAGCGTCGCCACCTTGCCGGGCTTGGCGTAGCTGAGGCCGTAGCCATAGGCGAACTGCGGATCGTAACCCGCGTCGCCCTTGTTCAGCGGCCCCTGGTCAGCGCGCTTGGGCCAGCTGAACGACAGCTTGCCGGTGAAGTCGCGCCGCGACTTGCCGTCCTTGCCGGCCACCAGAACGTCGGCGACGCCGCCGCCTTCCGAGCCCGGCAGCCAGGCCGCCACGAAGGCGTCCGAGGCGTTGATCTCCGGGTTCACCCACAGCGGGCGACCCGACAGGAACACCGCCACCACCGGTACGCCGGCGGCCTTGAGCTTCTTGAGCAGCGCCAGGTCGGTCTTGTCGCCCGGCTGGTATTCGAGATGCTGCAGGTCGCCCTGGAACTCGGCATAGGGCGTCTCGCCGAACACCACCACCGCCACGTCCGGCTTGTCGGTGAAGGCGCCGTCCTTGGACAGGGTCGCCTTGCCGCCCGAGGCCTCGACCGCTTCCTTCAGGCCGCTCCAGATCGACTGGGCGCCAGGGAAGTCGGCGTTGGTGTTGCCCGTGCCTTGCCACGACAGGGTCCAGCCGCCGGCCGCCTTGCCGATGTCGTCGGCGTCGCCGGCCACCAGCACCTTGGCGCCCGCCTTGATCGGCAGCACGCCGTCGTTCTTCAGCAGCACCAGCGACTTGGCCACCGCCTCGCGAGCCAGGGCGCGGTGATCGGGCGCGCCGACGCGCTCGTAGCGGCCCTGCACCGGCGGGGCGACCCGGTCGAACAGGCCCGACTTGACCTTGACCCGCAGGATGCGGCGCACGGCGTCGTCGAGGCGCGCCATGCTGATCTCGCCGCTCTCGACCTGCTTGAGCGTATTGTCGAACAGGCCCTGCCAGCTGTCGGGGGCCATGTACATGTCGAGGCCCGCGTTCAGGGCCTGCGGGCACGAGACGTTCGAACAGCCGTCGACCTGGCCGTGGGCGTTCCAGTCGCCGACGACGAAGCCGGTAAAGCCCATGCGGTCCTTCAGCACGTCGGTCAGCAGGGTCTTGTTGCCGGTGTGCTTGACGCCGTTCCAGCTGGAGAACGAGGCCATCACCGTCAGGATGCCGGCCTCGATGCTGGGCGGATAGCCCTGGGCGTGCAGACGCACGAGGTCGGCCTCCGACACCGGGGCGTCGCCCTGGTCCTTGCCGTTCAGCGTGCCGCCGTCGGCGAGGAAGTGCTTGGCGCTGCCGGCGATCCGGCCGGCTTCCAGCGCCTTGCCGGCGTTGAGCTTGCCCTGCAGGCCCAGGGTCATCCGGCCGGCATAGCTTTTGACGATCTCCGGATCCTCGCCATAGCCCTCGTAGGCCCGGCCCCAGCGGTCGTCGCGCGGCACGGCCACCGTGGGACCGAAGGTCCAGTCGCCGCCGGCCACGGCCACCTCTTCGGCGGTCGCCTTGCCGATGCGCTCGATCAGGTCCGGATCGCGGGCTGCCCCCAGGCCGACATTGTGCGGAAAGAGCGTGGCGCCGACCACGTTGTTGTGGCCGTGCACGGCGTCGATGCCGAACATCAGCGGGATCGGCACGTGGCCGTCGCGGGCCTCAAGCGACACCGCGCGGAACAGGTCGACGAACTGCGCCCACTCTTTCGGGCCGGCCTTGTCGTTACCGTTGGGGCCCGAGCTGCCGCCGGCCAGGATCGAGCCCAGCGGGTATTCGCGCAGTTGCTCGGGGCGGATCGAGCCGATGTCGGCCTGGATCGTCTGGCCGACCTTCTCGCGCACCGACATCCTGGCCATCAGCGCGGTGATCCTCGCCTCGGTCGCCGCATCGGTCAGGGCCGCGGGGCTCTTGACCGCCGGCCAGGCGGCGACGTGCGCCGTGGCCTTGCCGGCGGGGGTCAGCACCTCGGCGCTGGCGACGCTTGTCAGGCTGGTGGCGGCCAGAAGGGCCAGGGCGGAAAGGCGGAACGGCGTCACGGGCGGCCTCGATCGAAAAAGGAGCGCGACGGCCAAGGGGAAAGAGGCCGCCGCGCCCGAACACGCCACGGGAGCAGCGTAGGGTTTCGAGGCGGCGGCTGGCCGACGGGCGCGCGGCGGCTCCCGGGCCACGCGCACGCGCATGGATCTGGCCTCCCGCTCGCGGGGTCGTCTGCTTGCGACCGCCTCACCCGGCAACGAGACAACGTTGTCTTACTTAGTGTCAACACGCTAATATTTGTCCACGCGAGGACAAATTCGCCGCAAACCGTTCCGCTGAAAGCGATTTCAACCGAAATCAGAGCACTACGAATTTCTGACAACGATGTCTTACTTGGAGAGAAGGCGGCATCTATTGGCGCCTTACACTCAGGAACCGGCTCGACTCGGCCGCCAAGGCCGCGCTATCGCTAACAGCGCGCCGAAAGCCGGCGGCGGGAGCCCGATGCGCAACGTCACCATCGTCCATGTGGCCGAAAAGGCCCGGGTCTCGGTCAAGACCGTCTCGCGCGTGGTCAACAACGAGCCGACGGTCACGCCGGAACTGCGCGAGCGCGTACAGGCGGCCATCGACCAGCTGGGCTACGCCCCCAATATCGCCGCCCGCCGCCTGGGCGGATCGCGCTCGTTCCTGATCGTCGCCTTCAACGACCGCAAGCTGACGCTGGAGAACTGGCGTAGCGACCGGGGCAACAACTGGATCGACCGCATGCAGTATGGGGCGATGCTCCGCTGCGACGTGCACGGCTATCACCTGCTGTGCGAACTGATCGACCTGGAGAGCGACCAGTTGGCCCGGCGAGTGCAGCATGTGCTGTCGTCCCTGCGCCCCGACGGGGTGATCCTGACCCCGCCCAATTGCGAGGACCCGACGGTGCTCGAGGCGCTGAAGCGCGCCCAGGTTCCGTTCGTGCGCATGGGCTCGGCGGCGGCCGGTCCGGGCGCCCGGGTGCGGATGGACGATCAGTCGGCCGCCCGCCAACTGACCGAGCACCTGGTCGAGCAAGGTCATCGCCGCATCGGCTTCGTCACCGGCAGCAAGCGCTTCCTGGCCAGCCGTGCTCGCGAGGACGGCTACCGCCAGGCGTTGTCGGCCGCCGGCCTGCCGATCGACGAGACCCTGCTGGTTCCCGGCGACTTCACCTTCGAGGGCGGGGTCGCGGCCGCCGAGGCCCTGCTGTCGCGCCCGGGCCGCCCCACCGCCATCCTTGCCGGCAACGACGAGACGGCCCTGGCCGTCATGCACGTGGCCAGGCGGCTGGAGATCGTCATTCCCGGAGCGCTGTCGCTGGCCACCTTCGACGACACGCCCAGCGTCCGGCTGTCGCTGCCGCCTTTGACCACCGTGCGCCAGCCGGTGGCCGAGATGGCCGCCCAGGCCGTCGACCTGCTGGTCGCCGCGGCCGCAAAGGACGGCAAGCTGTCGCGCGCCGATCACCTGCTGCCTTTCGAACTGGCCCTGCGCGCCTCGACTGCGCCGCCGCCTTAAAGAAGCCTCGCCGACCCGCGACGGGATGTCGCGGGGAGCTTGACCAGCCAGCCGTCGCGCCCTTTCCTCTTGCGACTTCGATTTTGGAGCCGGCAGCGCTTGGCCAGAGACATGACCCAGGTCGACGCCGCCTCAGCCGCCGCCGGACCGCCCACCGTCCGAAGGCGGCTGTTGATCATGGCCCTGTGCCTGGTCGCCCCGGCCATCGTCTTCATGGCCCTGCTGGCCCGCGCCGAATACGGCCAGAGCCAGGGCCGCTACGAGCAGCAGTTGATCGCCACCACCCGGGCGCTGGGCCTAGCCGTCGATCGCCAGCTGGCCCTGGGCCAGAGCACCCTGCAGGCCCTGGCCGTCTCGCCCGCCCTGGCCGCCGGCGACCTGGAAAGCTTCGAGCGCCAGGCCCGCGCCGCCGTGCGCACCAAGGACGCCTGGATCGTGCTGATCTCGCCCCGCGGCCAGGTGATCAACACCCGCCTGCCGCAGGGCCAGCCCCCGCCCCGCACCGCCGGCCTGCCGCCCGAGCGCTGGGCCGCCGTCCGTTCGGGCCGCACCACGGTGTCGAACCTCACCCAGGGCAAGGTCGCCGGCCAGCCGATCGTGGCCATCGACATGCCGGTGATCGTCGACGGCGAGCTCTACGACCTGGCCTACATCCAGACCCCCGCCGCCTTCGCCCCGCTGTTCGCCGCCCAGGGCGTGCCGGAAAGCTGGACGGCCAGCATCGTCGACCGTAACGCCCGCCTGGTGGCCCGCTCGCGCGACCAGGAGAAGATGCTGGGCCGTTCGGCCAGCAAGCCGATGCTCGAGGCCATGGCCAAGGACAACGACGGCGTGCTCGAGACCTATACCCTCGACGGCACCCCCACCCTGTCGGCCTTCAGCCGCTCGCCGACCTACGGCTGGAGCTTCATCGTGGGCGTGCCGCGCACCGAGCTGGAGCGCGCCAACCTGTCGTCCCTGGCCCTGCTGGTGGCTGCGGGCCTGGCCCTGCTGGCCATCGGCGCCGGCGCGGCCCTGGTGTTCTCGCGCGGCATCTCCCGCGAGGTGCGGGCCCTCGTGGCGGACGCCCGGCTCATGGCCTCCGGCGGCGAGATGCCCGCCCAGACTACCGGCGGCCTGCGCGAGATCGGCGAGGTGCGCGAGGCCCTGCACGCCACCTCCCGACAGCTGCGCGCCCGCGAGGCCGAGGAAAAACGCGCCCAGGCCCGCCAGCAGCTGATGATCAACGAACTGAATCACAGGGTTAAGAACACCCTGGCCACGGTGCAGTCGCTGGCGCTGCAAAGCCTGGGCAAGGGCGAGGCCGCGCCCGGCTTCGACGCCTTCAACGAACGGCTCTACGCCCTGGCCCGCGCCCACGACCTCCTGACCCGCACCGTGTGGGAAAGCGCCGACCTGGCGGACCTGCTGCGCCAGACGCTTGAGCCCTATGGCGACCGCGCCCATGTCGAGGGTCCGCCCGCCGCCCTGCCGCCCAGCGCGGCGCTGGCCCTGTCGATGGTGTTCCACGAACTGGCCACCAACGCCTCCAAGTACGGCGGCCTGTCCACCCCGGCCGGCCGCGTCGAGGTCACCTGGCGGCGCGACCCGCTGGACCCTTACCGCCTGGCCCTGCGCTGGGTCGAGAGCGGCGGACCCAAGCTGACGGGCCCGCCCAGCCGAAAGGGCTTCGGCTCGCGCCTGATCGCCGCCAGCCTGCGCAACGAACTGAAGGGCGAGGCCCAGTTCGACTACCAGGGCACGGGGCTGGTCTGCACACTGACGGTCCGCGCCGGCGGCGCCCAGGATTTGGGCGACGACGCCCCCGCCGCCGACGCCTGAACGGGCAGCCGCGCGCGTGCGCGCCAAGCGCCGGCCGGGCGCTTGACCGATGTTCTCCGGCCAAACGTGATGGTCGATCCGCTCAGCACCCATCCTGGGGCGCCGTCGGATCGATCATATTGCCTCGCCGCGTAGATTGATCTTCCATGACGCCCGGGATGCGGCCGCCAGAGCCGTGACCATCTGGAGCGTGGCAGCCGAAAGTGTTTGCGGTTTCGGCGTCCGCCACGCTCCAAAACGTTAGGAAGAGGAGCCTGTCCAAGGACAGGCTCCGAGGGAAGAGCGCGTCCATGATCGCCACAGACGAGTCCGTCATGCTGCCGGCCCGGCCCGAGCCGATCCCGCTGGATCCGGCCCGCACCGCGGTGATCGTCATCGACATGCAGAACGCCTACGCCTCCAAGGGCGGCTATCTCGACCTGGCAGGCTTCGACATCGGCGGCGCGGCCGCCTGCATCCAGCAGATCAAGGGCGTGCTCGAAACCGCTCGCGAGGCCGGCGTGCAGGTGATCTATTTCCAGAACGGCTGGGACGACCAGTACGTCGAGGCCGGCGGCCCCGGCTCGCCCAACTGGTGGAAATCGAACGCGCTGAAGACCATGCGCGCCAAGCCCGAGCTGCAGGGCAAGCTCCTGGCCCGCGGCCAGTGGGACTACGAGCTGGTCGACGAACTGGCGCCGCAGCCGGGCGACATCTGCCTGCACAAGACCCGCTATTCCGGCTTCTTCAACAGCCAGCTCGACAGCGTGCTGCGGTCGCGGAACATCAAGAACCTGGTCTTCGTCGGCATCGCCACCAACGTCTGCGTGGAGTCGACCCTGCGCGACGGCTTCTTCCTCGAATATTTCGGCACGGTGCTGGAGGACGCCACCCACCAGGCCGGCCCCGACTTCGTGCAGAAGGCTGCGCTCTACAACATCGAGACCTTCTTCGGCTGGGTCTCGACCGTGGCCGACTTCAAGGGCGCGTTCGGGCAGCTGGCGCCGAGATAGATCACGAAAAATCCTTCGTCATCCCGGCCGCAGCGCAGCGGAGAGCCGGGACCCAGGGGCCGCCGCACTGCCGCCCGCCCCTGGGTCCCGGATCGACCTCTTCGAGGTCGTCCGGGATGACGAGCTTGCTTGCAGGAGGAACGAGACACATGCCCAAGACCGTCATCACCCCGCCCGGCACGGGCACGCCGATCGCGCCGTTCTCGCCGGGCACGCTGGCCGACGGCGTGGTCTACGTTTCGGGCACCCTGGCCTTCGACAAGGACAACAACGTCGCCCACGTCGGCGACGCCGAGGGCCAGACGCGGCAGGTGCTGGAGACCATCAAGTCAGTAATTGAAACCGCCGGGGGTGTGATGGACGACGTGACCATGAACCACATCTTCCTGACCGACTGGGCCAACTACCAGACCATCAACAAGGTCTATGCCGAGTACTTCCCGGGCGACAAGCCGGCCCGCTACTGCATCCAGTGCGGCCTGGTGAAGCCCGACTTCCTGGTCGAGATCGCCACCGTCGCCCACATCGGCAAGCGCTGATCCCCATGGCTTCGGTCACGTCCTTTTCTCTCCGGGCATCCACGCGAAGGCGGGGATCCAAGCCGGGTCGGCAGATCGTGGCGCGGCCGCGCCAATCCCTGAAAGTCCGCTTGGATCCCCGCCTTCGCGGGGAAACTCGGCTGGAGGGGCGCGCATGACTTCGGGAACCGTCGACGGCCTGCACTACGAACTGCACGGCGGCCCTATCGCCGGCCGCGAGGTCGTGCTGATGTCGTCGGGCCTGGGCGGTTCGGGATCGTTCTGGGGGCCGCAGATGGCGGCCCTCACCGCGCGCTGGCCGGTGGTGCTGTACGACCATCGCGGCACCGGCCGCAGCGTGCGCGAACTGCCGACCGACAAGCCCTACGCCGTCGCCGACATGGCCGACGACATGGTCAAGGTCATGGACGCCCTGGGCATCGCCAAGGCCCATGTCGTGGGCCATGCGGCCGGCGGCAATGCGGGCCTGGCCCTTGCCCTCTCGCACCCCGACCGGCTGGGCAAGCTGGTGGTGGTCAACAGCTGGTCGCGGCCCGATCCCCACATCAGGCGCTGCTTCGACACGCGTCTGCACCTGCTGCACGACACAGGTCCGGCGGCCTATGTGCACGCCCAGGCCCTGTTCCTCTATCCGGCGACCTGGATCTCGGAGAACAGCGAGCGCCTGGCCGCCGAGGAGCCGCACCACGTGGCCGGCTTCCCGCCCAAGGCCGTGATGCTGGCCCGCATCGGCGCCCTGCTGGCCTTCGACGTCGATGAGCAGCTGTCGCGCATCACCCACCCGGTGCTGGTCAGCGCCACGGCCGACGACATGCTGGTGCCCGTCACCTGCGCCCATCGCCTGGCCCAGCGCCTGCCCAACGCCACGCTCGACGTGCTGCCCTGGGGCGGCCACGCCTCGACGGTCACGGACGCGGAGGGGTTCAACGCCTCGCTGGTGAAGTTCCTTGAAGGGAACGGATGAGCGAGCTCGACACATCGATCCTCCCCCTCTGGGGGAGGTGGCCCAGAGGGCCGGAGGGGGGACGTTCTCAGCTTTCTGAGCGACGGCCGATCCTGCCACTCCCCCCTCAGTCGCCCAATTTTTCATCGGGCCGGCTCGCCGGCCCTAGGCGCGACAGCTCCCCCACAGGGGGAGCATCGCCACTCCATCACAGAAGGGAGCAGTAATCCCATGCAGGTCGGCGTCTTCATCCCCATCGGCAATAACGGCTGGCTCATCTCCGAGACCTCGCCGCAGTACATGCCGAGCTTCGAGCTCAACAAGACCATCGTCCAGAAGGCCGAGCGCTACGGCCTCGACTTCGCGCTCTCGATGATCAAGCTGCGCGGCTTCGGCGGCAAGACCGAGTTCTGGGAGCACAATCTCGAGAGCTTCACCCTGATGGCGGGCCTGGCGGCCGTCACCGAGAAGATCAAGGTCTTCGCCACCGTCGCCACCCTGACCATCCCGCCGGCGATCGTGGCGCGCATGGCCTCGACCATCGACTCGATCGCCCCGGGCCGCTTCGGCATCAACCTGGTCACCGGCTGGCAGAAGGCCGAGTACAGCCAGATGGGCCTGTGGCCCGGCGAGCAGCACTATACCGACCGCTACAACTACCTGGCCGAATACGCCACCGTGCTGAAGGACCTGCTGGAGACCGGCGTCTCGGACTTCAAGGGCAAGTACTTCACCATGGACGACTGCCGGGTCAGCCCGCACCCGCAGGAGACCAAGCTGATCTGCGCCGGCTCGTCGGACGAAGGCCTGGCCTTCACCGCGCAGTATGCCGACTACAGCTTCGCCCTGGGCAAGGGGACCAACACCCCCACCGCCTTCGCCTCGGTCAACAAGCGGCTGGAAGCGGCCGCCGCCAAGACCGGCCGCGACGTCGCCTCGTTCATCCTGTTCATGATCATCGCCGACGAGACCGACGAGAAGGCCCTGGCCAAATGGCAGACGTATCGTGACGGGGCCGACCAGCAGGCCCTGGCCTGGCTGACCAACCAGGCCGCGCCCAACGCCGCGGCAGGCGCCACCACCAACACCGCACAACTGGCCGCGCCGGAATCGGCGGTGAACCTCAACATGGGCACGCTGGTGGGCTCTTACGAAAGCATCGCCCGGATGCTCGACGAGATCGCGCAGGTGCCCGGCACCGGCGGCGTGCTGCTGACCTTCGACGACTTCGTCCAGGGCATCGACGACTTCGGGACCAAGATCCAGCCGCTGATGAAGAGCCGTTCAAAATAAGCCCTCCCCCTTGATGGGGGAGGGTTGGGTGGGGGTGATTTACGGCATCGGCGGTTGAACCGCCGCGTCACCCCCATCCCCGCCCTTCCCCCATCAAGGGGGAAGGGAGAAGTCTTGGTCCTAGTCCAGCGTCATCATGTCGATCAGCTTGATCCGGAAGATCATCACGCTGTTGGGCGGGATCTCGCCGGCGGCGCGTTCGCCGTAGCCAAGGGCCGGCGGGACGAACAGCGTCCATTCGTCGCCCACCTTCATCAGCGGCAGGGCCTCCATCCAGGCCGGCACCAGGCCGCCCAGCGGCGCGATCAGCGGCTTGCCCCGCTCGAACGAGCTGTCGAACACCTTGCCGTCGACCAGCTTGCCTTCGTAGTGGACCTTGATGATCTCGCCCGGCTTGGGCGAGGGCGCGGTCTTCGCGCCGGCCGTCGTCACCTTGTACTGCAGGCCCGACGGCAGGGTGATGACGCCCGGCTGCTTGGCGTTGGCGGCCATCCAGGCCGTCGACTTGGCCAGGTTTTCGGCGGCCGGATTGGCCGTGACGTTCGGGGCGGGCGCCGGGGTCGGCGAGGTCTGGGCCAGGGCCGGAGCGGCGAGCGCGGCGGACAACCCCAGGGCGACGAGAGCGATGCGCATGTTTGGGCGACTCGTGTTATCTATGCGACGAAATGTCAGAATAGACATTGGACCGAACGAGAGCACACTAAAAACCGAGGGCTCGTGTTGGTCAGAGAAGAAGAACGGCCATTTTTACTTGGACCGTTCTTCGCTCGTCGGGAAGGAAGCGTCATGGCCAGGGCTACTGGCGGCTCATTGAGCGGAGCGCATTGGTGGCAGCGCCATCCGATGTTCGCGCTGTTCGTCGGCTGGGTGGTGATCGGCTCGCTGGGCCTCGCCGCGGCCGTTCAACTGTGGCCGATCCTCGAGCGTTTCACGCCGCCCGTCTGAAGACGCGCGCGGCGAATTCCAGGAAATACGGCCAGTTAGGCCCGGGCGTGTGCCCCTCGGCATGCTGGCGGAACACCAGGTCGTCTCCCGCCGTCAGGGTCAGGGGCGGCGGAAACGCCATGCGGTCAAGGCCCGTTCCGCCCAGCAGCCTGTAGACCGGGCTCGCCGCCGCGGCGGCCATGAACATCCCGCGCGCATCTACCCAGCCGTCGGTCGCGTCGGCGCCCGTCCCGATGAACAGCGGCCGGGGCGCGGCCAGGGCGATCAGGCTGTGGGCGTCCACCGGCAGGTCGTCGGCGGTCAGCGGCCCGGCGTAGCGCAGGAAGTTTCCCGCCATCCAGTGATGCTCGCCCACCGCCGCCAGGTTCTCGACCTGCTCGCCGCGCCGGCGGCGATGCAGCTTGGCCCCGCCCTCGCCGGACGAGGCGATGTAGCCGGTCGCCAGGCGCGGCTCGTAGGCCATGGCCAGCAGCGCGGCCTTGCCATAGCGCGACATGCCCGCCACCGCCGCGCGCCTCTCGTCGATCGCCGGATCGGCCTCGAACAGGTCCAGCACCCGCGAGACGCCCCAGGCCCAGGCGCGCAGGGCGCCCCAGTCGTCCGGATCGCGCGGCCGGCCGCGATTGGCCAGGCCGATGATCCCCTCCTGAAGCTTGCCCGGATCGTCGGGCTGCACGCTGGTCGGGGCGTAGATCGCATAGGCCCAGCCTCGGGCGACCACCGCGTCGCGCCAGTCGGGACCGGGCGGCGGCGGACGTCCACGCAGCCAGGGCGGGCCGTCGGGAAAGCCCAGCTCGATCACCACGGGGGCCTTGGCCGCGCCCTCCGGCGCCCCGACCAGCAGGTCGATGGTCACCGTCCGGCCATAGCGCGTGATGTCGCCGGCCAGCCGCCGCTCGACCACCGCCACGCCGGCGCGCGTCACATGCTCGGCCTTCACCGTCCGCCAGACCGGCGCCGGCAGGCCGCGCGGGACCCGGCCATGGATCTCGCGGGCGAAGGCCTCGACGATCTGCGGCCGCCGGACGTCCCACCAGGTCCTGGCGTCCCGCACCGGCGCGCCGTCCGGCAGGGCCAGCGGATCGGGCGGCAGGCTGAACGGGCCCGCCCGCGCCTCGTCGTAGTTCACCGGGGTGGCGGCCGCCGGGTTCATCCCGTCGACGCCGGGGCGCAAGGCCCTGATCCCAAGGCGCCGCAGCATCGCCGCATGGGCCTGCTCGCCGGTCAGGGCCGCGACCCCGGCGACGGCCGGCCCGCCGCACGACAGGATCGCGGCCGCGCCGGCCAGCAGGTCGCGGCGTCTCACTTCCCGTCCGCCCGGGCGTAGAGGCCCAGCATGGTCCCGACGAAGCCGCCGGCGACCTTGGTCGACAGGATGGTTCCGTCCTGGCCCTTGGCCAGGCTCTTCCAGTCGCCGTCGCTGGTCGCATAGGCGAAATCGTAGAGGCCGCCGCGCGCCTCGATCTTCAGCCGCACCGGCGCTCCGGCCGCGACGCTCAGCGGCGCGCGGGCCACGACCACGCCGTCGACGGGGTCTTTCTCGCCCGCCCGCTTCTCCAGCCGCACCTCGGCCCGCCCACCTTCACCCACGGCCACGGTCAGGGCGTAGAAGAAGGCGTCGTTCTGCACCGCCACGATCCCGGCCCGGTCGCCCTGGCCCTTCGGCGAGAAGCGCACCGTCGTCTCGGCGGTCGCGTTGGTGTGCTGCTGGCGGCGAGCCCAGATCGACGGCTGCTCGAACCCGCCCAGGCGGTCGGGCCGCGCCGTCAGCACCAGCGCGCCGTCCTTCAGCGCCCACCACCGCCCGGCCGGAATGCGCATGGTCATCCAGTCGGGGCCCAGGGCCGGAGCGTCGAAGGTCTCGCGCACGGTGAAGGCGCCGGTGGTCGGGATCTTCGGCGGCGATCCCGCCGGCAGGTTCGGCCGCTCGGCCGCATAGGGGATCGGCGTCCTGGCCGGCAGGATCACCGGCCAGCCGTCCTTCCATTCCACCGGCAGCAGGAAGGTCTCGCGGCCGGTGTTGTAGGTGTCGTCGCCATAGGGCCGCACCGCCAGGAAGGTCGCCCACCACGCGCCGTCCGGGGTCTGGACGAGGTCGGCATGGCCGGCCGAAGTGATCGGATGGGCGCGGTCGCGCGGCAGGTCGCGCTGGGTCAGGATCGGATTGCCGGCATAGGGCGCGTAAGGTCCTGTCACCGTGTCGGACCGCAGCACCACCTGCGAATGGCCCTCGGCCGTGCCGCCCTCGGCGGCGGTCAGGTAGTAGCGGCCGTCGACCTTGAGAATATGCGGCCCCTCGATCCAGATCGGCTTGGTGGAGGGATCGACGCCCCCGTCGAGCAGCACCGAGCACGGCCCGACCATCTTCCCGACCTTGGGATCGTACTGCTGGATCCAGATCGCCCGGTGCCCGTCATAGCGCGAGGGCCCCTGCGGCGGGCCGTTGTTGACGATCCAGGCCCGGCCGTCGTCGTCGAAGAACAGCGAGGTGTCGATGCCGTCGATTTCCGGCAGCCACACCGGATCCGACCACGGCCCCTTGGGATCCCGGGCCGTGACCAGGAAGTTGCCGCCGCAGTCGACGCAGGTGTTGAGGATGTAGAACACGCCTGCGTGCTCGGTGATGGCCGGCGCGAACACCGCCCGCGACATGGCCAGCCGCTTGAAGTCCAGCTGGCCCGGCCGGTCGATGGCGTTGCTGATCTGGGTCCAGTTCACCAGGTCCTTGCTGTGGAACACCGGGATGCCGGGGAACCAGGCGAAGGTCGAATTGACCAGGTAGTAGTCCTGCCCCACGCGCGTGACGCTGGGGTCGGGATAGAAGCCTTTCAGGATCGGGTTGGCGTACTGGCCCGCCGCCAGGGGCGCGTCGGTCGGGTCCTGGCCGCTGTAGGTGAACTCGTCGAAGGCCGCCGTTCCAGGAGCCAGGGGCGCGGCCGCGGCGGCGCCGGCAAGCAGCGAAAAGGCCAGGGCGAGGCGCAGCAGCATGACCGCCCTCCCCTATCGCGCCGGCGCGTCGCGCAGCGCCTGGGCCACCGCCTGGCGTAGCGGCTTGGGCGCATAGGCGTCGTCAAAGAGCGTCGGCCGCTTGGGGGCCTTGTCCTGGCGCAGCCACTGATTCTGCAGCCACGAATACTTGTCGACCATGCCCCAGGCCAGGAGCTCCTTGGTCTGGCGATAGCTCAGCATCAGGTCGAGATAGGCCTTGCCGTAGGCCGCCACGGCCGCGTCACGCTGCGCGAAATCCACCGGCAGGCCCTTGTCGTGCACGTCGAACTCGGTGAGCGTCAGGTCGTAGCCCATGCCGACAGCCTCATCGACGAAGGCCCGCCATTCCTTCTCCTGCGGCCGGCCAAAGCCGGTGAAGCTGTCGGCGTTCTCGGCCCCGATGTGGCTTTGGATCCCCAATGCGTCGACGGGCACGTTGCGCTTCCTGAAACCCTCCAGCAGCTTGAGCACGCCGTGGCGGTGCTTCTCGTTGCCGACCTCCCAGCTCATGTAGTCGTTGTAGACGAGCCGGGCCTTGGGGGCTGCCTTGCGGGCCAGATGGAACGAGACGTCCAGCACCGGCTCGACCCCGCCCATGGCGTCGGAGAAGACCGTGCGGCGCAGAGCGCCGTCGGCGGGATCGACGGTCTCGTTGACCACGTCCCAGGAATAGATCTGCGGATAGTGGCCACACACCTTGTCGATGTGCTCGGCCAGCATGGTCTCGACCCGGGCGGCGGGTTTGCTGCCGAAATCGTAGTCCTTCAGCCAGGCCGGAAACCATTGCGGGTGATGCCACAGCAGGGTGTGGCCGCGCAGCTTCGCGCCGTGCTCGGCGGCGAAGGCGGCGATGCGGTCGGCGCGCGCGAAGGCGAAGGTCTTCTCGGCCGGGCGCAGCACGTACCACTTCAGCTCGTTCTCGGGGACCAGCACCCCGCACTCGTCGGCCAGGATGGCGCGGTAGCGGGCGTCCTCGAACGAGCCGGTCAGCGATCCCGGCGGACCCGCGCCGACGGCGCTGCCGAAGACGAGGCCCTTCTTGGCGGCGAGTGACTTGAGCGGCTGGATCTTGCTCTCGGCCAGGGCCGGCGAAGCGGCCAAAGCGGCGCTGGCGCCGAGCAGCGCGTGACGACGGGTAATCATACGAAACCCCACTCAAAGAAACCGCGCACCGCGGGAGCGCGATGCGCGGATGAAGTCGGCAGGAGAAACAGGCGCGCGGCGAAGAGCGAGGGCCGCGCGCCCGGGTACGCGGTACTAGAAGCTGGCGCGCATCACGAAGGTGTAGCGGCGGTCGTTCATGAACCAGGAGCGGCCCGTCTTCAGCAGCTCGCTGTTGAGCACCTGGGTCGTGCGGGTGGTCTCGTTCAGCAGGTTCACCGCCTGCACCCCGACCTTCACCTTCGGATTGACGGTGTAGAAGAACGAGCCGTCGAGCTGGCCGGTGGCCTCGTTCATGATCGGGGCGTAGGGCACGATCACGTCGCGGACGGTGAGCAGGAAGTCCGAGCGCCAGTTGTAGGCCAGGCGCGCCGAGATCGGCCCCTTCTCATAGATCGCCGCGAAGTTGACGTTGTGCTTGGACAGGCCCTGCAGCGGCAGCTTGCTGGTGTCGACCGTGGTCACGCGGCCGGCGGCCACGTCGGGGTCGGTCGCCGACAGGGTGCTCTGCGGCACGCCGCTGCTTTCGATATAGCTGTAGTTGGCGTTGATGCCGAACCCGTCCAGCGGTTTGGGCAGGAAGTCGTAGAACTGCTGGTAGCCGATCTCGAAGCCCTTGACCGTCGCCTTCTTGTCGGAGTTGCCCGGCGTGGTCACCAGCACGTCGAACGTCGCCCCGTTGTTGGTGAAGGGCACGCGCGCGGTGGTGTTGGTGGCGACGTCGCTCAGTTCCTTCCAGAAGCCCGCGAAGGTCAGCGAGCCGACCTGGTCGAAGTACCACTCCACCGACACGTCGACATTGGTCGACTGGGTCGGCTTCAGGAAGGGATTGCCGACGGTGACGTTGCCCGAGGGCTGGCCGTTGGTGATGCCGTCGAAGTTCGTGTTGAGGGCCAGGTTGTAGTAGTTGCGCGTCAGGCCGATGTCGGGCGGCGTGATCGTCTTGGACAGGCCAAGGCGATACTGCAGGCCGTGCGGGGCCATGACCTTCAGGTTCAGGCTGGGCAGCCAGTAGTCGAACGAGGCCTTGGCCGTGCTCGGGGTGAGGGCGCCGTTGGCCCACGAGCGGGCGGCGGCCCGCACCTGCGGCGTCAGCGAACAGAACGACGAGGCCGTGAACGGCGGCTTCGGGCTCGGCAGGGCCTGCCAGTCGGTGAACGCCTTGGTGCAGTCGGCGTCGGTGGCCAGGCTGGTCGAGATCGGGAACGCCAGGTAGCCGGTCGCCTCACGCTCGGTCTTGGTGTAGCGCAGGCCGACATTGCCGCTGATCTTGTAGTCGCCGGCCTCGCCCTTGAAGCGGGCCATCAGATAGGCCGCCTGGGTCACCTCGTTGACCGGATTGATCTCTTGCGGACGGAACGGCGTGCCGGCGGTGACGCCGCAGCGCTGCGCCAGCGGCACCCAGTTCTGCGGGCACCTCTGACCGGTCTGGGCGTCGAGGACGGTGCGGTCACGCCACTCGTCGCCCACCGACAGCAGGAACTGCGAGACCGAGCCGTAGTTGTCGACCAGGTTCTGGGAGAAGAACAGGCGCGGATCCGAGCCCGTCGGCACGCCGGTCTTGCCGCGCAGGAAGTTGTCGAAGGCGTAGGCCTCGACGAAGCGGGTGCTGTCGGCGCCGCCGGCGGTGGTCGGGTTGCCGTTGATGGGATCGTCCATCCACACCGGGCCGCCGCTGCCCCAGATCTCGCTGACCACGCCCCAGTTGTAGGCCGAGAAGCGGGTGGTCTGGTCACGCTCCGACCAACGGGCGCCGCCCTTGATCGAGTCCAGCCAGCTGTCGCCCCCGAACTTGTACTCGACGTCGATCTTGACCGCGTCCTCGGTGCCTTCGGACTGCTCGATGTGGTCCATCGCCGAGCGCCAGAAGTTGTTGTACGGGTCGCTGAGGCTGGCGTGGGTCCCGCGGGCGTAGGACGGGCAGTTGTTGTTGAACGGCGTGCAGTTCGACACCGTCGTGCCGCTGGACGGGGCGGTGAACCTCACATCCGGCAGGTCGCTGCCGTTGAGGGTGATCGCGGCGTTCTGGAACGTCGACCCCCACATGCCCATGCTGATCGCGTCGACGCTGGAGTCCACGTGCTGAACGTCGAACAGCACGCCCCAGTGCTCGTTCGGCGTCCACTTGAAGTTGAAGCCGTAGTCGGTGGTGATGTTGGTCGTGTTCTCGTCGCGGCGGACGTTGTTGGACTGCAGGCCGTTGATCGGCGTGCGCGGGTCCGAACCGTTCTGGTCGGCGCGCCAGCCGGTGGTCCCGGTGATGACGCCGTTGGTGAAGACGCCGTCCTCGTCGAACGAGAAGGTGGTGCCGTCGGCCGGGCGCGAGTCGCCGTTGCCGGCCACGTTGTCGGTGGCGATCTCGACCGCGTGCTCGGTCCACTTCACGGTCGACTTCGAGCGCAGGTACTGGAACGCGGCCTGCATCGTGCCGTCGTTGCTCTTCCACTGGATCGCCCCGGCCTGGCCCTGGCGCTCACGGTCGTTGGTGGTCGAACGGAAGGCCGCGCCGCGCGGGAACCACACGCCCTTCGTGCCATTGCCGCAGTCGGCGCTGGAGGCGCCCAGGTTGGTGCGGCAGCCGAAGTTCGACACCTGGATGGCGTCGCTGCGGCTGGCCAGTTGCGAGTTCACGAAGCTGGCCAGAACGCCGACCTCGCCGAAGCTGGTGTCGAAGCGGTCGCTGTAGAGGAACGAGTAGGTCGGCTTCCACTTCTCGACCATGTCGCCGTAGCTGGCCTCGGCCGACATCGACAGGATGCGCTTGTTGCTGTCGAACGGCAGGCGCGTGCGCAGGTTCACGGTGCCCGAGATGCCGCCCTCAATCATGTCGGCCGAGGGGCTCTTGAACACGTCGACGCCGCCCATCAGTTCCGACGGCACGTCGGCGAAGCTGAGGATGCGGCCGTTGTTGGCGGTGAAGGTGTCACGGCCGTTCAACTCGGAACGCACGAAGTTCAGGCCGCGGACCACGACGCCCGAGCCTTCGGTCGAGAAGTGGTCGGGGTCGACGCCGGCGGCGAAGCGGTTGATCGACACGCCGGGCACGCGCTGCAGGGCTTCGGTCACCGAGCGGTCCGGCAGGGCCCCGATGTCCTCGGCGGTGATCGAGTCGCCGATGATCTCCGACGACTGCTTCAATTGCTGGCTGCTCTTGAGGCTCTGGCGGATGCTCGTGACGACCACCTCGTCGACCGAATTTTCCGTGGTCTGGCCGCTGGCCGGTGCGGTCGTCTGAGCCAGGGCCGACGCCCCGAACACCAGGCTCAGCGCCAGGGCCGACGCCCCGCACTTCAGGCCGAATTTCAGATCGCCGAGAGTCTGGCGCCCACGCGTCGCGGACGCTCCGTTTACGGAGCTCATTCTTGTATTCCTCCCCAGGTGCGGCAACGCGGTAGCGCTACCATTGGTCATATGTCGAGACCATTATTGGTCTGATGATATGGCAAAGGTCGATCACGTCAAGGGCGTTGACATAACCCCGTAACGTCACCTGAAGCGCCACTCATCCTTTTGTTTTGAAACGCCTTTCCCGGCAGAAACGACGTCCCGGCGATTTTTCACCGGCGGGAAACGTGACAAATGCGGACAGCGCAGTCAATTTACGACCCGCTTGAAACGGCGTTCAAAGCCGTGCGGACATAAGATCTTCTGGGGCGGGAAAGCGTATCATGTCAGACCAACGCGTGAGGTCGATCGTCATCGTCGGCGGCGGCACGGCCGGGTGGATGACCGCGGCGGCGCTGGCCAAGACGCTGAGCGCCCAGGGCCTGAAGATCACCCTCGTGGAATCCGAAGCCATCGGCACGGTCGGCGTCGGCGAGGCCACCATCCCGCCGATCCTGACCTTCAACGCCATGCTCGGCATCGACGAGCGGGCGTTCATGCGGGCCACCAAGGCCAGCTTCAAGCTGGGCATCGAGTTCGTCGACTGGGGCGCGCTCGGCGAGACCTATCACCACCCCTTCGGAACCTTCGGCCTCGACCTGGAGGGGATCAAGTTCCACCAGGTCTGGCGCAAGTTCGCCGCTTCGGCGGGCCCGATCGGCGACTACAACCTCACCGAGGCCGCCGCCCGCCGCTGGCGCTTCTCCCTGCCCGATCCCGACCCGTCCAAGGTCATGTCGAGCCTGAAGTACGCCTATCACTTCGACGCCGGCCTCTACGCCCGCTTCCTGCGCGGCTTTTCCGAACAGCGCGGCGTGGTCCGGATCGAAGGCCGCATCGGCCGGGTCGACCAGAACGCCGAGACCGGCTTCGTCGAGGCCGTGGCGCTGGAGGACGGCCGCCGCATCGAAGGCGACTTCTTCGTCGACTGCTCGGGCTTTCGCGGCCTCGTCATCGGCCAGGCCCTGAAGGTGCCCTACCAGGACTGGGGCCGCTGGCTGCCCAACAACCGCGCCGTGGCCATCCCTTGCGAGCTGGGCGGCGACGGCCTGACCCCGTTCACCCGCGCCACCGCCCGTGAAGGCGGCTGGCAGTGGCGCATCCCGCTGCAACATCGGATCGGCAACGGCTACGTCTATTCCAGCCATCACGTCGACGACCAGCGGGCGCTCGACACCCTGCTGGCCAACCTCGACGGCGCGGCGACCGACGAGCCCAACTTCCTGCGCTTCACGCCGGGCCGCCGCGAGCGCGCCTGGGAGAAGAACGTCTGCTCGATCGGGCTGTCGGCCGGTTTCATCGAACCGCTGGAAAGCACCAGCATCCACATGATCCAGGCCGGCATCACCAAGCTGCTGGCGCTGTTCCCGGCCAATGGCGTCGATCCGCTGGAGATCGACGAATACAACCGCCTGACCGCCGAGCAGGTCGACCGCATCCGCGACTTCGTCATCCTGCACTTCCACGCCACCCGCCGCGACGACACCGAGTACTGGCGCTACCTGTCGTCGATGACCGTGCCCGACAGCCTGGCCCGCCGCATGGAGCTGTTCGCCCATCGCGGCCGCTGGTTCCCGTCGGACTACGACCTGTTCCACGAGCCCAACTGGCTGGCCGTGCTGCTGGGCCAGGGGATCGTACCGGAGGAATGGGACCCGCTGGTCGACAGCCTGCCCGATGATCAGGTCAAGCAGCGCCTCTCCCATCTGTCGGCCCTTATCGGCCGCACCGCCGAGGCGATGCCCAGCCACGCCGAATTCGTCGCCCGCTACTGCGGCGCGGCCCAGGGAGTCGCCGCATGACCAACGACCGCATCCGCCACGTCGTCATCGTCGGCGGCGGCACCGCCGGCTGGATGACCGCCGCCGCCCTGGGGCGCTTCCTAAAGGACGGGGTGACCAAGGTCACGGTGATCGAGAGCGAGGCCATCGGCACGGTCGGGGTCGGCGAGTCGACCATCCCCCAGATCAACATGTTCAACCGCATGCTGGGCCTGGACGAGGACGACTTCCTGCGCCGCACCAAGGCCACCTACAAGCTGGCCATCGAGTTCCGCGACTGGAAGCAGATCGGCCACACCTACCACCACCCGTTCGGCCCCTACGGCGTCGACATGGAAGGGGTGTCGTTCCACGCCTACTGGCTGCGCTACCAAGCCATGGGCGAGGCCGCCGACCTGTCCGAATACTCCCTGCAATCACTGGCGGCCGCCCAGGCGAAGTTCCAGCGGCCCACGGGTCAGAAGAACTCGCCGCTGGGCGACATCGCCTACGCCTTCCACTTCGACGCCGGCCTCTACGCCCGCTTCCTGCGCGACTACGCCGAGGCCCGCAGCGTGCGCCGCATCGAAGGCCGGATCGTCGACGTCGCCCTTCGCGGGACCGACGGCTTCGTGGAGTCGGTGACGCTGGAGAACGGAACGGTCGTCGAGGGCGACCTCTTCATCGACTGCTCGGGCTTCCGGGGCCTGCTGATCGAGGGCGCGATGAAGAGCGGCTTCGAGGACTGGTCGCACTGGCTTCTCAACGATCGCGCCGTAGCCGTGCCCTGCGCCTCCGGCGGCTCGACCGATCCGGTGACCCGCGCCACCGCCCGCCCGGCCGGCTGGCAATGGCGCATCCCGCTACAACACCGCATCGGCAACGGCTACGCCTTCTCGAGCGAGCACATCAGCGAGGACGAGGCCACGGCCTATCTGCTGGCCAATCTCGACGGCGAGGCCCTGGCCAATCCCTGGACCCTGAAGTTCAAGGCCGGCCGCCGCAAGAAGAGCTGGAACAAGAACGTCGTCGCCATCGGCCTGTCGGCCGGCTTCATGGAGCCGCTGGAAAGCCAGAGCATCCACCTGATCCAGGTGGGCATCTCGCGCCTGCTGGCCATGTTCCCCGACCGCCGGTTCCAGCAGCCCGACATCGACCGCTACAACCGGGTGATGACCTTCGAGTACGAGAAGATCCGCGACTTCCTCATCCTGCACTACAAGGCCACGCAGCGCTCGGACACGCCCTACTGGGATTACCTGCGCGAGATGCCGATCCCCGACTACCTGGCCGACAAGATCGCCGTCTTCGAGAGCCACGGCCGGATCTTCCGCGAGAACGAGGAACTGTTCAACGACACCTCCTGGTTCGCCGTCATGGTCGGCCAGGGCCTGAAACCCAAGGGCTGGGACCCGATGGCCGACGTGATGAGCGACGATCTGCTGCGCGCCCGCATGAACGAGATCCGCGCGGTCATCGCCCGCTCGGCCGAGGCGATGCCGGATCACATGACGTTTGTGGCCGAACGGGTGGCGGGGGCGCGGGCGGCTTAGACAACTCCTCAACGGCCGCCACAAATCCGTCCTTCCCCGCGAAGGCGGGGACCCAAGCGGCGGCTGCGGATTTCCCGCGACCTCGCCCTCTCCCGAAATGCAGCTTGGATCCCCGCCTTCGCGGGGATGCGCGGTGCAAAAAGGGTCGAAATCCTGAAAGCTGGCTCGCCCCTGGGTCCCGGATAAGCCCTGCGGGCTTTCCGGGATGACGAGCGTGTGGGGAGCGTCCCGCCCCTACCCCGCGAAGAACCGCGCGAAGCCCTTGTCGGTGACCCTCGCCAAGGCCGCGCGGTAGTCGCCATAGGCGGCCGCGTCCGGCCCGACGCGGCCGAAGGCGGGCTGCTCCACGCGGCGCAGCGGCACGAAGGCGATCGGCGCGGCGGCGGGCGTCAGGTGGCTGCCCTGCCCCACCTGCAAGGTGGTCAGCATGCCGTACATCTCGCCGCCGATCGCCGGGCGGCCCAGGATGATCAGGCGAAACTGCCCCTGCTCGTTGGTGACCAGATAGGTGTGCCCCGACTGGTTCGACAGCGACACCGCCCCGCGCTGGGTGAACTCGGCGTCCTGCCGCGCGGCCTCGCGGAAGACCAGGCTCGAGGCGGTCTCGTCCCAGACGATCTCGGTGCGATAGGCGTAGACCGCGTCAGGATCCTCGAACGACGGCCGCAGGGTCAGGTACTCGCCCTCCAGCCAGGTCACGGCCGGCCGCGAATAGGCGCCCAGGGCCTCCGGCGCCAGGCCGGCGACGGCGATCGGGGCCTGCTGGACGGCCGCGCGTAGCGGCTGCTCCAGGGCCTCCTCCAGCCGGATGGTGGTGGCCAGGGTGAAGGGCCGGCGGCCGCTGAGCGCCTTTTCCAGGGTCGAGATGCTGATCCGGGCCATGTCGGCCAACTGCTGGCGCGACATCCGGCGGCGGGCCAGCGCCTCGCGCACGCGGGCGGCGATGGCCAGGCTCTGCTCGTCGGGCAGCTCGGCTTCCGTCGCCGGGGTCATTGGGCAGGCCTCACGAATCCGTACATTTCCGCACATTGCGGCGCCGCTCCCGCCCCGGCAAGCCGGCCTCCGGACAAGCTGCACGGATCCCTCACGAAGATTGCAAATCCCGCCGCTCGCGGCTGCACCCGAGTGTGACGACAAGAGAGATCACCTGCTTTCGAGCCCCAAGGAGATCCTCCCATGTCCGCTCAAGACGTCGGCGCGCCCAAGCCCCGCGTCGCCTCCGGCGCCCGCCGCGCCCGGTGGTTCCCCATCCTCTGCGAAGCCTTCGCCCTGGGGCTGCTGCTCCTGGTGGCCCTGGCCGGAACCGGCCGCGCCGCCGAAGTCGCCGAGCCGGCCGCTCCCCCGGCTTCTGGCGGCCTGATCATGCGCGCCAAGGGCGGCGACCAGGTGGTCGAGGCCGTGCGCCTGGGAACCGACATCGACATGACCGTCAGCGGCCTGACCGTGCGCGGCCGCGTCACCCAGGCCTTTCGCAACGACACCGGCCATTGGGTCGAGGCGGTCTATGTCTATCCCCTGCCCCAGGACGGCGCGGTCGACACCCTGAAGATGGTGGTCGGCAAGAAGGTGATCGTCGGCGAGATCAAGAAGCGCGCCGAGGCCCAGGCGATCTACGAGGCGGCCAAGGCCCAGGGCAAGAAGGCCGCCCTGGTCGAGCAGAACCGCCCCAACATGTTCACCAACGCCGTCGCCAACGTCGCGCCGGGCGAAACCGTGCTGGTGCAGATCGAATACCAGGCCCCCATCGCCGTCTCGGCCGGCGAGTATTCGCTGCGCATGCCGCTGGTCGTGGCCCCGCGCTATATCTCGCCCGGAACGGCGCCGACGCCCGAGGGCCGCGCCAAGATCGTCGATCCGAAGGTCGCCGGCGCGATCAACCCGGTCACCCTGACCGTTCACCTGCGCGCGGGCTTTCCGCTCGGCGCGGTAGCCAGCGCCACCCACACCGTCGACGTCCGCGACGAGAAGGGCGGCAAGACCATCACCCTGGCCAAGGGCCAGGCGCCGGCCGACCGCGACTTCGTGCTGACCTGGAAGCCGGTCCCGCTGGCCGCGCCCAGCGTCGCCCTGTTCCGCGAGAAGGTCGCCGGCGCCCAGTACGTGCTGGCCCAGGTCACCCCGCCGATCGCCGCCCGGGGCGGCCCGCCACCGGCCCGCGACATCGTCTTCGTCATCGACAATTCCGGCTCGATGGGCGGGGAGTCGATGCGCCAAGCCAAGGCCGGCCTGCTGTACGGCCTTTCGAACCTCAAGCCCGGCGACCGCTTCAACGTCGTGCGCTTCGACGACACCCTGACCGTGCTGTTCGAGGGCAGCGTCGCCGCCGACGCCGCCAACCTGACCCGCGCCCGCAAGTTCGTCTCGGGCCTGGAAGCCACCGGCGGCACCGAGATGGTCCCGGCCATGGCCGCCGCCCTGCGCGACGACAGCGAACGTGACGACGGCCGGGTGCGCCAGGTGGTGTTCATGACCGACGGCGCGATCGGCGACGAGCAGGGCCTGTTCGACGCCATCACCGCCGGCCGTGGCCGCTCAAAAGTGTTTATGGTCGGCATCGGCTCGGCCCCCAACAGCTACCTGATGAGCCGCGCCGCCGAGTTGGGCCGTGGGACCTTCACCCACATCGGCTCCACCGACGGGGTCGAGGAATCCATGCGCGCCCTCTTCGACAAGCTGGAAAGCCCGGTGGCCACCAACCTCGTGGCCCGCTTCGAGGGCACGACTTCCGACGCCGCCCCCGCCGTGCTGCCCGACCTCTATCGCGGCGAGCCGGTCACCCTGGCCGCCCGGGTGGAAGACCTGGACGGCGTGCTGACGCTCAGCGGCGTCATCGACGGTCGCCCGTGGCAGACCAGGATCCGCCTGCGCGACGCCGAGGCCGGCAAGGGGATCTCCAAGCTGTGGGCCCGCCGCAAGATCACCGACGCCGAGGTCGCCCGCAGCCTGGCGCAAATCACCGAGGACGAAGCCGACGCGCGGGTGCTGAAGCTGGGCCTCGACCATGGCCTGGTGACCAGCCAGACCAGCCTGGTGGCGGTCGACAAGACCCCCGCCCGCCCGGCCGACACCCCGCTGCTGCGCAGCGACCTGCCGCTGAACCTGCCGACCGGCTGGGACTTCGACGCCCTGTTCAACCGCAAGGCCGCCAACGGAAACGCCGACGCCCCGGCCGATCCCGAGCAGCAGGTCGCGCAGTTGGACCTGCCGCAGACGGCCACCGACGCGCCGATGCTGATCCTGACGGGCCTTGGCCTGATGGCGCTCGCCCTGATGCTCGGCGCCGGCGGCTGGGCTTTGGGTCGGCGGAAGGTCACGACGTGAGCAGGCTGGCCGATCTCCTGGGAGCCGCCCGCCGGCGGCTCCCCTTCCTGCTTCCGGCCCTGGCGGCCGGAGGCCTGGGCCTGGCGCTCTGCGGCCAGGGCCTGTGGATCAACGCCAAGGCCGCCCTGGCCCAGGTGCTCTTGGAGCGGGCCTTCGACCAGAGCCTGCGTGAAGGCGGCGCGCCGGTTCGCCCCTGGAGCTGGGCCGACACCTGGCCCACGGCCCGCATCGTCTTCCCGCGCCAGGGCGAGCGGGTCATCGCCCTGGACGGCGCCAGCGGCCAGGCCCTGGCCTTCGGTCCCGGACACGTGGCCGGCACGCCGCAGGCCGGCGACCGGGGCACGGCCGTCTACGCCGCCCACCGCGACACCCACTTCGCGGTGTTAGGCAAAGTTAGGCCCGGCGACCCGATCCTGGTCGAGCGCGCCGACGGCAAGGTCGCCCGCTTCGAGGTGGTCGGCGCCAAGGTCGTGCGCTGGGACGCTTCGGGCGTGGACCCCCGCGCGCCCGGACGGAGCCTGGCCCTGGCCACCTGCTGGCCGCTGGAGGCCAAGGCTCGCGGGCCGATGCGCTACGTGGTCATGGCCAAGCCCGTCGAGGCAAGCTTGACCTTGTCCGACCTAGACGATCTCAAAGGTATGACCACCTTGACACGATAGGCCTTACCTCGTAGCCGTTCACTCCTGTGACCGCTACCAGTCGTATCGCCGCGCAACGGCGGACGGCGGCGGTCGTGAGGAAAAGCGCAATCCCAAAAGCGCCAGGGGAGTGAATCGATGTCGTCCAGCCACCGCACGCGCGGAATCCGCCAGGTCCTGATCGGGGCCACTTGCCTGACCACCGCCCTCGTCGCCCTGCCGGCCCTGGCCCAGACGGCGCCCGCGCCGCAGGCCGCCGAGCCCGACGCGGTCGAGGAGGTCGTCGTCACCGGCTATCGCAAGAGCCTGGCCGACGCGACCAATGCGAAACGCGAGAGCGTCGCCTTCACCGACTCGGTCTTCGCCGAGGACATCGGCAAGTTCCCCGACCTCAACATCGCCGAGTCCCTCAACCGCATCCCCGGCGTCCAGCTGACCCGCGAGATCAACGGCGAGGGCCTGAACGTCACGATCCGGGGCCTGGGCACCAACTTCACCAAGATCCTGCTGAACGGCTCACAGATCGCGGTGGCCTCGTCGGGTCGCACCGACAGCCAGAACCAGAACCGCGAGGTCGACCTCGACCTCTTCCCGACCGAGCTGTTCACCCGGCTCGACGTGCACAAGACCCCGACGGCCGGCATGGTCGAGGGCGGCGTCGCCGGCGTGGTCAACATGCGCAGCGCCCGCCCCTTCGACTACAAGGGAGGCGGCCAGCTGATCTATTCGCTGCAGGCCGGCAAGAACAACCAGGACGACGACATCAGTCCGCGCGGCTCGCTGATCGCCTCGAAGACCTGGGAAACCCCGATCGGCGACTTCGGCCTGCTGGGCGGCGTCGCCATCGCCCGGGTCAAGAGCACCACCACCGGCTTCGAAAGCGTCGGCTGGTCGAACGCCAACATGACCTGCACCGGCTGCAACGCCACCGGCGGCAACAACTTCAACTGGGCCTCGACCGTGCCGGCCGGCGTCACCTCCAACGGCCTGACGCCCGGGCAGACGGTCGACAACGCCCTGCTGGCCGCGCTGAACCCCGGCACGACCCTGCAACAGCTGTCCGACGCCCAACTGCCGCGCCTCGGCCGTGACAGCTGGAGCTCGGGCGAGCGCGACCGCGACTCCTACGTCCTGTCGGCCGAGTGGCGGCCCAACGACCAGCTGAACGTCTATTTCGACACCCTCTATTCGAAGGGCAGCCGCTCGTTCGAGCGCATCGACATGAACTGGGTCGTGCGCAACTCCAACTTCATGGTCCCGGTGGGCGTGAAGGTGAACGGCGAGGGCGTGGTCACCGAGGGCACGTTCCTGAACTCGCAGTTCTTCCTCGAGTACCGCCCCTACGAGGAGGACGTCGAGGTCCTGAACCTCAACCCCGGCTTCACCTGGCGCCCCAACGACTGGATCAAGCTGGACGGCCAGGTGAACTGGAGCCGCAGCGTCTTCTTCCGCGAAGCGCCGACGGTGCTGTTCAACACCCCGCTGAACTCGGGCCTGAACGTCACCTACGCCAACGGCGGCGGCGACTATCCGTCGATCAAGTCCAACAAGGACCTCAACGACCCGGCCCTGGGCTGGGTGTGGGCCGGCGGCCGCGTCAACGTGCAGGCCGAAAAGCGCGTCACCCAGACCAAGGGCGCCCACTTCGACCTGACCCTGGGCGACGACAAGGGGACCAACTTCAAGTTCGGCGTCGCCTATGACGACGTCGGCCGCACGATCACCGCGCTCGACAATTCCGCTCGCTGGCAGGCCTTCACCTGCGGCGGCGGCGGGGTGACCCCGCAGAGCCCGGTTCCGGCCCCGGTCCCGGCCTGCGACGGCCGCGCCGGCTCGGCCATCACCCAGGCCAACCTGGCCAGCTACATCCAGCAGGGTCCGCTGGGCTTCATCACCTTGGACAAGGACCGGTTCTTCGCCGACAGCAACTACCAGGCCTTCCTCGACAGCGCCCCGTTCTCGGCGGCCGCCGCCACCGGCGCGGCCTCGGGCCTGATCCGCGAGAAGACCACCGGCGCCTATGTCGAGGTCAATGGCGCGACGCAGGTTCTGGACCGCGACCTGCGCTTCAACCTCGGCGCCCGCTACTACTCGACCGACCAGACGATCGAGGGCCCGCAGACGGTCAACGGCGTGCTGTCGTTCCTGTCGCGCACCAGCAACTATGATGGCCTGCTGCCCTCGTTCAACGTCGCCTGGAACCTGCGCGAAGACCTGATCGTCCGCGCCTCGGCCTCGCGCACGGTGACCCGCCCCAACCCCAGCGCCATGCTGCCGGGCACCACCTTCGCCGATCCCTCGGCCCAGCAGGCCAACCAGGGCAATCCCAACCTTCAGCCCTACACGTCCAACAACTTCGACATCGGCGGCGAGTGGTACACCGGCGGCGCCGGCTATATCGGCGTGGCCCTGTTCCGCAAGGAGCTGACCGGCTTCACCGTCAACGGGACCAACACCATCCCGTTCAGCCAGCTGGGCGTGCCCTTCGACCAGCTGACCAACCTGCAGCAGCAGGCGATCAACAACCGCGGCGGCCCGGACGCGGCGACGGTCACCGTGCAGCAGCAGGTCAACGCCGACGGCGTGCTGACCATCCTGGGCCAGGAGGTCACCTGGGTGCAGCCGCTGGACTTCCTGCTCGACGGCGCCGGCTTCACCGCCAACGCCACCCACGTGGAGCAGAACGCGCGCGGCAACGGCGCCCCGGCCCAGGCCGTCGGCATCTCGCCGTGGACCTACAACGTCACCGGCTACTACGAGAAGCACGGGGCCACTGTGCGGCTGTCCTACGTCTGGAACGACGCCCAGATCTCGTCTGGCCCCGGCCAGAACGGCATTCCGGTCGCCACCATCAACACCGACGCCCGCGGCCAGTGGGACCTGTCGGCCAGCTACCAGTTCGACAAGCTGCCGACCCAGCCGCGCGTCAGCCTCGACATCATCAACATCACCGAGGAGGCCCAGCGCAGCCCGTTCCAGTGGGACAGCGCCGCCTACACCTACTACCAGCCCGGCCGCCAGATCATGCTGGGGATCCGAGGGAAGTTCTGACCACCTTCACAAGCTTCGCGTGGCCGACCTTCCCAGCGCCATGCGGTTTTGGCGGCGCATCCTCCCCGGGTGCGCCGCTTTTTTTGACCATCGTTCGCAAATACGCTCTAGGTTGCGACCATGGACTTCGAGCCCGGCCCACCTTCAGAAACGCCCACCGAACCGCCCGCCAAGCGCCGGGGCCCCGGCCGACCGCGCGACCCGGAGGTGGAAAAGCGCCTCAAGCGCGCGGCGCTGGAGGTGCTGGCCCAGCACGGCATGTCGGGCCTGACCCTGGAGAAGATCTGCGACAAGGCCGGCGCCCCGCGCGCCACCTTCTATCGCCGCTGGGCCACGCCCATGCAGGCGGTCGGCGAGGCCTTCAACGAGGCCTTCCTGTTCGAGACCCTGCCCGACACCGGCGACGTGGTCAGCGACCTCGTCGCCCTCGGCCAGGCCATGGTCGACCTCTATAACGACCCCGTCGTCGGGCCATGCATGAGCTTCCTGATCGCCGAGAGCCGCGTGCGGCCCGAGCTCTTTCAGAACGGCCAGGAGGACTTCCAGCGCCGCCGGGCCTACAACCGCCAGGTCGTCGAACGCGCCATCGCCCGCGGCGAGATCCCCGCCGACACCGACGCCGACCTGATCATCGACGCCCTCAGCGGCCTGGCCCTCAACAACCAGGCCACCCGCAGACCCCTGACGCCGCAGATGATGGAGTTCGTGGTGCGGCGGCTGCTCTCCCTATGATCCCTCTCCCCCTGCGGGAGAGGGTGGCCTCCCGAAGGGAGGTCGGGTGAGGGGTCGCACCGCCCCTCAGCGCCGCGCCAGCCTGACCGCTGTCGCGGCGTTTTCCATTTGAGAGACCCCTCATCCGTCGACTTCGTCGACACCTTCTCCCGCAAGGGGAGAAGGATCACTTGCACACTTGAAAACAAACCAACCAAGCGGTATCTTACGCATCTCCCTACCCGAGGTGTCGCTTGTCCATCCCCGCTTCCACCTACGCTTTCCTCGCCGGCGCCATCGTCGCCGAGGTGGCCGGCACCACCTTCCTGCAGAAGTCCGAGCAGTTCACGAAACTGCTGCCCAGCCTGGCCACCGCCGGCCTCTACGCCCTGGCCTTCTTCCTGCTGTCGCTGGCGCTGAAGCACATGCCGCTGGCCGTCGCCTACGCCATCTGGAGCGGGGTCGGGATCGTGCTGACCGCTGTCATCGGCGCCGTCCTCTTCCGCCAGATGCTCGACCTGCCGGCGATGATCGGCATCGGCCTGATCGTCAGCGGCGTGGTCGTCGCCCAACTGTTCTCGCGCACCCTGGGGCACGGATGAACACCACCGCCTACAACCGTCCCAAGCAGCCCGAGCAGGTGCGCCGCGCCCTGCTGGAGGCGGCCGTCGCCCTGGCCGAAGAGCAAGGCCTGGGCGGGATCACCGTCCAGGCGGTGGCCGAGCGCGCTGGCGTCACCAAGGGCGGGCTGTTCCACCACTTCGCCAACAAGCAGGCCCTGATCGACGCCGTCTTCGACTTCATGCTGGAGCAGATGGAGGAGACGCTGGACCGCCTGATGGCGCAGGACAGCGGTCACGGCTGCTTCACCCGCGCCTATGTGGTCTCGACCTTCGAGTGCTGCGACCAGGCGCTGAGCGGCCAGGCCCTGACCATCTCGATGGTCACCGACCCGGCCCTGCGCCGCCGCTGGGGCAAATGGATCGACGATCGCCTCGTGCGCCACGCCGACACCGATTCCGACCCACGCCTGCGCGTCGTGCGCCTGGCGGCCGACGGCTACTGGTTCGCCCGCGTCCTGCACGAAGGCGACCACGGCAGCGAGACGCCGCAGGTCCTGCAGGCGCGCCTCATCGCCATGACCCGGGAGGCTTGAGGATGGGCTTCTTCCGCACCCACTGGGCGCTGCTGGCGACCGAAACGGACGAGACGGCGCAATCCGCCCCTCTCCCAGAGGGAGAGGGAGGGGCCCAGGCCCAAGCCTGGGAGGGTGAGGGGTTAGGGACCGAGGACGGCGCGCCGGAACACAGGCCGGCGGCGTAACCCCTCATCCTCCCACGCCTACGGCGCGGGCCCCTCCTTCTCCCTATGGGAGAAGGTTGATCCCCCTCAGAACAGCACGCCCTTCTCCAGCATGCCGTGCACGCCCTTCTCGCCGTTCACCGTCTGGGTGACGCGGAAGTCCACGGCCAGCGAGCAGAACTGATAGGCCTGCACGCGGGTCAGGGCCGAGCGGGCGCAGATGAAGTCGATCATGCCGCGCAGGGCCTGCTTCATGGCCAGGTCCAGGTCCTCGTTGAAGCCCATGACGATGTAGTGGGTGGGCGTCTCGGCGCGGGGCCAGGTCGCCACGCCCACGTCGGCCGCCTTGTGCAGGATGAAGCTGAAGGTGCCGGTCAGGCCCATCTCCAGGGCGTTGACGCAGACCTCGCCGTCGCCTTGGCGGCCGTGGCCGTCGCCGGCCGAGAAGTTGGCGCCCGGAACCCAGACCGGCAGGAACAGCGTCGCGCCCGCGCCCAGCTCCTTGTTGTCCATGTTGCCGCCGTGCTCGCGCGGCTCGCGGCTGGAGAGGCGCCCGTACTTGGACGGCGGGGCCACGCCCATGGTGCCGAAGAACGGACGCAGGGGCAGCTGCGGCCCCCATTCCGGCTTGCAGACCCCGCGCGCCTTGTCGACGGCGATGTGGCTGACATAGCGGTCGGGGAAGTCTTCCGGGATCGTGCCGGCCAGCGGCCGCACGGCGCAATAGCCCCAGTCGTTGTTGGGCTCCACCGCCTCGATGCGCACCTCCAGGGTGTCGCCCGGCTCGGCCCCGGCGACAGCCACGGGTCCCGTGAGAATGTGCGGCCCGATCCGGTCCAGCCTGGCGTCGTGGATCGCCTGCAGGGCCGGCGGAATGGTCAGCCACGACTCCGGCCCCGGCATCACCTCGGGTCCGCCGGACACGCAGTCGAAGGTGACGCTGTCGCCCGGCTGGATGGTCAGGACCGGATCGAAGGCCGCGTCGAAGATGCCGAAGCGGACGGTTTCCGGAGTGGAGGCGAGGTGGTGATGCATGGCGAAGCGGGGACCGAAGGCTTGAAACGGCCTCCAGTCTCCGACCGCGTCGCCGCCGGGACGAAGCGCCGGCCCACGCCCGCGCCCCGCTTTGCGAAACCTGCCTCCGCTCTGGGCGCCGGCTGCACCGAGGTCGCGCATTCGGCAGGCGATCGCCCTAGCTTAAGCGCTTGAAAAACCCGCGCTGGCGGCGTTATCGTCGGCTGGCTATGAAGTATTCAATTACTTCCTAGCGTGAGTGACTTCCCATGTCGGGCGGCGATCTGTCGGCCTTCCAAAACCTCACCGACGCCAAGGTCGCCGCCTATCTGGATCGCCGCAGCGCCGAGCTTGGCCTGCCTGTTCCCGAAAGCTGCCGCGCCGGCGTCGCCGAGAACCTCGCCCTGCTGCGCGACCAGACCGCGCTGTTCGCAGGGCTGACGGATCCGTCCCCTCCCGTGGAGGCGTTCGAGCCATGAGCTTCGACACCATCCAGGGCCTGGGCCAGGCGCTGCGCGAAGGCCGCACCACCGCGCGAGAGGTCACTCAGCGCACCCTCGCCGCCGCCCGCGCCGAGCCGTTCAACGCCTTCACCGCCATCTTCGAGACCGAAGCCCTGGCCCAGGCCCACGCCGTGGACGCCGCCTTCGCCGCCGGCGTCGACCTCGGCCCGCTGGCCGGCGTGCCCTTCGCGGTCAAGAACCTGTTCGACGTGGCCGGCCACGTCACCCTGGCCGGCAGCAAGATCCGCCGCGATGCGGCCCCCGCCTCTGCCGACGCCACCGCCGTCGCCCGGCTGAAGGCCGCCGGAGCCGTGCTGGTAGGGGCGCTGAACATGGACGAGTTCGCCTACGGCTTCGTCACCGAGAACGCCCACGACGGCCCCACCCGCAACCCGCATGACCCGGCCCGCATCGCCGGCGGCTCGTCGGGCGGCTCGGCCGCCGCCGTCTCCGGCGGAATCACGCCCCTGACCCTGGGCTCGGACACCAACGGCTCGATCCGCATTCCCGCCGGCCTGTGCGGCGTGTTCGGCATGAAGCCGACCCTGGGCCGGCTGTCGCGGGCAGGAACCTTCCCCTTCGTCCATAGCCTGGATCACATCGGCCCGTTCGCGCGCACGGCCGCCGACCTCGCCGTCGCCTACGACGCCCTGCAAGGGCCCGATCCGCGCGACGAGCTGTCGCCGCCGGTGGCCGATCCGCTGTCGGGACGCCTCGACGCCCTGGCCGAACGCCCCTTGCGCGTCGGCGTGCTGGGCGGCTGGTTCCAGCAAGGCGCCTTCCCCGAGGTGGTCGAGGCCCTGGAGATCGTCGCCGACGCCCTGCAGGCCCGCCGCGACGTCGAGCTTCCCGGCGCCCAGGCGGCCCGCGCCGCCGCCTTCGCCATGTCAGCGTCGGAGGGCGGCCACCTGCACTTCGACGACCTGGCCGCCCGCGCCCTCGACTACGACCCGGCCGTGCGCGACCGCCTGCTGGCCGGCGCCCTGCTGCCGGACGAGGTGGCGCAGGCCGCCCAGCGCTATCGCCCCGTCTTCCGCGACGCCGCCCGCAAGCTGTTCGAGGACTTCGACCTGCTGCTCGCCCCCGTCGCCCCCTGCCCGGCTCCGCCGATCGGCCAGGCGACCATGGAGCTGGCCGGCGCGCAGGTGTCGGTGCGCAAGACGCTGGGCGCCTACACCCAGCCGATCAGCTATATCGGCCTGCCGGTGATCGCCGCCCCGGTGAACCGTCCCGGCAAGCCGCCCGTCGGCGTGCAGCTGATCGCCCCGGCCTGGCGCGAGGACCTGGCCTTCGCCGCCGCCCTGCGCCTCGAGCGCGCCGGGGTGATCGCCGCCCATCGCCCTCCGGAGTTTAGAACATGATCATCAACGACCCGGAGGTGCTGGCGCAAGTGACCGCCGCCGTCGACGCCTACGAGACGGCCCTGATGACCAACGACGTCGAGGCGCTGGACGGCTTCTTCCGCGACGCGCCGGAAACCGTCCGTTACGGCGTCGCCGAGAACCTCTACGGCTTCGCAGAGATCGCCGCCTTTCGAATCGGACGGGCCGGCGGCTCGCCGCTGCGCGAGCGCCTGCGGACCGAAATCACCACTTTTGGGCGTGATTTCGCGATCGCCAACGTCGAATTCCTCAGAACCGGGGCAAAACAGCCCGGACGCCAGAGCCAGACCTGGCTGCGCACCGAGAACGGCTGGAAAATTGTGTCGGCGCACGTTTCCCTGCTTCAGGGCGGCGCCGACCAACGCCTTGCGCCATAAGCGACAGAAGCTCCGACCAAGGACAATAAGTAAGTATGTCCTGACTTATGATCTAGTTTTGGGCGCCCGTGTCGCAGCGTGGTCAAATAGTGACAGCCCCAGAACAAACTTCACGGAGTCGATACCGAGTCGTCATCAAGCCTTTTGATTTCAGCGACGCCATTGTGCATTGCACCCCGCAACCGGCTCCTCCACCGGTGTTCGAAGGGGATTTCGACATGACCAATCAAGCCAAGCTGCGCTCCGGCGCCGCGTTCGGCGCTCTCCTGCTGGCCGCCGCTGTCGCGGCCCCGGCCTTCGCCCAGGACGCAGCCGTCGCCCTCGACGACGTGATCGTCACCGCCCAGAAGCGCTCGGAAAATATCCAGGACGTGCCGGTCTCCGTCGCCGCCGTCTCGGGCGAGAAGCTGGCCTCGATCTTCGCCGCGGGTGAAGACGTCCTGGCCCTGTCGAGCCGCGTCCCCGGCCTCTACATCGAAAGCTCCAACGGCCGCGCCGCCCCGCGCTTCTACATCCGGGGCCTGGGCAACGCCGACTTCGACCTGGCCGCCTCGCAGCCGGTGTCGGTGATCATGGACGACGTCGTTCTTGAGAACGTCGTGCTCAAGTCCTCGCCCGTCTATGACGTCGAGCAGGTCGAAGTCCTGCGCGGCCCGCAAGGCACGCTGTTCGGCCGCAACACCACCGCCGGCATCGTCAAGTTCGACACGGTGAAGCCCAGCGAAGACTTCCGCGCCAACGGCACGGCCACCTACGGCTCGTACGGCTCGGCCACCTTCGAGGGCGGCATCGGCGGCGCCATCGTCCCGGGCAAGCTGGCCGTCCGCGCCTCGGCCCTGTACCAGCACCGCGACGACTACATCGACAACAGCTTCACCGGCGTGAAGGACGCGCTGGGCGGCTACGACGAGAAGGCCGCTCGCCTCCAGATCCTGGCCACCCCGACCGAGGACACCTCGATCCTGGCCATCGCCCACACCCGTTCGCTGGACGGCACCGCGGCGGTCTTCCGCGCCAACATCCTCACGGCCGGCAGCAACAAGATCAATTCGAACTTCGACCGCGACAAGGTCAGCTACAACGGCGGCGCCAACAACCCGCAGGAGTACGACTCGACCGGCGTCTCGCTGAAGATCGACCACGACTTCGGCGGCGTGAAGCTGACCTCGATCAGCGCCTACGAAACCGCCAAGGGGCGCAGCCGCGGCGACATCGACGGCGGCGTGGCCGGCGTCGGCCCGGGCTTCATCCCGTTCGACTCCGACACCCAGGACTCCATCGGCGACCTCGACCAGGTCACCCAGGAAATCCGCCTGGCCAGCGACACCGACGGCAAGCTGGCCTGGCAGGTCGGCGCCTACTACTTCAAGTCGGCCTTCACCGTTTCGACCAACCCGTTCTTCGTCGCCCCCAGCACCCTGGAGCACAAGAACACCTCGTGGGCCGTGTTCGGCCAGGGCACCTACCAAGTCACCGACGCCCTGAAGGTGACCGCCGGCGTCCGCTGGACCGACGACGACAAGGACATGGAAGTCCTGTCCTCGCCGTTCGGCGCCTCGGCCCCGGTGTCGGTCTCCGACAGCCAGGCCAGCTGGGACCTGTCGGCCTTCTACGCCGTCAGCGACGACGTCAGCGTCTACGGCAAGGTGGCCCGCGGCTTCCGCGGTCCGTCGATCCAGGGCCGCGACATCGCCTTCGGCAGCCCGGCCTCGGTCGCCCAGTCGGAAACCATCCTGTCGTGGGAAGCCGGCGTTAAGAGCGAGCTGTTCGAACGTCGCGTCCGCCTGAACGGCGCGGTGTTCACCTACACCATCGACGACCCGCAGTTCAGCGCGGTCGGCGGCGGCAGCAACTCCAACCGCCTGATCAACGCCAAGAAGGGCGAGGCCTACGGCGTCGAACTCGACGGCGAGTGGAAGGTCACCTCGAACCTGCTGCTGACGGCGGGCTACAGCTACAGCCACACCAAGATCAAGGACTCGGGCCTTGCCGTGGCCGTCTGCGCCCAGTGCACCGTGACCGACCCGCTGAACGGCGCCGGCCAGGCCCTGGTCAACGGCAACCCGTTCCCGAACGCGCCGGAGTACATCCTGAACTTCGGCGCCCGCTACAACGTGCCGGTCGGCGCCAACGGCGAACTCTTCGCCGAAACCGACTGGTTCCGTCAGGGCTACACGAACCTCTTCCTCTACGAGAGCAAGGAGTTCAACAGCAAGGACACCTTCGAAGGCGGCCTGAAGCTGGGCTACGCCCGCACCGACGGCGCGTATGAAGTGGCCGTGTTCGCCCGCAACATCACCAACGAGGTGAACCTGCGCGGCGGCATCGACTTCAACAACCTGACCGGCTTCGTCAACGAGCCGCGCGTGGTCGGCATCTCGCTGAGCGCCCGCCGCTAAGCGAACCAAAGCTTGAAGCAAACGGCGGCCCGGGCGTTGAAAAACGCCCGGGCCGTTGTCGTTTTGACATGCCCGCGCCGCCTGGGACGGCTAAGGTCATCGGCTTTCCCGGCCTTCCGCCGGGCTCGCAGACAAGAAGACCGATGACGACCAAGATCATCTTCGACACCGATCCCGGCATCGACGACGCCATGGCCCTGCTGTTCATCGAGGCCAGCCCGGCGCTCGACCTGGTGGCCGTGACGACCGTGTTCGGCAACGCCGACATCGACACCACCACCCGCAACGCCCTCTATCTGAAGCAACGCTTCGGCCTGACCGCCCCGGTCTACAAGGGCACGGACAAGCCGCTGGTGCGTCCGCGCAACCCCTCGCCCACCTTCGTGCACGGCGAGAACGGCCTGGGCGACGTCGAGCTGACGGGCCTGGTCGCTGCCGAGCCCGAGGCCAAGCCGGCCTACCAGGCGATCATCGACATCGCCCGCGCCAATCCCGGCGAGATCACCCTGGTCGCCGTCGGCCCGCTGACCAACCTGGCCTTGGCGCTGCAAGCCGATCCGGAAGTGGCCACCCTGCTCAAAGGCGTGGTGATCATGGGCGGCGCCTTCGCCGTCGCCGGCAAGCCGGGCAATGTCACGCCCGTCGCCGAGGCCAACATCTGGAACGACCCGGAAGCCGCCGACCGCGTGTTCACCGCCCCCTGGCACGTCGCCGTCATCGGCCTGGACGTCACCACCCAGGTGATCATGACGCCCGACTTCATGGAGGCTCTGGAAGCCTCGGCCGGTCCGGCGGGTGAGTTCCTGAACGCCATCTCCAAGCCCTATGCGGCCTTCTACGGCGGCCGTGACGGCATCGTCGGCTGCTGCGTCCACGACGCCGCCGCCGTGGCCTATGTCATCGACGAGAGCCTGTTTGAAGTGCGCCGCGGCTCGGTCCGCGTGGTCACCGAGGGCATCGCGCTCGGCCAGACCCTGCAAAAGGTCGAAGGCGAACTCTTCGGCCCGTCGGCCTGGGACGACCAGCCGATCCACAGCGCGGCGATCGCCGTGGATGCCGACCGCCTGCTGGCGCTCTATGCGCGCACGATGAACGGGGTGGTGGCTTAGGCGTCAAGACCCTCCCCCTGAAGGGGGAGGGTCTTGGCATAGGCCTCTTCTACTTCCTGTACCGCTCCACGCCCGCCAGGTACGTCCGGGCCACCACGCGGTCGTCGCCCAGCACGGTGAGGGCGAACAGGCGGTCCTCCAGCCCCTTGGCCGCCTTCAACCGCCTGGCCAGCAGCGGCGTCGCGGCCAGGTCCAGCACCAGGAAATCGGCCTCCTTGCCGGGGGCCAGGTTGCCGATGCGGTCGTCAAGGTCCAGCGCCCCCGCCCCGCCCAGCGTGGCCAGGTAGAAGGCGTGGAACGGATCCAGCGCCTGCCCTCTCAACTGGCCCACCTTGTAGGCCTCGCCCAGGGTATGAAGGATCGAGAAGGTCGTGCCGGCGCCGACATCGGTGCCGATGCCCACCTTCACCCCGTGCTGGCAGGCGGTCGGCAGCGGGAAGAGGCCCGAGCCCAGGAAAAGGTTCGAGGTCGGGCAGAACGACACCGCCGCATCCTTGGCCGCCAGACGCTGGAAGGCCTCGCCCTGCAAGTGGACGCAGTGGGCGAACACCGAACGCTTCTGCACCAGGCCGAACCGTTCGTAGACGTCCAGATAGTCGCTCGCGCCGGGGAACAACTCGGCGGTCTCGACGATCTCGCGCGGGTTCTCCGACAGGTGGGTCTGCATCCAGACGCCGGGGTTCTCGGCCAGCACCTGGCCGGCCATTTCCAACTGGGCGTCGGTGCAGCTGATGGCGAAGCGCGGCGTCACGGCGTAGCCCAGCCGCCCCTTGCCGTGCCAGTCGGCGATCAGGGCCTGCATGTCGGCCCGCGCCCCCTCGACCGTGTCGGTCAGGCCGGGCGGGGCGTTGCGGTCCATCAGCGCCTTGCCGGCGATCAGCCGCATGTCGCGCGAAAGGGCCTCGGCGAACAGGGCGTCGACCGAGCCCTTGTGCACCGAGCCGAACACCAGGGCCGTCGTGGTGCCGTTGCGCAGCAGCTCGTCGACGAAGAAGGTCGCCGTCTCGCGGGCGTGCTGCGGATCGGCGAAGGCCGCCTCGGCCGGGAAGGTGTGCTGCTCCAGCCAGTCGAGCAGCTGCGCGCCATGGGCGGCGACGATGTCGACCTGCGGGAAATGGATGTGGGTGTCGATGAAGCCCGGCGTGATCCAATGGCCCGTCAGGTCCTCGACCGGAACATCGGCATAGGCCGGCGCCAGCGCGGCGTGGTCGCCGCACGCGACCACCCGGCCTTCGCTGACGACCAGCAGGCCGTCCTCGTGGAAGGCCACGGCCTCCCCGTTTTCCGTCGGATCTCCGGTCAGGTGGAGGATCGACGCCCTAAACGCTTGCACAAACACCCTCGTCGTTGCGGGCCTGCGCCGCTTCTAGCCGCATCAAGAGGTCGGCTGCTACCGAGACGGCGATCACCTCGGGGGCCTTGCTCTTCAGACCCGCCAGGCCGATCGGACAGGTCAGGCGGTTCAGCGCCAATTCGGAAAATCCGTCGTCGCGCAGCCGGTGCATGAACCTGGCCCGCTTGGTCTTCGAGCCGATCAGACCGAGATAGGCAAAGCCGCCGCCGGCCAGCCCGGCCGAGGTCAGGGCATAGTCCAGGGCGTGGTCGTGGGTCAGGATCAGGCCATAGGCCTGCGGCGTCGCGCCCATGGCCAGGGCCGCCAGCTCGGCCGGCTCGCGCACGACGACGCCGGGGATCTCCGCCGCCTCGGCCCGGCTGTCGTACCAGAACAGCTTGAACGGCAGCGGCGCGAAGGCCCGGGCGATCGCCTGGCCCACATGGCCGGCGCCGAACAGCAGCAGCGGCCGGCGCGGGCTCTCGCTGCGCTCGACCAGCTCGTCACCAAGCTCGGGACGCGCGCCGCGCGCGGCGGCCGGCGCCCCGCCCAGGCGGACGGCCGGCGGATCGGCGTCCAGGGCCGCGATCGGGGCGATCGTCTTGGTCAGCAGGCCCGGATCAAAGCGCGTGCGCAGCTCGAACGGCTGGTCGGCGTCCATCCGCCGCGCGGCTTCCGTCAGCCAGTCGCGGCTGGCCGCCTCGACCCGCTCGATCATCAGCCGCACCCGGCCGCCGCAGCACTGGGCCAGCAGCGGCCCCAGCGGATAGTCCTGGATGGCGAAGGCGGCCTGCGAGCCGGTCAGCATCCGCCGCGCCTGGCTGGTCGCCTGATGCTCCAGATTGCCGCCGCCGATCGTGCCCGACTGGCCGCCTTCCCAGACCACCATCTTGGTCCCCGCCTCGCGCGGGGCCGAGCCCTCGGTGGCCAGCACGGTGACCAGGGCGGCGTTATCGTTCGCGTCGAGGCGTGACAGGGCGGCGCGGGCCCAGTTCTTGTGGGCGGAGATCATGGCGCGCGCTCAAGACCCCTCTCCCATGGGGAGAGGGAGGGGCCCGCCGCGTAGCGGTGGGAGGGTGAGGGGGTAAGACGGTCGAAGGTGTAACCCCTCACCCTCCCACGCCTGACAGCGTGGGCCCCTCCCTCTCCCTTTGGGAGAGGGGTAAGGAGGACGACCTCACGCACCTGCCCGCCTCCGCACGTCTTCCACCGCCGTCAACACCGCCTCCGGCGTCGCCGGCGCATCGAGGTTCGGCATCACCCGGTGATCCGCCACCGAGGCCACCGCCCGGGTGATCGCCGAGAACACCGAGATCGCCAGCATCAGCGGCGGCTCACCCACGGCCTTGGAGCGGTGGACGGTCGGCTCGGCGTTGCGGCCGGGCTCCCACAGCTTGACGTTCAGCACCTTGGGCCGGTCGCCGGCCGTCGGGATCTTGTAGGTCGAGGGGGCGTGGGTCTTCAGCACGCCCTTGGCGTCGTAGACCAGCTCTTCGGTCGTCAGCCAGCCCATGCCCTGGATGAAGCCGCCCTCCACCTGGCCAAGGTCGATGGCCGGGTTCAGCGAGCGCCCCACGTCGTGCAGGATATCGGCGCGCAGCACCTTGGTCTCGCCGGTCAGGGTGTCGATGACCACCTCGCTGCAGGCCGCGCCATAAGCGAAGTAGTAGAACGGCCGTCCCCGGTGGGTCTTGCGGTCGTAGGCGATCTTGGGCGTGGCGTAGAAGCCGGTCGCCGACAGCGAGATCCGCGCCAGATAGGCTTGGCGGCAAAAATCCGGGAAGCTCAGGATCTCGCCGCCGATCCGCACGCCCTCCGAGGTGAAGGCCACCTGCGAGGGATCAACGCCCCACTTCTCGGCCGCGAAGGCCGTCAGGCGTCCCTTCAGCTTGCCCGCCGCATCCAGCACCGCCATGCCGTTGAGGTCGGCGCCCGAAGAGGCCGCCGTGGCCGAGGTGTTGGGCACCTTGTCGGTGGTGGTCGAGGTGATCTTCACCCGGTCGAGCGGAACCTGGAACGCCTCGGCGGCCACCTGAGCGACCTTGATGTAGAGCCCCTGCCCCATCTCGGTGCCGCCGTGGTTCAGCATGATCGAGCCGTCGGCATAGATGTGGATCAGCGCGCCGGCCTGGTTGAGGTGGGTGGTCGTGAACGACACCCCGAACTTCACCGGCGTCAGGGCCATGCCCTTCTTCAGGATCGGGTTGGCGGCGTTGAAGGCGTCGACCGCCCGCTGCCGGGCCTCGTAGTCGCAGGATTTCGCGAGCTCTTCGATCAGCTCCGGCGCGATGTTGTCCTCCACCACCTGATAGTAGGGGGTGAGGTTATGGCCGCCGCCATAGAGGTTGCGGCGACGCACCTCCAGCGGATCCAGACCGGCGGCCTGCGCCACCGCATCCATCACCCGCTCGATCGCCGCCATGCCCTGCGGACCGCCAAAGCCCCGGAAGGCGGTGTTGGAGACGGTGTGGGTGCGATAGCGGTGCGAGACGATCTCGACCGCCGGCAGATAGTAGGCGTTGTCGGCGTGGAACATCGCCCGGTCGTTGATGGCCGGCGACAGATCCGTCGTCGCCCCGCAGCGCGAAGAGAGCTCCAGCCGGATGCCCTGCAATCGCCCCTCGTCGTCGAAGCCGACGTCGTAGCCGACCTCGAAGTCATGCCGCTTGCCGGTCATGACCATGTCCTCGTCGCGGTCGGGGCGGCACTTGGCCGGACGGCCGGTCTTGACCGCCACCAGGGCCGCGGCCGCCGCGAACAGCGAGGCTTGCGTCTCCTTGCCGCCGAAGCCGCCGCCCATGCGGCGCACCTCCACGGTGACGGCGTGGTCGGGGCGGCCCAGCACGCGGGCGATCAGGTGCTGCACCTCGGTCGGGTGCTGGGTCGAGCACCAGACGTGGACGTCGCCCTCCTCGCGCGGCGTGGCCAGCGAGGCCTGGCCCTCGAGATAGAAGTGGTCCTGGCCGCCAATCGCGAACCGGCCCTGGATGCGGTTGGGCGCGGCTTCCAGCGCGGCGGCCGCATCGCCGCGCGCCATGCGCTGGCTGGCCTCGATCTTCAGATCAAGGGCTGAGGCGTCCGTGATGCTGATCGCCGCCGGCAGGTCCTCGTATTCGACGACGGCCTTGGCCGCGGCGGCGCGAGCGGCGGCGATCGAGGTGGCGGCCACCGCGAACAGGCTCTGGCCGACGCAATAGACCTCGCCTTGCGCGAACAGCCTGTCGTCGTGGATCACCGGGCTGACGTCGTTCTCGCCGGGAATGTCGTCGGCGGTCAGCACCCGCACCACGCCGGGCGAGGCGCGCACCGGCGACAGGTCCATCGACACGACCCGCGCGTGGGCCCGGGTGCTCATGCCCAGGTGCACGTGCAGCATCCCGGCCGGCTCAGGCAGGTCGTCGACATAGATCGCCGTGCCGGTCACGTGGCGCAGGGCGCTGTCGTGCGGAACCGAGGCGTGCACGCCCTGGAACGGGGTGACTTTGACCGAAGCGCCGGAGTCAGCCATGGGCCGCCTCCGCCAGCACGCTGGTCGCCACGCCAGGCTCAGCGCTTTCGATGAAGGCGCGGATCAGCAGGTTGCGCGCCGTGGTGGCGCGATAAGCGGCCGAGGCCCTCATGTCCGACAGCGGGGTGTAGTCCTCGTCCAGCCTGGCGGCCGCCGCCTCGACGCTCTCGCGCGTCCAGGGCGATCCGATCAGCGCCGCCTCGCAGGCATCGGCCCGCCTGGGCGTGCCGGCCATGCCGCCGAAGGCCACCCGCGCCTCGATCACAACCCCGTCGACCACGGTGATGGCGAAGGCCGCGCAGACCGCCGAGATGTCCTGGTCGAAGCGCTTGGACAGCTTGTAGACCTTGAAGATCTGGCCGGCCGGGCCGCGCGGCACGATCACCGCCTCGACGAACTCGCCCGGCTGGCGGTCCTGCTTGCCGTAGGCGATGAAGAAGTCCTCCAGCGGGATCTCGCGCACCTGCTCGCCTCGCCGCAGCACCAGCCGCGCGCCCAGCGCGATCAGGGCCGGCGGCATGTCGCCGATGGGCGAACCGTTGGCGATGTTGCCGCCGATCGTGCCGCTGTTGCGCACCTGGGTCGAACCCAGCCGCCGCATCATGTCGGACAGGCCCGGATAGCGGGCGCTCAGCGTCTCGATGGCCTCGACATAGCGTACGCCCGCGCCGATCCGCAAAGCGTCGCCCACCCGGCCGATGGTCTTCAGCTCCGGCACGCGGCCGATATCGATCAGGGTCTGGGGCGGCTTGCGCAGTTTGGTCACCCACAGGCCGACGTCCGTGGCCCCGGCCACGAAGGCCGCGTCGGGATTGGCCTCGGCGGCGGCGGCCAGTTCGGCCAGGCTGCGCGGGGCCAGCCAGCGGCGGGTAACGCCGCGCACGGGGTCTTCGTGGGCCAGGGTCAGCATGGTCTGGCGCTGGATGGCCTTCAGCGGCGCGGCCACGTCGGGCGCGGGCTCGCGCACCACCTCGTGGGCGGCCTCCAGGATCGGCCCATAGCCGGTGCATCGGCAGAGGTTGCCGGCCAGCACGTCCTCGACCGGCGCGCCGGCCCCACAGGCGCCGACGGCCCGGCCATACAGCGACATGACGATGCCCGGCGTACAGAAGCCGCATTGCGAGCCGTGCTTGTCGATCATCGCCTGCTGCACCGGATGCGGCTTGCCCGCGCACCCCGCCACGGTCTGGGTCGAAAGGCTCTCGACGGTCATCACCGCCTTGCCGTCCAGCATCGGCAGCAACTGGATGCAGGCGTTGACCGCCCGCCAGTTCACCGGATCCAGATCATCGCCGGTGGTCAGCTCGCCCACCAGCACGGTGCACGAGCCGCAGTCGCCCTCCGCGCAGCCTTCCTTGGTCCCCGTCCGCCGCAGCGGCCCGCGCAGATGCTCCAGCAGGGTGGTGGTCGGATCGACGCCCGCCGCCTCCTGCACCTCGCCGTCCAGCAGGAACCGGATCGCGCCCATCTCAGCTGCCCCGGTAGGTGGAGTAGCCGAACGGCGACACCAAGAGCGGCACGTGGTGGTGCTGAGCCGCGTCGGCCACGGCGAAATCGATTGTCACCACGTCGAGAAACGGCGGGTCGGAGACCTTGGCGCCGCTGGCGGCGAAATAGGCGGCGACCTCGAACTCCAGGCGATAGCCGCCGACCTCCAGGGCCTCGCCCTCGACCAGCCGCGCCCGCCCGTCGGCGTCGGTGCTCGTGGCCTTCAGCAGCACCGGCGGACCTTCGACCCGGCGGTAAACGCGCACCGCCACCCCGGCGGCCGGCCGGCCGGCGGCGGTGTCGAGGATATGGGTCGTCAGGCCGCTCATGGTTCGCCCTGCGTCGTCGTGGTCATCATACGCTCTTTCGCCTCCGGTTCGGAGGCTGGAACCGTGCGGGCCAGGTGTCCAGCCTCGCCGCCGCCCGCGCCGTCATGTCGCTTCGCAACGGCCCGGTTCGCCCAGCAGGACGGCGCCTCGCGCCCGCCGATTGAGCGTATATAAGTCTTTTATTACTTACCAGCCGCTCGACCCAAGGTCGTCTGGCGGCCCTAACCGACGCGCCAAGGCCGCAGAATCACAAAAAATGGGCCGTCGACGCTGCGTAAGGTTGGAAATACGCGGCCAACCCCGGTAGCTACACGGCCAGACGGGCCGCGAGCGTTCCTCTTCCCAAACGAACGCGAAAAGACGGCTCGCTTCACAGCGCTGCGCAGAACACCCGCGAAGGATCGATGATGGACGAGGATTTCCGTAAAGCCGCCCTGGACTATCACCGGCTGCCGCGGCCCGGAAAACTGCAGATCGAGGCCACCAAGCGGATGGCCACCCAGCGCGACCTCGCCCTGGCCTATTCTCCCGGCGTCGCCGCCCCCTGCGTGGCCATCGCCGAAAACGCCGACCTGGCCCGCGACTACACCGCCCGCGGCAACCTGGTGGCCGTGATCTCCAACGGCACCGCCGTGCTGGGCCTGGGCGACATCGGCCCGCTGGCTTCCAAGCCGGTGATGGAAGGCAAGGCCGTCCTCTTCAAGAAGTTCGCCGGCATCGACGTCTTCGACATCGAGGTCGACGCCAAGGATCCCGACCGCTTCATCGAGGTGGTGGCCGCGCTCGAGCCCACCTTCGGCGGCATCAACCTGGAAGACATCAAGGCTCCGGAGTGCTTCGTCATCGAGCGCGCCCTGCGCGAGCGGATGAACATCCCGGTCTTCCACGACGACCAGCACGGCACCGCCATCGTCTGCGCCGCCGCCGTCCGCAACGCCCTGCTCGTCCAGGGCAAGCAGCTGAAGGACGTCAAGCTGGTCACCTCGGGCGCCGGCGCGGCGGCCCTGGCCTGCGTCGACCTGCTGGTTTCGATGGGCCTGCCGGTCGAGAACGTCACCCTCACCGACATCAAGGGCGTGGTCCACGCCGGCCGTGATCCGGACATGCCCGAGAACATGGCCCGCTACGCCCGTCCGACCGACGCGCGCACCCTGCCCGACGTGCTGCCCGGCGCCGACATCTTCCTGGGCCTGTCGGCCCCGCGCGTCTTCAAGCCTGAATGGCTGCCCCTGCTGGCCGAAAAGCCGCTGATCCTGGCCATGGCCAACCCGGATCCGGAAATCCTGCCCGAACTGGTGCAGGCCGCCCGCCCCGACGCCATCATGGCCACCGGCCGCAGCGACTATCCCAACCAGGTCAACAACGTCCTCTGCTTCCCGTTCATCTTCCGCGGCGCGCTCGATGTCGGCGCCTCGGAGATCAACGAGGCGATGAAGGTGGCGGCCGTCGAGGCCATCGCCGAGCTCGCCCGCGCCGAGGCCAGTGAAGTCGTCGCCTCGGCCTATGGCGGCGCGGCCCCGATGTTCGGCGCCCAGTACATCATCCCCAAGCCCTTCGATCCGCGCCTGATCCTGCAGATCGCCCCGGCCGTCGCCCGCGCGGCCATGGACAGCGGCGTCGCCACGCGCCCGATCGAGGACTTCGACGCCTACCGCGCCGAGCTGGAGCTGTTCGTCTACCGCTCGGGCCAGCTGATGCGTCCGGTGTTCGAGCGCGCCCGCAAGGCCACCAAGGCAGCCAAGGTCCGCGTCGCCTACGCCGAGGCCGAGGACGAGCGCGTCCTGCGCGCCGTGCAGACCGTGGTCGACGACGGCCTGGCCGCGCCCGTGCTGATCGGCCGCCGCGACGTCATCAAGGCCAAGGTCGCCGAGATGGGCCTGCGCCTGGACCTGGGCGGCGGCGTCGAGATCCTCGACCCGCTGGCCGACCATGAGGTGTTCGAGCCGATCGTCGGCCAGTACCAGAACCTCGTCGGACGCCGCGGCGTGCCGCCGCTGGCCGCCAAGCGCCGCGTCGAGGGCCGTCGCACCGTCGCCGCCTCGATGCTGCTGCAGACCGGCCAGGTCGACGCGGCCCTGGTGGGCGGCAGCGGCGACTGGTGGCAGCACATGACCTACGTGCTGCCGATCATCCCCAAGCGCGAGAATGTCGGCCGGGTCTATGCGATGTCGTCGCTGATCCTCGACAACGGCACGCTGTTCTTCTGCGACACGCACGTCAATGTCGAGCCGACCGCCGAGCAGATCGCCGAGATGACCCTGCTGGCGGCCGAGTCGGTGCGCCGCTTCGGTCTCACGCCGAAAGCCGCCCTGCTGTCGCACTCCTCGTTCGGCGCCAGCAACTCGCCGACCGCCCGCAAGATGCGCGAGGCCCTGTCGATGGTGCGGGCCGCAGCCCCGGAGCTGGAAGTCGACGGCGAGATGCACGCCGACGCCGCCCTCTCCCAGGCCCTGCGCGACCGCCTGGTGGGCGACAGCACCCTGAAGGGCTCGGCCAACCTCCTGGTCATGCCCACCCTCGACGCCGCCAATATCAGCCTCACCCTGCTGACGGCCGCCACCGAAGCCCTGCTGGTCGGTCCAATCCTGCTCGGCATGAGCCGGCCGGTGCACGTGCTGACCCCCAGCGTCACCGCCCGCGGCATCGTCAACATGACCGCCCTGGCCGTGAACCAGGCCGCCGCCGAGCGCGCCGCGGCCCAAGGCCTCTGATCCTCCTCCCCGGCGGCTCGCGCCGCCGGGGCCTTCAGAACGCAGAAAGGCCCCGCCGGAGCCTCCAGCCATCCCAGGGATGAACGGAGGCCCCAGCGGGGCCTTCTTGCATTCAGGCGTCAGGCGCCGACCGCGAAGCGATCGGCGCGCGTGAGGCTTAGAGGATGCGCAGGTTGCCGGCCGAGGTCTTGCCCGAGCGACGGTCTTGCTCGAGCTCGTAGCCGACTTGCTGGCCTTCGTTCAGGCCGCGCAGGCCGGCGCGCTCGACGGCCGAGATGTGCACGAAGATGTCGCCACCGCCGTTGTCCGGCTGGATGAAGCCGAAGCCCTTGGTGCTGTTGAACCACTTCACGACGCCCGTACCGGCTTCGCCGGTGCCGCCGCCGCCGCCGTAGCCGCCGCCGCGCGGGGCGTCGAAGCTGCGTTGCGGACGACGCGGAGCGCCGCCGGCCGGAGCGGCGCCGTGGCCGGTCACACGCAGGTTGCCGGCCGAGGTCTTGCCCGAGCGGCGGTCCTCTTCCAGCTCATAAGCCACTTGATCGCCTTCGTTCAGGCCCGACAGGCCCGAACGTTCAACCGCGGCGATGTGGACGAACACGTCCTGGCCGCCGTCCTCGGGCTGAATGAAGCCAAAGCCCTTGGCCGGGTTGAACCACTTAACGACACCGTTCGCCATCTTATCCTCAAAACCTCAATCGACGGGCCAATTGCCGGCCCGCGTCCTTCCACAGCAACTCATGACGCAAAACTGCGGCACGCGCTATGGCCTTTGCACGGAGAATATGGACGGGAAGCGGCCGCAGGCCAGAAAAATTCGCGCGCGGAGGCCGCCCTGTCGCCAAAATACCACTATGAGTGGTAAATCGCGGCATGAAAAAAGGCCGATACGAACCGTATCGACCTTAAAAAACGCCTGCGGAAGTTTGGGTGCGGGGACAGGATTTGAACCTGTGACCTTCAGGTTATGAGCCTGACGAGCTACCGGGCTGCTCCACC
>NZ_JARQWV010000027.1 GCF_029543245.1 Caulobacter endophyticus
CCCCTTGCGGTTTATGGGTTGGGCGATGCCCCCGTTTGTGTGTCTTTCCACCAAAACCACTCCGATACAGCTGATCGGCTGTTGCGGCGTTTCTGTACGTGCAACCCCTCACCCGACCTCCCTCCGGGAGGCCACCCTCTCCCGCAAGGGGAGAGGGATCAGGTCTTCAGCGGATCCTTGGCGTTCGGGTCGCCGTAGGTCAGCGACACGAACACGTCCTCCAGGTCGGGATCCTCGGTGGCGATGTCCTTGATCGACACGCCGGCCGCGCGCACGGCGGCCAGCACGTGTTCGACGCTGGACTGGCCGGTGCGGTAGCTGACCGAGAAGGCGCCGCCGGCGCGGCCCTTGGTGTCGAAACCCTCCAGCGCCGGGGGCGTGGCCAGCGGGCTCTCGGGCGTCACCACCACGTTGCGGATGTCCATGCGGCCCAGCAGGGTCGGGGTCGGCTCGCACACCACCACCTCGCCGCGGTTGACGATGGCGATCTGGTCGCAAAGCTCCTGGGCCTCTTCCAGGTAGTGGGTGGTCAGCACGATGGTCACGCCCAGCTCGTGCAGGCCCTTCACATATTCCCACAACTGGCGGCGCAGCTCGACGTCGACGCCGGCGGTCGGCTCGTCGAGGATCAGCACCGGCGGCTGGTGGACCATCGCCTTGGCCACCATCAGGCGCCGCTTCATGCCGCCCGACAGCTGGCGCACGTAAGCATTCGCCTTGTCGCCCAGGCCCAGGGCATTGAGCAGCTCGTCGGTGCGGCGCTGGTTCTTGGGCACGCCGTAATAGCCGGCCTGCACCTCCAGCGACTCGCGCGGGGTGAAGAAGACGTCGGCGGCCAGCTCCTGCGGCACCACGCCGATGGCGGCGCGGGCGTCGCGCGGGCGCTCGTCGATGTCGCGGCCCCAGATCTTCACCGTGCCGCTCGACTTGCGCGTCAGGCCGGCCAGGATGTTGATGAAGGTCGACTTTCCCGCCCCGTTCGGGCCCAGCAGGCCGAAGATCGAGCCGCGCGGCACCTTCAGGTCGATGCCGTTCAGCGCGCGCTTTTCCGGCGCCGTCTTGGTGGCGGGGTAGGTCTTGAACAGGCCCTCGGCTTCGATCGCGTAGGCAGGCAGGTCCATGAAGCGTCCAATCGGGGGCGGAAGGCCTTGAAAACAGGGGCGTGCGCGGCTTCGTCGAATTGACGCGGCGCCGACGCGTCGCATAGGTATGCCTCGTTCGCCGCCTAGCCAAGGCCGCGCTCAGAATTCGAAGGTAGTTCCCCCATGGCCAAGGCCAAGTCCGAAGCTCCGACCGCCCCCACCGCCATGGACGTCGCCGTCAACGCCGGCCCGGCGCCGGAGATCGTCCACGTCCATTCGCACCGCATCGCCTGCGACGGCGTCGGCGGCGCGCTGGGCCATCCGCGCGTGTGGCTGGAGATGGGCGCGGCCGGTTCGGTCGACTGCCCCTATTGCGACCGCCGCTTCATCGCCGCCGAGCATGCCGGTCATGACGAGGACGAGCGCCTCGCCCCCGGCGTGTACGAAGGCCCGAGCGGCCACTAACGCGTGGACGATTCCAGCCTGACCGGCCCGCGGGCCGAGACCCTCGCCAAGGCGTGGGAAGCCGCCGAGTGGCCGCACGACCCGCCGGTCCTGCGCGCCATCGCCATGCCGTCCGACACCAACCCCGAAGGCGACATCTTCGGCGGCTGGCTCTTGTCGCAGATGGACCTGGCCGCGGCCTCGATCGCCTTCCACCGGGCGGCCGGCCGCTGCGCCACGATCGCCGTCGACGGCATGGTGTTCATCAGCCCGGTGTTCGTCGGCGACGAGGTCAGCCTGTTCGCCCGCATCATCCATACGGGCCGCACCTCGCTGAAGGTCGAGGTCGAGGCCTGGCGCCGCCGCCGCGACGGCGAAAAGGCCCACAAGGTGACCCAGGGCGTGTTCACCTTCGTCGCCATCGGCGAAGACCGCAAGCCGCGTCCGCTGCCGTAGGGGCGCGGGACCCTTCTCCAAAATCCAGACAAACCCGCCTCCCTCGCCCTTGTGGCGAGGGTCCATGGCGGCCGCGGCTCAGACCTGCGCCGTCATGACAAAGGTCTGAGCGGCCGAACGATGGGTCCTGGGCACAAGGCCCAGGAAGGCGAGTTTGGTTGAACGGCCAGCCTTGGCCGGCCGCCCGTCGGGACTACTCCAGCCCCTTGGCCACGCCCTCGCGACGCGGATCCGCGCCGCCTTCCAGCTTGCCGCCCGGCCGCACGATCACGCCGTGCAGGCCCGAATTCTCGTTCTGGCCTTCCTTGACCATCACGCCGCGCCCCTGCAGCGCCGCCGTCAGCTCGGGGCCGAAGCGGTTCACCTCGCCTGAGAAGACGTCGCCCCGCGCCACGAGGTTCGGCAGGGCCACGGCGTCCTGCATCGACAGGCCCCAGTCGAACACGCCGACCATGGCCTTGAGGTTATAGGACAGGATAGCCGAGCCGCCCGGCGAGCCGACGGCGGCCAGGAACTTGCCCTTGTCGTCCAGCACCACCACCGGCGACATCGACGAGCGCGGGCGCTTGCCCCCGGCCACGGCGTTGGCGCCGGGCAGGCCGTCCTTGTCGATCGGCGCGAAGTTGAAGTCGGTCAGCTGGTTGTTGAGGAAGAAGCCGCCGACCATCCGGCCCGAGCCGAAGATGCTCTCGACCGTGGTGGTCATCGACACCACGTTGCCCGCCGCGTCGACGATGACGAAGTGGGTGGTGCCGCCCGGCTCGATCGTCGAGTCCGGGCCGACCTTGGGCGCGCCCTTGGGCAGGCCGAAGCTCGGGGCCGGGCCGGCCGTCTCGCCGATCAGCCTGGCGCGCTCCTTCACATAGGCCGGCTCCAGCAGGCCCTCGACGGGCACGCTCACCTTGTCCGGGTCGCCGACATAGCGGTCGCGGTCGGCGTACATCACCCGTTCGGCCTCGGCGATCTGGGTCCAGGCGATCGGGTCCTTGGGGCCGCGCTTGGCGATGTCGGTGTGTTCGAGCATCAAGAGCGCCTGCAGCAGCGACACCCCGCTCGACGACGGGTTGGGCACGCAGACGCTGTAGACCTTCCACGGGCGGCACAGGGCGTCGGCGCTGCGCGGCTTGTAGGCCGCAAGGTCGGCCAGGGTCATGGCCGAGGGGCGCTCGCCCTCGTGCAGCTTGGCGACGATCGCCTGGGCCAGCGGGCCTTCATAGAGGGCCGACGGCCCCTCTGCGGCCAGGCGGCGCACGGTGGCGGCGTAGGCCGGGTTCTTCAGGGTGTCGCCGGCCTGGTAGCGCCGGCCGTCGGGCTTGGTGAAATAGGCGGCCGCGTCGGGCGTCTGGCCCTGGGGCGAACGGCCGTTGATCATCGAGGCCAGGCGCGGGCTGACGACGAAGCCTTGGTCGGCCAGCTTTTCGGCGTCGAGGAACAGGCGGTCCCAGCCGATGGCGCCGTGCTCCTTCTGGGCCTGGGCCAGCATGGCCACCGCGCCCGGCACGCCGGTCGAGCGGCCCGACAGCACCGCCGAGATGAACGACACCGGCTTGCCGTCCTCACCCAGGAACAGGGCGGGCGTCGCGGCCGCCGGGGCGGTCTCGCGGCCGTCATAGGCGGTCACCTTGCCGGTCTTGGCGTCGTAGAAGACCATGAACGAGCCGCCGCCCAGGCCCGAGCTCTGCGGCTCGACGAGGCCCAGCACCGCCTGCACCGCCACCGCGGCGTCGGCGGCCGAACCGCCCTCGCGCAGCACCCGAAGGCCCGCCTCCGTCGCCAGCGGATTGGCCGAGGCCACCATGCCGCGCGGGCTGTAGGCGGCCGCGCCGGCGGTCTTCGGGGCGATCCTGGGGGCGGTCGCCGTGGCCTGAGGCTCCGCCGTGGCCGCGCAGCCGGCGATCCCTCCGCAAGCGGTCAGGACGGCGAGGGCGGCGAGAACGGGCAGGCGCATGGGCGGATCCTTCAGGCGGACGGACATCGGGCGCGAAACAGACCGCCCGGCGCGTCGGAAATCCGACTCGGGCAGCGGAGATTCGACGAACCATGCCCCCGACGCCGCCACCACGCTCGCGAAAAAACGCCGCCGCGCACCCCTGCGACATCTTTTTCGCGCCTACAAACCCTTATGCGCCAAGGGATCGCGCAGTTATCCACCGAACTTGGCGACTTTCTTGCGACAAGACGCTTGCGCACCCCAGGGGTACGGGGTATCTCCCCCGCCTCGCCGCAAGGCAGTGCGCGCCCGTAGCTCAGCTGGATAGAGCATCAGACTACGAATCTGAGGGTCGGACGTTCGAATCGTTCCGGGCGCGCCATTTTCTCCAATAAAATCAACGATTTGATGTGCCAAAATGCGGCACCCCCGACTATTTGGGTTCGTTAGTCGGGGTTTTAGTCGGGGAACTTTCCTCAGATCGAAGGGTCTTGCGGAACTGCTCCCGAACGCTTCGCGACATGAAAGCGCCAGAATGATCCATGACGCGGAGTGAATACGTGAGGTCCTCGGCACACGCCCTTGTGGCGGGAAGCCCTGCCTGGTCCCGTTCGCTGGGTGAAGCAAGCGGCGTGCCGAGCAAGCCGCCCCATCTGCACCTGCGGCTGAAAAGAGAGGTCCCGGCCACAAGGGCGGGAGTTCACCGGAAGCGACAATCGATCTCGACCTCGATCTAGGAAGTTGATGAGGGGTCGCTCGCTCCTTAAACCCTCAGTTCCTGTAGATCGTGAATTAGGATTCTGGTTCTTGCCGTGGCCGGTCCCCACGGACGCCGTTGACGTCGAGATACCAGACGGCCTCCAATACGGCATGGTCGTGCTGAAGATACTAGTCACACTCGCGCTTGGCTTCTCTCTGGAGGTGGGTGATGCCGGGGTTGGGGCGCGTCGCAGTGAGCGTGGCGTCGGTCGCCGCTAGACATGCGCCACTGATTGCCATCCTTGTTGTGATCGGTGCATTGGCTAGATGTACGAGCGGAGGCGACTGCGACTACGGCAGGACGGGCGAGCAATGCTCGCCATACTAAATACCTCACCGCGTGTCGTGGCGACTTCGCGGCGGGCCCATTCCAGACCACAAGCGTACTTCCACCTTCACCCGAGCGCCTCGACCAGCCGCTGTTTTTTCGCGCACCCTAGCGGCACGCCACCATTTCGCCCGCACGTTTCTCGAAGCAGAACCTAGCCGGAGCGCCAAGGGCTGCTGACGTTTAGGGGGCTGTCTAGACTGAGAAACTGCGTGGCTAAAGTGGTATCTAGCGGCCCGCTGCGGCACCTCACGACCTCATAAAATGGGGCCTAGAGGGCGGGAGGAAGTCGCCCCTTACCAGTTGGAAGAAGGACTTCAGCTATACCCTAAAGGGGGGCGCGTATCCTAAATCCATGCACAGGTGGTGAGGTTAGAGGGTATAGCGCACTCGTGCCTGATACGACATTCTTCGACCTATCAGAAGCGAGGCAGAAGCGTGGCAACCTCTCAGGAACTTATAGCCCGACTCAGCGAGATCAAGGTTTCAGCAGGGAACGAAGCTGATGTCCGCTTCAAAGTAATAGATGATATTCTCACCCATATACTGGGCTGGGATAAGACGGATTTCACCCACGAAGAGCGCGTATCTGAAGATGGGTCAGATTATTTTTTGGATTACCTAATAACCACGGCCCAAACTTCTCTGCTTATAGAGGCGAAGCGCCTCCAAGTGGATTTCTCGAAGGTGCCGACCGGTCGCGCTGCGCTAAAGGGTTCCTGGGTAAAGGGGGACCTTAAGAAAGCAATTAATCAGGCGCGAGACTACGGTCGCCGAAGAGGGGTCGGATTTTGCGCCGTCACAAATGGTGATGCTTGGATAGTCTTTCCCGTAAATAGGAGAGACCTCGTAAGCTTCGAAGATACATATGCCGTCACCTTTTCTGACGCAGCAACTGCTCTAGACGCCGATCTTGATGATTTCAGAGCGTTACTTTCGAGGAGCTCTGTTATCGACGGCAGTCTGGAGCAAGCGCTCTTGGGCGGCGATAGCAATCAAACAGACAACCGGCGGCTTAACAAAATTTACGACAGCTCGTTCTCCAAAATTACTCGAACGACCATGTTTTCCTCGATAGAGGATGAGATAGTTACCGCATTTGCTGAAGAGCTAGTGTCAAATAATCCAGCCCTACTAGAGAAGGCTTACGTAGAAACGGCTGATCGGATCAAGTTCGACGACCGCGTTAAGATGGCTGTTTTGCGCAGAGATCAAGTCATCAATACGCGCCCAATGCGCCCCGTCGGGCGCACGGGCGTCTCAAACACTGCAAGCCATGTCATCAGTACGAAGGTCAAGAGTCAATCTGTTGCGCTTCTCACTCTTGGGCTCGTGGGCGCGGGAAAGACGACATTTCTAAACTACGTTCAGAAGGTTAGCGGTAGTCAATACTTCGACCAAGAAAAAGCGTCACCCAGCGCGCACTGGCTTTATATCGATTTTCGTTCGTTTTCTAAATCTCTTTCTCCGAGATCGTTTATTTATGAATCACTTTTCAACTACATCGGCGAGAATGCCACGCTGGGGGACTACGAAAGAACAATCAAGCACGCTTATAAGGGGGAGATAGCGGCGCTTACTCGTGGCCCCCTCGCAGTTATGCGAGGCAACCAGAAAGCGATAGATGATAAGATCGCCGAGCTACTTCTAAGGGAATACGAGGAAAAATCTCCCTATGCGAGGCGCATTCTGTCATACGCTTCATTGAAGACTCCGCTATTTTTGGTAATTGACAATGTTGACCAGATCGAAGAAACGACAACCCAGGAAAGTATCTTCCTTGAAGCTGTTGCGATAGCTCGGGAAAGCGGCCTGAATCTGGTCCTTGCAATGCGGGATGCGACCTACGTCAAAAATCGCTCGTCTGCAGTGTTTGACGCCTTCACCTTCGACGCGATCTACATTGACCCTCCGCACATCCAATCCGTGCTATCAAAGCGTTTCTCGATTGCAGAGCACCTCCTCAAGGGCAAGTCATTCGATCTGACTACCGATGGCGGCGCGCGCGTCACTGTTTCCGATGCATCTCGCGTCGTGGAAATGCTCAGCGCCAGCGTACTTGGTACGGAGGTCGGCAATCTCATAGAGGTGTCCGCCACCGGCGACGTGCGCCTCGCCCTTCAGATGACCAAGCAGTTTCTGCAGTTTGGCTACTCAACCTCTTACCGGGCATATCAAGCCTTCGAGCGCACCGGCACCTATCGCTTTCCCGTGCACGAGGCCGTCAGAGCAATCATGTTCGGGAATCAGTCGATCTACAGGGATGAATTCTCCCCCTTCCTAAATCCATTCGATGCGAAAACTGGGCGCTCCGAGAGCCAATTTTTGCGCCTGTATATAATGAGTGCCTTGGTGAGCGCCGCCTCGACAAAGACTTTCCAGGGCTTGGAGGCGGGGGAAATTGTATCCAGCCTGGAAAAGCTTGGCTTCAGTCAGAGGATCACAAATAAAGTTATCGCAGACCTCATATCTGGTAGAATTTGCTTCTCGAGATCACACCAGGAGTACACGCTTGAGAGCGTGCTCGTTCCGAGCCGGCTGTGTGGATACATCGTCAGAGATCTAATTGGAAAGATGATATTCCTTGAAAATGCGATATTCGACACATTTATATATGATGATATAGTTTGGAACGATGTAAAAAGGAAGATGCAGCAGGTTTACGGAAACAGCAGACCTGTTGCTAAATTTAAATTGAGGAAAGAAATAACTAGCACATTTTTTGACTGGGTGGAGCAGGAAGTGCAGAAATTGTGCTCAGAAGCGGCAAAGCGGAACTTAGGGCCGTTCTGGACGAATAATCCCATCTCTAGACTTCGAACGGATTTCGACTCCGAGCTAGAAAGAGCACTTCGGTCTGCGGTTAGAAATTATGGAACAGACAAAGAAAAAGAATTGATGGGGCTGCCGCTGTTCAACGATGAGGCTTCACGTTCAAATTGAATACGAGGCGCATCGACAGAGTCAGTTCTACCGATATCGCGCACCGCACGAGCCCGCCACATTGCTCGGAGGGTATTGCAACGTTCAATAGCCCTTTGTCGTTGAGTTGCTAGACGCATTCCTCAGGTGCTTGGTCAGTTATCGGATCGAATATAATTTCTGTCGGAAGGCAGAGGTCTGCCGGGCGACCGTCTTCATGGAACCAGCGTTCGACGATCCGAGCGTCATCGCTACGCGGACGCGGCGAGGCTTGCCGCACTTTAAATGTGGTCGGCAGATTGACTGACGTGCCGAACACTAGGGCGTGCTGCTTCGGAAGAGATGGCAACCGCTTGAGGACAGCGTCGGAGATGAACGGCGTCATCTGCCTGATCTGCGCTAAGTCGTCGGGGTTCTGGATCCGGTGGACGACGAAGTTCGAGCACTGGCTGAGCACAGTTTTGGAAAGCTCGCTCGGGCGTTGGGACGCAAGCATCACGAACATGCCGTACTTGCGTCCTTCCTTGGCGATCCGCTCGAACCCACGAGCTGCATCGAGGGAAAACCGTGAGGGTGTAGCGGCGATATAGCGGTGCGCTTCTTCGAGAAGCAGGTGGATGGGGAAGCGGCTGCGAGGGTCTGCCTTCCGTAGGAGCTTGAACAACATCCGGGCGATGACGGCGCTTACCAGCTCGACCACCTCGTCTTCCACGTCGTTCATGTCGATGATGATGAGCTGATTGGCCTTCGTCAGGGTCTGGCCGCGCTGACTCAGGCCAACCAAGCGCATTAGAAACGCCATGGTAGAAGGCGCGGACACTAAATCGTCTTCGACGTGTCGGAGAAAGCCGTATTCGGAGCGATCCTGAAGCGATTTCAAGCGGGTCGCCAGCGAGGCGCAGTAGTCTCGTATCTGACGGTTGCCGTGCGCTTCTTCGTAAAGGATGGCGAAGTCCAAGCACTCGGCTAAATCGTCGAAAGCGAAGGGGGTGTGGTCGTAAGCGGGCAGGCGGACATCCTCACGCACCTTCGTTCGGACGACCTCGAGAAATTCTTCCTGTCCATTCCCGGCGAAATTGCCGAACTGCATGTTCGGTCGGTAATGGTGGAGCAGCGCCATGTTCAGTGTCGCTGTCGGGTACTTTTGCAACAACGACACCACCCTCTGGAACTTCGAGACTGGCGAATCGCCGTCGGCACCGCGAAAGCACTCGATGATACAGGTGGCGATGAAGTGCTCTTTTATTTCGAGAGCCGCTGGGGACTTTGCGCGAAACAGGCTGGTCAGGCCCAAAGCCGTGCGAAGGACGGGCAACTGTGTTTTTTCACTAGCCTGGAGCAACAGCTCCCACTCGGACATTTCCAGGAACCAGTGCGGCAGGCGGAATCCGGCTGGGGTACCGTCCAAGACTATCCTGTCGACGCCGATAGCGCCCGGAGCCGCTAGCGACGCGAGCGCTGCGCCATACTCTCCATTCACATCAAAGACCACGAAGGTTGCGCCGCGTGCGTGGTGCTCTTCAGGCTTCCCGAACAGCGCCTGCAACGTGGCAGCGACGGTGCAGGACTTTCCGCTGCCCGTGTTACCTAAAACCGCCACGTGTCCGCCGAAGAAGTCGTCAAGGCGGACTTTGACCTCGTAGTCCTCGAACACGACTGACTTACCGATCGATAAGACGCGGTAGCGATTTGCGCTGGGCGGTGAGCACGCTTCGCCATTGGCACCCGTCGAAGGTTCGATAGCGTCTTCGGTCTCGAAAATCCGGTCGAGTTCTCGGTCCATAGCATAGAGAGCGTCGGCATAGAGTGAGGGGAAGATCGACACTCCGAAGCGGAACGGGCCTCCCGCTACCGGCAACATGCCCACCGGCACCAGATCCAGAAACTTTGACGAAGTCGCCCGGTCCAGGTCGCCACGTTCGCCAGGAGCGCTGGCGTCACGTTCCCGGAGTCCGACAACCTCGGCTACGACATATTCCGATTGCGCCGGGATCATGAGGAAGGATCCGAGACGCGCGACATAGTGAACGTCGTCGAAGCCAACCACGGTGAAGTTGTCAGTACCGGCATGCATCTCAACCAAAAAGCGGTCGGAAGAGACGGATACCACCTTGCCTATAGCGCGCTTACGGTCGTCGTGGGTCACGCTTCGCCATCCTTGGGCACAGGCGCCATGGCCCTCATCACCTTCTGAACGGCTTCGTCGATCCGCTCGCTCGGGCGTTGCGGTAAAAAGTGCTCGACAATGGTGTCGAAGTAGTGGGCGCGGGACCCAGCCGTAGGTCCGTCGCCACCAATGATCCAGATACGCGGATCGCCCAATTGGCGGAGTTTAGCGATATCTCCGCCCGAGTTGGGGTCGGCGAAAACGATAAGGCGAAACGTCGGAATCGTCAGCGCCTGATAGATGATGTTGTTGAGATGCTCGTCGCCAAAGGCGAAGCCGGCGGTGATTAGCACACTCTGTTCGCGAACCACCCGCGATTGAAACTCCCTGAACAGATCCGCGTAGGGCGAAGCGAGGGAGGCGTTCTGCTTGGCCGGCGTCGGATAGATCAACATCCGCGACCGTTCAGTGACTGGCCAGTTCTCTCGAATTGGCAGGAGCCCGTGGTCGTCTTCCGTCCAACTGATCGAACCATGCAGTTTGCAGAGGTAAACGAAGGCGTCGACGGCGGCCCACTTGCGGTTGCCGACATCAAGCTGCTCGGCCAGGGCGTAACGGAAACTGGCAGGATTGAAGCGTCGTTCTACGAAGCCTGTAAACCCATTCGCGTACGGGATCCCCAGCCGGTCCATCGCGATCTCATTGAAAAGATCGTAGTTGGTCGTGAAGACCCATGGTCGCGGCAGTGAGCGGTCGCGCAGTACCAGTTTACGATAGAATTTTTCGTAAAGGTCGCGAACCATGGTGTCGCCGTAACTGAAGGCACCGGCGGTCAATCGCTCCCATAGAAAGTCCTGAACCTTCTGAATGATGCTGTTCACAAGTCGCAGTTGCCCATCGTGCGAAGACTTTGAGCTTCGCGATAGGACGAAGCGTTGACCGTACAAGACTTCCATCAGGCGTTCGAGGTTCTTATTGTAGCCATCCTCAAGATCGACCCCCAGGTCGTCGAGCACATTCATTTCGGCAAGAGTGAGCCGCCATGAAGGCGGCGGGTCTGCCAGTTCAGTGTCTTCCACATCTGGCGAGATGACCTCTGAGGCTCCGTCAGCGCCCCGGATCTCAAAAGACAGGTGCGCGGGTTCTGGCGTCTCGGCGGGCGTCAGGGCCGTAGCTGCCGCGACCTGTTCGGCCATAGCCTCGCGACAGAATTCCCACGCAAGCGGTGCCATCGTCGGAATGCCCCGTTCGATCTTGTCACGGACGAGGGACGAGCATCCCGCGCCCAGCAAAAAGGCGACGTTTTTGGCGCTCATCGCCTCGGAGATCATCTGTCGAGCGCTCCCAATGGTATTCTGGCGACCGCTCCCACCTTCCTCGTCCCACGACACATCGACGGGCTCTACGGCTCCGTCGCGCAGGAACTTGAAGCTTCGTCCAGCTAGCTCTGCCGTGGTCATCGCCCCCCCCGATTTTGCTGCATGAGAAGGTATACCGAACTCGCGAGCAACAGGTGTCGTATTGCCTTTCGCAACCCGAGGGTCATGAACTCAGGCAGGAAGGCACATGGTCGTGAAGCGGCATGTGGACGGCGGTCGAGAAAGCTTGGCGCTGGTTTATTCGTGAAGCGATTAGGAGTGGCCGCGTAATCGGGGCGGCAGAGGGAACGGCGGCGGCAACGTCGGTAGTGGCGCAGAGTGGGCGTCCAACCCCTGCTAGCCGAAGAGGACGCCCGCCGATGACCTATGACGCCACACTCGACACCTCCGCGGCCACGACCGCGCTGTGCGTGGTGACCAGCCGCGACGGGACCGTGGTCTTCGAGACCATCGTGCCGACCGCCCCTGAGACCATCGCCATGGCGCTGCGCCCTTTACGAGGCGGCCAGCGTGATGATGACCAGATCGCAGAACCAGTGCGCGCTGAAGGCCTGGAAACAGCGCCTCGCCCGCGAGCGCGGCCACAAGCGGGCCGTCGTCGCCGTGGCCCGCAAGCTGGCGGTGATCATGCACCGAATGTGGCTGGACGGATCGAGCTTCCGCTTTTCGGCGGGCAGCGACGCGCCGGCCGGTGGCGGCGCGGAGGTCCTAGCCATGGCGAACTGACGCGCGACGACGACACGGGCGAACGACAGACGACTGACCAGGGGGTGACACAGGTTCCGCCAGCGGCGGATGAGAAGGATGGATCGATGCGGATGCGGAGAGCACGTAATCTCGCCGGCGGCAGGCTCCTCAACGAGGCCAAGACCGCGCCCGATTGCCTGTGTGGCCCCGCGATCCCGACGCAGACATGTGCCCCCGCCTGGCAGGCAGCGAGAGCATGGACGATTGCAGGGACCATCCCAATCTCAACCGCTTCGGCAGGGCGAGGATCACCACTGGTCAGGCGTGTGATAGGATCAGGCACCGGAGAAAGTCATGCCTCGGAAGCAGAGACAGAGACCCCCGATTACGATGGCCAGATAAAAGCAGCGCCGCCGGTATGGGGCCAATCCCTTACAGGGCCTGGGTTTGCTGCGCCGTCGCCAGTTAGGCGCAGCTGGCGCTTTCGATGTTTTCCTAGTCAAATCAACAGCCCACGCGCCATCGCTGAATATTAGGCGTGTATTAGCGTGGTACGGCGTGAGTCGGCACGAGGCCGCTTCAAAACGGCGTGGGACCGCCTCCGAATGGTTGAACGTGACTCATTGCGGCGGTTCGGAAGGTCCGCTTCTGGGCGGGAAAAGCTAGATCCATTACTCCCCGGCACAGGTGCTTGTGTTGAGGGTGACTTATTAATCTCCACAAGCTTGACGGGAGGCGGCAAAACCGTGTCGAATTCTCGACTGGACCGACATGACCGAAGCGCTGATCTATCTTGAGGACGATCTCCCGGGTCTGCCCGAAGACCTGATGCTGGCGCGGGATCAGGGACGGGTCCTGTTTTTAACAGGAGCCGGAGTTTCCACCCCTGCCCCCTCTGAGCTTCCCGATTTCCAAGGGTTGGTCTGCGAGATCGCCAAGCGCCTTGATGCTCGCCTTGGCCAGGCGATGTACGACTGGAGGGAGGAGAAGGCATCGCCTTCAGACCCGCCAAAAGCCAAAGAGGCGTTCATGGAGGGGCTCGATCCTCGCCAGTGCGCCGAGTTCAAACGCTTCGTCTCCAGTGAGTATGACATGGTGCTGGGCATGCTCGAGCGCCGTATGGTCCGCGCGAGCGAACCCCTCAGCAGCTTGCGGGTCGCCGCTCGGCAGATTCTCGACGCGGCCAAAGCCCCGAACGCCCTCCATGCCTCGATCAACCTGTTGGCGCGACGCTTCGGCGAGTTGTTCGTCGCGACGACCAACTTTGACCGGCTGCACGAGGAGGCGGCGAGACCGGAAAAGGTCGCGAGCCATGGACTAGAAGGCCTGCCGCGGGCGAGCAACGGTCCCGGGTTCCACGGCGTCTTTCACATCCACGGAGTGCTGGATCCGAAACAGTCGCGTCAGCTAGTTCTAACCGACCAGGACTTCGGAGACCTCTATCTCAGGCGGCGACTGACGGCGGACTTCATTTATGACGCCACGCGCATTTTTCACCTCGTGATCGTCGGCTACAGCGTCAACGATCCGCCGTTTCGCTATCTGATGAACGCAGTGGCGGGCGACAGCCTGCATTTCCCCGATCTGAAGGATCGCTATGTGTTCGCGCCCCGGGATGCGGGGGACCTCACCGTCGGCGAAGACTGGTCGGCGCGCTCCATTATCCCGATCTGTTACGACAAGGCCGATCACCATGCAGAGCTCGCCCGGTTGCTGAAGGCTTGGGCGGCCAGCATTCCGTCCCCGGGGGAGGATCGGTGGGCGCGGAAAAGGCTCCGGCGCCTCTGTCGCGGGCCTCGAGGCGAGGCCTCGGAGGCCAATGTCGCCCTGTTCGGCTACATATTCCGGCGCGCTCTCAGAACTGAACAGGGCGCCCTGGCCCGGTTCCTCGGTGAGATCGGCGCTGACCCCGGCTGGCTAGATGAGGCGATCAAGGTGCTGCGCGAGCCCAGGTCCGGCTCATGAAGGACCGGCGTCCACCTCGGCCCGTCGACGACCATGTACGGCGGGCCACCCGTCTGTTCATCGACGGGCGTCTTCAGGATCGGGCGGTCCTGGTCTGGGCGGCGGCACTCGGACCGGGCGCGGACGCCCAGCGACGAGCGGTGCGCGACGCCGTATTCTCGCGATCGGAAGCTTTGCCGGAACTCTACATGACGGCGTGGCGCTGCGTGATTGAGGCCTGGCGGGACGGAACCGCCGAAGATCCCGACATGACCGTCATCGAGATCAAAGACGCGATCCGGCGCGGCGTCGACCCCCGGATCTTCGTCGGCTCCATCGTCGATCTGGCGGCGCCCAGGTTGAAGATCCGCCCTCGAAGCCCTTTCAAGGAGCCGGTTCGTGGCAAACCCCGGACGGTCGCGGATCTGCTGTCACTGGACCTGGAGCCTGACCACCATGTTCGCCTGGCCGAGATAGGCCTGTCGGGTTGCGACGACGCCCGCGTGTGGGAGGAGCTGCTTGACCGTGCGCAAGGCGCCCTGTTCTCGCGGCTGCATCAGGCGGAGCGGCTGGGTCTCACTTGGTCTGCCAACTGGATTGCGCGGGTCTATCCTGTCGACAGCGATGGCGAGATGGACGCCGATGGGGACGACAAGGACCCGGACAAGTATCGCGGCGGCTTCATGCCGATCACTCGCTTGGTCAGCGCGGCCCTTTCGCGGCTAGGCGCGATCGATCCCACGGCCGCAACGAAACGGGTCGACGGGCTGGCGCTGAAGGCCTGGCCTATCGCCCGTCGTCTCTGGGCCGCTGCCGCGCTCGATCCCGCCGTCGTTCCAGCCGACCGGCTTGATCCCTGGGCCCTCTCGATGTCCCAGGAGGAGCTTTGGGGCGTACATGCCTATCCGGAGTTCGCCGAGCTCCGCAGCCGCCGGCACGGGGACCTGACCGCCGACGTCCGCGATCAGCTAGAGCGCCGGATTCGCCGGGGGCCGCCAACCCGCCTCTTCCGCCGGGACCTGTCGCGCGCCCGCCGCGACGAACGCCAGATCGGGGACGCGTATGCCGAGCTGAGGCGAATGCAAAACGCGGGCGCGGTACTGACCCCGGGCTCGATCGCCTGGCTGGCCGACTATGCCGACCTCGAGGCGATGTGGGGAAGCGACGACCTCTACAGGACCGGCGACGGCTATGTCCCGTCGCGGTCGCGGCTCGACCTCGATCTGACCTCGGCGACCGCCTTCGCTGAGATCGAGGCGGCCCTGACCGACAACCCGTATACCGACGGCCGCAAAACTCTGGACGCCATCGGAGCGAACTGGAAGGCGGTCTTCGACCGGATACGGGCCGAGCCGGCGCTTCTGAGCCGGGGCCGGATCGTCGGTGCTCTGGCCTTCGCGATCCGGGACCGCATCGGCGTGGAGGAAGGAGATCCGGACCGGATGGAGACGGCGCAGGTCTCCGACTTCATCGAGCTCCTTGGCGGCGTTCCGGCTTCTGCGCGTAGGGCGGCGGCACCCGGTGTCGCCTATCTTTTCGAGGGGGCGCTGGGTCGGCTCCCGGACGATGCGCGCATGCCGGCGCTCTGGCTGGAGTGGTGGCCTTACGCCGCCGCCGCCACCGTGGCGGAGACAAAAACTGCGGACGACGGGCCGTTCGAAGAGGCACCGACCGAACGCTTGGCCTCGCTTTCACTCAATACGGCGGCCGGCCGGATGATGTCGGGCTACTTCAGCCTATTCCCCAAGGGCGAGGACGCGCGGACGGCATTCGACGATCCCTTTCTGGCGCAGGCGCGGGATCTTATCGTCGAGACACCGGGCGAAGGGGGAAGACAGGGGCTCTATCGTCTCCTGCTAAACGTGCAGTTTCTCAACTACATCGATCCGGCTTGGACCCAGGCCAAGTTACTGGGACCGCTGGCGGCTCAAGACGGGGTGGTGCCAGAGCTCTGGGACGCCATTGCCCGGATCGGCCTGCTCGCCCCTGATGCCCTGGCCCTTATCTCCGCGGAGATGGTGCGCCGGATCCTCGATGATCGCCTGTCGCCGGACGTGCGGTCGCGACTGGCCGAACGCCTGATCCTGCCCGTGGCCATCGCCTTGCGCGACGGGACCGCCCCTCCGGTGAGTCTGGTGGAAACGGAACAGGTCCTGAGACTCGGCGGACCTCAGGTCCGAACGGTCTGCGCGCGTGCCCTGACCCGCTTTGTCGCCGACGCGAAGGCGCCGGAGAAAACCTTCACCTCTGGCGTCCTGCCCATCCTGGCAGGCGGCTGGCCCCGGGACCGGTCCGTCCAGTCCTCCGAGGTGGCGGACGGGTTCGCCGCCCTGCCGGCGGCCGCCGATACAGCCTTTTCGGAAGCCGTCGCCGCTCTAGGCGATTATCTGATGCCATTCGACGTCTGGTCCCTCTGGGAGTACCGGCTCTATGTCCGCGAGGACGGAGGTGGCCGCGAACTCAAGTTCCCGCGGACTCAAGCCGAGGCCAGGTCGATGCTCACCCTGTTGGACCGGACTATCGGCGAGGAAGAAGGGGCGGTCATTCCGCACGACCTCGATGTCGCCCTAACCGCGATGACGGCCCGCTGGTCGGGAGCCGTGAAGGACCGCCGGTTCGCGCGGCTCGCCGCCTTGGCGCGGCGCTAGAGCGATCCGGGGATAACGGCTTTGAAGCTGGCGTCAGATCTCGAAGCGTCACCTTTCTGGAAAACATCATGGAACAGCGTTTCTGGCCCTATTATTTGAACAGTCGTCGGTTGATGGACTTGACCGGCTACGACATACCCGTCGCAGCTCAAGCCCCACTTCGACCCAATTCCGGCGGACGCGCTGCGGCGATGAGGACCGCGGCCCAGGTCGCACGCGGTCTCCTGGAGGCGGGCGACGTTCCTTCTCTTACGGAGAAGCTGATCAAGGGTGTCGACGACGGTGAGCTGTTCACCGCCTTAACTTGGGGCGTATTCAAGTTCACGGGGCTGACGGCCGCCGTCCGGGCACAGGAAGCGGGCAAGATCGCGCCGCCGGGTAGCTTCTCGGGAACGCTTCAGGTTGGCGACACCGAGTACGCTGTGGAAGGGGAACTCTCCAACGATCACGTCTATTCGGACACCTCGGTGGGCCTAATGAGCAACCGCAAGCGGGTCCTGATAATGGGCCGCTTCGAAGTGAGCGGTCTGGCAGTCACAGTGCATCCGATCGCAATCGGCGACGTCGTGCAGGGAATGGGCATTCTGGAAGTATCCTGGAAATCACTCGCCCGCGTCTATGTCGACCAGATCGACACCTTCGCCGCTGTTCGAAACGTGAAGCCGCCGAAAGCCGCTGATCTCGCGCAGCTACGCGCCATGCCGGAGGAGGTTGTGAAGGCGAGCTTCGCCGACATTATAGGCGAGCCTTTCGTGCCCAAGGACTGGGGCGGAGAGACATCGGACTTGCAGACCAGCCAGGTCCAGATCGAGGGCGCACGGGTCTCCAGCGCCTTCATCTTCAAGGGGCCGGGGCTCAAAGGTTCCCTTCACCCGGCCAATATGGGTAAGCGCGGCGATCAGTTGCTGCGAGCCTTCAGGGAGCCAGCTGACCTGATCGTCGTCCAGCATTGTGATAAGATTGAAAACACTGTCGCGACCACGGCCGAGGCGTTCGCGATAAACCCGGCGCGCCCGCGGCGTTACTGCATCATTGATGGCTCCGACACGTGGCGCCTACTGAGGGCCTATGGGAAAATCTAGCAGCCGTGTGCGGCGTTCTAGTGGCTGTTGATCTGTGTCCTACCGCCCAGAATACTTTGGCAAACGGTCATACGCGATCAGATTTGTAAAAAGCTCCGCAACGCCGCGATCGAGCTTCCTAAGCCGCCCCGTAACAGGGGACTAATCGCGCAAAGGCCTTCAAGAGGCTCCAGTAACTGCAGCGCTTGAGCGTAATCCTCGACGCTGAACGCCAGCTCCTCGACCCATTCGCCGGCGAACCTAGCCCAATCGCGCTCGTCCACATGCGCGGCGGCGGCCGTCATCGCCATGGCTAGATCGGGAAAATAACTCATCGGCGCTTTGTCCAGGCGCCGACGACGCGCCATGATCGCCGGCGACCGGGGCGAGTGCGAGGAGGCGTGGCGCAAGACTAAAGCGCAGTTAGGTCATAAGCCAGTCGCGCCGTTCCGGAGACCGGGCGGCGCGCGCGTTCAAATCGACGGCGGCTCTTGACGCCCAGGGTTGCGAACTGGCGCGGCCTTACCATTATGGCGGGATCGTCGAGTGGGGGTGTGCTTGAGCGAGGACGAGACGGTCAAGGTGCGGCGGCGGCGGACAGGCAAGGCCGACCCGCCCATGGCGGGGCGCGCCGTCGGTGCGGCCGGCGATGGCCTGCCGCTGATCCACATGACGGCCGTCGGCGCCGCGCGCGAAATCGTCCGGACCGGTTCAATCGATACGCGGCGGTGCCCCGTGTTCGACCGCGATCTGGTCTACTTCTTCGTCGGAAGGCCCGCCTACCGGCTCAAGCACGGCGACGACAAGAGCAACTACATCTCCATGTTTCCATGCCTGTTCATGGGTCGGGGAACGACGTTGGGTGCACCTTATCACGTTTATCCCCTGGACACCGGCGGGCTCATGGCCGGGGTCTTCGGCGGCCACCCCGATCCCCACGTCTATCTCGAGGACTACGAGCTTGAGCCGAACCTGGCCTCGGCGGCGGGTCATATCGCGTGGGCGTTCGAAGACCTCCAGGCCTATTACAATGGCGATCTTCGGCCCGGCCTGAGCGAAACCCTGGCGCGCTGGGACGAGGTCGGCGTGGCTTTCACCAGTCTGGCCCGCCTGGCGTCGCGGCAAAGCAATACGAAGCCGGACCTTCGCGCCTCGACGGTCGAGGTGGCCTATAGCCGACCGGTCTCGCTGAAGGACGCTGTCGACTACGCGATCTTGCCGGCCCAATACCTGGAGGACCAGCACGGCCCCAACAGCAAATTCATCGAGCGCCTGACCGAGCTCGGCATCGCCTGGGAGGTCTATGACTGGCAGCCCCACAAGACGCCCAATCAGTATAATGACGAGATCAACCAGCTGGTACGGCGGCGACTGTTCGGCCCCAAGGCGACGGCAGAATGAACGAGGAGATCGCCGCCCTGCGGCTCATCGCCTACGACGCCTTCGTCGATACGGGTTTCGCGCTGGCCTGCTACGGTGCCAACGAGCGGCCCAACCAATGGTACCGGGCGCTGTCGACCATGCCTGGGTCGCGCAGCGGCAAGGTTGCGGGCTTCGAGCCGTTCGCGCCCGAGGATCCCCATCCCCTAAGGGCGGAAGACCAGCGGCTGGTGGAAGTCGGAGAGCCCTGGTGCGACGTCTTCCTATGGCAAGGACGGGCTTTCGTCGGTGGCGAGCTGGAACTCTGGCGCGCCCTGGCGCCGTGGCGCGCGGAGATGGAGCAGCAGGCGCCTCTCAGTCTCGTTCAGCTCTGTCCGAGCAATCGCCGCGCGGCTCGACAGGGCTATGCCCAGGCCGCGCACGCCCAACTGAGCGCCAGGCTGGGTCAAGGGCGGGCCGATCAGTGGCGCGACGAAATCTATATTCGCAGCCGTGTCGTGGCAGAATTGCTGGCCAAGGGCGTCAAGGCCTCCGCCGTCGACGTCGGCATCAAAAGCGCCGCCGGCGATGTCGTGGGCATCACCCTGTCACCGGAACTATTCGCCGTGGTCGCCGCGCGCAGCGACGCCGTGAAGGCGGTGAGCGCCGCCGCCGCCGGCTTCTCGTCGGCCGGAGCATCCATTCGATACGACCCGGCGATGGCCATCCCAGACGGCGACCTCACCCTGGAGACGGCGCGCCGAAAACGCACGCGGCTATCCTGGCGCGCGGCGATCAAGGCCGTGGCTCAGGAGAAGAGCGGCGCTGATGCAAGGCGATGGCTCCTCCTCGACCTCGACGACACTGATCTGAACCATTTGTCGGTAGTCGTCGGCGGCGACAGCTTGAGATCGTGGCTGGTTGGCGCGCGCTGGTTGCAGCTGCAACAGGCTTGGGATCGCTATGACCCCGAGCGCCGGCGGCTGGTGTCGCCAAGCCAGGTGGGCGCTTGGCCCCAGCCGGTCGAAGCTGAGCTCTGGGGGGATATCCTCGTATCTCTACGGAGAGAGCTGGGAGACCGGGCGTTTGAGGCCTGGATCGCCCCAACTGAACTTCGTGTGACGGGCGGTGGCGCGCTCGTCATTGTGACCCCGACTGGCGTCGCGCGCGATTGGATCAGGCGCAGCGTTTGGCGAAGGATTGGCGACCTTTGGCGCGATCGCACAGCTCTGCGCCAACCGTCTCTGCAGTCGCGCATGGAGTTCGAGGCCCAGGAAGCCGTGCTCGCCCAAGGCGATGACCTGTTGACGCCGCGGGAGGTGCCAGTCGTCTCCACAAAGCCGATCGTGTATTTCGTAGGTGTCAACGCCACCTTGCCGCGAGCGCAACGGTCTCGGCGCAGGCTCGGGGACTTCGAGGTCTACGAGCCTGGTCACTCGTACGACTTCCTCTTGGCATGCGAGGACTCAGACCGGCCGGCCTTTATCGTCTTTGATTTCGAGGATGCCGAGGCGGCGGCCCGGCTCATGCGGACGATACCGCATGCGGTCGGGGTAGCGATGCAGACCTTGAGATCGGATCGGCAAAAGGCGCGCTGGTCGCAGGTCTTGCGCGAGGTCAAGCGGCTGGTGCTCGTGCCGGCACTGTTTGGAGGCGGGCAGCTGGCCTATGGTGAAGTTCCCGGCGAGCTGGCGGACGCTCTGGATTTCCTGGCGCGAAATTGGCCCAGCACCAGTGGCATGACGTTGCGCCGACAGGCGACGGTTTTCATGCGCGCCCACGGGCAAGGCCCCTTCCGTGAGGACGACGCCTGGTGCCAGCTCTATTCGCGCCTGCAGCGGTTGGAACTTACCGCTCGAGATGGCTGGTTGGCGTCGCGCGACGACCTCTTCAATACTGCTCCCGCCAGGAAGGTCCCGAGCATCGCCTTTCCGCTGGCTAGTGAAGCCCTCAATGTCGGGGCGAACGCCGACGCGTTGTTCTTCGGCAATGTCGATCTCGCTGGTCCCGATCCGGCCTATGCCGAGGTTATCCGCCATATGTTGGCCCATTCGGGATGGGGCCTATCAGAGCCGGGCGAGACGGGGGAGTTCGAGACGCTCTTGTGGCCGAATCGGGCCGAGGTTGAAGCGCGTAAGCTTCGCCCTCGCCGGTTGTTGGGGGAAGGGATCGCCCTCATGCTACCGTCGCCGGACGGCGCCCTGACATTCAAGTTCGGCGCCCCCGAACGGAAGCCGAGCCGTTTTCGTGCCGGCGACGACGAACTGCGCCGGTTTCACTTCGAGACTATCGAAAGCGTCGTTGTCAGCGAAGCCGCGCAGGTCGACTTGGTCATGGATCGCCTCGTGCGGGCCAACGAGCTCTGGGTCAGCTGTCGCGACCTTGCCGCCTACCGTCCCGGGCGGCCGTCCGTCTGGCTGCTGGTAGCCAGCCAAGCTCGGCGTCTCGCCACAGGCGCGTCGACCGAGGCCAGGACCGCCTACTTGGCCCTGCTCCTGCGCTCGGCTCTCACTTCGGACTTGACGCATTTCGAAGAGCGCGCGGCCGACGATTTGCTCGATCTTCTGGCCGTCGAGAATTTCCAGGAGCGCTTCGCCATTGGCGCCAGCAGCGCCAGGTTCGATGGTGAGGCGTTGCGCTTGGTCGTCCAGCTTAGCTCGGCGCAAGCGGGCCGATCTATCAATCACGTGTCAGACATCCTGATGCGGCTGGAGGTCAGGATCGACGAGCTCGGTGTCCACATCCTCACCGTCCTTTCCACCAGCGCTTTACGCGCCCCATTTCAAGCGTTGCCAACGGCCAGCCTGCCCGCTGCCGAGGAGCCAGACGGGGCGCTTTACGGTCGCCTCGAGCCTGGCCTGGGGCCGTACGCAAGGAACCGGGGTACGCCGCTCACGCCCTATGGACCCACTGGAGATCAGTTCTACACGCCGCAAGGTCGGTTGAGGCCGCGCGTGGCCGAACTGGTCATGCTGCGCTGGCTGGAGATCGTTCAGCCCGATCCATGCAGCCATAGCGAACTGATGGACGGTCTCAAGCGCATCTTTCCTTTCGAAAAGCCGGCGTCGCTGCGCTCGCGTCTCAACGGGCTGTGCAAAGCGGGATACGTGGCGAGAACCCGGCATGGACGCGATCCATTTCTGACGATTACAAGCCATGGACAATATTTCTGCCGAGCGATCGGTACGGGAGGGCCAAGCGCCAGAACTGGGCGGCAACGGGCCGCGCTTTTTCGCCACCTGCCCTGGCTGGCGCCCGAGGCTGGCGCCGCGGCAGTGTGAGCGTCTCTGTCTTGACGCTGCGATCGTGGCGAGTCGTCCACCGGAATATGTCCGGGCCATTCGGAAGCGCACCTGCCTCGTTGAATTCCAAGGTCGCCAGGTTGTAGCAGTTGACGCGGACTTCGAGAGCGCGATGGCCAATTGGTCCCCCAGCAGGCTTCAGGTGGCAGGCCTGGATCAGGAGCCTCGGCCGAGCCGCCGTCGTTGAAGACGAATTCGACAGCGCATCTGGATGCGTCAGCCGCGTCTCGCTCCCGTCGGAACCTATTCACACGCCCGGATGATGGGATATGCGCCTCCGGCGAACGTCGTCTTCCTGGAGATGCGCCAACGGCAGCAGCTGGCGCCCGCCGGCCTAATGCGACCTTTGCGTTGGCCAGCGTGGCATCAAGCAACAGCTGCGAGGGTTCATGGAAGGGCGGTCGTTTGCCATTCAAGCTGACTGAACAAGGACTGGGTGGTGAAGCTCCAGTATGGGCGCTCTCCATTTAGGCCCCTTACGTTCACTCGGTGTTCTTTTTGCTTGCGCGACTCCGATGGAAGCCGCACGGTATGCGAGTTCTACCGCGCCGCGTGACCCCGGACCGAAAGGAGCGGAGGAAGCGCAGGGCGGCTGTCACGCGGGTTGCGCCCACGTGGCGGGGATCGTCGCGATGCCAGGCCCTGGTTCTGGTACGCGCTCCGACGAACGCTTGCCTTACGCCATGAGGCTCGATGCCGTTGCCGCGTTGCAGTTTGACGCACATCGAACGGCTAATCGGTCTTTTCTGTCGGTGAGGGGCGAGGGGGCGGCGAGAGTTGCGCTTGACCTGGGCGAAAAACCTTTACGGTGGATGCTGAGGGAGTGCCGACCATGCGCTGCAAAAACGCCCCGCACCGGGGTTGATGATCGTTGCCGCTCTCGCGGCGTCGGTCACGCTTCTGACTGCCTTGCGTGACCCCGGACCGAAAGGAGCGGAGGAAGCGCAGGGCGGCTGTCACGCGGCTTGCGCCCACGTGGCGGGGATCGTCGCGATGCCAGGCCCTGGTTCTGGTACGCGCTCCGACGAACGCTGATCTTGCAAGGTTGAGGCTGCGCGGCACCGATGAGTCTCACCCGACCAAACGACCCGATCGAGCTATTCTGCGAGGTCCGCAAGCGTAGCTCGCTGAAGCGCGCGTGGGACCACGTGCGTCCTCGCGCGCTGCAATCCCGCGATCCTGACACCAAGCGAGAGCGAGCCGCCATCGAGGCCGATACGCTGCTCTATATTGGTCGCCTTCAGAAAGACATTGGCCCAGAGGGGTTTCGGTTCGACGCTCAGAAAGGCGTCCTGAAGCGGCGAGCCGGGAAGACGCCGCGTCCGATCGTTGTCTCGCCTTTGCGCAACCGCATTGTTCAGCGAGCAATTCTGGACGTGTGCCAAAGCAATTCGCGGCGGATATGTCGCCTCCTTGGGGAATTACCGAAACGACTGGCAACGCGAACGTCTGTCGGGGGGCTACCAGAGCGCGGAGTGTCGTACGCTGTTCGGCTTATCAAGGAAGCGATCGACGGGGGTGCGACCCACTACGTCCGTTCTGACCTAAAGAACTTCTTCGCCAACTTGCCCAAGCAGCCCCTCCACGCGTTTCTCGACGCTGAGGTCAGCGACAGGTCCTTCGTCGCGTTATTCAAAAAAGCTCTTGAGGTGGAGCTCTCGAACCGTGAGGACGAGGATGTCCGGCAGTGGTGGAGCCTGTTTCCCACTACAGAAGTCGGTGTCCCGCAAGGCTCCGCTCTTTCTGCGATAAGCGCGAACATCGTTCTAAGCGACTTTGACGAGCAGCTTAACTCGGGGACAGTCACCACCATTCGGTACCTCGACGACTTCGTCATTCTGGGCCCGTCTGAAGCGACCGTTGCGAGTGCATGGACGCGAGCTGAAACGATACTCGCTGGGCTAGGCCTGGAAGCTCATCAACCAGGCCAGAGCAACAAGGCCGCAAAAGGCACTGTCGCTCAAGGCTTCGAATTTCTGTCTTTTAGGGTTCAAGGGCGAACGATCGCGCCGTCCCGCAAGGCCAAGGACGAACTCTCCAATGACGTCGCGCTAACGATCCGGGACGCCAAGAAGTCTATTCTGGCTTCTGCGGAGCCCAGGCGTGCGCAGCACCGCTTCATTCAGACCATGGAGCTTGTCGATCGGAAGATACGGGGCTGGGGAGACGCGTTCCAGGAGACCACACAGCGAGTTGAATTCACTCAACTCGACGACCGCCTAGGAAAGCAGATCGACGCTTTCATTGGCTGGTTCCTGAGTGTCCAGAAAGGCCGTTCGTCGTCTGAGCAACGCCGGATGTGGGGTGTCGCGCTCCTGAGAGACGCGCCACCCCCTGGAGACGATGGCTTGGGGAGTATCCCTAGTGCTTTGTCCTCGCGGTGACGGTGGACCCGCTGCCTGAGGAAGTATGTCGGCTAGAGCTTCAATGTCACAAAGTGGGGGCGGTGCCTTAGCATCGAGGTCGATGCCGCGCTGGAAATGTCCTAGCAGACCGACCTCTAAAGGGTCGGCCCACCAGCTTTAGCGCGGTCCGGGTGCGCGACGCGTCGCCACGGAACGTCGTATTTCTGGAGGTAAGCCAACGTCCGGTATTGGCGCAGAGTGGATCCCCCCGGTTCGGATAGGTGAGGTTTGGCCGGTTCGAAATGCAGGCTTCGGCCTTCGATGACGGTGATGAATGTCGGCGGCGGCACCTTCACCCACCTGGTCGACGGGACAGGCGGCTAGCACAATACGCTGGAAGCGTAGGTGGAAAATCGGCCCGCCTTTGGCGGGCGGTTTGAACGCCCGGCCTTGCCTCGCTTCACTTGTCTTTTGTTTCGATAGCAACCCCTTCGACTCCACCGGAAAGGCGGTCGTAGCAATGGCGGGCAAGGTTCAACACGAAATCCCTCAACTCTATCAGCGAGGGTTTCTCATCCCAGGCACGGGCAAGGCGGAGCGCATCTTCGTCTTCCGGAACGACGCCATCTATCCGTCCAACATAAATCGGTCGGCGGCCGAGTCCTTCTTCTATTCGGAGCTTCCGAAGACGAACGAGCGGACGCTCGATGATGACATCACCGAGTACGAGGACAAGCGACTAAAGGGCCTTATCGCCACGCTGCGGTCGCACACGCCGGGCGAGATCGTCGACGGGGAAGCGGCCGCAGAAGTGATCGCGCATCTGACGACACGCAACGCGCATATCCGCGGCGCATTCAAATTCGGCCTCGAAACGATGGCCGTCAGTGCCTGGGAAGTCCTCGCAGACGAAGACAACGTACGACGCATGGCCGGCCTCGACGGCCCCATGATCCCTGATCGCTTCAGAGAGATCATTGCGGACAGCTTGGAGAAGCTGCCGATACCCAACCGGGATCAGATCCCGCCTAAACTTTTGGAGATGATGCTCTTCGCGGCGGCGCGCGAAGGATTCTCGTCTATATTCGCGAGTCAGATGCCGCAGCTGAAGTCGATGCTTGCGTTCATGTCTAACCTCGCGCCGGCGGTGGTGCGAGATGGCCATAACCGCGCTCTCTCGGAAAGCCTGGTCCCGGATAAACGGGCGGAAGACCTCAGCGGCTTCACATGGCGCGTCCAAGAGAGTCCGGTCGATCTCGTCCTTCCGGATTGCGTCGCCCTCGCCTTTGGCGAGGACGGTCCTGAGCCCGTCATGATGGCGAGCTCCAGCAAGAAGGACACAATCGTGCTACCCCTGACGACGCGCAGCGCACTCGTTGGTGGTCGTCACGGCGTCGCTGAAGTCGATCTCACTACCTTCAATGATGCTGCGGCACGATGCGCGCACGCGTACTTCTTGGCTGCATCGAAGACGCCGGAGTTTGAGGCGCTCGCGCAGACGATCGGCGGCTTCACCGACCACATTATACGGAGCGTCGTAGAGACAAGCTTCGACAAACTCTTGAGGAAGGAGGAGTTGGAGCCGGCAGAGCCGACGACCACGCCCAGGCGGCAGCCGCCTTCGAGCTCGCAGATCACTCTAATTATTCAGGGCGAGTTCGAGCCTGACGCGCCGCCGAAAATCACGGCGGCGGTGAAAGAGGTCTTGGCCCAGGCGGCTTGGTCGATGGGCTTTGATCGGCTGGACGGCATCACCATCGCAGACGACTACGCGGGCGGGATCGCTAACCTCGACCGCGGTATGCCGGGCGTGAAGAATCCAGTGGCGAGGAACGATGAGTTTGGTACCGGTTTCGCGCAGTCGATTTCCGTCCGGAGAGACGGCGTCATAAAGGAGCACGTCGTGGTCCAGAGCGTCGTCGCCCACAATCTGCTCAGCGACAACGAGGCGGATCGGGCTTGGGCGGGACACGCGCTTGCTAACCAGATCGTCCATGCAGAAATCACAGACGTCTTCGACGAAGCGCTGCCGGGAATTCTCCTTAGCCGGACATGCGAGGGTCTGGACGCGCAACGGCAGGCTGCGACGTATCCAGCGTGGATGGCGTATTTCGCGGGTCGAGCGACCGCACATTTTGATCCAAATCGCCTAGACCAAACCCAAGAGCTTCTTCAACGAGCGTTGGAGATCGCCTACCGCACCATCCCCGACGAGCGCTTAGCTTTCCAGACTCACGGCAACCATGCGCGGTTGGTAGACAAGACGTTCTTCGCTGTGCGCACTGTCCTCGAACAAGCTGGAGCTCTGCTCGGTCACGCGGATGGTGCCGAAGTAGACCCCTTGGCAGGCTGCCCAGCATTGGAATCCGACTTGCGAGCAAAGGAGTTGCTCGCGTGGCTGGCGGACTTACGCCGCGATTTAGTCTGGCTGTGGGACCGGCGCGGACGATGGCAGTCTTACGAAGAATTCTTGGCACTCGGCCGACACATGGATCGGCTTCTCTGGCCGCACGCCATTATTCCTTGGTCTCGAGGCGATGGTTGGGACGTTGCCGTGCCCTAGAAGATCGACATGCAAGCACCGACCGCGCTCGAAAATTGGTGATCATGCCCGCCTGAGGCGGGCCTCGTTCGGCTCAAGACTCTCGCCCTCGGGCTCGAGGTCGAAGTGATCTGCGCCAGGGCCTTAACCGGCGACGCCGCTCGACGAGCTAGTGCAACAGGCGCTGCACCCCTACCAAGTGCCACTTGACCGGCTCGGCCTCGGCACGGAGTGAACGTTGCCAATGATCAAGCTCCGCCAGACGGCTACATTCTCCGACATCCGCCTCTCCATCCATGAACTCACGCTCCTCAGCAACGCGCTCAACGAAGTGTGCAACGGTGGAGATGTTGACGACGCCGAGTTTGCGACACGCCTAGGCGCAGAGCGAGATGAGTTACGCCAGCTCCTTGAGAATATCGGTTCGGCAATCCCTAAGCAGACCTGTCCGACTTCCGACGAGGGTGGATGTCGGCCCCTCACGTGCCTACTCTGCAACCTGCATGTTCACAGATCACAGCATTCAAGCGCAGCTCGACGCGATCGAGCACAGCGCTTCCTTCGAGGAGGATTCAGGGCGGCTGGTCGACACCTGGACGGGCGCCGACATTGGCCTCGCCGCTGTCGAGCCGATCCTGAAATTTATGGAGACGCATCCGGCGATTGACTACGGTTCGCCAGGCCCTCTGGTCCATTTTATCGAACGCTTCTGGATGAAGGGGTACGAGGAGCGGCTAGTTGCTTCTCTGAACCGCCGCCCCACCGAGCACACCACCTGGTTGTTGAACCGTGTCATCAACGGTCTGAAAGACTCACAGGTTCGAGATGGCTACATCGCGATCATGCGGGGTATAGCGTCCAACACCGCCATCGAGGACGAAGCGCGAGCGCTGGCCTCCGATTTTTTCGCACGGCTTGCGCTTTAGACTGCGGGGCAGCTGCCTAAGGTCCGACTAGGGTCGATCTCGTGCCTACGCCTGGCGCCCTCAATGTCCAGTTCCTGGACGTGCAGCAACGGCAGCAACTGGCGCTTTGCCGATCCGATTACGGCGTCCGAAATGTGTATACGAATTTCGGACATGAGCGCGCCGCGATCATCGCTGATCTCGACCATGGACGACCCGTTCGCTCAGGCGGTGAACCGTGGGGTCTGGACGCCGTCGGACTTCGCCGACCTGGGCGCGCGGCACCGTGGACAAGGCCGCAGCGGCGGTCCGGATTGTTCCGGGACGGCCGCCATCTTGACCTGAATCCGGTGGCTGTCGGTCCGCCTATCGAGGGGCGACGACGATCGTCAGCTTGTCCCCGGCATAGTCCGCCAGCTCGTTCTCGTAGAAGCGCTTGTTCCGCGCGGCCCGGACAAGAAGGAAAAGCGATTTTCCTTGCGCCAGGAGCTCACGGAAAACCGGAGCTGTGTCGGCGTGTATCGAGGTCATTCGCACCTTGGTGGTGTCGTAGAACAGCGTCTCGCAGCCGTCGGCGTATCGGACCTGGCGCTCGAACGGCTCCTGCAGAAGGACCGCCGTGTCGTTGATCGAGAGCTCGCAGTTCTGCCGCGCCGCCTGCAGCGCGGTCGATAGGGCGATGAATTCGAAGCGATACCTGTTGCTATAGGGCGCCTTGGCCTTCCTGGATTGGATGCTCGCCAGACCCGGGAAAACGAAATCGGCCTGGAAATCTCTCAGGGCGACCGCGCCGCCGCGATTGCCTTTTAGGGACAGCAGATCGTAGACCGCGCCATCGTCGGCGTAATCGACGGATAGGTCGTTGAAATCGATCGTGACGCGTCGCGCGCCGCCGTGAACAAAAGCGTTCTGGGCCTTTTCCAGCAGCAGGTCCGTCAGTTCGTCGGCCAAGGAGGCGTCGTCGCCGGCCGCCACCATGTAGCGGCTGAGCCTGTAGGCGAGGGTCGGGCTGAATCTGGCGTCCAAATAGGTCGCCAGATCAAGATTGTCGTCTGGACGGTCGATCTCAAGACTGCGCCCCGCGATTGTAGCAACAAGACCGGCCGTGAGCTCGTCGGCCCGTCGGGGCTCCAGGACTGCCCGCCGTTCCAGCTCGCCAAGCAGCGGCGCGATGAGCTGGGCCGCATTGGCGGCCGCCCGATCCTGGTAGGCGCGGGTGACGCTGTCCTCCCCGAAATCGGAAATCGCGCGTAGAACGAGCCAGGGAAGGGCAAGATCGGGCACGAGATTGAACGCCTCCATTTCTCCGCCCAGGATCGATGGGACCTGAGCCAGGAGTTCGTCGCGGGCATCGTCGTCGCCAAAATGGGTGGGCGCGGAGGCCAGGCGGCCGGCATGGACCCTGAAGCCCTCCGCCAGGCCCTCAAGATGGGGGCCAAGCCCTTCGGCTTCACCCAGAAGCGGACTTGGGTGCAGCGTGTCCTTGTAGATGGTCTTCCTTTCAGTCCTGCGTGTTTCGTTGACCGAAACGATCTCGCCGGCGAGGACGATGTCGCCTTCCGCGACCTTGGCGGGGACGCCCCACCCGACCCCCGCCAGAAGGACAAATGACGGCCGGGGCATGAAGCGGTCGGCGAGCAGGCTTCGGACCATGCGGTCGATGGATTTGGGCTTGCCCGATCCACTGGTTCCGGTGAGGTGCAGCACGAACTGGCCGCCGATTTCGCCGAGCGTGCAGCCAGCGTTTTCGAAAGGCGTCCTGGCTCGCAGTGATTTTCCAAAGGCGGTGTCCATCGCCCTCCGCTCGACCGAGTTGGTCGTTAGGAGAAGGACGTAGTTCTCGCTGAGCGGGGCGCGGGCCATGTCGATGCGGAGCGGCTGCACTTCAAGATCCCGGTTGCGGCGTTACAAGTTTTGCTACTGCACCGAGTATCGCGGCCTTGTCGAGGGTCTCTGGCATGGCGGTGCCACCTCGCCAATCGGAGGTGCCAGATCAAGGCCGGCCGCTATGATGCGGTCACCATACACTAGGGGCGAAGACGGACGCGCCGCGGGCCGCTTCGGTTGACCTTCTCAGAGTCCGAAAAGGGGCGGCGAGGGTTTTATCGCCGAGGCGCTGTATGTCGCGTTACTGGACGCGCGCCAAGGTCAGCAATTGGCGCGCCTACGCCACAGAGGTGCCAGCCGCCCGTCAGCCCCTCAAGGGCGGCTCCGCCGTCGCCTGCGGCGATTGGCCTACGGCCACCCTTGACCGGCTGACGGCCGCCCGGCTGAGGCTCGGCATGCGGCTTAAGCCGCCTCAGGGAAAGCCTTCCCTGGCCAGTCGGCCAATGGCGCCAGATCGTCCGACTCCGACTATGGCTGCTGACTCAGAAGTGAACCGCCTTCCCAGCTCTTAGCTTGCAACCTCAGCTCGATCTTTCGACACTAAGCCCGATGAAGCTCAGCCTCGACCATCTGCCTGTAGGCAAGCGCCGCGAACTGGAATTCGTGGTCGAGACACTGCGCGCCGCGTTCGCCCGTGCGATCGCCCATCGGACCATGCCGCGGTTTCGGAACGGCAAGCTGCTCAAGATTATCCTGTTCGGTAGCTACGCGCGTGGCGACTGGGTGGAGGATCCGGTCGGCCGGTACTTCTCCGACTTCGATATCCTCGTCGTCGTCAATCACGAGGACCTCACGGACGTCCCGGAGTTCTGGATCAAGGCCGAGGAAGCGCTAGTCGAAGCCCTGGCCTCCGGCCAGCACCTGCGCACGCCCGTCAGCGTGATCCACCACGACCTCGACGACGTGAACGAGCAGCTCAAGCTCGGGCGCTACTTCTTCACGGACATCGTCCGCGACGGCGTCGTACTGTTCGAGGAGCCCGGCTATGCCCTAACCGCGTCGGCGCGGCTGTCGGCTGAGCAGGCGCTTCAGGAGAGCCGGGACTACTACGAGGAATGGCTGACGAGCGCTGACGAGTTTCTCGACAACTACCGCTTCAACCTCGGTCAGGGGCGCAACAAGAACGCCGCCTTCCAGCTTCATCAGGCGACCGAGCGCTATTATCACACGCTGTTCCTAGTCCTGACGCTCTACAGCCCCAAGACCCATAGCCTGAACCAGCTGCGTAAGCTGGCCGAAGGCCTCGACCCCGCCCTGGCCCAAGTCTGGCCCGGACAGAACAAGTTCGAGCGCCGTTGCTATGAGCTGATCCGCGAGGCCTATGTGAAGGCCCGCTACTCGCGCCACTACCACATCACTGCCGAGCAGCTGACATGGCTGGAGGAGCGGATCGGCGTGCTACGGGAGATGGTCCGCGAGCGGTGCGAGAAGCGCCTGGCCGAACTCCAGAGCGCGGCTTAGCGCTTCAGGCGCACACCGGCGCCGGCGACGTCATCGGCCGAGACGAAAACCACTCCGGCCGCCTCCAGCGTCGCCTGAAGTTTCCCAAGGTTGGCGGTCAGGATATCGCCCTTTCCGGTCTCGAACCGCAGGATCGTGGAATCGGCCACGCCTGACCGCTGCGCCAGCTCCCGAACGCTGAATCCCACCGCGGCGCGCGCCATTCGAACCTGAGCCGGGACCAGCATTCCGCTACCGATATTCTATCTATAGTGACCGAAAATCATTGACTGAGTCGACGAATTTCGATCGACTGTAGCGGTAACCCCATCGAACTCCACTGATTTGACATCAGCTCGGATCGATCCCTCGCGCCGAGAACCCTTGTCATACCTCCAAATCATCCGCCCCTTTCTCTGTCCCGCCGCGCGGTGTTGGGCGTCGCCTCCATCGCGCCCATCGCGGCTAGCGCAGAGCCGGCGGCCGCCATTCCAGTGGCCGAACATTGCAGGAGCTGGCTCGCGATCGACGCGGAGATCGATCGCCTGAGTGAGCGATGGGCTGCCCTCTCCGATCGCGGAGCATCGGCGGCGGCTGAATGCGAACAGGTCGAAGCCCAGCTAGAGCGGTTGCGTCATGTGCAAGCTGACCGCCTGGAGCAAATCGCCGGCGCCGAAGCGCGAGACCTTCAGGCAGTGGCCAGCAAGCTTGCCGTCCTCGCCTGCCTGACGCGAGAAGACGGCGGCCCGGTGCATGAGATCGTCACGGAAGCCCTTGGTCTGCTGCAGCGCCGACCGCTCGGCTGAAGCTCCTGTTCCTGGAGGGAGGCAATGCCTCGGCCTGTTGAGAAGATGGCGAGGGCGGGACGGCGCCATCCAGCAGGATCAGGCCGTCCCGCCCCCGTCTAAGCCGACCAGACCTGGTTCAGGACCTGGGCGGCCAGAGCCGCCTTATCCTGCGGCAGGAAGCGGCCGTAGTGCTCTGCAATCGTATCCGGCGTGTCCTGAATCGCGTAGCTGGCCTGCTCGTAGGAGCCTGTCTGTTTGAGAACGTGCGTGGCGATCACATCGCGGACGTTATGCGGGCCGTGTGGCAGCAGGCCTTCGATCGCTCCTCGGCCGGTGTAGGGGTTGAAGATGCCATGACGTTCGATCGCCAGCCGCCAAGCGGCGTAGAAGCTGTTGGAGTCGTACGCGGCCTCCTTGCTTTTGGCCTTCATCGTCTTGACGAAGAAGACGCCTGGGTCGGGCGCTCCCTTGAGAAGAACGGCGCGATGGCGATCGAGATAGGCTTCGATCTCACGATAAAGGCCATCAAGGTCAGGGAGCGCGAGGCGGAAGGGGTTCTTGCGGAAGTAGGAAGAGCCCGCGTTCTTGAACGCGGCAGCAGGGATCAGAACCTCCCAGCTGTGATCTCGAGCGTTCCAGCGTAGCTCCCCGCACTTTTGCGCTTCCAACTGGCGTTCAGGGGTCGGGATCCGATCCCTGGGACACACAAGGAGCTGGCGCAGGTTCTTCTGCCGAAGGCCTAGATGCAGGCCAAGGCGCAGCATCAGAAAGGCGCGCGTCGATTCCGCAGCGGAGATTGGATAGAGCCGCTCGTCGGCCCGCCATCGTAGGATCTCCATGGTGATCTTGCGGTACTCGCCCACGGGACTTTCCGCCTCAAGAATGGTGAGGATCGGCTCGAAGGGGTCGCGATGGACCCGCGCCACCCGCCCCACTTCCTTGGCGCGAAGGAGGACATGCCGATGTTGCGCGTCGCACGCTGCGTCCCAGTCCTGACAGGCGGCGCGGACGTCTGCGGCGGTGACCAGGCCCTCGATGGGCTGAAGACGTTCCGCAAGCCGCGGGGTTTGCCGCAGCCAGCCGGTCTCCTTGCGGGAGAGACCCGCGGCGAGGATCAGCATTTCGGTTTCCCACTGGGTGAAGAACCCGCGGCGGCTCTCACGCCATTGCAGATACCAGTCCCAGACCGCGGGGAAGACCAAGAGGCCGAAGCTCAGGCAGCGTGTAGGCACACCGTGTCCGCGGACAGGGCCTTGAGGGCAGGCCGCCAGGCCTCCCAGCAGCAAGCCCAGATGCTCCATCTTCTGGTCGGCGGTGGCCTCGTTCCAGATCCCGTTTCGACGGCGGCCTCGGGAACTGAGCGTGGCGGTCTTGAACGTCAGCAGGTCGGCCGCTTCCGCATCAAGCCAGGCCGGCGCTGGGAACGCAGCGAGCGGGCGGCCAGGCTCCCGCAGGCCCGGATCGGCCAGGCGCTCCTCAAGGCCTGGGCCATGCGCCAGCTCTCCAGTATCGATGCGCCCAATCCGAGCCGAGAACTGTACGGCAAAGCGCTGCTTCATCGCTTCTGCCTGGAAGCGCCGGTAGTCCGTATGGCCCGACAACACGACCTCCCGCACCCAACGTTCGATCTCCTGGCGCTTAGCCGCCGGCAGTTGGGCGAAGTCGTCGGGAAGGTGCCAGGCCATCCGCCGACGCTCGGATATCGGTAGGGGCAGGCATTCTGCGTCCGAGACCATCCGGCCCGGATGGGGAAGCTTGGCGCGCAGGTAGCCGGCAGGAAGACGCCAGCGTCTCTCCAGTGCGGCCAGGATGCGGAGGCTCGCGGCGCCACGCGGGGCCTTCAGCCCAAGCCTCCACATACGGAAGGTGCTGGTTTCGAGGCTCTCGCCCTTCAGGGAGACCGCGCGGCGTAAGCCATAGCCCGTATCCCCGTGCCGGCGCATGTGCAGGTCGAGTGCTTCGGCGAATGTCGGCGGATCCTCCCACTCCTCCCAGAGCGGCTTTGGGAAAGGCACGACCGGTCGGGGCGGGTAGCCGGTTTTTCGCTTTTGAGGAGTTAGGCAAGTCCTTGGCTTGGAGGAGGCAGCTTTCTTCGAGGCGGGCCGCTGCGGCTCTGATTTTTTAGGCATTTCACTGGGTTCACGCGCGGACCGGTTCGTCCGCGCCGCATAGACGCGCCAGCGGTCGGTTTTCCCTGGGCGACGGCCCGATGATCTTGGGGCTGGAGCAGCGTGACGGGGCCGATTGTCGACTGACGCCGACATTATGCGGCCCAATGTCGACCGGAGGCGACAAGCCAGAGCGGCAGGAATGGCGTGAGTGCGTCAAAGACCCCGCGCTAGAATCGAGCGAAAGATGGAGGTCAGAGGTTCAACTCGGTGACCTGCAGCCATTGGCTCGGACACCGGCCAAAGGGTGGGCAGGGGAATGGACTACGGCGTGACGCTATCGTCTGCGCACGTCGCTGCGCTGGACTGGTTTGCGGCCCATGCCGGCCAGGTCGTCCCGTGGTCGTCACTCAACAAAGGCGAACAGCGCCTAGCGATCATCCCTAAGGGCATCTATCGACCTAAAGACTGGCGTCACAGTCTCAGCATCAAGATCATCCCCGGCGGCGGCTATCCCGACGAGGAACCGCATTCTGGCCACGGCGGTCGGCGCTTCCGCTACCACGAGGAGACCCCTAAAGGACTGGATCCGGCGTCGTTTCCGACCAATGTCGGCCTGGCCAACTGCATGGACGATGGCGTTCCTGTTGGGGTCATTCGGCGCCTGAATCCAAAGCCGAAGGCCAGCTATGAAGTGCTAGGTCTTGGCCATGTGACCGCGTGGGCTAACGGCTTCTTCGACATCGAGCTCCTCGAGGCCGAAGCTCCCGGTGTGCAGCGGGCCAGAGTTGCGGAATCTAAATCCAGCGCGGTTCCCGAGGTGGCGCCAGTGTCTCTCGCAGACGCCCGCGAGAAGATTACGAGCGCGATTGTACGCCGGCGGGGGCAAGGGAAGTTTCGCGCTGCGCTTATGAAGGCCTATCTGGGGCGCTGCGCCATTAGTGGGTGTGCAGTCCCCGATGTCCTAGAAGCGGCTCACATCAAGCCATACCTTGGGGATCATACGAACGTCGTTCAGAACGGCCTTCTACTACGAGCAGATCTCCACACCCTCTTTGACCTCAAGCTGCTGACTATCGATCCGTCGACCCGCGCTGTCGTGATGGCCAGCGCCCTGCAGGGCACGGAATATTGGGCCTATCACGGGCGCGCGCTTAGCTTGCCCCTGTCTGCCAAGGATTGGCCGGCTCAAGACTGCCTGGAGTATGCCTGGACCGCGCAAGCTGTCGTCGCAGCCATCTAGATGGACTAGGCAACATACGGCTGAGTGACATCCCCGTGGTTGCAGGGGCCAGCCAGCCGTCGACTTTCCAGAGCGGCCGCTTGCCTAGCCACAGACTCAATCCGTGGTGTCGCAAACTGGAAATTCCAACCCTTCCGACCTACCTTAACCGTGCGAGGAGCAACCGGATGTTGCCCCCATACCGGGAGGGCCCATGCCTAGATATTCGACCAATGATGACGAAGCTCGCCACATTGCCCGCATCACCCACAGCATGCCCATCGGCGGCATCGTGCAAGTCTTTCTCAGAGGCGCAAGGATCGGCGTGGATGCCGTCATGACGGGCGCGAACATGGGAAACAACGGAGGGATTCCGTTCGGCTACACCGGGCCGGACCGGCCAGGTCCCTGGCAGTATTACGGCGAGGTCTTTCTCCAAACCATCGATGGTCAAAAGCACATTGTTGATCTGCTGGACATCGATCGGATCGAACAGGCATGGGACGACAATCGCGAAGCCTTTGAAAAGGCGGGCCTCATCCAGATCGTCGATTGGCGAGAGGACTAGCTCAATGGGGGAGGCGAAGCGCAAAGCGGATCAGCAACGAGCTGAAATCCGCGCAATGATGGAAAAATGGGCTGGCCCAGACATTCCCGGCGAGGCTGATATCGCCAGTCAGATTGAAGCGCTGCCATCAGAATGGGTGAACCGCGCGGACAGGGCTCAGCTTGAATGGGCAGGGATGAAGGTCGGCGACTGTCATGCCAACTGCATTTGGTATGAGCGAAACGACCCTCGTGGCGATCACAAGCGGGTCACGGGGTGGATCGTGGATGATGTGAACGGCGTCTATATGCTGCACAGCATCGTGAAGCGTGGCGATGAAGCCATCTGCATTACGCCCACGCTTGATGGGACGGATGGTTGCACTTTTCGCGCCGACCCGGACGTGATCATGACCGAGGAAGATGGCCGAATAGTCTTCCATCGGAAGGGCACTCGCATCGGTGTAGGCATCCGACGAGACGTGGAAGCGACACGAAAAAAGTCGGCGCAGATCATCGCCGCTCTCGAAGCGGGAGCGTCCATTCAGGATTTGATGCGCCTTTAATTGTAGAGGCGGCGCGGACGCTGCCGCCGCCATTCCTGACTCCTGGGGGCATTGATGGGCGACTATGTGCTTTTCCATATGTGGGGGCGCACACGAGAGCATTTGATCGCGAGCCATGAGTTTTATGTCGCCGAGGCTCGGCAGCGACTGCTCTCGCCTTTCACCGATCAATCCATGAGGGCAGAGGCCGAGCAGGTCGCTGGAACCTGGCTTGCCCGAATGTCCGCTCGTTTCGATCCCGATCGCGATGACCCTGGCGCGTACTACGAGCAAGCAAATGACGAGAGCGTCGGCTTTTACCTTCGCCTGGAAGAACTTAGGGACACCACTCGGCTTAGTATCGTCGCAGGGATGTATCACGAGTGGGAGAAGCAGCTTCGCGACTGGCTTACGCGAGAACTTATGCGCGTAGGCGCGGGAAAGGCCTTTCTAGCCGCCATCTGGAAGCAGCCTATAGGAGACTTGTTCGAATTTTTCGAGAGTTGGGGCTGGCGCATCAAGGCCACGAGTTACTACAAGGACCTGGAAATATGCCACCTAATCGTCAATGTTTATAAACACGGAAGCGGTTCCTCGTTTGATAAATTGAAGGGATTATCCCCGGCACATGCTGGATATAATCCCAATCATCCATACTTCTCTTTGGATCACACGAACCTATCGGTCACAGACAGTGACTTGGAGCGCTTTTCCCGCGCGGTAGTGGCATTTTGGCGAGACCTCCCAGAAAACACCTTTCAATCTCAGATCTCCAGTGAGCCGAAGTGGGTGACGGCCGCGCTAAAGAAGGACCAAGGAGCTTAGGTGCCAGCCGCCCGCCAGACCCTCAAGGGCGGCTGACGCCGTCGCCTGCGGCGATGGCCTTCGGCCACCCTTGACCGCCTGTCGTGTGGCCGGCAGGGGCTTGGCGTGCGGCTTAAGCCGCAATGTCGGACAAGGTCCGGACAGTAGTTCTTTCGGTCGAGGCGGAATGGTGCGAGCGTCAGCCGGTGTTGATTCCGCGTGAAGGGGACCCCGTGGCTGAACAAGACAAGCAATTGGTCGCGCTGACTGCCGAGGTGGTCGCCGCCTATGTTGGCAATAACGCCATCGGCGTCGCCGATATTCCCGCGCTCGTCCGCAGCATTCACGACGCCCTGGCCGGCGCTGGCGCGCCGGTTGAAGCCGAAGCAGTGGAAGTTACCAAGCCTACCGCCGCCCAGATCCGCAAGAGCGTCACGCCGGACGCATTGATCAGCTTTATCGACGGCAAGGCCTACAAGACGCTCAAGCGCCACCTGACGACCCAGGGCCTCACCATCGCCGAGTACAAGGCTCGCTACGGTCTGCCGCAGGACTACCCGACGACGGCGCCGAGCTACAGCGAGGCCCGCAGCGCCATGGCCAAGGCCCTTGGCCTAGGTCAGAGCGGTCGCAAGTCGGCCAAGCCGGCCGCCAAGCCCAAGGCCGCCGCGAAGGGCCGGGCCAAGACCTAGCAGCTCAGCGATGAGGAGGCGGAGCGCACGGCCTCCGCCTCCCTAAGCCGCCGCGCTCCATTGCTCCGGCGCCGCGCTGACCAATGACGCCTGCACCGTCAGCTTGGCCGCGCCGCTGATCCAGCACTTGATATCGGCCTCCGCGCTCGCGGCTCTCTGGCAGACCACCCGCGATATCCGCTCCTGCTGCCGGCGCAGATGACCCGACAGCAGCCGATCGCGGGTGATGTAGCCGGTGTTCACACCGGGCAGGGAGTGGTTCATCAGAAGGTGAGCGTCCAACTCCGAGACCTCCGCGACCTGGGCGATGGTCCGGAAGGTCTGGCGCAGGTCGTTGCCCCACTTCGATAGAACCGAGCGCTTTTCCTTGTGCTCGACCAGATGGCCCGCGGCGCTGTCGGCCGGGAACAGCCAAGTCTCCGCCTGCTCCGGATAGAGCAGCCGCCCCCAGCGCATGGCGCGCACCACGCATCGAACCATCGCTCGCGATAGCGGGATATCGAACGCCTTCTTCGGCCCGCCCTTGGGGCGGGGGATGTGGAGGATGCGGCGGCGCAGATCGATATGCTCGATGCGGACCTTCTTGAGCGCCGTCGGCCGTGAGCCCGACAGCAGAACGAGCAGGTGATACTCGCGGCGGATCGGGCTCTCCAGCGCGAAGGCCTGGCGCAGCCAACCGCCGAGATCCTGGTCTCCCATGCCGGTGTCGCGACGGACCTCGACGTTCCAGTCGATCGCCTTGACGGGGTTGACGCCGGGAAGGTCGGGGTTGGTCTTGAGAGCGTGGTTATAGATCGCCCGCAGGCTCCGCATGGCTCCGTTGGCGATGTAAGGGCCGTTCAGCTCGCTAAGCCGCTCATGACGCTCCACCACCAAGGTCGGCGTTTCGCCCAGACGAGCAAGCGGGAGGTCGAGCCAGTCCGCCAGCAGCCGTTCGACGTGGTCGCGGTAGTTGGCGATCGTGCCGGCGTCGCGGCCTTTCCGGACCAGGTGGCGATCGAGGTAGTTTTGCCAGGCGCCCCGCAGCGTGATCGCCTGGGCCTTGGGCCGGGCCTCCCCGCCAGGACGCTCGCCGCGCGCGATCTGGCCCAAGACGTCCTTGGCCTTGCCGCGAGCGTCACGGCTGGTCAGCTCGCCGAACTCGCCAAGCTTGGTCTGCGCCCGAAATTCCCGAACCCCATGCTTCCAGTGCTCGCCTTCGGCCATGAAGGTTTTCCGGCGCTTGCCGACCTTCAAAAGGAAACCCGCCAGCTCGCTGTCGCGGACCACGTACTGACCGGCTTCGGCATACGGAAGCCGGGCGACGGCCTTGTCGGTGAGGAGGAGTTGAAGGGACGCCATGCTCGCACCAATGACTTTAGTCGGGACTTAGTCGGGGGAAGTGCCTTCTCGGAGTTTTCGAGGCGACGCCTGCGATAATGTCCGCAAGAGTGCGAAATCTCGTTTAATTACAATGGCGTATTTCGCTCAAAAATTCAAGTAGTCGTACCCCGTCGTAGCCCTTAGTATGGGTGCGAACATTCTACGAATCTGAGGGTCGGACGTTCGAATCGTTCCGGGCGCGCCATTCTTCTTCTGCTTGAAGAAACTCCTGAAAATTCCGGGTTGTCGGCGCGGCGGGTTTGGCCGTAGCGCTGGGGCATGACCGTTTCCGTACTTTTCGTCTGCCTGGGCAACATCTGTCGCTCGCCGCTGGCCGAGGCCGCGTTTCGGCTGGAGGCGCAGCGCCTGGGGCTGGATGTCGTGGTGGATTCGGCCGGGACCGGCGGCTGGCACGCGGGCGATCCGCCGGATCGGCGGGCGCAGGCGACGGCGCGGCGGCATGGGGTGGAGATCGGCCATTATGCGGCGCGGCAGGTGACGGCGGCCGACTTCGAGCGCTTCGACCACGTGGTGGCGCTGGATCTGGACAATCTGCGCAACCTGAAGCGCCTGGCGCCAGCTGGAAGCCGGGCGCGGCTCAGCCTGCTGCTGGATCACGTGGATGGCCGGGCCGGAGAGGCCGTAGCCGATCCCTACTATGGCGACGACGCCGGGTTCGAAATCACCTGGGCCGATGCTGTGGCCGGGGCTCGGGGGCTGGCGGCCAAGATCGTGGGCTGAAGACCCTCTCCCGGAAGGGAGAGGTGTCGCCGCAGGCGACGGATAGGGAATCGGCTGAAATCGTCCAACTCCACGGAGGCTGAAAACGTCCCCCCTCCGGCCCTCCGGGCCACCTCCCCCAGGAGGGGGAGGATTTTTTCTACCGCTCGCCCAGGTGCACGCGGATCAGGCTGCGGGCGGCGCGGGCGACCGAGCGGGCCGGACCGTCGGCGCCGAGGGTGACGCGGGCGGTGTAGGAGCCCTCCATCAAGAGCATCAGGGCGTCGGCCAGTTCGTCGTCGGCCGCGCCCGCGCGGCGGCACAGGTCGACCAGCCGGCCGTGCAGCGAGCGCTTGTAGTTCACCGACACCTGCTGGGCCGGATGGTTCTCCTCGTGCAGCTCGATGGCGGCGTTGGCCAGCGGGCAGCCGTGGACGTTCATGTCGCAGGCCTTGGTCTCGAAGGCGTCGAAGATCGCCTCCAGCTGGCCGCGCGGGTCGCTGCAGCACATGGCCGTGACGCCGTCCCACCAGGCCCAGTACTCGCGCTCCTGCTCGCGCAGCACCTCGGCGACCAGTTCGTCCTTCGACGGGAAGTTCCGGTACAGCGTCATCTTGGTGGCCTCGGCCTCGGCCGCGATGGCCTCGACGCCGACGGCCCGGATGCCGTGCTGGTAGAAGAGCTCGCGGGCCGTCTCGAAGATCCGGTCGCGGGCGGGCCTCTTGGACGCCGGCGGGCCGTCCGGCGCGCACGCCGTCCCGACTCCCAGCTCCCCCGAGCCGACCTCCCCAGATTTTCTCGCAGCCATTTTCGCAGCACCTCGCCTTGACGTGAGAGTTACCGGTCAGTATCTCTCCGCCAGGGAGTGATACCGAACGGTATCGTCACATCCTAAATCGTCATTCCGCCGAGCCAAGTCAAGCAACAGACCCTGCGACATTTCTCCCCCTCTTACCCCTTGAACGGAGCGCAAGCCATGCCGAACGCGAGCGACATCACCGCCGCCCCCGAAGCCGCCACGGCCTGCTCCTCCGGGTGGCTGGCCAGCGCCGCGCGCCACGGCCGTTCGATCCAGCGCTGGATCGGCAAGGCCGCCGCGCCCAAGCCCCGCACCCGGTCGTCGCGGCCCTACCGTCCGCCGACCTGGGAATAGTTCCCCAAGCGTACCCGCTTCTCCTCCCCGTCCGCCCGCTCCCCCGGGTGTCTCTTTCGACAGGTCTTCCGATGCGCCAAGCCATCAACACCTTCGCCGGCCTCGCCGCGCTGGCGGTCCTTACCGCCTGCAGCGCCCAGGCCAAGCCCGAACAGGGCCCCGCCCCCGCCGTGCAGGTCACCGTCGCCGACGTGGCCTTCAAGTCGCTGCGCCAGTGGGACGACTTCACCGGCCGCCTCGAGGCGGTCGACACCGTCGACATCCGTCCTCGGGTCGGCGGCTATGTGAACGCCGTGCGCTTTGCCGAAGGCGCCTATGTCCGCAAGGGCCAGGTGCTGTTCGAGATCGACCCGCGCCCGTTCCAGGCCGAGGCCGCCCGCGCCGGCGCCGAGGTGGCCCGCGCCAAGGCCGGCCTCGACCTGGCCGTCGTCAACCGCGAGCGCGGCCAGCGGCTGATCGACCAGAATGCTCTCGCCCGCAGCGAATTCGACCGCCTTGCCTCGGAAGAAAAGGCCGCCCAGGCCAACCTCGCCGCCGCCCAGGCCGCCCTGCAGACCGCCCGCCTGAACCTGGAATGGACCCGCGTGGTCTCGCCGATCGACGGCCGCGTCTCCAAGGCCCGCATCACCCGCGGCAACCTGGTCACCCAGGCCGACATGCTGACCACGGTGGTCTCGGACGCGCCCATCTATGCGGCCTTCAGCGCCGACGAGCAGACCTTCCTGAAATACGCCGCCGCCGAGCGCGGCAAGGAAAGCCCGGTCTATATGGGCCTGATGACCGAGGACGGTTATCCGCACGAAGGCAAGCTGTCGTTCATCGACAACGCGCTCGACGCCAAGAGCGGCACGATCAGCGGCCGGGCGATCTTCGCCAACGCCGACGGCAAGTTCACGCCGGGCCTGTTCGCCCGCATCCGCCTGGTCAGCGCCTCGGCCCAGACCGTCGCCCTGACCCCCGACCGCGCCATCGCGACCGATCTTGGCAAACGCTACGTGATCGTCGTCGACCGGGCCAACAAGGCCCAGTACCGGCCGGTCGAGGTGGGCCCGCTGGCCGGCAACCTGCGCGTCGTCCGCCAGGGCCTCAAGCCCGGCGACCGGGTTATCGTCGGCGGCCTGCAGAAGGTGAAGCCCGGCGACACCGTCGCCCCGGTGGCGGTGAAGACGGAAGCCGCCGACCTCGGCCAGCTGGAAGCCGGCCCGCAGAAGGTGGCCGCCGTGGCTACGAGCACGAGCCAGAACTGATTTCCCTCCCTTCCCCCTCCATGGGGGAAGGGCCGGGGATGGGGGTGACAGCGCGTCAGGACAAGGCGCCAGCCCCACCGCCGCAGACACCCCCACCCTAGCCCTCCCCCATCAAGGGGGAGGGAACAGCTTCTTACGTCCCTCCCCTCGCCGGACGCCTCCCCATGAATTTCGCAAAATTCTTCGTCGGACGACCGCGGTTCGCCGCCGTGCTGTCCATCGTCATCTTCATCGCAGGCCTCGTGGCCCTGCCCAACCTGCCGATCAGCGAGTACCCCGAAGTGGTGCCGCCGACGGTCGTCGTGCGCGCGGCCTATCCGGGCGCCAACCCGTCGGTGATCGGCGAGACGGTCGCCGCCCCGCTCGAACAGGCCATCAACGGCGTCGAGGGGATGATCTACCAGTCCTCGCAGTCGGCCGCAGACGGCGCGATGGTGCTGACCGTGACCTTCGCCCTGGGCACCGACCTCGATAAGGCCCAGGTGCAGGTGCAGAACCGCGTCGCCCAGGCCCTGCCGAAACTGCCCCAGGAGGTGCAGCGCATCGGCGTCACCACCGACAAGGCCTCGCCCGACCTGACCCTGGTCGTGCACATGATCTCGCCCAACAACCGCTACGACATGCTGTACCTCAGCAACTACGCGCAGCTGAACGTGCGCGACCGCCTCAAGCGGGTCGACGGCGTGGGCGACGTGCAGATCTTCGGCGCGGGCAGCTATTCGATGCGCGTCTGGCTCGACCCGGAAAAGGTCGCGGCGCTCGGCATGACCGCCGGCGACGTCGTGCGGGCCCTGCGCGAGCAGAACGTCCAGGTGGCCGCCGGCCAGTTGGGCGCCCCGCCCTCGTCGAACAACGCCGCCGACTTCCAGCTGTCGATCAACGCCCCCGGCCGCCTGACCGACGAGGAGCAGTTCCGGAACGTCATCATCCGCGCCGGCGCCGACGGCCAGATCACCCGCCTGGGCGACGTGGCCCGCGTGGAGCTGGGCGCCAACAACTACGCCCTGCGTTCCCTGCTCGACAACAAGTCGGCCGTGGCCGTGCCGATCTTCCAGCGCCCCGGCTCCAACGCCCTGCAGATGGCCACCGACGTCAAGAAGACGATGGAGGAGCTGAAGAAGGACTTCCCTGAGGGCGTCGACTACGAGATCGTCTACGACACCACCGCCTTCGTGCAGGAATCGATCAACTCGGTGGTCCACACCCTGATCGAGGCCATCATCCTGGTCGTGATCGTGGTGGTGATCTTCCTGCAGGGCTGGCGCGCCTCGGTGATCCCGCTGCTGGCCGTGCCCGTCTCACTGATCGGCACCTTCGCGATCATGCTGCTGCTGGGCTTTGGCCTCAACGCCCTGACCCTGTTCGGCCTGGTGCTGGCCATCGGCATCGTCGTCGACGACGCCATCGTCGTGGTCGAGAACGTCGAGCGCCACATCGCCAACGGCCTGGAGCCCGCCGCCGCCACACGCAAGGCGATGAGCGAGGTCACCGGACCGATCATCGCCGTGGCCCTGGTGCTGTGCGCGGTGTTCATCCCCACGGCCTTCATCACCGGCCTGTCGGGCCAGTTCTACCGCCAGTTCGCCCTGACGATCGCCATCTCGACGATCATCTCGGCCATCAACTCCCTGACCCTGTCGCCGGCCCTGGCCGCCGTGCTCCTGAAGTCGCACCATGCGCCCAAGGACCGCTTCCAGAAGCTGATCGACAAGGCCCTGGGCTGGCTGTTCACGCCCTTCAACCGCTTCTTCGCCAAGGCCTCCAACGGCTATGTGCGCGGCGTGTCCCGCACGCTGGGCCGCTCGCCGGTCGCCCTGGCGGTCTATGCCGGCCTGCTGCTGCTGACGGGGCTGGCCTTCGCCCGCACCCCGACCGGCTTCGTGCCCCAGCAGGACAAGGCCTATGTGGTGGCCGTCGTGCAGCTGCCCGACGCCGCCTCGCTGGACCGCACCGAGGCCGTCATCCGGCAGATGACCGACATCGCCATGAAGACCCCCGGCGTCGAGCACGCCGTGGCCTTCCCCGGCCTGTCGGTCAACGGCCTGATCAACAGCCCCAACTCCGGCGCGATCTTCTTCCCGCTGTCGGACTTCAAGGAGCGGCGCGGCAAGGACGTCCAGGCCGGCGCCATCGTGGCGGCCCTGAACCAGAAGTTCGCGGCTATCCCCGACGCCCAGATCGCGGTCTTCCCGCCCCCGGCCGTCCAGGGCCTGGGCACCATCGGCGGCTTCCGCATGCAGATCGTCGACAAGGCGGGCCTGGGTTCGGACGCCCTCTACAAGGAGACCCAGAACCTGATCGCCAAGGCGCAGAAGGATCCGGCCCTGGCCGGCGTCTTCTCCAGCTACCAGGTCAGCGTGCCCAAGATCCAGGCCGACATCGACCGCGAGAAGGCCCGCGCCCAGGGCGTGTCGCTGACCGACCTGTTCGAGACCATGCAGGTCTATCTGGGCTCGCTGTACGTCAACGACTTCAACCGCTTCGGGCGGACGTACGAGGTCAACGTGCAGGCCGAGCAGAACTTCCGCCTGCAGCCCGAACAGATGCTGCGCCTGCAGACCCGCAACGGCGACGGCCAGATGATCCCGCTGGGCGCCTTCGTCAGCTTCCACGAAGCCACCGGTCCCGACCGGGAGAGCCACTACAACGGCATGCTGACCGCCGAGATCAACGGCGGCCCCGCGCCGGGCTTCTCGACCGGCCAGGCCCAGAAGGCCCTGGAGGAGCTCGCCGCCCGCGAGCTGCCGCCGGGCATGGGCTTCGAATGGACCGAGCTGACCTACCAGCAGATCCTGGCCGGCAACACGGCGATCTACATCTTCCCGCTGTGCGTGCTGCTGGCCTTCCTCGTGCTGGTCGCCCAGTACGAAAGCTGGAGCCTGCCGCTGGTGGTGATCCTGATCGTTCCGATGACCCTGCTGTCGGCGCTGGCCGGCGTGCTGGTCGCCGGCGGCGACAACAACATCTTCACCCAGATCGGTCTGATCGTGCTGGTGGGGCTGGCGTGCAAGAACGCCATCCTGATCGTCGAGTTCGCCCGCGAACGCGAGATCGAAGGCGACACGCCGCTCCAGGCGGTGCTCGAAGCCTGCCGCCTGCGCCTGCGTCCCATCCTGATGACCTCGATCGCCTTCATCATGGGCGTCTGGCCGCTGGTGGTGTCGCACGGGGCCGGGGCCGAGATGCGCCGGGCCATGGGCGTGGCGGTGTTCGCCGGCATGCTGGGCGTGACCGTCTTCGGCCTGATCCTGACGCCGGTGTTCTACTACGTCATCCGCCGGCTCTCGGGCCGCAAGTCGCTGGCGACCGCCCCCGCGGCCCCGGCGGTGGAGGCGCAGGCGCACTGACGCCGCCCATCTCCTCCCCTCCCCCTCGATGGGGGAGGGGTCAGGGGTGGGGGGTGAAGCGGCGTCGGCCGGCTCCCCATCCTGAAATGCTGTCACCCCCATCCCCGACCCTTCCCCCATCGAGGGGGAAGGGAGACTTCCGAGGCTCCCATGACCCTCCTTCGCACAGCCCTGATCGCCGGCGCCTCGCTGCTGGCCACGGCCTGCGCCGTCGGCCCGACCTACAAGGCCCCGGCCACCGCCCCCGTCGCGCTCCAGAATGCGACCCCCGCCGTCGCCTCCACCGCCGCCAACCCCGAGGCCCAGTGGTGGAAGGCTTTCAACGACCCGACGCTGGACGCCCTCGTCACCCAGGCCCTGGCCGCCAATCTCGACCTCAAGGTCGCCGTGGCCCGCGTCGACGAGGCCCGCGCCCTGTTCAAGGACGCGCGCCTGGACCAGATCCCGCGCGTCACCGCCTCGGGCGGCTATACCGACACCAAGCAGCAGCAGCCCGGCTTCTCCGACCAGCGGGTCGAGGTCGAGAGCTATCGCGCCGGCCTCGACGCGGCCTGGGAGATCGACCTCTTCGGCCGCGTGCGCCGCGGCGTGCAGGCCGCCAGCGCCGAGGCCGGCGCCGCCCAGGCCGACCTGCGCGACGTGCAGGTGAGCATCGCCGCCGAGGTGGCCCGCAACTACCTGGAACTGCGCGGCGCCCAGGCCCGGCTGGCCGTGGCCCGCCGCAACCTCGAGACCCAGCGCGACACCCTGCGCCTGACCCGCGTGCGGTTCGAGGCCGGGGCCGGCGGGGCGATCGACGTGGCCAGCGCCGAGGCGCGCCTCAACGCCACGGAAGGCACGATCCCCGACCTGGTCACCGCCGCCACCCGCGCCAACTATCGCCTGGCCGTGCTGACCGGCCAGCGCCCCGGCGCGCTGGACGCCCAGCTCGCGCCCCGCGCCGAAGAGCCGGCGCCGCTGGTCGCCGCCCTGCCGATCGGCGATGCGTCCGACTTCCTGCGCCGCCGCCCCGACGTGCAGGCGGCCGAGCGACGGCTGGCGGCCCAGACCGCCAAGGTCGGGGTGGCCACCGCCGACCTCTTCCCGCGCGTGCGGGTGACCGGCTTCGTCGGCTTCCTGTCGGGCACCTCGTCGGGCTTCGGCAACAGCGCCAGCCAGGCCTGGTCGGTCGCTCCCGCCGTCAGCTGGCCGGCTCTCGACCTGGGCGGCGCCCGCGCGCGGCTGAAGGCGGCGGAAGCCCGCAACGACGCGGCCCTGGCGGCCTACGACCAGACCGTGCTGGCGGCGATCGAAGACCTGGAGACGGCGCTGGTCTCCTACGCCCAGCGCCAGGCCCGGCTCAAAAGCCTGGCCGACCAGGCCGCCGCCTCGCGCCGCGCCGCCGAGCTGGCCCGTATCCAGTACAAGGAAGGCGGCATCGACTTCCTCATCCTGCTCGACGCCGAACGCACCCTGCTGGCGGCCGAGGATTCGCTCACCGTGGCCGAGACCGGCGTGAACACCGACGTCGTGGCCATCTACAAGGCGCTGGGAGGCGGGTGGAGCTGATTTTCCTTCTCCCCTTGTGGGAGAAGGTGGCGGCGATAGCCGACGGATGAGGGGTCGCGCGGCCAGTTCTGAGAGACCCCTCACCCGGCCTCCCTCCGGGAGGCCACCCTCTCCCGCAAGGGGAGAGGGTTCAAAAGCCCCTCCCCCGTTCCTACCTGCACGGCTCCACCCTGGAGCCCCCGCATGGCCGCAGCCGACGCCTATGTCTACCACCCCCGCGACGGCCACGGCCTGGCCCACGATCCGTTCAATTCCATCGTCGGCCCGCGCCCGATCGGCTGGATCTCGAGCGTGGACGCGGAGGGGCGGCGCAACCTCGCCCCCTACAGCTTCTTCAACGCCTTCAACTACACCCCGCCGATCGTCGGCTTCGCCTCGACGGGCTGGAAGGACACCATCGCCAACGTCCAGGCCACCGGCGTGTTCTGCTGGAACCTGGCCACGCGCGAGCTGGCGGAAGCGATGAACATGACCTCGGCCCCCGCCGCGCCCGGCCAGGACGAGTTCGCGCTGGCCGGCCTGACGCCGGTCGACAGCAGCCTGATCGCCGCGCCTCGCGTGCTGGAAAGCCCGGTGAACTTCGAGTGCCGCGTCACCCAGTCGTTCCAGCTGACCACGGCGGCTGGCGAGGCTGTCGAGACCTGGATGACCTTCGGCGAGGTCGTGGCCGTACATATCGACCGCCGCCTCATCAGGCCCGATCGCATCTATGACGCCCCCGCCGGGCAGCCGATCCTGCGCTGGGGCGGCCGGGGCGACTATGTCGCGGTGGACCCCGCCGCCATGTTCGAGATCTTCCGCCCCACCAAGGCCGACATCCCGCCGGCGGACTAGCGGCCGGCCTTGCCGTCGCGCGCGGCGCGCATCGCCGTGACGACCTGGCCGATCTGGGAGCCCCCGGGCGAGTCGGGCTTCACCGCCTGCAGGCCGCGCAGATAGGCGCGATCCATCGGCGAGGCGTCGGCCCGGCCCTCCTCTGTGAAGAGGTTCAGCACGGTGTTGAAGCCGGCGTAGTCACGGTCGGCGCGGGCCGAGGCCACGCCGGCCAGGGCGACGTAGTCGGCGAGGCCGGCCAGCTTGCGCCCGCCCATCCGTCGGCGGTCGACCACGACGAACTGATCCTGGATCACCCCGACCACCGAGGTGCGCACGCGCGAGCCGGCGCTGCTGGTGGTGTACATCAGGAGGTCATTGCCCAGGCCGTCGGCGCTGACCGCTCCCCGCATCACCTCCACCTCGGCGAAATTGGTCCACACCCGCACCGGACGGTCGGTGGTGGCGTAGCGCTCGAAGCTCAGCGGCCGCTCGCGGTCGACCCAGAACTTTCCGGCCGACCTGGCCTTGCGCACCAGTTTTTCCGGCTCGTCGGCCAGCACGACGGTGAGGTTGGGCCGGCAGCCCTTGGCCGCCATCCGCACCCCGGCCTCGCGGGCGACCTGGCTGATACGGTCATGCAGGTAGCGGTTCTCCTCGGTCCGCCCGCCGGCCACATAGGGGCACAGCGGCGCGGCCCAGCTCATCACCTTGCCCGCCGGCGTCAGGGGCGTGGCCCGTCGCACGAAGTCCGGATAGGGATCCACGCCCTTGGGCGAGACCTCGACCTCCTCGACCGCCGGCGGCTGGGCCGCCCCCTGCGGAACCGACAGCGCCAGCATCGCGGCCGCCAACACCGAAACCGACATGAAAAACCCTCCCAGGTCGCTCAACCGGGGAGGGTTTCACAGAACATCGCTCGCCCACAAGGGCGAAGCGTCGTCAGACGTCGACTTCGGCGTCCAGGGCGTTTTCCTGGATGAACTCGCGGCGCGGTTCGACCAGATCGCCCATCAGGCGGCTGAACATGTCGTCGGCGTCGTCGGCGTGGTTGACCTTGACCTGCAGCAGGGTGCGGGCGTCGACGTCCAGCGTGGTTTCCCACAGCTGCTCGGGGTTCATCTCGCCCAGGCCCTTGTAGCGCTGGATGGTCAGGCCCTTGCGGCCGGCGTCGAGCACGGTCTGCACCAGGTCGAGCGGACCCCGGATGGTGCTGGACTTGTCCTTGCGGCGGAAGATCGCCGGCTTGGCGAACACCTCGGCCAGCTTGACGCCGCGTTCGGCCAGGCGACGGGCGTCGGCGGCGTGCAGCAGCACGTCGTCGAGCACGATGCGCTCGGACACGCCGCGACGCACGCGGCTGAACACGAAGCCGGTGTCGGCGCGCTCGCCGCTCCAGGGACCGTCGCCCTCCTCGTTGTAGAGGTCGAGGCGCGCGGCGGCGGCGGCGGCGTTGGGGTTCTCGCCCAGCAGGCCGGCCAGGGCCGCCTGCTCGATGGCCGAGGCCGGGGCGCGGGCCGCCAGGCGGTCGATATTGCCCTTGGCAGAGCGGGCCAGCTGCACCAGGGCCAGGAGGTCCTGGCCGATCAGGCGCTCGCCCGACGACAGGTCGAGCTCGGCGCCGTCGACGCCCTCGTCCACCAGGAAGGCGTCCATCTCGGTGTCGTCCTTGAGATAGCGCGACGACTTGCCCTTGCTGGCTTTGTAGAGCGGCGGCTGGGCGATGTAGATGTAGCCGCGCTCGATCAACTGCGGCATCTGCCGGTAGAAGAAGGTCAGCAGCAGGGTGCGGATGTGGGCGCCGTCGACGTCGGCGTCGGTCATCAGCACGATCTTGTGGTAGCGCACCTTGTCCGGGTTGAAGTCGTCGCGGCCGATGCCGGCGCCCAGCGCCGTGATCAGCGTGCCGATCTGGTCGGACGACAGCATCTTGTCGAAGCGCGCCCGCTCGACGTTCAGGATCTTGCCGCGCAGCGGCAGGACGGCCTGGTTGTCGCGGTTGCGGGCCTGCTTGGCCGAGCCGCCGGCCGAGTCACCCTCGACGATGAAGATTTCAGACTTGGCCGGGTCGCGTTCCGAGCAGTCGGCCAGCTTGCCGGGGAGGCTGGTGATGTCCAGCGCGCTCTTGCGGCGGGTCAGTTCGCGCGCCTTGCGGGCGGCTTCGCGGGCCGCGGCGGCCTCGGCGATCTTGCTGACGATCTGCTTGGCTTCGTTCGGGTGCTCCTCGAACCAGGTCGAGAGGCCCTCGGCGACCATGCTTTCGACGGCGGGGCGCACTTCCGACGAGACCAGCTTGTCCTTGGTCTGCGAGCTGAACTTGGGGTCCGGCACCTTGACCGACAGCACGCAGGTCAGGCCTTCGCGGCTGTCTTCGCCGCCCAGATTGACCTTTTCCTTCTTCAGGATGCCGCTGCTCTCGGCGTAGGCGGTGATCACCCGGGTCAGGGCGCCGCGGAAGGCCGAAAGGTGCGTGCCCCCATCCCGCTGCGGGATGTTGTTGGTGAAGCACAGCATGTGCTCGTGGTAGCTGTCGTTCCACCACATGGCGAGGTCGAGCTCGACCTTGTCCTTACGGCCGCGCACCGTGATCGGCACTTTCAGCAGCGGGGTCTTGGCCTTGTCGAGGTGGCGCACGAAGGCTTCGATGCCGCCCTCGAAATAGAGCTTCTCTTCCCACGGCTCGGCGTCGCGATGGTCCTTGAACCAGATGGTCACGCCCGAGTTCAGGAACGCCAGCTCGCGCAGGCGGTGCTCCAGGGTCTTCCGGTCGAACTCGATGAAGGCGAAGGTGTCCTTCGACGGGAAGAAGGTGACTTCCGTGCCCGTCAGGGTTTCGCCGGCCTTGGGGCCGTCCTCGCGCACGGGGGAGACGCCGGTCTCCTTCAGCGAGGTCACCGCGTCGCCGCGCTCGAAGCGCATCTGGTGGACCTTGCCGTTGCGATGGATCAGCAGCTCCAGCCAGTCCGACAGCGCGTTGACGACCGAGACGCCCACGCCGTGCAGGCCGCCCGAGACCTTGTAGCTGTTCTGGTCGAACTTACCGCCGGCGTGCAGCTGGGTCATGATGACCTCGGCCGCCGAGACGCCTTCGCCCTCGTGGATGTCGGTGGGGATGCCGCGACCGTCGTCGGTGACCGTCACCGAACCGTCGGCGTTGAGGATCACCTGAACCTTGGTGGCGTGGCCGGCCAGGGCTTCGTCGATGGCGTTGTCGACCACCTCGTAGACCATGTGGTGCAGGCCCGAACCGTCATCGGTGTCGCCGATGTACATGCCCGGACGCTTGCGCACCGCGTCGAGGCCCTTGAGGACCTTGATCGAGTCGGCGCCGTACTCGCCGGCGACGGCTTCTTCGGGCGCTTCGGGAACTTGGCCTTCGGTATTCTCGGTCATTCGTCTTCCAGAGCCGTAGACTCAATGGGGGTCAGGCCGGCCTCGCTGACGCGAACGCCCAACGCCCGACCCTTGAGATGGTCGAACAGCGACTCGTCCGTGCCGGTGAGGAAGGCCTGGAGCTTGAGCGCCGTGAGTTCGTCGGCCAGAGCGGCTCGCCGGGTGAGGTCGAGATGCGCGGCGACTTCGTCGAGCAACACTATAGGATTCGGCGCGGATTCCGCACGCGAAAGTCTCGCCGCCTGGGCCAAAACCAGGTTCAAAATCAGCGCTTTTTGCTCGCCGGTGGAGCATTCCGAGGCCGGACGGTCCTTGTCGACGTGGAACACCGCCAGATCGCCCCGGTGCGGGCCTGTCAAGGCCCTGCCCGCGGCGCCGTCGCGCGGCCGCGCGGCGGCCAGCGCCTGGGCCAGCTGAAGCTCGATTTCGGCGGCCGGCGTCCCATCCAGGGCCATCAGTTCCCAGGCCCCGGTCAGGGTCAGGCGGGCCTGCGGAAACGGCCGGTCGCCGCGGCCGTCGATCTCGGCCTGCAGGGCGATGAGCGTGCGGGCCCGAGCCTGCGCCATCAGCGCCCCGGCGGCCGCCAGGCGGGCCTCCAGCACGGTCAGCCAAGCCGGATCGGCCGGTGCCCCCCCGTCGGCGGCGTCGGACAGCAGGCGCATGCGCTCGCGCTGGGCCTTGTCATAGGCGTTGGCGTGGCTGGCGTGGGCCGGCTCGGCGGCGAACACCAGCCGGTCGAAGAACTTGCGCCGCTCCGAGGCGGCCTCGAGGAACAGGCGGTCCTGGGCGGGGGTCAGCCACATGGGCCGCACGTGGTCGGCCAGGCGGCCCGGGGCGACGGTCTCGCCCTCGATGCGGACGATGCGGCGCGAGGCCCCGGCCAATTCGGTGCCCGTGCCGACCTTCAGCGCCTCGCCGTCGGCCTGTTCGATCTCGGCGGCCACGGCCCAGGCCCGACCGACGGCCTCGCCCGGCAGGCGGCGGCCCACCTCGGCCAGGCTCGATCCCCTAAGGCCCTTGCCCGGCGACAGCAGGCTGACGGCTTCCAGCAGGTTGGTCTTGCCCGAGCCGTTGGGCCCGAACAGGTAGACGCTGCGCCCGCCGGTCGAAAGATCGGCGCGCTCGTAGGATCGGAAGTCGGTGAGCCGCAGGCGGGCGATGGTGGCGGACGCCATGGGCGTCTCTGTAAGCCACGTCGCGGGCGGCGTCACGCCTTGGCTGGACCGGTGTCAGCCCTGCCAGCGACGCCCCGCCCCGGCGTGGGCCAGGAGGCGCGGAGCGCTGCGCAGGCCGTGCATCAGATGCGGCCCGGCCAGCAGCACCATGGCCCAGGCCCCGGCGCTGACCAGCACGACGGCGATACGATCCCAGGCCAGGCGCATGGGTGTCTCCAGCAGAGAAAAGCGACACCGCCGCGCTACGCCCGGATATGGGCGGAAAAAAGAACCGCCCCCAGCAGAGAGACGCCCCGCCCTTACTTCCCGTCATTCCCGCCCTTGTGGCGGGAAACCCTGGTTCCGCTCGCACGTGAAGTGAAAGCGGCGCGCCGAGCACGCCGCCCCCTCCGCCCTTGCGGCTGACAGAGGGGTTCCCGCCACAAGGGCGGGAATGACGGGAGTATTTTGTGGACCTATTCCCCCAGCCGGTAGGCGCACAGCTTGTTGCCGTCGAGGTCGCGGAAATAGGCGAAGTAGGCCTTGGGCATGCGCTCGCCCGGCGCGCCCTCGCAGGCCCCGCCCAGTTCGATGGCCTTGGCGTGGAAGGCGTCGACCTCCTCACGGGTTTCGAAGTCGAAGCCGCCCATCATGCCGTTGCCGATGCAGGCCGGATTGCCGTCATAGGGGCCCAGCACCCCGAACATGCCCACGCCCTTGCCGCGATAGAGCCGTCCGCCGGACGGATGCTCGAACAGGGGCTTCATGCCGATCGAGCCCAGCAGGGCGTCGTAGAAGGCCTTGGCCTCCTCCAGCCGGTTCGAACCGACGGTCATGTAGCTGATCTTGGCCATGGCGGCGCCTCCCGTTTTCTTATGAAACGGACGTTGGCATGAGCCAGCGGCGAGGGGCAAGAGCCGTCGGGTGGCGACGCGCCTTCAACAGCGCTCGCCTCAAGAGTTCCGCCTCCCTCGCCCTTGTGGCGAGGGCCCATGGCGGCCGCTGCTCAGACGGCGCCCGAGCTCGAAAGGTCTGAGCAGGCTGAACGATGGATCCTCGCCACAGGGGCGAGGAAGGCGATTGTGGGGGCGGTGACCCAGAGGTCAGGAGCACGAATCCCCTACCCGAAATACCCCCGCGCGACCTCCACCTCGGTCAGGCGCCAGACGCCCGCCGCGCCCAGCAGCACGCGGCGCATCTCGACCTCGAACACCTCGCGGGCCACAGCGCGATCGACCAGCTCGCGCACCGGAACCTCGAACGGCGCATCGACGGCGATCGCCCGGTGCACGGCGGAGTTCATGGCCGCCAGGTCGACCGCCCCCTCCAGCGAGGCGAAGGCGCTGGCGACCGTCTCCGAGCGCTCGAACCAGGTCGCGCAGTCCGAAAAGTCGATCGCCGCCCACAGGGTCAGCATCCGCTCGAAGAGGTCGTCGAAGCGGTCCTCGCGCAGCAGGCCGGCGGGACCGCCCCGCGAACTCACTGAGCCGCGCCGGTCCCCAGCACCTTCTGCAGGAACTGGGTCTCGACCTCGCGGCGGCGGTCGTTGTTGATCTTCTTGGCGAAGCCGTGGCCCTCGTCCTTGAACTGGACGTACCAGGTCTCGACGCCCTTCTCGCGCAGCTTCTCGACCACCTGGTCGGACTCCGACTTCGGGACCCGCGGGTCGTTCCAACCCTGCATGACCAGCATCGGCTTGGTGATCTTGCCAACGTTGTTCAGCGGCGAGATCGTCTCGAAGGCCTTCAGCATCTTGGGGTCACGCTCGTCGCCATATTCGGCCCGGCGGAGATCCCGGCGATAGGCCTCGGTGTTCTGCAGGAACGAGACGAAGTTGCTGATGCCGTAGCGCTCGACCCCGCCGGCCAGGCGGTCGGAATAGTGGGTCATCACCGCCAGCGACATGTAGCCGCCGTAGGACTGGCCGTAGACGACGACGCGGTTCGGATCGAGGTCCGGCTGCGTCTTGATCCAGTCCAGCAGCGCGCCGATGTCCTTGACCGAGTCCTCGCGCTTCTCGGCGTTGTCGAGATTGAGGAACGTCTTGCCGTAGCCCGACGAGCCACGAACATTGGTGACGATCACCGCAGCCCCCAGCTCGGCCGTGGTGTGCTGATGGAACGGATTGAACACCGGTCGCGACTGGCCTTCCGGGCCGCCGTGGATGTCGATGATCACCGGCGCCTTCTGGCCCGCGGCCAGCTTGGGCTTGTAGACGAAGGCCGGGATCGAGCGCTTGTCGAACGACGGGAAGCGCACCAGCTCGGGGCTGACCAGCGCCTTGGCGTCCAGGCCGCCCAGTTCCGAAGCCGTCCAGCGGGTCACCTGACCGCTGGCCAGGTCAAAGCTCCAGGCGTCGCTGGCCGCCGTGGGCGTTGCCAGGCTGAAGCCGATCTTCGAGCCGTCCTCCGAGAAGGCGAGGTTTGAGACCACGCCGCCCGGAAGCTGAGGCTGCGGCAGGGCGCGGCGGGTGCGGAAGTCCTGCACCACCAGCTTCGAATAGCCGTCCTCGTTGACCACATAGGCCAGGACCCGGCCGTCCTTCGACAGCTTGAAGTCCTCGACGTCCCAAGGGCGCTCGCCCGAGACCAGATGCTTCTTGCCGGTCGCCAGGTCGAACTCGACCAGGCGCATGAAGTCCGAGCCCTCGTCCGACAGCATCAGCAGCGACTTGCCGTCCGGCGTGAACAGGCCGCCGTCATACGAGACCTTGCCCTTCACGGGGTTCAGCTCGGTGGTCTTGCCGGTGGCCACGTCCAGCAGCCAGCGCTTGCTCTCGCCGATCGAGAAATAGCGGCCCAGGAGCACGGTCTTGCCGTCGGGCGAGACGTCGATCGGCGAGACCTGGCCCTCGCCCTTGAAGATCACCTTGCGACCGTCGGGGGCCGAGGGATCGCGCATCACGACGTCGTAGTTGGCCGAGCCCTTGGTCGCGCGGCTCCAGACCAGCACCTTGCCGTCGCCCGACCAGGCCGGTGACTGGTTGCGGGTGCCCGCTTCGGTCAGCTGGACTTCCTTGCCAGAGGCGTCGCGCACGAACAGCTGGAACCACTCGTCACCGCCGGTGTCCTTGGAGAACAGGATGTCGCCGCCGGGCAGGGTGTGGACGCCGCTGACCGGCTCGTCGTGGAAGGTCAGCTGGCTGCGGTCGGCGCCCGGGGCGGCCACCTGGTGGATCTGGTTGGTGTTGCCGAAACGCGTGACGATCAGCATCGCGCCGCCCGGCGCCCAGTCCTGGAAGCTGGCGCTGCGGGCGTTCTGATAGCGCGCAAGGCTCGCCCGGATCGCCGGATCGGCTGTCGGCACGTTCTCGAGGATCTGGTTGCCGATCTCGCGACGCTCGACGGGGGCGGGGCCCTGAGCGAGGGCGAGGGTCGAGGTCGACAGCGCCAGGGCGGCGGTCAGGACAAGCAGTCGGGATTTCACGAGGGCGCCTCCGGGAACCGCCCCCTCCACCGTTCATCCCCGCGAAGGCGGGGATCCAAGCCGAGGCTAGGAGGGGCGCGGCGCCAGGAGGCTCAAGTCAGCTTGGGTCCCCGCCTTCGCGGGGACAGTCGGAAAATATGCGGACTTAAACCCGCAGCGGCATCAGCACGTACTTCACGCCCGGATCGGTCGGGTCGACCACCAGGGTGGGCGACGCCGGGTCGGCGAAGCGGAACTCGGCCTGCGGGCCGCCGATCTGGCCGCAGACGTCGAGCAGGTAGCGGGCGTTGAAGCCGATTTCGAAGGGCTCGCCGTCGTAGTCGACCTCGACCTCTTCCACGGCCTGGCCGGCTTCCATGTTGCGGACGGTCAGGGTGATGCGGCCCGGCTCAATGGCCAGCTTCACCGAGCGGCTCTTCTCGGCCGAGATGGTGGCCACGCGGTCGACGGCCTTGGCGAACAGGTCGTTGTCCAGCGTCAGGATCTTGGCGTTGTCCTTGGGGATCACGCGCATGTAGTCGGGGAACGAGCCGTCGATGACCTTGGAGGTCAGGGCGGCGCGGCCGAACTCGAAGCGGACCTTCTGGGGCGAGACCTGCAGGTCGATCGACTCGCCGGCGTCTTCCAGCAGGCGACGGGCCTCGGCGATGGTCTTGCGCGGCACGATCACGCCCGGCAGGCCGGCCGAGCCTTCCGGCGCCGGCATCTCGGCCAGGGCCAGGCGGTGGCCGTCGGTGGCCACGGCGCGCAGCTTGGTCTCGCCGCCCTCGTTGACCGTGTGCAGGTAGAGGCCGTTCAGATAGTAGCGGGTCTCTTCGGTCGAGATGGCGAAGCGCGTCTTGTCGATCAGGCGCATCAGCTCGTTGACGTCGACGGCGATGCGGCCCGACAGGCCCTCGTTGCTCATGACCGGGAAGTCGCCGGCCGGCAGCACCGGCAGGTTGAAGCGCGAGCGGCCGGTCTGAATCACCAGGCGCGGGTCATCGCCCGAGAAGTTCAGGGACACGTCCGAACCGTCCGGCAGCTTGCGGACGATCTCGTACAAGGTGTGGGCCGGGGCGGTGATCTGGCCGGGCACGTCGATCTGGGCCAGGCCCTCGTCGATGATCTCCATGTCCAGATCGGTGGCCGAGAACGAGAGGGTGTCGCGATCCGCCGACAGCAGGATGTTGGACAGGATCGGGATGGTGTTGCGGCGTTCGACGACGCTCTGCACGTGACCCAGCGCCTTCAGCAGCGCCGCCCGCTCGATGGTAAGCTTCATTTCTCGGTCCAAGCTGGACACGGGGCCTGGTCGATCAAGAGAATCCCCCTCGCGCAACGGCCCCGTCGTCAATGGACCACGGACATTACCGTAATCGGGCCGACAGGGAAGAGCCCTGCGCGCCCTTTTGGCGCATCCGGCGGTGGGCGAATCCCGTTCGCAACCCTTGCAGGGTCAAGTCAATTTCTTATATTGATAATCAGTCGCAACAAGAGATCGCGCCATGCGCCTCGCCATCAAGACCGCCACCTACGCCACCATGCACCTGACGGTGGCCATCGCCGTCGCCTACGCCCTGACCCGCGACTGGCGCGTGGCCCTGGCCGTGGGCATCGTCGAACCGATGGTCCAGACGGTGGCGTTCAACCTGCATGAGCGGGTGTGGAGCAAGGTGAAGGCTTAGAGCCTCCCCTCTCCCCTTGCGGGAGAGGGTGGCCCGCGAAGCGGGTCGGGTGAGGGGTCGCACCATAGAAAACGCCGCGAAGGCCGTTCAGCCCCCGCGGCGTTTCATGTCTGAGAGACCCCTCATCCGTCGGCTTTCGCCGACACCTTCTCCCGCAAGGGGAGAAGGATCAGGAGGCTCAAGCCTTGGTGTCGAACGCCGTCCCGCCGGCGTCTTCGCCGGAGGCCGCGTACGGGTTGGCCGCGGCGGCGGCCGGTTCGGCCGGGGCCGGGCCGGTGGAGCCCTTGGCGGCGACGGCGACCATGGCCGGGCGCACGAGGCGGCCCAGCAGTTCGTAGCCAACCTGCAGCACGGCGACGACGCCGCCGGCGGCGACTTCGTCCGAGGGCTGCTCCATCACCGCCTGATGCAGGTGGGGGTCGAACTTCTCGCCCTTGGTCGGGTCGACCTTCTTGAGGCCGTTGCGCTCGAAGGCCGCCTGCAGTTCCTTCTCGGTCATCTCGACGCCGACGATGAAGTTCTTCACCGCCGCATCCTGCGAATCGCGCGGGCTGGCCGCGGTGGCGCGCGACAGGTTGTCGGCCGCGCCCAGCAAGTCGCGGGCGAACTTCTGGATGGCGTAGGCGCGGGCGTCGTTCATCTCGCGCTCGGCGCGGCGCTTGACGTTCTCGGCCTCGGCCGCATAGCGCAGGGCCTGGTCCTTCATCGCGGCGATCTCGGCCTTCAGGGCCTCGATTTCCTGGGTCAGGTCCTCGGCTTCGAAAGCGACGTCTTCGGCCGGCGTTTGCTCGTCGGTCATATCCAAACAGTCCTCATCCATCGATCATCCGGCCGAGCACGCGGGCGGTATAGTCCACCAGCGGGATCACCCGGGCATAGTTCAAACGCGTGGGCCCGATCACGCCGATCGCGCCCAGCACCTTCTGTCGCCCCGTCATATAGGGCGCCGCGATCACGGAGGAACCCGAAAGCGAAAAGAGTCGCGTCTCGGCCCCGATGAAGATGCGCACGCCCTCGGCGTCGCGCACGTCGTCGAGCAGGCCGATCAGCTGGCCCTTCTGCTCCAGGTCGTCGAACAGCTGGCGCACCCGCTCCAGGTCCTCGCGGGCCGAGGCGTCGGCCAGCAGGTTGGCGCGGCCGCGCACGATCAGGGCCCGCTCGGCCCCCTCCCCGCCGCCCCAGGCGGCCAGGCCGTCCTCCACCAGGCGCGCGGCGGTCTCGTCCAGCTGCCGGCGGGCGGTCTCCAGCTCGGTGCGGATCTCGTCCTTGGCCTCGGTCAGGGTGCGGCCGCGCAGGCGGGCGTTGAGGAAGTTCGAGGCCTCCTGGAAGGCCGAGGGCGTCAGTCCCGCCCCGCCGCGCATCAGCCGGTTCTCGACCGTGCCGTCCTCGAAGACCATCACCGCCAGGGTCTGGCCGCCGCCCAGCGCCACGAACTCCACGTGCTTGACACCGCCCTCACGGACGGGCGTGACGACGATGCCGGCCCCGCCGGCCAGGCCCGACAGTATGGCCGAGGCCTCGCTCAGCGCCTCTTCGAAGGTGCGGCCCTTGGCATAGAGGCGGCTTTCGATCTCGCGCCGCTCGTCCTCGCCGACGTCGCCGACCTCCAGAAAGCCGTCGACGAACATCCTAAGGCCCGCGTGCGTGGGCATCCGCCCGGCGCTGGTGTGCGGGGCGTCCAGCAGCCCAAGCTGCGCCAGGTCCTGCATGGTGTTGCGGATCGAGGCCGGCGACAGCTGCACGCCGCCCTTCGAGAGGGTGCGCGAACCTACCGGCTCGCCGGTCTCCAGATAGCCCTCGACCACCCGGCGGAAGATGTCGCGGGCGCGGGCGTCCAGCTCGGTCAGGCCGGGCGTCCGAGCGATCGGTCCCGGAAAAAGCTGCGTCATGGCCCTTCGAGATAGGAACGGATGTCGAAAAAATCGAGCGGGGACTTGGAGGTTCCCGTCCGGGGGAGGATAAGCGGCGCCTTCAGATACGACCAGACCCTTCGGCTCCCCTGGAGCCTTAAAGACCGGAGTTTGCCCATGCGTCCGTCCGAACGCGCCCCCGACCAGCTTCGCGCCGTCACGCTGGAGACCGGCGTCAACCGCTACGCCGAAGGCTCGTGCCTGATCGGTTTCGGCCACACCAAGGTGCTGGTCACCGCCACGGTCGAGGAGAACGTCCCGGGCTGGATGCGCAACAAGGGCGCCGGCTGGGTCACCGCCGAATACGGCATGCTGCCCCGCGCCACCCACACCCGCGGCCGCCGTGAAGCCGCCACCGGCAAGCAGACCGGCCGCACCCAGGAGATCCAGCGCCTGATCGGCCGCTCCCTGCGCGCCGTCGTCGACCTCAAGGCCCTGGGCGAGCGCCAGATCAGCCTCGACTGCGACGTCATCCAGGCCGACGGCGGCACCCGCACGGCCGCCATCACCGGCGCCTGGGTCGCCCTGCGCCTGGCCACCAACTACCTGCTGGAAGAGGGCGTGCTGAAGGCCGACCCGATCCTGGGCCAGGTGGCCGCCGTCTCCTGCGGCGTGTTCAAGGACACGCCCGTGCTCGACCTCGACTACGAGGAAGACTCCAACGCCGAGGCCGACGGCAACTTCGTGCTGACCGGCGGCGGCGACATCGTCGAGATCCAGGCCACCGGCGAGAAGCGCGGCTTCACCCGCGGCGAGTTCGACACCCTGTTCGGCCTGGCCGAAAAGGGCATCGGCGAACTGTTCGCCTTCCAGCGCGCCGCGATCGGCAAGTAACGACGAGAGAGCATCGGGCGGCCTGGCCGTCCGATGCTGTCCGGCTTCTAGCGGGGCGCCGCGCGCGCATAGGCCTTCGCCCAGGCCTCCAGAGCCCGCGGCTCGATCAGCGCCTTGGGAGCCAGGGTCCCGATCACCGCCTCGCCCGTCGGCTCGGCCGACGACGAATAGACGACGAAGACCCCTTCGGCCTGAGGGTGCAACGCGTCCAGGAACGGCGCTGGTCCACACGAGGTGAAGTGGGTGTGGCGCACCGTCACGAGCGGCGTCACAGGCGGCCCCTTCAGTTGCAGGACCGGCCTCAGAACAGCCTCCTGCCCCTCATGAGCGCCCTTGATCTTCACCGGGCCGCGTCGCTCCACCCGCGCCACGAACACCGTTTGGGAGCGATCCCAGAGACTGGCCTGGAAGTCGAGCGTACGCTGTCGCTGGACCTCCGGCGTGGCGGGCGGCGCCATCACGCAGGCCGGCGCTTGCGAAGAGCCCACCGCCACGATGGCCAGACCGGCCAGAAGTCCCTTCATCAAAGGCGTCATCGCCCCCCCTATCGCGCCGCGACCACCGTCACCTCGACGGCGTAGTCCGCGCGCGCCAGCCGCGCCTCCACGGTCGTCCGGGCCGGCGGGTTGTCGCTGTCCACCCAGGCGTCCCAGGCCTGGTTCATCTCGTCGAAGCCGGCGATGTCGGCCAGGTAGATGGTCGCGCTGAGCAGCTTGTCCTTGCTCGACCCGCACTCGGCCAGGGTCTCGTCGATCTGGGCCAGCACGTCCCTGGTCTGCTCCAGCACCGACTGGCCGCGGGTCGTCTCGGCCACGTGGCCCGACAGGAACACCACGCCGTTGAAGGCGACCGCGTCGCTCCACCGCTTCGCCTTGCCGATACGTTCGATCATTTCGCTAGCCTCTCGTAACGCCTCCCTTCCCCCTTGATGGGGTAAGGGTCAAGATACCGTCTAAGCCAGCGCCCGGTTCGTCCAGTCGACGATCTGCGGCGCGCTCATCAGGCCGGCCGAGCGGGCGACCACCGCGCCGTCGCGGAACAGGATCAGCGCGGGGATGCCGCTGACCCCCAGGGCCGAGGCCGGCGCGGGATGGGCTTCGGAATTCAACTTCAGGAGGCGCACGCCCGGCTCAAGCTTTCCGGCCGCGGCGGCATAGTTAGGGGCCATGGCCCGGCAGGGCCCGCACCACGGGGCCCAGACGTCGAGCAGCACGGCCGCGCCCTGGGTCAGGCGGCGATGGCGGTCGAGGCCGGCGGCGTCGACCTCGATCGGCATGCCGATGAAGACGGCGTTCTTGCAGCGGCCGCACTTGGCTCCGGCGGGGTCGCGGTCTTCGGGGAGGCGGTTGGCGGCTCCACAGGATGGACAGACGATCTGCATGGCCCACAGGTGTGGCCCGTCCATCCGTTTCGCAAGCGTCCCGTCAGTCCCCGCCGTCATCGCCTTCGCCGCCGTCGCCCGGACCGTGCTCGAAGGTCATCAGGTCGCCCGGCTGGCAGCCCAGCTCACGGCACAGGGCGTCGAGGGTCGAGAAGCGGATGGCCCGCGCCTTACCCGTTTTCAGGATCGACAGGTTGGCCAGGGTCACGCCGACCCGATCGGAGAGTTCGGTCAGCGACATGCGGCGTTCGAGCAGCACGCGGTCGAGGTTTACGCGGATGGACATGCGAAGCTCGCGGTCAGATGGTCAGTTCGGCTTCGCGGCGAAGGCGAGCGCCCTCGCGGAACACCTCGGCCAGGACGAAGACGACCAGGACCGAAAACCAGGCGGTGAGGGTGAAGGATCCCTCGGTGGGCTTGTCGCCCGCGACCAGGATCCGCGTCAGGGCCGACAGCACGTATCGGCCGATCTCCAGCGCGGCCAGCACGATGCCCATCACCCGCAGCCGGCGCACGTTGTCCGGGTGGAACGGGTCGCCCAGGATCATGGTGGCGAAGATCTTGCGCAGGCGCTCGACGATGGCCATCCAGCCGCCCGACATCAGCGCCCAACCGCCCAGAGCCACGGCCGCGCCGGCCCCGTACTTGCGCAGTATGCCCGCCGCCTCGCCCGGCAGCATCGAGGCCAGCAGGTCGGGATTGAAGCTGAGCAGCAGCACCAGCACCGTCACCAGGGCCAGGAAGCTGACCCAGACCCACAGCGCATAATAGCTGACGTCGAGAATGATCTTCAGGAAGCTCGATACCGAGCCTGGCCCCAAGGCGCGCATGGGCTTGTGTCCCCGCCAACAGCGACTCGCCTCCCCGGGCGGTCGCGGAATTGAAGTCTAGAGCGTGTGGGCCAGGAACGTCACGGCCGAGATCGGAAGACCCGCGATCAGCACCAGGGTCGCCAGGCGGACGGCCGAGGATTCCAGGAGGCTGAACAGGCGGGGCAGCGTCATCTTGCGGTTCCGGACAGGGGCGGATCGACGGCCGGCGCAGAGCCTTCCTCGATGGCCCCAGGATCGCCGCTCCTGGCCCGCCGAACAATGTCGCTTATCGATAAACGATATTAAACTTTCGCAATGATCCGGCCTTGCGGCGCGGGCCTCGCGGGGGTCTAAACACGCTCGGTTTCCGTCCGAGGAGTGTGCGATGACCCTGAAACTGATCAACGGCCAGAAGATCGTCGCCGCCACCCACAATCCGGGCAAGGCCAAGGAGCTGGCCGCCCTGCTCGACGGCCGCTTCGAAGTGCTGGCCGCCGGCGCCCTGGGCCTGCCCGAGCCGGACGAGACCGAGACGACCTTCGTCGGCAACGCCCTGCTGAAAGCCCGACACGCCGCCGACCTGTCGGGCGAGGTGTCGCTGGCCGACGATTCCGGCATGTCGGTCACGGTGCTGGACGGCGCCCCGGGCATCTATTCGGCCCGCTGGGCCGGTCCCGAGAAGGACTTCGCCATGGCCATGGACAAGGTGGCCGAGCGCATCGAGGAGACGGGCTCGGAAGACAAGAGCGCCTGGTTCACCTGCGCCCTCGCCGTCGCCTGGCCCAATGGCGGCCCGGCCGTGGTGGTGCAGGGCGAGGTCCACGGCACGCTGGTGTTCCCCCCGCGCGGCGACAAGGGCTTCGGCTACGACCCGATCTTCATCCCCAACGGATACGACCAGACTTTCGGCGAGATGGAGCCGGCCCAGAAGGACGCCATGAGCCACCGCGCCGTGGCCTTCGAGAAGCTGAAGGCGGCGCTGTTTGAGTAGCACCGGCCTTGCGCCTTTCCATCCGCTTATCCCCGCGAAGGCGGGGACCCAAGCTGACCTTCCAGAAGGGGCGCGGCGCGGAAGCTCATCCGTCGGCGTCAATCCGGCGCCTCGGCTTGGATCCCCGCCTGCGCGGGGATGCTCGGTTTAGGGGGAAGGCATAGTGCAGAATCCCCTCCCCCCTCTCGGCCTCTACGTCCACTGGCCCTACTGCGCCCGCATCTGCCCCTATTGCGACTTCAACGTCGTGCGCGACCGGGGCCGCACGGACGAGCAGGCGGCGCTGGCCGACGCCATCATCGCCGACATGACCGCCCACCGGACCCTGACCGGACCGCGCCGTTTGCTCTCGATCTTCTTCGGCGGCGGCACGCCCTCGCTGATGGATCCGGCCGCCGTCGCCCGCGTCATCGAGACGGCCAAGGCCCTGTGGACGCCCGAGGGCGACCTGGAGATCAGCCTCGAGGCCAATCCCACCGACGCCGAGGCCGGTCGTTTCGAGGCGCTGGCCGACGCGGGCGTGGCGCGGCTTTCGCTGGGTGTCCAGGCGCTGGACGACGCCTCGCTGAAGCTCTTGGGCCGCAACCACGACGCTGGCTCGGCCCGCCGCGCCATCGCCACGGCCGCGCGCCTGTTCCCGCGCCTGTCGGTCGACTTGATCTACGCCCGCCCCGGCCAGACCGACGCGGCCTGGCGCGAGGAACTGGCCGAAATGCTGGCCTACGGCCCCGAGCATGTCTCGCCCTACCAGCTGACCATCGAGGCCGGCACCGCCTTCGACCGCGCCGTCGGTCGCGGCAAGATCGTTCCGCCCGACGAGGACCTGGCCGCCCAGCTGTTCGAGACCACGCAGGAGGTGCTGGAAGCCGCCGGCTTCGACGCCTACGAGGTGTCCAACCACGCCCGTGGCCCGGCCGCCCGCTCGCGCCATAACCTCGTCTACTGGCGGGGCGTCGACTATGTGGGCGTCGGCCCCGGGGCCCACGGCCGCCTGACCCTGGCCGGTGGAAAGGTCGCCACCACCGCCCGCTTGAAGATCGCCGACTACATCGCCGCCGTCGCCCGCGACGGAACCGGTTTCGACCGCGAGGACCTCACCCCCGTCGAGGCCGCCGAGGAGCGCCTGCTCTTGGGCCTGCGCATCGACGACGGCGTCGCCTTCACCGAGATGGCCGCCCTGGAGCTGTCGCCGGACACGCCCAAGGTGAAATCGCTGGTCGAAGCGGGACTTCTGGCCGATGACCCGGTTCGGTTGCGCGCCACGCGCCAAGGCCGATTGCTGCTCGACCGGCTGACAGGCGTGCTCGCGACCTGATAGCTTCGCGTTTAGCGGGTCCTTTGGCTCGCTTCACTCCCCGCCCCACTCAACGGAAAGTACCGCCGCTTGAGCCGTTTGCTTCCCCCGCCCGTCCTGTCCGACGCCCCGCTCGCGCCCGGCCTCTACCTGGTCGCCACGCCGATCGGGAACCTGCGCGACATCACCCTGCGGGCGCTCGACGTGCTGGCCGCCTGCGACCTGCTGCTGGCCGAAGACACCCGGGTGACCGGCAAGCTTTTGTCGGCCTACTCGATCCGCACCAAGCTGGAGCGCCACGACGAGCACGTGGCCGAGCGCGCCATCCCGGCCATTCTCGAACGGCTGGAGGCCGGCGAGCGCGTGGCCCTGGTCTCGGACGCCGGCACGCCCATGGTGTCGGACCCCGGCTATCGCCTGGCCCGCGAGGCCATCGCGGCCGGCCATCCGGTATTTCCCATCCCCGGCGCCTCGGCGGCCCTGGCGGCCCTGACCCTGGCCGGCCTGCCCACCGACCGCTTCCTGTTCGCCGGCTTCCCGCCGCCCAAGAGCGGCGCGCGCAAGACCTTCCTGGAAGAATTCGCCGCCACTCGCGCCACACTGATCTTCTTCGAAGGCGCCTCGCGGGTGGACGATACGCTGGCCGACATGGCCGCCGTGTTCGGCGCCGACCGGCCCGCCGCCGTCTGCCGCGAACTGACCAAGCTCTATGAGACCTGCGTGCGCGGCCCGCTGGGCGAGCTGGCCGTCGACCCGCGCTTCGAGGCCCCCAAGGGCGAGATCGTCATCCTGGTCGGTCCCGGCGAGGAGAAGGCCGCCAGCGCCGACGACGCCGAGGCCGCCCTGCGCGAGGCCATGACCCGCCTGCCGCTGGGCGAGGCCGCCTCCGAGGTGGCCAGGGCGCTGGGCCTGTCGCGCAAGGACCTCTACCGCCAGGCCCTGGCCCTGAAGGAGGCCGGATGACGGCCCCGCCGCTGCGCGAGATCCGCAAGGTCCGCGGCGCGGCCGCGCGGCGCTCGGGCCGGCGCGCCGAGGCCTGGGCGGCGGCCTGGCTGATGCTGAAGGGCTACCGCGTCCTGGGCTTTCGCCTGGCGACCAGGGCGGGCGAGATCGACATACTGGCGCAACGCGGACGCGTCTTGATCGTTGTCGAGGTCAAGAGTCGGACGAGCCTGGAGGCGGCGCTGGAGGCGGTGAGCTTCGAACAACGGATGCGCCTGCGCCGCGCGGGCGCGCTGGCCGCGGCGTCGCGCGCCGGCCTCAAGGGCATGGCCGTGCGGCTGGACCTGCTGGCCATGACGCCTGGCCGCCTGCCCCGCCACGTGCCCGACGCCTGGCCAGGTGACGACAGGGGCGACGGGAGGGCCTGGGCATGACCCGCGACGAGGCCGAGGCCATCCTCACCCGCGCCGGCGAGCTCGACGATGAGGCCTTCCCGCTGTTCGAGGCCGCCCTGGCCTGCGCCGCGCACGACGATCCCGACCGCGACGAGCAGCCGGCCCTGGATCTGGCCCGCTCGGCGGTCGAGCGGCTGAAGACCCGCCTGCAAGGCGAGTCGCCCGAGGAGGCCATCGCCGAGGCCATGGCCGGCGACCTGCGCCTGACCGGCGACCTGCTGACCTACGACCATCCCGACAACGCCGACGTCATCGCCATCGCCGAGCGCCGCAAGGGCCTGCCGGTGGCGCTGGGGGTGTTCTACATCCACGCCGCCCGCGAGACGGGACTGGACGTCAACGGCGTCGACTTCCCCGGCCACTTCCTGCTGCGCATCGAGACCGACGAGGGTCCGCTGGCGCTCGACCCGTTCAGCGAGGGCCGGGTGGTGCTGCCGTCGGAGCTGTCGCGCCGGGCCCTGCGCACCGGCCTGATGCCCGACGTCGCCGCGCGCCTGGACCAGCTGATGGCCCCGATCTCGGACCGCGCCGTACTGATCCGTTTGCAGAACAACATCTTCGCCCGCGCCCAGCAGTCGCGCGACTGGGCCCGCGCCGAGCGCTCGGCCCTGCGCCGCGCCCTGCTCGACCCCACCGACCACCACCCCTGGCTCGACGTCGCCGCCGCCCGCGAAGGCCAGGGCGCCCTGGCCGGAGCGCTGCAAGCCCTCTCCCGCGCCCAGACCCTGGACGGCGGCGCGACGATCGCAGCCCGGGCGGCGCGGGAGCGGGTGCGCCTGCGGCTGAACTGATCCCTCTCCCCTTGCGGGAGAGGGTGGCCCCCGCGAAGGCGGGGGTCGGGTGAGGGGTCGAAAATCCTCTCCGCCGCGACCGGTGGATAGACCGGGCGAAGGCGGATCGTTCTGAGAGACCCCTCATCCGGCGGCCTCGCCGCCACCTTCTCCCGCAAGGGGAGAAGGATTCTGAGATCGCCCCTCGCAATCGCCCCGCTTCGACTTAACTAGACACCAGCGCCGCGGAACCGTGTACCTGTGCGGCGTCCAGAAAGCCCCGGAGTCGTCATGTCGCTGAGAGTCGCCGTCCAGATGGATCCCGTCCTGGGGATCAACATCGACACCGACACCACCTTCCTGATGATGATGGAGGCGAAGATCCGCGGCCATAAGCTGTGGTTCTACACCCCCGACAAACTCTCCCTCGAAGACGGTCGGGTCTTCGCCCGCGCCCAGCCGCTGGAGGTGTTCGCCGAGAAGGGCGCGCACGCCAAGCTCGGCGAGACCGTGCTGCTCGACATGAAGGACGACGTCGACGTGGTGCTGATGCGCCAGGATCCGCCGTTCGACATGGCCTACATCACCGCCACGCACTTCCTTGAGAAAGTGCACCCCCACACCCTGGTGGTGAACAACCCCGCCGAAGTGCGCAACGCGCCCGAGAAGCTGTTCGTCACCGACTTCCCCGGCGTGCAGCCGCCGACCCTGATCACCTCGGACCATGAGGCGATCTACGATTTCCGCGCCCGTCACGGCGACATTGTCCTCAAGCCCCTCTACGGCGGCGGCGGCTCGGGCGTGGCTCGTCTGCTGGCGGACGATCCCAATCTCGACGCCCTGCTGGAGCTGCACGCCATGATCGGCCGCGAGCAGGTCATCGCCCAGAAGTTCGTCCCGGCCGTGAGCAAGGGCGACAAGCGCGTGCTGCTGGTCGACGGCGAGCCGGTGGGCGCCATCAACCGCGTGCCGGCCGCCGGCCAGGTGCGCTCGAACCTGCGGGTCGGCGGCCGCGCCGAGGCCGTCGAGCTCACCGCCCGCGACAAGGAACTGTGCGCCATCATCGGCCCGGAACTGAAGAAGCGCGGCCTGCTGTTCGTGGGCATCGACGTGATCGGCGACTACCTGACCGAGATCAACGTCACCTCGCCCACCGGGGCCCAGCAGCTCAAGCGGTTCAGCGGGATCGACGCCGCCGCGGTGCTCTGGGATCGGATCGAAACCATCCGATCAACCCCTGCGTGAGGCAGTCGCGCCAGCCTACTGAATCGTCACACTTTCCTGAAACGTTCGTTTTTCGTTCTTGCTCCGAGCCGACAGTCATGCTTGGCTTGTGGATAAGTCGAACGTTGTTTCAGGGGGAACGATGGCGGCAAAGGTCGTCACGGTTGCGTTCGAGGGCGTCGAGGCGCGCCGCGTCGACGTCGAGGTGCAGCTGACCGGCGGTGTCGTCGCCTTCGCCGTGGTCGGCCTGGCCGACAAGGCGGTGGCCGAAAGTCGCGAGCGGGTGCGCGGCGCCTTCGCGGGCCTTGGCCTGTCGATGCCGGGCAAGCGCATCGTCGCCAACCTGGCCCCCGCCGACCTGCCCAAGGAAGGCACCCACTTCGACCTCCCGATCGCCCTGGCGCTGCTCGGCGTCATGGGCGTGATCCCGCCCGACGCGCTGGATGGCTGGGCGGCCATGGGCGAGCTCTCCCTGGACGGCCGCATCGTCGCCTGCGCCGGCGCCCTGCCCGCGGCCATGGCGGCCGGGGCCATGGACCTGGGCCTGATCTGCCCCGAGGCCTGCGGGCCCGAAGCCGCCTGGGCCGGCGGCACGCGGATCCTGGCCCCGCGCTCGCTGGTGGCGCTGATCAACCACTTCCGCGGCAGCCAGCTGCTCGGCGCCCCCGCCCCCGGCCCGGTGATCGAGGGCGAGCGCGCGAAAGACCTGCGCGACGTCAAGGGCCAGGAGCAGGGCAAGCGGGCGCTGGAGATCGCCGCGGCCGGCGGCCACAACCTGCTGTTCGTCGGCCCGCCGGGCTCTGGCAAGTCGATGCTGGCCCAGCGCCTGCCGGGTCTCCTGCCGCCGCTGACCTCGCAGGAGCTGCTCGAGACCTCGATGGTCCATTCGGTGGCCGGGCTGATCGCCAGGGGCGCGCTGACGAGAGCTCGGCCTTTCCGCAGCCCGCACCACAGCGCCAGCATGGCCGCCCTGACCGGCGGCGGCCTGCGCGCCAAGCCTGGCGAGGTGTCGCTGGCCCACAACGGCGTGCTGTTCCTCGATGAGCTTCCTGAATTTGGCGTGCAGGCCTTGGACAGCCTGCGCGCCCCGCTGGAAACGGGCGAGGTGATGGTCGCCCGCGCCAACGCCCATGTCCGCTATCCTGCCCGGGTGCAGCTGGTGGCGGCCATGAACCCCTGCCGCTGCGGCCACGGCGGGGCCGGACGCGGCGCCTGCGGCAAGGCTCCGCGCTGCATCCGCGACTACCAGGGCCGGGTCTCTGGCCCGCTGATGGACCGCATCGATCTGGCCGTCGACATGCCCGCCGTCACCGCCGCCGACCTGGCCCTGCCCGCCGCCAGCGAAGGCTCGGCCGAGGTCGCCGCCCGCGTCGCGGCCGCTCGCCAGTTGCAGGCGGATCGGGCGCTGGCGCTCATGCCGGGCACGCCCGAAACCCTGAACGGCCGGGCCGAGGGAGAACTGCTCGAACGGGTCTGCGCGCTCGACGAGCCCGGCCGCGCCCTGCTGGCCAGGGCCGCCGAAGCCGGCCGCATCAGCGCCCGCGGCTGGACCCGCACCCTGCGCCTGGCCCGCACCATCGCCGACCTGGAGGGCGCCGGCGCGGTGAAGCGCGTGCACGTCGCCGAGGCCCTGGCGCACCGGCGGACGAGCCCGGCGGGCGAGATGGAGGGGGCCGTCTAGACCCTCCCCTTGCGGGAGAGGGTGGCCTCCCGAAGGGAGGTCGGGTGAGGGGTCGAAAGCCCTGACCGCTACGAAGGCGGACAGTCCAGGCGCGGCGGCGCCGATTTGAGAGACCCCTCATCCGCCGGCTTCGCCGCCACCTTCTCCCGCAAGGGGAGAAGGATTCCGCACCTGCCCTCCACCCCCCCTTAACCCGCGCCCCTTACACTCCCGCGCCATGACCAAGACCCGCGACGCCGTCTCCGCCGAGCAGTTGGCCACCCTGAGCCACGAGTTCCGCACGCCCCTGAACGGGGTGCTGGGCATGGCGCGCCTCTTGGAAAACACCCGCCTGACCGCCGAGCAGCGCTCCTATGTCGCGGCCCTGCGCGAAAGCGGCGATCACCTGCTCTCGCTGGTCAACGACGTGCTGGATTTCGCCCGCCTGGGCGCCACGGCGCTGGAGCTGCATCTGGCCCCGGTGAATCCCGAACACCTGCTGCGCCAGGTGGCCGAGCTGATGAGCCCGCGCGCCCATGAAAAGGGCGTCGAGATCGCCTGGGCCGTCGAGCGCGGCCTGCCGCCGCTGCTGGCCGACGAGGGCCGCCTGCGCCAGGTGCTGCTGAACTTCGCCGGCAACGCCGTGAAGTTCACCGAGAAAGGCGGCGTGCTGATCACCGCCCGCGACGCCGGCGCCGGCCGCGTTCGCTTCTCGGTGGCCGACACCGGCCCGGGCGTCGCCCCCGAGCAGCGCGAGAAGATCTTCGAGGCCTTCGTCCAGACCGATCCGTCGCACCAGGCCCAGCTGGGCGGCGCGGGCCTCGGCCTGGCCATCGTCGCCCGCCTGGCCGCCGCCATGGACGGCGAGGCCGGCGTTGGCGAGAACAGCGGCGGCGGCGCCGACTTCTGGTTCGAGGCCCCGTTCGAGCGCTGCGACGAGGCCCAGGCGGCCCCGCCGCTGGAAGGCCGGTTCGTCGCCGTCGTCTCGCCCAACCCCGTAGTCCGCGAGGCCGTCGGCGCCCAGGCCATCGCCAGCGGCGCCTGGGTGAAGAACCTGGCCGGCCTCGACAAGGTCGAAACCCTGCCGGCCCAGACGGTGCTGCTGGTCGACGCGGCCCTGGCCGGCCCCGACCGCCCGCTGGCCGCGCCCGTCGGCCGCGCCGCCGTGGCCATGTTGACCCCCGACCAGCGCGACCTGATCCCCAACCTCTCCAAGGCCGGCTTCTCGGGCTACCTGATCAAGCCGCTGCGCCGCACCTCGCTGGCCGCCCAGGTGCTGGGCGCCAAGCCGATCGACGCGGCGCTGGAGGCCATCGTCACCCCGCCCGAGGCCCAGGACGACCGCATCGCCCCGGCCGCCGCCCCCGGCGCCCGCGTGCTGCTGGCCGAAGACAATCCGATCAACGCCCTCCTGGCCCGCACCCTGCTGGAACGCGAGGGCTGCACCGTCGATCGCATCGCCAGCGGCGACGAGGCCGTGGCGGCCCTGTCGCGCGGAACCTACGACCTGGTGTTCATGGACCTGCGCATGCCGGGCCTGAACGGCCTGGAGGCCACCCGCGCCGTCCGCGCCAAGGGCGTGGACACCCCGATCCTGGCCCTCACCGCCGACGCCTTCGACGAGGACCGCCGCCAGTGCCTGAGCGCCGGCATGGACGACTTCCTGGTCAAGCCGCTGACCCCGGCCGCCCTGCGCGACGCCCTGTCGCGCTGGACCGGCCCCGACCGCCCGCGCCGCTGGACGAACGACGCGACGCGCGCCAAGGTCGCCGGCTGACGGCGAAGTCCTGGCTTCCCGCGCACTTCGGGGAAGACCATGACCGAGCAGACCACGCAGACGGCCGCTCCGCCGAAGAAGAGCATCGCGGGCGTCCTGTCGATCTTCGGCGAGCGCCGGGCGCTGGCCCTCCTGGGCCTCGGCTTCGCGTCGGGCCTGCCCTACATGCTGATCTTCGACACCCTGTCGCTGTGGCTGCGCGACTCGGGGCTGTCGCTGGCGGTGATCGGCTTCTTCAGCCTGGCCACCCTGTCGTTCTCGCTGAAGTTCCTGTGGGCGCCGCTGATCGACCGCACCAAGATCCCGGTGCTGCACGGTCTGCTCGGCCATCGCCGCGCCTGGATGCTGGTCTGCCAGGCCGGGATCATGCTCGGCCTGTGGACGATCTCGACGCTCAATCCCGCCACCAATCTGGGCCTGCTCGCCGCCCTGGCCGTGCTGACCGGCTTCCTTACCGCCAGCCAGGATATCGTCATCGACGCCTGGCGCATCGAGGTGGCCGACGCCGAGCGCCAGGGCCCGATGGCCGTGGCCGTGCAGTGGGGCTATCGCGGGGCGATGGTGATGGCCGGCGCCGTGCCGCTGATCCTGGCCGAGCGCTTCGGCTGGAACTTCTCCTACGCACTGATGGCCCTGGCGGTGCTGATCGGCGTCGCCGCCACCCTGTGGGCGCCGCGCGAGGCGGCCCACACCATCCGCCCGATCCACACCGACGACGTCGCCCAGCCCCAGGCCCTGGTGGTGCTCGAGTGGCTGGCGCGCCTGGCGATCATCGCGTTCGGCGCCCTGATCCTGGGCTCGGGCCTGGCCGGCGACGCCGACCTGCTGTCCAAGATCGTCGGCGGCGAAACCCTGGCCGAAGCCTGGAAGGCCAAGCCCAACGGCGTCTGGCTGCAGCTGATCGGCGCCCTCGTCGGCCTTGGCGTCATCGTGCTGGCCGCCTGGCCGATCCCCGGCCTGCGCACCAAGCCCGGCGTCTATCTGTCGACCGCCCTGGGCTCGCCGCTGAAGGAGTTCATGACCCGCTTCTCGGGCGTCGCCGGCCTGATCCTGGCGGCGATCTGCATCTACCGGGTCTCGGACTTCGTGCTCAACATCATGAACCCGTTCTACCGGGACATGGGCTTCTCGCTCACCGAGATCGCCGAGATCCGCAAGGTGTTCGGCATCATCGCCTCGATGATCGGCGTGTTCCTGGGCGGTGTGATCGTCGCCCGCTTCGGCCTGATGAAGGCCCTGATCATCGGCGCCTTCGCCCAGCCGATCAGCAACCTGGGCTTCGCGGTGCTGGCCGTCAGCGGCCACAGCGTGCCGATGCTGTTCGCCAGCATCTGCCTGGACAACATCTGCGGCGGCATCGCCGGCACGGCGCTGATCGCCTACATGTCGAGCCTGACCACGGCCGGTTTCACCGCCACCCAGTACGCCCTGTTCTCGTCGCTCTACGCCCTGCCGGGCAAGCTGGTGGCCTCGCAGTCGGGCCGAATCGTCGAGGCCTCGGCCGCCGCCGCCGAGCACGGCGCCCTGGCCGGCCTGAAGGGCCTGTTCGCCCGCACCCCGCCCGAGACCTTCGCCGCGGCCGGGGCCAAGCTGGGCGTTAGCGGCCAGGCCATGGGCGCGGGCTATGTGGCCTTCTTCATCTACACCGCCCTGATCGGGGTGGCGGCGATCATCCTGTCGTTCCTGGTCGCCGCCCGTCAGCCCAAGGTGCAGGCGGCCAAGGCGGCGGCCGAAGCCACCGCCTGACCCTCACTAATCAGCAGCTGCAGATCAGCGGATAGTTGGTCGTGTCGGCGATGGTGGGCATTCCGTAGTAGTCGACCAGCACCGACTCGGCCGTGCAGAAGGCGCCTTCGACCCAGGCCTGGTCGTTGGAATAGGCCTCGCCGATGATGAAGAGGTTGGCCGCCGTCGCGCCGGGCACGAGGCCGGTAGGCTGGCGGATCTTCTGCATCACATCGCAGATGTCGTAGTGCGCGGCCCAGGCGTGGTAGCCGGCCCCGAACGGGTTCAGCGAGAAGTCGTTGAAGATCGCCTCGACCGGCCAGGGGATCTGTTGGGCGGCGTTGGGATCGCCCCAGTGCACCTTGGCCAGCTCCAGCAGCACCATGCGGATCATGGTGTCGGTGGCCTTGCGCGGTCCGAACAGGACCTGGTGGTCCTGGTCGATCGGCACCTTGCGGCGCTCGGTGACGTCGACCTCCAGCTCCTGCCAGAACTGCACGTATTGCATGTCGTCATACGACGCGAGGACGCCATAGGCGGGATTCTCGGCGCCGTCGCTGTTGTCGCCGAAGTAGTAGACCTGGCGCAGCGGCAGGTCGGTGATGGTCGGGCCGAAGGTGTTGGGCTTGCCCGTCAGGCTAGGCGGATAGGGCACGCCCGGATCGTTCCACCACGGACGATCGAAGAACAGCATCACCCGCATCGACGGCTGGCGGATCACCCCGTCGATATAGAGCTGCACGCCCTCGACGTTGAGGATGTCGAGCGTGCCCTCCGGCATGTCGGCGTACTGTGTGGCGTCGGCCACCAGGTCCAGCGAGGCCGGCGGCATGGCCAGAAAGGCGTTCAGCGTGGTCTGCACCGCCCCGCCCTTGAACGGCGTCTCGGCCGACGCCAGACGGTAGTTGACCGTCTCGCCCTCCAGCCAGATCGAATGCAGGCGGGTGCGCTGGGTCAGGTCGAAGGTCACGCCCGCCGCCTGGGCGGCCGCCTTGGTCTGTTGATAGAGCTCGACGAAGACCTGCGAGTAGCCGCCGCTGAGGGTCTTGAACGCCCCGCCGGGGGCGAACTCGCCGTTGTAGACGGCGGCGTTGGCGGCGTTCCAGTTGATGACGTTGGAGGTGTAGCCGCCGGCGTCGGCGGCGTACTCGTAGCCCTCGTTGCCGGCCTGGTCGTAGAAGACGTTCCAGTAGCCGATGTTGCCGGCGATCGAGCCCGGCGGATAGACGAACGAGTTGAAGGTCGGCGGCAGCTGGCCCGAGCCGTAGAAGGCGCACTGCTGGGCGCGGGTCTTGACCGGCGCGTCGCCGGTGATCAGGGCCGAGATGTTCGAGAACAGGGTGGCGGCCGGCTGCTCGTTGTTGCCCGGCGTGTTGTAGGGCGCGGGGTGGGTCGCCAGGTCGTTCTGGTAGATGTGCTCCTCGCGCAGGAACAGCAGCGGATTGTCGGTGGTGTTGAAGTCGATGATCTTGTCCTTGAGGCCCAAGGCCTCGATCGTCAGGGTCACCAGCTGGTGGCCTTCGCTCTTGGTCGCGTCCCACTGGATGAAGCGCATGCCGCCGGCCTCGATGTAGGACTGGCGCGGATCGTCGTTGCAGAAGTGGGTGACGATGCGCCCGGCCGGCAGGCGCGTGCCCGAGCCCGGCCCTTCGAAGGCGTAGTCGCCCCACTCGTATAGCTGGATCGTGTCGCCCGCGACGGCCTTGCCGCCGGTGACCAGCCGCCAGGCCGTGTAGAGGCCCGCCGGCCCGGCGCCGAAGATCGTGTAGGTCGTTCCCATGGCCGTCTCCCCGTTCGGCCGCGAGCGCGACCCTGACGTGCATCAGCGCCACTTCGCGCAGCCAGGGAACGGGCGACTGTGCGAAACCCGACAGGGCGGGAAAGAAAACGAAAGCCCATCTCCTCCCCCGCCTGCGGGGGAGGGGGACCGGCGAAGCCGGTGGAGGGGGCGACGGCGCGCACGGCGCTCCGTCCCGCGCCCCCGCCCGCACCGCCCCCCGGGCGCCGCGCCACCACCCCCCGGTGGCGGGGGGGGGAGAAAAAACGCGCCCGGGCGCGGCGGGGGCGG
>NZ_JARQWV010000028.1 GCF_029543245.1 Caulobacter endophyticus
TTAGGCCTGCCGCCAGCGTTCGCTCTGAGCCAGGATCAAACTCTCAGGTTGAGTTGACATTGACTCCAGCTATTTGACCGAGGGGAAAACCCCGATCGCGTATCTGGTTTGCATAGTTTCTTGACGAGTTCCCATCACACAATGACCAAGCCCGAAAGCTCAGCCACCGTATAAATGGTGTCTTCAAGAGACCGCATTCGTCAGCGTCTACTGAACAGCTCCGTAGAGCCGTCCGCCAGAGCGCCGCCGCCTGCGTTTCTCTTTCCAAATCAACAATGTCAAAGACCAGAGCCGAAGCTCCGAGCCGCCTCCGTAACCGGGGAGCGGCCCCACCGTTTAGCGCCCGGTGTCGGCGGAGGCGGCTATCTAGCTAACCTCGAATTCCGTGTCAAATCGTTTTTTTCAAAACTTTTCGACCCGATGCCGAACCAGGGAAATCCCCGGACCAGCGAGCCGGCAGCTTCTAAAGAAACCACCAGGCCCTGTCAAGCAATTCTTTCTAAGAAAGTTCTGCTCGACTTCTTCATCAGCACTTCCGAATTCTTGCGAACTCTTCGATCCCGATGAACGAGGCGGCGCTTCTATTGAAGCATCCCAACCTCGTCAACCAACTCTTTTCAGAAACTTCCGAAAGAACCGAAGCCCTTCCGAAGGCAACAAAAGCAGCCCTTCCCGAAGACCAGAGGTCGTCGGCAATCCAGCTGCCCGAGTCGATTGAGGCCGCGGAACTTAGCGATCCGGCGCTGGAAATGCAAGTCGAAACCTTCATTTCCGAGCAGCGAAGCGTGTCCCCCGCGGCGAGGTGCGGCTTCTAGACAGCCCCCTGCCCGGCCGCAACCCAATTTCGCACCGCCCCGCCGGTTAGCTGTGAGCGGATCTGTGCATGGAATCGCCAGGATACGCCCCAGGCCCCATCAAGCGGAACCGCTTGCACACCCCGCCATGCAGCCTCCATAGAGCGCTCTATAAGGAGAGACGCCGCCGATGTTGTCCCAGAAAGCCCGCTACGCCCTGCGCGCCATGGTCGAACTGGCCCGCGCGGAAGAGCAGGTCACGGCCGGCGAACTGGCCCTGCGCGCCGATGCTCCCCGCAAGTTCCTCGAAGCCATCTTGCTGGGCCTGGCCCGCCACAAGCTGGTGACCAGCCGGCGCGGCAAGTTCGGCGGCTATCTGCTGGCCCGCCCAGCCGAAGAGATCAGCTTCGCCGAGATCATCCGCCTGGTCGACGGCCCCCTGGCCCTGGCCCCCTGCGTCAGCCGCACCGCCTTCCGCCGCTGCGAGGACTGCAGCGACCTAGCCACCTGCGCCCTGCGCGAGGCCCTGCTGCGGGCCCGCGACGCCACGGCCGCCGTGCTCGAGGGCTACAGCCTGGCCGACGCGGTCGCCGGCCAGGGCGCCGAGCTGATCGGCTGAGCCTCGCCCGCGCATCCGTGCATATAGAAGAGCGCTCATGAGAAAGGCCCGCCCTCGACGAGGACGAGCCTGCTTCCACGCTCTCCATAGGGAGCGCCTTCTCTCTTCGCAAAGATCCCGCCGTCAGCCGGCGGCGATATAGGCCTTCAAGCCGTCGGCCTCGGCCTGGGCTTCCTGGATCTTGTACTTCACCAGGTCGCCGATCGAGATGATGCCGACGAGGCGCCCGCCCTTGGCCACCGGCAGGTGGCGGATGCGGCGGTCGGTCATCTTGGCCAGCAAATCATCGACGCTCTCATCGGGCTGGGCGAAGATGACGTCGCGCGTCATGCAGGCCGAGATCGGCTTGGCGAGCGCGCTCGCGCCCTCCTTGGCGATCTGCCGTACGATGTCGCGTTCCGACAATATGCCGGCGATGGACTCGTCGGCCTCCAGCACCACCATGGCGCCGACCTTGCGGCTGTGCAGAAGCGCCGCGGCCGCGCCGACGGTTTCCTGGGGCGAGGCGGTGAATACGAGGTCGCCCTTGGTCTTCAGGATCTGAGACACCAACAAAACGCAATCCTCCCTGATCGCTCTTTGCAGAACAAAGGTCTCGCAAACCCGCGTCGGGATCAATGGCGAACGCGCCGCGCCCCGCCCAATGCGCCGCCCCCGCCGCGTTTAACCAATTCTGGATACCTTACCGCCTATGGTGACGTGTCCGGTTTTGGCACGGGGGTTGCTTGCAAGCCCCGGACAGACAGTCGCGGAGCCCGTCATGGCCTCAAAGAAGAACAACAAGCCCCAGGTTCGGGCCCTCGGCGCGGTCGCCGCCCTCACCGGCGTGCTGATCCTGAACGCCGCCGCCCCGGCCATGGCCCAGACCATGAACAGCAACTCCGCCTCGTTCAACGCCGGCTACGGCCGCGTCGCGGGCCAGGAAAACCACGTCGTCGACTATTCGACCCGCGACGCCAACGGCAATCGCGTCATCGTCGACGGCGTCATGCTGACCGGCAGCGACCAGAGCGTCTATTCCAGCCGCAGCTCGTCGGGCTCGCTGGACAGCTATTCGGGCGTGGGCAGCCTGGGCGGTTTCGCCGGCTCGACCGCGATCGGCAACAACCTGACGGTCATCACCCAGGGCAACAACAACACGGTGATCGTCAACTCCAACCAGGTCAACAACGGCAATGTCAGCGCCGGCGCTTCGACCAACGGCGGTGTCTCCAATGGCAACTAAGCGCGTCATCCTGATGGTGGCCGCGGCCTGCACGGCGCTCAGCGCCTGCGGCGGCGGCATGCCCAAGCGCCTGGACGCGGGCAACTATGCCCGCCCCATCGGCACGGCGCCGGTCACGGCCAACCCGACCCCCTATTCGACGGCGCTGAACTGCCTGGCCAGCTACGCCCGGCAGAACCGCGTCGCCGCTCCGCGCATCGCCGTGGGCCGCATCGCCGACTACACCGGCAAGGAAGAGTCCGACGGCTCGGGCCGCAAGGTCACGCAAGGCGCCTCGCTGATGGCGATGACCGCCTTCGCCAAGGCCGGCATGCCGATGGTCGAGCGCTTCGACACCTCGGTTTCCGAACTGGAGCTGAAGTACGCCAACAACAAGCTGATCTCCGACCGCCCGGCCCTGACGCCGGACGCCCCGGCCGACTATCGCAAGATCGTCGCCGGCCAGGTCGCGGGCTCGGACTTCTATCTCGTCGGCGGCGTCACCGAGCTGAACTACAACATCCACTCGGCGGGCGCTGACCTCTACGGCGGCGACCTCGACACCGACGGGCTGAAGGCCAACTTCAAGCGCCGCGTGTTCGTGATGAACATCGCCATGGACCTGCGCCTGATCAACAGCCGCACCCTGGTGGTGGAAGACGTCATCTCCTACCAGAAGCAGGTGATCGGCCGCGAAGTCAGCGCCGGCATCTTCGCCTTCGCCAACAACAACCTGTTCGACCTGTCGGCCGGCAAGGGCGCGCTGGAGCCGGTGCAACTGGCCGTGCGCTCGCTGATCGAGCGTTCGGTCGTCGAGATGAGCGCCAACCTCTACGGCATGCCGGGTCCGCAAAGCTGCCTGCAGTCCGACCCCTTCGGGGCCGACACCGTCGGCGTCACGGGCGCTTTCACGCCCGCCTACAACAACCTGGGAAGCAACAATGCGCAGACCCGCGAAGATCCGTCTCGCTGGAACGATCGCAGCGATCCCTCTGTGCGTCGCGGCCGCTACTAGCGCCTTCGCCCAGGGCCAGGTTCTCAACGACCAGCTGAACCTGGGCGAGATCTTCAGCGAGCAGACCCTGAACGTCGTCACCGTTCAGGAGGGCGTGGCTGCGTCCACCTCGGCCACCGGCAACAACGTCGGCATCGCAGGCTCGCGCGTGGACGTCGACGCCACCTCAAACCAGGTGAACCAGGGCTCGGTCTATGGCCGCACCGTGGTCAATGCGTCGGGCTCGATGGGCGCCTCCAGCACCGTCGCCACCCAGGCGGCCGGCAATTTCGGCAATGCGGGCGCGGAAGAGGCGACCTATCGCGGCTTCATGGTGCAGACCAACAGCGGCGCGGTCACCGCCCGCGGCCAGGTCGAGGGCGAGACCGCCCGGGCCGGCGACATCGCCATGGACACCCAGGCCACCGGCAACACCCAGGGGCTGTGGCTGCAGAACGGCGCGGCCGGGGCGCGGATCAGCCAGGCCAACTCGGGCGACGTCATGGCCGACGGCGGCGCGATCGTGCAGTACGTCAGCGGAACCTCGACCGTGGCCGGCACAGCGGCGGGCAACCACATCGACATCGACGGCGCCAACCAGTCGGCCGCCCGGGTCATCACCGACCAGGGCAACACCTCCGACCTGGTGCAGGCCAGCAAGTTCGCCGCCTACGGTAACGCCTACCTGACCGAGACCTCGACCTCGGCGACGGGCAACAACCTCAACGCCACCAATGTCGGCCCGCTGCTCGACGTGGCCAATCACCAGTACAACACCGCCTATGTGCGCTCGCAGGCCGAGACCACGTCGTACCAGTTCGGGGCGGCGAACAGCAGCGCCTACGGGGTGGGCAACGCGGCGGTCGTCAGCAACACGGGCGCGGCCCTGGTGCTCGACAACGTCCAGACCAACGACGGCGGCGGGGTCGAGGTGATCGCCAGCGCCGAGGGGCACGACGGCTACGACATCGGCGCCCGCGCCAGCGCGGCCGGCAACTCGGTCGGCGGTTATGTGTGCGGAACCTGCGGCGGCTCGATGACCACGAGCAACACCCAGACCAACAACGCCGACGTCTCCTCGCGCGCCACCACCACCGTCACCGGCTCGGCCCGCTCGATCACCAGCAGCGCCCGCGCCGTCGGCAACGACGCGGCCTTCTACGTCCGCTCGAACTGACGCCGGCCGACGAGGCCGCATCACGCCCGCGCATCGCTCGCCCCAAGCCCCGCCCCGGCGCGTTCGCCGGCGGGCGGCAAGGCCGCGCGCCTCCCGTGGACGCATGAAAGCCGCCTTGGGTATGTGAAAAAACAACCCAAGATCGCACTTGCTCGCACCTGAACTACATGTTGCAATTTTGAGGCTGCACCCCTGGCGTGCATGCCCGGTCGGCGCTCTGGCCGCCTCGCCCAACTTTGCAACACGGAGGTCCCGATGCCCCTCGACCAAGCCCTGCTCGTGGAAGACACCACAGACGCCGACGCCAACATCCGCATGACCGGCATCAGCAGCGCACTGTCCTCGGATGTGGTTTCGCCGATGGCCACGGGCCGCCCGGTCAACGACAACACGACGACCGAGATCAATCTGGGCAACTACCGCCAGGGCAAGTTCACCCGGGTCGTCTCCAAGACCCAGTTCCACGACCTGCAGGAAGTCGAACTCGACAACGGCGACACCGTCTGGTCGGCCATTCAGACCATCGACGGCAACGAGTACAGTTTTTACCTGCAGAAGTCGGAGATCCTCGGCACCGTCGACCTGAAGGAAATCAGCCAGGCCGAAGCCGAAGCACTGGCCAAGGAATACGACATCAAGGTCGAGCAGACCTATCTCGAGATCGACGGCAAGAAGTATCACGTCAACATGGCGGTGCCGCTGCACTTCGGCAACGGCGACAAGTCGAGCCTGTGGATGCAGGCGGGCCTGTTCATCCTTGGCGACTCCGCGCTGGGCGGGGCGGTCGCCGCGGCCATCAAGGCGTTCGGCATGGACGCGTTCAAGGACGCCTTCAAGGAGCTGAGCTCGGCCCTGTTCAAGGTGATCTGGGGCGTGCTGCGCGGCATCGTCACCGGCATCTACCGGTTCCTGTCGACCATTGTCGGGGGCATCATCCTGGAGGTCGGCCTCTCGGCGACGCTGGAGGCCGCGACCGAAGCGGCCGGCAAGGCCTGGAGCAAGTCCGTCGCCAAGATCACCGCTCGCCGCATCGGCTACGCCTTCGCCGGCGCGGTGCTGCTGGTCGGCTCGCTGCTGTTTCTGGAGTACGTGCTCCATCGCAGCTACCAGAACACCTACATCTACAATCTGACCGACTACGACATCAGCTATACCCTGCCCTACAAGGACAAGGGCGAGATCGCCAACGCCCAGAACGACACGATCAAGGGCAAGGAAGTTAAGTACGGTCCGAACAAGACCCCGCTCGGCAACTGGTACAACGGCTCGGCCTTCCGCTTCCAGAGCGGTTCGGACTTCCACGGCCTGGGTTACGTGGTCAAGCTGAACTTCCACCCCAAGGGCAAGACCGAGATAGTCAAGACCTTCACCTGCATGTTCGAGATCCCGTTCTCGGGCGAAAACTCGCTGGCGGCCACCACCGAAGAGGTCAAGGATTACGAGGCCTATTTCAAGAAGAACGACGGCGTGAACCGGAAGACCCAGTTCTCGGCCCACGACGATCATCACGAGATCATCGTCACCTACGACTACCTCACCGGCAAGCACAAGGACCCGGAAACCGGGCAGGACCTCTACCTCTATTCCTCGCTCGTGGTGATCCGCGACAAGACCGCCTGACCGGCGGCCTCCTGCCTCGAAAGCCGCAACACGCCCGCGCCACGTGCGCGGGCGCCGTTTCCTCTTGCCCGGAGAGCCGCGCATGTCGGCGCTGAAAAGCCAGATCAAGGTCACCGCCATCGACTCCTCCTTCGCCGACGACGGGATCGTGGGGGCCATGCGTTCGGGTCCGCTGTCGTCGGGCCTCACCCAGCAGGCCGCGCAGGTCATGTTCCGGCAGGGACAGTTCCTGCAGGCGTTCTCGCGCACAAAGTTCAGCGACCTGCGCGAGGTCCGCCAGGGCGACGGCGCCAGCCAATGGGAATGGCAGCACAGGATCGGCGGGGTCGACCACCGCGTCTCGCTCAGCAACGCCGACATCATCGGCTCGGTGCGGTTCACGGAGGTGCGCAGCGAGGCCGAGATCGACGAGATCGCGCGCAAGTACGACGTCTCGCGCGGCGACACCTTCCTGGTCATCGACGGCAAGCGCTACTTCGTGAACATGAGCATCCCCCTGCACTTCCTGGCGCCGGGCGGAAACAACGCCCTGATCAACCTTGGCCTGTTCGTGCTCGGGGCCGAGGGGATCGGCGCGGCGATCGCCGCCGTGGCCAGCGCGGCGGGCATCGCGGCCTTCACCGAGGTCTGGGCCGGGATCAGCACCGGGCTCTTCACCGTGCTGTGGACGGCGCTGTCGGGCGCGGTCCAGGTCGCCTACGCCTTCGCCGCGGCCTTCGTCGGCGAGCTCATCGGCGGGGCCGAGATCGGCGCGGCCCTGGTGGCCGCCCAGGCGGCGAGCGGCGAACTGATCGCCGGCGGCGTGTTCTCGGCGATCACCGGCGCGGCCCTGGCCTACACCCTGGTGGGGCTGCTGGTGATCGCCCTGATCTTCGTCATCCTAGAGTTCGTGCTGCACCAGTCCTATCAGAACGTCTACGTCTACAATCTGACGGACAAGGATCTCGAGTTCGACTTCGGCTACATCTACGAGGGCGCCGCGCACAACCTGTCGGCCAAGCGCATTCCGGCCCGCACCAAGCGCGTGGGGCCCGGAAACGTCCCGCTCGGCTCGTGGTACAACGGCACCGCGTTCCGCTTTCAGAGCGACTCGCAGTTCCACGGCATCGGCTACGCCCTGATCGCCAGGCTCTACGAGCCCGGCACCCGGCGGGAAGTCGACAACTTCGCCTGCATGTTCGACATCCCCTTCGTCGGCGACAACTCGCTGAACGCGGTCGCCGGCCTGATGGGAAGCGCCGAGGCCTTCTACCGCTCCAGCGAGGGCAAGCACACCACCACCCAGCTGACCGCCCGAGCCGCCCGTCACGAGATGGTGGTCACCTACGACTTCCTGTCGGGCAAGCACAAGGATCCCGAAACCGGCGACAACGAGTACCTCTACAACTCGCTGATCGTGATCCGGCCGATCTAGGCCGACTGCTTCCTAGCGCCCGTAGACCGCGTCGCGCAGTTCGCGCGTCACCTGGCCGTTCATGCCTTCGAAGGCGGTGTTGGTCAGCAGCACCACGGTCAGCTTGGCCTTGGGATCGACGAACCAGTTGTGGCCGTAGACCCCGCCCCAGGCCAGGGTTCCGGCGCCTTGCGGGGTCTTGGCGATCGCCGGATCGTCGAGCACCGCCCAGCCGTAGCCGAAGCCCCAGCCGGGGCCTTGGGTGGCGGCCTTGATCCCGGCCTGATCGGTGGTCATCGCCTCGACGCTGGCGGCCGACAGGATCGGGCCGCCGCCGGTGCGCACCGCTTCCAGCAGGGCCATCACGTCGCCGGCCGTGCCGACCATGCCCGCCCCGCCCGAGGGGAAGGCCGTCGGATCGACGGCGCGGCTGGGGGCCATGCGCACGGCGGTGGCGCCCAGCGAGACATCCTGGTTGTCGGTGATCCGCGTCGGGGCGGGCGCGGCGTTGGCGTAGGGCGTGGCCAGGCGGGCCGGGTCGGTCGCCTGGAAGCCGGCGTCCTTCAGGCCCAGCGGACCGGTTACGGTGCGCGCCACCACCTGCGGCAGCGAATGGCCGTCGGCCTTTTCGGCCACCAGCCCCAGCACGTCGATGGCCAGGGAGTAGCGCCAGGCCGAGCCCGGGGCGAAAGCCAGCGGGCCCTTGCCGATGCGGGCGACGTCCTCGTCCAGCGTCAGGCCCGAGATGTCGAGGCCGTCCGAGACGCCCAGCCGGTGATAGGGATGGTCGGCCTTCTCGGCGAGGCCATAGGTCAGGCCGGCGGTGTGGCTGAGCAGCTGGCCCAGGGTGATCACCGGCGTGGAGCCGTCGGCCAGGGCCGGCTTGAAGTCGGGCAGCCACTTGGTCACCGGATCGGCCAGCGACAGCTTGCCCTCTTCGGCCAGCCGCATGATCGCCGCGCTGACGAAGGGCTTGGTCACCGAGGCCAGGCGGAAGACCGTGTTCTCGCGCATCGGGGCCTTGGCCTCGCGGTCGGCCAGGCCCGCGGCGCGGTGATAGACGAGCTTGCCGTCGCGGGCGACCAGCACCACCGCCCCGACCAGGCGCTGGTCGGCGATGGCGCGGTCGAGCACGGCGTCGATGCGAGCCGAAACCGCAGCGTCCGGAGCCTGGGCGATCGCGGCGTGGGCGGGACGCGCCTGGGCCAGGGCCGGGGAACCCGACAGAACCGCCAGGGCGGCGACGCCCGCAAGCCAAAGACGCATGTGACGCACTCCCTCGCCGCCGGACGACCTTCCGGCCCCTTAGGGAGTGGGCGGCCGATCGCCCTTGCGCAAGGCGGCCCGCCGAGTTTCCCACAGGCCAGGCGCGGATGTTGCAATTCTGAAGCGCGTAACGCCGACTTCGCCGCCGCGCGGCCTTGCTTGCGCCACGCGCGAAGGCTTAGCTGCCGCCCCGACACTTCCGGTAATCGAACGGTCTCCATGATCTCTGTCTCGCGCCTGGCGCTCGTCGTTTCCGCCGGCCTGGCGCTCACCGCCTGCTCCACCCTGCCCTCGGTCCTGCCCGGTTCCGGCAAGAAGGACGCCGCGACCAGCGCCAGCGCCCCCAACGCGCCCGGTGTGGCCGCGCCCAAGGCGCCGCCGGCCCAGGCGCCGGCCAAGACCTCGGGACCCCAGTTCTCGGATCTCAAGCCCGGCCAGTGGCCGCACGAGATCTCGGACGTCGCCGTCGATCCGGCCATCCGTTTCGGGGTGCTGCCCAACGGCATGCGCTACGCCATCCGCAAGAACGCCACCCCGCCCGGCCAGGGCGCGCTGCGCCTGTGGTTCGACGCCGGCTCGCTGATGGAGGCCGACGACCAGCAGGGCCTGGCCCACTTCCTCGAGCACATGGCCTTCAACGGGTCGAAGAACGTGCCCGAAGGCGAGATGGTCAAGATCCTCGAGCGCCGGGGCCTGGCCTTCGGGGCCGACACCAACGCCTCGACCAGCTTCGACGAGACGACCTACACCCTCGACCTGCCCAAGACCGACGACGGCACGGTCGACGACGCCATGATGCTGCTGCGCGAGGCGGCGGGCGAGCTGACCATCGACCCCGCCGCCGTCGACCGCGAGCGCGGCGTGGTGCTGTCGGAAGAACGCACCCGCGACAGCCCCGGCTATCGCGTCTTCAAGCAGGGCTTCGCCTTCAACCTGGAGGGCCAGCGTCCGCCCTCGCGTCTGCCCATCGGTACGACCGAGGTGATTTCCACCGCCCCGGCCCAGCGCATCCGCGACTTCTACCAGGCCTGGTACCGTCCCGAGAACGCGGTGTTCGTGGCCGTCGGCGACTTCGACGTCGATGCCATGGAGGCCAAGATCAAGGCCCGCTTCGCCGACTGGAAGGGCCAGGGCGAGCCGGGCAAGCGTCCCGAACTGGGCGCCATCGCCCAGCGCGGCCTGACCGCCAAGGTCATCGTCGAGCCGGGCTCGGGCGAGTCTGTCCAGCTGGGCTGGGTGCAGTCGCCCGACCTGCGCATCGAGAGCAAGGCGTCCGACCGCGAATACATGCTGCAGTCACTGGGCATGGCGGTGCTGAACCGGCGCCTGCGCGCCCTGACCCGCAGCGCCGAGCCGCCGTTCATCTCGGCCGGCGCCCTGCGCAACGACCAGTATCACGCCGCCCAGATCAACGGCCTGTTCGCCCAGGTGAAGCCGGGCGGCTGGAAGACCGCCCTGCAAGTGCTCGACCAGGAACAGCGCCGGCTGATGCAGTTCGGCGTGCGCCAGGACGAGCTGGACCGCGAGATCGCCGCCATGCGCGCCGCCTATGTGGCCGCCGCCGCCGGCGAGGCCACCCAGCGCACGCCCGCCCTGGCCGGCCAGATCGTCGGCACGCTGGGCGACCGCGAGGTGCCGACCAGCCCGTCGCAGAACCTGGCCGCCTTCGAGGCCATCACCAAGGACCTCAAGGCCGACACGGTCTCGGCGGCGGTGAAGTCGCTGTTCGCCGGCCAGGGGCCGCTGATCGTGCTGCCCACGCCCACCGCCATCGACGGCGGCGAGACGGCGGTCACCACCGCCTACCAGGAATCCGGCAAGACCCCAGTCACCCCGCCGGCCGCGCCCGCCGCCACCAACTGGCCCTATGCGGTGTTCGGCTCCACCGGCAAGGTGGTCGAGCAGAAGGACGTCAACGACCTGGACGCCGTCTTCGTGCGCTTCGAGAACGGCGTGCGCCTGACCGTCAAGCCGACCAAGTTCCGCGACGACCAGATCCTGGTGAAGGCCCGCATCGGCAACGGCCTGCTCGACCTGTCCAAGACCGGCCAGAGCCCGCTGTGGTCGGCCTCGTCGATGATCGAGGGCGGCCTCAAGCAGATCACCGCCCAGGACATGGAGCAGGTGCTGACCGGCAAGGTGTGGAACGCCGGCCTGGGCGTCGAGGACGACGCCTTCGTGCTCAACGGCCGCACGCGCCCCGAGGACCTGGCCACCGAGCTGCAGGTGCTGACCGCCTATGCATCGGACGCCGCCTGGCGGCCCGAGGCCTTCAACCGCGTGAAGACCTATTACGGCACGATCCACGACCAGCTGGAGCGCACCAGCGGCGGCGTGGTCGGCCGCGACCTGGCCGGGCTGATGCACCCCGACGACGAACGCTTCGCCTTCCCCGACCGCAAGGAGATCGCCGACGGCTCGATCGACCAGCTGAAGGCGGCCGTGGGCGGCCCGCTGTCGACCGGCCAGATCGAGATCGTCGTGGTCGGCGACACCACGGTGGAGAAGGCGATCGCCGCGGTCGGCGAGACCTTCGGCGCCCTGCCCGTCCGCACCGGCGGCGCGGCGCCGGCCGATGCGGCCAAGATCGCCTTCCCCGCGCCGTCCAAGGTTCCGGTGGTGCGCCACCACAAGGGCCGCGCCGACCAGGGGCTGCTGTTCATGGCCTGGAAGACCGACGACCTGTTCAGCGACCTGCAACGCTCGCGCAACACCCAGGTCCTGGCCTCGGTGATGCAGCTGCGTCTGACCGACGAACTGCGCGAGAAGCAGGGCGCCACCTACTCGCCCTCGGTCTCGGCCACCCACAACGCCACCTTCCCCGGCTGGGGCTATATCGGCCTGTCGGTCGAGGTTCCGCCCGAGAAGATCGACCAGGTGATCGCCAGCGTCCGCCAGATCGCCGCCGACCTGCGCGACAAGCCGGTCACCGCCGACGAGTTGGAGCGGGCCAAGCTGCCGCGCATCGACCAGCTGGAAAAGGCGCGCGAGACCAACGAGTACTGGCTGGGGGCCCTCTCAGGCGCCCAGACCGACCCGCGCCTGCTCGACGCCACCCGCTCGGTGATCGCCGGCCTGCAACGCGTCACCGCCGCCGACGTCCAGAAGGCCGCCCGCACCTTCCTGGCCGACGACAAGAGCTGGACCTTCGAGGTCAAGCCGGAGAAGTAGGAGGTTCCCTCTCCCCTTGCGGGAGAGGGTGGCCTCGCGGAGCGAGGTCGGGTGAGGGGTCGCACGTACGAAAACGCCGCGAAAGCCGATCAGCTTTCGCGGCGTTTCATGTTTGAGAGACCCCTCATCCGTCGGCTTTCGCCGACACCTTCTCCCGCAAGGGGAGAAGGGGGAAAGCGTCCTAGTAGACGACGCCGCCGACGCCGCCATCGAGGCTGAGGCTCATGCTCGAGCTGGACTCGCGCACGGTCTCCTCGCGATAGGCGGTGTAGGTCTCGGTGGTCATGATCGACAGGATCTTCACGCCGGCGCCGTAGCGGCGCAGCAGCGAGCGCTCGTTGCAGTCGCGGGCGGGGCGCTGCGGACGGCAGACCAGCGTCCCGCCCTCGCCGCCTTGGCCGCCGCGCACGCCGGGGACGTGATAGAGGGCCTCGTTCTTGGCGCAGATATAGGTCTGGCCGCCGGTGCTGGCGTCGATCAGGCCGGTATATTCGCCGATCACGTACTGCATCCGGCTACCGGCGATGCAGCGATAGAGCTCGCCGTCATACAGGTCGTCGATCTCGCGGTCGGGCGTAACCTGCGAGGCCGGGTGCGGGATGTCCTTGTCGTCCAGGCAGACGGCGCGAACGACCACGCGCTTGAAGCGGGTGCGGGTGGCCTCGTAGGCCGTGCGGCGCGCGGCTTCACCGCCGATCACGTTGAGGCCCTGGATGTAGCCGGTGGGCTGCGGGCCCGAATAGTAGCCGCCGTGCGCGCCGCCGCCGTAATAGACGGTCGCGCCGGCCGAGGCGTTCGATCCGGCGCGCACCGAGGCGTTGGCGCTGGCGTTGGCGTTCACATTGACGTTCACGTTGACGTTGGTCTTGCCGCCGCCACCACCCCAGTGGCCGCCACCGCCGCCGCAGCCGTTGTCGCAGCCGGTCGGAGGCTTGGGCGGGCGCGGGGGCGCGGGCGGAGGCGCGCAGCAGGTCGGAGGCGTGGGCGTGCAGCCGCTGTTGCATTGGGCGTAGGCGACGCCGCCCACGAAGAGTCCGGCCAGGCCCGCCCCAATGGCGATCCACAGCTTGGACACGGTCAGTTTCGGCGCCGTCATGGCGTCTCCCCTTCACACAGCGACGTCTTCCGGCCGGTTCTCCAGCAAGAAGCGCGCCATGGACCCCGTCGCGCCCCGACTCTGTGCCAAGACGATACGACAGGGCCCCTGGCCCGGTTCTCCTAGCAAGCCCCATGCGGTCGAAATGGACCGCGAAAGGACCCGCAAGGGGACGACGATGTTCCATCCAAGCACGGAACGGTTGATAGACTATTGGCGAAACCGGGCCGGCGACGGCCGGATGCCGGCGCGCGCCAGCATCGATCCGGGCGATTTCCTCGATCTGCTGCCCCAGGTGTTCATCCTTGGGCGCGGGAACGGGCGCTATCCCTTCCGCCTGGCCGGCGGCTTCGTCACCGATCTGCACGCCCGCGACCTGCGCGGCGAGGACCAGCTGTCGATGTGGGCGCTGTCGCACCGGCTGGAGGTTAAGTCGGCGCTGGAAGTGGCCCGCCGCCGGGGCGAGCCGGTGGTCGTCACCGCCGACATCCGCGCCCATGGCGTGGCCTCGGTGGGCATGGAGGTGCTGCTGGCCCCGATGACCGGAGCCAGCGGCGAGGCCGACCGGTTCCTGGGCCTCTACCAGCCGATCGCCATGATGCAGCGCCTGATGGGCCGTCCGGCCTACGAGCTGGGCGTGCGCCGGATCCAGGCCCTCGCCCCGACCAACGCTGAAGCCCCGCGCCTGCGGCTGGCCAGCCTGGACGGCCGCCTGATCGCCTGACGGCGGCGAACAAGTTTCCTCCCGTGCTCTGGCGGGAGGTCTTGCGTCGGCTTGCCGGAGACGACGCCGGAAGGACGGAGGGGCGCTCGGGAGAGCGCCGCCACGGCGGGAGCGCCCCTCCGTCCGACCCTTACGTGGCGCTGTTGCGCGCCGTGACCACCCAGCCCGCGCCCTCGATCACCACCGCCTCACCAGCAGCCTTGGCCGCGAAGGCCTCGCGAACCAGCGGCATGGCCTGCTGGCGCACTGTCTCGGGCTGATCGGCCAGGGCCCGGGTCAGCGGGCCGACCTGGAAGGCCAGGTCCACCGCGTCCTCGATGGCCGCCTGCCGGGTCTCGCCCTCGCCGAAGGTGATCGGATGGTCGATGGCGGTGAAGGCCACATCGACGAAGCCGGCCTCGCCCAGGATCCGCTCCACCCGCGCCCGGTCGCCGAACGAGAATGGCCCAGGCGCCTCGGGCGGCGGCGGCGCGGGCGCGCCGACGATCGGCGCGATGGCCTTCATCGGCAGGCGCACCCAGTCGTTCTCGCCCGCCCCGCGCCAGCAGGCGAAGGCCAGGCGTCCGCCCGGCTTCAGCGCTCGTCGCATGTGGGCGAAGGCCTGGGCGGGTTCGTCGAAGAACATCACCCCGAAGCGCGAGAACAGCAGGTCGAACTGCGCCACCGGCAGCAAGGCTCGGCTGGCGTCGGCCACCTGGAACTTCACATTGGCCGTCTCGGCCGCCAGTTCGCGCGCCCGGGCGACCAGCGGCTCGGAGACGTCGACGCCCAGCACCGCGCCCGATGGGCCTACCAGGGTGGCGATCTCCAGGCTGCCCGCCCCGGCCCCGCAGCCGATGTCCAGCACCTGCTCGCCGGCGGCCGGAGCGGCGGCGGCGATCGCCGCCTGGCCATAGTCCTTGAGCATGCGGTCGAGCCGCGCCTGGTTGGCCACCCAGCGCTCGCCGGTGCGGCCGTTCCAGTCGGAGATCTGGTTGACGTTGCGCTCGGTCATGGCGGCCCTCTATTTGAGAATAATTCTCAAATAGTTCTAGCGCGCGAGACCCGTCCTGTCGACCTTGGCCTCGTCTTCATAGCGCAGCGGCCAGCGGCCGGTCTCGACCGCCTCGATCAGGTCGCCGACCGTCACGGGCAGGTTCGGCTCGTTCCGACGCAGGGACCGCCAGATGAAGAAGATCGCCGCCGCCACGACGAGAACGCCCCCAGCGACAGCCCAAGCCGACCTGGTAATGATGGCGACGGTCAGCAGGATCACCACCAGAAGCGTGGGTAGGCTTAACCGCCAATCGGCCTCATTGCCGAAATGACGGTCCCAGCGCGCATGCAACGGCGCCAGATCGACGCCGAACCGTGCGCCGAAATCCCTGAAGAACGCGTCGGCGTCGTCGCCATCAATGCCGAGGTCGTCGAGCAGACGCGTCGCGCGCGTGATCGGAAAGGCGGGCGCCCCCATGTGCTCGACCACCAGCGCGGCCACCCGATCGACGGAACTCTCCATTCCGCCAGCCTAGAGCGCGCCGCCGCCGTCGACTACCGTCCCGCCGCGTCCAGCCCCGCGATCACCTCGGGCGGCAGGGTCAGGCGCACGCCCGCCAGCAGCTCCTCCAGCTGCGCGACGCTGGTGGCGCTGGCGATCGGGGCGGTGATGGCCGGATGGGCGACGATCCAGGCCAAGGCGACCTGGGCCTGGGTGGCGCCGGTCGCCTCGGCCGCTTCATCGAGGGCGGCCAGGACGCGGAAGCCCTTTTCGTTGAGATAGTCGCGCGCGACTGTGCGCCCGCGCGCCTTGCCCTCCAGGTCGGCCTCGCTGCGGTACTTGCCGGTCAGGAACCCCGCGGCCAGTCCGTAGAACGGGATGATCCCGATGCCCTCCCGCGCGGCCAGCTCGGCCAACGCCCCCTCCACCTCGTCGCGGTCGTAGAGATTGAACCTCGGCTGGATCGTCTCGTAGCGGATCAGCCCCTTGTCGGCCGAGGTCTTCAGCGACGCCTCCAGGCGATCGGGCGTGAAGTTCGAGGCGCCGATCGCCCGCACCTTGCCGGCCTTCACCAGCCGGTCGAAGGCCTCCAGCGTCTCGTCGATCGGCGTGGCGGCGTCATCCTCGTGCGACTGGTAGAGGTCGACATGGTCAGTGTTCAGCCGACGCAGCGAGTCTTCCAGCGCCGCGACGATGTTGGCCGCCGACAGGCCCGGACGCTTGGGCCACTTGGCCACCTTGGTCAGGATCTTGATGCGGTCGCGCTTGCCGCCCGCCGCCAGCCAGCGGCCGATGGTCGCCTCGGACTCGCCGCCCTCGTGCCCCGGAACCCAGGCCGAATAGACGTCGGCCGTGTCGATCGCGTCGAAGCCGCCGTCGACGAAGGCGTCGATCAGGCGAAACGAGGTCGCCTCGTCCGCCGTCCAGCCGAAGACGTTGCCGCCGAACACCAGCGGGGCGATCGAAAGGCCGGAACGGCCGAGGGGGCGTTGGCTCATGAGCGGATCCTTGTTCGCAAGACGACCGGAACTGTGCGCGGGTTCAGCACGCCTCGCCCAATCAAACTTCGAAATAAGGCCTATTGGGCTTTCGTGACGGATCTATCCGAAACGGCGGCGTGCGCAGTCCTCGCCCTTCGACGAGCTCAGGACGAGGTTTCCGTTTCTGACAGCCGCCCCTTTAAGCCGCCGCGGCCGGCGCCCCGTCGAACACCGGTGCGTCCTGCGGCGCCAGGGTCGCCTTGCCGCGCAGCAGGTCGGCGGCGCGCTCGGCGATCATGATGGTCGGGGCGTTGGTGTTGCCGCCGATCAGCGTGGGCATCACCGAGGCGTCGATCACCCGCAGGCCTTCGATCCCCTGCACCCGCAGCTGGTCGTCGACCACCGCCAGCGGATCGCCCGCCGCCCCCATCCGGCAGGTGCCGACGGGGTGATAGATGGTCTCGGCCTTGGCGCGGATCCAGGCGTCGATCTCCTGGTCGTTCCGGACATCCGCGCCCGGCGCGTACTCGCTGTCGCGATAGGGATCCAGCGCCGCCTGGGCGGCGACGTCGCGGCCGATCCGCACGCCCTCGCGCATGGCCCGGCGGTCTTCCTCGGCGGCCAGGTAGTTGGCCAGGATCTTCGGGTCGGCGAACGGGTCCGACGAGTGCAGCCCCACCGAGCCCCGGCTTTCCGGCCGCAGCTGGCAGACATGCAGGGTGAAGCCGTCCTTCTCGACCACCACCTTGCCGTGGTCCTGCATGATCGCCAGCACGGCGTGGATCTGCAGGTCGGGCCGGTCGAGATCGGGCCGCGAGCGCAGGAAGGCGCCCGACTCCAGGAAGTTCTGCCGGCCGATGCCCTTGCCCATCAGCAGGTAGGATAGCCCGACGCCCAGCTTGTTCAGGCCCTTGTTGGCCGAGTAGGCGGTCTTCAGCCCCTTGGTCGTCCACGAGAGGCAGACGTCCAGGTGATCCTGCAGGTTCTGGCCGACGCCCCGCGCCTCGTGCACCGGCGTCACGCCGGCGGCCTTCAAGGCGTTGGGATCACCGATCCCCGACAGTTGCAGGATCTGCGGCGACTGCACCGCCCCGGCGCTCAGCAGCACCTCGGCGTCGGCATAGGCCACCGCTTTCTCGCCCCCCTTGCCGGTCACGTACTCGACGCCGACCGCCTTGCCGTTCTCGACGACGATGCGGGTGGTCCGCGCCTCGGTCAGGCAGGTCAGGTTAGGCCGCGACAGGGCCTGGGCCAGATAGGCGGCCGCGGCGCTCCAGCGCTTGCCGTCGCGGATGGTCAGGTCGTAGGGCCCGAAGCCCTCCTGCTGGAAGCCGTTGAAGTCCTTGGTCACCGGATGGCCCGCTTGGCGACCGGCCTCGATCACCGCCTTGTAGAACGGGCTGTCGGACTCGCCGGCCGAGACGTGCAGCGGCCCGCTGTCGCCGTGATAGTCGCAGCCCCCGCCGTGGAAGGTCTCCGAGCGTTTGAAGTAGGGCAGCACCTCGGCGTAGGACCAGCCGGAAAGGCCCATCTGCCGCCACTGGTCATAGTCGCGCGCATGGCCGCGGATGTAGATCATGCCGTTGATCGCCGAGGATCCGCCCAGGCCCCGGCCCCGCGGCCACCACAGCTTGCGCCCGTCCAGATGCGGCTCGGCCTCGGTCCAGAAGCCCCAGTTGCACTCGCCCTTGGCCTTGATCAGCTCGCCCACGCCGGCGGGCATGCGCACCAGCACCGAACCATTCTTGCCGCCGGCCTCCAGCAGCAGCACCTTCACCGCCGGATCCTGCGTCAGCCGCGCGGCCAGCACGCAACCCGCCGAGCCGGCGCCGATGATGACGTAGTCGTAGCGCGTGCCCGACATGGCGTCCCTCCCACAATGTTATCGTTGTTAAGACAGAGAGTGACCCGGTCGGGCGACGGGGGCAAGAGGCTGCGTAACGGCGTTGTCCGTGCAGGGGCGGCCCGTCCAGAGAACAGGCCTCGTCCGCCGGCAATGCAAAACGGCCGCAGCCCCTAGGGAAGCCCCCGGGACTGCGACCGTCGAAGGTCTTCGGATCGTGCTCGAGACGATCGGGCGCGCCTTGGAGTGGCGCGCCCTCGCGTCATCAGGACCCGGACTGGGCGGCGCAGTTCACGGCGGCGCCTTGGCCCTGGCTCTGACAGCCCCCGCCCGAGCCCGAGCCCTTGGAGAACACGTCGTCGCCAAAGGCGTCGCCCGCCTCGGAGAACACCACGTCGACGACCGCCGCCGTGAGATCCCGTCCGCCCGAGAGGGCGCCAGGCACGGAGGCGTCGGCCTGACCGTTGTCGACGACGCGCGACGGCGGGTTGGACGACGCCGCCGGCGTGACCGACAGCACCGCATCGACGAAGGTCACCGCGTAGTTCGGGCTCGCGGCAAGGCCGCCCCGGGTGATCGCATAGTCACCGGCCGGCGAGTTGGTGTCGGCCGTGGTGGCCAGGGCGCCCGACAGGGTATCGCCGTTGACCAGGCCGCGTCCGCCGACCGTCCAGGTCAGCGCCGGATTGGCCGCGCCGTAGACGCGGCTGAGCGCATCCGCAGTCACGATAATGGTCCGCGGCGTGATGGTCAGCGCCGAGGCGTTGCCCGCCGCCTGCACGCTGGTCAGCACGTAGTTGGCGCTGGCGCTCAGGCCCGAGCCGTTGACGGCGTAGGCGCCGACGCCGGAGGTCGCGGTCGCCGTGGTGGTCCAGGCGGCGTTGCCAAAAAGGGTGTCGGCGCCGACCAGGCCATCGACCACGTAGCGCCCCGACACGCCGGTCGGAGTGTCGCCATAGGCGCTGCCCAGGCCGTTGGCCGTGTAGGTCACGGTCAGCGCCCGTGGCGTGATGGTCAGGGCGGTGGCGTTGCCGGCCGACTGGCTGGAGACCAGCGTATAGTTGGCGCCCCCGCCGAGGCCCGAACCGGTGATGGCGTAGCTCCCCACGCCGGACGTGGCGGTCGCCGTGGTCGTCCAGCTGGCCGCGCCCGACAGCGTGTCGCCGCCGATCAGGCCGTCGACGACATAGCCGCCGCTCAGGCCGTTCGGCGCCTGGCCATAGACACTGCCGGCGCCATTGGCCGTGTAGGTCACCGTCACCGTCTTGGGCGTGATGACCAGACCGCCGTTGACATAGGTGATGGCGTAGTTCGACAGGCCGGTACCGACAGCGCCCGACAGGACGTCGGCATAGCTGCCGGCATTGATCCCGTTCGCCACGCCCGCGACCGAGGTCACGGCGTCGGAACCGATCAGGCCGCTGACGGTGTAGCCGTTGGCGTAGGCCGAGCCGCTGTAGACGGACGAGCTGTTGCCGCCGGTGATGGTCAGGGCCTTGGGCGCGATGGCCAGGCCGCCGTTGACGTAGGTGATCGTGTAGTTCGACAGGCCGTTGCCGATCGCGCCCGACAGAACGTCGGCATAGGTCCCGACATTGGTCCCGCGCCCCAGGCCGTCGACCGAGGCCACCATGTCCGAGCCGACCAGACCGGTGGCGGTGAAGCCGTTGATCTGCAGGGCGCCGTTGTAGATGTTGGAGGCGCTGTCGCCGGTGATGGTCAGGGCCTTGGGCGTGATGCTCAGGCCGCCGTTGACGTAGGTGATGGCGTAGTTCGACAGGCCGCTGCCGGTCGCGCCCGACAGGCTGTCGGCATAGCTGCCGACATTGGTCCCGCCGCCCAGGCCCGCGACCGAGGTCACGGTGTCGGAACCGACCAGGCCGCTGGTGGTGAAGCCGTTGGTCTGGGCGCCGCCGGTATAGATCGACGAGCCGGTGTTGCCGGTCACGGTCAGGGCCTTGGGCGTGATGGCCAGGCTGCCGTTGACGTAGGTGATGTTGTAGTTCGACAGGCCGCTGCCGGTCGCGCCCGACAGGTTGTCCAGGTAGGTCCCGACATTGGTCGCCGTGGCTATGCCCTCGACCGAGGTCACCGTATCGCGACCGACCAGGCCATTGACGACCACGGTGTGGGTCTTTTGCGAGCCGGTGTAGACGCCGCCCGCAATTGTGCCGGTGATCGTCAGGGCCTTGGGGTTGATGGTCAGGCTGCCGTTCACATAGGTGATGTTGTAGTTCGACAGGCCGCTGCCAGTCGCGCCCGACAGGTTGTCCAGATAGGTCCCGACGTTCGTGCCGATGGCGGCGCCGCTGACGCTGGCGATGTTGTCGCCACCGACCAGGCCGTTGACGACATAGCCGTTGCCGAAGGCCGAGCCGGAATAGGTCAGCGTGCTGGTGCCGCCGCTGATGGTCAGGGCCTTGGGCGTGATGGTCAGCGTGCCCGTCCCGGTGACGATCAGGTCATAGCCCTGCTGGGTCGAGTAGGCGCCGGTGGCGTACGAGCCCACGTCGCGACCGCGGCCGCCGCCCAGGATCAGGCTGGTGTCGACGCCGTTCGGCGCCGTGACCGGCGCGCTGACCAGCTGCCGCACGCCGTTATAGACGGCGGTGGCGTCGCCGACGCTGACGGCCACGGTTCCCGGCTTCAGGAAGGCCTTCAGCATCGGGGTGGTGAAGCCCTCGTACATCCGCCAGGTCAGGGCCTGACCACCGGTCAGGTCGATGTCGCTGGTCGCGCCCGTGGCCAGCATCGACCAGGCCGAGGCGTTGTAGATGTAGTCGGCCGCGTTCCATTGCGCCGCGTCGGAGGTGACCGAGGCCAGGCTGGTCACGGTCGCGCCGGTGTTGGAGCCCACGCCCAAGGCCTGACTGCTGGCGTAGCGGTCCCAGTACGAAGCCTCGATCGTTCCGGCCGAGGCCACGGCGATCAGGCCGCCGGCCGTGCCCGCGGCGCCGCTCGCGCCATATACCGTGACGGGCGGCGGGCCGAGCAACATGGAACTACCGCCGCCGCCGCCGGCGGCGGACACTCGGCCCGTTGCGTAGCTTTGCGCGATGTCGGCGCTGGCCAGGCCGGCCAGGCCCCCGGCCATGCCGCCCGCGCCGCCGGAGCCGCCGGCGCCGCCAATCCCGCCGTAAGCGTTGCTGCCGCCGCCGCCGCCGTTGGCTGACGCTGCGCCCGTCGCATAGCTTTGGGCGATCGCGCCGCTGGCGTCACCGACGAGCCCCCCCGCCACGCCGCCGCTGCCACCGGCGCCGCCATTGGACGTCACTCCGCCCGCGCCGCCGCCGCCGCCGTTGGCGGACGCCGCGCCGGTGGCGTAGCTCAGGCTGATCGTGCTGCGGCTCTTACCGACGAGCCCGCCCGCGGTCCCGCCGGAGCCCCCCGCGCCGCCGGCTGACGCACCCGCCGCGCTACCAGCGCCGCCGTTGGCCGAGACCGCACCCGTGGAATAGCTTCTCGTGATCGCGCCGTCGCTCTCGGCGACCAGGCCGCCGGCCGTCCCGCCCGTGGCCCCGCTGCCGCCGCTGGTAGAGCCGCCACCGCCGTTGGCCGAGACCACGCCGGTGGCGTAGCTTGCCGTGATCGTGCTGCTGGAGAGCCCGACGAGACCCCCCGCCTTGCCGCCGGCCCCGGAGGCGGCGCGGGCGCTGCCGCCGTTGGCCGAGACCACGCCCGTCGCATGGCTCCCCGTGATCACGCCGCTGCTTTCGGCGACCAGGCCGCCGGCCACGCCGCCCGCGCCGGCAGTACCGACTGAAAAGTCGGTGCCGGCGCCGCCGTTGGTCGCGACAGCGCCCGTCGCGTAGCTATCCGAGATCACGCCGTAGGACTGGCCGGCGAGGCCGCCCGCCTTGCCGCCCGCGCCGCCATAGCTGTTGCCGTCGCGACCGCCGGCCGAGACCGTGGCGGAGGAATGGCTTCCCGTGATCGAACCGTAGGACTTGCCGACCAGGCCGCCGGCCACGCCGCCCGCGCCGCCCGTGGAGGGGGCGTGGGTGGGTCCGCCGTTGGAGGATACCGAGCCCGTGGAATAGCTCTGGGTGATCACGCCGTAGGAAACGCCGGCCAGGGCGCCCGCCGTGCCGCCGGCTCCGGCGCCGATGCCGGTGGTCGCGTCGCCATGGACCGCGACACTGGCGTTGACGACGCCGACATTACCGATGGAGGCGCTGGCGGCGGCAAGACCGAACAGGCCGCCATAGGCGGACGACGTGCGCCTGATGGTCAGGTTGCTGACCGTATGGCCAAGGCCCAGGAAGCGTCCGGTGAAGCCATTGCCGCCGCCTTCCGCATTGGTCGCGCCCAGCGGGTCGAAGCCCTGGTTGCTGTTCCAGCCGCTGGTGGCGGCCGCGTCGATATCGGCCCCCAGGGCGTAGTAGCCGCCCAGGGCCCCGTTGATGCCCTGCAGGTCCGTGCCGGTGGTCGAGCCGGCCGCGCCCAGGGCGGTGATGATCGTGTAGGCTTGGCCGTTGACCGCGAAGCTGTTGCTGCCGCCCGTGAAGTCGATCCGACCGCCGAAGCCGCTGCTGGTCAGGCCGAAGTCGAGGCCGGCGCCGGCGAGCGGCGTGGCGGCGATAGAGCCCTTGGTGTCGCCGTAGTTCAGGGCCAGGCCCGCGCTGCCCGAGGCGGTCAGCACGGCGTTGACCTTGATGCTGTTGGCCGCGTTCAGCGTCAGGGTGTTGGCGCCCCAGCTGATCGCCGAATTGATGATGATGTCGCCCGCGCCTTCGCTGGCCACGCCGGGACCGGACGGCGCGCCGCTGAGATAGGTCTCGAGCGTGACGTTGGTGGTGGCGAGGTTGGTCTCGATGGTCGAGGCCGCGGCCGCGTCGATCGTCAGGTCGGTCGGGTCGACCAGCCAGGTCCCCGTCGCGCCGCTTGCCGCGCGGGTGTCGACTCGCAGGCCGGTGAAGTCGACGTAGTTGCCCGAGGTCTCGATGAAGCCGCCCTTGCCGGTCGCGCCCGTGGCGCGGGCCGACAGCTCGCCGCTGGCGCGGGTGTTGTTGCCCATCACCATGATCGAGCCCGCGTCGCCAGCGTCGGAATCGACGCTGATCTTGCCGCCCAGCACGATGTCGCCGTTGCGGCCGGTCACGCTGGCGCTGCTCAGGCCGTCCAGATTGACGGTGTTGCGCGTGGCGTCATAGCTCGACTGGGCCGAGACCAGGGCGCTGGAGCCGTCCGCCGCCAGGGCCGACTGCTCGGGCAGGGCCACCTGCAGGAAGCCGCCGCCGTTGAGGTCGAGCGTGGCGTGGGTGACCGCGCCGATCACCACCTTGCCCGCCGGCGCCATGATCAGGCCGCTGCTGGAGACGCTGCCGCCCAGCAGGCCGACGACGCCGCCGGCGCCGACGGTGATCGAGCCGCGGTGGTCGATGGTCCCGCCCGTACCGGTGAAGCGGCCGGCGCCGGCCATGAACTCGTCGTTGGAGATGTCCAGCGTCGAGGCCACGAAGCCGCGGCCGGCGTTGATCACGCCGCTCTGGGTGATCTGGATGCCGTTGGGATTGATCAGATAGACGCTGCCGTTGGCGGTGATCTGGCCGGCGATGGTCGAGCCCGTCGTCCCGGTCACCCGGTTGAGCGTCGCGCCGTCGGCGTTGGGCGTCACGAAGGTCAGGCTGGCGCCCTGGCCGACATTGAAGCTGGCCCAGTCGATCACCGCCTTCTGGCTGGTCTGGGTGATGGTCTGGGCGCCGCCCGACTGGCCGCCGATGGCAGCCGAGCCGGCGACCACCGAGCCGCCGGTGGGCAGGGCGTCCCGCGCGGCCGCCTGGGTGGCCATGGCGGCCAGGGTCAGGGTCAGGCTGGTCGTGGCGATCAGGCGAAGCTTGTTGGCGATAAGCATGGTCAGGCTCCTCCTCAGAACGCGACGTTGACGCTGGCCGTGAGGCGCGTCTGGTTTTTGGCGAACAGGTTGCTGTTGGCGTGCGCCAGTTCGGCGCTCAGATTGATGCGCTCGGCCAGCGCGGTGCGGGCGCCGCCGCCCACCGACCAGCCGTCAGGCCGCGGCTTTTCGACCACGGTCGGCTTTTCCAGCCAGCCACGGCCGGCGGCCGCGAACAGGTAGGGACGCGCCACGACGCGCCCGCCGATCGGCGTCAGGGCGGCCAGCTCGACGCGGCCGGTCAGGCCGCTGTCGACATTGATCGAGCCGGCGTCGAAGCCGGAGACGCCTTCGCCGCCGTCCAGCGAGAACTGCATGGCGCTGGGCATGGCGCCGCCGAAGCCGGTCTGGCCGCGCAGCACCAGCCGCGCGGAGAACGGACCGCCCAGGGCCCGGTCGATGCTGGCCGTGGCCGAAAGCCTGGTGAAGTCGGGCTTGGAGCCCTGACGCGACAGCGGCGTGCCCGAGACCCGGGCGTCGGCCGGCGTGCGCGCGCCAAAGCCCGAAATGCCCTGGTTGAAGTCGATGCGCGACGACACCGTGGTGGCCGCACCGATCGCCTTGCCGCCTTCGAGGCCGAGCGTGAAGCTGCGCAGGGCGTCCTTGCTGAGGTCGACGCCGAAGCCGCGGGCGGCCTGGCTTTCGTTGGTCCACTCGAACCCGCCCGACACCGACAGCATCTCGCGGCGGCCCAGGATCAGCGGATAGGACAGCTTGGCCACGACGCGGTCGAACTGGCCCTGCACCGGCAGCACGCCGCGCGGCGTGATCGGATTGGTGTCGGCGTGCAGGTACTCCAGCTGCGCCGTCGCCCCGTCGAAGCCCAGCGGCGCGATCAGGCCAAGGCCGACGATGCGGCGATGAGGATGCCCGCCCGTCAGGGCCAGGTCGGTGGCCGAGGCTCCGAAGGCATAGAACTGCTCGCCCGCGCCGAACACCGAGTTGGCCGTCAGCCGCGCCTCGAGGTTCCAGTCGTCATAGGCGCTCGACAGGGTGTTGTCGGCCCCCAGGCCACCGGCGACGGCGTCGTGCTCGACCTGCAGCACCAGCCGCGCCCCGCCGGCGCGTTCGCCGGGAACCAGGGTCGTGCGCAGCTTGACGCCGGGAACGCGCGCGGCCAGCAGCACCTGGCGCTCGATCTGCTGCAGGCTGAGGCCCGGCCGGTTGATCAGCTTGACCAGCCGGTCGCGGATCGGCCCGCGCACCTTGGCCGGCACGCGGCTGTCGTCGATGCTCTCGATGAAGCCCTCGACCACGACGATCCGCACGACCGCGCCGTCCTTGAGCGACTGCGGCGGCAGGGTGGCGCGGGTCAGGATGCGACCGTCCTGGGCGTACAGCGCCTCGATCCTGGCGGCGACCTCGTAGAGCGCGGCGACGGTGACGGTGCGGCCCTCTACCGGCCGGGTCAGTGCGGCGACCGCTTCGGCGCGGTCAGGCGCGACGCCTTCGACCGCCACGCGCTCGATCCGTACCGACAGCGCCTCGGCGCCGGCCGGAGCCGCCGTCAGGCGCGTGGCCGGCAGGGCGATCTCGCCTTGGCTCTCCTGCACGGTCGGCGAGATGGTCTGGGGAAGGGTCCGGCTGGGCGCGGTCTGCGCGAAGCTTGCCGTGGACCAGATCAGAGCCAGAGCCGAGCTCGATGCGACGACCAGAGCGCGCGTCACGCCCTGCGATACATAAAAACACATACTAACGCCCCACCTAATACAACGGCGGCGTGATAGGTATTTGCGTCTTTAAGACCGGTTAATTGATTTCACGATTTTTCGCCCGCTACATCCAGCGTCATTTTGTGCAAATGATCGCACATAGCTTTCAAGCCATTTACTGTGCCATTTGGATCACGTTCATGCTTCTCTAACCCCTCCACGACTTCCCATATTGAGAAAGCGGTCGACCACTTCATCGCCCCTTCTACCGCCGTCCACCGAGCAGACTGCAATGACCGGGTATTGACGCGTTGGTCGACCTGTCGCGCACCGCGGACGAGACGATGGCGCCCACAGGGCATTGCGCGTATTTCATCGCCAGACACGCATAGATGGCGTCCTGTTATGGTGGCGCTCCGGCAGGGGCGGCGGGGAACGGATGAGTTGGAGGGAACGGATGAGCGCGCCGGATGCGGCGCCTTGAGCGGCGCTGAAGCCGCCGCTCGGCTGATCGACGCCCATACCGGCGAGAGCCTCAGCGCCGGCGCGGTCGAGCACGAGGTCGGGTTCCTGGCCGCGCGGCTGGCGGGACCGCCGTCCCTGGCCGTCGTCATGCCCGACAACGATCTGGGCGGCGCCCTGGCCGTGCTGGCGGCGATGGCGGCGGGACATGCCGTCTATGTCGCCAACCCACAGGCGTCCGCCGCGGCCAGGGCCGCCCTGCTGGACGCCTATCGCCCGGCCTGGGTCCTGGCTCCCGAGCACGCCGAAGCCGGCCTCGCCCCTCGCGGCGCCCACCTGGAGACGGCCCGAGGCTATGGCGTCTGGTCGACCGGCTGGACGACGCCCGTCCATCCCCGGCTGCAGCTTCTACTGTCGACCTCCGGCTCGACCGGCGCGCCCAAGAGCGTGAAGCTGTCGCGGGAGGCGCTGGACGCCAGCCTCGACCAGATCAGGCGCACGCTCTCGCCGGGCCCGGACGAGCGGATGCTGCTCAGCCTGCCGATCCACCACGTCTACGGCCTGACCATGCTGCTGAGTCACCTGGTCGGCGGGGCCTCGGTCGTGGTGGGCCGCAAGTCTGTCCTGGACCCCGCCTTCGGAGCGCTCTGTCGGCGCTGGGGGGTGACCTGCCTGCCCAGCGTGTCGTTCAGCTTCGACGCCATGCGCCGCATCGGCTGGGAGCGGCTGGCCGCGCCGTCCCTGCGCCGCCTGCTGCATTCGGGCGACCGCCTGAACGAGGCGACCCTGGCCTGGGCGGTCGAGACCTCCGGCAGGCATGGCGTCGAGTTCGTGCGCATGTACGGCCTGACCGAGGCCTGCGGCCGGGTCTGCGTTCTGCCCCCAGCCGCCTTCGTCGCGCGCCCCGGCGCGGTGGGCAAGGTCGTGCCCGGCGGCGCCATAGAGATCACCGACGACGGCGAGGTGGTCTATCGCGGCCCCAACCTGATGGCCGGCTACGCCGTCGGGGCAGCCGACCTTGCCGAGCTGGCGCATATGGACGGCCTGCACACCGGCGACGAAGGCCGCGTCGACGACCAGGGCTACCTCACCCTGACCGGCCGGCGCTCCCGCCTGGCGAAGGTCTTCGGGGTGAGGATCAATCTCGACGACCTGGAAAGCGCTCTGGGCGAGCTGGCGCCCTTCGCCGTCGAACTGCGCGGCGACGAACCGCTGATCTATACCGAAGCGCCCTACAGCGATCCGTTCGCCGCCCGGATCGCTTCAGTTCTGCGGGCCTTCGAGCTGCCGCCGGCGGTGGGCCGGATCGCGTTCGACACGCCCCTGCCGCGCTCCCAGACCGGCAAGATCCTGCGCGGCGCACATGCCGCGGAAGGCTCTCTGCCGGCGGCCGCCGTGATGCGTCGCAGCCCGTGAAAAGCATTGCAAACACCCAGCCTGTGGAAAGCTCCCGTACGCAAGCGCCTTAACCACGAAGTCGACTTGCGGAAAAGCGATTCACCCCCATAGGTTGATATAGTGAAGGTTGCATTTTGCTCCATCACACCTGGAAACCGAGGATTACATGCGTTTGCTTTCCGATATGGAGATGGGCCTGGTCACGGGCGCCGGCGTGAACGATGACAACGAGATCGACGGCGTCACCGTTATCGGCGGCGGCGGCGAATGGAGCGGCGGCGGCAGCGGCGGCGCCGGCGGCGGCGGCAGCGACGGTGAATCCGACACGTCCACGATCCCGACCGAGGGCGGCGGCGACAATGTCGTCGAGACCATTCTCGACAACGCCGACAGCCTGATCACCTTCTTCTCGAACTTCTACAATCTTGGCTATTCGCCGTTCACTCGCACCGCGATCGACGAACGCGACGCCAAGAGCAACTTCAACCGGGAAGGCAAGACCGAGCACAAGACGTCGGAAGGCACCAAGTACTGGACCGAAGACAACGGCACCTTCTGGATGGACATGGACAATGACGGCAAGCCCGAGTCCCACATGAAGAGTTACAGCGACGGCTCCGTCTGGATGACCAGCAAGCACGACGGCGTCTATGATCTTCAAGTGAAGTCGGCGGACTAGGTTCCGCCTCCGCTGGGAAACCGGGTAGCGTCAGTAGAATGCGTTTTCTGCAACATCTTTGGCGCTGCCTACCCGTGGCGTTGTCCCTCGCCTCGCATCACGCGCTCGCCGAGAGCCGTGTTCGCCAGGCGGGGGCCGATCGCGTGCTGTGCGAAACCTCCTTTCTCGATGTCTCGCCGGACGGGGCCTGGCTGGTCGCCTGGTCGCGGGGCAACGCGCCGCTGGGTCCCGGCCCCGACTTCGCGGTGCTGAAGGTCGACTGCCTGCTCTCGGGCGCGAGCGTCGACGCCTGCACCGTCGCCGCCGTGGAATCCCGCTCTCCCCCTGTGCAGCTCGCCTGGAAAGGCGACTCGACGGCGCTGATGCTGCTCAGCCCTGGGATCGGCGCCCAGTATCTGTACGCGCCCGCCTTCTCGGAGCAGCAGAGCGTCCGGCTGAGCGCCAAGACCAAAACCAATGCGCGGCGCATTCGCCTGGATGGGTACATCGAGCCGGCCGAGTTCGAGAAGGAGGCGTTCGTCGTCGACGCCGTCAACGCCCAGGCCCAGAGCGCCGGCATCATCGAGGAAATCCACATGGGCGCCGGTGCGACCGGAGCCGGCGTCTTCCTTTCGCGCGACACGCTGGAGGCCCGCACCACCTACAACGGGCCGCCTCTGGCGGGCGGCATTTCCGGCGCATCCCTCATCGACAACGGAAAGCTGATCTTCGCAGAGGGCCGCAGCTACCTTCTCGCGGCCGGAAAGCTGTACGACGCCAGGACGGGACAGCCCGTCGCCGGCGGCCCCCGGTACAAGCTGAGCCCCCAGGGCAAGATCGCTTTCTCGACCTCCGACCTGGGCCGATACACCTCGTTTCAAGGGGGGAGGACGCACTCCGACGCCGTCGATATGCCGGCCGGGCGCCTGCTGGGCGAGTACGACCAGTCCGCCGACGGAAAGACGCGCGCCCTTCAGTTCATCGCGCCCGCATCACGGCCCGCGTTCCGCATCGAGAGGGGTGCAGAACGCCGGGACATGGCCTGCGGCTCGGGCGCCGACGACCGCCTCGTCGACATCGAGGACCTGCGCCTGGGCGCCGACGCCCATCAGGTCGATGCGCGCCTCTTTTCCCAGAAGGATCCGGCCGGACTGGTGGTCCTGGCCGGCGGCGGGCCTGGCGCGACATCGCAGGGCGCGGACGCCTTGAGGCTGGCGAAGCCGTTCCTCAATAGGAAATGGGATGTCCTGCTGGTCACGGCGAGCGGCAATTTCGGCGCCGGCAGGCCCACGGTCGACCGCCTCGCCGCCAGGGGCGGCGGCGCCGTCGAGGACGACGCTCGGGCCATACTTTCGGGCGTGGACGCGTTTCGAGGTCGATACGCCAGGCACGTCTTCTATGGGGAAAGCTATGGCGGCCTTCTGGGCCTGGCGGTGATGAACAAGGATACCGGAAGCCGCCGAAGATTCGACCGGATCATGCTGGCCGCGCCCTGGCTCAAGCCCCGCCCTCCGCAGACCTGGCTCGACAGCCGGGGCGTGTCGAAAACCGACCTGGCCGTCCAGGAAACCTGGGAACGGGTCGCGATGGGCATCGACTGGTCCAAGCCGAACGATCCCTTCCGTGACTGGGCCGAACGCCAGAGAGCCGCGGCGAAATGCTCGGCGCGCCTCTCAATCCTTCACGGCGACGCCGACCCCGCCTTCGATCCGAGCGACATCCCCTGCCGGCCGAACGACGGCAGCCGCTTCACCAAGGCGCCGGCCTCCGACCACATGACCACCCTGGCCGGCAACGCCGACTGGATCGCCCGCGAACTGGACACGCTGACCGACGGCCGCTGAGCCGCCGCAGGCGGGCGCGGCGCGCGCGTGGATCAAGACCGGTCATATCGCCGCAGGCCGAGCGGCCTCGCCCAGCAGAAAGGGGGCTTGATCCGCCGCGGCGAGCCTTTCGTGCGGAAAATACGGGGAGTGCGCCTTCCGAAGGCGCCCAGAAACGGCGGTTCGCCGTGGATCTGGGTCGCCTGCCTGATTTCAGCGCCGTTCGGGCGCGGCGGAAAGCCGAAGAACGCCGTTACGGATTTTGCGCGGACTCAACCTTAATCCGATCGGAACGGCCGACCGACATCATGCCGGTCATCAGATCGGCCGGCGGCTTCGTGGAGAGCGCCCAACCGGCCCATCCGACTTCCACGGCCGCGACAGTCCCGCCGCCGCCGTGAGAAGGCCCCGCGCATCCAGCCCCTTTGCGCGGGTCTGACAGGAGCGCCGCCCATCCCCCCCTCCGGGCGGCGCTCCTGCGCTTTTCCTTCAGATCGCCTTCAGGCCGGCGCGATAGCGCTTCCAGTTTTCGACATAGTGCAGGGCCGAGGCCTGCAGGATCATCGCCTGGCGCTCGCTGACCTCGCGGATGATCTTGCCCGGCGCGCCGACCACCATCGAATTGTCGGGGATCTCCTTGCCCTCGGTGATCAGGGCGCCTGCGCCGATCAGGCAGTTCTTCCCGATCTTGGCGCCATTGAGGATGATCGAGCCGATGCCGATCAGCGAGCCGTCGCCGATCGTGCAGCCGTGCAGCATCACCATGTGGCCGACCGTGACGTTGGCGCCGATGGTCAGCGGGATCCCGGCGTCGGTATGCAGCACCGAGCCGTCCTGGATGTTGCTGTTCTGCCCGATGGTGATCGGGTCGTTGTCGCCGCGCACCACCGCGCCCCACCAGATGCTGGCGTTCTGCCTGAGCACGACATTGCCCATCACGCTGGCGGTCGGGGCGATCCAGTATTCGTCCTGCGACGGAAGATCCGGCGCGATATCGCCCAGCGAATAGACAGTCATCCGTACACCCCGTGTTCTTCCAAGGCTGCGACGCTTAATCGCTCATAAACCATAAAAGTCCCTATTGTAGATCCGGTGATTCGGGGTGGAACATCCTTCCATCGGGGGACATTCCTTCCGTATCCGCCGCGGTCTCTACCGCCCGCGGCCTCCTGATGACGGAGAACAGGGTCTTGCGTTCGGCGTTCCGGCGTACAGCACCGCCTTCCTGGGGCTCCACCGAGCCGCCCGGCCGCGCCTGCGGCTCCGTCTTCTGCTCCTCTCATCGACCCAAGGACGACGCCTTACGGCCTCGTCCTTTTTTCATGCCTGAATGGAGGCTTTGATGACCAAGCGAGCCCTGAAGCGGATGGTGCGCGAAGGCGCTGACGGCCGCTACGACGACGACGCCAAGGTGCGTCGCCTGCCGGTGGAGCATCGCGGCGGCTGGTCGCCGCTGGGCGAAACGGACAACGCCCCCAGGGATCAGAGCTACATCAAGACGATAAAACCGAAATCGCCAGGCCAGGCCCAGCTGATGGAGGCGATGGACAGCAAGAACCTCGTCATGGCGCTCGGTCCCGCCGGCACCGGCAAGACCTATCTGGCCATCGCCAAGGCCGTCGAGGCCCTGGAGGCCGGCCGGGTCAACCGCATCGTCCTGTCGCGCCCCGCCGTCGAGGCCGGGGAGTCGATCGGCTACCTGCCGGGCGACATGGAAGACAAGCTGGCCCCCTATCTGCGGCCGCTCTACGACGCCCTGACCGATCGGCTCTCGGTCAAGCGCATGCGGGCCCTGATGGCCGAGGGCGCCATCGAGATCGCCCCCGTCGGCTTCATGCGCGGCCGCACCCTGAACAACGCCTTCGTGGTGATCGACGAGGCCCAGAACTGCACCTACATGCAGCTGAAGATGCTGCTGACGCGTCTGGGCTGGCATTCGACCATGGTGGTCACCGGCGACCCGAACCAGTCGGACCTGCTGCCGGGCATCTCGGGTCTCGGCGACGTGGCCGACCGCTTCGAGGCCATGTCGAACATCGCCGTCGTCCGCCTGGAAGACCGCGACATCGTCCGCCATCCCCTGGTGGCCGAGATGCTGGGCGTTCTGTGACCCTGAATCTGTGATTTTGTAACAGTTCAAACCTCGAAAGGCTTGAGTATGAGGCGGCCGGACGGCAAGGTCCGGCCGCCTTAACTGTTTGCGGAACCCGCATGTCCGATATCACCGCCGCCCCACGCTCGGAGTTCACGCTCCGCGGCGTGTTCCTGGGCATCCTCATCACCGTCGTTTTCACGGCAGCCCAGGTCTATCTGGGGCTGAAGGTCGGCCTGACCTTCGCCACCTCGATCCCGGCCGCGGTGATCTCGATGGCCCTGCTGCGTTTCTTCCGCACCTCGACGATCCAGGAAAACAACATCGTCCAGACGATCGCCTCGGCCGCGGGCACGCTGTCGTCGGTGATCTTCGTGCTGCCGGGCCTCCTGATGATCGGCTGGTGGTCGGACATCCCGTTCCTGGCCACCTTCGGCATCTGCGCCGTCGGCGGCATCCTGGGCGTGATGTACACGATCCCGCTGCGCCGGGCGCTGGTCACCAACTCGCCCCTGCCCTACCCGGAAGGCGTCGCCGCCGCCGAGGTGCTGAAGGTCGGTTCGGGCTCGCGTGAAGGCGCGGCCGAGGGCAAGGCGGGCCTGTGGGCCGTGATCGCCGGCACCCTGGCCTCGGCCGCCTTCGCCGCGCTGGGCGCGGCCAAGATCTTCGCCGCCGAGGTCGCCGCCTTCGTCAAGGTCGGCAAGGGCGCGACCGGCATCGGCGCCTCCAGCTCGCTGGCCCTGATGGGCGCGGGCCACCTGATGGGCATCACCGTCGGCATCGCCATGTTCACCGGCCTGTTCATCGCCTGGGCCGTGCTGGTGCCGATCCTGACCGGCGTGTTCCCGGCTGAAGCGGGCATGAGCGTCGCCGACCACGCCCTGACCGTCTGGGCCACCAAAGTGCGCTTCCTGGGCGCCGGCGTCATCGGCGCGGCCGCCATCTGGACCCTGGGCAAGCTGGTCGTGCCGATCTGGCGCGGCCTGGTGTCGGCCTTCGAGGCCGGCAAGGCCCGCCGCTCAGGCGGCGGCGACCTGCCGCGCGTCGAGCAGGACATCCCGCTGTTCGTCGTCGGCCTGGTGTCGGTGGCCCTGCTGGCCCCGGCCGGCTGGCTGCTGGCCGCCTTCGCGCTCGGCGGTCCGGCCGGCGCTCTGGCCCTGCCGCTGACCATCGCCGCCGTGGCCTACCTGGTGTTCGCCGGCCTGCTGGCCGCCGCCGTCTGCGGCTACATGGCCGGCCTGATCGGCTCGTCCAACAGCCCGGTCTCGGGCATCGCCATCCTGACGGTGCTGGGCGCCTCGCTGCTGGTCGGGGCCATCGGCCGCGGCCTGATCGGCCCGGACGCCGCCAAGGCCCTGGTCGCCTTCGCCCTCTACGTCACCGCCACCGTGCTGGCCGTGGCCGTGGTCGCCAACGACAACCTGCAGGACCTGAAGACCGGCCAGCTGGTCGACGCCACCCCGTGGAAGCAGCAGTCGGCCCTGGTGATCGGCGTGCTGTCGGGCGCGACCGTCATCCCGTTCGTGCTCGACCTGCTGGCCAAGTCGAACGGCTTCGTGGGCGCGCCGAACCTCAACGTCGTGCCCGGCGCCGAGCCGCTGGCCGCGCCGCAGGCGACGCTGATCTCGACCCTGGCCAAGGGCGTCATCGGCCATAACCTGCAATGGGACCTGCTGGGCGTCGGCGCCCTGATCGGCCTGGCGCTCGTCGTGGTCGACATCGTCCTGCGCCGCGCCAGCAAGGACCGCTTCAGCCTGCCGCCGCTGGGCGTGGGCCTGGCCATCTATCTGCCCAGCGCCGTGACCGCCCCGGTGGTGGTCGGCGCTGTCGCCGGCTGGATCTTCGAGCGGGTAGTCTCCAAGGACCGCAAGGCCGAGGTCGCCAAGCGCCTGGGCGTTCTGATCGCCTCGGGCTTCATCGTCGGCGAGAGCCTGTTCAACGTGGCCCTGGCCCTGCTGATCGTCTCGACCAACAAGGGCGCGCCGCTGGCCATCGCCAATCCGCCGCCCGAACACCTGGGCATGATCATCGCCATCATCGTCGCGGCGGTCGTGGTCGCCGGCCTCTACGGCTGGTGCCGCATCCAGGCGCGGAAGATGGAAGAGGCCTGACGGGCCTCTCCCTATCGAAAACGGAAGGCCCGGAAGCATACGCTTCCGGGCCTTTTCCTTATTCGGGCGCCAGCACCGTGAACCAGAGGTCCGCCCGGCGCTCGAACCCCAGGGCCTGGTAGAGCGCATTGGCCCCGGCGTTGTCGGCGTAGCTGTGCAGGAACGGCGTCTCGCCCCGCTCCAGGATCGCGCCAGCGACATGGGCCATCAGGCCGGCGGCATAGCCCTTGCCGCGAAAGTCGGGCCGGGTGCAGACGCCGCTGACCTCGGTGAAGCCGTCGGGCCGCATCCGCTCGCCGGCCATGGCCGCCAGCTCGCCGCCGACCTTCACCCCGACGAAGTCGCCCAGTTCGTGGGTGCGCGTAAAGAACGGCCCGGGCTTGGTCAGGGTCGCCAGGGCCAGCATCTCCGGCGCGTCGGCGTCGGTCAGCGCGACGATCTCGAAATCCAGCGGCTTGAGCGGCGCAACCGCCCTGGCCGCCATCTGCCAGCATAGGGCGCTGGACAGCACGCTTGTCCCCGGAACCGGCGGCGGCTGCGAAAGCTCCACCAGGCCGCTGCTTCCGTACTCGCGCACCAGTTCGCCCAAGGCCGCCAGGCTCTCCGGCGCCTCGTCGGCGACGGCGGCGAACAGGCCAAAGTCGGGATCCATCCGCAGCGCCCCGCCCCGCGTGATCGCCAGATGCGACTGGCGACCGGTCAGGCTGGACCAGACGGGACGGTCGAGAGGGTGGCTCATGGGCAGTACGCCGCGATCAGGGCCTTGACCGCACCCACCACCGCCAGGGCCGGCTTGTCGTCGTCGTCGAACATCTGGCTGGAGGTGAAGACGCCCTCGATCAGCAGCATCATCGCATCGCCCAGCGCTTTTGGATCCGACGCCCCCATCGCCTGCGCCTTGGCCCGCAGGCGATCGCGCAGGTCCTGCTTGTGCGTCTGCGACACCGCCCGGCCGGCATGGCTGCGGTCGGGATACTCGACGACGGCGTTGCTGAGAGCGCAGCCGCGATAGTCGGCCCCGCCCGAACGCGCCGCGAGACCTTCGAAATAGGCCACCATCTGGGCCTTGGGATCGTCCGGGAAAGCGTCCTCGGCCGACTTGAAGCGGTCCCAGAAGCCCTCCTCCACCTCGCGCAGCACCGCGGCGACCAGGTCGTCCTTGGACTTGAAGCTGCGATAGAGGCTGGGCTTGGTGACGCCCGCCTTGCTGACGATCTCGTCGACGCCGACGGCGCGGATGCCCTCGCGGTAGAACAGGTCGCGGGCCGTCTCGAAGATCTTCTCGGCCGCGCGCGGGCCTGGCGCATAGGGCTGGAGATGCAAGGGGGCGTCAGCGTCGTTTTTCGTCATAGCTCAAAAGGCCTCTTGACGATGTTACTAACCGGTACGTACAACGCCATCAAGACCCGTACCGATCGGTTACATCCGACTTCCGGAGCGCCTCATGGCCATGACCCGACGCCCCTTCGGCCGCAACTACGCCTTCGTGGTGGCCGGCGTGACCTTCCTGGCCCTGCTGGCCGCCGCAGGCCTGCGGGCCGCGCCGGGCGTGCTGATCCTGCCGCTGGAAAAGAGCTTCGGCTGGGACCGCGGCTCGATCTCGCTGGCCGCCGCCATCGGCATCTTCCTCTATGGCCTGACGGGCCCCTTCGCCGCCGCGCTGATGCAGTCGTTCGGCGTTCGCAAGACGGTGAGCCTCGCTTTGGTCATGATGGCCGTCTCGACTGGGCTTTCGGCCTTCATGACCCAGAGCTGGCACTATGTGGCCACCTGGGGCGTGCTGGCGGGCTTCGGCAGCGGCGCGGTGGCCATGGTGCTGGGCGCGACCATCGTCAATCGCTGGTTCGTCGCGCGGCGCGGCCTGATGCTGGGCCTGCTGACCGCCGCCACCGCCACCGGCTCGCTGATCTTCCTGCCGGCCATGGCCTTCATCGCCGAGCACGGCGGCTGGCGCCCCGTGGTGCTGACCGTGGCCGCCGTCGCCGCTGTCATGGCGCCGATCGCCTGGCTGCTGATCCCCGAGCGTCCCTCCGACATCGGCCACAAGCCGTTCGGCGCGGGCGAGGACTGGGTGGAACCGCCGCGCGGCTCGGCCTCCAACGCCCTGGCCGGCGCCTTCGGGGCCCTGGCGCGCGCCAGCAAGACCCGGACCTTCTGGCTGCTGTTCCTGGGCTTCTTCATCTGCGGCCTGACCACCAACGGCCTGATCGGCGTGCACATGATCGCCTTCTGCGGCGACCGGGGCATGCCCGAGGTCCGCGCCGCCGGCCTGCTGGCGCTGATGGGCCTGTTCGACCTCTTCGGCACCACGGCGTCGGGCTGGCTGACCGACCGCTACGACCCGCGCAAGCTGCTCTTCGTCTACTACGCCCTGCGCGGCCTTTCGCTGATCTACCTGCCCTATTCGGACTTCTCGATCGTCAGCCTGTCGGTGTTCGCGGTGTTCTACGGCTTGGACTGGATCGCCACCGTGCCGCCGACCGCGCGCCTGGCGACCCAGGCCTTCGGCGACCGCGACGGCCCGATCGTGTTCGGCTGGATCGCCGCCGGCCACCAGCTGGGCGCAGCCACGGCCGCCGTCGGCGCCGGCATGATCCGCGCCGCCCAGGGCCAGTACGTCCAGGCGTTCGTGCTGGCGGGCGTCGCCGGCCTGATCGCGGCGGGCGCCTCGCTGCTCATCCGGCGGGAGGTCAAGGCGATGGCGGCCTAGGCGCTCCAGGGATCGAAGACGGGTCCGCCCCAGGACTCGAAATCGCGAACGTTGCGGGTGACAAGGGTCAGGCCATGGACCTCGGCGGTCGCGGCCAGGAAGGCGTCGATGGAGGGCATGGTCCGCCTGGCGTTTTCGGCCGAGCGACGGATTCGGGCCTGGATCTTGGCGACTTCGGCATCGACAGGCAGTACGCGCTCGCCGAAGTCGACGATCACTTCCTCCACCCAGGCCCGCAGACTGTCGGCTTTCCGGCCAGGCGCCAGCCGCTCGACGCCATAAGCCGCCTCGGCCACGCTCATGGCGCTGATGAACAGCGTCGACGTGGGCTGATCCGACAGCCACCGGGCAACACCGGAATGAGGCGTCAGCTTCGTGGCGTCGGAGAAGACGTTGGTGTCGAGCAGGAACATCAGAACTCGACGACCCGGCCAGGATCCTGGTCGCGAGCGAAGAGTTCGGCATGTTCCTCATCACTGAGGACGCGATATTTGGGATCTAGCCAGGAAGGCGACTTCTGCGGAGCCGCGTTGCGCAGCCGCTCATACTCCTCGGCCGACAGCACCACGGCGGCGTCCTGGCCGTCACGGGTCAGGTGCTGCGGCCCCTGCGTGCGGGCGCGCTCGACCACTTCGCCGAACTTGGCCTCGGCTTCGGCCAGGCTCCAGGTCCCGTCAGGCATGACGCCCTCACCAAAGAAAACGACCACCCCGGCAGGATAGCCAGGGTGGTCGTTTTTTCAAAGCCGAAGGCGCTTTGAGCGCTTAGTCGAGGTCTTCGGCCAGGATGGCCATCTCGAACATGTACGAGCCGTCCTCGTCCTCGTCCTGGAAGACGACGCCGATGAACTCGCCCTTCACTTCGACCTCGGCCGAGTCCTTCTGCTTCGGACGGGCCTTCACGGCGATGTGCGGGTTGCCGAAGGTGCGCTTCAGGTGGGCTTCGAGCTTGGCGATGGCGGCGGCGTCCACGGGGGGCTCCTGATCTCGTTGGTGGGCTTTCGCCCCCGTGGGGCGGAATGGCGGGAAACTAGAGGTCCACGGCGCAAAGTGTAAGGCCTTTTGCGCGGGCGCCCGCTCAGGTCTGTTGAGAAAACGGCGGCGGCGGCGAGGCTCGGCCCTGCTCGACCAGCCAGTCGCGGAACCGCCGGGCCCCGCGCGAGGCGCCCGACTTGGGGGTCAGCGCGCACAGCAGGGTGGGCTGGGGAACCATGCCCAGCGGCGCGACCAGCCGGCCGGCCGCCAGGTCGCGCTCGACGAAGGCGTGCGGAACCATGGCCACGCCCAGCCCGGCCGCGGCGGCCTCGATCATGTAGAAATAGTGGTCGAACTCGCGCACCAGCCCGGCCGGCGGCAAGGCCACGCCCGCCCCCTCGGCCCACTGGTCCCAGCCGTGCAGGAAGGTCTTGGTGTGCAGGCGCGGCAGGTTCAGCAGTCCCTCGACGCTGGACGCCTTCGCCGCTAGGTCGGGCGCCACGACGGGGCCGACATGGGTGTCGAGAAAGGCCGTCGCCTCGCCGTCCAGCGAAGCTGGGCCATCGGGATCGCGCATGCGGATGGCCAGATCGATCCCGTCGGCGCGGAAGTCGAACGGCCCGTTGGACTCGGCCACCCGCACCGGTGTGTCGGGAAAGCGCTCCAGGAAGTCTGGCAGGCGCGGGATCAGCCACTTCATGGCGAAGGTCGGCAGGCACGACACCACCGTCGGACGCGGCTCGTCCTCGGGCGGGCGCGGCACGGCCTCCTCGAGAATGTCGAAGGCTCGAGTCAGGCCCTGGGCCAGCTTCAGCCCAGCCTCGGTCATGGTCAGCCGGTTGCGCGGCCCCTCGGTCAGGGCGACGCCGAGATGCGCCTCCAACTGGCGGACCTGACGGCTGACCGCGCCGTGGGTGACGCACAGCTCGTCGGCGGCCAGGGTCATGCGCCCACGCCGGCCGAAGGCCTCGAAGGCGCGCAGGGCGTTCAGCGGCGGCAGCGGACGTCGAGCCATGTGACGAAACCTCACAGACCTCGACCGATAAGTCGTTAGCCGCGCCGGGGCAACCGACGGATAAACGGCGCATGGACAGACAGCGGAAAATCACGCCGGCCCAGTGGGCGGCGGTCGCGGCCCTGTGGGCGCTGGCGATCTACGGGATGGCGGCGGAGAAGCCGGCGAGGCTGGAGACGGCGCGGCTGACGGCCTGCCGTTGAAGACCTCTATCCGTCGTCATCCCGGCCGAAGCGTAGCGTAGAGCCGGGACCCAGGGGCAGCCGCAACGCATGTCCGCCGCCTCGGGGGATGACCCTTTGCCGCGCCCGCCCCCCTGGGTCCCGGATAAGCGCTACGCGCTTTCCGGGATGACGAACTTGAGGACCGGGAGCCCGAAAGCCCCCTCAGATCACGTAGTCGTACACCACGTCGGCCAGGGTGTGGTCCATGGTCCGGGCCGGCTCTTCACAGGTGGGGCAGTTGACGATGCGGGCCGGCACGCCGGCGGCGGTGCAGTGGGCCGGGATGGGTTTCAGCACCACCGAGCCCGAGGCCACCTTGGCGTAGTCGCCGATCTGGATGTTGCCCAGCACCTTGGCGCCCGCGCCCAGCAGCACGCCCTTGCCGATCTTGGGGTGGCGGTCGCCGCGCTCGGCGCCGGTGCCGCCCAGGGTCACGCCGTGCAGCATCGAGACGTCGTCACCGACCACCGCGGTCTCGCCGATGACGATGCCGGTGCCGTGGTCGATGAACACGCCCGCGCCCACGCGCGAGGCCGGGTGGATGTCGACCTGGAAGACCTCGCTGGCGCGGCTCTGCAGGTAGAAGGCCAGGGTCTCGCGGTTGTTGTTCCACAGCCAGTGGGAGACGCGGTGGGTCTGCAGGGCCAGGAAGCCCTTGAAGAACAGGAACGGCTGGACGTAGCCCTTGGTAGCCGGGTCGCGCTCGAACACCGCGCGCAGGTCGGCCTCGGCGGCGGCCACCAGCGCCGGATCGCTCTCGAAGGCCTCGGCGGCGAACTCGCGGGCGGTCATGGCCCGCATCTCCTGGTCGCCCAGCTTGCGGGCCAGCTGGAAGGTCAGGGCGTCGGCCAGGTTGTCGTGGCTGAGGATCACGGCGTTGAGCAGCGAGGCCAGGGCCGGTTCGGCCTTGGCGGCGTGTTCGGCCTGGTTGCGCAGCGCGGCCCAGACGGGCGGCGCGGCCTTATCGGTCACGACTTCAAGCGGCTTGGCCACGGGGCTCTCCCTTCCCAGCGGTGACTAGAGCATATTTATTCAAAACGCTCCAGCCGAACAGAACGGCGCGCAGGTCACCGCGCCAGGACCAGCGCGGCCAGATCGGCCGGCAGCTCGCCCACGACCGCCATATGGTGCACCCGGAGCAGTAACGCCACCGTCAACGAGTCCGGCATTCGCCCTGTGACCGCCGCTTCCAGCGCATCGGTGAACGGAACACGGGCCACGGCCAGGTCTTCGGTGTCGTCCGGCTCGGCCGTGGTCGGCGTCAGATCCAGCGCCAGGAAGCCATAGGCGACCTCGTCGCTGATCGAATTGGACAGCTCCATGGTCAGGATCGGGCGCCAGTCGGCGGCGACCAGACCCACCTCCTCGGCCAGCTCGCGCTTGGCGCCATCGAGCGGGTCCTCGCCCATCGGCGCCCCGCCCTCGGGGATCTCCCAGCTGTAGTTGCCGCGCGGGAAGCGGGCCTGGCCCACCAGGGTCACTGTGCCGTCGGCATGCAGCGGCACGATCCCGATCGCCTGGTTCTTGAAGCTGACCTTGCCGTACAGCGCCGGATTTCCAGTGGGCGCGACGGCCTGGTGCTCGGTCACGTTGATCCAGGGATTATCGTAGACGACCTTGGCGCTGGTGACGCCCCAGCCCTCGCCGTGCGGTTTCAGCCAGGCGAATTTCTCGGACATGCGAACGACTCGCGACTTGTGCCGGCCGGGGCTCGGCCATAGGTGACGTGCCTGTAGCGCGCTTTCAGGAGATCGTCTTGGCCGGTTCCATTCCCCCCGCCCCCGAATTCGGCGAACCGATCGCGATCGAGGCGGCGCCCGAGGTCCTGAACTTCCTGGCGCGCCGTCGGTCCGCGTCGGCGATGGCGCTGCACGCGCCGGGCCCCAGCGAGGACGAGCTGGCCGACCTGCTGCGCCTGGCCGCGCGCGTGCCCGACCACGGCAAGCTTTCTCCCTGGCGGTTCGTGATCCTGCGCGGCGAGGCCAAGGCCGCCTTCGCCGCGAAGATCGCGCCCCTGGCCGCCGACCAGGCCAACCCAACCAAGGCCACGGCCGCCATGCGCAAGCTGACGACCCCGCCCCTGGCCATCGCCGTGATCTCGCGCCCCGTGCCGCACGAGGTGCCCGAATGGGAGCAGGTGATGAGCGCCGGCGCCGTGTGCACCCAGCTGCTGCTGGCCGCCTCGGCCATGGGCTACGGCGCCAACTGGATCACCGACTGGTACAGCTTCGACCCGCGGGCGCTCGACATCCTGGGCGTGGCCGAGACCGAGAAGGTCGCCGGCTTCCTCTATATCGGCACGTCGGCGGAACAGCCGCAGGAACGCGTGCGGCCGGACGTTGCGGCGATCACGAGCGAGTGGAGCGCTTAGCTCCTTCTCCCCTTGCGGGAGAAGGTGTCGGCAAAGCCGACGGATGAGGGGTCGCACCCACGAAAAACGCCGCGACGGCTGATCGGCTGTCGCGGCGTCTTGCTTTTGAGAGACCCCTCACCCGACCTCCCTTCGGGAGGCCACCCTCTCCCGCAGGGGGAGAGGGACCAGGAGCTAGCGGTTCACCCCCGGCCGCGATACGGCGCCACGCCCTGGTCCGGCACCCACAGGCCTTCCGGCGCCGGGCCGGTCTGCCAGAAGACGTCGATCGGGATGCCGCCGCGCGGGTACCAGTAGCCGCCGATGCGCAGCCAGCGCGGCTTGGCGACCTCGACGATCTTGCGCGCCACCTTGACCGTGCAGTCCTCGTGGAACGAGCCGTGGTTGCGGAAGCTGGTCAGATAGAGCTTCAGCGACTTGCTCTCGATCAGCCAGTCGCCCGGCGCGTAGTCGATCACGAGGTGGGCGAAGTCGGGCTGGCCCGTCACCGGGCACAGCGAGGTGAATTCGGGGGCGACGAAGCGCGCCAAGTACAGCACGTCGCTCTGCGGGTTCGGCACGGCCTCGAGGACGGCGGCTTCCGGGTTCTCGGGAGCGGCGACGGTCTGGCCCAGCTGGGTCACGGAAAGTTCGGTCATGGCGGCGATTTAGGCCTCCGCCCCCGGCGAGACAAGCGCCGGCGCCCTCGCTACGGTGTCGCAAACACTTGTTTGGGAGAGAAGCGATGACGGACTTCGACGGCTTCACGGTGGTGGTCACGGGCGCCTCGACGGGCCTGGGCCGGGCGATCGCGGTCGAGACCGCCCGCCGGGGCGCGGGCCTGGTGGTGGTCAACTTCGCCAGCAGCGCAGAAGAGGCCGAGGAGACCGCCCGCCAGGTCGAGGCCCTTGGCGCCAAGGCCGTGCTGGCCCAGGGCGACGTCGCCGACGACGCCGACTGCCGCAGGATCGTCGAGGCCGCCGCGCCGTCGGGCCGTATCGACGCCCTGTTCAACAATGCCGGCATGACCAAGTTCGCCCCGCAGCACGGCGACCTCGACGCGGTGAACGCCGAGGACTTCCTCAAGCTCTATTCGGTCAATGTGGTCGGGGCGTTCCAGATGGTCCGCGCCGCCCGCAGCCTGCTGGAGGCCGCGCCGCGTCCTGGCGCTGTGGTCAACACCAGCTCGATCGCCGGTGTCATGGGCAACGGCTCTTCGGTGCCCTACGCGGCTTCGAAGGGCGCGATGACGACCATGACCCTGTCCTTGGCGCGGGCCCTGGCGCCGAGGATCCGCGTCAACGCCATCTGCCCCGGCTTCATCGACACGCCGTGGTTCGGCAAGGCCATGGACGAGGACCGCGTGGCCCGGCTGCGCGCAGGAGCGGCGGCGGCCACGCCGCTGCAGGTCGCCTCCACCGCCGAGGACGTGGCCAGCGCCGCTGTGTTCCTGGCCTCGCCCGCCGCACGCCACGTCACCGGCGAAACCCTGCTGGTTGACGCCGGCCTGCATCTGGGCGCGGCGACCCTGTCGATGCGCTGAAGTCGCACGCAAACGCGGATCGACAACTTGCCGACAACTGTGGCCGATGCGCCGCTTGTGAAGCAAATGCGCCACAGTTGCCCAAGTTTTGAGCGATCCATGTTCTTAATGCTGGCGCTGTGCCCCCTCTGATTGCAACTAGAGCATGGCCCGCGGTTAATCCCGGCTTGTGAAGGAACGCGCTTGCAGGCGCCGCACAAGTTGGGACCACACTCCCGACGGGCTACACAAAAAAGGGGATAACACGGATGAAGATCTTCAAGCTCGCGCTGGCCGCCGCGGCCGCTTCGGTCGCCCTGGGCGGCGCCGCCATGGCTCAGGAAGTCAGCCTTTCGTACAATGTCGGCATCGCCAGCGACTACGTGTTCCGCGGCGTCAGCCAGACCAACGAAGACCCGCAAGTGTTCGGCGGCGTCGACCTCGGCTACGGCGTCGGCTACGCTGGCGTGTGGGCTTCGAACGTCGATTTCGGCACCGATGACCCGACCGTGGAAGTCGACTTCTACGCCGGCGTGAAGCCGACCGTCGGCGACGTGTCGATGGACTTCGGCGTGCTGTACTACGGCTACTCGAAGGACAAGGGCCTGACCCCCGGCAAGTACAGCTACACCGAGCTGAAGGCCGCCGTGTCGAAGCCGGTCGGCAAGGCCACCCTCGGCGGCGCCGTCTACTTCTCGCCGGAATGGCCGGGCGACCTGTCGACCGCCGTCTACTACGAAGCCAACGGCTCGATCCCGCTGAACGACAAGTTCTCGCTGAGCGGCGCCCTGGGCAAGCAGACCATCGAGGACGGCGCCGACTACACCACCTGGAACCTCGGCGTCGCCTACGCCCTGAACGACAAGCTCTCGCTCGACGTCCGCTACTGGGACACCAGCGAGCATGACTTCGGCAGCATCTACGACTCGCGCGTCGCCGTGTCGCTGAAGGCTTCGTTCTAAGCCAGGCCCTTCGGGACCAACGAACGAGCCGCCCGGGTCAGCCCGGGCGGCTTTTTCGTGCGCGTCAGCCGGCCCAGGCCGCCTCGATCTCGGACGTGTCGATCAGCAGGGCGAAGGACAGGCCCAGGCTCTTCAGCGCCCCCTCGTGCAGGTCGGGCTCATAGGCCGCGCAGGCGTCGCCGGCGACGAAGACGTGATAGTCGCGGTGGAAGGCGTCGCGCACCGTGCTGTCGACGCAGCATTCGGTGGTCAGGCCGCAGACGATCAGGGTGTCGACGCCCCGTGCGCGCAGCCGCGCATCGAGGTCCGTGCCGACGAAGGCGCTGTAGCGCGGCTTGCGGACAACAAGCTCGCCCGGCTCCGGCAACGGTCCGTGGAAATCGGAGCCCCGCGTTCCCTTGCGGCAGATCACCCGCTCGATCTCGGGATCGCCTCCACGTCGGCGCATGCGCTCGAGCATGGTCGGCGGGTCGCTGTCCGGCGTGGTCTCCAGGCCGACGAACACCACCGGCGTCCCGGCCGTCCGCGCCGCCCGCGCCAGGCGCTGGGCGTTCTCCAGCGCGGCGGTCGCCGCCGACAGGTCGACGCCGAACAGGCCGATCACCCCGTCCGGCGCGGCGAAGTCCACCTGCATGTCGACGATCACCAGCGCCGTCCGCGACGGGGCGATCCAGGCGGTCAGGCCGTCCTGCGCGATGATCGGCGTGGCGTTCACGGATAGGTCTCCCGCAGGCCCGGCAGGATCTCGGCGCCGAACATCGAGAGGCCGGCCTCGTAGTCGGGGAAGATCAGCATCAGCCCGTCCAGCTCGCAGGTTTCGACCAGATCGCGGATCTTGGCGCCGCAGGTCGCCGGCGCGCCGATCACGGTGCGGGTCATGAACGCGCCCTGCCGCGCGGCCGTTTCGGCCAGGCGCTCGGGCGGCACGCCCCAATTGGACAACATGGTGGTGACCGCGCCCATGTCCACCCCGTCGCGATAGCGATCCGCCAGGTCTTGCGCCTGCGCGTCGGTGTCGGCGTGGACCACGGTGCACATGGCGTAGGTGCGGATCGTCTTGCCCAGTTCGTTCGCCCGCGCCTTGGCCCGGCGGCTGGCGTCGCGCAGCGCCGCCTCGTCCTCGCCGCCGATGAAGCAGGCGTCGGCCTCGGCCACGGCGAAGGAAAAGCCGCGCTCGGAGACGCCGGCGCAGATCAGGTCCGGACGCGGCCTGCTGATCGGCTTGGGCTTGGACTGGCAGTCGGTGAGCGTGAAGAACCGGCCCTCGTGGCTGACGCTGTCCTCGGTCCACAGGCGCTTGACCAGACGCGTCCACTCCTCGGCCAGGGCGTAGCGGTCGTCGTGATCGAGGGCGTCGTCCCAGGCGCCCATCTGGGCGAACTCGTCGCGATAGGCCCCGGCGACGATGTTCAGCCCCGCCCGGCCGCCGCTGATACGATCCAGGGTGGCGATCATCTTCGCGGCCACAGCCGGGTTCTGCAGCAGGGGGTGCAGTGTGGCCCAGATCTTCACCCGGCTGGTCGCCTCGGCCAGGGCGGCCATAAGGGTTACCGACTCCAGGGCCGCGCCCCAGTGGTCGGTGTCGCCGCCGAAGCCGCGGAACTTGGCCATCGACATCACGAAGTCCAGGCCGATCTGGTCGGCCAGCACGGCGGCGGCGCGGTTCTGCGGATAGAGGCCGTCGAGCGGCGGCGTGCTGCTGGAGACGATCCAGCCGCCATTGGCCACGGGCAGGAAGACGCCGAACTCCTTGCGCCCGCCGTCGTACCCCATCGTCGCCTCCACGCCCGCTCGCTCAACCGCGAGTCAGGCGCGACCATAGACCAAAAGCATGGTCGCGCGAGACCGGCCTCAGAGGTTGGCGGCGGGCTCGGCGTCAGCCTGGACGGCGGCGTCGCGCGGCTTGGGCGGACGCATCAGCAGCACGGCCACGAACACAACCGCCGTCAGGGCCGCGAACAGCTGGAAGGTCGGGGTGAAGCTGCCAAGGCGGTCGCGCATGAAGCCGCCGATGAACGGTCCGGCCGCCGACACCGCGCCCACCAGGCAGACCAGCGAGAACAGCTCGACATTGTTGCGGCGGCCGAAATAGTTCAGCAGCAGCAGGCTGACGGCCAGCACGGTCAGGCCAAAGCCCAGGCCCACGCCCACGGCGTAGAGGATCTGCAACGGCAGGGTGGTGGCGTGCGCCAGGGCCAGCAGGCCGGCCACCAGCAGGCCTTGGGCCAGCACCAGTAGCCAGCGCGGATCGATGCGGTCGCCCACCGCGCCGCCGGCCATGCGGGCTGCGACCTGCATCAGGCCCTCGGCGCTGAGCGCCCCGGCCGCGACGACACCGGCCACGCCCAGCTGCGTCAGGTGCGCCTGGGTCAGGCTGGCGGCGGTGACCCCGGCCAGCAGGTGGCTGAAATAGGCCGCCACCAGGATGGCGAACTGCGGAGTGCGCACGGCGTCGCGAACGCTCCAGTCATGGTCGGTGCGGAAAACGCGCGGATGGGCCGGGGCGGTCTTGGCTTCGGCGGCGGTCAGGCGGTCCATGGCCCGGCCGGCCTCTTCCAGCCACTTGGGGCCGCCGACCACGGCGGCGCATAGCAGGCCCAGCAAGCCGATGACCACCGCCTGCAGCGCCCAGTAGATCCGCCACTGGCCGTCGAACGCGCCCTGGCTGGCCAGCACCAGCAGCGGACCGGCGACGCCGCCCAGGGCGCCGCAGGTGAAGTAGATCCCGAACGGCAGGGCCCGCTGGCGGAAGATCGCCGACAGCACATGGGTGCCGGGAATGAGGGCCGCCGCCTGGAAGCCGATCCCCAGCAGGGCCGTGGCCAGGAAATAGGCCGGCAGGCTCTGCACCTTGGCCAGCAGGGCCAGGCCTGCGGCCATCACGGCCGCGCCCGCCACCAGCGTCGCGCGCACGCCCCAGCGGCGGATCAAGAGGGTCGGCAACCAGGACGAGGCGCCGGTGGCCACGCCCATGACGGTGAAGCCGAGGAAGGCGTTCTGCCAGCTCCAGCCCAGCTCCGGGACCATGGCCGGGATCATCACGCCCAGCGACGAATAGGTGGCCGCGGTGATCAGGAACAGCAGCAAGCTGAAGGCGCCCAGCAGCAGCCAGGGACGGTGCTGGATCTGGTGGTTCGTCATCAGAAGCGCCTTGCGAGGGTGATCCGCCACTCGCGCCCCTTGCCCGGCAGGGCGGCAAGGTTGGCGTAGGTGTCGGCGACGGGCGTGAAATAGAGCTCGTCCAGCAGGTTATCGACGTTGAGCGTCGCGGTGTAGGGGCCCTGCTCGTAGGCCAGCGAGCCATTGACCACCGCATAGGCCGGATAGACCACCGCGCCGGGAACCGTGCCCGAGGTCTTGGTCACGTGGGTCACGCCCAGCGTCCCATAGAGCTTGCCCCAGTCGTGCTGGTCCGAGGCGTAGGCGCCGTAAAGGCTGACCACGGATTTCGGGATCAGGGTGTAGTCGTAGTCGCCCGGCCGGACGCTGGCGAAGCTCCAAACCACGTACGAGCCGCCATAGCCCTGCGCCCCCGGCACGCCCGCCGTATAGGTCGGCACGTACTGGAACGAGGTGTCGGGGCCCTTCACCGTGGTGCGCTGGGTGTTGCCCGAGAAGGTGAAGCTGAAATGCTGGCTGGCCAGCCAGCGAACCTCCAGCTCGACGCCCTTCGAGCGCGTACCGGCCGGATCGCCGTTGATGCCCATCAGCTGGGTGCGGTTCTGGCGGTAGCCGGCCAGCGAGCCGATCAGCGCGCCCTTCAGCCACTGAAACTTAACGCCGGCTTCGGCCAGGTCGCTATCCGACAGCCAGGCGTCGCCGGCGTCGGCCACCAGGCCTGGATTGACGTCGCCGGCCTGGCTCATCTCCAGCGCGCTGGCCTTGGCGTAGGAGATGTAGGGCATCAGGCCCCACGGCGCCTTGTAGGTGACGCTGGCCGTATAGGTTCCCTTGCCCTTGGCGGCGTGCTGCTCGCCGGGCGTGGTGAAGCTCAGCGAGCCGGTGTCTTCCGAGGTGACGTCGTAGTCGTCGTAACGGCCGCCCAGCATCAGGTTCAGCCGCTCGCCGACCTTGATGTCGGTGGTGAAGAAGATCCCGGCTTGCGTCCACTTGGTGTGGTTGTCGTTTTCCCAGGTCATCGACGGGTCGGTGAACGGGCTGCCGATCAGGTCGGTGGCGGTCTGGCCCACCGACAGGTCGCGGCGGTCAAGAGCGATCAGGCCGCTGTTGTAGCTCTCGCGCCGACGGCCCTTGAAGCCGCGATACGAGGCGCCGACGAACGAGCGGGCGACCACGGCGTCATCGAGGAAGCGGTTGGCGAACTCGTAGGTGGCGCGAGCCTCCCAGACCTTGCTGTCGAAGCGCGCCGGATAGCCGTAGGAGACGAAGCGCTTGTTCGTGAGGTCGTCGTAGAACAGCTGCAGCTTGATCGCGCTGTCGGGCGACAGCTTCCGGGCGATGTCGAAATAGAGGGTGCTGGTCGCCGTCTTCGAGAAGTCCGCGCCCGAGACATAGACCGTGCGCGGCGACAGCTTCGTGGTCCCGACGCCGGTATCCAGGGTGTGGGCGCCGTCCGTCGCCGGGAAGCCGTAATAGGGCAGGTACAGCGCCCCGCCGATCTCATTGGGGGTCAGGCGGCCATTGCCGTCGGCGTCGACCAGGCTCGTATCCCGGCCGGTGACGTAGGTGCGGTTGTCGATCAGGTCCTGGGTCAGGCGGTTCCAGCCGGCGGTCTGCACGTCGCCCTTGGAGCGATAGACCATGCCGCCCAGCGCCGTGCTCCAGCCATCGCCCAGGTCGAAATCGGACGACACCTGCAAGGTCTGTCGGCGCGGATAGATGCCGCGATAATAGCTGTGACTGTCCTCGACCTCGCCATAGACATGCACACCGCCGACCACGTTCCCGAAATTGGCGGGCAGGCCGATCTGGGCGGTGGCGTTCTTGCGATTGTAGCTGCCGAAGGTGGCGGTCAGTTCGCCCTCGGGCTCGGTCAGGTAACCGCCCTCGCCCTTCCCGGACTTGGGGATGAAGTTCAGCATGCCGCCGACCTTGCCCGCGCCATAGATCGGGGTCGGCGGGCCGCGGACGATCTGGATCTGGTCGGCGGCCCCGATCGGCGTCGAATAGGTGCCGCGGTTCTCGATGCGCTTGAAGCCGCGGAAATAGTTCTCCGCCAGGGTGCCGCGGATGTTGAGCGCGCCGGGCACGCCGTAGAAGCTGGCCGTATAGGTGCCGGGCGACACCGCCGTCAGGCCGTCGATGGTCTCGATGCCATAGCGCTGCAAGGTCAGGTCCGACACGAAGCTGGCCGAGCGCGGCGTCTCGATCAGCGGCTTGTCGAGGCCGAACACCGTGTCGTTGGGCTGCTTTTCCAGAAGGCCGGCGTTGCGGTCCCGAGCGACCACCACCACCGCGTCGACTTCCGCCAACTGGTCGTCGGCATGCGCGGCCGAGACGGCGAAGGCGCCAAGGGCGGCGACGGTGGCGAGCAGGACGAGGCGGCGAGACATGCGTGCGGACTCCGGAGAGCGGGACCAAGGCCCCGCCTCGCCGCACCAAATGGGGATGACTTGACGTTCGTCAAAATCCCTTCTGACATTTTAGAATGGATTGCCAAGGCCTGTGTCGGGAAAGCCTCACAGTTGGCGGGATGTTCCGCCCCATCCGACATCCCCCGCGAAGGCGGGGGCCCAAGCTGACGTTCAGCATGGAGCGCTGCCGAGCCATCTTCTGCCGTCTCAGCTTGGATCCCCGCCTTCGCGGGGAAGAACGGAGTTGAGGGTATCGGTTCAGAAAAAGCCGTCCGCCAACTTCAGGCCGCGAGCCGCCTGGCCTCGATCCGGCGCGAAGCGGCCTGCACTCGCAGTTCGTAGTGGTCGCCCTGCGTCACGTCTTGAACGTAGCGGGGGCGATGGGCGGCGACGTTGACGCCGCCCGCGTGGCGCAGGCTGTCGAACAGGATCCCCGCCCCGCCCGATGCGCGCACCGCCTCGCCCAGCACCTGGCCGGCGGCGTAATCGTCACTGGCATAGACCTCGGGCCGCGCCGCCTGCTGGCCGCGGATGTCGAGATAGTCGCCCTTGAGCCGCGCGGTATAGACGCGATACTGACGGCTGATCGTCGCCGCGCCGATGGCGACCGCCTCGCGGCGCAGGTGGTGGGCCACCTCGGCCACGGCCGTCGTCAGGTGCTCGGCGGCGTACCAGGCGCCAAGGTCGGGACCGTTGAAGCGCATGCCACCCGGCGCCACGTGCAGGAACGAGGCCATGACGATACTGGCGTTGGGGCGGCCATAGACCCGCTCCTCCATCGGCAGGCGCGCAATGCGCTCGGCCACCAGCCGGTCGTTGGTCCAGCCGGCCAGGTCCATCACCGCGTCGAGATCGGCCGCCGTCGCCACGGTGTCGAACAGGCCGATCGGCGGAAAGCGCGACGGGATCAGGCGATAGGCCGGCCGGGGCGCGGGCGCGTGGGGCTCGCCGCTCACGAGAAGACGATCTCGGCGTCTTCGTAGGGGCGGAAGTCACGGTCGAGATCGCCCGGCGGCATGTAGAGCCCGCCCCGCGCGGCGTCGAGGAACCGGCGCAGGCTGAGCAGCCCGTCCTGGGTTCCGCAGGTCAGGAGTTCGATGGGCGCGCGGCCGCCGAACAGCGGGGCGGCGTGGCGGCTGCGCAGCCAGGCGACCCCCTCGCGCTCGCTCGCATGCAGCACGCCGAGCGCCTGGTGAACGCCCAGCACCGCCGAGATGCGAGTCAGCATGTCGAGGTCGAGGGTGATGTCGCGATGCTCCCGCACCGCCTTGATCCAGTTGTAGTAGGTCGAGCGCGACGGCAGGCCCAACACCAGCAGGCGCTCGTCCTCGGTCAGCCCCCACAGGTCGGCGATCGACAGGAAGGTGCGAAGGCCAGGGCCGCTCAGCCTCCGGCGATTGGCGGGCGAGAACCGCGACAGGTCCAGCACGCCCGGACCAGCGGCGACCTCGACGGGTTTGCGCTTGGCGTTCGACATGCGAGCCTCCATCCAGATCTACATATAGTCCAAATCTGGACTGGATGGAAGGGCGTGCACAGAAAGCCCCCTTCCCCCTCGAGGGGGAAGGGTTTGGGATGGGGGTGATCTGCTGAGTTGGCGGCAGGGCACGGCTTCCGACGCCGCCCCCCTCCCCCATCGAGGGGGAGGGCCAAAGTAAAGGCGCTAAGCCTCGACCGGCGGCCTCTGCACGGCCTCGGGGGTGACGCTCAGCACGCGCATCATCGCGGCCTTGGAAGCCTCGACGTCGCCGCTGGCGATGACGTCGGCGACTTCGCGGTGCTGCTCGATGTCGGCCATCAGCTCGGCCTCGGTGGCGCCGCCGAACGAGAACACCCAGAAGCGGGCGGCCTTGTGCTGCAAGGGGATGAGGATGCGGGCCAAAGCCAGGTTGCCCGAGGCCCGGGCGACGGCGGCGTGGAAGCGCTGATCCATGGCCACCAGGGCCGGCAGGTCGCGGGCCTTGGCGGCGGCTTCGGCGTCGTCGAACACGGCCCTGATGGCGGCGATGTCGGCCTTGGAAGCGTGGCGGGCGGCCAGGCCCGCGCAGTGCGGCTCGATCAGGGCCCGGGCCTCGTAGCCCTGGCGGAGGTCCACCAGATCCAGCGGCGCCACCGTGGTGCCCGAGCGGGCGCGGCGGATGACCAGCCCCTCCAGCGCCAGACGTCCCAGGGCGTCGCGCACGCCGGCCAGGCCCGCATCGTAGCGGGCGGCCAGCGACTGCTCGTCCAGCCGCGCGCCCGGCGGCAACTCGCCCAGGATCAGGTCCAGCAGGATCTTCTCGTAGACCTTGGCCTTCTGCAGGTCGGGCGACCAGTCCTCCAGGCCCGACGACGAGCAGACGTCCAGCACCAGCATGCGCGAGCGCGCGCCGCCTCCAGCGACGTTGTAGGGGGCGTCGTCAGGGGCCCGAGGGGGCGAAGGCTGGCGCACGGAACCGCTCCGAAGATTGTCCTCGGACTGATAGGTAGGCTGAAATGTCAGTTTCGCCTAGTGGCTTCGCGCCCGTAAGGGGATGCGCTCAGGCGCCCTGCATCGGCGGCTGGAACAGGCCGGTGGGCGAGGCCGTGAAGATCTCGCAGCCGTCCTCCGTCACGCCGATCGAGTGCTCGCACTGGGCCGACAGCGACTTGTCGCGGGTCACGGCCGTCCAGCCGTCGCCCAGCACCTTCACCGCCGGCTTGCCCAGGTTCACCATCGGCTCGACGGTGAAGAACATGCCCGCCTTCAGCACCGCGCCCTGACCGGGACGGCCGAAGTGCAGGATGTTGGGGGCGTCGTGGAACACCTTGCCCAGGCCGTGGCCGCAGAAGTCGCGCACGACGCTGCAGCGCTGGGCTTCGACATAGGACTGGATGGCGTGGCCGATGTCGCCCAGGGTCGCGCCCGGCTTCACGGCCGCCAGGCCGCGGGCCAGGCTTTCATAGGTGATGTCGACCAGACGGCGGGCGCGCGGGCCGACCTCGCCCACGCCGTACATGCGCGAGGTGTCGCCGTGCCAACCGTCGACGATGACCGTGACGTCGATATTGGCGATGTCGCCCTCGCGCAGCGTCCAGTCGCCCGGGATGCCGTGGCAGACCACGTGGTTGCGCGAGATGCAGACGGTCTTGGGATAGCCGCGATAGAACAGGCAGGCCGGCAGGGCGCCGTGGTCGAGGATGAACTCGCGGGCCAGCGCGTCCAGATGATCGGTCGACACGCCCGGCACGACGTGCGGGATCAGCATGTCCAGGCACTCGGCGGCCAGGCGGCCGGCGCGGCGCATGCCCTCGAAGTCTTCGGGCTTGTGGATCTTGATCTGGCCCGTGCGGGTCTCGGTCTCGATCTCGAAGGCGTCGTCGAGGGTCATGGGCGTTCAATCTCAAACGGGGCGCGACCACGAAGGCGCGCCGGAAACACTGGATGCCGGTCGGGCTTATGTCGCGACCATAGCATGAAATTTCAACCGGCGTCGCCACCCCGCGCTCGCGCAATGGCGGCAGGCGTCAGCGACCGAGGCTGTCGTAGTCGCGCTCCATGATCGAAGCCCCGCCGCCAAGAGCCGCGGGCATATTCTTTCGGAGCCATATTATGACGACCTATTTTACCCCTGAAGCCTGCGGCGCCATCGGCGACGGCGTAGCCGACGACACCCAAGCGTGGCAGATCATGCTGGACGCCCTTCCCGCTCACGGCGGCCTCGTTCTCGCCGCCGGCCGCTACAAGGTCGGCCAACTTTACGTAAGGAAGCCGGTCACCCTGCAGTTCACCGGCGGCCTGTCGGGCGTCGCCGCCCAGTTGATCGCCGCCGAGGCCACCGACCCGGTGCTCAACGTCACCTCGCCCGGCTTCACCGCCCGCGGCCTGGTGATCACCAGCGACGTGGTCCGCACCTCGGGCGCCTATGTGCGGCTGGAGAACGCGCCGTTCTTCGCGATCAGCGACTTCGACCTGCGCGCGCCCTATGTGGGCTTCGAGCTGATCAACTCCTCGATCGGCCGCATCTGTCACGGCAGCATCCGCAACGCCACCAAGAGCAGCGTCGCGCCCGGTTCCGCCGGCATCGTGCTCGGCGCCAACGCCAACGGCTTCTGCGTCGCGGTCGTCATCGACGACGTGGTGATGGACAGCGACCTGGTTACGTCGACGGTCAAGAGCGAGCAGGTGCAGCAGATGCCCTCCTACGGGATCCGCATGCTGCACAGCGACGCGGTCGTCATCGCCAACTGCGACATCATCCGCGCGGGCAAGGACCTGGCCATGACCCCCGGGGCCAATCAGGCCGTGGTCAACACCTACATCCACCACACCTACTTCGACACCGCCCAGTTCGGGATCTTCGTCGACCCGGCCGCCGGCGGCGCGGTCGCGCGCACCTGGCTGACCAATGTCTGGACCTCGTCGCAGATCGAGAACGGCGTGATGTTGGGCGGCGACGGGGACATCATCGGTTTCCACGCCATCCGTCACCAAGCCGAGCTCAACGCCCATGACGGCGTCTTCGTCGGCTCGAACGCGGTCGATGTCTGGTTCGACCAGGGCAGCTTCGCCCAGAACGGCGGCTCGGGCATCTCGATCGCGCCCGGAACGCGGAAGTTCAAGATCCGCGGCAACCGGATCGGCCCGCACGACGACTTCGCCGGCAACCTGTTCGGCATCTATGTCGGCGCCGGCAGCAGCGAGTACGAGATCCGTGACAACGATCTGACCGGCAACACGACCATCGGCCTCAGCGACAACGCGCTGGCCGCCGACGGTCGCGTCACCCGCAACATCGGATACGCGACCCGCACGCGGGGCTCGGCCGAGATCGCCACCGGCACGACCTTCGTGACCATCAACCACGGGCTGGCCTCGCCGCCTTCGGTGACCGGTCTGTCGGTCACGCCGGTATCCGACTGGACCTCGGTGTCGCGCTACTGGATCGACAGCGCCTCGATCACCGCGACGCAGTTCACCGTCCGGGTGGACGCCCCGCCCGCCTCGGCCTTCTACGTCGCGTGGCAGGCCACCACCGAAGCGGACTGACGGTAAGAAAGAGCCCGGCGTCGGAAGGCGCCGGGCTCAAAGCGTCTAAGGCCGCCAGGCGATCGGCCGCGTGATCCTGATCTCCTGCGTGCTCATCGCGCAGGCCCAGACCATGACCTCGACCCCCGCCTCGGCCGCGACGTCGAGGCCGCGCGCGAAGGCCGGATCCAGCTCGCGGCAGGCCTTGAACTCTTCGCAGTCCTCGCGCTGCACGACGAACAGCGCGACAGCCCGATGGCCCTCGCGCACCTGGGCGGCGAGATCCTCCAGATGCCGGGTCGAGCGGGCGGCCTTGCAGTCGGGAAACTCGGCCAGGCCCGGGCTGCGGGAGAGGTGGACGTTCTTGACCTCCAGCCAGCACGGCGGCCGGTCGGGGTCGGTCAGCAGGAAATCGACGCGGCTGGCGGCGGCGTACTTCACCTCGGGCCGGATCGAGGCGTAGCCGGTCAGCTCTGGGATCACCCCGCCGACCAGGGCCTCGGCCACCAGCTTGTTGGGCAGCAGGGTGTTGATCCCCACCAGGCCGGTCCCGTCGGGGCCGGCGGCCTCGACCAGTTGCAGCGTCCAGGCCAGCTTGCGCTTGGGATCGTCGGAGTAGGAGACCCACGCTCCCTGCCCCGGCAGGTTCACGCCCAGCATGGCGCCGGAGTTGGGGCAGTGGGCGGTGATCTCGCGGCCGTCGTCCAGCACCAGGTCGCAGAAGAACCGCTTGTAGCGCTGGACGATGCGACCGCGGGTCAGCGGTTGCGGAAGAAGCACGATGCCGAAGGCGTCAGTTCGTGGAGCCGCCGTCGGGAGCCTCGGTGGTGTTGGGCGCGCGGCCGTCGAAGATCGAGCGGGCGGCTTCCTTGTCGAGGTCGCGCTGGGCGGCCGTGGTGCAGACCCGGACCGGGCGGTTGCTGCCGACGACGCGCTCGCGGCGGCAGATGACCCCGGCGTCCTTCTTCTTTTCCGCCTTCTTGTCGGCGGCGGCCGGCGCGGCGGCGTCCGAAGGCGCGGCGGTCTGGGCGGCGGCCGAGCCGGCCACGGCGATGGAGATCAGGGCGGAAACGACGAAGGCGCGCATCACGGCTCAATGGCTAAGCTGAAAGATGCAGCGATAAGCTGTCAGCCGGGGCGGGGTGTCAACCGGCGGTTCATTACCAACGCCCAGGCGCCTTCCGCGACGCAGGAGGGCGTTGCCGCCCGCCCGGCCTGGCCTTAGTCCTAACGCCGACACTTAAGAGGAGCGACGCGCATGACGGCCAGCAAGGATCGGGTGACGGCGGCGGTGCTGATCATCGGCGACGAGATCCTGTCGGGCCGCACCCAGGACGTGAACCTCAACGCCATCGCCAGGTACCTGGCGACCTACGGCGTGGACCTCTGCGAAGCCCGCGTCGTGCCCGACGTCGAGCAGGAGATCGTCGACGCGGTCAACGCCCTGCGCACCCGGTACGACTATGTGGTCACCACCGGCGGCATCGGCCCCACCCATGACGACATCACCGCCGATTCGGTGGCCAAGGCCTTCGGCGTGACGGCGCCCGAGCATCCCGAGATCATGGCCATGCTGCGCGAGCGCTGGGGCGAGCCCAACGCCGCCCGCCGCCGGATGGCCCACGTGCCCGAAGGCGGCAGCCTGGTGAAGAACCCGGTGCAGGGCCCGCCCGGCTTCCAGAAGGAGAATGTCTTCGTGCTGGCCGGGGTGCCGGCGATCATGCGCGGCATGCTCGACGACGTCGGCCCGCGCCTGCGCACCGGCGCGGTGGTGGTGGCCGTCACGGTGCGCGTCACCGGAACCGGCGAGGGCACGATCGCCGCCCCGCTGGAGGCCGTCGCCAAGGCCCATCCCGACCTGTCGATCGGCAGCTATCCGTTCTTCGCCCCGCCGGACGTCTACGGCGCCAGCCTGGTGATCCGCGGCCGCGATCCGGTCGAGGTCGAGGCGGCCGCCGTCGAGCTGGAAAAGGCCCTGGCCGACCTGGGCGTGAACAATGTGGAGCGGCTGGAGGCCTAGCGCCTAGTCTTCCTCGGCCGCCAGCAGCGACTGGGCCAGGCCCAGAAGCGCTCTCTGGGTCTTGGGCCCCGCATTGGCGTAGGCGTGCAGCAGGTCGAGCGCGCCTGGCAGGGTCAGGGCCGCCAGCATGGCCGAGTCCTCGCCGCTGGGCGCGTCCTCGCCCACCAGAGCCGCCACCGTCGTCTCCAGCCGGCCGGCGATACGCACCAGCATCGAGGCCGAGACGCGATTTTCGCCCCGCTCGTATTTCTGGATCTGCTGGAAGGTCAGGCCCAGCGCTGCGGCCAGATCGTCCTGGCTGACCTTCAGATAACGACGACGAATACGGATGCGGGTTCCGACCGCTAGGTCGATAGGATCCGGGCCGGTTGTCGTCATCGAAATTATCCGAAGCTCACAGAACTCGGCTATCTATCGACGTAGCCGTCACCGGCCGCAACGCACCTCCCTTTTAGATCGAGTAGTTTCCTTCCGCTCGCCCTCATGAACGACACGCCCAACATCGCCGCCGGCCTCGAACTCTTGACCAAGCGCGAACGGGAAGCCCTTCGCCTGGTGAGCGAACACAGGCTTTCCAAGGAAATCGGCCCGCTGATGGGGGTCTCCAAGTCGCGCGCCGACGCCCTGGTCGAAAGCGCCTGCCGCAAGCTGGGCGTCAACGGCCGCAGGGCCGCGGCGCGGGTGCTGAGCGAGCACGAGCGCGTCGCCGCGGGCGGCGGCGGCGCTATGGGATTCGCCGTCGGCGACTATGGGATTCGATCCCACCCCGACCCAATCGGACTGGCGGGCAGCCCGCCCTCCCCGCCACCGTCGGCCTCGCAATCAACCGAGGCCTTCGACCGCAGTGAAAGAGTTTCCCGACAATTCGCCCCCGACGACGGCGAGCCCGACCAGCCTTCAGGAGCACCGACTGGGCCTGCTGGTCTGGAAGGCCCGGCAGATCCGCCAGGCGGTGACCGCCTTCGAACAGACCTGGCCGCCCCTGCCGCCGGAGCCGGCGGTCCCGCCCTTCGGCTGGTCGCAGCTGCAACGCCAGCTGACCGACCTGGCCCCGCCGGAACTTTCGCCCCTGGTGGCCGACCTGGTCTCGGCGATCCGCAAGGAGGCGGCGGCCAAGCCGGCCGAGATGGTGCTGAGGGAGATCCTGACCATCACCGCCACGGTGCTGGACGATGGCTTCCGCGAGAAATACGCGGAGGATCCGACCATGCTCTGACCCCCGCCTTCCGCCTCCTGGCCGTCCTGGCCATCGCGCTCGGCTTCGCCATGCTGATCGGCGGGCTGCTCAGCGCCCGCCAGGTGATCGAGCTCTTCCAGAACCTGCGCCACGGCTGAGGCCGCCTTCCCCAGGAGGCGCCCGCCCGCGCCTTCGACCATCGTCCGGATCGCGCCTGCCGGAGCGCCGGACTTCCGAGGGGACCCCCGCTAATGAACCGCCGTATCGTCGCCGAGCACCTCGCCACCCGCCTGTTCACCGCCGAGGAGGCCGTGGACAACACCCTGGCCGCCATGGGCGAACTGATCGCCGCCATGCCCCGGGCCCGCCTCCAGGCCCGCGTCGCCGCCGGCGTCGGCCAGCTGGCCGTCGACCACGTGATGGAGGCCGCCTCGGGCCTGGCCGAGGTCCGCCGCTCCCTGATCGCCGCCCACGGCGCCCTGGCCGACGCCAAGGACCAGATCGGCCTGCGCCGCGTCACCCTGGTAGGCGGCGGCGACAAGGAGGAGGACGGCGATCCCACCCGCACCGGCTTTCTGGAGGTTGTGAAGTCGGCCTGACCGCCGCCTTCGTCGGCTAGTCGACAGCCCTCTTCCGACGCCCGCGATTCGTCGCGACAATGGCCCCCGGACACTGTTCGGGGGCCTCATGTTCAGCATCCTGCCGACCCAGCTCGGCGCCGGCGCGATGTTCGTCGTCTGCGGCGTGGCGCTGTGGATGGGCGGCCGGCTCGAGCGCATCCTGGCGATCGCCACCATCCTTGCCTGGGTGGGCTCGGCCCTGGCCGAGATCGAGGACAAGAGCCTCACCCAGTGGGGCATCTTCGCCGTCGATCTGGTCTATCTCACCGTGCTGGTCGGCCTGACCCTGTTCGACCGCCGGGTCTGGCTGCTGTTCATGACCGCCTTCCAGCTGCTGATCGTGCTGACCCACGTCGCCTTCACCCTGGACCGCTCGCTGCGCCAGTGGGGCTTCTTCTCGGCCTACTACCTGTGGAGCTACGCCGAGTTGGTGGCCTTCGCGGTGGGGCTGGGGGCGCTGGCCTGGCGGCGGAGGCGGGCGCAGTGATGTTTGGTGCGGGCAGCCGGGATCGAACCGGCATAGCCTTGCGGCTGGCAGATTTTAAGTCTGCTGCGTCTACCAGTTTCGCCATGCCCGCACTGGTAGGCGAGGCCTAGCCTAGCTCGCGGAAGGCGTCGAGCCCTCAGTCGGCCGTCCAGCCGCCGTCGACGACCATGGAACTGCCGGTCATCAGGGCGCTGGCGTCCGAGGCCAGAAACACCACCGCGCCCATCAGGTCCTCCACCTGGCCCAGGCGCCCCAGCTTGATCTTGGCCAGCACGCTGTCGAGGAACGCCTGGTCCTCGAAGAACGGCCGGGTCAGCGGGGTCTCGATGAAGGTCGGGGCGATGGTGTTGACCCGCACGCCGTGCGGGGCGAGGTCGAGCGCCATGGCCTTGGACAGGCCCTCCAGCCCCCATTTCGACGCGCAATAGAGGCTGCGCCGCGCGCCGCCCACATGGCCCATCTGCGAGGTCAGGTTGACGATCGAGCCCTTCACGCCGGCCTCGACCATCCGCGCGGCCACGGCCTGGGCGACGAAGAAGGCGGCCTTCAGATTGAGGCCGAGCACGGCGTCGTAGTCGTCCTCCGTCACCTCGACGAACGGCTTTGGCCGGTTGGTGCCGGCGTTGTTGACCAGCACGTCGAAGGCCGGCGCGGCGACGATCGCGGCCTTCACCGCCCAAAGGTCATCGACGTCGAGCACCAGGGCCCGCGCTTGCCCGCCCTGGCTGCGGATCGCGTCGGCGGCCGCCTCGATCTCGCCCGCCGAGCGCGCGGCCAGGGTCACCTCGGCCCCGGCCTGGGCCAGGGCGGCGGCGGCGGCCAGGCCGATTCCGCGCCCCGCCCCCGTCACCAGGGCCCGGCGGCCGTCGAGGCGGAACGAGGGGGTGCGCGGCAGCTCCAAGTCCCCTACTCCGCCGCCAGCAAGGGCGAGGCCGCGCCCGCATAAGGCACGTCGCGGCCGCCGAAGCGGCGCACGCGGATATTGGCCTGCTCGCCATGGCCCGCGAAGCCTTCCAGGGCGCACAGGCGCGAGCAATATTCGCCCACCAGGGCCGAGGCCTCGTCGGTCAGCACCTTCTGGTAGGTGCAGGTCTTGAGGAACTTGCCCACCCAAAGGCCGCCAGTGTAGCGGGCCGCCAGCTTGGTCGGCAGGGTGTGGTTGGTGCCGATCACCTTGTCGCCGAACGAGACGTTAGTGCGCTCGCCCAGGAACAGCGCGCCGTAATTGGTCATGTTGCGCAGGAAATAGTCCGGGTCGGCGGTCATCACCTGCACGTGCTCGGAGGCGATCTTGTCGGCGATCTCGACCATCTCGGCGTCGCTGTCGGCGAGGATCACCTGGCCGAAGCTCTCCCAGGCGCGGCGGGCGACGGCCGCCGTGGGCAGGATCTCGAGCAGCTTCTCGATCCAGGCGATGGTGTCTTCAGCCAGCTTGCGCGAGGTGGTCAGCAGGATGGCCGGGCTGTCGGGACCGTGCTCGGCCTGGCCCAAGAGGTCGGTGGCGCACAGCTCGCCGTCCACCGTGTCGTCGGCGATGACCAGGGTCTCGGTCGGGCCGGCGAACAGGTCGATGCCCACCCGGCCGAACAGTTGGCGCTTGGCCTCGGCCACATAGGCGTTGCCGGGACCGACCAGCATGTCGACCGGCGCGATGGTCTGGGTGCCCAGCGCCATGGCCGCCACGGCCTGAACGCCGCCCAGGCAGTAGATCTCGTCAGCGCCGGCCAGGGCCTGGGCCGCGACGATGGCCGGCGCCGGCTTGCCGCCGAACGGCGGGGCGCAGGTGACCACACGCGGCACGCCGGCCACCTTGGCCGTCAGCACCGACATGTGGGCCGAGGCCAGAAGCGGATACTTGCCGCCAGGCACGTAGCAGCCGGCCGCATTGATCGGGATGTGCTTGTGGCCCAGCACCACGCCCGGCAGGGTCTCGACCTCGAGGTCGAGCATGGTCTCGCGCTGCTTCTGGGCGAACCCCTTCACCTGGGCCTGGGCGAACTCGATGTCCTTGAGGTCGCGCGCCGACAGCTGGTCGATGCAGGCCTGGATCTCGGCGGGCGACAGGCGATAGCTGTCGCGGTCCCAGCCGTCGAACTTCACCGACAGCTCGCGCACCGCCGCGTCGCCGCGCGCGGCCACGTCGGCGAGAATGCCTTCCACCGTCTCGCGCACCGCCCTGTCGGCGCTCGCCACCGCACCGGCGTCCGCGCCGGTCTTCAACCACCTGGCCATGGGCCGTCCTCCTGGCGTCTCCCTGAAGGATGTTTGGCCCGGATCGACGGCTCACGCGCGGCATGCGGCTGGAACAGTCGCGTAGTGGAGACGGGAGAAACGGGAAGGCTCACGCCGCCATACGGTTGGCCCGGCGCCAGGCCTGGGGCGCCACCCCGGCCGAGCGGCGGAACAGACGGCACAGGTGCGACTGGTCGGCGAAGCCGCACTGGTAGGCGATCTGGCTCAGCGGCTCGCGGGTCGACAGCATCAGGTCCTTGGCCGCCTCAAGACGGCGGCGGGTGATGTAGGCGTGCGGCGTCTCGCCGAACGTCGCCTTGAAGGCGCGGCCGAAATAGCTGGCGCTCAGCGCCACCAGCTCGCCGAGGACGGCCGTCGTCAGCGTGCCGTCCAGGTTCTCATCGATGTGCCTGCGCAGCTTGCGGGCCTGCCAGGGGGCCAGGCCTCCCTGCACCGGCGCCGCCGGCCGGGAGCCGACGCCGACGACGATGGCCGAGGCCCGGGCGACCAGGGCGCGGGCGGTCTCCGCGCCGGGCTCCAGCGAGCGCTCCAGGGCCTGCAGCACCTCGCGCAGGTCGGCGAAGCTGCGGGCCTCGCCGGCCAACTCGTGGTCGGCCAGCAGGCCGGTGACAGGAACGGCGGCGGCGGTGTCGACGGCGAGGAAGGACATGGTTTCGATCCCTGGCTGGAGCGCCCCCCACGGGCCCTCTCGTTTTCGGGGATCATTGTTCTTCGCCGGACGCCCGCGCCGCCATCGCACCTGCGCTTATCGTCGCGCTCCCTGGGTGTGGCGGGGTCATACCCGGGTATGAGAGCGGTATCGCAAAGGGGTGGCCCGCGCGCTTCCCGGGAAGCACGCGGGCCCCTTGGTCCTTACGCCTTGGCCAGCGAGGCGCTGTCGATCACGAAGCGGTACTTCACGTCGCTCTTCTGCATGCGCTCGTAGGCGGTCTCGATCTCCTGGATGTCGATCTTCTCGATCTCGGAGACGATGCCGTGCTGCGCGCAGAAATCGAGCATCTCCTGGGTCTCGGCGATGCCGCCGATCAGCGAGCCGGCGATCGACCGGCGCTTGAAGATCAGGGCGGCGACGTCGGGGCTCGGGTGGGCGTGCTCGGGCACGCCGACCAGGCACAGGGTCCCGTCGCGCTTCAAGAGGGCGGTGAAGGCGTCCAGGCTGTGGCTGGCAGAGACGGTGTTGAGGATGAAGTCGAAGGTGTTGGCGTGGGCGGCCATCTCACCTTCGTTGCGCGACACCACGACCTCGTCGGCGCCCAGGTCCAGGGCGTCCTGGCGCTTGGCTTCCGAGGTGGTGAAGGCCACCACGTGGGCGCCCAGGGCGTGGGCCAGCTTGACGCCCATGTGGCCAAGGCCGCCGATGCCGACGACGCCGACCTTCTTGCCCGGGCCGACGTTCCAGTGGCGCAGCGGCGACCAGGTGGTGATGCCGGCGCACAGCAGCGGAGCCACGGCGGCCAGTTGCTCCTCGGGGTGGCTGATCTTCAGCACGAAGTCGTCCTTGACGACGATCGCTTGCGAGTAGCCGCCCAGGGTGTGGCCGGGGGCGTCGCTGGTGGGGCCATTGTAGGTGCCCACGAAGCCGTTCTCGCAGAACTGCTCCAGGCCCTCGTCGCACGAGTGGCAGTGCTTGCAGCTGTCGACCATGCAGCCGACGCCGACGACGTCGCCTTCCTTGAAGCGGCTGACCTGGCCGCCCACGGCCGAGACGCGGCCGACGATCTCGTGGCCCGGCACGCAGGGGAACAGGGTGCCGGCCCATTCCGAGCGCACGGTGTGCAGGTCGGAGTGGCAGACGCCGCAATAGGCGATCTCGATCTGGACGTCGTGCGGGCCGACGTCGCGGCGCGTGATGTCCATGGCTTCCAGCGGCTTGTCGGCGGCGAAGGCGCCATAGGCTTTGATGGCCATGTGCAGGATATTCCGATTGGCTTTCTGGGGAGGTGGAGACCCGGGGAGGAATCTCGCGAAGCCAAATTAGCGCGCGCGCGACAGTAAAATTAGCCGCCCATATCTTTACGGGCTGATGAGCATATTTCAGCAATCTACCCCTTGCGAGTCAGCTGCGCGCGGCAATCTGAGCACGAAGGTCGCCCCCTCGCCCGGCCGGCTTTCGACGACGATCTCGCCGCCGTGGGCCTGGGCGATCGTCCGGCAGATCGACAGCCCCATGCCCATGCCGCCGGCCTTGGTGGTGTAGAAGGCGTTGAACAGCTGGGCGGCGCGCTCGGGCGGCACGCCGGGCCCGGTGTCGGCGACCGACAGCGTCACGCCCTCGCCATCGGCCTGGGCGCGCACCACCAGCACCCGCTCCTGCGACTGCGCCATGGCCTGGACGGCGTTGACCATCAGGTTGACCAGCACCTGCTGCAACTGGACCCGGTCGCCGTCCACCTGCGGCAGGTGAGCCGGAACCTGAACGCGCAGGGCGACGTCGTGGGTGGTCAATTCGCGCCGCACCAGCAGCACCGAGTCCTCGACCAGGGCGGCCAGCGAAAGCCGCGCCGTTTCGGGCTCGCCCTTCACGGCCATGGTGCGGATGCGGCCGATGACGCCCGAGGCCCGGTTGGCCTCGCCGATCATCCGGTCGAAGGCGCGGGTCACCTCTTCCAGATCGGGCGTCTGCCGCCTCAGCCAGCGCAGCCCCGCCTCGCCGTTGGTGACGATGGCCGACAGCGGCTGGTTGACCTCGTGGGCGATCGAGGCGGTCAGCTCGCCCAGGGTCGAGATCCGCGCCGCGTGCGCCAGCTCGGCCTGCACCCGGGCCAGGTCCTCCTGGGCGCGCAGGCGGTCGGTGATGTCGATGACGCCGACCAGGGTCGCGCCCTGCGGCAGGTATTCGCGCGGATAGCAGCAGGTGAACAGGCCGTCGAACTCGCGGCCGTCATAGGTGCGGAAACGCGCCTCGCTTTCGTAGTGCGGCTTCTTCTCCAGGGCGGCGATCACGCTGGCGGCGAAGACATGCTCGCTGCACGGCGGCCAGAAGCGGTCGACCGGCCCCAGCAGTTGCTCGCGCGTGGCCTCGAACAGCTGCAGCGACTTGTCGTTGACGTCGACGACCTGGCTGGCCTCCATCATCTGGCGCACGAAGCGCGGGTTCTCGGCGATGTGGGCCCGCAGGCTGGTCACGCCCTGGGCGCGCAGGGCCCCGAACATCCCGGCCAGGGCCGAGAAATCCAGCTCCCAGAACGACACGCTCATGGCGTGGAAGACGTTGCGGAAGCGGTATTCGCTGCGGCGCAGGGCCTCCTCGGCCTTGCGGGCCTCGGTGACGTCGCGCCCGGTCTCCAGCACCTGGAGCGGCGCACCCGATGCGTCGCGGCGCAGCGACCAGCGCAAGGCGATCACCGCCTCGCGGCCGTCGGCCACCCGTCGCCGGACCTCGCCCTCCCAGCGTCCATCGGCCAGCAGCCTGGCCTTGATCTCGTCGATCGGGGCGGGAAACACCGTGCCCAGCAGCTCCGGGGCCAAGGCCCCCTGCGCCGCCGCCCGGCCGTGGCCGTAGAGGTCCTCGCAGCCCTGGTTCCAGAACAGGATCCGCCCCTCCAGGTCGCGCACCAGGATCGGCTCGTGAGCCGCGTCCAGAAGGCCCGCCAGGGTATTGGCCGATACGTCCAAGACATCGCCCGTACGGTCGTGCATCGAGCTCACCGAAGGATGCGCTCCCCCATTGTTGACGCCGCGCCGGCGGCGGGTCCAGCTAATCGTCCATGTCCAGTCCGACAGTGCACATCGTCGACGATGACGGCCCCCTGCGGGAGGCCCTCGACAGCCTGTTCCGATCCGTCGGGCTGGAGACGCGCCTGTTCGGCAACGCCCAGGACTTCTTCCGCTCCGGACATGCGCACGACGCCGGCTGCCTTGTCTTGGACGTTCGACTCCCGGGCGTCAGCGGCCTTGATTTCCAGGCCCAGCTGAACGCCGCCGACATCCGCATGCCGGTGGTGCTGATGACCGGCCACGGCGACATCCCCATGACCGTGCGCGGCATGAAGGCCGGCGCCGTCGACTTCCTCGCAAAGCCCTTCCGCGACCAGGACATGCTCGACGCGGTGATGGCCGCCATCGACCGCGACCATGCCCAGCGGACCGAGCGCTCGGGTCTCGACGCGCTGCGCCGCCGCTACGAGACCCTCACGGCGCGCGAGCGGCAGGTCATGGGCCTGGTCGCCGAGGGGCTGATGAACAAGCAGATCGCCTTCGAGATCGGCCTGTCGGAAATCACCGTGAAGATCCATCGCGGCGCGGCCATGCGGAAGATGGAGGCCCGCTCGGTGGTCGAGTTCGTGCGCATGGCTGAACAGCTGGGCGCCAAGAGCGCATCCGCGACCTGACGCCACACACCCGAGTATAGTTCCGCCCGCTCCCTGCTTGCGGCAGATAGAAGGCTCGTCGCCGTCGCTCGCCTGGACGCGTCGACGCGACCTGGAAGGACCCGTTGGTGTCGCAAGCCCCGTTGATCGCCGTCGTGGACGACGACGAAGCCGTCCGGACCTCGCTGGAGGCCCTGATCCGCTCGCTCGGCCACCGCGTCGCCACCTTCGATTCCGCCGCCGCCTTCCTGGCCTCCGAGGTCTCCGACGGCGCCGACTGCCTGATCAGCGACGTGCAGATGCCGGGCCTGTCCGGCTTCGACATCCAGCAGGCCCTGGGCGAGCGCGGCGTGCCCACCCCGGTGATCCTGATCACCGCCTTCGACGACGACCGCGCCCGCGCCCGCGGCCTCGACCTCGGCGCCACCTGCTTTTTGAAGAAGCCCTTCAGCGGCGACAGCATCATCGGCTGCCTGGAAACCGCCCTGGGCGCACGCACGACGCCGCCGACCGCCTGACACACCGCGCCAAACCGCTCTGATCGTCTGAATTTTCAGGGGAGAAGAAGAATGGCGCGCCCGGAACGATTCGAACGTCCGACCCTCAGATTCGTAGTCTGATGCTCTATCCAGCTGAGCTACGGGCGCGCATTTCTTGGCAAGTAGGACTGGCGCACCCGACACGATTCGAACGTGTGACCTTTGCCTTCGGAGGGCAACGCTCTATCCAGCTGAGCTACGGGTGCATCCGCCTTGCGGAAGCGCGGTCTTAGCTGAAAGCCGCGCTCGCGCAAAGGGTTTTGGTCAGCCTTTCGCCAGATAGACGAAGCGGATGACGAACAGCGCCGCCAGGACGACGAGCAGCCAGTCGCCCTTGCGCAGCTTGCCGGTCACGGCCTTCAGCACGGCGTAGCTGGTGATGCCGAACGCCAGACCGTTGGCGATCGAGAAGGTCAGCGGGATGGTGATCACCGTCAGGAAGGCCGGGATGGCCACCGTCGGGTCGGCCCAGTCCACTTCCGCCAGCGAACCGATCATCAGCGCGCCCACCAAGACGAGTGCCGGAGCCGTGGCGGCGGCCGGGATGGCCTGCACCAGCGGCGCGAAGAACAGAGTGATCAGGAAGAGGATCCCGACCACCACGGCCGTCAGGCCCGTACGGCCGCCGGCGGTGACGCCCGAGGCGCTCTCGATGTAGCTGCACACGGTGCTGGTGCCGGCCGCCGCGCCGATCATGGTGGCGGCGGAGTCGGCGGTCAGGATGCGGTTGAGGCGCGGGATCGTGCCGTCGGGTTCGACGAGGCCCGCCTTCTTGGTGACGGCCACCAGGGTGCCGACATTGTCGAACAAATCAACGAACAGGAAGACGAAGATGATCTCGAGCAGGGCGATGCCCATGCCGCCTTGCAGGTGCAGGGCCGCGCCGACGTCCATCTTGAACATGGTCGCCGACAGGTCCGCGAGGCTGTAGGCGCCCGGCGTGAACTTCGACAGGCCAAGCAGCCAACCGGCCACGGCCGCGAGAAGGATGCCGATCAGGATCGCGCCCTTCACCCGCCAGGCCTGGAGGGCGGCGATAAGGACGAGACCGATCAGGGCCAGGGCGGCCGACGGCGTGGTCAGGTCGCCCAGAGCCACGGCCGTGGCCGGGTTGGCGACGATGACGCCGGCGCTCTTCAGGCCGATGAAGGCGATGAACAGGCCAACGCCCGCGGCGACCGCCGAGAACAGAGGCCGGGGAATGGCCGCCACGATCATCTGCCGGATGCCGGCCACGGTCAGGATCAGGAACGCCACGCCCGAGATGAACACGCAGCCCAGCGCGGTTTCCCACGGCACGCCCATGCCCTTGACCACGGTGTAAGTGAAGTAGGCGTTGAGGCCCATGCCGGGCGCGAGCGCCAGCGGATAGTTGGCGATCAGGCCCATCAGGATCGAGCCGAGGCCGGCGGCCAGGCAGGTGGCGGCGGCCACGGCGGCGATCGGCATGCCGGTCTCGCCGAGGATCGCCGGATTGACCACGACGATATAGGCCATGGTCATGAAGGTGGTGAAGCCGGCCAGCACCTCGGTGCGGACGTTGGTCCCCAGGGCCTGTAGCTTGAAGAGACGTTCGAGCATGGCTTAGCGGGCTCCAACCTTGGGCAGGGCCAGCGCGCGGCGGTCCCAGTTCTTGACGAGATCGCGGGCGACGACGCCCCCGACCATGAATTCGGCTTCGAAGGCGGCCTTGGCCCCGTCGTCGTGCAGCACGCGCGGGAAGGTCGGCTCGCCCAGCGGCGGGCGGGTGTAGTTGCTGGCCGTGCGCAGCACCAGCACCCGGCGCCGGTCGATGCGGCCGCTGTCGGCATGGGCGTCGAGCACGTCGAGGATCCCCTGGTCTTCGCAGTCGCTCATGGTGAAGGTCCCCGCGCCGTCGGTCCAGAGCTTGACCCAGTCGCGGGCCCACTGGGTGCGGTGCGTGCCGTGCCAGAAGCGCACCGCGCCCAGGGCGTCGCCTTGCAGCACGAACGGCGGGCGCAGGGCCTGCGGCTCCTTCACATAGCCGGCGCGCAGCTTCTGAAGGTCGGGGTTGTCGGGCAGGACGACGGCCTTGGTCAGGTCGTAGGCCCAGTCGACCAGGCCGCGGTCCAGCGTCCAGACCATGGCGCTGGAGCCCTCGGCCTTACCCTTCACGTTCGGGCGGTCGGCGTCGTTGGAATAGAGGCCGTAGGGCCAGTCGGCCGGGATCTCGCGGTCGTCGACCTCGTAGATCGGATCGGCGTCGACGACATAGCGGGCCCAGGCGGCGCTGCCGACCGAGGCGGACGCAGGATCGACGCCGGCGATGCCGCTGACGATCCAGTAAGCTTTCGTGAGGTCGAACTGGTTGGACAGGATCAGGGCCGCGACGCTTTCACGGGTGCGGCCGCGCATGTCGCTGACGATGGCCAGCACGCCGTCGTCGGAATAGCGCGCGACGTGGCGGATGCCCGGCACCTTGATCTCGCGCTTGAGCGGCCAGCCCTCGACCCAGGGCTGGAACTCGCCGGCCACGTCGCCGGTGTCGGCGCCGATCTCGAAGGTGGTGACGACCACCACCTTGATCGGGATCGGCTTGTCGGCCGCCAGAGCCGGCGCGGCCGCGCCGAAGAGGGCCGCCAGAGCGACCAATGTTCTGAGAATCCAAGCCCGCATGCCTGCCCCGCTACTTAAAAACGGCGCGAAAATCGTCGGAAGCGGCGGGGGATGCAACAGCTTCGCCATCCGGCCTTCCTGCGTCGCCGCGCGCGGGGCTAGGGTGCGCGCGAATCGACCACGGAAAGCCTCCGCCCATGCGTATCGCCCTGACCGTTCTCGCCTGCGCCGCCTTCGCCGCGCCGATCGCGGCGACCGCCGCCGAGCGCCTGGACGCCGCGCCGCGCACCGCCGTGGTCAGCGCCTTCCCGCCGGAGATGGCGGCGCTGGAGGCGGCGACCTCGGGCAAGCAGGAATTCACGGCCGCCGGGGCGCGCTTCGTCACCGGCACGCTGGAGGGCAAGCCGGTGGTGCTGTTCCTGTCGGGGATCAGCATGGTCAACGCGGCCATGACCACCCAGGCCGCCCTCGACCGCTTCCACGTCACCCGCATCGTCTTCTCGGGCGTGGCCGGCGGCGCGGATCCGGAGCTGGAAGTCGGCGACGTGGTGGCGCCCGAGACCTGGGCCCAGACCTCGGAAATGGCCTATGCCCGCGAGGTTCCCGGCGGCTTTGCGCCGACGCCGGGCTTGGTCAGCGACCTGCCCAATTTCGGCATGATGCATCCGCGCGCCGTGACCGTGACGCAGGACCCGAAGAAGCCGGAGGACCGGCTGTCGTTCGCCGCCGATCCGCAGCTGATCGCCCTGGCCCGCAAGTCGGTGGAGGGCCTGGCCCTGAAGCGCTGCGCGGCCGACCAGTGCCTGACCAAGCCGCCCAAGGTGGTGGTCGGCGGGGCCGGCGGCTCGGGCCCGGTGTTCGTCGACAACGCCGCCTTCCGCGACTACGCCCACAAGACCTTCGGCGCCCGCGTGCTCGACATGGAAAGCGCCGCCGTGGCCCAGGTGGCCTATGTCAACAAGACCCCGTTCATCGCCTTCCGCAGCCTGTCGGACCTGGCCGGCGGCGACCCGGCGACGAACCAGTTCCCGGTGTTCCTGCGCCTGGCGGCGGATAATTCGGCGACCGTGGTGCGGGCGTTCGTGAAGGCGTTGCCCTGAAGCCTTCTCCCCTTGCGGGAGAAGGTGTCGGCGAAGCCGACGGATGAGGGGTCTCTCAGACACAAAACGCCGCTACAGCTGATCGGCTGTAGCGGCGTGTGTGTAGGGTGAACCCCACACCCCACCACCCACCCGGGGGCCACCCACGCCCCCACCGGGGGAGGGGTCAGGGGGTCACCC
>NZ_JARQWV010000029.1 GCF_029543245.1 Caulobacter endophyticus
GAAGCCGAAACGCTAAACAAACACACGGTCTCCGGGCTCCGCCCGGCCGCTCCGCGCCTCCCCGACCTAACGCGTGCCAACGCGGGAGACTGCGAAACCGCGCCCCAACCTCAAGGAACCTCCCCCTGTGGGGGAGGCGATCGCGCAGCGATCGGTGGGGGGAGTGATTGCGAACCCTCCCGCCGCCTCGAAAGCTGAAACCGTCCCCCCACCGGCCTTCGGCCGCCTCCCCCACGGGGGGAGGTTCGTCACCAAAGACCCTCCCCCTGAAGGGGGAGGTGGCCCGGAGGGCCGGAGGGGTGAGGCTTGAGCCCGCTCAATTCCCATGCCTACAGTAGGATAACGTCGTTCTCGAAACGGCGATGGGAGGACGCCATGAACGCCTTGACCCCGATCTCAGCGGGCGATGCGCCCGACTATGCCGGCCTGACGGTCACGCCGGCCGGGCCGGTGCTGGGCGCCGAGATCTCCGGGCTCGACCTGACCAAGCCGCTGGAGCCCGAGATCGTCGCGGCCATCCGGGAGGCCCTGCTGCGCCACAAGGTGGTGTTCTTCCGCGACCAAGACATCAGCCACGAGGACCACGTCCGCTTCGGCCGCTATTTCGGCGACCTGGAGGGGCATCCGGTCACCGCCCACGTGCCGGGCTATCCCGAGATTCTGCACATCGAGGCCGCCGACGGCATGAAGCTGCGCGAGGCCATCGTTCCGATCGTGCGGGCGGCCAACAAGTGGCACACCGACGTCACCTTCCGGCCCGCGCCGTCGATGGGCGGGGTGCTGCGCGCCCGCACCCTGCCGCCGTCGGGCGGCGACACCCTGTTCGCCGACACCGCCGCCATCTATGCCGACCTGCCGCAGGCCCTGAAGGACAGGCTGGCGGGCCTCCAGGCCGAGCACGACATCCTGCAGAGCTACGGCTACCGCATCGATGAGGCCAAGCGGCAGGAACTGAGGGCGGCCTATCCGCCCCAGGCCCATCCCGTGGTGCGCACCCATCCCGAGACCGGCCAGCCGCACCTCTTCGTCAACAAGGTCTTCACGACGCGGATCCTTGGTTTGCCCGAGGACGAGGCCGCCGCCTTGCTGGCCGAACTGCTCGATCGGGTGAAGGCGCCCGAATACCAGGTCCGCTTCCGCTGGAGCCCGAACGCCATCGTCTTCTGGGACAACCGCGCCACCCAGCACTACGCCGTGCTCGACTACTGGCCGGTGGAACGCGTGGTCGAGCGGGTGACGATCAAGGGGGACGCGCCTTATTTCCGAGCCTGATCAGGGCCTTGAGACCATCTCGTTGGATCGCGGGCAGGGCGCTTCGTAAGCAGGCTTCCGTCATTTTCAGCCAACGGAACGGCCCGATGCCCCAGCCCCGCCAACTCAAGCTCGGCTTCATCCTGCACGGGGTCGGCCCCGGCTGGGGCGACTGGCGCCATCGCGACGCCCAGCCGAGCGCCAGCACGGACTTCCAGTTCTACAAGCGCCAGGCCCAGGTCGCCGAGGCCGGCAAGTTCGACTTCCTGTTCGTCGCTGACAGCGTCTACATCACCGAGAAGTCGAGCCCCCACTACCTGAACCGCTTCGAGCCGCTGACCATCCTGTCGGCCCTGGCCGGCGCCACCAGCAACATCGGCCTCGTGGGCACCCTGACGGTCAGCTACAGCGAGCCGTTCAACGTCGCCCGCCAGTTCTCGTCGCTCGACCACATCAGCGGCGGGCGAGCCGGCTGGAACGTCGTCACCTCGTGGCTGGAAGGCAGCGCCGCCAACTACAGCCGCGACAAGCACTACGCCCACGACGTCCGCTACCGCCTGGCCGGCGAGTATCTCGACGTGGTCCAGGGCCTGTGGGACAGCTGGGAGGACGACGCCCTGACCTTCGACAAGCAGGGCGGCCAGTTCTTCGATCCGGCCAAGCTTCATGCCCTGAACCACAAGGGCGAGTTCTTCTCGGTGAAGGGGCCGCTGAACATCAGCCGCTCGCCCCAGGGCCAGCCGGTGATCTTCCAGGCCGGCGCCTCGGAAGACGGCAAGGCCTTCGCCGCCAGCCGCGCCGACGCCATCTTCGTCTCGCACGAGGATCTCGACGCCGCCCAGGCGTACTACCAGGACATCAAGGCCCGCGCCGCCGGCTTCGGTCGCGATCCGGACCAACTGCATGTGCTGCCCGCCGCCCGTCCGGTGATCGGCCGCACCGCGCAGGAGGCCGAGGCGCTCTACAAGGAGCTGACCGAGCTCGTATCGCTCGACAACGCCCTGTCGATGCTGGCCCGGCCGTTCAACGAGTACGACTTCTCACGGCACGACCCCGATGGTCCGTTCCCGCTGGAGGCCGCCGTGTTCGGAGCCAATTCCAACCAGAGCGCGGTAGGTCGCATCGTCGCCGCCGTGAAGGCCGAGAACCTGACCCTGCGCGAGACCGCCCTGCGCTTCGCCACGCCGCGCGGCCAGTTCGTCGGCGCGCCGGAGGCCGTGGCCGATGCCTTGCAGGCCTGGTTCGAGGGGCGCGGCGCCGACGGCTTCGTGCTGTTCGAAAGCCTGCCGGGCCAGCTGGAGGTCTTCGTCGAACTGGTCGTGCCGATCCTGCAGGGCAGGGGGCTTTTCCGTACCGAGTACGAGGGCTCGACCTTCCGCGAGAGCCTGGGTCTCGACTTCCCGGTCAACCGCTATGCCCGCGCCCTGGCGGCGGCCGAATAGTCTAGAGCGACGCCTCCGCCGCCGAGGCGGCGGGGGCGACGCGCCGATCCTCCGCCGGGCGAGGCTCAGCGGGCTGGCCGCTCCAATAGTGGTCGTTGCCGCGGAAGGCGCCTTCGATGGCGCGCAGGCCGCGTTCGACCTGCGCCGACAGGTGGCCGATCAAGCTCTGGTGCTTTTCCACGACCGCCAGGTCGCGCGGGGCGCGCTGCATGGCGCAGGCGTAGCGGTGCAGGCTGGATTTCATCTCGCGCATCTCCCGCGTGATCCGCGCGATCCGGTCGCGATCGACCTGGCCGAAGTGGCGCGTGCCGTGCAGCCGGTTGCGGGCGCAGGCCGCCAGCCATTGGCCGCGTGTCATCCCGGTGATCCGGCACTCCTCGTCCAGCCGGCGACGATCGTCCCTGGTGAGCAGCACAGGCACGGAACTGGTCTGGGCATGGCTGACGGGCTCGGGCGCCGGCCGTTGCGGCAGGGCCGTCTCGCTGGACAGGCATTGGGCGACGAGCGCGCGAAGCACCGCCGACCGCCCGCCGTGCATAGCGGCGTAGGCGTCGAATTGTTCAGCGATTTCGTCCGGCAACTGGAAGCCGAAGTGAGTCATCGGAATGGCGCTTCAAGTTCGTGCGGCGCGATGTTTTTCGCGTCGACCGAGTGTTTGAAGAAGAGAGCATGGTTCGCTCAATTTTAGACATAAAACGACTTTTCGATTTTTGATCATTACGACTTTGTATCAAATTATTTCCCAGAAAATCTGTCACAAAACTTTGGGCTAACTGTCTTCACGGCTCTGTAGCCCGCCAATCCAGGGCTGGAGGGCGAGGCTTTTCCATTGGTGGGGACCGGGGGTCTTCGCCGCCCTGTTTGCGGCTGCGCCAATGGAGAACCGTCATGAACCGCGTTGGAAACGTTAGCTTGATCGCGCTTGCGCTGAGCGCCTCCCTGGCGCTTGCGGGCTGCGGCGGCGCCGACAGCGTCGCCTCGCCGGGCGAGGGCGGCTTCGGCAATGGCGGCGGCACGAACCCGACCAATCCGACCACGCCGGCGCCGGGCACCCCGGCCGCCGACTGCCCGACCGGGTTCGCCAATGTCGGCACGGTCGCCAACGGCACCCTGCGCAACTGCCAGCTGCCGCAACTGATCACCGGCAATCTCGTCGTGCCGCTGCGCGCCGGCACCGTCTATTCAGTCAGCGGCCGCGTCGACGTCGGCCAGGACCAGGGCGGCGACCCGAACGCGCCGATCGCCGGCCGCGCCAAGGGCGTGATCACGGTCGAAGCCGGCGTGAAGGTCTTCGGCTCGGCCGGTCTCGACTACATCGTCGTCAACCGCGGCTCGCAGATCTTCGCCGAGGGCACGGCCGCCAACCCGATCGTCTTCACCAGCAAGCAGAGCATCGAAGGCCAGACCGGCGCCGACTCGATCGGCCAGTGGGGCGGTCTCGTCATTCTCGGCCGCGCGCCGATCAGCAACTGCTCGGGCGCCGGCGCCACGCCGGGCACGGCCGGCTGCGAGGCCCAGGTCGAAGGCACCAACGCCTTCTACGGCGGCAGCGGCCTGCAGGATAACAGCGGCGTCATGCGCTACCTGCGCGTCCAGCACTCGGGCTTCGTCATCGTCGCCAACAACGAGCTGAACGGCATCACTCTGGCGGGCGTCGGCTCGGGCACCACCTTCGACCACATCCAGGTCCACAACAGCAGCGACGACGGCATCGAGTTCTTCGGCGGCAACGTCAACGGCAAGTATCTGGTCCTGACCGGCAACGACGACGACAGCATCGACACCGACACCGGCTACAACGGCGCCCTGCAGTTCGGCATCATCGTCCAGCGCGCCAACGGCGGTAACCGCGCCTTCGAAACCAGCAGCGCCGGCACCGCGCCGCGCTCGAACCCCAAGTTCGCCAACTGGACCGTCATCGGTCGCGGCGGCTCGGGCAACGACTTGCTGGTGGCCAACACCTCGACCAACAACGTCTGGGTCAACTCGGTCGTACAGATGACCGCCAGCACCGCCGGCTGCGTCGACATCGACGACGCAACCACCCAGGTCGCCTTCCACTCGGTGGCCCTGGCCTGCGCCACGCCGTTCACCAACGACACCAATGTCGACGCCACGGCCGTTGCGGCGCTGTTCAACGCCGGCACCAACAACACGTCGAGCCACACCTCGACGCTGACGGGCACGTTCATCAACGGCGCCAACGAGGCGGCCCGCACGCCCTACGCCAACATCACCAGCCTCAGCAGCTTCCTGGTGAACCCCGGCTACATCGGGGCCGTCAAGGACGCCAACGACACCTGGTGGCAGGGCTGGACCTGCGGCCTGACCAGCGGCTCGACCTGCTGATCCGGTTGGGGGCGGCGCTGAGCCGCCCCCGCTTCCCGACGCCCGACAATTCCAAGGTTCTTCCGATGAACATGCTGTTCCGGCCCCTGAGCGGCCTCCTGCTCGCGACGTCGGCGCTGGTCGCGCCGCAGATCGCCATGGCGCAGACGACCCCCGCCGCCCAGCCGCAGCCGGGCGCAGCCGAGACCCCTGCGCCGCGCCAGTTCGCTGCGCTCGACCCTGACGAGACGCCCAATGTGGTCGAGGAAGTCCTCATCCTCGGTCGCAACATTCCCGAGCCGATGCGCACGACCTCGGAGGTCGCCAGCTTCCTGACCCAGGAAGACCTCAAGCGCGCCGGCGACGGCACCGCCGCCGAAGCCCTGACCCGGGTCAGCGGCCTCAGCCTGGTGTCGGGGCGCTTCGTCTATGTGCGCGGCCTGGGCGAGCGCTACTCGTCGGCCCTTCTGAACGGTTCTCCGCTGCCCAGCCCCGAGCCGCTGCAGCGCGTCGTACCCCTCGACCTCTTCCCCTCGGCCATCCTGGCCGGCGCAACCGTGCAGAAGAGCTTCTCGCCGAACTATCCGGGCGAGTTCGGCGGCGGCGTCATCGACCTGCAGACCGTGGCCATTCCCGACGAGGCCTTCTTCGAGGTCGAGATCGGCGGCGGCGGCAACACCGAGACCACGCTGAACAAGGGCCTGACCTACTACGGCTCGGACACCGACTTCCTCGGTTACGACGACGGCACGCGCAAGAAGCCGCCGGAGCTGCGCGAGGCGCTGGCTACGGGCAAGCGCATCAACTCCAGCAACTTCACGAGCGCCCAGCTGGTGCGTATCGGCTCCAGCCTGGTCAACGCGCCGCTGAACCTGATCCAGACCAAGAACAAGATCCCCGGCAACTTCTCGGCCGACGTCAGCGCCGGCCGCTCGTTCGAGCTGGCCTCGGGCGCGCGCCTGGGCGTCGTCGCCATCGGCGGCTTCGAGAACAGCTGGCGCTCTCGCGAAGGCATCCAGCAGCAGGGCCTTGAGCAGAACGGCGTGCTGGAGCCGCGCACCAGTTACAACTTCAACAACACCAGCAACAACGTCACCGTGAACGGCCTGGTGGGTCTGGGCCTGGAGTGGGGCGACCACCAGGTGCGCTGGACCAACCTCTACGTCCACAACACCACCAAGTCGGCCCGCCAGCGGGCCGGCGAGGACTACGCCGCCGGCCAGGAAGTGCTCGACTCCTACACCGAGTGGTTCGAGCGGAACCTCTACGACACCCAGCTGTCGGGCAAGCACGAGTTCGGCGCCTGGAACTTCGACTGGCGCGGTTCCTACGCCAAGTCCGAGCGCGACGCGCCGTACGAGAAGTTCATCCGCTACCGTCTGGAGAACGGCGTCTACTACCACTCCGCCTCGCAGGAGCAGAACTCGACGAGCTTCAGCACGCTCGACGACACCATGGCCAGCGCCGGCTTCGACGTGGCCTACACCCTGCCGCTCAGCAGCGGTCGCGACGCCAAGTTCAGCGGCGGCTACGCCTATCTCGACAACGAGCGCGACGCCGAACGCCGCGACTTCCGCTACCAGGGCGGCGCCATCCCGCTGGCCATCCAGCGCGAGCGGGTTGATTTCCTGCTGTCGGACTACAACCTCGCCCAGGGCTACCTGACCTTCACCGAAATCACCGGCGGCGACGGCGCGGCGGCTTATGAGGCTGGCCTCAAGGTCCATGCCGGCTACGTGCAGGTGGATGCGGAGTTCCTGCCGCGCCTGCGCACCTCCTTCGGCCTGCGGGTCGAGGACGCCGAGCAGACCGTCCAGGTCGTCGACCTGTTCGGCGGCGATCCGGCCACGCCGACGGCGCTGGAAGAGACCTATGTCCTGCCGGCCGCGACCCTGACCTACAATTTCGCCGAGGACATGCAACTGCGCCTGGGCGCCTCGAAGACCATCGCCCGTCCGCAGTTTCGCGAACTGGCCCCTCAGCAGTACTTCGACCCCGACACCGACCGCCTGTTCATCGGTAATCCCTACCTGACCGACACCGAACTGCTGAACCTCGACGCCCGCGTCGAGTGGTACTTCGCCGCCAACCAGTACCTGTCGGGCGGCCTGTTCTACAAAGACCTGGATCGTCCGGTGGAGTCGGTGGTCAGCGAGCAGGGCTCGACGATCGTCCAGACCTACGTCAATGCGCCGAAGGCCTCGCTCTACGGCTTCGAGCTGGACTTCAAGAAGCTGTTCGACAGCCCCTTCGAAGGCGCCTTCTTCGGAACCAAGCGCTGGCTGGTCGGCGCCAACTACACCTTCTCGGACTCGCAGGTGAAGGTGTCGGAGGACGACGTGGTCTATCCGCTGGCCGGGGCGGGCGCGCCGCGTCGCGCGCTCGACTACGTCAGGGACGGCAGCCAGCTTCAGGGCCTCTCCAAGCACCTGGCCAACATTCAGTTCGGCTGGGAGGACGAGGAGAACCGCTCGCAGGCCACCATCCTGGCCACCTATGTCAGCAAGCGGATCTCGGCCCGCGGGCGCCCGGACCAGCCGGACCTCCTGCAGGAGCCGGGCGTGACCGTGGACTTCACCTACCGCAAGGCCTTCGACGTGAGGGACCGCGAGCTGGAGTTCACCTTCAAGGCTCGCAACCTGCTCGGCGAAGACTTCGAGGAGTACCAGGTGCTGGGCGGCGGTCGCGTCGACGCCAACACCTACGACCTCGGCCAGACCTTCTCCGTCTCGCTGTCCACGCGGTTCTAGGCCTCTCCGGAGACCGACCGCGGCCGATCGACGGCGCTCCTCGCCCTTGCGGGCGGGGAGCGTTCGTCGCCGTTGAACTTCCCGACGATCGCCGATGCTAGCAAAGCTGACCGAAACATTCCGGATCCACGGAGGAAGAGCGTTCCTGGCGCTCGAACTCGTGGTTCTGCTCATCCTGGCGGCCCAGATCGCGCGGCTCGTCTGGATCGTCGCCGCGCCGCCGCCGCCACTGGCGGTCAAGGCCGCACCGGTCCACAGGACCGTCGATCCCAAGATCCTCGCCAGCTTCGACGCCTTCGGTTCGGCCGGGGCGTCTTCGCGCGTCGGGGGGGCGGCGGGCGTCGAAGGCTTCCGGCTGTTCGGCGTGCGCCAGACCGACGACGGCGGCTCGGCGATCATCGCAGGGCCGGACGGCGTCCAGAAGTCCTATGCCGTGGGCGAGGCCGTCGCCGACGGAGTCACCCTCGCGTCCGTCGCCGCCGACCATGTCGAGCTCTCGCGGGCCGGCGCCCGCATGACCCTCTCGTTTCCGGAACGTCCATGACCAAGGCCCCCACGCTGCGCATCCTCGCCGCGGCCGCCTCGATCGCGCTGGCCCTGCCGTCGGCCGCGCCCGCCCTGGCCCAGACCCAGGTGCTGAACGTCCAGGACGCCGACATCCGCGCCTTCATCCAGGACGTGGCCAAGACCACCAACACCACCTTCGTCGTCGACCCGCGGGTCAAGGGCACGGTATCGGTCACCAGCAACGGCCCCCTGGACCGGCGCGAACTGTTCGAGCTGTTCCTGGCCACGCTGCGGGCCAACAATCTGGTGGCCACGCCGGCCGGCGGCGGCGTCTATCGCATCGAGCCGTCGGAGAACGCCGCCCGCCAGCCCAGCACGGCCGGGGGGCAGTTCGCCACCGAGGTCTTCCGCCTGCGGACGCTGGATGCGGCGACGGCTGCCGACATGCTCAAGCCCCTGGTCGGGCCGCAGGGTCAGGTCGTGGCCAACGCCCGGGGCGGGGCTGTGGTCGTGGCCGACTACGCCGACAATGTCCGCCGCATCCGGGCCTTGCTGGCCCAGGTCGACCAGGACCGCGCCGCCGTCCACACCGTCACCCTCACCAACAGCTCCGCGCGAGAGATCGCCCAGGTCGTCAATGACCTGATCGCCGGGCCCGGCGCCGACGGCAAGCCGGGCAGGGGCGCGGTCACCGTCGTGGCCGTGGAGAGCAGCAACTCGGTCCTGCTTCGCGGCGATCCCGACGCCGTCCAGAAACTCTTGCCGCTGATCGCCGATCTCGATCGCCGCGCCGAGTCCAGCGACGACGTGCGGGTCGTCTTCCTGCGCCACGCCAACGCCGAACAGATGCTGCCGGTGCTGCAACAGCTCGTGGGCCAGGCGCCGTCGAGCGTCGCGACCGGTTCCAGCCGCCCGGCCGCCGGCGCGCCGGGATCGGTCAACGCGAGCCTTGCGGCGACCTCCACCGTAACGGCGGCGCCGGGGAGCGCCCGCGCCAATGTCGCCCGCTATCCCGGCGCCAACGCCCTGATCATCAACGCCCCGCCGGAGCTGCAGCGCACGCTTTCCGAAGTGATCCGCCAGCTGGACGTGCGCCGCGAGCAGGTGCTCGTCGAGGCCATCGTCGTCGAGGTCTCCGACGACGCCGCCAAGCAGCTGGGCGTGCAACTGCTGCTGGGCGGCACGAACGGAACCATCCCGTTCATGGCCACCAACTACACCAACGCCTCGCCCAGCCTGCTGCCGCTGGCCGGCGCCATCGTGGCGGGCGATCCCAAGGACGGCGAGTCCGAAGCCGTCACCTCGATGCGCCAGGCGGGGATCAACTCGCTGCTCAACGCCTCGGGCGTGACCGGCGGGGTGGCCGGCCGCAGCGGCGACGTGCTGTTCGGCGCGATCATCAATGCGGTGAAGAAGGACAGCGGCTCCAACCTCTTGTCGACGCCGTCGATCATGACGCTCGACAATGAGGAGGCCCGGATCCTCGTCGGCCAGGAAGTGCCGATCACCACTGGCGAGGTGCTGGGCGACGCCAATTCCAACCCGTTCCGCACCATTCAGCGCCAGAACGTCGGCGTGCAGCTGGAGGTGAAGCCCCAGATCAACGCTGGCGGCGGGATCACCCTGTTCCTGCGCCAGGAAGTCTCGGCGGTTGCCGGTCCGGTCAGCGTCGGCTCCAGCGAACTCGTCATCAACAAGCGCGAGATCGAGACCACGGCCCTGGTGGACGATGGGGACATCGTCGTGCTGGGCGGCCTGCTGGACCAGACCGAGACGTCGTCGGTGCAGAAGGTGCCGGGCCTCGGAAATCTGCCGGGGATAGGCGGCCTGTTCCGCAGCACCGCCCGCGAACGCGGCAAGACCAATCTGATGGTCTTCATCCGTCCTCGGATCATCAAGACGGTCGACGACGCCCGCGCCGTCACCGGCCCGCGCCTCGATCGCATGCGCCGCGAGAGCGCGCTGACCACGCCGGAGGGCGACAGCTCGCTGGATGCGGTGATCCGCGACTTCCAGCGCAGCTCGGCCGCGGCCCTGCCGGCCCCGCCCCAGGCGCAGCCGCAATGACCGTGCTCGACTACGCCTTCGCCAAGCGCCACGGCCTCGTCCTGCTGTCGCTGGACGGCGAGGCGACCGTCGGCCTGCGCGAAGGCTTCGATCCCCTGGCTCTGATCGAGGCGCGCCGCGCGCTGGGCGCGCCGCTGAAGCTGCAGATGCTCGCCACCGCCGCCTTCGACCGCAAGTTCTCGGAAGTCTATGCCGGCGCGGGTCTGGCCTCGGCTTCGGGCGACGACTTCGACGGCGCGCTCGGCCATCTGCTGGAGGACATGCCCACCGCCGCCGACCTGCTGGACCCGCAGGACGACGCCCCGGTGATCCGCCTGATCAACGGCCTGATCGCCGAGGCCGTGCGTTCGGGCGCGTCGGACATCCACGTCGAGCCCTACGAGCAGGCGCTCGTCGTGCGCCTGCGGGTCGACGGCGTGCTGCGCGAGATCCTCAGCCTGTCGCCGCGCATCGCCGCCATGCTGGTCTCGCGCGTCAAGGTGATGGCCAAGCTCGACATCGCCGAAAAGCGCATCCCCCAGGACGGTCGGATCTCGCTGGCCCTGGGCGGCAAGAGCCTGGATGTCCGCGTCTCGACCCTGCCGGCCCGCATGGGCGAGCGGGTTGTGATGCGGATCCTCGACAAGGAGCAGGCGGGCCTGGGTCTCGCCGACCTGGGCATGTCGCCGCGCATGCTGGCGGCGCTGGAGACGGCCCTGCGCGAGCCCAACGGCATCGTGCTGGTCACCGGCCCCACCGGTTCGGGCAAGACCACGACGCTCTATGCCGGGCTCGGCCTGCTGAACGACAAGAGCCGCAACATCCTGACCATCGAGGACCCGGTCGAGTACGCCGTCCACGGCGTCGGCCAGACCCAGGTCAACACCAAGGTCGGCATGACCTTCGCCGCCGGCCTGCGCGCCATCCTGCGCCAGGACCCCGACGTGGTGATGGTCGGCGAGATCCGCGACGCGGAGACCGCCCAGATCGCCGTCCAGGCCAGCCTGACCGGCCATCTGGTGCTGTCGACCGTGCACACCAACGACGCCGCCGGCGCCGTGGTCCGCCTGCGCGACATGGGTGTCGAACCTTTCCTGCTGGCCTCGACCATGCGCCTGATCATCGCCCAACGGCTGGTGCGCAGGCTCTGCCGCGTGTGCTCAGTCCAGGAACCCGCCGACGCGGCGGCCGCCGCCCTGATCGACGTCCCAACCGGGACGCCGCTGCGCCGCCCCGTCGGTTGCGCCGAATGCGGCCACACCGGCTTCCAGGGCCGGATCGGTGTCTACGAGGCTCTGCGGGTCGACGACATGGTGCGTCGCCTGATCGGCCAGAACGCCGCCGAGGACGAGATCGCCGCCGCCGGCGTCGAGGTGGCGCTGAAGGATGAGGCCCGCCGCTACGTGCTGGAAGGCCTGACCACGGTCGAGGAGGTGTTGCGCATCACCGGGGCGGGGGCGCGCGATGGCGAGCTTTGACTACGTCGCCCTCGATCTGGCGGGGGCCACGCGCTCGGGCCGCATCAAGGCTGTCGACGAGGGCGACGCCCGTACCCAGCTGGAACGCCGCCGCCTTGCGCCGGTGAAGGTCTCGCCCCACGCGCCAATCGCGGCGAAGAGCGGGCAGGGGCTGTTCGGCGACCGCCTGGGCGGACGCGACCGCTCGCTGTTCACGCGCCAGCTGGCCACCCTGGTCGCGGTTTCGACCCTGGAAGAGGCCCTGCGCACCATCGCGCTTCAGGCCGACCGCCCCAAGCTCAAGCGGGTGGTCGAGCAGGTCCACGCCGCGGTTCTGGAGGGCTACCGCCTGTCGGACGCCCTGGCCCGGCCGGTCGGGGCCTTCCCGCCGCTCTATCGGGCCATGGTCGCGGCGGGTGAAGCTTCGGGCGCGCTGCCGACAATCCTGGAGCGCCTGGCCGACCTGCTGGACCAGCAGCAGAAGGTCGCCGCCAAGATCACCACGGCCCTGGTCTATCCGGCCGTGCTGGCCCTGGTGGCGTGCCTCGTGGTCACCGTGCTGATGGTCTTCGTCATTCCCAAGGTCGTCGAGCAGTTCGACAGCATGGGCCAGACCCTGCCGCTGCTGACCCGCATCGTCATCGGCCTGTCGGATTTCCTGCAGCACTTCGGCTGGCTGGTCGTGCTGGTCATCGCCGGCTTGGCGCTCGCCTACTGGCGGGCTTTGCGCAACCCGGCCTTCAAGCTGCGCGCCGACAGCTTCTTCCTGCGCCTGCCGTTCGTCGGCCAGCTGATCCGCAACGTCCACGCAGCGCGACTGGCCCGCACCCTGTCGACGATGATCGCCAGCGGCCTGCCGATGCTGGAGGGGCTGATCCTCACGGCCGGCACGGTCCGCAACGCGGCCCTGCGCGGCGGCATGGACGCCATGATCGCCGGCATCCGCGAGGGCGGTTCGCTGTCGACCGCCATGCGGCGCGCGGGCGTCTTTCCGCCGGTGCTGGTCTACATGACCGCCAGCGGCGAGAGCAGCGGCCGCGTCGACGCCATGCTGACCCGCGCCGCCGAGTATCTCGAGCGCGAGTTCGACACCTTCACCGCCACCCTGTTGAGCCTGCTGGAGCCGGCGATCATCGTCGTGCTCGGCGGCGTGGTGGCGACCATCGTCCTCTCGATCCTGCTGCCCATCCTGCAGATCAACACCCTGGCCATGAACTAGGAGGCCAAGACCATGCGCGCCCCTGACAAGACCCGCCGCCGCCGCGCCCGCGAAGCCGGCTTCACCTTGGTGGAGATGATGGTCGTCATCGTCATCCTGGGCCTCCTGGCCACCGTCGTGGCCATCAACGTGCTGCCCAGCCAGGACAAGGCCATGAAGGAGAAGGCCCGCGCCGACGTGGCCGTGCTGGAGCAGGCGCTGGAGGGCTACCGCCTCGACACCTTCGCCTTCCCGCGTACCGAGGACGGTCTTGCAGCCCTGGTGACGCCGCCGGCCAGCCTGGCCCAGCCCGACCGCTACCGCGAAGGCGGCTATGTGCGCCGCCTGCCCAAGGACCCTTGGGGCAACGACTACCAGTACCGCGCGCCGGGACAGCACGGGGCGATCGACGTCTTCTCGTTCGGCGCTGACGGCCGCGAGGGCGGCGAGGGCAAGGACGCCGACATTGGCAACTGGGGCTGACATCCCGCGCAAGCCCGGCAGGCGAGAGGGCTTCACCCTCGTCGAGCTCATGATCGTGCTCGTGATCATGGGGCTGCTGGCCGGCGCCGTCGTCCTGGCCCTGCCGGACAGCCGTCCCGGCCTGCCGCAGGAGGCCGAGCGCTTCGCCGCGAGCCTGTTGCGCGCTCGCGACGAGGCCGTGTTCAGGGGCGGGCAGGTGCGCGTCGTGGCGGCCGACGGCGAATACCGTTTCGAGCGCCGCGAGGGTCGCGACTGGCGTCTCCTGGACGAGCCGCCGTTCCGCGTCCGCGCCTTTGAAGACGGGACGCAGGTCACGGCCGCGCCCGAGGGCGTCGTGGTCTTCGATCCCACCGGTCTGGCCAACCCCACCGAGTTCAGCTTCGCGCGCGGGCAGGCGCGGCGCACCGTCGTCGTCGATCTGGCAGGGAACGTCTCGCTCGATGCCCCGCGCCCGTACTGAAGCCGGCTTCACGCTGATCGAACTGCTGGTCGCCCTGGCGATCTTCAGCCTGGCCTTGCTCGCCCTGCTGAACCTGGCGGGCGAGAACACCCGCGCCGGTGGGCGGCTCTCCGACCGGGTGCTGGCCGAGGTCGTTCTCGACAATCGCGCGGTCGAGGCCATGACTAGTGCGACGCCGCTCGCCATCGGACGCACCAGCGGCGTGGAGACGACCGGCGGACGCCAATGGGCCTGGACCCGCCAGGTCAGCCGCACAGCCGATCCCGCCATCGTCCGTGTCGACATCGCCGTCGCCGCGCCCCGCTCGCGCAGCCCCCTCGTCCAGGCCTCGCTGTTTCGAGGCGCGCGATGAAGGGCTTCACCCTGGTCGAGATGCTGGTGGCGGTGCTGATCTTTGCTCTGATCAGCGCGGCGGGCGTGGCCGTGATGGGCTCGACCCTCTCCAACCAGAGCGCCGTGCGGGTGACGGTCGATCGCCACGCCGAGCTTCAGCGGGCCCGCGCGATCCTCAAGGCCGACCTTTCGCAGGCCGCCGCCCGCCGCACGCGCGGCGAGGATGGGCGGCCGGCGATCACCGCCTTCGCCGGCGGCGATCCCTGGGGCGGCGGCGGACCGGTGCTGGCCTTCGTCCGGCGTGGTTGGGAGAACCCCGACGCCGATCCCCGCGCCTCGCTGCAATATGTGGAGTACGCCCTGGTCGAGGGGCGTCTGGAGCGGCGTTCCCGCCCGGCGTTGGATGGCGCGCGCCTTGGCCCGCCGCAGGTGCTGCTGCACGACGTCGCGGGCGTTCGGCCCGGCTTCCTATTCAACGGCGCCTGGACCCCGACCTGGAAGGGCAATCCGCAGACCGACATCCCGACCGCCGTGCGCCTGGACATGACGCTGGCCGACCTGGGCCGGGTCGACCAGTTGTTCCTCACCTCGGGGGAAGGGCGATGAAGCGCAGGCACGAGGAAGGCGCGGCCCTGCTGACGGTGCTTTTGATGGTGGCCGTCATCGGCATCATCGCCGTGGGCGTGCTCGAAGACATCCGCTTCGGCCTGCGCCGCTCGTTCAACGCCCAGGTCGGCGGCCAGGCCCGCTGGTACGCCCTGGGAGGCGAGCAGATGGCCCGCTCGCGCATCGACCAGCTTCTGGCGCACGACGCCGGCAAGACCTCGCTGGAAGGCGATTGGAACGGCCGCGCCGTGGAGTTCCCGATCGAGGGCGGCGTGATCCAGGCCCGTGTCGCCGACGCCACCGGCTGCTTCAACCTCAACAGCGTGGCCGAGGCCGATCAGGGCGAACCCTTCCGCCGCCGCGAGCTGGGCGTGCGCCAGCTTGCCAGCCTGATGACCCTGCTGGGCGTTCCCAATGGTCCCGACCTGGCCGAAAGCCTGGCGCAGTGGATCGACAGCAACGACGTCGGCCCGGCCGGGCTGGAGGACGACGGCTATGCGGGCAGCAAGACGCCGTACCGAACGGCGGGCGCGCCCCTGGCCGAGGTCAGCGAGCTGCGCGCCGTGCGCGGCTTCGACGCCAAGGTCTACGCCATGCTGCGCCCCTATGTCTGCGCGCTGCCGACCACCGACCTGTCGCCGATCAACGTCAACACGTTGCCCCAGGAGCGGGCTGTCCTGCTCTCGGCGGTCACCCTGGGCGGCGTCTCGCCAGAGAGCGCCCGCCAGGCGCTCGCCGCGCGTCCGGCGGGCGGCTGGTCGGACCTGGAGGCCTTCTGGGGCCAGAAGGCCCTGGCCGGGGCGGCGCCGGTCGACGGCGTCCGCGACCAGATCCGTTTCCGCACCCGCTACTTCTCGCTGGAAAGCCGCGTAGGCCTGGCCGGCGGCGAAACCTTCATGACCTCGCTTTTCGAAGCCGGCCCGACGAACCGTGTCCGTCTCGTCGCCCGGCGCTGGACCCTGGAAGAATGACCCGCCTGCTGTTTCTCCCCGATGGGCCCGACGAGGCCCCCGAGATCGTCGAGGCCGGCGCCCACGGCCCGGTGCGCCGCAAGCTGCTGCCCAGCGAACAGGCCGGAGGCTCGGCGATGCTGGTGCTGCCCGGCGCCCGGGCCGTGAGCCGCTGGCTGGACCTGCCAGGCGGCAGTCTCGCCCAGGCGAGGGCGGCTGCGGCCTTCCAGGTCGGCGACGCCGTCGCGACGGGCGCCGAAGGGCTGCATCTCGCGGTCGGCGAGCGCGACGCCGAGGGGCGGGCGCTGGTCGTCTGGATCGATCGCGAAGTGCTGCGTTCGGCCCTCGAGACAGCGCGGGCCAGAGGGGTCGAGGTCACCGGCGCGGCGCCCGACTACCTGTTTCTGCCCGACGACGCCGAGGGCCGCACGGTGCTGGCCGCCTTCGGCGAACGGCTGGGCGTGCGAGCCGAGGGGCTGGCGTTCGGCGTCGAGCCGGAGCTGGCCTCGATCGTCGTCGGCGACCGCCCCCATCGCTACATCCCGGCCTCCGAACTCGACGCCTGGCTCCTGGCGAGCGCCACACGTCCGGCTGTCGATCTGCTGCAAGGCCAGTTCGCGCCGCGCACCCAAGGACCGGTGCTGCGCTGGAAGCGCCTGGCGGTCCTGGCGGCCGTGGTCGTGGTTTCACCGCTGGTGCTGCTGCTGGCGCAGGTCGCCAAGGACGGCCTTGCCGCCCGGGCGCTTGAAGCCCGCAATCGCACCTTGGCCGTCCGCCTGGTCCCGCAGGCGGCGCGCTACGGGGACCCCGCTCGTTTTGCCGTCGGTCGGTTGCAGGCGCGCACCCGCCTGGGCTTCGGCGACCTCGCGGCCGGTTATGTCGACGCCGTGCGCTCGGTCTCGGGCATGCGGCTCGACACCCTGGTCCACGGCCAGGACGGGGCGATCCGCTCGTCGGTCTCCTACGTCAACTATTCCGACATGGACCAGCTGCGGAGGGCCTTGAAGTCGGGCGGCTTCGACGTCGTCGAGCAGGGCACGCTCACCGAAGGCCAGCGCGTCACCAGCGACCTGATCATCCGGAGGCGGCCATGAATCGCATCGCCGAAAGCTGGAACGCACGCACGCCTCGCGAGCGCGTGATGCTCGCCGTGATGGCGGTCGCCGTCCTCGGCGTCGGCGGCTTCTACGGCGTGGTCGTGCCGCTGAAGCGCTCGGGCGAGGCCGCTCGCGAGCGGCTGACGGACGCGCGTGAGCTGTCCGCCGCCTTGGCTGCGGCCACGGGCGTCGCGTCCCCGGCGAAGGCCGCCGCCGGTCCCGTGTCCACGATCGTCGAGACCAGCGCGGCGAGCCTCGGCGTGCCGATCGCCCGCAAGCGCCAGGAAGGCGACGGCGCGTTCACGATCTGGATCAACGCCATCGACGCCCGCACCCTGCTGCCCTGGGTCGCATCCCTCGAACGCGAGACGGGACTGAGCGTCGCCGGCTTCACCGCCTCGCGGCTCGACAACGGCCTGGTCGAGGCCGAGGTGACCTTCGCTAGGGGTGTGCGATGAATACGCGGATCCTGATCTCTGTGCTGGCGGGGGCGACAGCCGTGATGGTCATTGCGCTGGCGCCGGCGACGCTGCTGACCAGCCGATTGGCCGGCGCCGCGGCCTTGCGGGTGACTGAAGCCGAGGGCTCCGTCTGGCGCGGGCGCGTGGGTCTGGCGATCGCACAGGGCAGGCGGCTGGGCGATTTCCGGGTCGGCCTGTCGCCGCTGGCTTTGCTGACCGGCCAGGTGCGCCTCAAGGCGACCGACAAGGCCGCCGGCCGCGCCTTTGTCCTGCGCTGGGGTCGCGACAGGGGCGTGGAAGGTCTGACCGGCCCGCTTTCGCTGGAGTTGGAGGGGCTGTCCGGGCGGATCGAGGCCAAGGATGTCGTGGCGCTGTTCCGCGACGGCCGTTGCCGGCGGGCAGGGGGACATATCCGTTTTCGCGCGGCTCAGGACTCGCTGCTGGGCGGCGCGACCCTTGCCGGGACGCCGGCGTGCGTGGGCGGCGACTGGGTCACGCGGCTTGCGCCGACGGGCGGCGCCGGCGCGGCGATCACCCTGCGGGCCGATGGCGCTGGGCGGCTGCAGGCCGAGACCGCAGTGGCGACGGCCGATCCGTTGCTGGTGCAGGCGGCGCTCGACAAGGGCTTCGTCAAGGACGCGGCCGGCGTCCGCCGGGTGGTCTCGACGCGACTGTCAGCCGAAAAGGCCGTGAAGCGGCCCTAGCAGCCAGGTCAGCCATGCGCCGATCGCCAGGAACGTCCCGAACGGCAGGCGGGTGTCCGTCGCGACCTGGCGGCGCAGGATCAGTTGCGCCAGGGCGACGCTGATCCCCGCCAGGCCCGCCCATACGACCACCGAGGGCAGGGCGCTCCAGCCCGTCCAGGCCCCGATAGCGCCCAGCAGGCGGGGGTCGCCGCCTCCCAGGCCCTGGCGGCCGCGCACACGCTCATAGGCGAAGGCCAGCAGCCACAGCGTTCCGAAACCGATCGCCGCGCCGAGCACCGGCGTCCAGACGGGTTCGTGCAGCACCAGCAGCGACGCCGCGAACCCGACCGCGCCGAGCGGCAGGGTCAGCATGTCGGGCAGCCAGAAATGCTCGGCGTCGATCACCGCCAGCAGCAGCAGCCACCAGCCGAAGACGGCCGTGGCCAGCGCGATGGGCCCGGCGAAGGCCAAGGCGCTCCAGGCGCCGATTCCCAGGCAGGCCAGTTCGAGCAGCAGGTATCGCCGTGGAATCGTCGCGCCGCAGCTTCGGCAGCGTCCGCGCAGGGCGACGAAGCTGGCGATGGGAACCAGGTCCAGCGGTCCCAGCTTGCGACCGCAGCCGTCGCAGGCCGACCTCGAGGCCGCCCAGGGCCGCTCCGCCGGCAGGCGCAGGGTCAAAAGCCCGATGAAGCTGCCTACGAAAGGGCCCAGCCCGATCGTGGCGAATGTCCAGAAGATCTCGGGAACCTGCATGGCCGCCGACCTTCCGTACAAGATGTCCGAAGAAGGGAAGGAGTGGTGGATGCGACAGGGATTGAACCTGTGACCCCCTCGGTGTGAACGAGGTGCTCTCCCGCTGAGCTACGCATCCGCCGTGTGGGCTAGGCCTTCCGAAGAAGTCCCCGCCGCGAGAGGAAGGGGGCTATAGACCGCTCTTTTCCGCGCCGCAAGAGGCCAAAAGCGAGATTGCGGCCTCCGGGACCTCGGAAAAGCGATCTATCAACAGATCTCCGCCGAGCGTCTCCACGGGAGCTTCTGTGTAGCCGAACGAAACCAGCAGCGCGGGAACCCCGGCGGCCTTGGCGCTGAGCACGTCGTTGATGCTGTCGCCCACCATTACCGCGCGGGCCGGGTCTCCGCCCACGGCCGCGATGGCCGCCAGCACGTGGCGCGGGTCGGGCTTGGGGGCGGGGGCGTCGTCGGCGCCGACCACGGCGTCGAAAAATCGGGTCAGGTCGACGGCGTCCAGCAGGGCTACCGACAGGTGGGTCAGCTTGTTGGTGCAGACCACCAGACGCGCGCCGGCGGCCTTGAGGTCGGCGAGCACCTCGACCACGCCTTCGAACGGCGCGCTCTCGTGGGCGATGCGGCCCAGATAGATGGCGATGAAGCGCTCGACGAGCTTGGGCGCGCGGTCGGCGTCCAGCGGCGCGCCGGCAGCGGCGAAGCCACGTTCCAGCAGGGCCTTGGCGCCGCGTCCGACCATCTTGCGCACGTCGTCGAAGGGCAGGACCGGAAGGCCCTCCTCGGCGAGGATGGTGTTCAGCGCCCCCACCAGGTCCGGTGCGGTGTCGACCAGGGTGCCGTCGAGGTCGAAGGCGATCGTCGTATCTTTGAGGGCGTGCGGAAGAGACATGCCCTGGCCTTTCGGCTAAAGGCGCGGCTAATGCAACTTTGGTTCGCTTCGGAGTCGCGTTGATCATGACGCAGATCGCCCCCGCTCATCATACGGGCCGTCCCCGCGCCGCCGTGATTCTGGCCGCCGGCCAGGGCACGCGGATGAAGTCGCCGACGCCCAAGGTGCTGCACCGGGTCGGCGGGCGCGCCATGCTCGACCACGCCATCGACGCCGCGCAGGCGCTGGGCTGCACGCGCATCGTCGTCGTGGTCGGCGCTCACAGCCCGCAGGTCGGCGAGCACGCCCGCAAGCGCCTGGGCGCGGACGCCACCGTCGTGCAGGACCCGCCCCTGGGCACTGGCCACGCCGTGCTGGCCGCCAAGGAGGCCCTGGCCGACTTCGACGGCGACGTGGTCGTGACCTATGCCGACTGCCCGCTGCTGACCGCGCCGGTGATCGCCCCGCTGTTCGACCTGCGCGCCGCCGGCGCCGACGTCGCCGTTCTGGGGTTCGAGGCCGCCGATCCGGGCGCCTATGGTCGCCTGGTCCTGGCCCCCGGCCACGTGCTGCTGCGCATCGTCGAGGCCAAGGACGCCGAGCCGGCAGTCCTGGCGCTCAAGCACTGCAATTCGGGCGTTCTGGCCGCTGATCGCGCCCAGCTGTTCGACCTGCTGGCCGCCGTCGGCAACGACAACGCCAAGGGCGAGTACTATCTGACCGACATCGTCGGCATCGCCCATGACCGCAAGCTGGCCACCCGCGCCACCTTCGCGCCGGAGGCCGCGGTGCAGGGCGTCAATTCGCAGGCCGAGCTGGCCGCCGCCGAGGCCGTCTGGCAGGCCGGCCGCCGCGCCGCCCTGATGACGGAAGGCGTGACCATGCCCGCGCCCGAGACCGTCCACCTGTCGTGGGACACCCAGATCGCCGCCGGCGTCACCGTGGAGCAGTTCGTGGTGTTCGCCGCCGGCGTCAGCGTCGCCTCGGGCGCGGTGATCAAGGCGTTCAGCCACCTTGAAGGCGCGAGCGTGGGGGAGGGGGCGCTGATCGGTCCCTACGCCCGCCTTCGTCCCGGCGCCGAGATCGGCCCCGAGGCCCATATCGGCAACTTCGTCGAGGTCAAGAAGGTCAAGGTCGGCGCCGGCGCCAAGGCCAATCACCTGACCTATCTGGGCGACGGCTCGGTCGGCCCCAAGGCCAACATCGGCGCCGGCACGATCTTCTGCAACTACGACGGCTTCGAGAAGTTCGAGACCCATGTCGGCGCGGGCGCCTTCATCGGCTCGAACTCGGCCCTGGTCGCGCCGGTGCGCATCGGCGACGGGGCGATGACGGGCTCGGGCTCGGTGATCACCGCCGACGTGCCGGCCGGCGACCTGGCGCTCAGCCGTGCGCCGCAAACCCTCAAGACCGGGTGGGCGGCCAAGTTCCGCGCCCTGAAACAGCCCAAGAAGGACAAGAAGGCATGAGCGCCGACGCACAGAAGAAGGCTTCGGGCGAAGCCGCCGCCCTGCTGGTGGAGCCGGGCATGGTCGTTGGCCTGGGCACCGGCTCGACCGCCGCCTGGTTCGTCAAGGCCCTGGCCGCCCGCAAGCTCGACATCCGCGGCGTGCCCACCTCCGAAGCGACCGCCAGCCTCGCCCGCGAGCTCGGCATTCCGCTGGCGACGCTGGACGACGTCATGTCGATCGACCTCACCGTCGACGGCGCCGACGAGATCGGCCCGGGCCTGTCCCTGATCAAGGGCGGCGGCGCGGCGCTGCTGCGCGAGAAGCTGGTCTGGGAGGCGTCCAAGCGCTGCGTCGTGATCGCCGACGCCGCCAAGCACGTGAAGGTGCTGGGCAAGTTTCCGCTGCCGATCGAGGTGGTGCGCTTCGGCCATCCTCACACCGGTCGTCGCCTGGCCGACATCGCCGCCGAGTTCGAGCTTCCGCCGCCGCGCCTGCGCATGGCCGATCGGGGCATCGTCGTCACCGACGGCGGCAACGTGATCTACGACATGGCCTCGGGCGCCATCGCCGAGCCGGCGGCCCTGGCCGCGGCGCTGAAGGCCGTCACCGGCGTGGTCGATCACGGCCTGTTCCTCGACCTGGCCGACGAGGCCCTGGTGGGAACCGACGAGGGGGTGGTCAAGCTTCTGCCTTGATCCCATATCCCGATCCCGCTGTTCCCAGTTCGCTTTGATCCGGAGCCGATGATGGCTGAGTACGACTTCGACCTCTTCGTCATCGGCGCCGGCTCGGGCGGCGTGCGCGCCGCGCGCCTGGCGTCCCTGTCCGGCGCCAAGGTGGCCGTGGCCGAGGAGTACCGGGTCGGCGGCACCTGCGTGGTGCGCGGCTGCGTGCCCAAGAAGTTCATGGTCTACGCCAGCGAGGTCTCCAGCCAGCTGAAGACCGCCAAGGGCTACGGCTGGACGATCGGCGAGGCGTCGTTCGACTGGAAGACCTTCCTGCACGACAAGGACGTCGAGATCGCGCGCCTGTCGGGCATCTACGTCACCAACCTGCGCAAGGCCGGCGCTCATCTGCTGCACGGCAAGGCCCGCATCATTGACGCCCATACCGTCGAGGTGCTGCCCAAGGAGGGTTCCGAAGGCGACGCGGGCCGCTACACCGCCAGGCGCATCCTGGTGGCCACCGGCGGCCGGCCCGTGCGCCCCGAGTTCGAGGGCGCCGAGTACGGCATCACCTCCGACGAGGCGTTCCACCTGCCGACCCTGCCCAAGCGCGTTCTGGTGGTCGGCGGCGGCTACATCGCCGTCGAGTTCGCCGGCATCTATGCCGGTCTCGGCGTCGAGACCACGCTCTGCTATCGCGGCTCCAACATCCTGCGCGGCTTCGACGACGACGTCCGCGCCCATCTCGCCGACGAGATGGAGAAGCGCGGGATCAAGGTCGTGCTGGGCTGCTCGCACAAGTCGATCGAAAAGGCCGACGGCGGCCTGGTCAGCACCTTCAACAACGGTATGACCTTCGAAAGCGACGTCGTGCTGTTCGCCACGGGCCGCGACCCCTACGTCGAGGGGCTGGGCCTTGAGAAGGCCGGGGTTAAGCTGAACGACAAGGGCGCGATCGCCGTCGACGCCCATTCGAAGACCAATGTCGACAGCATCTGGGCTGTCGGCGACGTCACCGACCGCATCAACCTGACGCCGGTGGCCATCCGCGAGGGCGCGGCCTTCGCCCAGACCGAGTTCTACGGCAACCCGACCACCTTTGATCACGACCTGGTCGCCTCGGCCGTGTTCTCGCAGCCGCCGATCGGCGCGGTGGGCATGAGCGAGGCCGAGGCCCGCCACGCCTTCGGCAAGGTCGACATCTATCGCGCCGTTTTCCGGCCGATGAAGCTGACCTTCTACGGCGGCCAGGAGCGCTGCCTGATGAAGCTGGTCGTCCGCCAGGACAACGAGCAGATCGTCGGCGTCCATGTGGTCGGTCCCGATGCGCCCGAGATCATTCAGATGGCGGCGATCGCCGTGAAGATGGGCGTCACCAAGCCGCAGTGGGACTCGACCTGCGCGGTTCACCCGACCCTCGCCGAGGAACTGGTGACCATGCGCGAGAAGTACGTGCCGGCCGAGGTGGGCGGGGTATGATCACCACCTCCGAGGTTCCTGAGAAGGGGACGCCGTGGCTCGTCGGGGTCATGGTCTTCGCCTTCGCGCTGACGCCGCTGCTGGGCTATGCCGCGCAACTGGGCTTTGCGCCGCTGATGGCGCTGGTCGGACTGCTGGTGCTGCCGGTCATGGGCAAGCCAAGGGCTCCGACGGCGCCCGCGCTGATCCTGCTGCTGCTGGCGATCTGGGCTGCCTTCAGCATGAAATGGAGCCCGGCCGCCCCGCCGCCGGGATCGCTCAAGGATTACGGCGACGTCGAGAAGGTGACGGCCGTGAAGCTGTTCCTTCAGCTGGCGCTCTACGGCGCGGCCGTCGCCGCAGTCCTGCGTCTCACGGCGCACGGGGCTGATCGCGTCGCCACGGTGATGGGTTTCGGCGTGCTGGCCCTGGCCGTGCTGGTGGGCGTCGATGCGCTCATCGGGGCCTCGATCTTCCAGCAGCTTCGGGTGCTGACGGGCGATCCGATCCGTCCTGACCTGGCCAAGGTGAAGATCTCGATCGGCTGCTACGTCATGGCCGTGCTGTTCTGGCCGGCCGCCGCCGCCCTGGCGCGCCGGGGACGGCGCGTGGCGGTCGGCCTGCTCCTGGCCGGCGTCGTGACGGCTTCGCTGCTGTCGAGCGCCGACTCCTGCCTGGTCGCGCTGGCGGCCGGCGGCGTGGTCTGGGGCCTGGTCAAGGGCCTGGGCAAGATGGGCGGACGCCTGCTGACCGCGGCCGTGGCCGTTCCGTTCGTAGTGGCCCCGATCGCGGTGCTCTGGGCCATCCAGTCCGGCTTCTGGGGCTGGCTGCACGGCCTGGTTCCGCCGTCCTGGGATGCGCGCCTGAACATCTGGGCCTTCGCCGCCGACCGCATCCAGGATCATCCGTTCCGAGGCTGGGGGCTGGACGCCAGCCGGACCTTCGGCGACGCGATCCCGCTGCACACTCACAACGCCCAGCTCCAGCTGTGGCTCGAGCTGGGCGCCGTCGGCGCGGCCCTGGCGGGCGCCTTCTTCTGCTGGCTGGCCCATGGCGTCACGCGCGCGGCCGAGACCGATCGCGGACCGGCCGCCATGTCGGGCGCGGCCCTTACCAGCTATCTTGTCATCGGGGCCTTAAGTTTCGGCGTCTGGCAGGAGTGGTGGATCGCCGTCGGCGCCCTGGCGATCGTCGCTTGTGTCGCCGTGCGGAAGTCGAGCGGCGAATATGGCGGCGAATGGGTCGAACTTTCCCCGGTGAGCTGAATTACACCACGCTCACCGCACGATTTTTGCCTTTACCCCCGGGGTGCGCTATGAGCGCTCCCCTTTGGAACCGTTGAGAACATCATGACCGCCCGGTGGACCCCCGCGACCTGGAGAGCCAAACCCGCCAAGCACGTGCCGACGGACTATCCGGACGCGGGCGCGGTCGAGCGTGTCGAGCAGACGCTTCGTCAGATGCCGCCGCTGGTGTTCGCGGGCGAGGCGCGTCGGCTCAAGTCGCTTCTGGGCGATGTCGCCGAGGGGCGGGCCTTCCTGCTGCAAGGCGGCGACTGCGCCGAAAGCTTCAAGGAGTTCCACGCCGACAATATCCGCGACACCTTCCGCCTGATCCTGCAGATGGCGGTGGTGCTGACCTTCGCCGGCGGCAAGCCGGTGGTGAAGGTGGGCCGGATCGCCGGCCAGTTCGCCAAGCCGCGCTCCGAGCCCATCGAGACCATCGGCGACGTGACCCTGCCGTCCTATCGCGGCGACATCATCAACGGCATGGACTTCAACGCCGAAGAACGTCTGCCCGACCCGGACCGCCTGCTGAAGGCCTACGGCCAGTCGGCGGCGACCCTCAACCTGCTGCGCGCCTTCGCCAGCGGCGGCTATGCCGACCTCTACAACATCCACCGCTGGACCCTGGGCTTCGTCGGCGACAGCCCGCAGGGCGCGCGCTACCGCGAACTGTCGGAAAAGATCTCCGAGGCCCTGACCTTCATGTCGGCCGTCGGCGTCACCCCCGACACTCAGCCCGACCTGAAGCGCGTGGAGTTCTTCACCAGCCACGAGGCCCTGCTGCTGGGCTTCGAGGAGGCCATGACCCGCGTCGATAGCACCTCGGGCGACTGGTACGACACCAGCGCCCACCTGCTGTGGATCGGCGAGCGCACCCGCCAGCTGGACGGCGCCCACATCGAGTTCATGCGCGGCGTGAAGAACCCGATCGGCCTCAAGTGCGGCCCGACCATGGAGGGCGACGACCTCCTGCGCCTGATCGACGTTCTGAACCCCAACAACGAGCCGGGCCGCCTGACGCTGTACGGCCGTTTCGGCTCGGACAAGATCGCCGACCGCCTGCCGCGGCTGATGAAGGCCACCAAGGCCGACGGCCGCGCCGTGGTCTGGGCCACCGACCCGATGCACGGCAACACGCTGAAGGCCTCAACCGGTTACAAGACCCGTCCGTTCGACCGCATCCTCAGCGAAGTGAAGAGCTTCGTGGAAGTGGCCCATTCGGAAGGCGTCCATCCGGGCGGCGTGCACCTGGAGATGACCGGCCAGAACGTCACCGAATGCCTGGGCGGCGCCCGCGCCGTGTCGGAGACCGATCTCGCCGACCGCTACCACACCCACTGCGACCCGCGCCTGAACGGCGAGCAGGCTCTTGAGCTGGCCTTCCTTGTGGCCGAGAAGCTGAAGGCGGCGCGTGACGACCAGCGCAAGGCCGCCAACGGCTGAGGCTGACCTTAAGGTCAATCTCGGATTCGAGACGAAAGGGGCCCCGTGGATCAGTTCCACGGGGCCCTTTCAATAGTGCCCTTACGGCAGCCGAAAAGATTTGTCGCAATTGCGAGGTTGCTTTTCGCAGATGCACACTCAAGACCTTCCAACGACTTGACCGCTAGCCCGGCGCTCTCCAATGGTTGTTTGAAGGGAGTGAATTTATGCGTCTGCAGGCCAAGTTGAAGCGCGAGTGGCGGTTCCTGAAGGGACTGACCCGCACCCTAAAGCGTGTGAAGTCGATCGCGCCCGACAGCGACAACCTGATCTGCGACGATCTGGAGGCGGCGGTCGACAAGTGGCGGAACAATCCCGCCATCACGTTCGAAGGCAAGACGATCACCTATGCCGAGCTGGACGCGATCGCGAACCGATACGCGCACTGGGCCAAGGGGCAGGGGATCACCCGCGGCCAGACCGTCGCCCTCTTCATGCCCAACCGCATCGAGTACCTGGCCATCTGGTACGGCCTTTCGAAGGTCGGCGTCGCCACGGCTCTGATAAATAACCAACTGACGGGCGCCGCGCTGGCGCACTGCCTCAACATCTCCCAGGCGCTGCACTGCATCGTCGATCCGGAAACCTCGCCCTGTTTCGAGGACGTGAAGGAGCAGCTGGGCCGCCACATCCAGCAGTGGGTGCTGGGTCCGGTGCACGGCGACCAGCGCGACCTGGTCAACGCGCTGAAGAGCTGCAGCCAGCTGCGACCCGATCGCCTGACGGCCCGCGACGGCCTCAAGGCCAAGGACACCGCCCTCTACATCTTCACCAGCGGCACGACGGGCCTGCCCAAGGCCGCGCGCATCACCCACATGCGCGCCCAGCTCTACATGCGCGGCTTCGCCGGCTCGACGGACTCGCGCGCCACCGACCGCATCTACGTGACCCTGCCGCTCTATCACGCCACCGGGGGCCTCTGCGCCATGGGCGCGGGCCTGCTGAACGGCGGCAGCATCGTGCTGCGCAAGAAGTTCTCGGCCACCCACTTCTGGAGCGACGTGGTCAGCGAGAACTGCACCATGTTCGTCTATATCGGCGAGCTGTGCCGCTATCTGGCCAACCAGCCCGAGAACGAGTTCGAGCGCGCCCACAAGCTGCGCCTGATCTTCGGCAACGGCCTGCGCCCCGACGTCTGGGACGACATGCTCGACCGCTTCAAGGTCGGCGGCGTGCTCGAGTTCTACGGGGCCACCGAAGGCAATGTGTCGCTGTTCAACTTCGACGGCCGCCGCGGCGCCATCGGCCGGGTGCCGGGCTACCTGAAGAAGAAGTTCAACATCCGCATCGTCAAGTTCGACGTCGAGACCGAGACCCCCGTGCGCAGCGCCAATGGCTGTTGCATCGAGGTCAAGCCTGGCGAGATCGGCGAGTGCATCGGCCATATCGCCAGCGATGCGCGCTCCAACTTCACCGGCTACGCCGACAAGGCCGCCACCGAGAAGAAGGTGCTGCACGACGTCTTCGAGAAGGGCGACGCCTGGTTCCGCACCGGCGACCTGATGCGCCAGGACAGCGACGGCTATATCTACTTCGTCGACCGCATCGGCGACACCTTCCGCTGGAAGGGCGAGAACGTCGCCACCAGCGAGGTCTCCGAACGCCTCGCGGGCTTCCCGGGCGTCAAGGAGATCAATGTCTACGGCGTGCCGGTGGGCGATCTGGACGGCAAGGCCGGCATGGCTTCGCTGGTGGTCGGCCCCGAGTTCGAGATCGACAACCTGGCCGAATATGTCGACCGCGAGATGCCCGCCTACGCCCGTCCGGTGTTCGTGCGCCTGCAGCCCGAGATCGAGACCACCGGCACCTTCAAGTACCGCAAGATCGACCTGGTGAAGGAGGGCTTCGACCCGGCCGTGATCAAGGACCCGCTGTACTTCCGCGAGCCCGGCAAGGGCTATGTGAAGGTCACCAAGGCCGCCTACACCAAGATCCTGGCCGGCGGGTTCAAGCTCTGAGCCTGTCGGAAGCCTGGTCGCCGCTGGCGATCTTCGCGACCCTGACGTCCAAGGACCCCGCGCGCCGCCCGGTGCGCGGGGTTTCCTATGGCGACCATCCGCGCCAGCGGCTCGACGTCTACGTGCCGGCGAGCGGGGCGGGGGGCTGGCCGGTGCTGTTGTTCTTCTACGGCGGAGCGTGGAACTCGGGCCGCCGGAAGGACTACGGTTGGGCCGCGCGCGCCCTGGCGGCGCAGGGCTTTCTGGTTGTCACGCCGGACTACCGTCTGCACCCCGAGGTCGTCTATCCGGCCTTTCTGGAGGACGGCGCACTGGCTGTGCGCTGGGCGATCGAGCACGCCCCGCGGTTGGGCGGCGATCCGGCCCGGCTGTCGCTGGCCGGGCACTCGGCCGGGGCCTACATCGCCGCCATGCTGGCGCTGGACCCGTCATACCTGGCCGCCGCCGATGTCGCGCCCGGCGCGGTGAAGGCCTTCGCCGGGCTGTCGGGGCCTTACGCCTTCCTGCCGCTGGACGGCGCAATCTCGACCCGCACCTTCGGGCACGTCGACGACCTGCCGACCACCCAGCCGATCGGCTTTGTCCACGCGGGCGCACCGGCCGCGTTCCTGGCCACGGGCGAGGGCGATCACACCGTCCGGCCCCGCAACACCCGCAAGCTGGCCAAGGCCCTGCGCGAGGTCGGCGTGGTCGTCGAGGAGCAGGTCTATCCCGGCCTCGACCACGCCGCGCCCTTGCTGGCGCTGTCGCGGCCGTTCCGCCGCAAGGCGCCGGTGCTGGACCAGATGACGGGGTTCCTGAAGGCTCATGCCGGCTGATCCCCACGCGACCATCCACCGCGCCGTGCTGCGCTGCGATTGAACGCGCGGGCCATCCTGTCTATATGGCCCTGACTGAACGCGGGTCATGTGTGTGGCGACCTCGCGAAATCCCAGTGTTTCAACGAGATAAGAAGGGGGCGTCGCCATGCTTCTGACCATGATGAAGGCCAAGCTGCACCGCGCCACGGTGACCCAGGCCGACCTCGACTACGAAGGTTCGATCGCCATCGACCGCGACCTGCTGGACGCCTCGGGCATCCTGCCGAACGAGCAGGTCGACGTGCTCAACATCACCACCGGCGCGCGCTTCACCACCTACGCCATCGAAGCCCCGCGCGGCTCGAAGGTGATCGGCGTCAACGGCGCCGCCGCCCGCCTGGTGCAGAAGAACGACACCGTCATCGTCGTCACCTACTGCCAGATGCCGGCCGAGGAGGCGCGCAACTACGCCCCGACCGTCGTGCTGCTCGACGAGGGCAATGTCATCAAGCAGGCCGCCTGATGCGGTCGGCCGCCGCCCTGGCGCTCCTCCTGGCCGGCGCCCTGGCGCTGGCCGGCTGCGGCGGCTCCAAGCTGCCCAAGGGCGTCGACGAAGACGCCCTGACCCAGGCCGTGGGCCGAGCCATCGGCTCGCCCTCGACCTGCGTGCTGATTGCGCAGGCCGACGGCAAGGTGCTCTGGACGGGCGGGGGCTACATCTCCTGCGCCCGCAACCTGCCGACCTGCGAGGGCAAGACCTCGACGGCCCAGGACGTGCTGAAGGCCAACCTGGCCGGCGAGGCCAGGTTCGTCAGTTGCGACAGCTCGGCGACCAACCGCGTTGGCTGGGCCATGGGCCCGATGCCCGCCGGTAAGGGCCGCCAGGCGTCCGGCCTGCGTTATCTCGCGGTCATGGAGGGCGAGCGCGCCCTGCCGGGCATCGAGATCCAGGACCGCGTCGAACGCGCCTTCGTCCGCGCCGGTTTCTGACAAAAGAAAACCTCGCTCCCGGTGGGGAGCGAGGTTTCCTGTTTCAGGACTGATCCTGGCCGTTACTGCTGCGCCTCGTAGGTGGCGCTGACCTGGATCCGCACCTTCAGCTCGCCGCCCGAGATCGCCGTGGAGTCGGCCATCTCGCGCTTGGCCATGGCGAACATCGCCACGGGCTGCGGCGAGGGCGTGTAGCCGCCGGCCTCGTTCAGGCTGACCAGGCGCACCACCTTGTAGCCGGTCGCCCGGGCGTAGAGGTCGGACTTGGCCTTCAGGGCGGCCACGGCCTTCACGCGCGCCTCATCCTCGGCCTTCTGCGGGTTCTGCAGGCCGAAGCTGATGCCGCTGACGGTGTTGGCGCCGGCCGAGGCCGCCGCATCCACTGTCTGGCCCAGCTTCGAGAGATCGCGCGCCAGGATCGTCACCTGGTTGCTGGCCTGGTAGCCGGTCAGGCGCGGCGGCTTGTTCTCCTCGTACACGTACTGCGGATTGACGTTGAGGTTCGAGGTCTGGATGTCGCGCTCGGCGACGCCGGCCTTCTTCAGCGCCGCGATCACCTTGTTCATCGCCGTTCCGTTGGCCGACAGGGCCGCGGCGGCGCTGGCGCCTTCGGTCTGCACGCCCAGGGTGATGGTGGCCATGTCGGGCGCCACGACGGTCTCGCCCGAGGCCGACAGGTTGAAGGTGGTGGCGCGGAAGGCCGCGTCGGCGCCTTGCGCGGCCGCGGGCAGGGCCGACAGGGCCAGGACGGCGGCGCCGGCGGCGGCCAGGACCGGGACGGTCGAGCGGATGCGGATCATGGTTCTTGTTCTCCTGCGCGCGGGGACCCAACAGTGCGTCGACCCGCGATTGGTTCCCCTGTCGCAAACTCAACCTGAACCGCACCTTTAAGCCGCGTGCAGCCCATGCTAATCGACCGGTCCTCGCCCGCGCCGACTCTCGTCCGCGCGACATGGGGGCCTGTAGCTCAATGGTTAGAGCCGACCGCTCATAACGGTCTGGTTGGGGGTTCGAATCCCTCCAGGCCTACCAAAACTCAATTTTAGTTATTGAAATCAATAAATTATTTGAAGCTTTGGGCTTTTCGGAGAAGGCGTCTCCAAAAATTCTCCAACGGCCAACTGAAGGCTGGTCACGGATCACAAGGCGATGGTTCAGGAGGGGCTGAGGCGAGATGGTCATGTAGACGCGGTTTCAAGACCATGACCGACGCATCAATTAAAGTGCCCCGGGGGAGAGGTTGACGGTCCACCATCTTTGCGGGAGTGACACTCGTAGCTTCACCTTTGGTCAAAGCGCGAGTCGTTCCATGCCGTTGTCCGAGGCTTATCAACATTTGGGGTCTCTATTCTTCCCCCATCACTTGGCGGCCCGCGATGAGGTAGAGCGGCAAAACACCCGGTTCGCGCACTACACCAGCGCGGCGGTGGCAATGAGCATCATCCAAGACCCTTATGTCTGGATGAGAAACGCGCTGACGATGAACGATTTTTCCGAAATGCGTCACGGCCTTGACTGCATTATCCCAGCCTACAAGGATCCTGAAGTCGGCGGCCGTCTCCGCGAATTCATTGAAGAGATACATCCCGGCTTACCCAACCTTTTTGAGGAGCGGTTCAATAGCTGGCTACCCCACTTTGAGCAGAACACCTTCCTCACATCCTTGTCACGGCATGATAAGAGTGAGGATGAGTATGGACGGTTATCGATGTGGCGCGCGTACGGTCAGCGGAATGGCGTAGCCCTCATTCTTAAGAACACACCGTTTATGGCTGAAACCGACCAGCTTAAAGCTGTGTCATCTCCTGTTAGCTATCTTACGCCTCAGCAGTACAGTGCGCGTCTTAAAGATATCATTGATGGACTAATCGTCCGACGGGATGAAGTCGCTGCGCTCGATCGCGACATACTTTTCGGTTCGCTATTTGTGATGTTCAAGACGGACATGCTCTGTACCAAGCACCCCGGATTTGCCGAGGAGCAGGAATGGCGTGTCTATTATTCACCCGGAGCGGACCCATCGCCAGTAATTGAACCAGCCTTCGCCGTCGTGGAGGGAGTCCCCCAGCAAATTCATCGCATTCCTTTGCGCGATGATCCGGCGAACGGTTTGGTTGGGGCAGGCATCAATAGCCTCCTTGACCGGATCATCATCGGCCCCAGCAGTCAGCCACTGACGATGTTCAACGCCTTTGTGGGCTTGCTAGAGAAGGCAGGTGTCGAAAACGCCGCCGAACGTGTCTTCGTTTCGGACATCCCGCTGCGCACCTGATGGGAGCAGGCTGATTTTTGGAGATGGCTCCAGGCCTTTCAGCCCCTCAGCTATTGCTGCCCAGATACCTGCGCACTTCCTCCACCGACGCGCCGGCGTGTTCGCAGGCGGTGTGCAGCTGTTCCTCGCTGACGCCCAGGGTCTCGGTCCAGTAGCGGACGCTGCGGGGCTCCTGCAGGTCGATGGACCTGTCGGCGTCGGCGGCGGGCAGGGCGGGGGGAACGGATCTGACGTGGGGCATGGCGGCCTCCTCTGGGAGGTGAAGCCGCAAAGCGCCGCCGCGTTCCATCGATCGCCCGTCAGCGGCCGCCGTCCTGCCTGTCGGGGTTGCGGCGGGACGGCGGCCGGGCGGCCTCGAGGTACGGGGGAGGAGGGCCGCGCCGTTCGAGGGGCGGTGCGGTGGAGCGCCGATCGAACGTTGGTATCCTGCCTGTCGGATCGTCGTCGCGCTTGGAGGATGGCGGCCGGATTTGTCGAAACCGGGCCTGTCCGCGTCCTGATCGCCGCCGCCAGGTCCGCCGGACGGGTTGAAGGCCCTGCGACATAACGTCCTGCGACAGGCGTTTACGAGACGCCGCCTGCACTATTTTCATCGATGTCAGTCGCTCGCGACATAACAATGTTCAAAAATCGGCGTTTCCCTTGTGGCTCAACCAAAGCCTGTCCCGAAAATTGACGTTTCTCCACTTCTGGGGGAGGAGGAATCGACGACTCTCCACCTGAGGGAGCGGTAACGTCCGCGACCGCCTCCGCAGCCACCCCTAATGCTCGTTAATCACTCGACAAGGGCGAGCGCCGCAAGTCTTACGCGAGTGAATGCTGTTCGAATTTCCAGAAGGGGCGGCCGGACATGAAAAAACTAGCGACTTCAGTTTTCGTCGTCGGAATGATGGCGTTCGTCACGATTTCGAGTTCGGCGACGGCTGCTACGGCGTCGAGTTCTTTCCAGGTCAACCTGACCATTCAAGGCGAATGCAAGGTTCAGTCGGCCTCAAACCTGGATTTCGGGTCGCGAGGCGTGCTCGACGCCAGTATCGACACCACCAGCACGATCGGCGTTCAGTGCACCAATTCCACGCCCTACACGGTCGCGTTGAGCGCCGGGGCGGGCACCGGCGCCACCGTGGCCGCGCGCAAGATGACCAGCGCCGCCAACGACACGGTTAACTACGCGGTCTACCGTGACGCGAGCCGCACCCAGGTGTGGGGCGTCACCCAGAACGTCGACACCCAGGCCGGCACCGGCAACGGCGCGGTGCAGTCCTATACCGCCTACGGCCGGCTTTCGGCCCAGTCCACGCCGGCCCAGGGCGCCTACAGCGACCTGGTCGCCGTGACGATCACCTACTGACATGCGTGCGGTCGTCCTCCTGGCCGGTCTGGCCCTGGCCGCGCTCGGCGGCGCGCAAGCGACCGCCGCGTCGCTGCGCGTCAGCCCCGTGAGCCTGGACCTGCCCGCGGGCCAGAACGCGACGACCCTGACGCTGCAGAACGACGACGCCGCACCGCTGAATGTCCAGATCCGGGTGTTCCGCTGGACGCAGGCCGGAGGGCGCGATGTGCTGACCCCGGCGACGGGCGTGGTCGCCAGTCCCCCGATCGCCAAGGTCGATCCGGGCGCCAGCCGCACGGTGCGGGTCGTGCGCCTCGACGGCCGCGCGCCGGAGGCCGAGGAATCCTACCGCCTGATCGTCGACGAGCTGCCGCCGCCGCTGAGCGATGCGGGCCGGCAGGTCACCCTGCTGATGCGCCATTCCATCCCGCTGTTCTTCGGATCCAGCCGCGAGCGGCCCCGCATCGAGTGGCGGCTGCAGCCGTCCGAAGACGGCGGCGCGGCGCTCGTCGGGCGCAACACCGGCGCCCGCCGCCTGCGTCTGGCCAATCTGAAGATCGGCGACGCTTCCGGCGCGGTCCTTGCCGAACGCAAGGGTCTGGTGGGTTATGTTCTGCCTGGAGCGGAAGTCTCCTGGCCCGCGGGGGCCTTCCAGCCCGCCGCCGGAGTTCGGCTGATCGCCGACACCGACACCGGGCCGATCGATGCGCCGCTCAAGAGCGACTGAGGCGGCCCTTCTGAGCGCCGTCTTCACCGCCCTCGGGACGAGCGTCCTGGCCCAGGACCTGCCGCTCCCCGATCTCAAGGCCATCGCCGCCATGCGCGAAGACCTGCAGCTCGAAGTCTGGATCAACAGCCGCAACACGGGCCTTGTCGCCGCCGTCGAGCGGGAGGCGGACGGTCGTCTGCGAATGCGCGCCGACGAGATGCGCGCGGTGGGACTGGCCGCCCCCGGCGGCGAAGGGCTGGTGGCGCTGGACGGCGTCCCGGGCCTGTCGGCGACCTATGACGACCTGGGCCAGCGCCTGATGGTCACGGCCGACGTCGATCAACTGGCGATCCAGCGCTTCGACCTGTCGGTGCGGCGCGAAGCCGCCGGCGCCCCGCGCCAGGATCTGGGCGCGGTGCTCAACTACGTCTTCTCGGCCGACGCCGGCCAGGTCGACGCCGACGACGACCTGGGCCTGGACGCCATCGGACTGGCGCTGGACGGTCGTGTCTTCGGCCGGTTCGGAACCCTTTCCAGCGGGCTGTCGGCCAACCGCGTCGGCGACGCCACGCGCCTGGTGCGCCTGGACACCACCTGGTCATGGTATGATCCCGAGCGGATGCTGGGCCTGCGGGGAGGGGACTACATCAACGGCGGTTTCGCCTGGACCCGTCCGATCCGCATGGCCGGTTTCCAGGTGCGCCGCGATTTCGCGACCCGGCCCGACATACTCACCATGCCCTCGCCGCGACTGGCCGCCACCGCCGCCGCGCCCTCGACGCTGGAGCTCTACGTCAACGACAACCGGATTCTGAGCCGGCCGGTCGGCGCAGGTCCGATCCGGATCGACGGCCTGCCGTCGGGCCAGGGCTACAGTAATGTGCGCCTGGTGCTGGCCGACGCCGCCGGCCGAGAGGTGGCGGTGGATGCGCCGTTCTTCGCCACGCCGCTGCTGCTGCGCAAGGGATTGGCCGACTTCTCGGCCGAGGCGGGCTTCGCGCGCCGGGGCTTCGGCGTCGAGTCCGCCGACTACGCCGGATCGCCGGTGGCCTCGGCCAGCCTTCGCTATGGCGTGCTCGACGCCCTGACGCTGGAGGGGCACGTCGAGGCCGGCGCGGGCCTCGTGCAGGGCGGAGGCGGTTTGACGGCGCAGTTCGGCGGACTGGGCGTGGTCTCGGCCTCGGCGGCCGCCAGCCGGGTCGACGGTCGCGCGGGCGCCCTGGCGGCCGTGGTCTTCGACAGCCGGTTCGCCGGCTTCTACATTTCGGGCATGAGCATGCGGGCCTCGGCAGGCTATCGCGACCTGGCCTCCGTCACCTCGCGGCCTTCCTTCTATCGCAACTGGCGGATGGCGGGCGACGAGCCGCCGCGGGCCATCGACCAGGTCACGGTCTCGACCCCGCTTCGCCTGGCCCCCCTGATGCGCAACGGCGACGCGCCGGTGTTCAGTGCTTCCTACAGCGCCCAGACCCCGGCGGCGGGGCCCCGTCGCCAGGTCTGGAGCGGCTCGTTGCGCCACACCCTTGCCGATCGCGTCACCGCCTACGTCACGGCCTATGCGAGCCGTGGCGAGCGCCGCGACACGGGGGCCTTTCTCGGCGTCTCCATCCCGCTGGGCTCGACGGGGTCGGCCACCACAGGCGTCCAATCCCAGGGCGGCGACACCTTCGGCTTCGTCGAGGCCAGCCGCGCCGAAACCCAGGCCAGCGGCAGCTACGGCTGGCGCGCCCGGATCGAACAGGGCGCCCGGCAGGGCGCCGAGGCCCAGGCGGCCTATCGCGGTCACAACGCCCGGGTTTCCGGCGCGGTCCAGTACGCCGATGGCGCGGCGCGCGCCCAGGTGCAGGTCGAGGGCGCGGTGGCCTGGCTGGGCGGCGTGGCCGCCGTCACCAATCGCCTGGAAGGCTCGTTCGCCATGGTGGAAGTCGGCGCCCCGGACGTGCCGGTGCTCTACCAGAACCAGAAGGTGGGCCGCAGCGACCGCAACGGGCGCTTGCTGGTGCGCAATCTCGAGGCCTTCGACGTCAATCGACTGTCGATCGACAGCCAGGACCTGCCGCTGGAGCTAGAGGTCGCCCAGACCGAACGCGCCGTCACGCCGATGGCGGGGGGCGGGGCCGTCGTGCGCTTCGGCGTGGGCAAGAGTCCTCCGGCCGTGCTGCTGACCCTGAAGCGGCCGGACGGAAGCTTCGTGCCGGCGGGGGCCGAGGTGATCCGCGCCGGCGTCAACGAGCGGGCGATCGTCGGCTACGACGGCCAGACATTCCTGACGGGCGTGGCCGGGGAAGTCGAGCTGCGGGTGATCGTCGAGGATGGGAATGAGTGCCTGGCGCGCCTGGCTCTGGGCGACGCCGCCAGGGAGGGAGGCCGGCATGTGGTCGAAGCCGTCTGCCGTTAGGATCGGTCGAACCCGGCTCATGGCGCTGGCGGGGCTGCTGCTGGCGCTCGTGGCCTGGATCGGCGCGCCCTCGCGCGCCGAGGCCGCCGCCAGTTGCAACGCCTCCATCTCGAGCGTGAACCTGGGATCGACCCTCAGCCCGTTGACGGCGGGCACTGTCGACGCCACGGCGACGCTGAATTTCACCTGCACGGGTCTGACACCGCTGCTGCCGGTGTCGTTGTGTCCCAATCTCGACGCCGGCTCCGGCGGCAGCAACGGGTCGGGCCAGCGCTACATGGCCGGGCCCGGCGGCGCGACCGTGCCGTTCCAGATCTACCAGGACAGCGGCCGCACCCAGCCCTGGGGCTCGTCGGCGCTGCTGGTGTTCGGCACGGTGCCGACCATTACCGCAAACCCGGGGACAGGCAGTTCGATCAACGTCAACCAGACGGTCTATCTGCGGCTCTCGACCAGCACGACGACGCTGCCGGGCGCCTATTCCACCAGCTTCACCGGCCAGACCTTCTTCTGGGGATTGAACCTGCTGAGCTGCGCCGGCGTCACGGTCGGCTCGACGATCACGCCCGCCACCTTCACCTTCAGCGCCACCCTGATCCCCGACTGCACGATCTCGACCGGCAATCTGAGCTTCGGCAATGTCGGCGTGCTCAGCGCCAACAAGGACGCCCAGACCGGCATGTCGGTGACCTGCACCAAGGACACGCCCTACGCCATCGGCCTCGACAACGGCCAGCAGGGGACCTCGGCCACGGCCCGCCGGATGAAGGCCGCAAGCCAGTACGTGACCTACGGCATCTACAAGGATGAGGCGCGAGGATCACCCTGGGGAACCGGCGCGGGTCTGACCGTCGGCGGGAGCGGGACCGGCGGGGGGCAGCCGCTTACCCTCTATGGCCGCGTCCCGGCCCAGTCGACGCCGTCGCCCGGAACCTACGGCGACCAGGTGATCGCCACGGTCACCTACTGAGCCAGGTCCCAGGCGAAGGCCTCGCCCTCGAAGGCGTCGGCGCCGCGGCCGATGGCGGCGACGGCGGAGACCATCCGGCCCCCGCGCGCCAGCGCCGCGTCGGCGAGGGCGACCATCAGCGGGTTGGGCGTCGCCGAGGGCGACAGCGTCCGCAGCGTCCGGGCCAGTTCGGCTTCGTCGCGACCGGGCGCGAGGCGGCAGGCCAGGATGAACGCCGCCGCCGTCGAGCGGCTGACCCCCGCATAGCAGTGCGCCAGCAGCGGCCGCGCGCCGTCCCAGGTGTCGGCGAAGGCGAGCAGGCGGGCGATCAGGCCTGCGTCGGGCGGCGTCAGTCCTTCGCGCGGCTCGGCGATGTCGTGGAAGGCCAGATGCAGGCGCAGCCCGCCCGCGATCTGAGGGGCTTCGGCCGTCGGCGACAGCAGGCTGATCACGTGCGAGGGCGCGTGGGCGGCGAGATGCGCATCCAGCCGGCTCAGCGGGCAGACCGCCAGGATCATGCCAGCACGGCCGCCAGGCCCAGCAGCGCGCCCAGTTCGGCGACCTGTTCGACCGCGCCCAGCACGTCGCCGACATAGCCGCCGATCAGCCGCTTCGCGAGCAGGGCGGGCGCCAAGGCCAGGACTGCCGCCAGCCCGATCGCAGCCACCGCGCCCAGAGGCGGCGCGAGCAGCAGAGGCCAGAGGCCCAGCAGCGCGGCGATCAGCACCTCGATCGGCTTCACGCCGTCGGGGGCCGGCTTGTATTTGGCGTCGGCCCGGTCGCTGACGTGGGGCAGGGCGGCCATGACCGCCACGGCGGCCACCCGGCCGATCCCGTGGGCGGCGAACAGAGCCAGCGCCGCTTGCGCCGGCGCCAGAGTCGCCAGGGTCGCGGCCTTGGTTCCCAGCACGACCACCAGGGCGAGCACGCCATAGGTCCCGACCCGGCTGTCCTTCATGATCTCCAGGCGGCGCTCGCGGGTCTGTCCGCCGCCCAGGCCGTCGGCGCTGTCGGCCAGGCCGTCCTCGTGAAAGCCGCCGGTCAGCAGCAGACCCACGCCCAGCGCCAGCAGCGCCGGAACCCAGCCGTCCCAAACCTGGCCCGCCGCCAGCAGCACCAGCGCGCAGATCCCGCCGACCAGCAGCCCGACCAGCGGAAAATAGCGCGCCGAGCGGGTGATCCAGTCTGGCTCGAAGCCGCGCAGGGGCGGGGTCGGCAGCCGGGTCAGGAACTGCACCGCGCAAAGCAGCAGATTCAGCTGTCGGCCGATCATCCCGCGCCGGCCAGCACGTCGGCCAGGTCGGCGACCTGCGTCAGCAGGTTGGCCGCCGCCGCCAGCAGCGGGGCGGCCAGAACCGCGCCGGTGCCTTCGCCGAGGCGCAGGCCAAGATCCAGAAGCGGTTCGGCGCCCAGCGCCGTCAGCATCGCCGCATGGCCTTTCTCGGCCGAACCATGGGCGAAGACGCAGTAGTCCAGCGCCTCGGGAACCAGGCGCACGGCCGCCAGGGCCGCGGCGGTGGCGATGAAGCCGTCGACCAGCACCGGACGCCTGAGGGCGGCCGCGCCGAGTAGGGCGCCGGCCATCATGGCGAGCTCGCAGCCCCCGAACTCCGCCAGGACGGAGAACGGGTCCTCCGCGTCGCTGCGGGCGGCGGCGCGGGCGATGGCGGCGGCCTTGCGCGCCAGCCCTTCGGCGTCGTGGCCCGTGCCCTGGCCGATGCAGGCGTCCAGCGGCGCGGGCGCCAGGCGATGCATGACCAGCGCCGCGGCCGAGCTGTTGCCGATGCCCATCTCGCCGATCGCCAGCACGTCGGCTTCGTCGAGGGCGCGGCCGGCGATCTCGATCCCGCGCGTCAGGGCCAGGTGGGTCTCCTGCCGGGTCATGGCGGGCTCGCGCGCGGCGTTGCCGGCGCCCAGGCGCACCTTGGCGTCGATCAGGTCCGGATGCGCGGGCAACTGCGCGGCGACGCCGGCGTCCACCACCTTGACCGACACGCCGGTGGCCTTGGCGAAGGCGTTGACGCTGGAGCGGCCCGACAGGAACAGCCCGACCATCGCCACCGTGACGCTCGACGGATAGCTCGAGACGCCTTCCTGTGTCAGCCCGTGGTCCCCTGCGAACACCAGCAGCGCCGTGCGGTCGGCGCGGGGCGCGACGTCATTGGCGATCAGGCCCAGGCGCACGGCCAGGTCCTCGATCCGGCCCAGCGAGCCCGGCGGCTTGGCCTTGCCGTCCAGCTTGGCCCGCAGCTTGGGTTCCAGCGTGCGGTCGACGGCGGCGATGGGCGGGGGCGTGAAGGTCATTGGGTCAGTCTCCATCCGCCCAGGCACAACAGGGTCACCAGCAGCCACAGCAGGGCGCAGGCGCGGCGATAGATGCGAAGGCCGCGGCGCAGGTCGGTCAGGTCCGGCGCGCGGCCGTCGCCGAAGCTGGGGCGCTGGGTGGTCTCGCCGTCGTAGCGGGCAGGGCCGCCCAGCCGCACGTCCAGGGCGCCGGCCATGGCCGCCTCGGGCCATCCGGCGTTGGGCGAGGCGTGCTTGCGGGCGTCGCGGCGCATGACAGCCCAGCCCTTCCAGCCCGCGCCGAGGCAGATCAGGACGCCGGCGAGGCGGGCGGGAACCCAGTTCATCAAGTCGTCGGTCTTGGCCGCCGCCCAGCCGAACGACCGCCAGCGCGGCTCCATGTGGCCGATCTGGCTGTCGGCGGTGTTCACCGCCTTGTAGGCGAACAGGCCCGGCAGGCCGAACAGGGTCAACCACGAGGCCGGCGCCACCACGCCGTCGTTGAAGCTTTCGGCCAGGCTTTCCAGGGCCGCCGCCGTTACGCCGTGCAGGTCCAGGTCATCGACGTCGCGCCCGACGATCATGCTGACCGCCGCACGGGCCGCGGGCAGGTCGCCGGCCTCCAGCGGGTCGAGCACGGCCATGACGTGCTGGTGCAGGCTGCGCTGGGCCAGGCCCAGGGTCGCCAGCAGCGCCACGACCAGCGTCGCCAGCAGGCCGCTGTCGAAGGCCGCCTCCAGCAGGCTGCCGATCAGGATCGCGGCCGCGACCAGGATCGCCACCGTGACCACGCCCATCTCCTTACGGTGCGCGTCGGATCGCTCGGGCCGGTTCCACCGCCGCTCCATCGCCTCGATCGCCTTGCCGATCCAGGTCACCGGATGCGGCAGAGCCTTGTGCAGGCCTGGCGGATAGCCGACCAGGGCCTCGATCAGCAGGGCCAGCGGAGGCGCGAGCAGCAGGGGTTCAGCCATGGCGTCCCACAAGTTCGATCAGCGGGCCCGACTGGCCCTCGATCACTCTTGCCGTGACTCCATAGGCGCGGGCCAGCACGTCCGGCGTCAGGGCTTCGCGCGGCGGGCCGTCGGCGATCAGCCGGCCGTCGACCAGCACCAGCACGCGGTCGGCCAGTCGCGCGGCGATGGCCAGGTCGTGCAGGGTCATGATCACGCCCCGGCCGGCATCGGCGGCGAAGCCGCGCATCAGGTCCACGGCGTCCAGCTGGTGGCCGGGATCCAGGCCCGCCAGCGGTTCGTCGGCCAGAAGCCAGCTAGGCTCGCCGGCCAGCACCCGGGCGAACAGGGCCCGGCCGCGTTCGCCGCCCGACAGGCTTTTCACCTCGCGGCGGGCCAGGTCCTCCAGGTCGGTGTGCTTAAGGGCGCGGGCCACGGCCTGGCGATCGGCTTCTGAGAGGCCCCGCATGCCGCTGTGCGGCGTGCGGCCCAGGCCAACCAGGGTCTCGACGTCGACGGCCCAGGCCACTTCCGGCGTCTGCGGCAGGAAGCCGATCTTCCGCGCGCGTTCGCGGTGGGACAGGGCGGCCAGCGGCGCGCCGGCGAGGCTGACGCCGCCGGCGTCCGGCTTGCGCAGCCCCGCCAGGCACGCCAGCAGGGTCGACTTGCCCGCGCCGTTGGGGCCGACCACGGCGGTGACTTCGCCGGCCCGGAATTCGGCGGAGACGCCGTGCAGCACGGCGCGGCCGCCCAGGGCGACGCTGATGTTCTCGGCGGAAAGCGTGGAGAGGGTCATGCGAGCCTCCGGCGCATGGAGATCAGGAGGGCCAGGAAGAACGGCCCCCCCACGGCGGCGGTGGCCACGCCCAGCCGCATCTCGGCGGCCGAGGGCGTCAGGCGCACGACGATGTCGGCCGCCAGCACCAGGGCCGAGCCGGCCAGGGCGGCGGGAACCAGCAGGGCGCCCGGCCGGTGTCCGACCAGGGGGCGCACCAGGTGCGGGGCGATCAGGCCGACGAAGCCGATCAGGCCGGTCACCGCGACGCTTGCGCCCGAGGCGACGCCGACGCCCACCGCCAGGATCACCCGCACGGCCGACAGGTTGACGCCCAGGGCCGCGGCCCCGGTCTCGCCCAGGGTCAGGGCGTCCAGCGCCTTGCGCAGGGTCAGCAGGACCGCCAGGCCGATGATGATCAGGGGCACGGCCAGCCGCACCTCCTCGATGCTGCGGTCGGCGAGCGAGCCCAGCAGCCAGCTGATGATCTCCTGCGCCGCCCACGGGTTCGGGGCCAGCGACAGGGCCAGGGCCACGCCGGCGCTGGCCACGGTGTTGAGGATCACGCCGGCCAGCAGGAAGGTGACCGTGCCGCCGGTGGTGCCGGCCAGGGCCAGCATCGCGATCACGCCAAGCCCGGCGCCCAGGATCGCGCAGGCCGGCAGCAGCCAGGTGGCGGTGAAGGCCAGGCCCAGATAGAGGCTCATCACCGCGCCCAGGGCGGCCATGGACGACACGCCCAGCACCCCCGGATCGGCCAGCGGGTTGCGGGTGTAGCCCTGCATGGCCGCGCCCGACATCCCCAGCGCCGCCCCGATCGCGACGGCCAGAACGGTGCGCGGCAGGCGCAGTTCGAAAATGATCGCCCAGCGCGGATCGGACCGGTCGATCCAGGCGCTCCACGGCGCCCACACCCGTCCGCTCATCAGCGACAGGCCGAAAAGTACGGCTATGGCTACAAGGAGGCCGCCGATCAGCAGCCAGGAACGACGGGAATGGCTCATGTACGGGCCTTCAGCACTTGGCGGCGGGCGGCCGCCAGGGTCGCGGCGGTGTCGATCAGGGTGGGGCCGCCGCAATAGAGCAGCCGCTCGGGGAAGGTCGCGCGGGTCATGCGGTGGCTCACGCTGGCGAGGGCGGGGTGGCTGAGCATGCGCTCGGCCCAGGTCGGGGCGTCGGGACGGGCCTGGCCGGCCAGCAGCACCTGCGGCGGATCGGCCAGCAGCCTCTCGAGCGAGACATTGCCCCACTTCTTCAGGCCGTAGCGCGAGGCGACGTTCACGAAGCCGGCGCGCTTCATCATCTCGTCGACCAGGGTGCCTTCGCCGGCCGCGAAGCCGTTGGGCTGGAACACCAGCGCCTCCAGCGGCGGCGAGCCGGGCGGCGGGGCCGAGGCCGCCAGCGCCCGGTCGACGCGGGCGATCAGAGCTTCGCCGCGTTCCGGGTGACCGGCGGCGTCGGCGATGCGGCGGATGTCGGCCTGGTTGTCGGCCCAGCTGTTGGGCACCTTGAAGAGTTCGGCCCGCACGCCCAGCCGCTTCAGCGCCGCACGGGTGGCGGGCGAGGAGTGGGCGGCGCTCAGCACCACGTCGGGCCGCAGCGCGATCACCTCCTCGGCGCTCTCGTAGGTGATCGGATAGCTCTTGGCGCGCGCGGCGATGCTCGACTGCTGCGGATCGCGGGCATAGTGGCTCAGCGCCGCGATCTGGTCGCGGTCGGCCACCTCGACCAGCACGCCGTCGAGGCAGGGGTTCAGCGAGACCAGGCGCGGCTTGCGCGACGCGGCGACGGCCGTCCCCGCCGCCAGGCCGGCGGCGAGGCCCGCGCCCAGGGCCGTGCGGCGGCTGAGGGCGACCAGGCTCTTGCGGCCGCCGGCGACGTCGTCGGTCATCGCGAGATCTCCAGGGCGGCGGCGAGGCGCGCCCAGTCGGCGTCGAATCCGGGCAGGCCGAAGCGTAGCAGGCTCGCGTCGTGGTCGAAGGGCCGCGTGAGGACGCCCGCCCGCGCGAGGCTCTCGAAACGGCGCGCCGCGTTTGCGGTGCGCGCCAGACGGAACAGGCTGGTGCCGCCCAGCACCTCGAAACCGGCGCCTGTCAGCAGGGCGTCCAGCCGCGCGGCGTCGTCGGCCAGGTTGGCGCGCGTGGCGTCCGCCCAGGCGGTGTCGGGATAGGCGGCCAGGCCCGCGGCCAGGGCCGGGGCGGAGAGGGGCCATTCGCCCAGGGTGTCGCGCAGGCGGCGCGCCAGGGCCGGACGGGCGATGACGAAGCCGAGGCGCAGGCCGGCCAGGCCGTAGAACTTGCCGAACGAGCGCAGCACGACCAGCTGCTCATGATCGGGCGCGCCGGCGAAGCGGGCGACCGACAGCGACGGCTCGCACTCCACGAAGGCCTCGTCCACGATTGCGCCGCGCTGGCCCAGGGTCAGCACCGCCTCGGGCGGAAGGCTGCGGCCGTCGGGATTATTGGGGTTCACCACCACGCAGATGTCGGCCTGCGCGGGATCGTCGACCAGCTCGGAGCCGACCCGCCGCCAGGCGTGTGCATGGCTGGAATAGGTGGGCAGGGGCAGGCTCACCCGCTCGCGGGGCAGGATCTTGGGCAGCAGCCGGATGGCGGTCTCGCTGCCGGGCATGGCCACGACCCGGCTCGGATCGTCCACGCCGAAGGCCTCGGCGGCGGCCGCCTCAAGCCTGGCCAGGTCGCTGGGGTCGGGCAGCCGACCCCAGTCCTCGTAGGCCTGGGGCGGGACCGAATAGGGACGGGGATTGATCCCCGTCGACAGGTCGAGCCACGGCGCGGGCGCGTTCGGAAAACGCGCTTGCGCCGCGGCCAGGCGGCCGCCGTGTCCGGATAGGGACGACGGCCCGCCGTTCATCAGAACTTCGCCCGCACGCCGGCGAAGAAGCCGCGGCCCACCGAGCCGTAGCGGTAGATCGTCTGGTATTCCTTGTCGAAGAGGTTCTCGACGCGGCCGTAGACCTCGAAGGTCTCGTTGACCGGATAGGAAGCCCGCAGGTCGAACAGCGCGTAGCTCTTCAGGCGGCGGGTGTTGGTGGCGTTGTCGAAGCTGTCGCCCACGTACTGGATCGACAGGCCCGTGGTCAGGCCGCTCTTCCAGTCATAGTCGGCGTTCAGGTTGGCCGTCTCGCCCGCGCGGCGCGGCAGGCGCTTGCCCACCGAACCGGCCGAGCGGTTGATCGGGTCCATGTTGGTGTAGTTGGCGCTCACCACCAGGGCGGGGGTCACCTCGATGGTGGTCTCCAGCTCGACTCCGCTGGTCTCGGTCTTGGCGAAGTTGGCGTAGCCGCCGTAGTTCGGCGGCGTGTTGGTCGAGACGAAGTCGATCTGGTTGGTGATGTCGCGGTGGAACCAGGTCACGGCCGCGCGCACCCGGCCGTTCAGCACGCTGTGCTCGACGCCCAGGTCGACGCTTTCGGACTCTTCGGGCTGAAGGGTCTTGTCGCCGTAGATGCTGTACAGCTGGTACAGCGACGGGGCCTTGAAGCCTTCGCCATAGTTGGCGCGGAACACGGTCACGCCGCCGTTGGGCGAGTAGGTGGCGCCGGCCTGCAGGACACTGGCCTCGCCGAAGGCCGAGTGGTCTTCCTGGCGAACGCCGCCGGTCAGGGTCAGGCCGCTGATCGGCTTGGCCTGCAGCTGCAGGTACAGGCTGTCGGTGCTGGCCGTCTTCGGCGCGGGCTTGGGATTGGGATCGCCCGACCACGGCGAGACCGAACGGAAGCGCGAGCGCTCGCTTTCGGCGCCGAACACCGCGCGCAACTCGTCGCTGATCGTCCAGGTGCCCTGGTACTCGTAGCGCGTGTTCTGGCCACGGGCGTCGAAGGTCACGGGGGTGGCGGTTCCCGGATTGAAGTTGTCACGGTCGATCTGGGTATAGCTGAAGCCCAGGCGGTTCTTCAGCATGCCGTCGAAGTGCGTGGTGCGCACGCCGGCGTAGGACACCAGTTCCTTGGTCTTTCCGTACTCGGCCGTGTCGCCGCTGGTGGCGTCGAACTCGTTCTTGGCCGAGGCGTAGGAGGCGCGCAGGTCGACCGCGGCCCAGTCGGTGACGTTCAGGTCGAGACGGCCGCTGAGGCCGGCGTTGCGGTAGCCGTCCTTCTCCTTGCCGCCATACGACTTGCCGAAGGCCGAGACGCCGTCGGTGGTGTAGTAGGCGCCGGCCAGGCGGAAGCCGCCCCAGTCGCCGCCGGCGCCGAGGGCCGCGTGGCCATAGGCGGTGTCGCGCGAGCCGGCTTCGGCCGACACGCTGGTGCTCAGCGGGCCGTTGGGCGTGGCGGTCAGCAGGTTGACGACGCCGCCGATGGCCTGGCTGCCCCACAGGGTGGACTGCGAGCCGCGCAGCACTTCGATGCGGTTCAGGTTGCCGGCCAGCAGGGTGGCGAAGTTGTAGCCCCCGCCGGTCGAGGCCGGGTCGTTCAGCTTGACGCCGTCGATCAGCACCACGGTCTGGTCGGTCTCGGCGCCGCGGATGCGCAGCTGGGTCGTGCCGCCGACGCCGCCGTTGCGGGTCACGGTGACGCCCGGGGTGCGCGACAGCAGGTCGGAGACCACCACGGCCTGGGTCCTCTTCAGCGTCTCGGCGTCGATCACCGTGGTGCTGGTCGAGACTTCCGACAGCTTCTCGGGTTCGCGGCCGGCGGTGACGACGATCTGGTCGACCGCGGCGGCGTCGTCGGCCAGGGCATAGGCGGGCAGGGCGAGGGCGGGTACTGCGGCCGCGAGGGCCAGCAGGGAAACAAGGCGCATGTCATTCCTCCGTGCGCGACAAGAAGGAGCGTGCTCCAAGGAGGAACACGCCCGGACTGGACGTCGTCATGCGGGGAAGACCCGATCGTACGGCGCACCCCGGCCGGACGAAAAACGACTGCGACGGGCAGGTCTCCTGGCTCGCGGGTCATCGTTGCTGCGCGTCGCCTTCCCAGCAGCGCCCCGAAGGGCGCCGCCAGTGGCATGTGACGCGCGAACTCGCCGCTTACAGTTGCGGGGGCAGCCCGGGTTTCGCACCCGAGTTCCCTTTTCATCCTCTTTGGGAGGAACCTGTCGCGCCGGCTGCACTATATGGTGCGCCGCACACCGTCAATCTGGAGGCTTTGCGTTGTCTGTCACCCTGGTCCTGGGCGGGGCCCGTTCCGGCAAGAGCGCCTTCGCGCAGGGCGCGGCCGAGATCTGTGCAAGGACGAAAGGCCAGAGGCCGGTGATGATCGTCACCGCTCAGGCCTTCGACTCGGAGATGGAGGAACGCATCGCGCGCCACCAGGCCGACCGCGGCGAGGCTTGGACCACGCTCGAAGCCCCCATGGACCTCGTTGCGGCCCTGCGCGGCCTGCCGCCGGGGGCCGTGGCCGTGGTCGACTGCCTCACCCTGTGGCTGACCAACCTGATGCTGGCCGAGTGCGACCTTTCGTCCGCCGGGGCCGAACTGGTCGCCGCCGTTTCGGCCTTCGACGGCGAACTGTGGCTCGTGTCGAACGAGGTCGGATGGGGCGTCGTGCCCGAAAACGCCTTGGCCCGCAGGTTCCGCGACGAGGCCGGCCGCCTGCATCAGGCCCTGGCCCGGGCGGCCGACGCCGTCCATCTGGTCGCCGCCGGGCTAAGCCTGCGGATGAAGTGAGTCGCGCGACTCAGTCGATGGTTGCTCAACTTCGGGAAATGCGACGATTGCGCACGCTGACACCGGGCGTCCCAGCATGGTTAAGACCTGTTCACACATTCGACAGGGCTGGGGCTGGCCATGCGACGGATCCTAATTGCGGAAGACGACATTCTCCTCGGCGGCGTCTACGAGATGCTGCTCGAGGACGCGGGATTCGAGGTCCTGTGGAGCCGTGACGGCCAGGAAGCGCTCGAGGCTTTCGACGCCTTCGCGCCCGACCTGCTGATCACCGACAACTCGATGCCGCGCATGACGGGGGCCGAACTGATCCGCGCCGTCGAGGGCAGCGACGTGCCTGTGCTGATGGTGTCGGCCAGCGACCCCCGCGTGCTGCAGATCGAACCCGACATGTGGCTGGAAAAGCCGATCACGCCGGCTCGCCTGCTTTCGGCGGTGCGCGCGCTGCAGGGGCGCACCGTTCAGGTCGCGGCCTGAAGTCCCAGCGCCAGGGCCGCCGCGACCAGCCCCAGGCCCAGGGCCCACGCGACGCAGAACGCCAGCGTCGGATGGCGTTGCCACCAGCGAGGGTGGGGGACGCCGGTGATGGGTTTGTCGGTCATGCGGTCGTCTCGCGTGGTCCTCGACGAACCAACGCGAGACGCCCGGTCTTCAGTTCCCTCTAGCCGCCGAAGCTGCGCGATCCGCCGCCGAAGCCGCCGCGCGAGATGACGCTGCTGCGGCTCTGCACGCGCGCCGGAGCCTCGTAGCGCGAGGGCGCGTCGAAGCTGTCCTGGCGCACTCGGCTGCGGCCGGAGAGGTAGTCGCGCGAGATCGGATAGCCCGAGCCGCTGTAATATGTGCCGTCGCGGTCGCGATACATCGGCGCGCCGCGATAGCCGCGGTTGTTCATGCCCTCAAGCGCCTGCCCGATGATGAAGCCGGTCAGCAGCGGCGTGAAGAAGCTGCCGCCGCCGTTGGCCTGGCTGCGCGGCACGCACTGGTCGACGCCGTAGCGCTCCTCGCAGCTCTGCTGGTCGGAGAACTTGGGCGCGTTCTCGGCGCTGGCCTTTTGGGCCTCGTCATAGGCCGTCTGGCACTGGTCGGCGGTGAAGTCGCCCGAGGCCTTGCACTCGTCCAGGTTGGCGAAGCTGGAGGCGTCGACCTTCTGACCCGAGACGGCGGCGGGCGGATCGCCCCATTGCGTGGCCGAGCCGGGATCGTCGCAGGCCGTCAGGGTGAAGGCCGAGCCGGCCATGAGGCCGGTCAGGGCGACGGCGCTGGAGCGCTTGCGGCGCTTGGAGGCGGGCAGGGGGGAAAGCGCGTTCATGTCCGGCCTCACGAGGTCATGCAGGCGGCGTTCAGCAGGCCGACGGCCAGCGAGATCGAGGCCAGGTAGACGCCGGCGGCCAGTTCGGCCTTCTCGATCCGGTCGATCAGGTCCTTGAGCACAGTGAAGCGCACCAGGGTGAAGGCGGCGATCTGGATGACGCCGGCCAGCAGCGCCCAGGCGGCGAACTCCATCAGGCTGACGGTGTGGCTGAGCGCCGAAGCCAGCGGCAGCACGTAGCCGACCACGGCGCCGCCCAGGGCGATGGCCGCGGCGACGTTGCCCTCGCGGATCAGCTTGGCTTCGTCATAGGGCGTCACCGCCTGGTAGACGATCTTGAACGCCACGGTGAACACGCCGGCGGCCACGAAGGCCACCAGGAAGGCCAGGGCGCTTTCGCCGAAGGCATTGACGTCGAACATGGTCTATTTCCCCCTGTCAGGTGATTTAGGCGCGGAATTCGCCGACTTCGAGCGGCACGCCGATCATGGTTTCGAACGAGACCTCGCGGTCTTCGGTCTCCATCTCGATGGCCAGCAGCAGTTCGCGGCCCTCGCCGGGCAGGTCGCGGGCGAACAGCATGCAGGTCTGGAAGATCTTGCGGTCGGGCACGCCGTCGCGGTCGTCGTGCAGCTCTTCCCAGAAGGTCACGGGCTCCTGGCTCTCGGCCTCGTCCCCGAACCAGAAGCGATGATATTCGGGCAGGCCCGCGGCGGCGAAACTGCGGGCGCGCAGGCGCTTGCCCCAGGCGTCGCGGTCGGCGCGGCCGCCCGGATAGGCGCTGTCCCAGGGCACGAAGATCGTCACGTCGGTCAGGCGCTGGCCGGCGCGGTCGTCCGACACCGCCTGAAACATCACGTGGTCGTCGGTGTAGAACCGGTGCACGAAGCCGCCGTCCTTGAGGTCCACCAGGCCCTGGGCGGTGATCTCCAGCGTGTCGCGGTCGAGCGGGAACTTGGTATCCGAGCCGAAACGCTTCCAGGCCAGCGGGTCCAGCCAGACGGTCCGGCCCAGGGTCACGTTGCGGATGGCGGGCAGGGCCGACTCCGGGGCGGGTTCCTTGCGGCCGAATAAGCGACTGAACATGGCGGGTCCCTGCGATACTGCCCCTTCATGTACGGCGCCAGCCTGCGCTGTAAAAGGGGCGCCGCTCGCTCTCGACGGCTGGTGTTCAAGCTCCCATCTTGTATGAACACGGCCAAGATGGCCCGTTGAAGAGGATTACGACCCGATGAGTCAGACGCCCTGGACTGTCCGCTCGCTGAAGGCGGCCCTGGACGAAGCGCCCGGACGCGGCGCCGACGAAATCACCGTCAGCGTCCTCGAAGGCGCCGACGAGATCCTGCTGGCCACCATGCACTGGCACGGCGACCTGGAGATCTACATCAGCGTCAGCGACCAGCAGGTCGCCGCCTCGGCCCTGCTGTGGCCGGTCGACGAACAGGAAGACCGCCACGCCTTCAACGAGTTCCTGCTCAAGGCCCAGAAGCTGGTGCCGCTGTCGAACTTCGGCATCTGCGTCGTCGGCGGCCGCGACTACTACGAACTGTTCGGCGAGCTCTCGACCACCACCTCGATCGAGGACATCCTGATCGAATTGCGCACCCTGGCCGAGAACGCCATCGAAGTGGCTTCCGACCTGCGCACCTCGTTCTCGTCCGCCGCCTGACCCAAACCTAGAATTTCCCGGAGCCTTCCGATGTCCATCTGGCGCAAGCTGTTCACCCTGGGTCGCGCCGGCGCGCACGAAGCCACGTCCGCCGTCGTCGACGCCAACGCCATCCGCATCCTTGACCAGGAGATCCGCGACGCTGACGCGGCCCAGGCCAAGGCGCGCGACAACCTCGCCACCCTGGTCGCCCGTCGCCGCATCCAGGAGAACGACGTCAAGAGCCTGCGCGAGCAGGTGGCCAAGTACGAGAACTCCGCCCGCGCCGCCGTCACCAAGGGCGACATGGACCTGGCCCGCCAGGTGGCCCAGCGCATCGCCGACATCGAGAGCGAGATCTCGCTGAAGGAGCCGCAGATCGGCTCCATGCGCGAGGCCGAGGACCAGCTGCACCAGGCCATCGCCGCCACCGACCGCCGCATCGACACGCTCAAGCGCGAGGTCGAGGTCGTGAAGGTCAACGAGTCCGTCCAGAAGGCCCAGGAAGCCGTCACCGCCCGCGGCGCGGGCGCCGGCGCTTCGCTGGGCTCGGCCGCCGACAGCCTGGCGCGGATCAAGGAACGCCAAATGGTCCGCGGCGAGAAGATCAAGGCCGCCGGGGAACTGGAAGACCGCCGCACGGGCGCGGATCTCGACGAGAAGCTGCGCGTGGCCGGCATCCTGCCGGGCCAGTCGTCGGCCGACGACATCCTGGCCCGCCTGGCTCCGCAGCCCGCCCCGCTGCAGATCGAGGACAAGGCCGCCGACGGCTCTTCGAAGCCCGAATAAGGACCAAGCGTGCGTCGTCTTACCCTGACCCCTCGCGCCGACTGGCGCGAGAAGGCCGAGGCCGTCGGCTTCGTCTACCATCACACCGGCGGACAGGCCTATTGGGACGAGGGGACGGCGTACGCCTTCACCTTGCAGGAGGTCGAGGAGCACCTGGAGCCGGCGGCTGCCGAGCTTCACGACCTGTGCCTTGATCTCGTCGACGAGGCGGTCGCCAGCGAGGAGATCCTCGAAGAGCTGGCGATCCCGCGCGAGCACTGGGACTTCGTCGCCGCCTCCTGGCGGGCCAAGGAGCCTTCGCTCTACGGCCGCTTCGACTTCGGCTACGACGGCTCGGGCCCGCCCAAGCTCTACGAATACAACGCCGACACCCCCACCAGCCTGTTCGAGGCCGCCACCTTCCAGTGGCTGTGGCTGGAAGACCTGCTGGGGCAGGGCGCTCTGCCGGCCGGGACCGATCAGTTCAACAGCCTGTTCGAGGCGATGCGCGATCGCTTCAAGGTCCTGTTCCCGAACGGCGGCTTCGTGCACTTCGCCAGCGACGACGAGGCCGTCGAGGATCGCCAGACCGTGCGGTTCCTGGAAGACCTCGCCGCCCAGGCGGGTCTTGATCCCAAGTTCGTGGCCATGAACGCCATCGGCCTCAACGAAGAGGGCCAGTTCGTCGACACCGACGGCTACCTGCTGCAGGCGGCGTTCAAGCTCTATCCGTGGGAAGACATGCTGCGCGAGCCCTACGCGGCCAACCTGACCACGGCCAAGGTCCGCTGGCTGGAGCCGCCGTGGAAAGCGATCCTGTCCAACAAGGCGATCCTTCCGCTGCTGTGGGAGCGCCACAAGGGCCATCCCAACCTGCTGGAAGCCTATTTCGAGGGCGATCCGGCGGCCTCGGCCCTGGGCGCGAACTACGTGCGCAAGCCGCTGTTTTCGCGCGAGGGCGCCAATGTCGAGATCGTCGGCGCGGGCGCCGAACCTGTGCTCGACCAGGGCTATGGCGCGGAAGGCGCGATCGTCCAGGCCTTCCACCCGCCGCCCAGCTTCGAGGGCAAGCATCCGGTGGTCGGCGCCTGGATCGTCGGGGCCGAGCCCGTCGGCATGGGCATCCGCGAGGACGACAGCCAGGTCACCAAGAACCTGGCCCGCTTCGTGCCGCACATCATCGAGGGGTGAGGTCTTTTACGGGTGGGGTTCTGCTGATGAGTGACGCTGTCGCTCCTCTCGTACGGGCCCCAGTCCGTTTGGCCCGGTCAGCTTTGGCCGTGGCGATGGTCCCCATGGTCATCGTCTTGGCCTGGGGCGTCGTCGAGGTTCGCCTCGTCACCTCGATTCCGACCCTCTACATCGGCGCGGTATGGTCGACGCTGTCGCTGAGCTCGGTCCTCGCCGTGGCCGCCTTCTCGCTTTGCATTCCGGCCCTGGCCCGGATGGTGTGGCGGCGGCGATGGATCGCGGCGCTGCTGCCGGCCGCCTTGATGGCGGCGATGTGGTTCGCGCTCGGCCTGACCAGCGCCTGGGGCGTGCTGCTGGAAATGGGCCACGCGGCGGGCGTCCGGCGCGAGGCCGCCTTCGCGTATGCTGACGCCCTGGCGATCGCGTTGTTCGTCGTGGCGACAGTCGTCGGCGCGGGACTCCTGGCATGGCCTCGGCCTGACCACCCGCCCGTGCTAGGCTCCCAAGTATGAGCGACCAGAACGACGACGGCCCGCCCGGCGAGACGCCGATCCAGCGGGCGCTGCGCATCAAGCAGGCGGCGATCGCCGCCCGTCCCAAGCCGCCGCGCGGCGGTCGTTTTCAACGCGAGCAGGCCTCCCGGAAGGCGGCCGGCTCCACCAAGCCGTGGAACAGCTGATGGCCGGCCTCAAGGACAAGCGTGGCTTCATCGACAAGGATCGCCTCGACCTCTCCGAGCGCCAGGCCGTCGAGTACTGGATGAAGCGCTGGGGCGTGACCCGCGAGCAGATCACGACCGCCCACCGCAAGGTCGGCCGCATGACCAAGGACATCGCCGCCGAACTCGGCAAGAAGCGCTGAGCGGACGGTCCTAACGATCGTCCAGCGCCGCCAGCGACGCCTCGTGCGCGGCGATCCGGCGGTGGCAGCGGCGGGCGTGTGCGAGATAGAGCGCCAGGCACGTCGCCAGGAACAGGCTCCCGCCGGCCAGTAGCGGCCATTCGGCCCGCCACTTCCCCGACAGTCCGCCCAGGGTCGCCAGGAACGCCGCGCCCGCCGCGCAGGTCCAGGCGCCGCCGATCGCCCAGCGCAGGCCCATCCTGGCCTGGGCGAGGGCCGTGCGCACGACGGTCTGGGGCGTGTCGAGCAGCAGGCCAGGATCACCTCGCCGCGACCACAGCGTCACCGCCCCTGCGAGCAGGGTGAAGATCACGCAGGCGATCGCGACGGGCCAGGGCAGGTCGCGCTTCACGACGGCCCAGGCCACCAGTCCGAGCACGAGCGGAACGCCCAGCAGCTCGGCGGCGAAATTCAGCCTGGCCAGCCGGTCGCGGCGGCGCAGGGCGCGGATCTGGGCCGGGTCGATAGCCGGCTCTCCGGCGGCAGGGGCGGTCCAGGTCTGCGCCAGGTCGGCCCAGTCGTCTTCGGGACCGTTGGGGGGACCGTTCGGCGTGGTCATCGGCGATCCTCCGGATCGAGCGCTTCGCGCAGGGCGGCCTTGGCGCGGGTCAGGCGTATGGAGACGGTGTTGGCGTTCAGGCCCAGCATCGGACCGATTTCGGCCGGGCTGAAGCCTTCCAGCGTCAGCAGGGCCGGCTGGCGCAGCGACAGGGGCAGGGCGCGCACGGCGCGCGCCAGCCGTTCCTGCATGTGCCGGGCCTCGAAGCTTTCGTGCGGATCGGGCGCGCCGGACGGAGCGCTCTCGTCCAGCGGCTGCCGGCGCGGTTCGGCCGCTTCCCGCGCCACGTGGGTGATCGCGCGGTTGTGGGCCACCCGGGCGATGAAGGCGCGCAGGGGCGCCTCGCCGCGATGGCGGGGCAGGGCCCGCCAGACGGCCAGCAGGATCTCCTGGCGCAACTCGCGCCGGCGCTCGGCGTCGGCCTCGTAGGCCGCCGCGATGCGCCCCAGCATCGCGCCGTGCTCGGCGAGGATCGCCTCGAATGCGTCGTCCCGTCCCAGAAGCGGTCTCCCGAAAAAATCGCGTCTGGTCCGAAAGACTCGCCGATCCGGCGAGACTTTCACGGCGTGCTCGACAAAAGACAGGAGCTTCGTCGTGACTCTCAAGGCCGAAATCGAAACCCTTCCCGCCGGCGATCGCGTTTTGCGACGCGGCAAGGGGCTGCTGAAGATCCTGGTGGCGGTGCTGGCCGTGATCGCCTTCGCCGCCTGGATCGCCCTGGGACTGGCGCTCTATGTCGGTGTGGAACGGGACATGCGGCTGCTGGCGGCGGTCTCGGCGGCCCTGGCGACCGAGGGGCTGTTCTGGAGCGTGGCGGCCCTGCTGGGCGTCAGCGTCTTTGAAGCCCGCAAGACGATCTGGCGGCGCCTGACCGGTTTCCTCGCGCGATAGTCGACAGGCGGACGATTTCTCCAGTCCGGAGCAAGCGTAGCTGTTCTCCATGGAGCGACGTTTCGTGCCTTTGAAATGGCGCGTGCTGTCAAACTGCGATCAGGACAACGTTGTCATGGCAATGATTTGCTGAATTCTTGGCAAATCTGCGGGAACGCAACGCGCATGTGGACGCGTTCTTGGCCAAAATGCTAGGGAGGCCACGGATATTGCACTGCGAGATTCAGATTTCGCGGGGCTGTTCCAAGGCGAGACGACCCCGATAGAGGGCGCGGCCTTTCTTCACTTTATCGCAGGGTGAACTCAATATGCCGGTAGAGACGCTGACGAAGTCCCTTTGGGTCTACTCGTTCGGGGGAGGCGGCGCCGACGGCGACGCTTCCATGAAGAACCTCCTCGGAGGCAAGGGCGCCAATCTCGCCGAGATGTCGTCGCTGGGACTGCCGGTTCCGCCCGGCTTTACGATCACCACCGAAGCCTGCGTCCACTATTACGCCAACGGCAAGCAGTACCCGGCCGAGCTGGCCGGGCAGGTCGCCGCGGGCCTGGCCAAGATCGAGGCCATCACCGGCAAGCGCTTCGGCGACGTGGCCAACCCGCTGCTGGTGTCGGTGCGCTCGGGCGCCCGGGCCTCGATGCCGGGCATGATGGACACCGTCCTGAACCTTGGCCTCAACGACGAGACCGTGGAGGGCCTGGCCGTCCTGTCGGGCGACCGCCGCTTCGCCTACGACAGCTACCGCCGCTTCATCCAGATGTACTCGAACGTCGTGCTCGACCTGGAGCACCACATGTTCGAGGAGATCCTCGACGACCATAAGGACCGCCTCGACGTCCACGTCGACACGGGCCTGACCGCCGACGACTGGGCCGGGGTCATCAAGGACTACAAGGCCGCCGTGCTCAACGAGCTGGGCAAGCCGTTCCCGCAGGACGCCCAGGAGCAGCTGTGGGGCGCCGTCGGCGCCGTGTTCGCCAGCTGGATGAACGACCGCGCCAAGTTCTATCGCCGCATGCACGACATCCCCGAAAGCTGGGGCACGGCCGTGAACATCCAGTCGATGGTGTTCGGCAACATGGGCGACACCTCGGCCACGGGCGTGGCCTTCACCCGCAACCCGTCGAACGGGGACAACCGCCTGTACGGCGAGTTCCTGATCAACGCCCAGGGCGAGGACGTCGTCGCCGGCATCCGCACGCCGCAGTCGCTGACCAAGGCCGCCCGCGAGGAGATGGGCGACACCGCGCCGTCGATGGAAGAGGCGATGCCGGAGGTGTTCGGCCAGTTCAAGACCGTGGTCGAGACGCTGGAACGCCACTACCGCGACATGCAGGACATCGAGTTCACGGTGGAGCAGGGCGTGCTCTACATGCTGCAGACCCGCAACGGCAAGCGCACGGCCAAGGCCGCGCTGAAGATCGCCGTCGACATGGCCGCCGAGGGCGTGATCAGCAAGGAAGAGGGCGTCAGCCGCGTCGAGCCGGCCTCGCTGGACCAGCTGCTGCACCCGACTATCGACCCCACTGCCCACCGCGACGTCGTCACCGTCGGCTTGCCGGCCTCGCCCGGCGCGGCCACCGGCAAGATCGTCTTCGACAGCGACGAGGCCGAGAAGGCCGCCGCCAACGGCGAAGCCGTGATCCTGGTGCGCGAAGAGACCTCGCCCGAGGACATCCACGGCATGCACGCCGCCCGCGGCATCATCACCGCCCGCGGCGGCATGACCAGCCACGCGGCCGTCGTGGCGCGCGGCATGGGCCGTCCTTGCGTCTCGGGCGCCGGCGACGTGTCGATCTTCGCCAAGGAAGGCCTGTTCCGGGCCAAGGGCCGCGAGTTCAAGGCCGGCGAGGTGATCACCATCGACGGCTCCACCGGCGAGATCCTGGCCGGCGCCCCGAAGATGATCGAGCCCGAGCTGACCGGCGACTTCGCCACCCTGATGGGCTGGGCCGACCAGGTCCGTCGCCTGAAGGTGCGGGCCAACGCCGAGACCCCGCTCGACGCGAAGACCGCCCGCCAGTTCGGCGCCGAAGGCATCGGCCTGTGCCGCACCGAGCACATGTTCTTCGACGACACCCGCATCGCCGCGGTGCGCGAGATGATCCTGGCCGACGACGAGGCCGGCCGCCGCACGGCCCTGGCCAAGATCGCGCCCTTCCAGAAGGCCGACTTCGTCGAGCTGTTCACGATCATGGAAGGCCTGCCGGTCACCATCCGCCTGCTCGACCCGCCGCTGCATGAGTTCCTTCCGCACACGGAAGAAGACGTTCAGGCCGTGGCCGTGGCCACCGGCCTGGACGCCGCCAAGCTGCTGCGTCGCGCCAAGGAGCTGCACGAGACCAACCCCATGCTCGGCCACCGCGGCTGCCGCCTGGGCGTCTCCTATCCCGAGATCTACGAGATGCAGGTCCGGGCCATCCTCGAGGCGGCGTGCGAGATCGCCAAGTCGGGCAAGGCCGCGCCCGTGCCGGAGATCATGCATCCGCTGGTCGCCAAGGGTGAGGAGATGAAGTACCTGCGCGACCTGACCGACCGCGTCGCCAAGGCGGTGCTGGCCGAGCAGGGCGTCGATCTGAAGTACACCGTCGGCACCATGGTCGAGTTGCCGCGCGCCGCCCTGCGGGCCGGGGATCTCGCCGCCAACGCCGAGTTCTTCAGCTTCGGCACCAACGACCTTACCCAGACGACGTTCGGCATCAGCCGCGACGACGCCGGCAAGTTCCTGGGCGCCTATATCGACAAGGGCATCTTCGAGAAGGACCCCTTCGTCAGCCTCGACCAGGACGGCGTGGGCGATCTCATCCGCATCGCCGCCGAGCGGGGCAGGGCGGCGCGTCCCGACGTCAAGCTCGGTATCTGCGGCGAGCACGGCGGCGACCCGGCCTCGATCGCGTTCTGCGAGAAGGTCGGCCTCGACTACGTCTCCTGCTCGCCCTACCGCGTGCCGATCGCCCGCCTGGCGGCCGCGCAAGCGGCGCTGGCCGGGAAGTAGGGAAGGGCCGCTCAGGGTCTGTTATCGAGCCAGAAAGACCCGCCTCCCTCGCCCTTGTGGCGAGGGCCCATGCCGGCGACCGCTCAGACCGCTGCCGTTCTGGAAAGGTCTGAGCAGGCTGACCGATGGATCCTGGGCACAAGGCCCAGGAAGGCGGCTTTGGGTTTGGGCGACGGTAATTGACGCCCGCCATCGAGCTGCTTCCCCGCCTTCGACACCATGAACGGCCCCGCTCCCACGAGCGGGGCCGTTTTTCTTTGTCCGCCCGCTTGCGCGAACTTCGATAGGAAGCTATCTAAATAGATAGCAAGCTACCTATCGTTCTTCGAGCATCGTTACATGACGTCCCGCATTCCCAGCGAACGCACCTTCACCGGCGCGGTGCTGCGCCTGGCGCGCATCTACCGCCGCGAGGTCAATCGCGCCCTGGCCGAGCACGGCCTTTCCGACGCCCGCGCCCTGCCGGTGCTGCACATCGCCCGCGCCGGCTCCGGCATGCGGCAGGGCGTGCTGGCCGAGGAGCTGGGCGTCGAAGGCCCGTCCCTGGTCCGTGTGCTCGACCAGCTATGCGCCGCCGGCCTGGTGGAGCGTCGCGACGACCCCGCCGACGGCCGCGCCAAGACCCTGCATCTCACGCCCGACGGTGCGGCCCTGGCCGTGATCGCCGAAGACACCGTCCAGGCCGTGCGCTCGCGCCTGCTGGTCGGCGTCAGCGACGAGGACCTGGCCGCCACCCTGCGCACCTTCGCCGCCTTCGAGGCGGCCCTGGACGCCGCCAACGGGCAGGGGGCTTGAAGCGCTCGATGCCCAAGTTCGACCGGTGGACGCTGCTGTTCTCGCTGAACAGCTTCGTCGCCGCCATGCTCGCCCTCTGGATCGGTTTCGCCGTCGGCCTGCCGCGTCCGTACTGGGCCATGACCACGGCCTACATCGTCAGCCAGCCGCTGGCCGGGGCCGTGCGCTCCAAGGCGCTGTACCGCGTGCTCGGCACCATCCTGGGCGGCGCCGCCGCCGTCGCCATGGTGCCCAACCTGGTCAACGCCCCCGTGCTGCTCTGCCTGGCCCTGGCCCTGTGGGTCGGCGCCTGCCTGACCATCTCGCTGCTCGACCGCACGCCGCGCAGCTATGTCCTGATGCTCGCCGGCTACACCGCCGCCATCATCGGTTTCCCGGCCGTCAGCCAGCCTGGCGCCATCTTCGACCTGGCCGTCTGGCGCGTGGTCGAGATCGGCTTAGGGATCGTCTGCGCCACCCTGGTTCACAGCCTCGTCTTCCCGCGCCCCGTCGGGACCGTCCTGCGCGCTCGCCTGGGCGCCTGGCTGGGCGAGGCCGACCGCTGGGCGCTGGATGTGCTGAAGGGCGCCGACGAGGAGGCCTTCGCCCGGGACCGCCGCCACCTGGCCGCCGCCGCCAGCGAGATCCAGATGCTGGCCACCCACCTGCCGTTCGACACCACCCGCCTGCGCGAGACCACCGGCGTGGTGCGGGCCCTGCACGAGCGTCTGCTGATCCTCATCCCGCTGCTGTCGGGCCTGGCCGATCGCATGCAGGCCCTGAAGGACGTCAGCGATCCCGCCGCCCGCCGGGCGCTGGACGCCGTCATCGCCTGGATCGAGGCCGGCGCCACGCGCGGCCCGGGGCTCGATCTGATCGCCCACCTCAAGGCCGAGGCCGCCGAGCGGCGGGGCGGCGACTGGAACGCCCTGCTGGTCGAGAGCCTGCTGGTGCGCCTGGCCGAGGCCGTCCAGGCTCTGGGCGAGGGTCACGCCCTGATGGCCCGCCTGGAGAACCCCGACGCCCCGCTGTCGCCCAATCTGGCCGCGGCAGCCGCCAAGGCCGCCAGCCGCCGCATGCACAGCGACCTGCCGCTGGCCCTGCTTTCCGGCGCGGCCGCCGCGATCGCCGTGCTGCTGTCCTGCGCCCTCTGGATCGTCTCCGGCTGGGGCGACGGCGCCTCGGCCCCGGTCATGGCGGCGGTGTTCTGCTGTTTCTTCGCGGCCATGGACGACCCCGTGCCGGCCATCCGCAGCTTCGGGATCTTCACCCTGGTCTCGCTGCCGCTGTCGGCGCTCTACATGTTCGCCGTGCTGCCGGCCATCGACGGCTATCCGCTGCTGGTCCTGACCCTGGCCCCGCCGCTGCTGTTCATCGGCCTCTTTATTCCCAACCCCAAGACCATGGGGGCGGCGCTGGCCACGCTGATCGGCTTCTGTAACGCCCTGGCCTTGCAGGAGACCTTCAGCGCCGACTTCGCCAGCTTCCTGAACATCAACCTCGGCCAGTTCGTCGGCCTGGGGGCGGCGATCTTCGTCACCGCCGCCATGCGCTCGATGAGCATCGACGCCGGCGCCCGGCGCCTGCTGTCGCGCACCTGGAAGAACCTGGCCCGCCTGGCCCGGTCCAGTCGCGCGCCCGAGCCGGCCGCCTTCGCCGCCGCCTTGGTCGACCGCCTGGGCCTTCTGACCCCCAAGCTCGCCGCCGTGGGCCCGCGCCACGACCTCGTCGGCGTCGACGTGCTGCGCGACCTGCGGGTGGGCATGAACCTCGTCACCGTCCAGAGCGCGCGCGGCGAGGTCTCGGGCCCCGCCCGTGCGTCGCTTGACGCCGTGCTCGACGGGGTGGGCGACCACTATGCGGCCCTGTCGGCCGGTCGCCGCGCCCCGCCGCACGCCGATCTGCTGGCCAAGGTCGACCAGGCCCTCGGCCGCCTGGGCGAGGTCCCGTTCGTTCCCGGCGGCGTCACCGGCCTCGTCGGCCTGCGCCGCAACCTCTTCCCCGACGCCCCCGCCTTCAATCCGGAGCCCGCCGCATGACCGGCGAATACAACATCGACGGCGTTTTCCTGTCGTCCGTCCTCGTCTCGGCCGTCGTGGCCCTCGTCGCCGCCTTCGTGCTCCGACGGGTGCTGTCCTGGGCCGGCGCCTACCGCTTCGTCTGGCATCCGGCGCTCTTCGACACCGCTCTCTTCGTCATCCTCTGGGCCGCCGCCGTGGCCCTTGTCCGTCCGTAAGAAAAACATGCCCCAGCTGAAAACTATTCTCCCCCAAGCCGGCCGCGTCGCGGTCACCCTGGCCGTCGTCGCCGTCGCCGTGGTCGGGGGCAAGCGCCTCTGGGACCACTACCAGGTCGATCCCTGGACCCGTGACGGCCGCGTCCGCGCCGACATCGTCCAGGTCGCCCCGGACGTCTCGGGCTTGGTCACCGCCGTCCAGGTGGTCAACGACCAGACGGTCAAGGCCGGCCAGCCGCTGTTCTATGTCGACCGCGACCGCTACGCCCTGGCCCTGCGCCAGGCCGACGCCGTCGTCGCCGCCCAGAAGGCCCAACTGGCCCAGGCCCGCCGCGAGCTGGCCCGCAACCGCGTGCTGGGCGATCTGGTCGCCGGCGAGATCACCGAGCAGAGCCTGGCCAAGGTTGAGCAAGGCCAGGCCGCCCTGGCCCAGGCCGTCGCCGCCCGCGACCTCGCCGCCCTGAACCTCGAGCGCACCCTGGTCGTCGCGCCGACCGACGGCTTCCTGTCGGACCTGACGCTGCGCACCGGCGACTACGTCACGGCCGGCAAGCCGGTGCTGGCCTTGATCGACAGCCGCTCCTACCGGGTCGAGGGATACTTCGAGGAGACCAAGCTCAAGGGCCTGCACGTCGGCCAGAAGGTCAGCGTCACGGTGATGGGCGAGGACAAGCCGCTGCACGGCCACATCCAGTCGATCGCCGCCGGCATCGAGGACCGCGACCGCGCCGCCGGGGCCAGCCTGCTGCCCAACGTCAATCCCACCTTCAGCTGGGTGCGCCTGGCCCAGCGCGTGCCCGTCCGCGTCGCCCTGGACGAAACCCCTAAGGACCTGCGCCTGATCGCCGGCCGCACGGCCACGGTCGCGGTGCTGGGGCAGGGGGCGGCGAAGGTCGCCGGCAAGGGGGTCGTCTCGTGAGTACGATCCGCACCCTGGCGGCCGCGGTTTCGCTGCTGGCGCTCGCCGCCTGCACCACCGTCGGCCCCGACTACAAGCGGCCCGACGCCGCCAAGATCAACGAACCCGCAGCCCAGGCCCAGTTCATGGGCGCTTCCAGCGCCGCCGTCAGCCAGGATCCGGTCCACGACGGCTGGTGGAAGCTCTATGACGACGAGACCCTCAACGGACTGGTCGAGCAAGCTCTGACCGCCAACACCGACTTGCGCGTCGCCGCCGCCAACCTGGCCCGCGCCCGCGCCGTGGCCGGCGAGGCCGACGACGCCGGCGGCTTCACGGTCGGCGCTTCCGGGGCGGCCATGCGCGCCCGCGAGTCCGGCGAGCAGTACCTGATGAGCGAGCCGCTGCCGGTCGAGAACCTGGCCGACGCCGGGATCAAGGTCTCCTACCAGGTCGACCTGGTGGGCCGCCTCAAGCGCGCCGCCGAGGCCGCCCATGCCGACGCCGACGCCAGCCAGGCAGCCCTGGATCTGGCCCGCGTCAGCGTCGCCGCCGACGTCGCCCGGGCCTATGTCGAGGCGTGTTCGGCCGGACATGAGATCCACGTCGCCGAGCACAGCCTGGAGCTCCAGCAGAAGAGCCTGGAGGTCACCAATCGCCTGATCGCGGCGGGTCGCGGCACGGCGCTGGACGCCACCCGCGCCCGCGCCCAGGTCGACCTGCAGCGCGCCGCCATTCCGTCCTTCGAGGCCCATCGCAAGGCCGCGCTCTACAAGCTGGCCGTGCTCACTGGCAAACCGCCCGCGGCGTTCCCCAAGGCCGTCGAGGCCTGCGCGACGCCGCCGAAACTCGCCCAGCCCCTGCCGGTCGGCGACGGCGCGGCCCTGCTCGCGCGTCGTCCCGACGTTCGCCAGGCCGAACGCACCCTGGCCGGCGCCACCGCCCGCATCGGCGTCGCCCGGGGCGCGCTCTACCCGAACATCAGCTTCGGCATGGGGGCAGGCTCGACGGGCCTGCTGGCCGACATCGGCCAACCCGCCGCCAATCGCTGGAGCCTGTCGGGCCTGATCTCCTGGACCCTGCCGGGCGAGGGCGAGCGCGCCCGTATCCGTGGAGCCGAGGCCGGCGCCGACGGGGCCCTGGCCAGGTTCGATGGCGTGGTGCTGAACGCCCTGCGCGAGACCGAGACCAGCCTAACCGCCTATGCTCACGAACTCGACCGCAACGCCGCCCTGCGCGCCGCCCGCGACGAGGCCGTAAAGGCCGAGCGCCAGGCCGCCACCCTCTACAAGGCCGGCCGCGCGCCCTACCTTCAGGGCCTGGATGCTCAACGCACCCTGGCCGGCGCCGAGGCCTCCCTGGCCGCCTCCGACGCCGCCGTCGCCGCCGACCAGGTCAACCTGTTCCTGGCGCTGGGCGGCGGCTGGGAAACCGCGCCGGCGGTGAAGGTGGTCCAGGCGCAGCGGTAGATCCTCCCCACTCTGGGGGAGGTGTCGCCAAAGGCGACGGAGGGGGCGCGGTTTCAGCTTCCCAGACGCCGGCCAGGTAAGCTGCTCCTCCCCCGCTTGCGGGGGAGGGGGACCGCGAAGCGGTGGAGGGGGCGAGACTGGGCTCCGTGCCGGCCGGGGGGGGGGGGGCGCGCCGCCCCCGCGCCGGCGCCCCCCCCCCCCCCCCCCCGCGGGCCCCGGCCGGGCGGCCGGCGGGGGGGCGA
>NZ_JARQWV010000002.1 GCF_029543245.1 Caulobacter endophyticus
GGCGGCCGCGGGGGGGTGGCGCGCCGCCGGCCGCGCGCGGGCCGGGGCGGGGGGGCCGCCCCCGCCCCCCGCCCCCCCCCCCCCGAGACTGGGCGCCGAGGAAGCTGTCGCCCCCTCCGTCACGCTGCGTATCCGCAGCGCGCCACCTCCCCCGTTTCACGGGGGAGGAGCAGGGAGCTGTCGCGGAGCGACTGAGGGGGCTCTATGCAAACGCCCATCCGTCGCTGGGGTCGGGGGTCTTGGCCGGCTTGCGGCGGGCAGCGGGGCTGCGCCGGGCGCGGCCGGCGGGGCGGAAGGCGGTGCGAACCAGGCGGACGGCGCTGGCGCGCAGGCCTTTCCAGGCGGGGACGAGGCGGGCCATGACCGTGGCGGCGATCCCGACCTCGACCCAGGCAGCCAGGTCCAGCGCCAGGATCCAGGCCATTTCCGGCAGGATCACCTGGCCGGCGAAGGGGGCGATGGCCAAGAGCAGCATCAACGCCATGGCGTTGCGCGGGGTCATCGCCGAGAGGCGCTGGGCCGGGATCTCGACCAGCCAGCGGCGCACGGGGCCGTCGTGGCGGGCGGCGGCGAACAGGCCGATCAGCAGGGCGGTCAGGAGCATGGCGCGGTGGTTTCCCTCAAGGTGCAGCTTGAGGTGGTGGTTTGCTCGGAAAGGTCAAGCGTCCCTCTCCCCTTGCGGGAGAGGGTGGGCCGCGCAGCGGGTCGGGTGAGGGGTTTCCCAGATCTCGACGTTGCGAAGGTGGTCAGGCTGGGTGAGGCGTTTCAGGTTTGAGAGACCCCTCATCCGTCAGCTTCGCTGACACCTTCTCCCGCAAGGGGAGAAGGGTTCAGTCTTCCGGCTCGTAGGGCCAGTCGCCCTTGTCGACCATCAGGTCGGTGGCGACGAAGTCCATGGCGTCTTCGGGGTCGTCGAGGCTGGCTTCGCTGATGGTCTGGTCGCGGACCGAGACGCCGGCCTTGTGGGGGCTGTCGGGGTCGCCGGTGATCAGCGGGTGCCACTGCGGCAGGGTCTTGCCCTCGTGCAGGCGGCGATAGGCGCAGGAGGGGGGCATCCACTCCAGGTCCTCGATGTTGTGCGGCGTCAGCTTGATGCAGTCGGGCACGGTCTTGCGGCGATTGGGATAGTCGCTGCAGCGGCAAAGATGGGCGTCGAGCAGCTGGCAGTGCACGCGGGTGGGGATCACCTCGCCGGTGTCTTCGTCTTCGAAGCGAACCAGGCAGCAAAGGCCGCAGCCGTCGCATAGACTCTCCCACTCGGGGACGGTCATCTGGTGAAGGGATTTCGTCTCCCAGAAAGGTTTGCGCGCCATCATCGGGGCGTCCTAAACCCAATCGCCGCGAAGACCAACTGGACGCAACACCGCACGTGAACGACTGGACGCTGCCGCCCTACAGGTTCGACGATCCGCCCGCGCGCCCGACGCCGCCGGCGGGCGGCGGTTTTTCGCCCGTGCCGCCGCCGCCGCCCGAGCCGCCGAAAGGCCCGCCGCAGCGTCCGCCCGAAGAGCCGTTCCGCGCCGACCTGAAGACGCCGCGCAAGCGGGGCGGCTGGGGCTGGGTGTGGATCACCCTGCTGGTCAGCGCCCTGATCGGCTTCCTGGCCGTGGGCGGCGCCGGCGCCTATGTCTGGTTCAAGTACCTGAAGGACACGCCGGACCTGCCGTCGCGCGAGGCGCTGTTCGCGGTCAATCGCGCGCCGGGCGTGCGGTTCGAGGATCGCAGCGGCCAGGTGATCGCCACGCGCGGGCCGCGTTACGGCCAGCGGGTGACGGTCAAGACCGTGCCCGGCTATGTGCCGCTGGCCTTCCTGGCGGCCGAGGACAAGCGCTTCTACAAGCACGGCCCGATCGACCTCTACGGCATCGCCCGGGCGGCCTGGGTGAACTGGCGCGCCGGCCGCACGGTGCAGGGCGCCTCGACCCTTTCCCAGCAGCTGGCCAAGGGCCTGTTCCTGACCCCCGACCGCACGGTCGAGCGCAAGCTTCAGGAAATGCTGATGGCCTGGCGCCTGGAACAGGTGCTGACCAAGGACGAGGTGCTGGAGCTCTATCTCAACCGGGTGTTCTTCGGGGCCAACACCTATGGCGTCGACGGCGCGGCCCAGACCTATTTCGGCAAGCCCGCCAGCCGGCTGACCCTTTCCGAAGCCGCCCTGCTGGCCTCGCTGCCCAAGGCGCCCTCGCGCCTAGCCCTGACCCGCGACATGGAAGGGGCGCTGGCCCGCTCGCGCCTGGTTTTGGCCAATATGGAGAAGGAGGGCTGGATCACGGCGGCCGAGCACGCCGCGGCCCTGGACGACACGCCGAAGCTGTCGCCCGACGCGGTCAGCGACGAGGGCGACTATGGCTGGGTGCTGGACTACGCCACCACCGAGGCCATCCGCATCGCCGGCCAGAACGCGCCCGACCTGGTCGTGCGCCTGACCATCGACACCCGCCTGCAAAAGGCCGGGGCCGACATCGTGCGCCAGGCCATCGCGCTGGGCGGCCAGCATGCCGGCGCCAGCCAGGCCGCGCTGCTATCGCTGTCGGCCGACGGGGCGATCCGGGCGATGGTGGGCGGCGCCGACTATATCGCCAGCCCCTTCAACCGCGCGGTGCAGGCCAGGCGCCAGCCGGGCTCGACCTTCAAGCCGTTCGTCTATGCCGCCGCCCTGGAAAAGGGCGTGCTGCCCAGCGACATCCGCGTCGACGGGCCGGTGCAGTTCGGCGACTGGAAGCCCGAGAACTACGGCGGCGACTATCGCGGCCCGATGACCGTCGAGCAGGCCCTGGTCAATTCGACCAACACCATCGCCGTCAAGCTGGCCCAGGAGGCCGGCGGCGCGCAGGTGGGCAATCTCGCCCGCCGCTTCGGGATCACCAGCCTGCCGGACCGCCCCGACCTGTCGGTGGCGCTGGGGGCCTATGAGGTGAACCTGTTGCAGATGACCTCGGGCTTCCAGGTCTTCCAGCTGGGCGGCCAGCGGGTGGAGCCTTACGTCATCGAGAGCATCACCGCCCAGGACGGCCGGCCGATCTACGCCCGCGGGCCGATGGCCCCGGCGCAGGTCTACGACATCGCCAGGGCCAGCATGATGGTCAAGATGATGAAGAAGGTGGTCGACCAGGGCACCGCCAAGCGGGCCGCGTTCGGCTGGCCGGCGGCGGGCAAGACCGGCACCAGCCAGAACTGGCGCGACGCCTGGTTCGTAGGCTTCACCCCCGATTTCGCCACCGGCGTCTGGGTGGGCAACGACAACGACAAGCCGATGAACAAGGTGGTCGGCGGCGACATGCCGGCCAGCATCTGGCGGCGCTACATGCTGGCCGCCCACCAGAACCTGGCGATCCGCGACTTCCCCTGGCTGCTGCCCGATCCCGGCCCGCGCACCTCGCCCGATCCGCGCAACGGCTTCTACGAGACCCTGGCCTCGGAGTTCGCCCGCACAGCCTCGGAACTGGAAGCCGACGCCGCGCCGGACGAGCCGGCCGACGACGGGCGTGGACCGGTCCCGCCGCCGGAGGAGCTGCCGTATTGAGCGGGGACGAAGTCGGCCGCCAGATCGATCGACAACCGCGCCGCCAGCGACAGGACCTGCCGGAAGTGGCCGAAATAGGCGCGCCAGTCTCCCGTTTCGCACAACAGCTGGATCGCCCGGCTGTTCTGCTCCATGCGGGCGTGGATCGCCGGGCCGAGCGGGATCGAGGGCCAGGCCAGCAGGCCCTCGGCGTTGAGGGTTTTGAGCGCCAGGCAGCGGGCCAGACGGCCGTTTCCGTCGGTCATCGGATGTAGGATCAGGGTGGCCGCATAGAGGTAGGCCGCCCGATCTATGGCGTTGGACAGGTTGACCGGGGCCGAGGCGACGTAACGCGACCAGCGCACGGCCTGCCTCGGCGGTGCGAACAGCACCCAGCCGTTCTCGGCGTCGCCACGCGTGCGCATCCTTCGCCTGGAGCGGCAGGACCGCGTTCCCAGCAGGGCGGAGGTGAAGGTCTCGACCCACGCGTCGCTCGACAGGGCCGAGGTATCGTGACCCCACCAGGTAGACAGGGGAAATTCCAGGCTGGGGCGGAAGGCGTAGCGCTTGAGCAGGGCCAGCGCCTCGGCCGACCCATCGGTCAGGTCCATGCCCTCTTCGGCGTCGGAAATCAGCTTGTGAGCGGCGCGTTGCTCGAGACCGATGCAGGCGCGGACATGACCAAGGTGCGTTTCGGCCTGCCGCAGAGCCATCTTGAGCGGGAGGTCGCTGCGGTCATCGGCGACGGCGCCGACATGGGCGCGAAGGTCCGGCATCGACAGCATGATCGCGGCCGCCCCGTCGGGGGCGGCGCGCGCAGAATCGCTTACGGCCACTGGTGGGGCGGGGCCGCGGGATAGGGATTGGTGCTGTCGGAGGGGTTGCTGCTGCCCATGGGGTCGACGCCGTAAGCGAGACGCTGCTCGGGCGTCAGCGACATCAGTTCCTCCAGCGTGAAGGGGCGCCAGGCCATGATGGCCTCGATCTCCTCGTTGGTGAGACCCCCCGAAACCAAGGCGGCTTCTGCAAGCGTCAGTTCTCTCATCGTGATCGGATCTCCCGGTCGAAGCGTGGCCAGCCCATGCCTCCCGAGAATCCATGCGCGCACGCAATCTCTGGTTGGTCAATCGTCACTGTGGCGCAGGCGGCCGCTTCGCCTGGCGTGGACGATTTTCAGGCTCGGCGGAGAAGGCCGCCGGACGGGGATAGAGCCGCGTCTATCCCCGGCGAATACGGAAAAAGATCGGGCGATATCAGCCGCTTGCAACTTTCTCATGGGGCTGGATCAGACGCGCTCGCTGGCGCCGTACACTTCTGTCATGGCCGAGAAAAGCGAACAGAACGACGCGCTGCTGACCGAGATCCGCGACCTGATCGTGGAGACCTATCACGGCGCCGCCAAGGAACTCCTCACTCAGGTGAAGGACGAGCCGCCGAAGGCGCGTCTGGACGCCAGCAAGCAGGCGGCCCTGGTCGGGCGGCCGGTGGAGATGCTCCACGCCGCCAGGCTGCGTTCGCAAAAGATCTCGGCCGCCAAGCAAGCGCGGATCGCCAAGGCGGTTGGCGAGGAGATGGCGATGAATGACGACGAACCCTGGACCGAAGACCGGATCGAGCGGCTGCATGCCGCTCTCGAGCGCCGACTGGGAGCGGTTGCTCAAAGTGTCGAATTTAAGAGCCTGGTGCGAGAGCGTCTCGATGAGGAGTGTCGAGCTCGCGGCGCACCGCTCGTGGAAACCGGCGGCTCATCAGACGCCGCCTGACGACCCCTGGGCGACCTGGCTGATGCTGGGCGGGCGGGGCGCGGGCAAGACCTTCGCCGGGGCCGGCTGGGTCACCGATCAGGCCGCGCGGCCGTGCCGGATGGCGCTCGTGGGACCGACCTTCCACGACGTGCGCGAGGTGATGATCGAGGGGCCGTCGGGCCTGCGGGCCATGGCCCAGGCGGGAAACCGCGTGCGCTGGGAAGGCTCGCGCCGGCGGCTGGTCTGGGAGACGGGCGCGGAGGCCTACGCCTTTTCGGCCGAGGATCCCGACAGCCTGCGCGGACCGCAGTTCCACGCCGCCTGGGCCGACGAGTTCTGCGCCTGGCCCAAGGCCGCCGAAACCCTGGCCATGCTGCGGTTCGGCTTGCGGCTGGGCGAGGATCCGCGGCTGGTGGTGACCACCACGCCGCGTCCGACCCGGGCGCTGAAGGTCTTGATGGCCGAGGCGGGCGTGGCGACGACGCGGGCGGGGACGGCGGCCAACGCCGGGAACCTGGCGCCGCAGTTCCTGGCCACGCTGGAGGCCTTGTACGGCGGCACTCGGCTGGCGGCCCAGGAGCTGGAGGGGATCGTCGTCGAGACCGACGGCGGGCTTTTCAGGGCCGAGGACCTGGCCCGGTGTCGCGGGGCGCCGCCGGCGAAGTTCGACCGGGTGGTGGTGGCGGTCGACCCGCCGGCCACCGCGCGGGGCGACGCCTGCGGCGTGGTGGTCGCCGGCCGCCGCGACGGCCGCGCCTATGTGCTGGCCGACCGCACCATGCGGGGCCTGTCGCCCAACGGCTGGGCCAGGCTGGCGGTGGCGGCGGCCGTGGATTTCACCGCCGACGCCGTGGTGGCCGAGGCCAACCAGGGCGGCGACATGGTGCGCACCGTCCTGGCCCAGGCCGCGCCGCCGTGCCCGATCAAGCTGGTCCGCGCCTCGGTCGGCAAGCGGGCCCGGGCCGAGCCGGTGGCGGCTTTGTACGAGCAGGGCCGGGTCGTGCACTGCGGGGCGTTTCCGGCGCTGGAGGAGGAGCTGATGGGCTTGGGCGAGGGTGATCTCGGGCACAGTCCCGACCGGGCGGACGCGCTGGTCTGGGCGCTGAGCGAGCTGATGCTGGGCGGGGGGAAGGCGCCGAGGTTGAGGGTGGTTTAGTTTCCTTCTCCCCTTGCGGGAGAAGGTGGCCCGCGCAGCGGGTCGGATGAGGGGTGTCGGCGCAGCGCCCCTCCAGCTTTCACGTCTTCATCGAGGCTGGTGCGAACAGGCGAACGCCTGCGCACGCACCCCTCATCCGTCGGCTTCGCCGACACCTTCTCCCGCAAGGGGAGAAGGAAAGGAGGATCGATGTTTTCCTTTTCCAGACGACCGCCCGAAATCAAGGACTCCCGCGCCGCCAGGCTGGTCGCCCTGACCAGCGGCGGGCGGCCGCAGTGGACGCCCAGGGACTACGGGGCGCTGGCGAGCGAGGGGTTTGCGAAGAACCCCGTGGCCTATCGCTGCGTGCGGATGATCGCCGAGGCCGCGGCGGCCGTGCCGTTGGCGGTGTTTCATGGCGGCAGGCGCAGCGACGACCATCCGCTGGCGCGCCTGCTGGCCGCGCCCAATCCCGAGCAGGGCGGGCCCGATCTGATGGAGGCGTTCTTCGGCCACTTGCAGGTGGCGGGCAACGGATACCTCGAGGCGGCCGGGGAGCAGCCGGAGGAGCTCTACGCCCTGCGGCCCGACCGGATGGCGGTGGTTCCCGGGCCGCGCGGCTGGCCGGCGGCCTATGACTACCAGGCGGGCGGGCGGACGGTGCGGATCGGGCGCGACGCCGACGGCTGGCTGCCGGTGCTGCACCTGAAGCTGTTCAACCCGACGAGCGACCATTACGGGGCCTCGCCGCTGGAGGCGGCGGCCTTCGCCATCGACGTGCACAACGCCTCGGGGGCGTGGAACAAGGCTCTGCTCGACAACGCCGCGCGGCCTTCGGGGGCGCTGGTTTATGGCGGGCGCGACGGGGACCGGCTTTCCGAGGAGCAGTTCGAGCGGTTGAAGGCCGAGCTGGCCGCCGCTCACGCCGGCGCCGACAACGCCGGCCGGCCGCTGCTGCTGGAGGGCGGGCTGGAGTGGAAGCCGATGTCGCTGACCCCGGCGGACCTGGACTTCGTCGAGGGCAAGCATGCGGCGGCGCGCGAGATCGCCCTGGCCTTCGGGGTTCCGCCGCAGCTCTTGGGGATCCCCGGCGACAACACCTACGCCAACTATCGCGAGGCCAATGGGGCGTTCTGGCGGCACACGGTGGTTCCGCTGGCCGAGCGGGCGGCGCGGGCGATCACCGCCTGGCTGGGGCCGAAGTTCCCCGGCGCGCGGGTGGGCTGCGACCTGGACGCCGTGCCGGCGCTGTCGGCTGAACGGGACGCCCTGTGGGCGCGGCTGGAGGCGGCGAGCTTCCTGACGGATGACGAGCGTAGGCGGCTGGCGGGGCTGGAGCTCTAGTTTCCTTCTCCCCTTGCGGGAGAAGGTGTCGGCGACAGCCGACGGATGAGGGGTCTCTCAGGCCTCGACCGCTTCGCCCCGTCGATCCGCCGCCGCGGCGGCGCCGACTTTCGACCCCTCACCCGACCCGCTTCGCGGGCCACCCTCTCCCGCAAGGGGAGAGGGAAGGAGATTTCATGACTTCATCCCCCAATCGCTGGCGGCTGGACCGCCAGATCTCGGCGGCCGTGCTGGTGGCGGTGACGCTGCAGGCGGCCGCGGCCTTGATGTGGGCCGGGCGGGCCAGCGCGCGGATCGACGAGCTGCAAAAGCGCCTCGACGCCCAGGCCCCGGTGGCCGAGCGGCTGGCCAGGCTGGAGACCCAGGCCGAGGCCACGCGGGCGGCGCTGGTGCGCATCGAGGCCAAGCTGGACCGTCCGTAGCGACGAAAACCCCGCCCTTCGACAGGCTCAGGGTGAGGTTTTCGACTGACGTTCAGTAGCCCTCATCCTGAGCCTGTCGAAGGACGGGGGCGGCTCCTCGGGGAGACCACACATGTCTCAAGACCTTCGCATCGAAGGCTACGCCTCGCTGTTCTGGACCCGCGATCTCAACGACGACGTCACCGCCTCGGGGGCCTTCAAGCAGAGCCTCGAGGCGGGGCCGATCCGCATGCTGCACCAGCACGACGAGGCCGAGCCGGTGGGCGTCTGGGACGAGGCGTTCGAGGACGCGCGCGGCCTGTTCGTCCGTGGGCGGATCATGTCGGCGACGCCGCGCGGGCGGCTGGTGGCGGCGCTGGTCTCGGCCTGCGCGCTGGACGGGCTGTCGATCGGGTTTCGGCAGGTGAAGGCGCGGCGCGACGGCGCCTTGCGGGTGCTGTCCCGCGTCGACCTCTGGGAGGTGTCGATCGTGACGTTTCCGATGTTGCCGCAGGCGCGGCTGCGGGTGGTCGACTGAAGTTTCCCTTCTCCCCTTGCGGGAGAAGGTGGCCGCGAAAGCGGCCGGATGAGGGGTCTCGCCGGAGATTCCGCGCAACCCCTCATCCTCCCACCGGCCGGCGGCCGGCGGGCCCCTCCTTCTCCCGCAAGGGGAGAAGGTAATCCGTGACGGAGAACTCCATGAAGGAAACCAAACAGGTCCCGGCCTCGCCGGAGGCCCGCTCGGCGCTGGTCGAGGTGCTGGCGACGTTCGAGGGCTTCAAGGCGGCCAACGACCAGCGGCTGGCGGCCATCGAGGCCAAGAGCGCTGACGTGCTGCTGGAGGAGAAGGTCTCGCGCATCGACGCGGCCCTGAACGCCGCCCAGGACCGGTTGGACCGGGTGCTGGCCGACAGCCGCCGCCCGGCCCTGGCGAGCGAGGCGCCGGCCGCGCGGGTCGACGAACGCAAGGCGGCCTTCGACCGCTATGTGAAGACCGGCGAGACGGCTGGCCTGCTCGAGGCCAAGGGCCTGTCGGAGGGCGTGGCCACGGCCGGCGGCTATGTGGCGCCGCCGGAGCTGGAGCGGCAGATCCTGCGCCGCCTGGCCGCCACCAGCCCGATGCGCGAGATCTGCCAGGTGCGCACCATCGGCGCGGGCACGTTCCGCAAGCCGGTGTCGCCGACGGGCCTGGCCGCGGCCTGGGTGGCCGAGACCGCCGCGCGGCCGGAGACCACGGCGCCGACGCTGGACGTCATCGACTTCCCGGCCGGCGAGCTCTACGCCAGCCCGGCCGCGACCCAGGCGCTGCTGGACGACGCCTATGTCAGCATCGACGAGTGGCTGGCCGAGGAGGTGCAGGACGCCTTCGCCGCCCAGGAGACGGCGGCCTTCGTCAGCGGCGACGGGGTCAACAAGCCCAAGGGCCTCCTGGCCTACACCGCCGCGCCGGACGCCAGCTACGCCTGGGGGCAGCTGGGCTACGTGGCCACGGGCGTGGCCGGGAACTGGCCGGCCAGCAACCCGACCGACAAGCTGATCGACCTGATCTATTCGGCCAAGGCCCAGTACCGCCAGAACGGCCGCTTCGTGCTGAACCGCAGGACGGTCAGCGCGGTGCGCAAGTTCAAGGACGCGCAAGGCAACTACATCTGGAACGCGGCCCTGCAGCCGGGGCAGTCGGCCAGCCTGATGGGCTTTCCGGTGACCGAGATCGAGGCCATGCCGGACGTGGGCGCCAACAGCATCGCCGTGGCCTTCGGCGACTTCGAGAAGGGCTACCTGATCGTCGACCGCGCCGGGGTGCGGGTGCTGCGTGATCCCTATTCGGCCAAGCCGCACGTGCTGTTCTACACCACCAAGCGCGTCGGCGGCGGCGTGCAGAACTTCGACGCGGTGAAGCTGCTGAAGTTCTCGGTGAGCTGATGTGAACGGCCCTTCTCCCCTTGCGGGAGAAGGTGTCGGCGAAAGCCGACGGATGAGGGGTCTCGCGGACGGTTCTGAGAGACCCCTCACCCGACCTCCCTCCGGGAGGCCACCCTCTCCCACAAGGGGAGAGGGATCTTTCAAGGAAATCCCCCATGCCCAACTCCGTGACCTTGGCGCAGGCCAAGGACTTCCTGCGCGTGGGCGGCGAGGACGCGCTGGTCGCCCTGCTGATCGAGGCCGCCGAGGCGCGGGTCGGGCAGGCGGCCGGGGTCGTCCTCGGCGCCGACAGTCCCGCGCCGCTGCGCCTGGCGGTGCTGATCCTGGCCTGCCACGCCTATGAGCATCGCGGCGATGCGCGGCCGCCGCCGCTGTCGCTGGTCGAGCCGTGGATCGCGCCCTACCGCGAGGCGCGGCTGTGAGCGCCGAGATCGCCCTGGCCAGGGCCTTGGCCGAGCTGCTGGCGGCCGCGCCGGCGGTGTCGGCGATCGTGGGGACGCGGGTGCACGCCTCGCCGCCCCGGATGCTGACCTATCCTTCCGTCAGCGTCGGCCGGATCGAGAGCCGCCCCGTCGGCGAGAATGACCTGCTTGAGCACGTGGTGACGATCACCTGCGCCTCGCGCTTCGGCGGGCCGGAGGAGGCGCGGGCCATGGTCGCGGCCGCGCGGCTGGCGCTGCATGACGCCGCTCCGGCCGTGGAAGGCCGCGCCCTGGCCTCGCTGAAGGTGCGCTTTTCCGACGTGTTCGCCGCGGCCGACGACGAGCTGACCCTGGGCGTGCTGCGCGTGCGGGCGGTCAGCGAGCCGGCCTGAAATCCAACCCAGAAGGAGATCGACCATGGCCGCGCAAGCCGGCAAGGACATGCTGCTGAAGATCGGCGACGGGGGCTCGCCGCAGGGCTTCACGACGGTGGCGGGCCTTAGGGCCCGGACCATCAGCCTGAACGCCAGGACCATCGACGCCACCGACGGCGACAGCGCCGGGCGCTGGCGCGAACTGCTGGCCGGGGCGGGCGTGCGCTCGGCTTCGGTGTCGGGGGCGGGGGTGTTCCGCGACGCGGCCTCGGACGCGATGGTGCGCGACAGCTTCTTTTCGCAGAGCGCCAGGACCTGGCGGCTGGTGATCCCCGACTTCGCCCAGCTGGAGGGGCCGTTCCTGGTGTCGGCGCTGGAATATGCCGGCCAGCACGACGGCGAGGCCGTCTTCGCCCTGACCCTGGCCTCGGCCGGGGCGATCAGCGTGACGGCGATCTGATGGCCGCCGTGAACGCCGCGAGGGGCGAGGTCGAGGTGGTGCTGGGCGGGGTGACGCGCCGGCTGTGCCTGACGCTGGGCGGCCTGGCCAGGATCGAGACGGCGCTGGGGCTTTCCGACTGGAGCCGGCTGCCCGAACGCCTGGCGCGGCCGTCGGCGGGCGAGCTGATGGCGGTGCTGGCGGCGCTGGTCGACGACGAGCTGGGGCCGCTGGACGCAGGCCGGCTGGATCCGCGCGAGGCCGCGCAGGCGGTGGCCCTGGCCCTGGCGGCGGCCGCGTGAGCCCCTGGGGCGAGATGCTGCGGCGGGCGGCCGTGGCGTTTTCGATCCCGCCGGCGGCGTTCTGGCGACTGTCGCTGAAGGAGTGGCGGGCTCTGGTGGGCGAGGGGGCAGGCCAGGGCGGCGCCGCCGCGCCGGGGCGATCGGATCTGGCCGCGCTGATGGCGCGGTTTCCCGACGGGATGGAGGACGAGGCATGAGCGGTTTCGACGAGGGCTTGCCGCTGCGCACGGCCGAGGCGGCCGACGCCCTGGCGGGCCTGGAGGCGCCGGCCCGGGCGGCGGCCCGGTCGATCGAGGAGGCGTTCGCCACGGCCGGGAGCAGCCTGGCGCGGTCGCTGGCGCGGGCGGCGGCCGACGGCGAGGTGTCGATGGCCGAGCTGGCGGGGGCGGTGCTGGGCGCGGTGACGGGCGGCCGCGGGGCGAGCCTCGGCGAGGCGCTGAGCACGGCGGTGTCGGGCGTCTTTTCCGGGGCGCGGGCCGAGGGCGGACCGGTGACCGGCGGCGGCGCCTATCTGGTCGGCGAGCGCGGGCCCGAGGTCTTCCGCCCGGCCGGGGCGGGAACGATCGAACCCGTCGGCGGCAATGGGGCCGGCGGCGGCGGGATCAGCGTGACCGTGCAGGTCAGCGGCGGCGACGCCCCGGCCCTGGCCCGTTCGGACGCCCAGCTGGCCCAGGCCCTGGCGCGGGCCGTCAGCCTGGGCGCGCGGCGGCTCTAGGCGAACACCTTGGCCTGATGCTCGGCGCTGGGAGGGGGCGGGCGTTTCGGATTCCAGGCGCCGACGAGGACCAGCAGCACCAGCCAGATCGACGCGGCGCACATGGACAGCAGGGCCCCGGCGATGGTGAGGTCGACGTTGTCTTCGCCGGCCGCCGCAAGCAGGCCGAAGCCGACGACGGCGGGCGCGACCGGGAGCAGCGTCAGCCAGGTCCACCAGCCGATGTCGCGCAGGCGGCGCAAGGTCAGGACGAGCCACAGGATCGCGGCGGCGAGCCACATCAGCAGGCGCGGCGCGTCGCTTTCGAACCAGCCCGAGGTGGTGACCAGGGCGACGGCGGCCAGGAAGCCGGCCCAGTATTCGGCCCGGCCGGCGCGGCCAAGCGGATAGCGAATGATCGCCGCGATCATGAGAACACCTGCGCATGGTCGTCCGCCGTGAGCTTCGGGCGCCGCGAGGGCAGCAGGCCGAGGATGGCGACGAGACCGAAGAGGGCGATGGCCGAGTAGAGGTTGACGGTGCTCTTGGCGGCCGCCGTCTGCATGGCGCCGTCGGCCCGCGCCAGCAGCAGGGCGCGCGCCTGGATGGAGACCAGGGCGATGGGCAGCGGGAACGGCGCAAGCCAGAAGGGCAGGCCCGCGTCGCGCAGCCGGCGGGCGGCGAAGACGCACCAGGCGGCCAGGGCCGCGAAGTCCAGCGAATAAGGCGGAAGGCGCCGGCCCGGCATGATCATGATGAAGGCCAGGATGGCGACGACCGCGAGCCAGTATTCCAGCCGGCCGCCGCGGCCGCCCAGCCAGGCGAGAATGCGCCGTATCATCCGAACACCTCGGCCTGGCGTTCGGGGTCGGTGATGTCGGCGGGCCTGGGCTTCCAGGCGCCGATGACGATGATGAAGGCCAGCCAGCTCCAGCCGATTATCCCGGTCATGAGGACCGTGGCCTTGCCGGTCAGGGAGATGATCACCTGGGCGACGCCCAGCCCCATCATCAGTAGCGGAAACAGGGCCAGCCAGGCCGGCCAGCCGATGTCACGCAGGCGGCGGGCGGACAGCAGCATCCAGGCCAGCAGGGCCAGGAACTTGATCAGCAGGGACGAGCCCGTATCGCCGGTGATGCGAGAGGCCGCCAGCAGGGCGACGAAGCCGGCGAAGCCGAACCAGTATTCGCGCCGACGGCCGCGTCCGCCCAGCCAGGAAAGAATCGGGCGGATCATCCGAACACCTCGGCCTGCCGTTCGGGGTCGAGGACCGGCGTCGGCTTGGATTTCCAGACCCCCAGCACCAGCACGAAGAGCAGCCAGGCCACCAGAGTGACGGTGTTCACCGGGCCGTCCAGGGTTTCGCGATGGGCGGCGCCGAAGGGCGTGATCTTGACGATCGCCGTACCCACCTGGCTGACGACCGGCTCGAGCGACAGCCAGGTGGGCCAGCCGATATCGCGCAGGCGTCGCGACGAGACCAGCAGCCAGACGGCCAGCAGCAGCCACATCGCCGGAACGCCCAGCGACGTCTCCAGCAGGTCGGGAAGCTTGTACAGCAGGGCCATGACGACGACGAAGCCGAGCCAGAACTCAAGGCGCCGAGCCCGGCCGCGCAGGTAGCGCAGGATCATCCGAACACCTCGGCCCGGTCCTGCGGGGCGGGCTTGGGCGCTCGCGAGGGCAGGCAGCCGAGGATCAGGACAAGGGCGAAGATCAGGATCGTGGTGGCCAGATTGATCTGGGCGGCGTTGCGCAGGCCCGCCATGACGGGGGCGCCGGAGACCAGGATCACGCTGTGCACGCCCTTGTCGACCAGAAAGGAGATCAGCGGGAAGGGCGCCAGCCAGAAGGGCAGGCCCGCCGCCCGCAGCCGGCGGGCGGCGATGACGCACCAGATGGCCAGGGTCGTCCAGTTCATCAGGTCGGCGGGCGGGCTGACCGGCAGGCTCATCAGGCCGATGTTGACGGCGCTGAGCGCGACGGCGCTGGCCCAGTATTCGCGCCGCTTGGACTGGCCCGCCAGATAGTTCCCGATCGCGTTCACGCCCCACCCCGAACAACAAGACCCCGCCGCAGGGTAGCGGCGGGGTTGCGTCGATGAAAGGGCTCTCGCGAGTCTGCGCGAGGAAGCCGGAAGGCCTAGACGGCCAGGGCGTTCAGCGGCGGATCGCCCCAGCGGTTGTCGCTGGTCTCGCCCTGGGCGCAGCCGACCCACAGGGTGAAGGCGATGCTGATCACGAAGCCCATCAGCAGGGACATGACCACGCCGCCGGCGCCGGCCAGGGCGAAGAGCTCGGGGTCGCCGCCGTTCAGGGCGATGGCCGCCGCGCCGACGCCCAGCCACAGGGCCGAACCGATCAGCAGCACGGGGCCAAGGACGATCGGCACGACCTGCCACCAGCCGCTCTTGCCCATGTCGTGCAGGCGCTTGGCGTAGATGCAGACGAAGCAGTAGAGCGTGACCAGGGCCACGAGATTGCCGATGACCGGAACCCAGCCGGCCACCACGTTGACGCCCAGCAGCATCAGCCAGGCGATCCAGAACGCCTGACGGCCGATGCGGCCGTCGGCGGAGAACATCAGGTTTTTCCAGTCCATGTCTTTGTCTCCCAACCTTGAGGAGAGACTAGGACCGGCGCCCCTCCGGCTGAAGTGAAATGGACGTCATGACAAGGGTTTAACCCACCGCGGCGAACGCGGGGGACGGTTCGGGCGCGGGCTCCGCGCGGCGCGGGCCGGGCTCGACGCCGAGCCAGCCCAGCAGGGCCAGCCACAAGAGGCCAGAGGCGCCGGCGCCGGTGAAGATCGGCACGATGACGGCCATGCCCTCCAGGTGGCTCATCCAGGCCATCAGCCCGCCGGTGAGGATCAGGTCCAGGCCCCAGACGCCAACCAGCGGCCAGGGGCCGTGGCCCATGTCGCGCAGGCGCTTGAGGCACAGCACGCCGCTGATCCAGCCCTGGAGGGCGAGGATCAGAAAGCCCGGGATCCAGCCGTCGAAGCCCAGGGCCGGGCCGCTGACGTCGACCAGCCACGGCCCGACCAGCGGCACGGCGGCCATGGGCGCCGCGCCATGGCGTCCGAACGCCAGGAAGCCGCCGACCTCGAGCCCGAGCAGCAGGAACAGGCCCAGCCAGAACGGTCCGCGGCCGATGGCGCCGCGCGGCGAGAAGAGCAGGGCGAAGAAGGGCACGGCGGGGTCTCCGGCGGGTCTGGATGATTTGTAAGTAAATAATCACTCACATTACGAAGCTGTCAAGGAGAACCCGTGATGAGCGCCTTTCACGAGGTGCGGCTGCCCCTGCGTCTGGCCTTCGGCGGGACGAGCGGGATCGAGCGCCGCACCGAGATCGTCGGCCTGGCCTCGGGGTTCGAGCGCCGTTCCAGCCCCTGGGCGGACGGCCGCCGGCGCTATCTGGTCGGCACGGCCACGCGCAGCCTGGACGAGGCCGCCGAGCTGGCGGCGTTCTTCGAGGCGCGGCGGGGGCGGCTGCATGGGTTCCGGTTCAGGGATCCGGCCGACTTCAAGTCGTGCGCGCCGTCGGCGACGCCCGCGCCGGGCGACCAGGGCCTGGGAACCGGCGACGGAACGCGGACGGCGTTCCAGCTGGTCAAGGCCTATGGAAGCGGCGAGGCGGCGGTGGTCCGCACCATCGCCAAGCCGCAGGCCGGCAGCGTGCGGGTGGCCGTGGCGGGCGTGGAGCAGGCGGCCGGCGCCTTCGCGGTGGACGCGGCCACGGGCGTGGTCACCCTGGCGGCCCCGCCGGCGGCGGGGGCGGCGGTGACCGCCGGCTTCCTGTTCGACACGCCGGTGCGCTTCGACCTCGACCGGCTGGACGTGACGCTGGAAGGGTTCGGGGCGGCGCGGGCGGGGGCGATCGCGCTGGTCGAGGTGCGGGTCTGATGCGGGCCGTGCCGGGGGCGCTGGCCGAGCGCATCGAAAGCGGGGCGGCGAGCCTCTGCCATGCCTGGATCCTGACCCGGACGGACGGGACGGTGCTGGGCTTCACCGACCACGATCGCGACCTGACCGTCGCCGGCGTGGTCTGCCGGGCGGCCAGCGGCTGGAGCGCCGGCGCGGCCGAGAGCCAGGCGGGGTTCGGCCCCGGCCTGGCGGCGGCGACGGGCGCCCTGGACGATGCTTCTAACAAGGCCGGGGGGATCACGGCCGGCGACATCGAGGCCGGGCTCTATGACGGGGCGCAGGTGGTCTGCCGCCGGGTGGACTGGCGCGCGCCGGACCTGGCCGTCGAACTGTGGCGGGCGCGGGTGGCGCGGGTCTCGTGGACCGGCGAGGCCTTCACCGCCGAGCTGGAGGGGCCGGCGGCGGCGCTGGACCGGGTGGCCGGCCGCGCCTACGCCCGAAACTGCGACGCCGTGCTGGGCGACGAGCGCTGCGGGGTCGACCTTTCGGCCCATCCCGGCGCGACCTGCGACCGGCGGTGGACGACCTGCCGGGCGGTGTTTGCCAACGGGACCAACTTCCGGGGCTTTCCGACCCTGCCGGGCGAGGACTTCGTCACGCTCTATCCCGCCGAGGGCGAGATCCACGACGGGGGACGGCGATGAGGGCCCCTACGGAGAGGGTCCCTACGGAGAGGGCTCCTACGGAGAGGGAAAGGGTCCTGGCGGAGGCGCGGGCCTGGCTGGGCACGCCCTATCAGCATCAGGCCAGCCTGAAGGGCGTGGGCTGCGACTGCCTGGGGCTGGTGCGCGGGGTGTGGCGGGCGCTGCACGGGGCCGAGCGCGAGGCCCCGCCCCCCTATCGTCCCGACTGGGCCGAGCTTTGCGCCGGCGAGCCGCTGCTGGAGGGGCTGGGGCGGTCGCTGGTTTCGACCCCGCCGGAGCGGGCGCGGCCCGGCGACGTGCTGGTCTTCCGCATGGCCGCGGGCGTGGCGGCCAAGCACTGCGCGATCCTGTCGGAGCATGGTTCCGGCGGGATGCGGATGATCCACGCCTATTGGGGGCGGGCCTGCGTCGAAAGCTGGCTGGGACCCTGGTGGCGCACGCGGCTGGTCGCCGCCTTCTCGTTTCCGGAGCACGTGTGATGGCGCAGTTGATCCTGCAAGGCGGCGGTTCGGCCACCGGTCTGCTCGGCGTGCTGGGCGTGGGCCTGGGCAAGGCGATCGACGGGGCGCTGAGCGTGGGGCTGAGTCCCGTGCGCGAGGCAGGCCCGCGCATCGCCGAGGTGCGGCTGACCGGGGCGGCCGAGGGCGCGCCGACGCCGTGCGTGTTCGGCCGCGCCCGGGTGGCCGGCCAGGTGATCTGGGCGGCGCGGTTCCGCGAGCATCGCCGCGACGCCGGCGGCAAGGCCGGGCGCGCGCGCGGCTACGGCTACAGCCTGTCGCTGGCCCTGGCGGTGGGCGAGGGCCCGATCGACGGGATCGGCCGGGTATGGGCCGACGGCAAGGTGATGGACATGGCGGGCGTGACCATGCGCGTCCATCGCGGGACGGAGGACCAGCTTCCCGACCCGCTGATCGCGGCGATCGAGGGCGAGGCCCCGGCCTATCGCGGCACGGCCTATGTGGTGTTCGAGGACCTGGCGCTGGACGCCTTCGGGGGGCGGCCGCCGCAGCTGTCGTTCGAGGTCTTCCGGCGTCCGGGCGTTGACGGGACGGGTCTGGAGGACCGGCTGGAAAGCGTGTGCCTGATCCCCGGGGCGGGCGAGTTCGTGCTGGCGACCGACGTGGTGTTGCGCCGCGAGGGGCTGACCCGCACGAGCCCCGAGAACCAGAACAACACCGAGGGGCGGGCCGACCTGCTGGTGTCGCTGGACCAGCTGCAGGCGCAGCTGCCCAATGTGCGGCGGGTGAACCTGGTGGTCAGCTGGTTCGGGACCGACCTGCGCTGCGGCGCGTGCGAGATCCGGCCGGGCGTCGAGGCGGCCGACAAGGCGACCGAGCCGATGGCCTGGCGGGTGGCGGGGCTGGAGCGCGAGGAGGCGCGGCTGATCTCGCAAAGCGGCGGCGGGGTCGCCTATGGCGGCACGCCGTCCGACGCGGCGGTGATCCAGGCGATCGCCGAGCTGAAGCGGCGGGGCCTTGAGGTGACGCTCTATCCCTTCGTGCTGATGGACGTGCCGGCGGGCGCCGGCCTGGCCGATCCGTACGGCGGGGCCGAGCAGGCGGCCTATCCCTGGCGCGGGCGGATCACCTGCCATCCGGCTCCGGGACGGGTGGGCTCGCCGCACAAGACCAGCGCGGCGACCGCGCAGGCGGCGGCGTTCTTCGACGGCGAATGGGGCTTTGCCCGCTTCGTGCGGCACTATGCGCAGCTGGCCGCGCAGGCCGGCGGGGTGGACGGCTTCCTGATCGGCTCGGAGCTGGTCGGGCTGACGCGGGTGCGCGACGCGGCGGGGTTTCCGGCGGTGGACGCCCTGAGGGCCCTGGCCGGAGAGGCGCGCGCGCTGCTGGGGGCGGCGACGAAGATCGGCTACGCCGCCGACTGGAGCGAGTATTTCGGATCCCAGCCGGCCGATGGCTCGGGCGACGTGCATTTCCATCTGGATCCGCTGTGGGCCGATCCGGACATCGACTTCGTGGGGATCGACTACTACCCGCCGATCACTGACTGGCGCGACGGCGAGGATCACCTGGACGCGGCGGCCGGCTGGGGCGGGCCGCACGATCCGGCCTATCTGCGCCACGGCCTGACGGGCGGGGAGGGCTTCGACTGGTTCTACGCCTCGGCTGAAGACCGCGCGGCCCAGGTCCGCACGCCGATCACCGACGGGGCGCATGGCGAGCCGTGGGTGTTCCGGCCCAAGGACCTGCTCTCCTGGTGGTCCAATCCTCACCACGACCGGCCGGGCGGCGTGCGGGCGGCGACGCCGACGGCCTGGGTTCCCAGGTCCAAGCCGATCCGGCTGATCGAGTTCGGCTGCGGGGCGGTCGACAAGGGCGCCAACGCCCCCAACCTGTTCGTCGACGCCAAGAGCGCCGAGAGCGCCCTGCCGCCGTTCTCGGACGGGACGGCGGACGAGCTGGGCCAGAGGCGGGCGCTGGAGGCGGTGCTGGCCATGACGGCCGATCCGGCGGCCAACCCGGTCTCGCCGGTCTATGGCGGGCCGATGATCGAGGAGGCCGCCGCCTGGTGCTGGGACGCGCGGCCGTTCCCGGACTTTCCGGCGCGGGCGGAGGTGTGGGCCGACGCCCCCAACTGGCGGCTGGGCCACTGGCTGAACGGCCGGGCGGGCGCGGCGGCGCTGGGCGAACTGGTCATGGCCGTGGCGGCGCGGGCCGGGGTGGAGATCGACCCGGGCGAGGCGGCGGGGTCGCTGGGCGGCATGGTGGCCGGCTATGTGATCGACCGGCCGATGCGGGTGCGCGACGCGCTGGCGCCGCTGACCGAGGCCTTCGGGCTGGAGGCGGTGGAGCGCGGCGGGCGGGTGCGGCTGGTCTCGCGCTCGGGCCCCGCGCAAGGCGCGCTGGGCGGGGACGACCTGGCCTGGCCGGAGGATCGCCCGGCCCCGGCCTCGGCCGCACGGCGGCTAGAGGAGGCGGCCGACGCGGTGCGGCTGCGGTTCATCGACCTGGCGCGCGATTACCAGGCCGGCGGGCTGATCGTGCGGGACGGGGCCGGCGCCCTGACCCTGGACGTGGAGGCGCCGCTGGTGCTGACGGCGGCGCAGGCCGGGGCGATCGCCCGGCGGCGGCTGGACGGGCAGGGCGCCGCGCGGCGCGAGCGGATCGTCCACCTGTCGCCCCTGGCGGCGCTGACCTGGGAGGCCGGCGACCGGCTGGCGCTGGACGGCGAGACCTGGCGCGTGACGCGGGTCGATGTCGACGAGCGGCCGAGAATGACCCTGATCCCCGCGTCGCCGGCGGTGAGCGGGGCCATGGGCGAGATCGACTGGCGCCCGGCCCCGCCGCGTCCGGCCCAGGGGCCGCCCGTGCTGATGGTGCTGGACCTGCCGCCCCTGCCCGGCGCCGAGGACGACGCGCGGCCGCTGGTCGCCGTCGCCGCCCAGCCCTGGCGGGCCTTCGACGTGCATGCGGGACCGGACGTCGAGGCCCTGCGCGTGCGGGCGAGCGCGACGACCGGCGCGGTGGTGGGGACGACGCTGTCGGACCTGCCGGCCGGGCCGCGCCACCGGATCGACCGGGGAACGCGGCTGATCGTGCGGCTGGAGGGCGGGGCGCCGCAAAGCCGCAGCCGGGCCGCGGTGCTGGCCGGCGAGAACCTGCTGGCGGTGCGCGGTCCCGGCGGCTGGGAGCTGCTGCAGTTCATTACGGCGCAGGCCGTGGGGCCCGACGCCTTCGCCCTGACCGGCCTGCTGCGCGGGCAGGGCGGCTCGGACGTGGCCGATCTGGTTGCGGCCGGGGCGGATGTCGTGCTGATCGACGAGGGGCTGGTGCGGGCCCAGGCGTCGCCGGCCGAGCGCGGCCTGCCGCTGATCTGGCGCGCGGCGCCGGCCGGCGGTCCGCCGGCGGGGCCGGCCATGCGGCAGGTGGAGGCGACCTGGCGCGGCGCGGCCTTGCGGCCCTGGTCGCCGGCGCATCTGCGGGCCAGGACCGTCGGCGGCGATATGCGCCTGTCGTGGATTCGCCGCGCGCGTGTCGGGGGCGACGGCTGGGAGGCGGAGGTCCCGCTCTCCGAGGCGAGCGAGGCCTGGCGGGTGCAGATCCTGGACGGCGAAGCGGTGGTGCGGACGGTGGAGACGGCGACGCCGGGCTTCGTCTGGACGGCGGCGATGCGGGCGGCCGACCTGCCGTCGGGACCGATGGGCGCGCTGCGCGCAAACGTGGCGCAGGGCTCGGCGACCTGGGGCTGGGGCGCCCCTGCGACCATCGCGCTGTGATATTAATGCAACATTTGGCTTGCGCCCGGCGCGGAACCGCCTAATTGAGGGGCTTCGGCATTTTCCGTACTTCCTTGAGGGCCTTCCTTGGCGCGCGACCCCTATCTGGAGCTTGGCGTTTCCCGCGGCGCGAGCGCGGACGAGATCCGCAAGGCGTTCCGCAAGCTGGCCAAGCAGCACCACCCCGACACCAACCCCGGGGACAAGAAGGCCGAGGACAAGTTCAAGCAGGTCAGCGCCGCCTTCGACATCCTGGGCGACGCCGAGAAGAAGAAAAAGTTCGACGCCGGCGAGATCGACGCCGACGGCCGTGAGACCATGCGCGGCTTCGGCGGCGGTGGCGGCGGCCCGTTCGGCGGCGGCTTTGGCCGGGGCGGCGGCTTCGGGCGCGGCGGCGGCGGGAACGACGGTCCCGAGATCGACCTCAATGACCTGTTCGGCGACATCCTCGGCCGCAATCGCGGCGCGGGAGCCGGCGGCGGCTTCGGCGGCGGCGGGTTCTCGGCCAAGGGCGCGGACGTGCGCGCGCGGCTGGACATCGACCTGGAAGAGTCGATCAAGGGCGGCAAGAAGCGCGTGGCCTTCTCGGACGGCCGCACCATCGACGTGACCATCCCGGCCGGCGCCCAGGAAGGCCAGACCCTGCGCCTGAAGGGGCAGGGCAGCCCGGGACGCGGCGGCGCCGGCGACGCCCTGATCGAGCTGGCGGTCAAGCCGCACCCGATCTACCGCAAGGAAGGCGAGCACCTGGTCATGGACCTGCCGGTCAGCGTTCCCGACGCGGTGCTGGGCGGCAAGGTCGAGGCCCCCACGCCCGACGGCCCGGTCAATGTGACGGTGCCCAAGGGCGCCAACAGCGGCAGCAAGCTGCGGCTGAAGGGCCGGGGCCTTTCCGACGCCAAGGGCCATCGCGGCGACCTCTATGCCCGCCTGATCGTCACCCTGCCCGAGACCATCGACGAGGACCTGGAAAAGTTCGCCCAGGCCTGGCGCGACCAGAAGCCCTACACGCCCAAGCGGCGGTAGGGGCAGCGCGCCTATCCAGCGGGCGCCGGCCTTTCAGGTCGGTCCCGCGCGTCATCGCCGGTTGCCTGTCGCGCCGGCGACATGAATGCTCGCCAGGGTAGGTCCCGGAGGGCGGCGCATGGGTTTTCTCGGCATCGTGCTGGCGCTGGTTCTGCTGGTGGGCCTGGCCTATCGCGGCTGGAGCGTGCTGCTGCTGGCGCCGGCCGCGGCCCTGGTGGCGGCGGGCTTCTCGGGCGAGCCGCTGCTGGCCAGCCTGACCCAGAGGTTCATGCCCGGCGCGGCCGGGTTCCTGGCCCAGTTCTTTCCCCTGTTCCTGCTGGGCGCGCTGTTCGGCAAGCTGATGGACGACAGCGGCTCGGTCTCGGCCATCGCCCGGATCATGACCGAGCGGCTGGGCGCGCGGCGGGCCGTGCTGGCGGTGGTGCTGGCGGGCGCGGTCGTCACCTATGGCGGGGTCAGCCTGTTCGTGGCCTTCTTCGTGCTGGTTCCGATGGCCGGGGCGGTGTTCCGCGCCGCCGACATTCCCCGGCGGCTGATGCCGGCGACGCTGATCCTGGGGACCTCGACCTTCACCATGACGGCCCTGCCGGGATCGCCGGCGATCCAGAACGCCATCCCGATGCCGTTCTTCGGCACGAGCCCCTATGCGGCGCCGGGCCTGGGGCTGCTGGCGGGGGTGGTGATGCTGGCCGGCGGCATGGCCTGGCTGTCCTACGCCCAGGGCCGCGCCCGCAAGGCCGGCGAGGGTTATGGCGGGGCCGAGCGCGAGGCTCCGGCGGCCGGCGACCCCGACGTGCGCGAGCGGGCGGTGACGGCGCGCGACTTCGACACCGCCGAGCTGGAGCGCGGCGCGATCGCCGCCTCGGCGCCCGGTTTCCTGGCGGCCATCGCGCCGCTGGCGGTGGTGATCGCGGTGAACCTTCTGATGTCGCTGGTCGTGCTGCCAAGGATCGACGCCTCGTTCCTGGAGGAGCCGCGCTGGGGCGGTGCGACCCTGAGCGACGTGGCGGGCGTATGGTCGGTGGCCGCGGCCCTGGCGGCGGGGACGGGGGCGCTGGTGGTGATCCACTGGACGCGGCTTTCCAATCTCAAGCGCAGCATGGACGCCGGCGCCAACGCCTCGGTGCTGCCGGCGCTGTCGGTGTGCAGCCTGGTGGGCTTCGGCGCGGTGATCGCGGCCTTGCCGGCCTTCGCCCTGGTGCGCGACGCGGTGTTGGACCTGCCGGGCGGGCCGCTGGTGTCGCTGGCGGCGGCGACCAACGTACTGGCCGCGCTTACCGGCTCGGCCTCGGGCGGGCTGACCATCGCCCTGGAGGCGCTGGGGCCGACCTATGTGGACCTGGCCGCGCGCCACATGGTGGATCCGGCCCTGCTGCACCGGGTGGCGGTGATCGGCTCGGGTACGCTCGACATCCTGCCGCACAACGGGGCGGTGGTCAGCCTGCTGGCCCTGTGCGGCTGCGGCCACAAGGAAAGCTATGGCGACATCGTGATGGTGGGCATCGTCCCGTCGATCGTGGCGCTGGCGGTGGTGATCGCGGCCGGGACGCTGCTGGGGGCGTTTTGAAGTGTACCTTCTCCCCTTGTGGGAGAAGGTGTCGACGAAGTCGACGGATGAGGGGTCTCGCGGCGTTTGGTGTTTGAGAGACCCCTCACCCGACCCTGCTTCGCAGGGCCACCCTCTCCCGCAAGGGGAGAGGGGGCGATGTCGGCTACGCCCCGACCAACTGCTCGCGCGCCGCCTTGGCGGCCGCGACCATGTTGGCCAGGGCGGGCTGGACTTCCTCCCATTTGCGGGTCTTCAGGCCGCAGTCGGGATTGACCCACAGCTGGGCGGGCGAGAGCCGCGCGCCGGCCTTGGCCAGCAGGTCGAGCATCTCGCCCGAGGCAGGGCTGCGGGGAGCGTGGATGTCGTAGACGCCGGGGCCGATCTGGGCGGGGTAGGCATAGGCCTCGAAGGCGTCGAGCAGCTCCATCTTCGAGCGCGCGGTCTCGATGGAGATGACGTCGGCGTCCATGGCGCCGATGGCGGCGATGATGTCGTTGAACTCCGAATAGCACATGTGGGTGTGGACCTGGGTCTCGTCGCGCACGCCGCTGGCGGCGATGCGGAAGGCCTCGACGGCCCAGGCCAGATAGGCGTCCCAGTCGCCGCGGCGCAGGGGCAGGCCCTCGCGCAGGGCGGCCTCGTCGATCTGGATGATCGCGGCCCCGGCGGCTTCGAGGTCGACGACCTCGTCACGGACGGCCAGGGCGATCTGGCGGCAGGTCTGGCCGCGCGGAATGTCGTCGCGGACGAACGACCACTGCAGGATGGTGACCGGACCGGTCAGCATGCCCTTCATCGGCTTGTCGGTGAGGGATTGGGCGTAGGCCCACCACTCCACCGTCATCGGCGCGGGGCGCGAGACGTCGCCGTAAAGGATCGGCGGGCGCACGCAGCGCGAGCCGTAGGACTGCACCCAGGCATGCTTGGTGAAGGTGAAGCCGTTCAGGCGCTCGCCGAAATACTGGACCATGTCGTTGCGCTCGAACTCGCCGTGGACCAGCACGTCCAGGCCGATGTCCTGCTGCCAGGCCACCGCGCGGGCGGTTTCGGCGCGCAGGAACTCGGCGTAGTCGGCGTCGGGCAGCTGGCCCTTGGCATGGGCGGCGCGGGCCGCTCGGACGGCGGCGGTCTGCGGGAACGAGCCGATGGTGGTGGTCGGCAGGGGCGGCAGGCCAAGGCGCTGCTGTTGCAGCACGATGCGCTGCTCGAACGGCGCGGCGCGGGTTGCGTCACGGGTCGTTACGGCGGCGGCGCGGGCCTGGACGGCGGGATCGTGGATGCGCGGCGAGGTCTTGCGCGAGGCCACGGCGGCGCCCGCGGCGTCGAGCTCGGCGCGAACGGCGGCGCGGCCCTGGTTCAGCGCCTTGGCCAGGATCGCCAGCTCTTCCAGCTTCTGCACGGCGAAGGCCAGCCACTGGGCGACTTCGGGATCGAGACCGGTCTCGATGGAAAGATCGAGCGGGGTGTGCAGCAGCGAGCAGGACGGGGCCAGGATCACGCGGTCGGGGCCGCGCGCGGCGACCACCGGCTCGACCCGGTCGAGGATGGCTTCGAGATCGGCGCGCCAGACGTTGCGGCCGTCGACGACGCCCAGTTCGAGCACCAGGCTGTCGCGGGCCAGGGCGATGGCGGCGTCGAGGTCCTGCGGGGCGCGGACCAGATCCAGGTGCAGGCCGTCGACGGGCAGGTTGGCGGCGGTGGAGAGGTTGTCGCCGTAGGTTCCGAAATAGCTGGCCAGCAGGATGCGGATGCGCGGGGCGGCGTGGGTCAGGGCGCCGTAGGCGCGGCGGATCTCGGCGCGCTCGAAGTCGGTGAGGTCGAGCGCCAGGCACGGCTCGTCGATCTGCACCCAGTCGGCGCCGGCGGCGGCCAGGCGCTGGAGCACCTCGGCGTAGACCGGCAGCAGGGAAGACAGCAGCGACAGGGGCTGGAAGTCCTTATGCTTGGACTTGGCCAGCTTCAGGCAGGTGACGGGACCCAGGATCACCGGCCGGGTGAAGACGCCCTGCGCCTTGGCTTCGAGGAAGTCGTCGACGACCTTGGTCGAGGTCAGGGCGAAGGCCTGGCCGGGCGACAGTTCGGGGGCCAGGTAGTGATAGTTGGTGTCGAACCACTTGGTCATTTCGAGCGCCGGCAGGCCGGTGGCCGAGGTCTCGTGAGCACAGCCGTGGTCGCAGGCCTGGCGGCCCTGCGTTCCGCGCGCCATGGCGAAGTAGAGGGGCAGGTCGACCGGGCCGCCGGTCCAGCCATAGGCGGCCGGGATCGCGCCGACCATGACGGCGGTGTCCAGCACGTGGTCGTAGAGCGAGAAGTCGTTGCTGGGCACGTGGTCGACGCCCAGATGGGCCTGGCGACGCCAGGCCAGGGCGCGCAGGGTGGCGGCCTCGTGCTGCAGGTCGGCGGCGTCGAGGCGGCCGGCCCAATGGGCCTCGAGGGCGGTCTTCAGGCGGCGCTGGGGGCCGATGCGGGGGAAGCCGAGAGCGGCGACGGTGACGGTCATTTACTAGCCTCTGTCTCGATGATGACGGAGGCTGGACGGGGCGCGGGCGCGCAGGCGCGCGAACGGGCTGGCCGACCCGCGCCTGGAGCTAGCGACCAGACCGGGCACCCCGCCGGAGGACGTTATCTGTCGAGGCAGGTCTCCTGGCTCGCGGGTCAACGCCGCCGTCCTGGCCTTCCCGATGCGCCACCGAGTCGAGTTCGGCGCACCAGTGACACGTATCGGACGGCCGCTCGCCGCTTACAGTTGCGGGGGCAGCGCCGGTTTCACACCGGCTTCCCTCTTAGCTTTGGGCGCGAAACGCCCGCAGACCACGACCCCCTTATCAAGCCTGGGGTCGCGGGCTCTGTCAATTGGGACATAAAGATATCTTTATGTGATCTCCGATTGCGTCGGAGCGTGGCCTTGGCCCGTGACAGGACGTCGCACACCGTTCATAAACCCCGCGTTCAGTCTCCATTCAGCCGTGCGCGGCTAAACCGGACGCCATGAAGCCGATCCGAGCCATACTCGCCGCAGCCGCCATCGTCGCCGCCCTCCCGGGCGCGGCTCTGGCCCAGCGCGGCCCTGACTCCCTGGGCGCCGACTGGCGGGCCCGGCAGGACCAGGCGCGCGGCGGGGTTCAGTCGGGCCGACTGGTGCCGCTGAGCGCGGTGATCGACAACATCGCCCGCCGCACGCCCGGCCGCCTGCTCGACGCGGGTCTGGAAGGGCGCAACTATCGCATCCGCTGGGCGACGACCGACGGCCGCCGCATCGACTTCATCGTCGACGCCGAGAGCGGCCGGATCCTCAGCGGGGGCTAAGGAGTCTCTACAAGATATGCGCATCCTGCTCGTCGAAGACGAACCCGACCTGTCGCGCCAGCTGAAGCTGGCCCTGGCCGACGCCGGCTACGCCGTCGACCACGCCGCCGACGGCGAGGAGGCCCAGTTCCTGGGCGAGACCGAGCCTTACGACGCGGTCGTCCTCGACCTGGGTCTGCCAAAGGTGGACGGGGTGTCGGTGCTGGAGCGCTGGCGACGCGGCAATGTCGCCACGCCGGTGCTGATCCTGACCGCCCGCGGCGACTGGAGCGACAAGGTCGCCGGCTTCGACGCGGGCGCTGACGACTACCTGACCAAGCCCTTCCACACCGAAGAGCTGCTGGCGCGCCTGCGGGCGCTGCTGCGACGCTCGGCCGGCCACGCCGCGCCGAGCCTGACCTGCGGCGGCCTGCGCCTGGACCCGCGCGCGGCGCGGGCCAGCGTCAACGGCGAGCCGCTGCGCCTGACCTCGCTGGAATACCGCCTGCTGCACTACATGATGATGCACCAGGGCCGGGTGATCGGCCGCACCGAGCTGGTCGAGCACCTGTACGACCAGGACTTCGATCGCGACTCAAACACCATCGAGGTGTTCATCGGCCGCCTGCGCAAGAAGCTGGGCGCCGACCGCATCGAGACGGTGCGGGGCCTGGGCTACCGGCTGACCCCGCTGGAAGGCGAGACGGCCGGGTGATCCCGCGCGGCGGCGCCTGATGCTGCTCGACTTCCGCAAGCGCTCGCTCGTCCGGCGGCTGGTGCTGCTGGCGGCCATCTGGACGCTGATCGTGCTGCTGGCGGCCGGGGCCTTCCTGACCGCCCAGTTCCGCGACGCGGCGATCCGCCGGTTCGACCAGTCGCTGGCGGTGCTGACCGACGACCTCTACGCCGGCTCGGCGGTGGAGGACGGGGTGCTGAAGGCGCCGTTCCTCACCGACATCCGGGCCACGCGTGCCTATTCGGGCCGCTACTGGACGATCTTCGCCCAGAAGAACGGGGCGCTGAAGGCGGTCGAGCGCTCGCGCTCGCTGTTCGACAGCGACCTGATGCTGTCCACCGCCCAGGTGGACCGGCTGACCGCCGACCCGGGCAAGACCCAGTTCTTCGACATGCACGGGCCGCAGGACAAGCCGCTGCGGGCGGCGGCGATCCTGGCGCGGCTGCCCAACTATCCGGATCCCGTGGTGTTCATCGCCGCCGAGGACCGCTCGCCCATCGACGACGACGCCGACCGCTTCGGCAGGATCACCATCTTCGCCCTGCTGCTGCTGGGCGCGGGCCTGATCCTGGCCATCGTGGTGCAGGTGCGCTTCGGCCTGCAGCCGATCTTCCGCCTGCGCCGCGAGATCGCCGACGTGCGGCGCGGCAAGGCCGAGCGGCTGGCCGGGCCCTATCCGGTGGAGCTGGAGCCGCTGGCCGGCGAGCTGAACGGCCTCTTGGCCCACAACCAGGAAGTGGTCGAGCGCCAGCGCACCCACGTCGGCAACCTGGCCCACGCCCTGAAGACCCCGCTGTCGGTGATGCTGACCGAGGCCAGCCAGCAGGGCGGGTCGCTGGCCGAGGTGGTCGAGCGCCAGGCCCAGACCATGCGCGAACAGGTCGACCACCACTTGCGCCGGGCGCGGGCGGCGGCCCGTTCGCAGACCAGCGGCGAGCGCACGCCGGTGGAGCCGATCCTCGACGAGCTGGCCGTGACGCTGGAACGGATCTTCCAGGACAAGTCCGACGGCCGGGGCGTGGAGATCGACTGGCGCTGCCCCGAGGACCTGTGCTTCCAGGGCGAGCGGCAGGACTTCATGGAACTGGCCGGCAACGTCATGGAAAACGCCGGCAAGTGGTCGAAGGGCAAGATCCGCGCCGAGGCCAAGCCCGACGGCGAGGGCAAGATGCTGCTGATCGTCGACGACGACGGCCCGGGCATTCCGTCCGAGCAGCGGGCCGACGCCCTCAAGCGCGGCCAGCGGATGGACGAGCACACGCCCGGCACCGGCCTTGGCCTGTCGATCGTCGACGAGCTGGCGCGGGCCTATGGCGGCTCGGTGCGGCTGGACGATTCGCCGCTGGGAGGTTTGCGGGTCGTGCTGTCGCTGCCGCGCGCCGAGGGCTGATGCTCTCTGCATCGCCACCTTCGGGCGAGCAGGCTGTCGCACAGGTGGAGTTTTCGCGCCCGCGACCATTCGCCCGATCTTCCGGTGTTGAAAAAGCAGCGGTTTCGGAAAGTTTTAACCTCGTTCGCAACATGGTTGACGCTGCCAGGACACCCCCCGTCCCCGGCGGAGATCCATGGCCGCACTCGCCGCGCAAAAACTGCTGATCATCCGGACGCTGGTCGAGACCGCGCCCGATGCGGCTCTGCGCAGTCTGGAGCTGGCGCTGGCCAACGCCGGCGGCGGGGCGCTGGCCACCGTGCGGAGCATCGTCGAGGACGAGACCGCCGACCGCTACGTCCGCAACACCATACTTTCGCCGATCGCCCCGCTGTGCCAGCCGCGCGCGGCCGACCTGCCGCAGTTCCCGCGCCGGGCGCTGGCCCTGCTGTGGATCGCCCTCAAGGCCGAGGCCCCGCGCCAGGTGGCCGAGGGCGCGGCCCGCTGCAATCCCTGGGACCTCGACAACGGCGTCCCCGACGTCTTCAACCAGTTGTGCAAGATCGCCGCGCGCGGCCTGCGCGAGCCGACCCGGCCCGAGTTCGAGGCGGTGGGCAAGATCTGCGACGCGGCGGAACTGGCCGACTATCTCGATCTGTCGATCATCGTCCGCAACGCCCTGCCGCGACTGTCGGAGTGGGTCAGCCGCATGAACGGCGAGCGGGCGGCCTCGGCCCGCCTGGCCTATCGCGACGCCTGCGCCATCAGCGGCGACTCCGGTCCCCGGATGTTCGAGATGCTGGCCGCGCACCTGCCCGAGCCGTGGCGGATCCTGCGGGTGATCTCGGCGGTGATGGACCGTCCCAACGACCGCTACCTGGCCTCGTCGGAGGTCAAGGCGTTCGGCGAGCGGATGCTGGCCGACATCGAGGCCAGCATCGAGCACGTGCGCGGCTTCGACCTGGCCGGCGGCGAGGCGGCCGGACGCCAGGCCGCCGCCAGCGCTCAGCGCATCGCCAACCAGCTGACCGAGTTCGAGCAGGCGGTCGACGTGGCCAAGGACGGCCCGTGGGGCAAGCGGATCTCGAAGTTCAAGCAGGCCGCCGCCCAGGCGGCCGAGGCGCGGATGAACGCCGCCGACAAGGAGCTGGGCCTGGCCCTGCCGTCGCGGCCGATCTCGATGATGGGCAAGATGGGCGGCGGCAAGGGCGTGCCCAAGCTGGACGCAGCCCCGGACGAGGAACTGGTGCGGCGGGCGACGGCGGCCCTGGCCTTCATCGAGGACCTGCGCCCCTGCGCGGCCCAGGCCGGCTATGGCGCGACCCGGACCAAGGCCCTGGAAAAGCTGAACCAGCGCCTGGACCAGTACATCGAGGACTGCCTGCACGTGGCCCGCACCGGCGAGGGCGGCGACCCGCAGATCGCCCGGGCCTATCTCGACATCGCGGCCGGCTACATCGTCCATACGCGCGACGAGAAGACCGCCGAGATCGTCCGCCGCCGCGCCGTCGCGGCCATGGCGGCGTAATCCCTCCCTTAAGAGCGTTTTTTCACTGACGGGCGGCCGCTTCTCCGGCTAACAGCGGTCTCATGATCGGTTTCTGGATCGCCGCCGCGGGTCTGTCCGCCGCTGTCGCCGCCCTGGTGCTGCGGGGCGCGGCGCGTGGCCTGGCGCCCGCCGGGGACGATCCGGTCCTGGCCGTGCATCGCCGCCAGCTTTCGGAGATCGACGAGCTGGCCGAGCGCGGGCTTCTGGCGGAAGGCGAGCTGAAGGCCGCCCGCGCCGAGGCCGGCCGTCGCCTGTTGGCCGCCGCCGACCAGAGCGCAGTCTGGCCCCGTGAGGGCCTGGGTCCGCGTCGCGTGGTGGTGGTCGCGGCCGCCGTCGCGCCGCTGCTGGCGCTGGGCCTCTACATGGTCGTGGGGGCGCCGGGCGCGCCGGACCAGCCGTTCGAGCGGCGCGTGGCCGAGTGGAGGGCGGGCGATCCGGCCATGCTGGATCCGCCGCGCATCGTGGCGATCCTGGAGCACGTCGCCCGGAGCGAGCCGAACAATCCCGAGCTCTATCGCAACCTGGCCATCGCCCGCATGGCGGGCGGCGACGCCGTGGGCGCGGCCGAGGCGCTGCGCAAGGCCGTGCGCCTGGCCCCGCAGCGCGCCGACCTGTGGACCGCCCTGGGCGAGGCCTTCGTGACCAGCGAGGCAGGACAGGTGGGCGCCGACGCCCGCACGGCCTTCACGCAGGCGCTGAAGCGCGATCCGAAGAACCTGTCGGCCCGCTATCACCTGGCCAAGGGCGAGATCGCCGACGGCAAGCTCAAGGCGGGTCTTTCCGGCTGGCGCGCCGTGCTGGCCGACTTGGCCGTGGACGACCCGCGCCGCCCGGCGCTGGCCGCCGAGATCGACCGCACCGCCAAGGCCGGACGCCTGGTCGACGCCGCCCCGCAGCAGGCGGCCGCCGCCGGCGAGGTCACGCCCGAGATGATCCAGGGCATGGTCGAAGGCCTGGCCCAGAGGCTGGCCGCCGCGCCCGACGATCCCGAGGGCTGGGTGCGGCTGGTGCGGGCCTATGCCGTGCTGGGCGATGTCGCCCGCCGCGACGCCGCCCTGAAGGACGCTTCGGCGCGCTTCAAGGACCAGCCCCGGGTGCTGGCCGCCCTGCGCCAGGCCGCCGACACCCCTCCCCAGAACCTGAACGCCCCCGGGGCCAACGGCCGATGAGTCTGCTTCCCAAGTCCCGCAAGGCGCGCCGCCGCCTGACCATCCTGCTGGCGATCGCGCCGGTCGCCGCCCTGGCCGTGGGCCTGGCGCTGTACGGCATGCGGGACTCGATCTCGCTGTTCTACACTCCCGCCCAGGCCCAGGAGGCCCAGGTGCCGGCCGGCCGCAAGGTGCAGCTGGGCGGGCTCGTCCAGGCCGGCAGCGTGGTCAAGCATCCCGACGGCCTGGTGGAGTTCACGGTCGCCGACCAGAAGGCGACCAGCAAGGTGCGCTACCAGGGCGACCTTCCCGACCTGTTCCGCGAGGGGCAGGGGATCGTCGCCACAGGCGCCTTCGACGAGGGCGGCGTGTTCGTCGCCAAGCAGGTGCTGGCCAAGCACGACGAGCGCTACATGCCGCGCGAGGTGGCGGAAGCCATCAAGGAGCAGGGCGAGTGGCGCGGCGAGGGAAGCGGCAAGCCCAGCTATCAGGCGCCCGGAGCCAGTAAGCCTTGAACGCTTCCCATAATCTGTCCGGCCCTTCTCCCCTTGCGGGAGAAGGTGGCGGCGCCAGCCGACGGATGAGGGGTTTTGCTCCCCTGTCCGCGCGACCCCTCATCCGACCCGCTGCGCGGGCCACCTTCTCCCGCAAGGGGAGAAGGGGAGGTTTCATCAGATGATCGTCGAGTTCGGCGCCTTCGCGCTGGTTCTGGCCCTGGCCCTGTCGGTCGCCCAGACGGGCCTTTCCGCCGCCGGCGCGTGGCGGCGCTCGGGCGTGCTGGCCGGCGCCGGGCGCGGCGCGGCCCTGGGCGCCTTCGCGGCCCTGGCCTGCGCCTTCGCGGCCCTGATCTACGCCTTCGTCGGCTCGGATTTCTCGGTGGCCAACGTGGCGGCCAACTCCCACACCGCCAAGCCGCTGCTCTACAAGGTGGCCGGCGCCTGGGGCAGCCACGAGGGCTCGATGCTGCTGTGGTGTCTCGTCCTGACCGGCTACGGCGCGGCCGTGGCGGTGTTCGGCGAGCGCCTGCCGCCGCGCCTGCGGGCCTGGGCCGTGGCCGTGCAGGGCGCGCTGGGCGTGCTCTTCCTGGCCTACACCGTCTTCGCCTCGAACCCGCTGACCCGTCTGCCTGACCCGCCGGTAGAAGGCCGCTCGCTCAATCCGCTGCTGCAGGACTGGGCGCTGGCCGTGCATCCGCCGTTCCTCTACGCGGGCTATGTAGGCTTCTCGGTGGTGTTCTCGTTCGCGGTCGCCGCCCTGATCGAGGGCAAGGTCGACGCTGCCTTCGCCCGCTGGGTGCGGCCCTGGACCCTGGCGGCCTGGAGCCTGCTGACCGTCGGCATCACGCTGGGCGCCTTCTGGGCCTATTACGAGCTGGGCTGGGGCGGCTGGTGGTTCTGGGATCCGGTCGAGAACGCCAGCTTCATGCCCTGGCTGATCGGCGCGGCCTTGCTGCACTCGGCCATCGTGCTGGAAAAGCGCGGGGCCCTGCCGGGCTGGACGGTGTTTCTGGCGCTGGCGGCCTTCGGCTTTTCGATGCTGGGGGCCTTCCTGGTGCGCTCGGGCGTGCTGACCAGCGTGCACGCCTTCGCCGTCGATCCGACGCGCGGCGTGCTGCTGCTTAGCATCATGGGGATCGCGGCGGGTTTCGGCTTCCTGATGTTCGCCATCCGCGCGCCGAGCCTGAACGCCGGGGGGCTGTTCGCGCCGGTCAGCCGCGAGAGCGCCATCGTGCTCAACAACATCATCCTGTCGGCGGCGACGGCGACGGTGCTGCTGGGCACGCTGTACCCCCTCATCCGCGAGGCCATGGACGGCGAGGCCGTGTCGGTGGGCCCGCCGTTCTTCAACCTGACCTTCACGCCGCTCTTGGTGCTGGCCCTGGCCATCCTGCCGGCCGGGCCGCTGCTGGCCTGGAAGCGCGGCGACGCGCGCCTCGTCATGCGCCGGCTGTGGCTGGCCCTGCTGATCGCGGCGATCCTGGGCCTTGTCGCCTACGCCGTGGTCACGCCGCGCAAGGCGCTGGCGAGCCTGGGCCTGGTTCTGGGCTTCTGGCTGATCGGGGGCGCGCTGGCCGAGTTGGCCGAGCGGACCAAGGCCTTCCGCGCCCCCTGGGCCGAGGTGCGCCGCCGGGCCGGCGGCCTGCCGCGCGGGGCCTGGGGCACGACCATCGCCCATGCCGGCCTTGGCCTCTTCGTGCTGGGCGCCTGCTTCGAGACCGCCTGGAAGGTTGAGAGCGCCCAGGCCCTGTCGGTCGGCGGCAGGATCGAGCTGGGCGGTTACGTGCTGACCCTCACCGACGTCGGCACGCTGGAAGGTCCCAACTACCTGGCCGAACGCGGGATCGTGCGGGTCGAGAAGCAGGGCGGTGGGCTGGTCTGCACGGCCCAGCCCGAGCGGCGGTTCTTCCCCACCGGCGGCCAGACGACCTCTGAGGTGGCGCTGTGCCCGCGTGGCCTGGACGACCTCTACGTGGTCATCGGCGAGCGCCGGGCGGGCGCGAACGGCCAGCCGGCCTGGCTGGTGCGGGCCTATGTCAATCCGTGGGTGCGGCTGATCTTCCTGGGGCCGCTGGTGATGGCGCTGGGCGGGGCGATCTCGCTGTCGGACCGGCGGCTGCGCATGGGCGTCGCCCGGAAAGCCAAGGGAGCGCAGGCGTGAAGGCTTTCCGCACCCTCGCCGTCGCCCTCGCGGCCATCGCCTGCATGGGCGCCGCGTCGGATCCTTCCGAACGCTTGCCAGATCCCGCCCAGGAGGCCAGGGCGCGCGATCTGTTCAAGGAAGTTCGGTGCCTGGTCTGCCAGAACGAGTCCATCGACGATTCCGAGGCGGCCCTGGCCCACGACCTGCGTCTTCTCGTACGCGACCAAGTGAAGCAGGGGCGGAGCGACGACGAGATCCGCGCGTTCCTGACGGAGCGCTATGGCGAGTTCGTGCTGCTGAAGCCGCCGTTCTCGGCCGGAAACGCGGTGCTGTGGCTTACGCCGCTGGCGGTTCTGCTGGCCGGCGGCGGGCTGATGGTCGCGCTGCTGCGGCGTCGGCGAAGCCCGGAAGCGGCGCCGGAAGCGCTGTCGGCGGAGGAAGAGGCGCGGCTGAAGGGGCTGCTTGGTGAAGCTCGCGGGGACGAATGACACGATTGCGCCCTGATGAGGCCGCAAGAAACGCCGTGAGCATGAAGGAAAGATAATCCTGGAACCGTTGCACGAATTGCTGGTGCAACTAGGTTCTGTTCGAGAACCCGGCGCGGAGCGTCGTGGGTGAGGAAAGACGAAAGATGGCTGCTCGGAAGTCAGGATTCATTGTTGGCGCCGTCGCGGGGGCCGGCGTTGCTTGCGCCGCCCTGGCGGGCGTGGGCATGCGCATGGGACCGGCCGGCGCGGCCGAGCAGGAGCCGTCGCTGGTGCGTGCTTCGGCGACCAGCGCCCCGATGTTCGCCCCGCCGCCCGGCGCGCCGCTGTCCTTCGCCGACATCTTCGAGAAGGTTTCGCCGGCCGTCGTGCAGATCGACGTGACCTCGAAGGCCGATCCGAAGGCCCGCCTGCGCATTCCGGGCCTGGAAGGCCTGCCGTTCGACATCGTGCCGCGCGGCCAGAAGCCGGGCGAGGAGGGCGAGGACGCCCAGGCCGCGCCCAAGCAGCAGTCCTCGGGCTCGGGCTTCTTCATCTCGGCCGACGGCTACATCGTCACCAACAACCACGTGGTGGCCGACGCCGACACCGACGGCATCAACGTCGTCATGAAGGACGGCCGCGAACTGAAGGCCACCGTGGTCGGTCGTGACGAAAGCACCGACCTGGCGGTGATCAAGGTCACCGACCCGAAGGCCAAGGGTTCGGCTTTCCCGTTCGTGAACTTCGAGAACCAGGCCCGTCCGCGCGTCGGCGACTGGGTGATCACCATCGGCAACCCGTTCGGCCTGGGTGGCACGGCCACCGCGGGCATCATCTCGGCCTATGGCCGTGACCTGGGCGACAACTCCTCGCAGTTCGTCGACTACATTCAGATCGACGCGCCCATCAACCGCGGCAATTCGGGCGGTCCGTCGTTCGACATCTACGGCCGGGTGATCGGCGTGAACACGGCGATCTTCTCGCCGACCGGCGGCTCGGTGGGCATCGGCTTCGCCATCCCGGCCGACGTGGCCGAGGCCACCGCCAAGCAACTGATCAACGGCGGCAAGGTCGTGCGCGGCTATATCGGCGCCCAGATCCAGCCGTTCACCAGCGAGATGGCCGAGGCCCAGGGCCTGGCCGGGACCAAGGGCGCCATCGTCGCCGACCTAGTGCCGGGCGGCCCCGCCCAGCGCGGCGGCCTGATGCCCGAAGACGTCGTCACCAGCGTCAACGGCGTGGACATCAAGAGCGGCTCGGAACTGACCCGCGAGGTGGCCAAGGCCCGTCCGGGCGAGGTCATCAAGCTGGCGGTCCTGCGCGGCGGCAAGCCCCGCACGGTCGAGATCCGTTCGGGCGTGCGCCCGACCGAGAAGGAACTGGCCGACAACGACAACGAGGACGGCGGCGACAAGTCCGCTCCGGCCAAGCCGGCGACCCCCAAGGCCGAGGCCCTGGGCATGAGCCTGGCGCCGCTGGATGATGCGGCCCGCAAGGCCAACGGCATCGACAGCGGCGTCAAGGGCCTGCTGATCGAGAACGTGAAGGCTTCGTCGGACGCCGGCGAGAAGGGCCTGCGCAAGGGCGACGTGATCAGCAGCATCAACGGCGAACCGGTCACCACGATCGGCGAGGTCAACACCGCCATCGAAGCCGCCAAGAAGCTGCAGCGTCCGAGCGTCAACCTGCGCATCATCCGCGCCGGCCGCCCGACCATCATCGCGATCAAGATCGCGCCGTAGCGCCTCTTTAAGGTCGTGAAGGATCAGCCCCGCCTCGAGAAATCGAGGCGGGGCTTTTCGTATGTGACCAAGGTTTAAGGTACGCTGCCTCGTAAAGCCGGTATCCAGCCGGCTACTATCGCGCCGGTTGGTCGAATCGGGAGAACGTGGGTCGTTTCTCCATCGGCGCACGAGGGGTTGGCTGATGCGTATTCTGATTATCGAAGACGATCTCGAGGCCGCCGGCGCCATGACCCACGGCCTGACCGAGGCCGGTTACGAGTGCGTGCATGCGCCGGACGGCGAGGCGGGCCTGGTCGAGGCCGGCAAGGGCGGTTTTGACGTGCTGATCGTCGACCGGATGATGCCCAAGAAGAACGGCGTCGAGGTGGTCTCGACCCTGCGCCGGGAAGGCGACCAGACGCCGGTGCTGTTCCTGTCGGCCCTGGGCGAGGTGACCGACCGCGTCGACGGCCTGAAAGCCGGCGCCGACGACTATCTGGTCAAGCCCTACGCCTTCCCCGAACTGATCGCCCGCGTCGAGGCCCTGTCGCGCCGCCGCGAGACGGGCGCGGTCGCAACCACCCTCAAGGTGGGCGAACTGGAAATGAACCTCATCAACCGCACGGTCCATCGCCAGGGCAAGGAGATCGATCTCCAGCCGCGCGAGTTCCAGCTGCTGGAATTCATGATGCGCCACGCCGGCCAGTCGGTGACCCGCACCATGCTGCTGGAGAAGGTGTGGGAATACCACTTCGACCCGCAGACCAACGTCATCGACGTGCACATCTCCCGCCTGCGGAGCAAGATCGACAAGGGCTTCGACCGGGCCATGCTGCAGACCGTGCGCGGGGCGGGCTACCGGCTCGATCCGTAGGCGGCGTGCCTGACCCGTGTTAGGCTGAGCGCCATGAACAAGCCGTCCAAGCCCATCCCGGACGACGAGGTCGGTGACGGCCGTGGCCCCATCCCCTCTGACGAGGAGGTGGAAGCCTGGCTCGTTCGCAACCGCGACGCCATCAACGAGTCGCTGATCGAGGCGCGGCGCGAACTGGCCGAGGGGAAGGGCGCGATCTGGGACACGGACGAAATCCTGGGTGATCTGCGCGCCGAGTTTGAAAAGGCCCGCAAGGGCTAGATGGCGCCGCCCCAGGTCGTTCGATCGGCGATGGCCCGAAGAGACCTGCGTGGTCTCTATGCGTGGATCGTCGATGATAGCGGACTGGAGCGCGCCGAGACCGTCGTCGCGAGGATCGAAGCGGTCCTCAATCGTCTGGCCCGCCGTCCTCTCATGGGGCGTCTCCGCCAGGACTATGTCGGTGATCCGCGATCGTTCTCGGTTCGACCCTGGCTGATCGTCTATGACCCTTTGCCCGATGAAGCTGGCATCCAGGTGCTCCGCATCCTCGACAGCCGCCAAGACATCGCCGCCCTGATGGGTAAGAAGAGTTAGACCATGCGCCTGCCGCGCCTCGTGCGTTCCACGCCGTTCCGGCTGACCCTGCTGTTCCTGGCCCTGTTCGCGGCCGCGGCGACGGCGTTCCTTGGCTATATCTACATCGCCACCGCCGGTGAGGTGGACCGGCGCGCCGACGCCGAGATCACCCGCGAGATGGAGAGCCTGGAGGCGGCCTATCGCCAGGGCGGGGTCAACGCCCTGAACCAGACCCTGGTCGAGCGGGCCATCGGCGAACGCCCGTTCCTCTATTACTTCGCCGACAAGACCGGCAAGCGGATCACCGGCTCGATCGAGGAGTCGCCGATCGACGACTTCACAGGCACGGGGCCGACCTGGCGCAGCTTCACCCTGACCGAGACCGATCTCGACGGCGCCGCCGTGCGGCGTTCGGCGCGGGGCGTGCAGGAGCGCCTGGCGGGTGGGGAGATCCTGTTCGTCGGCGCCGACGTCGCAGAGTCGCAAGGCTATGTGATGAAGATCGTCCGGGCCCTGTGGGGCGCGGGCGCGCTGGTGATCATACTGGGCCTGGCCGGCGGGGTGCTGATCAGCCGCAATGTCAGCCGCAGCATGCAGGGGCTGGTGGACGTGGTGAACGCCGTGCGCGGCGGCGACCTGCACGCCCGGGCCAAGATCCGCGGCGCCCGCGACGAGTACGACGAGCTGGCCGAGGGCCTGAACGACATGCTCGACCGCATCGAGCGACTTATGGGCGGTCTGCGCCACGCCGGCGACGCCATCGCTCACGATCTGCGCAGCCCCCTGACCCGCCTTCGCGCCCGCATGGAGGTGGCCCTGATCGACGCCGAGAACGGCAAGGGCGACCCGGTGGCCGCGCTGGAGACGGCGCTGTCCGACGCCGACGGCGTGCTCAAGACCTTCAACGCCGTGCTGGCCATCGCCCGCCTGCAGGCCGCCGGCCAGGCGCCGGACCAGAAGACCTTCGAGGCCAGCGACCTGGCCACCGACATGGCCGAGCTCTACGAGTTCTCGTGCGAGGACAAGGGGCTGGACTTCAAGGCCGAGATCACGCCGGCGCTCAGCTTGCGCGGCAACCGCGAGTTCATCGCCCAGGCCCTGGCCAATCTGCTCGACAACGCCATCAAGTACACGCCCGAGGGCGGGGCGATCATGCTGCGGCTGCGCCGCCGCTCGTCGGGCGAGCTGGAGTTCTCGGTGACGGACACCGGCCCTGGCGTGCCCGAGGAGGACCGCGCCCGCGTGGTCCAGCGCTTCGTGCGCCTGGAGAACAGCCGCAGCGAGCCGGGCGCGGGTCTTGGCCTGTCGCTGGTGCAGGCCGTGGCCGCCTCGCATGGCGGCCGGCTGGAACTGGCCGAGGGGCCGGGCGAATACAACGGCATGGGTCCGGGCCTGCGCGTGGCCCTGGTGCTGCCGCGGGCCGAATAGGCGCGCGGGGCGGCGGTCAGGCGGCGGCTTGGCAGGCCGCCAGGGCCTCGACGGCGAGGTCGTCGACATAGGTGTTGGCGGAAGGTTCGGCCCAGGCCTTCAGGTCCTCGATCAGGGACGGATGGGCGCAGAGCGCGGCGGCCTCCAGCATGGCAGGCGCGACGGCTTCGGCCCGCAGGGCGGCCTGGACGAAGGGCAGGGCCAGGCTCGGATCGCGCATGGCCAGGCCAAGCACGCCCTCGGCCCGCACGACGTGGTGCTCGTCGTGGGCCGCCTGCAGCAGGGCGTCGCGGACGCCCGGCGTGTCGATCTCCTGTTGGCCCAGCAGCATGGTCGCCCAGTCGCGATTGGCAGCGTCGGGATCGCGCGTCAGCACGATCAGCCGCTCGAGGTTCCGCTCGGCGTCCGCCATGCCCGACAGAGGGACGCGCTCTTCGACGATGGCGTTCAGGAAGTCCGACGGCGGCAGGTAGAGCGCTTGCATCCGGCGATGATGGCGGCCGGGCGCGGAAACGGCAAACGCTCTTGCGCCTTCTCCTTCTCGCCGCACGTCCCGGCGCGTTCGTCCCAGCGACCGCGCGATACGTTCAAGCGCTTCGCCGCGCTCTGGGACACCTTGCACGGGCTCGGGGCCGCCATGAAACGCGCCCCGTTTGTTCGATGCAGAGGGCGAGCGATGACCACCCAACCTTCCGACGACGGCGCTTCGCGCCGGGACGTTCTCGCCGTCGGCCTCGGCCTGGCGGCCTTCGCGGTCGCGCCGACCTTCGCCGCGGCCTCGCCCGCGTCACCTACCCCAGGAGCCAAGACCATGAGCAGCGGTTTCGTCACGACCAAGGACGGCGTGCAGATCTACTACAAGGACTGGGGTCCCAAGACCGCCCAGCCGATCGTGTTCCACCACGGCTGGCCGCTGACGGCCGACGACTGGGACAACCAGATGATGTTCTTCTACGCCCAGGGCTTCCGGGTGATCGCCCATGACCGTCGCGGTCACGGCCGTTCGACCCAGACCGACACCGGCAACGAGATGGACACCTACGCCGCCGACGTCGCGGCCCTGACCGACCACCTCGACCTGAAGAACGCCATCCACGTGGGCCACTCGACCGGCGGCGGCGAGGTGATCCACTACGTCGCCCGCGCCAAGCCGGGCCGCGTGGCGAAAGCGGTGCTGATCGGCGCCGTGCCGCCGATCATGGTCAAGAGCGACAAGAACCCGGGCGGCCTGCCGATCGAGGTGTTCGACGGCTTCCGCGCCGCCACCGCCGCCAACCGCGCCCAGTTCTTCTACGATGTGCCGGCCGGCCCGTTCTACGGCTTCAACCGTCCGGGCGCGAAGGTCGACCAAGGCGTGATCTGGAACTGGTGGCGCCAGGGCATGACCGGCAGCGTCAAGGCCCACTATGACTGCATCAAGGCCTTCTCCGAGACCGACTTCACCGACGACCTCAAGAAGGTCGACGTGCCGGTGCTGGTGATGCACGGCGACGACGACCAGATCGTGCCGATCGCCGATTCCGCCCTGCTGTCGGCCAAGCTGGTCAAGAAGGGCGAGCTGAAGGTCTACAAGGGCCTGCCGCACGGCATGTGCACCACGCACCCGGAGATCATCAACCCGGACCTGCTGGCCTTCTGCAAGGCCTGACGAAAAAAGGGGCGGCCGCCGCGCGCGGCCGCCCTTTCCACTTTCACGGTCACGCTCTAGCGTCCTCGCCTGTAACTCGAAGCGAGGCCGAGCGGATGCGTGGACTGACGATTTCGACCCTGGCGGCCCTGGCGCTGGCCTCGACCGTGGCGCACGCCGCCGAGACCAAGGTCGTCACCGCCGCCCGGCTGCTCGACGTCGCCACAGGGCGCTATGTCGAAAAGCCCGTGGTGCTGGTCGTCGCCGGCCGGATCACCGCCGTCGGCAGGGCCGGCGACTTCGCGATTCCGGCCGACGCTGAAGCCGTCGACCTGCCGGGCGCGACCCTGCTGCCCGGCCTGATCGACATGCACGTGCATCTCGACGCCTCGCCCGTCTATGGCGGCTACAACGCCCTGCAGTTCAGCGACGCCTTCTGGAGCGTGACCCAGACGGCCAACGCCAAGGCCACGCTGGACGCCGGCTTCACCACCGTGCGCAATGTCGGCGCCGACCGCTTCAACGACGTGGGCCTGCGGGAGGCCATCGACGAGGGCGTCGTACCCGGCCCGCGCATCGTCACCGCCACCTACGCCATCGGGGCCACCGGCGGGCATTGCGACAGCACCTTCTTCCCGCCGTCGATGGACCAGAAGGCCCCCTACAACATCGACAGCCCCGACGAGGCCCGCAAGGCGGTGCGGACACTGAAGAAGTACGGCGCCCAGGTGATCAAGATCTGCGCCACCGGCGGGGTCTTCTCGCGCGGCGACGAGCCGGGCCAGCAGCAGCTGACCTATGACGAGATGAAGGCCGTGGCCGACGAGGCCCATATGTCCGGCCTGAAGGTCGCCGCCCACGCCCACGGCGGGGCCGGCATCAAGGAAGCCATCCGCGCCGGCATCGACACCATCGAGCACGCCAGCCTCGTCGACGACGAGGGCATCAAGCTGGCCGCCCAGAAGGGGACCTGGTTCTCGATGGACATCTACAACACCGACTACACCCAGTCCGAGGGTCGCAAGAACGGCGTGCTGGAGGACAACCTGCGCAAGGACCGCGACATCGCCGAGGTCCAGCGCGAGAACTTCCGCAAGGCGCTGAAAGGCGGGGTGAAGATGGTCTACGGCACCGACGCCGGGGTCTATCCCCACGGCGACAACGCCCGCCAGTTCGCGGTGATGGTCCGCTATGGCGCCACGCCCCTCCAGGCCATCCAGGCCGCCACGGTCAACGCCGCCCAGGCGCTCGGCCGCGAGAAGGACCTGGGGCAGGTGACCGCCGGCCGCTACGCCGACCTGATCGCGGTGTCGGGGGATCCGCTGGCGGACGTCACCGTGCTGGAGAAGCCGGTCTTCGTAATGAAGGGCGGGGCGGTGGTGAGGAAGTAGGAGCGGGCCCGGCTCGAAACAAAGAGGACTCCCGCTAGGCTTTTCCTTAGCAGCTCTATAAAAGGGCGAGGCTACTTGAGCGATTGTCGATTAGTTATTCTATCAGCTGAATTCGAGTTCAGAAGAGACTCTTGGGAGTGCCGATGAGCCGCCACCGACAGTTCGGAAGCGAACCCGATGGAGGGTTCAACGCTGCGTCCCGCGCCTTCAAAGCCACGCCTACGATTGAAACTTATCTCGATCTTCGTCGAAGCGATCCGGCCGCCGAGATCGAGGTGGCTGTCACGGGTGGCTTCGAGGCCATGTTCTACATGCGGGAGGAGTTCGAGAAATTCGGGCTCGACCCGGATTTACTTGGAGGGCTCTTGGATGCTGCTCCTGAGGCAGTCGATGCAATAGCGCTTCGCCTCCTGCAAGCAATAGTCGATAGCCGACACCTAGCTGGAACTGGAGAAACCCACTTAGCGTCCAGAGAGCGAGTAGTCCCGCATAAGCTCATCGACTGGATAATCGTCTGCATTTTGGACGCGATGAGCTGGAACGACGACCTTACGATCTCGCGCGATCTGATAGTTCTTATTCGCGAGCGGTTGGGTGGCCCGGCGAGCCATTATGAGGAGGTAGGGCGGATCCGCCAATCGAGGCAAAATGCGGCCATTCTCGCGGGGCAGCTCAAGGCCCGTGGTATCTCTCCCACGTTGGCCATTCTCGGCGAAGCTTTCGGCGTCTCCCCGAGCACAGTGAAGCGTTGGTTTGCGCCAGGTGAGCTAGAACAGGAAGGGGATCGGTGGAGCAGGATGTTCGACGACTGTGGCCAGCTCTGCCCGTTATCCGCCAGCGACGTTGCGTCCAAAATATAATGCGCAACGCCGGTTGGATCGGCACCCTCCAGCCATGACCGTTCCGATCTCACCCCCGCCTCCTCCAAAGCTCAGGATCCGGATCTCACGTCTGCTCGAAGCAGCAGCCGAGGGACGTTTGGCAGTCATTCTTCTGTCGGCTCTTATCCTGATAGGCTTTCTGTTAATTTTTGTGTCGAGGGCTTCCGGTTGATCGTCGGGCGGCAGAACAGTGCGCACGCTTTCCGACTGGGCCCAGAGTTCTTATTAGCGCTCGACCACCATGTAGGTAGTGATGTCACTAGTTTCTTCGGTTGGGCTTCGTATTGAAGGCGAAAGCCCGTGCGTTCCTCCGCCTGACAAGAAAATCCCAACCACCGATATCCCAATCCCCCACACTTTCCCGTTCACCTGAGCCGTAAGCGCGCCTATTGCTGCCCCTCCTACGCGTTTCCCGGGGGGCTTCATGTTCGACACCCAATTTGGTCGCCGCGCCGTGGCGCTGGCTTCGACCGCCGTGCTGGCGGCCATGGCTTGCGGCGGGGCCGCTTCGGTCGCCGTGGCGGGCGAGGCCTATCGGACGCCGCCGGCGCCGATCGCCCAGATCCTCGACGCCGCGCCGACGCCGGGCGTCACGCTGAGCCCAGACCGCAAGACCCTGGCCCTCTTGGGCCGCGAGAACCTGCCGCCGATCCGGGCCGTGGCCGATCCGATCCTGCGGCTGGGCGGCTATCGCATCAATCCGCGCACCAACGGCCCGATCGAGGCCCGCACCACCTGGATGAACAGCCTGGCCTTCGAGGACGTGAAGACCGGCGCGGTGCGCGAGGTCGTCCTGCCCAAGGGCGCGCGCTTCATCCTGCCGCGCTGGTCGGGCGACGGCCTGAAGCTGGCCCTGGTGATGGAGGCCCCCACGGGCCTGGAACTGTGGGTCGCCGACCTGAAGACCGCCACGGTGCGCAAGCTGACCGGCCCGGTCCTGAACGCCGCCTTCGGCGGGGCCTATGACTGGCTGCCCGGCGACGCCGGCCTGATCGTTCGCCAGGTTCCGGCCGGCCGCGGCGCCGCCCCGGCCGAACCGGCCGCGCCCGAGGGGCCGATCGTCCAGCAGTCGGCCGGCCGCACGGCCGCCATCCGCACCTATCAGGACCTGCTGGGCAACGCCCACGACGAGGCGCTGTTCGACCACTATTTCACCAGCCAGCTGACACGCGTGTCGCTGGCCGACGGCGCGGCGACCCCGGTGGGCGCCCCCGGCGTGATCAGCGGCTTCTCGGTTTCGCCCGACGGCCGCTACCTGCTGACCACGCGCCTGAAGCGCCCCTACAGCTATCTGGTGCCGGCCGCGCGCTTCCCCACCGAGATCCAGATCCTCGACGCCGAGGGCGGCAAGCCGGTCAGGACCCTGGCCGACCGCCCGCTGGCCGACAACCTGTCGTCGGCCTTCGACGCGATGGTGGCCGGTCCGCGCAGCCCGCAGTGGCGCGGCGACGCGCCGTCCACCCTGGTCTGGGTCGAGGCCCAGGACGGCGGCGATCCGAAGAAGAAGGTCGAGATCCACGACCGCGTGCTGATGCAGGCCGCGCCGTTCGAGGCCGCGCCCGTCACCCTGGTCGACCTGGACCTGCGCTATGCCGGCATCGAATGGGGCCGCGACGACTTCGCCCTGGTCCACAGCCGCTGGTTCGACAACCGCAAGGAAAAGCAGTTCGCCGTCGATCCGTCGAAGCCCGGCGCCGGCCGCCTGCTGCTCGAGCGCAACTACCAGGACCGCTACAACGATCCGGGCTCGCCCATGAGCCGCCGCAACGCGCTGGGCGAGGAGGTCCTGCACTTCACGCCGGACGGCAAGGGCGTGTTCGTCTCCGGCGAGGGCGCGAGCGCCAAGGGCGAGTTCCCGTTCGTGGGCGTGATGAACCTGGCCGACGGCAAGACCTCGCGCCTGTGGCAGGCCAAGGCCCCGTACTACGAGGCCCCGGTCACCTTCGCCGACGAGGCCGGCAAGACCCTGATCACCCGCCGCGAAAGCAAGGACGAGGTTCCCAACTACTTCGTCAAACCCCTCAAGGGCGGTAACGGCAAGGCCCTGACCAGCTTCGTCGACCGCGCCCCGCAGTTCGCCGGCGTCACCAAGCAGACCATCACCTACAGCCGTGCCGACGGGGTGAAGCTGTCGGGCGACCTCTACCTGCCGGCCGGTTACGACAAGGCCAAGGACGGCCCGCTGCCGCTGCTGATGTGGGCCTATCCGGAAGAGTTCACCGACGCCTCGGTGGCCGGCCAGACGGTGGACGCGGGCAACCGCTTCACCCGTCCGGGCGGCGCCAGCCACCTGTTCCTGCTGACCCAGGGCTATGCGGTGCTGGACGGTCCGGGCATGCCGATCATCGGCAAGGACGGCGCCGAGCCCAACGACACTTACGTCGAGCAACTGACCGCCGACGCCAAGGCCGCGGTCGACGCGGTGGTGGCTCTGGGCGTGGCCGACCGCGACCGCATCGCCGTGGGCGGCCACAGCTACGGCGCGTTCATGACCGCCAACCTGCTGGCCCACACCGACCTCTTCCGGGCCGGCATCGCGCGGTCTGGCGCCTACAACCGCACCCTGACGCCGTTCGGCTTCCAGTCCGAGCAGCGCACCTACTGGCAGGCCACCGACACCTATACGAAGATGAGCCCCTTCACCTATGTGAAGCAGGTCAACGAGCCGATCCTGCTGATCCACGGCGAGGCGGACGACAATTCCGGCACCTTCCCGGTGCAGAGCGAGCGCTTCTACGCCGCGCTGAAGGGAGCCGGGGCCACCGTGCGCTACACCGTGCTGCCCTACGAGGCCCACGGCTATCGCGCCCGGGAGTCGGTGATGCACACCCTGTGGGAGATGACCGACTGGATGGACCGCTACGTCAAGAACGCCCCGCCGCGCGCAGCCGCCCCGGCCGCCGTGGCGCCCGCCGCGAAGTAAGGACCTGCCGCCGGTGATCCGTTTCGAAGCCGTCTCCAAGACCTATGACGCTGGGAAAGGTTCCAGCGGCCACGCGGCCCTGCGCGAGGCCTCGCTCGAGGTCGCGCAAGGGCAGGTGTTCGGGGTCATCGGCGCCTCGGGGGCGGGCAAGTCCACCCTGATCCGCCTGATCAACGGCCTGGAGCTGCCCACCGGCGGCAAGGTGATCGTCGACGGCGACGACGTGGCGGCGCTGGACGTCGCGGGCCTGCGGGCCCTGCGTCGCCGCGTCGGCATGATCTTCCAGCACTTCAACCTGCTGTCGTCCAAGACCGTCGAGCAGAACGTTGCCTTCCCGCTGAAGCTGGCCGGCCGCAGCCCTGCCGAGATCAAGGCGCGGACGGCCGAACTGCTGGCGCGGGTGGGTCTGTCCGAGCACGCCGCCAAGTATCCGGCCCAGCTGTCGGGCGGCCAGAAGCAGCGCGTCGGCATCGCCCGGGCCCTGGCCACGGCGCCCAAGATCCTGCTGTGCGACGAGGCCACCAGCGCGCTGGATCCCGAAACCACCGAGCAGATCCTGGCCCTGATCTCCGACCTCAACCGGGAACTCGGCCTCACCATCGTGCTGATCACCCACGAAATGGACGTGGTGCGCCGGGTCTGCGACCGGGTGGCGGTGCTGGAGGGCGGCCGCGTGGTCGAGCAGGGGCCGGTCGAGGAGGTGTTCCTGCATCCGGCCAGCGACACGGCGCGCCGCTTCGTCGGCGAGGTGGAAGAGACCGCCGAGACCGCCCTGCCGGCCGGGGTGCTGGTGCGGCTGACCTTCAAGGGCGAGGCCACCTACAAGCCGGTGCTGGGGGTTGTTGCCCGCGAGACCGGCGTCGACTACTCGATCCTGGGCGGTCGCATCCACAAGCTGCGCGACGCTCCGTACGGCCAGCTGACCCTGGCGCTGACCGGCGGCGACGTCGAGGCCGCCATCGCCCGCTTCGAGGCCGCCGACGTGCGGGTCGATCGCCTGGAGGGCCGCCCATGAGCCTGTTTTCCAACATCGACTGGGCCGATATCGCGGCCGCCACGCTCGACACCCTGACCATGCTCGGCGGCTCGATGGCCCTGACCGTGATCCTGGGCCTGCCGCTGGGTGTGATCCTGTTCCTGACCGGCAAGGGCCAGATGCTGGAGAACAAGGCCGCGCACACGGCGCTGGGCCTCCTGGTCAACATCCTGCGCTCCGTGCCGTTCGTCATCCTGCTGATCGTGATGATCCCGCTGACGGTGCTGCTGGTCGGCACCTCGCTGGGCGTGGCCGGGGCTATCCCGCCGCTGGTGGTGGGCGCAGCGCCCTTCTATGCCCGCCTGGTCGAGACCGCCCTGCGCGAGGTCGACAAGGGCGTGGTCGAGGCCAGCTTCGCCCTGGGGGGCACGCGCCGTCAGGTGGTGCTGGGGGCGCTGCTGCCCGAGGCGATGCCGGGGATCATCGCGGGCGCGACCGTGACGGCCATCGCGCTGGTGTCCTACACGGCCATGGCCGGGGTGGTAGGGGCCGGCGGCCTGGGCGACCTGGCCATCCGCTTCGGCTACCAGCGGTTCCAGACCGACGTGATGGTGGTCACCGTCGTGCTGCTGCTGATCCTGGTGCAGGTGCTGCAGATGATCGGCGACGCTGTGGTGCGGAAGGTCTCGCACCGGTGAGCGCGATCGCGATCAGGCCCGCCGTCGACACCGACATCTCGGCCCTGGTCGCGCTGAACGCCAGCGTGCAGGCCCTGCACGCGGCCCTGTCGCCTAAGATCTTCAAGCCCGCCGTCGATCCGGTCGCGCTGGCCGCCTTCCTGCGCGGGATGCTGGACCAGCATGCCCATCGGCTGCTGCTGGCGCAGGTCGACGGCGCGGCGGCCGGCTATGGCTGGGCCGAGGTCCAGAACCGTCCCGAGACGCCCTTCGCCCTGGCCCGCCGGCGGCTCTACCTGCACCACCTGGCCGTTGATCCGGCGTTCCGTCGTCGAGGGATCGCCGCGGCGCTGCTGGCCGCGCTGGAGAGCGAGGCGAGGGCGCTGGGGCTGGAAACCGTCGTGCTCGACGCCTGGGCCGACAACGCCGGCGCCCAGGCCTTCTTCGCCGCCGCCGGCTATGCGCCGCTGAACCTGACGCGGGCCAAGCGCCTGGGGTGATTGTCCCCAATGCTCGTCATCCCGGCCGGAGCGCGCAGCGCGTAGAGCCGGGACCCAGGGGCCGGCGTACTGCGTCGGCTAGCGGTGGGGCGGCGAACCTGATCACGGCGCCCAGTCTTCTGGGTCCCGGGTCTGCGGTCCGCTTCGCGGTCCTTCGCCCGGGATGACGATTGTTGGAGAGGCGGCCGGAGTGATTGCCGCAAACCGTGCCGGGCCTTAAGAACCCCGAATGACCGACGAAATCCTCTCCGCTCCGCCGCCCGAGCACTGGGACCAGGCGCTGGCCGACACCCTGCCGGGCCGCATCATCCTGGTGGGCCTGACCTTCCTCGACGCCGACGGCGAGATCGAGGACGTCGAGCAGTTCCACGGCGTCATCCTGTCGGCCGACCCGGAAGAGGGCATCCTCGTCGACCTGCTCACCGAGGAAGAAGACGGCGACACCTACCTGCTGCCGCCGCAGACCTCGAACATCAGGCCGGCCCAGCCGGGGACCTACACCCTGGCCAACGGCGAGGTGCTGGAGAACCCCGACTTCGTGTCGAACTGGACGATCCAGGGCCCGGAAGATCCGGCCAACGACGACTGAGGCCTGTTACCCGCCCCAGGAAAACTGATTCCGTGTTGGAGGCGTTTTCGCGCAATACCCTCCCGGAATTATCGACTTATCGGAGCCGTTCATGGTCGCCCGCCGCGCCGCCCTCGTCAGCCTCGCCGCCTTCGCCCTGCTGGCCGCCTGCAATCGCCAGCCCGCGCCGTCGGCGGCCGACACGCTGGTGGTCGGCGCCACGGCCGTGCCGCACGCCGAGGTGCTGGAGTTCATCAAGCCGAAGCTGGCGGCCGAAGGCCTGAAGATCGACATCAAGGTGTTCAACGACTACGTCCAGCCCAACGTGCAGCTGGCCGAGCGTCACCTGGACGCCAACTACTTCCAGACCGGTCCCTATCTCGACACCGTCAACGCCGATCGCGGCTGGGGCCTGGTCAAGGCAGCGGGCGTGCACATCGAGCCGCTGGGCGCCTATTCGGCGAAGATCAAGGCCATCGGCGAGCTGCCGGCCGGCGCCACGGTGGCCATCCCCAACGAGCCCAGCAACGGCGGCCGCGCCCTGCTGCTGCTGAACAAGAACGGCCTGATCACCCTGAAGGACCCGACCAATCCGGTCTCGACCCTGAAGGACATCACCGCCAATCCGAAGAACCTGAAGTTCAAGGAGCTGGAGTCGGCGACCCTGCCGCGGGTGCTGAACCAGGTCGACCTGGCGGTGATCAACACCAACTACGCGCTGGACGCCAAGCTCGACCCGGCCAAGGACGCGCTGCTGATCGAGGACAAGACCAGCCCCTATGTGAACTTCCTGGTCACCCGCCCGGACAACGCTTCGGACCCGCGCGTGGCCAAGCTGGCCAAGACCCTGACCTCGCCCGAGGTGAAGGCGTTCATGGCGGAGAAGTACAAGGGCGCGGTGGTTCCGGCGTTCTGAGGCTGAGCGTTCTCAAGCTTTTCCGCTCTCACTTCCTGCTTCCCTGGGCCTCGTGCCCAGGGCCCATGTGTCAGCTTGCGGGGCGGTGTAGGTCGAGAAGCGTCGGTTGACGCCTCGCAAGTGGAACGATGGATCCTGGGCACAGGGCCCAGGAAGGCGATGTTGGGCGTGGGAATAGGCGCGGTTCACACTGCGACGCTCTCCGCGCTCTCGACAACCTCTGATTGCTAAGCTCTAATCGCCCTCACGCAGAGGGGTGCGATGGTCAGCGGCAAGTCCTTGAGGGTGTCCGAAGCCGCGCTGCGCGCGCCCCAGGCGGCGGAGCCGGCCAAGCCAAGCAAGGCCGCACTGGTCGCCGCCCATCACTCCGGTCATCGCGAGCGCCTGCGCGAGCGGGCCAGGGCCGGCGGCCTGGCTGCTCTGCCCGACTACGAACTGCTCGAACTCTATCTCTTCCGCAGCCTGCCGCGCGGCGACGTCAAGCCGCTGGCCAAGGCGCTGCTGGCCCGGTTCGGCTCGGTCGCCGGTGTGCTGGGCGCCACGGTCGAGGAGCTGAAGACCGTTCCCGGCGTCGGCGAGACGGCGGGGGTGGACCTGAAGATCCTGCATGAGGTCACCCTGCGGGCGGGCCGCGAGGGCATCACCAAGCGGCCGGTGATCTCGTCGTGGACCGCGCTGCTAGGTTATGTGCGGGTGGCCCTGGCCAACGAGTCCCGCGAGCAGTTCCGGGTGCTGTTCCTCGACAAGAAGAACCAGCTGATCGCCGACGAGGTGATGAACCACGGCACGGTCGACCACGCGCCGGTCTATCCGCGCGAGGTGATGCGCCGGGCGCTGGAGCTTTCCAGCTCCAACCTGATCCTTCTCCATAACCACCCGAGCGGCGATCCCACGCCCTCGCGGCCGGACATCGAGATGACCAAACAGATCATCTCGGCCGGCAAGGCGCTGAGCATCGCCGTCCACGACCATCTGGTGGTCGGCCGCGACGGGGTGGCCAGCTTCAAGGCGCTGGGGCTGATCTGACGTGCTGCGGGTCCTGCTCGTCATCGTCGGCGTGCTGTTGGCGCCGCCGGCCGTCTTCTTCGGGGGCGTGGTTCTGGGCGTGCTGGAGCACGGCTACGGCTGGTCTGAGATGGACTGGAACAGCGACGGCTGGACCAGTTTCGGCGAGGTCGTCGACGCGGCCGACATCGGCAAGCGCGAGGCGGTGGTCTGCCAGGCTACCTGCATCGAATACTTCGCCTACAAGGACGGCATGCCGGTCCGCACCGACTGCCCGCCGCCCTAGCAGGCAAGGCCGATCCCGCGAAGAAAATCTAATGTCCTTGACGCCGGGTTCGGCATTGCGGAGCTTGGCTGGATCAGCTGTTCCGGAGTGTTCCATGCGTCGCCTGCTGTCAGTCCTCCTCGGCTCGGTCGCCCTCTTGGGCGCCGCCGCCCACGCCGCCGAAGCCCCTGTTTCCAAGGCTGATCGGGCGCTGCACGAGCGCATCCTGACGCTGGACACCCACCTCGACACGCCCGAGCACTTCGCCCGGCCCGGCTGGAGCATGGTCGACCGCCACAGCGTGCCGCAGGACTTCAGCCAGGTTGATTTGCCGCGCATGAACGACGGCGGTCTCGATGGCGGGTTCTTCGTGATCTACACCGGCCAGGGCGAGCTGACCGCCGAGGGCTATCGCTGGGCCCGCGACTTCGCCCTGACCCGCGCCACCGAAATCCGCGAGATGGTCTCGGCCCACAGCGACAAGTTCGAGCTGGCCTACACGCCGGAAGACGCGATCCGCATCAACAAGGCGGGCAAGAAGTTCGCCTTCCAGAGCATCGAGAACAGCTGGCCGATGGGTGAGGACCTCACCTTGCTTCAGACCTTCTACGGCGCGGGCGTGCGGATGGCGGGGCCCGTTCACTTCCGCAACAACCAGTTCGCCGACAGCTCGACCGACCCCAAGGGCAAGATCTGGAACGGTTTCTCGCCGCTCGGTTTGCGCTGGCTGGCCGAGGCCAACCGCCTGGGCATACTGATCGACGTCAGCCACGCCTCGGACGATGTGGTCGACCAAGCCGTGGCCCTGTCGAAGGTGCCGGTCATCGCCTCGCACTCGGGCGCTCGGGCCGTCTTCGACCATCCGCGCAATCTCGATGACGCCCATATCCGCAAGATCGCCGAAAGCGGCGGGGCGATCTGCATCAACTCGGTCTATCTGCGCGCCTCGACGCCCAGCCCCGAGCGCAAGGCCGCCCTGGAGGCCCTGGGCCGGGGGCCGGGCGATGACGCCACCCAGGCCGACTTCGTCGCCTACGCCAGGAAGCGCGCCGAGCTGGACAAGAAGTTCCCGCCGGTCCGCGCCAACTTCGACACCTTCATGGACAGCATGAACCACGTGCTGAAGATCGGCGGCGCCAAGGCCGTCTGCGTGGGCGCCGACTGGGACGGCGGCGGCGGCGTCGAAGGCCTGGAAGACGTGGCCGACCTGCCCAAGATCACCGCCCGCCTGAAGGCCGCCGGCTACAGCGACGCCGACATCGAGGCGATCTGGAGCGGCAACGTGCTGCGCCTGCTGGGCCAGGCCCAGGCCTATGCGAAGGGGGCGGGGAAGTAAGACTTTGAAGAAGCCCTCCCCCTCGATGGGGGAGGGTTGGGTGGGGGTGGCCACGGCATAAAAGGCCACGCACGGCTGCCAGCTCAGCGATCACCCCCATCCCCGACCCTTCCCCCATCAAGGGGGAAGGGAGCTAGCGCGTCGCGAACCGCCGCCAGACCCGCCAGCCCAGCAGCACCGCCAGGATGCCCGCATAGACCAGCGGCGGCCGATGATCGGCCTTCACCAGCAGGTAGTAGTGGGCCACGCCCAACGGCACGATGACGTAGATCAGCCAGTGCAGCCGGCTCCAGGCCGCCCGGCCCATGCGGATCACCCAGCCGTTGGTCGAGGTCACCGCCAGCGGAACCAGCATCACGAACGCGGCCATGCCGAGGGTGATGAACGGCCGCTTGAGAATGTCCTTCCACAGCTGGCCGAAGTCGAAATAGAGGTCGACGCCGATGTAGCTGAGGAGGTGCAGCGACACATAGGCGAAGGCGAACAGGCCGATGGTCCGCTGGAAACGCACCAGACGCGGCTTCCTCAGGATCGCCGCGGCGGGGGTGATCGCGAGGCCGACCAGCAGCAGCCGCAGGCCCCAGACGCCCAGCTGCCGCACCAGGGTCTCGATCGGATTGACGCCGAGATCGCCGGTGAAGGCGCGGAAGGCCAGCCAGACCAGCGGCGCGGCGCAGGCCAGCCAGACGGCGGCGTAGACCAGGTTGTCGCGGGTTTTCGAGGGGCGTTTCTTTCGAGCCCTTCCCCCATCAAGGGGGAAGGGGGCTTTTTCAGCGTCCTTCATCAGTAGAACTTCTTCAGGTCCATGCCGCGGTACAGATCCGCCACCCACTCGCCGTATCCGTTGAAGGCCAGGGTGTCGCGCCGCCGGAACTCGCCGATGCGGCGCTCGGTGGCCTGCGACCAGCGGGGGTGGTCCACGGCCGGATTGACGTTGGAATAGAAGCCGTATTCGCGCGGCGCCGACAGGTTCCAGGCCGTCGGCGGCTGGCGGTCGACAAGGCTGATCCGGGTGATCGACTTGATGCTCTTGAAGCCGTACTTCCACGGCACGACCAGACGCAGCGGCGCGCCGTTCTGGTTGGGCAGGGTCTCGCCGTAGAGGCCCACGGCGATCAGGGTCAGCGGGTGCACGGCCTCGTCGATGCGCAGGCCCTCGCGATAGGGCCACTGCAGCACGTCCCATTTCTGGCCGGTCATTTCCGAGGGGCGCATCAGGGTCTCGAAGGCGACGAACTTGGCCTTCGACGTGGGTTTGACCGCCGCGATCAGGTCCTTCAGCGGGAAGCCCACCCAGGGGATCACCATCGACCAGCCCTCGACGCAGCGCAGGCGGTAGATGCGCTCCTCAAGCTTGTTGCCCTTGATCAGGGCGTCGATGTCGAAGGTCTTGGGCGCCTCGCAGGCGCCGTCGACGCGAACGGTCCAGGGACGAGTCTTCAAGCGCCCGGCGTTTTCGGCGGGATCTCCCTTGTCGACGCCGAATTCGTAGAAGTTGTTGTAGCTGGTGATGTCGTCCTTCGGCGTCGGCTTCTCGGTGGTCGAGAAGCCCTTGGAGAAGGCCAGCGGCGCGGCGCTCGCGGCTCCGCCCAGTCCCGCCAGCCCCAGGCCCGTGACGCCGGTGATGAACTCGCGCCGGCGCAGATAGAGCCCCCGGTCGGTGACGTCGTTGTCGGTCAGGTCGGGGCGGTGGCGGATCAGCACGGGCGTGTCTCCGGTTTCAGTGTCGAAGATACGGAGCCGGATGCGGTTTGGTTATGGCTGGCCGTCGTTTTTTCTGCGCGGCCGCTCGGGACGGTCGTCGCGAGGCTTCTGGCGCGGGGCGTAGACCCGCCGCAGGCCCTCGGCGAGCACCTTGCGCTCCTCGGGCGGCAGGCTCTCGGCGAAGGCGACCAGACGGCCGTCGACCTTGGCGCGTACGCCGCTCTCCAGGGCCCGGGCGGCGGCCATGCGGCGCTCGGCCTCGGCCCGGTCGAAGCGGCCCTCGGCCATGGCCTCGACCACGGCGCGACGTTCGGCGCGGGCGGCCTGGGCGTCGGCGCGGTTCTCCAGCGCGGCTTCGCGCAGGCTGCGGCGCAGGGCCCGGCGGTGCTCGGGCGGCAGGTCGCGGCCGGCGGTCCACAGCGGCGGACGCTGGGCCTGGGCGGCGGCGATCGGGGCCTCGCGGCGGGCCTCCTGGCGCATCCAGGCCGCGCCGGCGATGCCGCCGACCAGGAAGAGGTTCAGCGCGCCGGACGCGACCAAGGCGATGATCAGGGTGCGGTTGGCGCTCATAGGTCGGTCGCCTCCTCAAGCGCCTCGGCCGCCGTGTCGGGCTCGGGCTGGTCGTAGGCGGCGGCCAGTATGGCGTCGGCCCGGCGGTCCAGCCGCTCGCCCGCGCCCGAGGCGACGCCGACGGCGACGCCGGCCACGGTGGCGACGGCCAGGCCCAGGCCCGCGGCCAGACCCGCCCACCAGGCGCTCGCGGAACGCCGCGGCTTGGGCGCGGCCTCCAGCAGCCGGCCCAGCAGGGCGGCGTCGGCGCCTTGAGCCGGGGCCAGGTCGAGCAGGCGGTCGAGGTCCGCCTCGGCGGCCAGCACCGCGCCCAGGCGGTGCGGATCGGCGGCCAGGGCCGCGCGGGCGGCCTCGCGCAGGCACTGCGGCCAGCGGCCGATGTCGCCGCCGTGGGCGGCCGCCAGTTCGGCGAAGCGGTCGGGGGTCATGGTCGCGCGCCCTCCTTGAAGCTCATCGAACCGCCTCCATCAGGTCGGCCAGGGCCGCGCGCAGGGCGCGCCGTCCACGGCCCAGCAGGCTTTCCAGCGTCTCGACCGAGACGTCCAGCAGGGCGGCGGCCTCCTTGTTGCCCAGGCCCTGGTGGTGGCACAGCACGATCGCCTCGCGCTGGCGCTCGGGCAGGGTGGCCAGGGCCGCCTCGATGCGGCCGCCGATCTGGACGCCCAGCAGCGCGCCCTCGCCGGTGGGCGCCAGGTCGGCCACTTCCGGCGGCTGCGCCATGCTCGTCTCCCGCCGTCGACGCAGCCGGTCGCGGCACAGGTTCAGCGCCACGCGGTGCAGCCAGGTGTCGAAGCGGGCCTGGCCCGGACGCCACGAAGGCGCCTGCTTCCAGGCCCGCAGGAAGGTTTCCTGGGCGACGTCCTGGGCCTCGTCCGGATCGGCCAGCAGCCGTCGCGCCAAGGCCAGGATGCGCGGCAGGCGAGCGTCCAGCAGCCGTCGCACGGCGGCCTGATCGCCCCGTCCCACGCCTTCCAGCAACGCCAGGTCGGGGTCTTCCCCCTCGCTCGCCAAGCCTCACCTCGTCACGCCAAGCCCATGCCGGCCGTCACATCGCAGCCTTGGCCTTGCCGGCCGCGGCCTGTCGTTCGGCCGAGGTGAGCACGCCGTCGCCGTCGGCGTCCATCCGCTTGAAGCGCTTGCCGGCCATGGCCTCCAGTTCGGCGCGCGACAGGAAGCCGTCCTTGTCGGCGTCGAGGCGGCCCCACAGGCGTTCGCCGCGGCCGGCTTTCGCCCCATCCGCCTTCTTCTGGCGCATGGCCTCGAACTCGGACTTGGACAGCTTGCCGTCCTTGTTGGCGTCCAGCTTGGCCAGCATCTGGGCCGCGCGCTGGCTCGCGAAGGCGGTCTGGCTGTCGCCTGCCGGCTTGCTCTGGGCCAGGGCCGGGACGGCGCAGGCGGCGATCGCGGTCGCGGCGACCAGGGTGGTGAACGTCTTCATCGAATGCTCCGGGTGAGGGGATGGCCCGTCCTTCTGGAGCTTCAACGGGGCAGGAGGGCGTTTCCGTCGCGGGTGCGAGATCCTCCCCCTGAAGGGGGAGGTGGCGGCGAAGCCGACGGAGGGGGAAGTGGATGCTGACCTTCCACCGCCTCGAAAGCTGATAACGGCCCCCCTCCGGCCCTTCGGGCCACCTCCCCCAGAGGGGGAGGATCTTGTCGCCCTACCTCACCACATCTTCGAACGCCTTGCGCGCCTCGGCCTTGGCCTTGACCAGCTTGGCTTTCAGCGAGCGGAACTGGGTGACGTGGCCGGCGCGGGCCAGCAGGGCGCGGAAGGCCTTGGGTTCGCTTTCCGGGTCGTCGCCGTTCTCCAGCGCCACCTTGATCAGCTGCGACAGGTCCTGTTCCAGCCGCCAGGCCGACAGGGCGGCGGTCAGGGCCGCCTTGTCGGCGAGCCCGGCCTCGATCAGGGCCGACAGGGCCTCGCCGGTGTTCTGGGCCAGAGGGCCGCCATTGGGGCCGTGGGCCAGTTGCAGGTACTGGGCGATGAACTCGATGTCGACGAGGCCGCCGGGGTCCAGCTTCAGGTCCCAGGGGCCCTTTCCGGGCCGCTCGCGCTCCATCAGGTCGCGCATCTCCAGCACGTCGGCAGCGGTCTTGGCCACGTCACGCGGGCGTCGCAGGGCGGCCTCGATGGCGCCTTCCGCGCGCGCCTTGAAGCCCGGCGAGCTGGCCCAGATCACCCGGGCGCGGGTCAGGGCCAGGAGCTCCCAGGTCTCGCACTCGCGCTCGTAATAGTCCTCGAAGGCGGTGAAGCTGACGGCCACCGGCCCCTTGCTGCCCGAGGGGCGCAGCTTGAGATCGACCTCGTAGAGCGTGCCCTCGGCCGTCGGCGCCGACAGGGCCGAGGCAAGGCGCTGGGTGAAGCGGGCGTAGAAGACGTCGGCGCTCCAGCCCTTGATCTCCGAAACGACGTCCCCCTGGCCCGCCGGCTCGTCGGCCGCATACAGCGTCATCAGGTCGAGGTCGGACTTGGCGGTCATCTCGCGCGAGCCGGCCTTGCCCAGGGCGACCACGGCCACCTGGCCCGGGAAGGCGCCGCCCAGCCGCTCGACCTCGGCCAGGGCGGCCGGCGCCAGGCCGCCGACGATCAGGTCGCCGAGGTCGGCGAAGGCCCGGCCCACGTCGCGGGCGTCGGCCGTGCCGCTCATCACCCGCACCCCGATGCGGAAGGCCTGGTCGCGGAACAGGCGCCGCGCGGCGTCCATCGACGGCTCGAACTCGCTGGGATCCCAGGGGACCTCGGCGGGCATTTCCATCGGACCGAAGAAGGCCGGATCCAGCAGGGCGTCCAGCGCCGTCGGCCGGCGGGCCAGGGTGGCGGCCAGGCGCGGGGCGAAGGCCATGACCTGCACCACCAGCTCGAACAGGCGCGGCTGGGCCAGGAACAGCGACTGGATCTGCACGCCCGAACTCAGCGAGGCGAAGAAGTCGGCGAAGCGGTTGAAGGCCGCGTCCGGCGCCCCCGTCGCATTGGCCGCGTCCAGCAGGCGCGGGGCCAGGCGGGTGAAGAGCTCGCGGCCGCGTTCGGTGCGGGTGGCGGCGATGTGGCCGTGGTGCCAGCCGCGAATGGTGGCGGCCACCCGCTCGGGGTTCGAAAAGCCCATGCGCTTGAGGGTGGCCAGGGTCTCGGGGTCGTCCTCGACGCCGGTGAACACCAGGCTGCCGAACCGCGACGACAGCTCCTCCTCGCCCTTGAACAGGGCGCCGTAGCGCTGGTTGACGCCCTTGAGCATCTTGCCGACGGCGGCGTCGAAGCTGCGCAGGTTGCCCTGGTTCCACAGGGCGGCGACCTTTTTCCGGTCGGTGTCGGACTCCGGCAGCTTGTGGGTCTGGTCGTCGGCGATCATCTGGGCCCGGTGTTCCAGGGCCCGCAGGTCGTGATAAGCGGCGGTCAGGTAGGCGCAGTCTTCCGGCGTCACGTGGCCGGCGTCGCGTAGGGCGGAAAGCGCATCGAGCGTGCGGGGGCTGCGCAGGTCCGGATGGCGGCCGCCCAGGATCAGCTGCTGGGTCTGGACGAAGAACTCGATCTCGCGGATGCCGCCGCGACCCAGCTTCAGGTCGGCGCCCTTGGCCTCCAGCCGCTCGTCCACCTTGTAGGCGTGGATCTGGCGCTTGATCGAATGGATGTCGGCGATGGCGGCGAAGTCGAGATTGCGCCGCCAGATGAAGGGCTGCAGCTCGGCCAGGAACGCCTCGCCGCGCGCGATGTCGCCGGCCGCGATGCGGGCCTTGATGTGGGCGGCCCGCTCCCAGTTCTGGCCGACGCTCTCGTAGTAGTCCAAGGCCGCGTCGATCGGCATGGCCGGCGGGGTCGAGCTGGGGTCGGGGCGCAGGCGCAGGTCGATGCGGAAGACGTAGCCGTCGCCGGTGCGCTCGGCCAGCATCCGGCCCAGGTGCTGGGTCAGGCGCACGGCCACGCCCTGCGGCTCGGTCCCCTCGCTGACGGGAAGCACCTCGGGCGCGTAGAAGATCGAGAAGTCGATGTCGCTGGAATAGTTCAGCTCAAAGGCGCCGTGCTTGCCCATGGCGATGCAGAACAGGCCCGGGATGGGGCCGTCCTCGCCGTCTCCGACATGGGTGAGGGCGCCGCGCGCCACTTCCACCCGCGCGGCCTGGGCCAGGGCCGCGTGCAGGCTGGCGTCGGCGAAGCGGGTCAGGGCGCCGGTGACCGCGTCGAGATCCCAGACGCCGCCCAGGTCGCACAGGGCGGTCAGCAGATGCAGGTCGGCCTTCAGTTCACGGAGCGTCTTGCGGGCGGTCTCGAAGTCGGGCTCGGCGGCGACGTCCAAGGCGGCCGCCAGGATCTGGGCGAGGCGCGCCTCCGGCTCGCTGTCCAGGATGCCCGGCAGGCGCACGCCGTCGCGACGGGCGAGGCCCGCCAGGTAGGAGCTGGCGGCGAACACGGGGGCCAGGGCCGGCCAGGCGGCGTCGACGGTGTTCATCCGCTCGCCCGCCCGCTTGGCGATCATCTCGTGGGCGCGTTCGGCGGCCTTGGGATCGACGATCGGACCGCAGGGCGCGAGGCGAGGGGCGAGCAGAAGAGTCATGGCGCGCACTCTTAAACGACCAGCGGCGTCCGCCAAGCACCGCTTGACGGCTTCATTTACGGGCGTAATCATTCAGCTCAGTAGAGCCAGCGGACAGCCATGAGCATCACCCACGCCGAAAGCCACGTCATGGAAGCGCTCTGGAGCCAGAGCCCCCTGACCGTCGAGGAGATCCTGGAGGCCGTCGCCGGCCCGCAAGGGTGGGGCGAGGCCACGGTCAAGACGCTGATCAACCGCCTGCTCAAGCGCAAGGCCATCGAGTCGCGCCGTATCGACGGCCGCGTCCGCTACGTGCCGATCGTCAGCCGCGCCGAATATCTGCAGACCGAGAGCCAGGGCCTGCTGGACCGCCTGTTCGAAGGCCGCCTGACGCCGCTGGTCGCCCATTTCGCCAAGCACCGCTCGCTGTCGCCCGACGAGGTCAAGCAACTGAAGCAACTGATCGCGGAGCTGGATGATGCTGGTTGAGCTGCTGGCCGTCACCCTGCTGAGGGCCCAGTTGGCCGCCGCCGCGGGGGTGCTGGTCGTCCTGGCGCTGCGCGTTCCGGTTCGCCGGCTGGTCGGCGCCGAGGCGGCCTACAAGCTGTGGCGCCTGGCGCCGATCGCGGCCCTGGTCAGCGTGTTTCCGAGCCTGTCGGAGGCCCTGAAGGCGGGCAGCGCCGCCCAGCCGCCCGAGCGCCTGCTGGCCGTGGCCATGCTGGCGGTGTGGATCGTCGGGGTCGTCGGCCTGGCCGGCTTCATCGCCCTTGGCGAGCGGGCCTTCCGCCGTCGCGCCCGCGCCGGGCTGGAAGGACCGGCGGTCATGGGCGTGTTCTGCCCGCGCCTGGTCATCCCGCACGACTTCGCCCAGCGCTTCGACGCGGGCGAGCGCGAACTGGTTCTGGCCCACGAGCGCGCCCACATGCGGCGCGGCGATCCGCGCGGCAACCTGATCATCACCGCCCTGCAGGTGCTGGGCTGGCTGAACCCCTTCGTCCATCTGGGCGCGGCGATCGCCCGCCTGGACCAGGAAATCGCCTGCGACGCCGACGTCGTGGCCCTGATCCCCAAAGCCCGCAAGCGCTACGCCGAAACCCTGATGAAGGCCCACGCCTGCACGGCGGCCTCGCCCCTGGCCTGCGCCTTCGGCCGCCATCCGCTGGTCGCCCGCGTGCGGGTGCTGGCCGGGCCCGGCCCGGTCGCCGCCGAGGGGCTGACCGTCACCATCGCCGCCCTGACGGTCATGACCGTGCTGGCGGTCTGGACCCTGGCGCCGCGCGGCCTGGACGTGCCGGCCTTCCGGGTGCCCGGCGGCACCGCCCGCCTGTTCGTCGACGGGGTCACCCCGCCGCCGCTGCACCGCAACGTCGACACGAGGGCGCGGTAAGGGGGCTTTCTGCCTCCCAAGGTCCGTCATCCCGGAAAGCCCGCAGGGCCTATCCGGGACCCGGGGGACTGGGCGGGGTTGTTGAGATCCGCCCGATTGTGGTCGGCGCCGTGCGGCGGGACGGTTGAATTTAAAAACTACACATGTAATCTTTCTTTCGATCAGAGGGGGAGATCACCGTGTCGTTCGTCCTGCCCGTTCCCGACGCCCATGTCGGCCGCAAGCGCGGCGTCGCTGTCGCCTGGCGCATCCTCGGTCTTGTCATGGTCGGCTCGATGCTGGCGGCCCTGGCCTACGGGATCTTCGACTTCATCCGGTTCGAGCGGGCGATGGGGGCGTTGCCGCCGGCGAAAGGCGCGGCGCTGGAGCCCGCCCAACGTGAGGCCGCCCGGCGCTGGGCCGTGGTGCATCCCGTCCTGGTCGCCCGCCTCAAGCAGTCGCGCGAGCTGGAGTTCGGGGGCGTGTGGATGATGCGCACCGGCCGGGTCTGCGGCGTGGTCAACGGCAAGACCAGCTTCGGCGGCTTCACCGGCATGACGCAATTCTACACCGATGGGGACACGCCGGTGTTTCCTTATGACGACAAGGGCCGTTTCCGCGAGGTCTGGCATCAGTGCGATCGCGACCGCTGGGCGGTGATCCGCCAGGGCTCGGACGAGACCGGCTTCTGCGCCACCAAGTTCGGCCAGACCCGCTGCCGGATCGTGCGCCGCCAGGCGACGACCATGCCGAGGTGAGGGGCAGGGGCTTTCCGGATAAACACCGCCCATCCCCGCGAAGGCGGGGACCCAAGCCGAGTCCGCAGGCTCGAGCTCGGCCGCGCCTCCACACCGAGAGGCCGCTTGGATCCCCGCCTTCGCGGGGGAGTGCGGAGGAGGGGGCGGATCGGCTCCTCACCCCTCTTCCCCCCAAAAGAAAACCCGCGCCGCCCTGGAAGGAGAGCGACGCGGGCTGCCTAGGCGCCGGGGGGAGGTAGGATCGCGCCTAGAAGTTGTAGCGGAGGCCGACCAGGAACTGGCGGCCGCTGTGGGTGTAGACGTTCAGCCGGTTGCTATCGCCGACGTACTGGTCGTTGAACTCGTCGGTCAGGTTCACGCCCTCGACGGAGAGTTTCAGGTTGTCGCGAATGTTCCAGCTGGCCTGCATGTCGATGTTCAGGGTCTCGTTGGTGCCCTGGACGGTGTTGCCGTCGCTGCCGGGCACCTGGGTCAGGTAGCCGTCGCGATAGGCCAGCGAGCCGCGCACGCTCCACTTGGGGGTCTCGTAGTAGAGCGTCAGGTTGGCGGCGTTCTTCGACAGGCCCACCAGGGTGGCGTTCACCGTCGGCGCGCCCGGCGTCGTCGAGGTCAGGTACTCGATCTGGGAGTCGACGTAGGTGTAGTTGGCCACCACGCCGAAGTTGCTCCAGAAGCCCGGCAGGAAGGTGAAGGGCTGCTGGACGTTGATCTCGAAGCCCTTCAGGTCGCCGCCGTCGCTGTTGACCGGCTGGGTGACCTGGAACACCTGGTCGTTGGTCGCGCCGGTGCCGGTCAGCAGAGAGTCCGGCAGGCCCAGGGTGTTGTAGACGGCCTCGCGGCGCAGGGTGGCCACGAAGGTGTCGATGCGCTTGTAGAAGACGCCCAGCGCGATCATCGCGCCCTTCTCGCGGTACCATTCCAGCGAGAAGTCCAGATTGTCGGACTTCGTCGGGGTCAGGTACGGGTTGCCCGAGCTGTAGCTGCGGTTGGCGCCCTGCACGGCCACGTCGCCGCCGGGCGACAGCGAGCCGATGCCCGGACGGGCGATGGTCTGGGCGGCGCTGACCCGGGCCACGACGGTGTCGGAAAGGTCGGCGGCCAGATTGAACGAGGGCAGGGTCAGGTCGTAGTCGCGCTTGACCTCCACGCGCTGGATGGCGCCGGCCACGGCGGCGTAGCCGGCCGATTCCTGCTCGGTGTGCACCCGGCGCACCCCGGCGTCGCCGCGGAACGGCAGGCCGAAGGCGTCGAACTTGAACTCGGCCTGCACATAGGCGCCATAGTCCTGCTCCTCGACCGCGCCGTACTGGCCGCGGGCGCTGGAGTTGTTGGTGTCGGTCAGGGCGTAGATGCCGCTGTTGCTGTAGATGCCCAGCAGGGCGGCGTACTTGTCGATGTCGGGGATCAGCCAGGAGGTGAAGTTGCCCTCCGGCAGGTCCATGCCGCTGCCGAAGCCCGTGAACACCTTTGACACCGAGGCCAGCTGGGCCGGGGTCAGGGTCTGGACCACGGTCTCGCTGGTCCGGTACTGGCCGTAGCTGTCATACTCGAACTTGCGCCAGTCGAACCCGCCCTTGAGGCGCAGGTTGTCGTTCAGGTCCCACTCGCCATAGACCTTGGCGGTCGAGAACTGGTTCTCGACGAACTGCGGGCGGATGCGCACTTCCGAGGTGCCGTTGGTCGAGGCCCAGTTGGCCGGATCGGTCGGGTCGAAGCCCAGCAGGATCTGCGGCGCGCGGCCCTTGCGGAAGTCGTACTGGTAGTTGGCGCTGTTGGCCCGGTCGAAGGTGACGATGGTCGAGACCGGCTGGGTGAAGGTCGAGTCCGAATAGCCGGCCAGCATGCCGACCCGCACATTGGCGCTGAAGTCGTGCGTGCCCGACAGGGTGAACTGCTTGAACTCGGTGTTCAGCTCGTCATAGGCCGCCTGGGTGCGCAGATCGACATTGTCCATCCGGGCGGCGACCAGGTTGCCGTTCTCGACGACGCCGTCGCGGATGATGGTCTGCGGCTTGCCGGTGTTGGCGCGCGACAGGCCGATGGCCTGCAGTTGGGCTTCCTTCCGCGTGCCGGCCAGGTAGGCGTAGAGCGCGTCCAGCGTGATCTGGGTGTCGGAGGTGGGCTTGTATTGCAGCGAGCCGGCGACGCCGAGGCGCTTGGACTCGATGTCGTAGCTGACATAGCCGGGGATGCGCGGGGCGAAGAGGCTGCTGCTGTTGATCTGGGCGATGGTGTAGCCCGGCACGGTCGAGGCGCTGTTGAAACCGCCGTTGCTGGCGCCGGTGGCCCAGCGGGTGATGTTGGCGCCTTCCTCCTTCAGGTGGCGCTCTTCGTAGGCCACCGACAGCAGGGCGCCGACCTTGCCGTCGAAGAACACGTTGCTGGCCAGCACCGAGACGCGCGGCGTCGTCTTTTCCGACAGGTCGTTGTAGCTGGCGCCGGCCGACAGCACGAGCTGGGGCTTGCCGCTGTCGAAGGCCTTGGCGGTGGTCAGGTCGACCGTGGCGCCCAGCGAGCCTTCCTCGACGTCGGCCGAGGCGGTCTTGCGCACGGCGATGCTGTTGAAGAGATCCGAGGCGAAGACGTTGAAGTCGAAGCCGCGGCCGCGGTTGGTGCCGCCGCTGTTGGCGGTGCCGCCGGTGGTGGAGATCGCCTCCATGCCGTTGATGCGGACGCGGGTGTATTCCGAGCCCAGGCCGCGAACGGTGATCTGGCGGCCTTCGCCGTTGATGCGCGAGATCGACACGCCGGGGATGCGTTGCAGCGACTCCGCCAGGTTCAGGTCGGGAAACTGGGCGATGTCCTCGGCCTTGATGGCGTCGACCACGCCGCTTTCGTTGCGCTTGAGGTTGATGGCGCTTTGCAGGCTGGCGCGGAAGCCGGTGACGACGATGGCCTCGACCTCGTCGGATGCGGGTTCGGCCGCCGGCGCCGGAGCCTCCTGGGCCATGGCGACGCCGGCGGCGAGAATGGTGAAGGCCGAAGCGCTGGCGCCGAGCACGGCGCGCAGGCGGAGATTCCTGTTGGACGTCATCTGTCCCTCCCGATGCCCGTCTGCGCGGGCCGCTTTTGGAAGCCGGCTGAGCCTGCTTCTTCGTTGCCTGAACCATAGGAACGGGTTCGATCAGAGGGCCAATCCCAATCGGGTATGGACCTATGCGCGATGTGCACCGATCCACAGGTTTCCGCTGCGGCGCCTGCCGCCTCGCGCGCGGGCTATCCTTTGACAGCCTTGGGTTTCGATGCGCGAGCCGGTTTGATCCATGTCGCCCGTGGATCGGTCCATAGGCGATTTGACTTAGACCTGGGCCCCGACGCCCCTTAGCGTCCTCCCAAAGCGCCGACGACAGAGCGGCGACAAGGGAGAGCGTCCATGACCGACACCACCAGGCGTACCCGCGTGCGCTGGCTGATCATCGCGACGCTCTTCATCATCACGACGATCAACTACGCCGACCGCGCCACCTTCTCGATCGCCGGCCAGTCGGCGTCCAAGGAGCTGGGCCTCGATCCCGTGGCCATGGGCTACATCATGTCGGCCTTCGCCTGGGCCTATGTGCTGGGCCAGATCCCCGGCGGAGCGCTGCTTGACCGTTTCGGCTCCAAGAAGATCTACACCGCGGCCCTGGTTCTGTGGTCCAGCTTCACCTTGCTGCAGGGCTTCTCGGGCGTGTTCACCGGGCTCGCCGCCGCCGTCGCCCTGTTCTTCATGCGCTTCCTGGTGGGCCTGGCCGAGGCGCCGTCGTTCCCGGCCAACGCCCGCATCGTGGCGGCCTGGTTCCCGGGTTCGGAGCGGGGCACGGCCTCGGCGATCTTCAACTCGGCCCAGTACTTCTCGCTGGTCGCCTTCGCGCCTCTGATGGGCTGGCTGGCCCACGACTTCGGCTGGCGTTCGGTGTTCTTCGTCATGGGCGCGGTCGGCATCGTCGCGGCCTTCTTCTTCGTCAGGCTGATCCACAGCCCGGTCGAGCACCCGAAGATCAACAAGGCCGAGTTCGACTACATCGAGGCCGGCGGCGGGCTGGTGCGGATGGAGGACAAGGCCGCCAATGCGGGCGCCGCCTTCACCTGGGCCAACGTCAAGCAGGTGCTGACCAGCCGCATGCTGCTGGGCGTGTATATCGGCCAGTACTGCATCAACGTGCTGACCTACTTCTTCGTCACCTGGTTCCCGATCTATCTGGTGAAGGCGCGGGGGCTGTCGATCCTGCAGGCCGGGTTCACGGCGGCCCTGCCGGCCCTGTGCGGCTTCGCCGGCGGCCTGCTGGGCGGGATGATCTCCGACCATCTGCTGAAGAAGACCGACAATCTGGACATCGCCCGCAAGACGCCGCTGCTGCTGGGCATGATCCTGGCCACCTGCATCGTCATCTGCAACTACGTCGAACAGGAGTGGCTGGTCATCGTGATCATGGCCGCGGCCTTCTTCGGCAAGGGCGTGGCGTCGCTGGGCTGGGCGGTGGTGTCGGACACCTCGCCCAAGGAGATGGCCGGGGTCACCGGCGGCGTCTTCAACACCTTCGGCAACACGGCCGGCATCGTGACCCCGATCGTCATCGGCTACATCGTCCAGGCCACCGGCTCGTTCGACGGGGCGTTGATCTTCGTCGGCGCCCACTGCCTGATCGCCGTGCTGGCCTACTTCCTGATCGTCGGGAAGATCCAGCGCCTGCAACTGAAGGCGGCCTGATGCTCTCTCGACGCCATGTCCTGGCCGGCGCCTCGGCCCTGGTTCTCGCAGGGGTCGGCCGGACGGCCGGCGCCGCGCCCGCCGCCCTGACCGTGACCACGCCGATGGCCGCGCCCGAATGGGCCCTGTTGCAGCGCGAACTGCTGAAGGCCAACGAGGCGGCCTGCGAGGCCTTCTTCGCCCGCTATTTCGACGACCGCGGCTACCTGCTGGCCTTCGAGCGCTGGGGCGCCAACGACGGCCCCGACGACGCCATCGAGAACGTCAACGACTGGCCCACCCTGCACGCCCTGGGCGCCGGCGACCGCGTGCTCGAGCTGGCCCAGAAGGCCTTCGAGGGCAATGTCCGCCAGTACACGGCGGCCAGGACCAAGGACGTGCCGTTCGCCCGCGAGGGCATGTACTTCCGCGAGTTCCCGGTGATGAGCGACTGGCAGCACCTTTCCGAAGGGCTGTCGGTGTTCAACCTGCTGGGCCTGTCGGCGCCGAACGATCCGCGCTTCCGCGAGCGGGCGAAACGGTTCTCGGGCTTCTATACCGGCGAGGATCCGACCACGCCGAACTACGATCCCAAGCTCAACATCATCCGCAGCATGATCACCGGCAGCCGGGGTCCGATGCTGCGCAAGGCCACGCCGCTCGACTGGGCCGGCGACCCCTTCGACGTGACCCACTTCTACATGGAGCACGGCGAGCGGTCGTACGAGGAGACCCTGCGCCACTATGACGAGTACGGCGACGTGGTCGGCGACAGCCCGCTGAATTTACAGGCCACCAGCCTGGTGATGAACGCCTACATGCTGGACCACGAGGCCAGGTACCGCGACTGGATCCTGAAGTACGTGGACGGCTGGATCGAGCGGGCGCGGGCCAACGGCGACGTGATCCCCAGCAAGGTCGGGCTGGACGGCAAGGTCCCCAAGGATCGCTGGTGGAGCGGAACCTACGGCTGGGGCTTCTCGCCGGTGGCGCCGCACACCGGCCAGCGCGAGGATCGCAACCGCGTGCCGCGCGCCGTGGTCGGCTTCATGAACGCCTACCTGCTGACCGGCGACGACAAGTATCTCGACGTCTGGCGCCGCCAGAACGACGCGATCAACGCCCAGAAGAAGGTCGAGGGCGGCAAGGTCTCGACCCCGCGCATGTATGGGGCGAAGGGCTGGTATTCCTACGCGCCCGGCGAGTACCAGCCGAACGGGCTGGAGATCTGGTACCTGTCGATGAAGGGCTCCGACCGCGCCCGTGCGGCGGGCCATCCCTGGCTCGACTGGCTGGACGGCAAGGATCCCTCCTATCCCGCCAAGGCTCTGCGCGGCGACCTGGAGCGGGTGCAGGCCCGCGCCCAGGCCCAGCGCGAGGATAGCTCGACCCCCGACACCCGCCTGGCCGACGCCGCGCTCGATATCAATCCGGCCAGCGTCACGGCCCTGATCCAGCTGATGGAGGGCGGCATCCATATCGCCCGGCCGCCGTGGTCGAAGTCTTCGCCCTCGCAGGGCGGCGCGCTGCACTATGCGCGCCTGCGCTACTTCGATCCCGAGCGCCGCCGGGCCGGCGTTCCGCAGGACGTGGCGGCCCTGGTCGAACGCCTGACCGACGACGAGACGGTGGTCAGCCTGGTCAATCTCAGCCCGGTCTCGTCGCGCACGGTGACGATCCAGGGCGGCGCCTATGGCGAGCACCAGATCCAGAGCGCGGCGATCGGGGATGGGGCGGTTCAGGCGCTCGACGCCTCGGCCTTCACCCTGCGGCTGGCGCCGGGCGCCGGCGCGCGCCTGACCCTGAAGATGAAGCGCCACGCCAACCAGCCGACGCTGAGCTTTCCCTGGGACAGGGTGGGGTAGAGCCCCCCATTGTTCGTCATCCCGGACGGCCGAAGGCCGATCCGGGACCCTGGGCCGCCGCACTGGGTCGGCAACTGGAAGGGCGGTCGATCCGGCCGCCGCGCCCAGTCCCCCTGGGTCCCGGATAAGCCCTGCGGGCTTTCCGGGATGACGCGTGTTTTGGACTTTGAATGGAGGGACCGATGGTTCGTGTAGCGTCCGCCGCGATCGTCGCGGCCTTGCTGGCCTCGCCGGCCCTGGCTCAGGACCCCAAGCCCATCGCGGCCGTGGCCGCCGGCGGGCCGGCCCAGGGAGCGGCGGCGACCGAGCTCTTGCTGGTGGACCGCGACGCCGACGACGGCGCCAAGGGCTCGCTGCGCTGGGCGATCGAGACCAGCAACGCCGAGCCTGGCCGCTATCGCATCGAGATCGCCGCCCCGGCCATCGTGCTGAAATCGGCCCTGCCGCCGATCAAGGGCCCGGTCAGCATCGAGGGCCAGGCCTTCGCCCGCACTGGCGGCCACAACGTGGTAGACGGCTCGGGCTACCTGCCGCGCGACCTGAAGTCCTGCCCCGGCATGGTCCAGGGCCAGTACGGCACCAATGTCCGCACCGCCAGCAATCCCGGTTTCGCTCTGGTCGACACCAAGGGCGTCAGCCTGCGCGGGCTGGAGATCCGGGGCTTCTGCATCGGCGTGCTGGTCTTACGCACCTCCAACGCGGTGATCGCCGACAATCGCATCGTGCGGAACATCGGCGGCGCGGGCGTGATGCTCAGCGGCGACGACGGCAAGGGCGGCTCGACCTCGCACACCACGCTCGACAACAAGGTGCTGCGCAACGCCTTCGTCGAGAACGGCGACGGCCTGGAACTGACGCGCGGCGCGGCCTTCAACCTGATCGCCGACAACAGCTTCGACGGGGGGACCGACAACCTGGAGCCTTCGCAGGGCATCGAGATCCTGTGGGGCAACGACAACACCGTCGTGGGCAACCGCTTTTCCAACTATTCCGACGGGCTGCAGCTGAACTGGGGCGCGCGCAACTACATCGGCGCCAACGTCTTCACCGGCAACGCCTTCGGGATCAGCGTCAGCGGGGCCGACAACATGATCGTCGGCAACGAAATCCGCGGCAACGGGATCGGCATCGCCGTGCGGCCCGAGGCCAAGGTCGCCGCCAACCGCATCAGCCGCAACGCGATCGCCGGCAACGGCAAGCCGATCAGGCTGTGCTCGGCAGGTGGCTCATGCGATCCGGCCATGGCGCGCGGCGGCATCGTCATCGGCCCGCCGGGCCTGGAGCACGCCAGCTTCGTCGGCTCGCGCGGCATGGGCGTGGTGTTCGACAAGGCCGGCGCGGCCCAGGTCTGTACGGCGCCGAACACGCCGGAGAAGTGCCATGCGACGCCGCAGTTCGGGCTGCTGCCGCCGAAGGTGAGCTCGGCTCGGGCGGTGGGCGGCAAGATGGCCGTGAAGGGCGAGGCGAGCGCGCCGGCCAATGGCGTGGTGTTCGTCGAACTGTTCGCCAGCCCCAAGGGCGGAACCGAGGGCGAGCGCTATCTGGGCACGCTGCAGGCGGTCGCCGACGGCCAGGGGCGGGCCGTGTTCGAGGGCCAGGTCGACGGCGTGGCCGCTGGCTCGGCGATCACCGCGACGACGACCACGGCGGCGGGGGCGACCTCGGCGTTTTCGGCGGCGGTGGTGGTGGGGCGGTAGAGGCTTCGGGACACCTCCCGCGCTCAGGATCCTCCCCCTTCTAGGGGAGGTGGCCCGGAGGGCCGGAGGGGGGACGTTTTCAGCTTTCGAGGCGGTGGAAGGTCAGCATCCACTTCCCCCTCCGTCGGCTTCGCCGACACCTCCCCCTTCAGGGGGAGGATCTAGTCAGCGCCTACGTCCCCTCCTTCATGAACGGCGCGACCGCGAAGATCTCGCGCTCTTCCTTGCGCGGATCATCGACCATCGCCGAGGTCTCGTTGACCACCAGGGTCGGCCGGCGGGGCAGGGTGTATGGCTCCCAGGCCGGGATCGCCGCGCAGTTGGGATCGCCGGTGCGGGCGAAGGCCGCGAAGGCCGCGCTCATCTGGTCGCGGACCTTGATCGCCGCCGGGCCGGTGCCGGTCAGCGCGCCCTTGGCGGCCAGCGTGCCGAACACCAGGGCGATGTCGTAGCTGTGGTAGGCGCCCATCCGGGGATCCGTCTGGGCGCCGAAGTCCAGCTGGTACATCCAGGCCGGGGCGCCGATGCGGGCGCGCTGCTCGGCCTGGATCAGGTGGCCCGGCCACGAGCGCCCGGCGGTGGTGATGGCGAAGAAGAGGTCCGACGGACTGGCCTGCGGATAGAGCGCCCGATAGCGGCCGACCAGGTATTGAGGCGACATGTCGAGCACCAGCTCGTTCTCCAGCCTGCCCGGCAGCTCGTCCCAGGTCAGGGCGAAGTTCTTGGGATCGCCGCCCAGGAAGGCCTTGGTCTCGTCGTGAGTGTTGCCGATGATCATCGGGATATGCCCGCTTTCGCGCGGGGCGTCGGGATAGAACGGGTGGCGCGGCAGCACCCCATGGTCCACGACAGACCAGAAGACGATGCCGCCCTTGCGCTCCAGCGGGTCGCGCATCTTCAGCGCCTCGACCAGCTGGGCGGCGGGCAGGGTCTTGAGCTTGTCGGTCTCGCCGGGCTTCAGGCCCAGCTTGTCCATGAAGGCGCGGGCGCGGATCGTGGCGTGGATCGGCCCCATGGCCGTGACGTGCTGGCCGCTCATGGTCGCGACCTTGTGGTAGAGGCCCGCCGCGCGCGGCATGGCCATCAGGGTCACGCACTTGGCCCCGCCGCCCGACTGGCCGAAGGTCATGACGTTGCCCGCATCGCCGCCGAAGGCGCCGATGTTGTCGCGCACCCATTGCAGGGCGAGGATCAGATCCAGGTTGCCGACATTGCCGCTGTCGGCCAGCTCGGGCCCGCCCAGCCGCGCCAGATAGCTGTAGCCGAAGGCGTTGAGGCGGTGGTTCACCGTCACCACCACCACGTCGTAGGTCTTGGCCAGCCATGTCCCGTCATAGAGCGGGCTGGAGCCCGACCCGTTCGCATGGGCGCCGCCATGCACGTAGAACATCACCGGCCGTTTGCGCCCGTCCGCCAGGCCAGGGGTCCAGACGTTGAGGAAGAGGCAGTCTTCGCTGGTCTGCTCGTCGGTCTTCAGCTGTGGCGAGGCCGGGCCGTAGGCGAGGGCGTCGGCGATCCCCTTCCAGGGCTGGGCGGCTTCCGACGGCTGGAAGCGACGCGACGAGGTGTCGGCGCCGTAGCGCACGCCCTTGAACACCTTGATCCCATCGACCTCGGCGCCGCGAACCCGGCCCGCCGTGGTGGTCGCCACCGGCGCGGCGCGACCGGCGGCGTTGACCTTCAGGGGCATGGCCAGGGCTGCGGCTCCGGCCAGCACGGCGCGGCGATCGAGGGTCATGGTCTTCTCCCGTCTTTTATCGTTGGGCCGAGCGCGGCCGACGGGAGGAGCGGCGCGTCAGCGCCCGTCCGGATCCGCCGGCGAGGCCTCGGCCAGGCAAAGGTCGATGAAGGTCTGCAGGATCGGGCTCTCGTTGTCCTTGCGCCAGGCCATGTAGAGCTCGACCGGCCGGTCGGGCGTGGTCTCGACTGGGCGGAACTGCACGTCGTCGAAGTGCAGGCTCATGGCCGACTCCGGCACGATCGCCGCCCCCAGGCCCGCGTGCACGAGGGCCAGCATCGAGTGGATCTGGGTGACGTGCTGCACATAGTTCGGGGCCACGCCGTGGGCGTCGAACAGGGTGGTCAGCATGTTGTAGAAATAGCCCGCGCCCTCGGGCGAATACATGATCAGCGGGCCGGCGTCGAAGTCGGCCAGGGTCAGGCTGGCCTTGACCAGGCGCGGGTCGCCGTTGGGCAGGGCGGCCACCAGGGGCTCGCTCAGCACGCGGGCGGTGGCGAACTCGGCGCGGTCCATCGGCGGGCGCACCAGGCCGATGTCGATCCGGCCGGTCAGCAGGGCCTCGACCTGCTCGCGGGTGACCATCTCGCGCAGCGTCAGGTCGGCGTTGGGCAGGCGGGCGTTGGAGAGGATCACCAGGCGCGGCAGGAAACTGTAGCCGGAGACGGCGGTGAAGCCGATGGCGATCTGGCCGGCGTCGCCGCTGGCGATGCGGCGGGTGGCCAGGGCCGCGCTTTCGGCCAGGCGCAGGATGCGGCGGGCCTCCAGCAGGAAGGCGCGGCCGGCGGGCGTGAGGCGCACCGAACGGCTGGTGCGGTCGAGCAGGGTGACGCCGAGGATGCGCTCCAGAAGCTGCACCTGCCGGCTCAGCGGCGGCTGGGTCATGTTCAGCCGTTGGGCCGCGCGGCCGAAATGCAGCTCTTCGGCGGTGGCGACGAAGCAGCGAAGCTGGCTGAGTTCGAACATCGGAAAGCGCCCGTCGACAACACCCTGGAGTCGCGAGGCTAGACGTTCGTTCGGCCCTATCGCCAGGGCCTTCTTTCCGGGCAGGGGCGAGAGCGCGTTCATCGCGGGCGCGGCGGGGGTCGATACGCCGGGCGCATCGACCCCGTCATCCTCAGCCCTGGACGCGGGCGATCAGGCCCTGAAGTTGCGCGAACTCGGCTTCGGTGAGGTCGGTCAGCGGCTGGCGCACGGGGCCGGCGTCGCGGCCGACGGCCTTCATGCCCGCCTTCACGATCGAGACGGCGTAGCCCTTGCCCTTGTTGCGCAGGGCGATGTAGGGCAGCACGAAGTCGCGCAGGCCGGTCATCACCGTCTCGCGGTCGCGGGCGCGCACGGCCTTGTAGAAGCCAAGCGCCCATTCCGGCAGGAAGTTGAAGATCGCCGACGAATAGGTCGTCACGCCCATTTCCAGATAGGGCAGGGCGAAGGTCTCGGCCGTCGGCAGCCCGCCGATATAGGTCAGGCGGTCGCCCATGCGGGCATAGACCCGCATCATCAGCTCCAGGTCGCCGACCCCGTCCTTGAAGCCGACGAGGTTGGGGTTGCGGTCGCACAGCTTCTCGAGGGTGTCCTCGTTGATGATGGCGTTGTCGCGGTTGTAGACGATGACGCCCAGGCTGGTGGCCTTGCAGACCGACTCGATGTGGGCGGCCAAGCCTTCCTGTGTGGCGTTGGTCAGATAGGGCGGCAGCAGCAAGAGGCCGTCGGCGCCGGCGGCCTCGGCGTCGCGCGCCAGGTCGGTGGCGATGGCCGTGCCGTAGCCGCAGCCGGCGATGACCGGGATCTTGCCGGCCGTCTCAGTGACCGCCGCGCGCACCACCTTGCCCACTTCCTCCGGACGCAGCGAGAAGAACTCGCCCGTGCCGCCGGCGGCGAACAGGCCGGCCAGCTCGTGATCCAGCATCCAGGCGCAGTGCTGGCGATAGGGCGCTTCCAGGAACTGGTGCTGGGCGTCGAAATGGGTGACGGGGAACGACAGCAGGCCGCCGCCGAGCTGGCGGGCCACGTCCGTCGGCGACATCTGGCTCATGAAGTCCTCTCCGAGCGACGGCCTGTTCCCGAACGCCGGGAGGCCGTTTCTTGAGGCTGACGGTAGAGAGCCGCTCCGCCGGGGTCTAAGCCAAAGGCGCTATCGACCGATACCGGAATTGGCTCGATGGCCGGACGCCGAAAACCGTTCCCCGAACCCCGCCTGCGCGGTGAATTCCACCTTCGGACGTGCCTCTGGGTTTGAACTCGCGGATAGAGTTGCCCTCAAGTATCTTTCGACGTTCATCTTTGTAGCCGGGTTGTCGAAGCCATCGTTTTCCCGTTTCGGGAAGTAATGCGGCCTTTGGTCGCGGCGACACCCTCTGGAACTGCTGCTCAATCAGCCATACGGCCTCGCTTGTAGGTCCATACGCGTAACAGATAGCATCGGCCGTCCGCGCTCATTGGAAAGCTTGACTGTAAGAGTGGAAGGTTCAACGGCTATGACAGCAGCGCAGCCATGGCCGTTGTTCGACGACCAAGACTCGCGAGTGCTGGCATGACGGGCGGGGTTTCGGCCAAGTCGCTGCTGGAACGAACGATGCTGCGCGTCGGGGTGGTGCTGCTGGTCGCCGCCTTCCTGGCCGTCGCCGTCGTGGCGATCGTCGTCCCGCTGAGCTTCAAGGATCAGGCCCTGTTCGCCGGCGCGACCATCGTCGGCGTGATCGTCGCCAACCGGCTGTCGCAGTCCAAGCACCTGACCATCGCCCTGTGCATCGTCTCGGTGATCGTCAGCACCCGCTATCTGTGGTGGCGCACCACCGAGACCCTGCATTTCCGCAACGCCGCCGAGGCGTTCTTCGGCACGGGCCTGTACCTGGCCGAGATCTACGCCTGGCTGATCCTGCTGCTGGGCTACCTGCAAACCGCCTGGCCGCTGCAACGCCCGGTGCGGCCGCTGGAGGGCGCGCCCCACACCTGGCCGCGGGTCGACGTCTATATCCCGACCTACAACGAGAGCCTGGAGATCGTGCAGGACACGGTGCTGGCCGCGCTGGGGATGGACTACCCGCGCGACCGCTTCAAGGTGTACCTGCTGGACGACGGCCGCCGGCCCGAGTTCAAGGAATTCGCCGAGAAAGCCGGGGCGATCTACATGACCCGTCCCGACAACTTCGGGGCCAAGGCCGGCAACCTGAACCACGCCCTGGAGCAGACCGACGCGGAGCTGGTCTGCATCTTCGACTGCGACCACATCCCCACGCGCGCCTTCCTGCAGATGACGCTGGGCTGGTTCCAGGAAGACCAGCGCCTGGCCCTGTTGCAGACGCCACACCACTTCTACTCGCCCGATCCGGTGCAGCGGAACATCCAGACGGTGAAGGACATCCCGGGCGAGGGCGACCTGTTCTACGGCGTCGTCCAGCCGGGCAACGACCTGTGGAACGCGGCCTTCTTCTGCGGCTCCTGCGCGGTGATCCGCCGCTCGGCCCTGGAGGAGACCCACGGTTTCGCCCACGAGACCGTCACCGAGGACGCCCACACCGCGCTGAAGCTGCAGCGCAAGGGCTGGAACACCGCCTTCCTGGAAATCCGCCTGTCGGCGGGCCTGGCGACCGAACGCCTGGCCCTGCACATCGGCCAGCGCATCCGCTGGGCGCGCGGCATGACCCAGATCTTCCGCGTCGACAATCCGCTGATGGGCAAGGGCCTGACCGCCGCGCAGCGGCTCTGTTACCTGAACGCGATGCTGCACTTCCAATTCCCGCTGCCGCGCATCGTGTTCCTGACCTCGCCCCTGGCCTTCCTGCTGCTGGGCTTCAACATCATCAGCGCCTCGGCCCCGGTGATCCTGGCCTACGCCCTGCCGCATCTGGTGCACTCGATCGTCACCAACAACCGCATGCAGGGCGAGGAGCGCATGGCGTTCTGGGGCGAGATCTACGAGACCCTGCTGGCCTTCCACCTGGTGGCTCCGACCATCGTCACCCTGTTCGCGCCCAAGCGCGGCAAGTTCAACGTCACCGACAAGGGCGGGCGGCTGGAGAAGGGCTATTTCGACTGGTCGCTGATGTGGCCGCACGTGGTGGTCGCCGGCCTGCTGATCGCGGGCCTGTGCTGGGGCGTGTGGAAGCTGCTGACCGCCGAGCCCGACTTCGTGCTGGTCGGCACCCTGGTGCTCAACACCTTCTGGACGCTGTTCAGCCTGCTGGTGCTGCTGACCGCCATCGCGGTCGGCCGCGAGACCCGCCAGGTGCGCCAGCACGTCCGCATCGAAGCCTTCCTGCCCGCCCGCCTGCGCCTGACCAACGGCGAGGTGCTGGACGTCGAGACCCGCGAGGTCTCGATGGGCGGGCTCTCGGCGATCGTTCCCGACGGCTTCTGGGGGAACGAGCGCCACATCGACACGGTTGAATTCCTGCAGGACGAGCGCGCCCGCCAGTTCAAGGCCCGCGCCGTCATGTTCGACAAGGGGGTCTTGAGAGTGCAGTTCCTGCCGCTCGGTTTCGCCGAACGCCGCGACCTGGTGCGCAACGTCGTCGGGCGCGCCGACGCCTGGCAGCCCAACGCCCACTGGGCGCCGGTGCGGCCGCTGGCCGCCCTGGCCGGCCTGGTGCGGGCCAGCGCCAGCATCCTGTTCTGGTGGCGGGCGGCCAAGCCGGCGGCCCTGACGCCGCGCTCGCGCGCCGGCGGTCCCGACGGCGGGACGGCGGTGATCCTGGCCGGCGCGCTGCTGGCCGGCGCCCTGGGCTGGACCGGCCAGGCCAGGGCCCAGGTCGCGCCGCCGGCCGAGGCCGCCGCGCCCGCGCCGACGGGATCGACCCGCGTGCTGACCCTCAAGGACCTGGGTTTCGGCCAGCCGCTGCGCCTGCGCGGCGTGCAGGGCGAGGCCGGGGTGGACTTCACCCTGCGCCGCGACGAGGTGGTCACGGGCGCGCGTTTGGTGGTCAACGGCGCCTATTCGCCGTCGCTGCTGGGCGACCTGTCGCAACTGGCCGTCACGCTCAACGGCGAGCCGGCCGGCACGGTGATGCTGACCCCCGACCGCGCGGCCGGAACCGAGTGGTCGATCCCGATCGATCCGGCCCTTTTCCTGCGCGACAACAATCTCAATCTCCGCTTCATCGGTCACTACACCCGCGCCTGCGAGGACCCTCAGCACTCGTCGCTGTGGATGAACGTTTCCAACCAGCGCTCGCGCCTGGAACTGACGATCACGCGCCTGCCGGGCCAGCCCGACCTGTCGCAACTGCCCGGGCCGTTCTTCGACAAGGGCGGCGGCAAGCTGGTCCTGCCCTTCGTGTTCGCCGAGACGCCGTCCGACGCCGTGCTGCGCGGGGCGGGGGCGGCGGCCTCCTATTTCGGCATGCGGGCCAGCTATCGCGGCTTTGCTTTCCCGACCCTGATCGGCGCCCTGCCGGCGGGCGAGGGCGTGGTGTTCGGCCAGTCGGGCCAGACGATCGGAGGCCTCGTCCTGCCGCAGGTCAATGGCCCCACCCTGGCGGTGGTCGCCAATCCGCAGGCCCCCGAACGCCGCCTTCTGCTGGTGATCGGCCGTGACACCTCCGAGATCCGCCGCGCCGCCCTGGCGCTGAGCATTTCCCAAGGCGGTCTCAGCGGCGCCATGGCCCAGGTCGACACCGCCCTGATCGCCCCGCGCGCGCCCTATGACGCGCCGCGCTGGCTGCGCATGGACCGCCCCGTGCGGATGGGCGAGCTGGTCGACGCCCAGCTGTTGCAGGCGCCGGGCCTGTCGCCGGCCCCGGTCACCGTGCCGTTCCGCGTGGCCCCCGATCTCTTCCTGTGGCCGGTGCAGGGCGCGCCGATGCGCGTGCGCTATCGCTATCCCAAGGGGCCCTGGTTCGATCGCGAACAGTCGCGCCTGGACGTGTCGCTGAACGGCCAGTACCTGCGCTCGTATCGGCTCAGCGCCCAGGACCGGACCGCCGAGGTGCGCGGCCTGTTCAACCGCTTCGCCCGCAACGAGCACAGCCTCGATTTGCCGCCGTACCTGCTGTTCGGCGCCAGCCAGCTGCAGTTCTATTTCGACATCAAGAGCAACAAGACCGGCGCCTGCCAGGGCCAACTGCCGACCAACGTCCACAGCGGCATCGATCCCGACAGCACCATCGACCTGAGCGGCGGCCGCCACTTCGCGGCCCTGCCGAACCTGGCCTTCTTCGCCAGCGCCGGCTTCCCGTTCACCCGCAACGCCGACCTCGACAAGACCACCGTGGTGCTGGACGCCAACCCGGCCGCGGCCGACATCGAGGCGTTCCTGAACCTGATGGGGCGCTTCGGCGACGTCACCGGCGCGCCGGTGACGCGGGTGGCGATCTCGCGCTCGGCCGACGCCGACTCGCTGAAGGGCCGCGACGTGCTGCTGATTGGCCGGCCCGAGACGGCCCGTCGCCTGACCGGCCTGTTCGCCGGCGCGCCGGTGGCTTTCGACGCCGACCGCCTGCGCCTGAAGACCGCGGCCCTGGCCGAGCGGGTGTTCCTGATGGCCAACGGCGAGGCCTCGGCCGCGCGGGAGCACGCCGACGACCTGCTGGTGGCCGGCGACGGCTTCGAGGGCCTGGTCAGCTTCCGCTCGCCCTATGACGGCGACCGGGCGGTGGTGGCCGTGCTGGCCAGCGATCCGGCCCGTCTGCCCGCCGTGATCGCCCGCCTGGACGATCCGGCCCAGAACGCCCGCGTGCAGGGCGACCTGGCGGTGGTCACCGAGGAGGGCTTCGCAAGCTTCCAGGTGGGCAAGCAGTTCCACACCGGCGACCTGCCCTGGTGGGTCTACATGATGTGGTGGCTGAGCCAGCGTCCGCTGCTGCTGGCCGTCTCCATCTTCGGCGTCGGCCTGGTGCTGTCGTTCCCGATCATCTTCGCGCTGAAGTCCGTCGCGCGCCGTCGCCTCGAAGGGGGCAGCCACAAGTGAAGACCCTGCGTCGCATGTCCGTAGAGGCCGCCCTGGCCGCCATCCTGATGGCGGGCGGGACGGCGAGCGTCGCCGAGGCCCAGACCGGAAGCGCTGCGGTGTCGGCCCTGGTGCGCCAGGGGGACTTCTGGAGCCAGAAGGGCCGCAAGGACCTGGCCGCGGACGCCTACAAGCGCGCCCTGGCCGCCGATCCCGGCAACGCCGCCGCCAAGCGCGGCCTGGCGGCCCTGGACGCCCCGCAGCGTCCGGGCGCCGGCGCCCCGGCGGCGGCCGGGGGCGGCGACCTGGCCCGCGCCCGGTCCCTGGCGCAGAAGGGCGACAGCGCCGCGGCCGCGGCCGCCTATCGCCAGGCCTTCGGCGGCGCCAATCCGCCCGACGCCCTGGCGCTGGAATACTACCAGACCCTGGCCGGCGCCCCCGGCGGCGTCGCCCAGGCCCAGACCGGCCTGCGCGCCCTGGCCGCCCGCAAGCCCGGCGACCAGAACGTGCAGCTGGCCCTGGGCCAGGCCCTGACCTATCGCGAGGGCAGCCGCCGCGAGGGCGTGGCGCTGCTGGCCCGCCTGGCGGGCGGCGGCGGGGCTGTCTCGGGCAAGGCCGCCAGCGCCTGGCGCCAGGCCCTGACCTGGATGGACGACAGCCCGCGCAACGCCGACCTGTTCGGCGACTACCTGGCCGCCCGTCCCAACGACGCGGAGATCTCGCGCAAGCTGGCGGCCGCCAAGGTCGCGCCCAAGGCCAGCGCCGCGGCCCCCGTCGATCCGTCGGCCGGCGATCGCGCCAAGGGCTTCCAGGCCCTGCAGGCCGGCGACGCCGCCGAGGCCGAGCGCCGCTTCCAGGCGGCCCTGTCGCGCCGCGCCGGCGACGCCGACGCCCTGGGCGGCCTGGGCCTCGTGCGCCTGCAGGCCCAGCAGTTCACCGAGGCCGCCGATCTGCTGACCCGGGCCGGCCGCGCCAGCCCCGCCAGCGCCGGCCGCTGGAAGGAGGCCCTGACCAGCGCCCGCTTCTATTCCGGCTTGCAGACCGCCCAGGCGGCGCTCGACCAAGGCCAGGCGGCCAAGGCCGAACAGACCCTGCGGCCGCTGACCGCCCAGACCTATCCCGACCGCCTGCTGGCCTCGAACCTGCTGGCCGAGTCGCTGCGTCGCCAGGGCAAGGCCGCCGAGGCCGAGAGCGTCTATCGCCAGATCCTGGCCGCCGCCCCGACCCAGGCCGAGGCCCAGCAGGGCCTTGTCCAAGTGCTGCTCGACCAGGGCCGCACGGCCGAGGCCGAGACGGTCGCCGCCGCTTCGCCGGCCCTGGCGCCCGACGCCAGCGGCCAGAACCTGCTGCGCGGCCGCATCGACCACGAGCGCGCCAACCAGCTGTGGGCCAATGGCGACCTGTCGGGCGCCAACGCCGCCTTCGAGAGCGCCCTGGCCTCGGCGCCGAGCGATCCCTGGGTGCGGCTCGACTTCGCCCGCTTCCTGGCCGGGCAGGGCGAGGCCCAGGCGGCCGAGGGGCTGATGTCCCAGGTCTCGGCGGGCAGCGCCCCCGAACAGATCCACGCCGCCGCCGTCTTCGCCGACCAGCAGGGGCGGCCCACCGAGGCCCTGGCCCTGCTGAACCGCGCGCCGGTCGGGCGGATGACGCCCGAGATGACGTCCTTGCGCGGCCGGCTGGAGATCGACGCGGCCATCGATCAGGCCCGCGAGGGCGGGGGCGTGGCCACGCTTCGCGGCCTGGCCGCCCGTCCCGGCCTGTCGGTCGACGCGCAAGGGCGCCTGGCCTCGGCCCTCTATGACCTGGGCGACCGCCAGACGGCGCTGTCCATCGCCCAGCGCACCCTGGTCGAGGGCGTCACCGAAAGCCCGGCCAGCTATGACGGCATGGTCGCGGTGCTGGCCAAGGCCGGCCGCGACGCCGAGGCCGCTGCCATCATCCGCCAGGCCGCCACCCGGGCCGGAAGCTCGCCGGAGGCGAGCCGCGCCGTCGCCGACCTGACCGCCACCCTGGGCGCCGAGCGGGCCGACCGTCTGCGCGCCGCCGGCGACCTGGCCAGCGCCTTCGACGTGCTGTCGGCCGCCTTCGCGGTGGCCCCCAAGAACACCCGCCTCCTGGCCCCGCTGGGCCGCGTCTATCTGGACGGCCGGATGTACGGCGAGGCCGCCCAGGCCTATGGCGTGCTGCTGCGCGCCAAGCCGGGCGACAAGGAGGCCCTGATCGGCCTGGCCGACGCCTCGGCCGGCAAGGGTGACCTGGCCGGCGCCCGCCGCACCCTGGCCCAGGCCATCGCCGCCTCGCCGCGCGACGCCGACCTCTATCTGGCTTCGGCCCGGGTCGAGCGGCAGGCCGGCAACGAGCGCGGCGCTCTGGAGGCTTTGCGCACCGCCAAGCTGCTGCGCGAACGGCGGCCGACCTTCGGCTCGGGCCTCGACGCGGTGCTGGCGCCGGGCGGCTCCAACGCGACGCCGGGCGGGGGGCTGGGACCCAACCCGTTCACCAGCGGCGGCGTTCCGGCCCGCACCTCGCCGGTGCTGCCGGTGGCGGCCAGCCGCTACGACCTGATGGGTTCGGCCGCCGCCGCGCCGCTGCTGGGCGTCGACGTCGCCTCGGGCGGCGATCAGCTGGCGGGTGTGCTGACCCCGGCCGCGCCGGCGTCCGCCCCCTCCTATGCGAGCCCTTCCTACGCCGCCAATGGCGAGCGCAATTTCGCAGGCTTGGCCTTCCCGTTCACCGGCCGCAACGGTCGCGCGGGCGAGGCGGCCTCGCCGCGTCCGACCACAAGCGTGGCGCCCGCGCCGGGCAATCCGTTCGTGGCCCCGGCCGAGCGCGACCCGGTGGTCGGCGACATTGACCGCCAGATCGCCGAGATCACCGCCCGCACCGCCGCCCAGGTCTCCGGCTCGGCCCAGATCCGCACCCGCTCGGGCGAGGCGGGCCTGGGGCGGCTGCACGAGCTGTCGGCCACCGCTTCGGCATCCGCCAACCTGGGCGAGGCGCGGTTCACCGCCACGATCTCGCCGGTCAGCATCGACGGCGGCACGCCCTCGGGCTCGGCCGAGCAGCGCTACGGCGGCAACCAGATCGTCAACGCCCGCGCCATCGTCGGCGAGTTCGCGCCGGTCTATCGCGCCGCCTCGCCGCAGAGCGCTTCGGGCGCGTCGGTGAATCTCGCCCTGGAAGCCGGGCCGCTGAAGGCCGACATCGGCACGACCCCGATCGGCTTCGGCGACGTCGACGTGGCCGGCGGCGCAACCTTCTCGCCGCGCCTGGGCGCCAATGGCCAGGGCAAGGCCTGGATCGAGCGGCGCCCCGTCACCGACAGCGTGGTGGCCTATGCCGGCGCCCGCGACCCGGTCACCGGCCAGCGCTGGGGCCGCGTCATGCGCACCGGGGGCGGGGTCAGCCTGTCGTACGACGACGGCTATTCGGGCCTCTATGGCGACGCCAGCTACAGTCACTACGACGGCGAGCACGTGGCCGACAACGACGGCTACCAGGTCAATCTGGGCGGCTATATCCGGCCGTATCGCCGCGGCGAGACCGAGGTGCAGGTCGGCTTCAACCTCAACCAGCAGGGTTTCGACAACAACCAGAACTTCTTCAGCCTGGGCCATGGCGGCTATTTCAGCCCCAAGACCTTCACCAGCCTGACCGCGCCGATCAGCGTGGCGGCCAGACAGGGGGCCTGGAAGTTCAAGGGCGCGATCGCTCCCGGCTACCAGACCTACAACCAGGCGGGCGCGGCCTATTTCCCGATGGACGCGGCCCTGCAGGGCGAACTGACCACCCTGGCCCAGGCCGACGCCGACGTCTTCCCGCGCTACCTGGCCCAGAGCGCCAGCGGCTTCGGGATCTCGGGCGGGCTGTCGGCCGACTACCAGTTCCGGCCCGGCGCCAGCATCGGCGGCGCGGTCAATTTCAACACCTTCGGCGTCTACAACGAGACCGCGGTCAGCGTGGGCGTGAAGCAGATCCTCGGCGGAGAAGGCGGCCGATGAGCGCCAGCGAGTTCGATCCCCGGTCCAAGGACCTCGGCTACCTGCGTCGGCGCAGGGTCAGCAGCCAGTGGGCGCCGTTCCTGGCCGCGCTGGCTGAAGAGTTGGCGGCCGTCGCCGACAAGGGCGCGGTCAAGCGCTTCCTGTGCGCCACCGGCGAGCGCATGGCCCGCCGCCACGCCCTGCCCAAGCTCGAGACGCTGGACGAGCTGGAAGTGCGGCTCAACGAGATCCTCGACGCCATGGACTGGGGCTGGGTGCAGCTCGCCGTGGCCGAAGACCACATCCTCATCACCCATGGGGCCTGTCCGAATGTTCTCGAAGACGACGACAAGCGCGCCTGGCCGCCGCTCATGGCCGAGCTTCTGGCGGGCGCTTACGGCGCCTGGCTGGCCGCGCAGGGAAGCCCGGGCGGGGTCACGACCTGCCGCGATCCCCTGGCTTCTCCGCTGGTGTTCGAGCACCGCGTCTAGGCTGGCGGCGGTGGTGCTGGTGGCGGCGGCTGGAGGCTCAGGCGCCTGCGCGCGGCCGCCGGACGACTGGGCGCAGTTCAAGGCGACCTATGTGCAGCCCGACGGCCGCACCATCGATCCCGAGAACGGCGGGGTCAGCCACAGCGAGAGCCAGGGCTGGACCATGCTGCTGGCCGAGGGCCACGGCGATCGCGAGGCCTTCGACAAGGCCTGGGGCTGGACCCGCGCCAATCTCGTCCGCAAGAACGCGCCACTGCTGGCCTGGCGCTACGATCCCCGGGCGACGCCGGCCGTCGCCGACGAGAACAACGCCTCCGATGGAGACGTCCTGGCGGCCTGGGCCCTGCTGCGGGCCGGGCGGCGCTGGAAGAACGAGGAATACCTGGCCGCCTCCAGGGCCATGCGCGAGGCGGTGGCCGAGCGGCTGGTGGTCGAGGTCGGCGGCCGCACCGTGCTGCTGCCCGGCCTGGAAGGCTTCCGCAGCCCGGCGGGGGTGGTGACCAACCCCTCCTATTTCGTGCTGCCGGCGCTGAAGGACTTCGCCGTCGAGGACGGCCCTGCGGCGCCTTGGCGCACCCTGGTGGCCGATGGGGTGAAACTGGCCTGGGAAGGGCGGTTCGGCGCTCAGAACCTGCCGCCGGACTGGCTTCTGGTGCGCAATGACGGAGGCTTGGCCTTAGCGCCTGAAAAACCTCCATTATTCGGTTTCGAGGCCATTCGCGTGCCCCTTTACCTGGCCTGGGGAGGCGAAGATTCGCTCGCTCGCGAGGCGGCCGGGTATTGGCGCGGAAAGATTCAAGCCCAAAAGCCGCCACCGGCATGGGTCAATATGTCCGACGGGCGGGAAGCCGACTTTCCGTTATCAGGAGGCGGTGTCGCCATCGCCGCTCTGGCCTTGAACGACCCGTCGATCCGGGCGCTGCGGGGAGCGTCGCAGGATCGCACGTACTACTCTTCGGCCCTTGGCCTGCTCGCCGACATGGCGGGGCGGGAGAGGGGCGGCAAACGACCTTAACCCCGTACCGCTGGAAGCGGTGGAGCCGAACCATGGCTGGCGACGTCAACCGACTGTTCTCGATGATCAACCAGGCGAACCTGCCCTACCAGGTGTTCGAGCAGGTCTTCGACGATGCGGCCCCGGTGGTCGAAGCCCAGGCCGTGCTCAGCGAGGGCGAGGCCATGGCCCTGGCCCTGCGCAATGTCTTCGGCTGCCCCCCGGCCGCCAACGAAGACGCCGTGACCGTCGAGGCCGGATTCCTCAAGGCCTATTGCGAGCCGCCCCCAGCGCCCGTCGCCCCCGCGCCCGTTCCCGAAACCGCCGCTCCCGCCGCCCGCCTGGACGACATCTTCCGCCGCATGGTCGCGCGCGGCTAGAACCGCACCCACAACCGGCGCGCCACAAGCACTTGTCGGTGCGCAAGAGGGACAACCGACTAAGTTGTTGATCTAACTCAGTTGGCCAAACTCCACCATTAAGCCGGGACCATCTAACGCCGTCCCTGGATGGTCCTCGACCACCTAAAGATGACCCCATTCAGTATCATCTTCGACTGTGCGGCCCGGGCACGTCAAAACAGGACGTGGAGCTTCCTCATCCGCATTCTGAAAAGGCGGGCGTCTGGCAGGTGTGGCCAACCACCGAGTTCGTACCTGGTCGTTGGCCGCAGCCCGCTACATCGGCCGGCCGAACGGAAACTTCGAAGCGAAGTGTTCCTCAACGGCCGCTCGCGACCAGAAAGGCCCGAGGGTTCTTCCGATGCCATGTTCTTTCGCGAGCGCCTCGCGTAACGCTGGCGAGACGCGCCAGCGCCAACTGATCTCGCGCGAGCTGATTATGCTTTGCCCCAGTACGGCCACCTCTTGGAGTGTCGGGCTTTTGGAGAGATGCTTTTCCGCCAGGAGCCAGGACAAGTCCCGAGGAAAGCAGTTGAGATAGCTCTCCACCTCGATCCTGGTCATTGGCGACTCGGACAGCTCCTCTGACGCAAGGTCCGGGACCTCCAACAGCTCTGGGAGGCGTCGCCCAAGGATCTCCCAGGCCAACGCCTGTGGAATCTGGAGCTTCCCGATGTGGAGGCCAGTCGAAATCTCTTCGTCGCAATAGAGAGGGATTTGCCGAGCCAACACCGCTCGTAGCATCGTCCCCCAAGGCTTTTCTTGGCCGCCAATGCCATGGAAAACGTCCTCGATAGGCCAAACCGGCACTTCCGGAGTCGGAACGCGGCGTATCGCTAGGAGCCGGCCGAGCACTTCTTCCGCAGCGCTTCGATCAAGCTGGGTGTTGGGATGCAGCGCCTTCACCATTGGATCCTGGTTTCGAGGCAAGACACCCAGGCTGACCGACTGGGCAACTCCGCGGACGGGCAATCCGAAAGCGCGGGAAAACTCCTGCAATGACATTCGGCTCTCCAGCCGGCGCGCGCAGCTGCTCACCTCCCTTGGATCGAGCCACTGACATTTGCGCACGACGCCACGGCCTTTTGGCGCCCCGATAAGCCCCTCGTCGATCAGCTTGCGCAGGTCGCGGTTCTCCAGCCGCAGTTGCTGTGCCGCCTGGCGAAGCGTGAGCTGTCCGCCGCCTTCTCGTTTCTGGCGAAGCCGCGTGGGCCCGTGCGGACACGGTTCCCAATCGGAAAAAAGCCGCTGATAGATCCCAACCGAGTTGCCGCCGTAAGCCCGGACAGTTTGGAAAAACTTCGGCAGCGCCTCGTTTGCCGCGCCCATCAGGTCGAAAAATGACTCCGGGTATCGACAGATGATGTCCATGCCAGCCGCCATGTAGGCGGTCTTCTTGCTTGGCGAGCACACCCTCAATTTCATCCGGCTTCGCATCAGGGCAATTGCTCTGGCGAAGACCATCGCCAACTCGAAGACCTCGAGCGGCGAGCAGTTCTCCAGATGAGGCGGGAGCGTCAGGCGCGGGGAAAGCCGCAATGCAGGGTCCCGATTGACCAACCCCGCCATCAAGGCCAGCGGGGCCCGTTGCCTCTTTGGGACCGAAGTTGCTGCGGCGGTCCGAAGGTCGAAACCACAGTGATCGCACTGCTCTATCGCTAGCACCTTCTCCCATCCCAATCGCCGCTGACAGGCAGGGCAATGGTCTATGAGAACCTCCCAGCTTTCCGGGCAGAAGGGCAGCTGGAGCATCCAGCTCGCCCGGTGATATGGCGCCGCGCGTAACGCCGCCGGCGAAACCCGCCGAGCAACCATGCTGACAAGCTCTCGATATCGATCGAGTTCCGGATCGTGTCGACCGGTCAACCGGCCCAGCTGCTCTTCGTCCAGCCGGAGACGCCAAGCCAGTGGCCCGCGATCCTCCAGAGCCGCTTGTAGGCCTCCCCCCAACAAGTGGGGGAAGGCCATGCTCAGGAGGAACTGCTTGCGGCTGTCGAAGTGGTTCCAGGCCGCCAGTCGTGCGGTAAAGCCGTGGAAGCTCTCGTTGTCGAAGGGCGTCAGGCCAAATAGCAGCCGATTTTCCCTGGCGACGACATGCTCGACGACCTCCCTCATGCGACATCTTCCTGGGACAGGACGTCCACGGGATCGCGGAGAAAGGGGTTTGTTGCGGTTATGCCATTGGGAATGGCCCACCGATCAACCGCGAGCGCGAGATCGTACTTCTCGATCCGGGTGGCGGCCCGTCGAAGGGCGATTTCGAGCGCGATCTCCACAAGCCGCGATACTCGCCCGATGACCCCGTCGCTGACCGCATGAAGACATGCCAGGACGAAGGGGTCCTCAAGACAGCTAAGCTCTTGGAAGACCCCTTTCTTGACCATGGACTGGTTGAGGAGTGTCGCGTAGCCGGCAAGGAGCGCCCGATCTGCCGAAAGTTGCAAATCCAACGGCTTGAAGTCACAGGGAGATATCAGCCGACCGCCAAGTTGGACGTTCCGCGTGAACAGACCATTGGCTTCTTCGGTGCCTAGAAAGACGATCGGTACTACTCCGTCATCCAGCAGCCTTTTTAAGCTGTCGGTGACATCGCTTCTCTCCGAGTTACGATAATTCAGATGCTGGATTTCATCGATAATCAGCAGCTCCGTGCCGAACCGCTCGAAGCACGCCTTGACCCGCATCTTGAGGGACTGCTCAGTTCCGCGCGACGAATGGCAGTCCCCGAAATACTCCAAGATCGAAATCATCAGCCTCTTCGATGTGGCCGCCCTTTCCAGCGTGACGAACACAATCGGCACGCGATCCGCGGTCCTAGGCGTTTTGGCCAGGAACTTATGGATGAAGGCCAGCATCGCTGCGGTCTTGCCCGAACCTGAAGGCCCAAGCGCGCGCATCCCCTTCTGCGGCCGCCCCCGTGTGGCGCGACCTAGCTCCACCAAGTAAGCGCACCACTCATGGAGAGAGATGTGCGGAGGATAGGCGATATAGATTTGTTGAAAGAGGGCGACCTTTCGGGCGATTTCCAAGGAATTCATAGGTCGATCTCCTTCCAGGTGGACAGATCGACCGTGAAGTCCGCGATCTCGCCTGTTTGAGGCTTCAGGTGCGCATGGTCTTGGATAGCCTTGGCTCTTCTGGGCTTGGGCGGCTTTCGCTTCTTGGTTCGAGCGGGACGAGACGGCTTGCGGCCCTCGTCGCTTCGCACGGGCGCGAGAAGGTCATGCTCGATGACCGGGGCCAGGCCATCGTGCCGCGGTGGGGCATAGGCAAGCGCAACGCCGCCGTCCGACAGCGATTGGATTTTAGGTGAGTTCAGCAACCGGGCCATGGCGCGGCGCTCTTTGCCCTTAAGCGTCGGAGCCAAGTCTTCCAGCTTACGGATCATCTTCGCCCGAACGAGCAGGCGATCAGCTTCGCTGCTGAATTCCTCTCCCTTCAGGGCAGCCCATTCCCGAAGGCGCCGATGATGCCAGAGCGATATGCCCTGAGCGTAGCGCTCATCTTTGCACGGCAGCGTCACATAACGGTTGGTGTGTCGGTTCCAGACGTGGATCTCCGAAAGGCACGCCGGATTGTATTTGACCTTCACCCGGGCGGTTGCGGAGCCCTTGCGACGGGATCTAACCGGCTCGTAGCCAATTAGGTCTTCGAGCAACGCGGAGACCTTGGCTTCGTCGTGGAAGGTCAGACCGAATAGCTCAACACCGGATCTGGTGATGCGGCAGGGGTACCTCACCGCTCCCAGTATCTTATCCAGCTCGGCATCGTCGCCGATAACGTCGATGCCGTCGGCTTTGGCGCTCTCCTTCCAGAGCTGGGCGGGGGGCGAGCTCTGCCCGCGCGGTGGCGTGATGTGGTAGAGGGTGATCGCGTCCCAGAGCAGCTCCTCAAGCTCGCTCAGCGTGAGGACCGCATCCTTTTCAGGGTCGTATCCAAACTCGCGCAGCACCTCGGGTTTGAGGACGCCGCCGGGGAGTTTTTCATTGAGCAGCGAGTTGAGCGTACCAAACAGACGCTCGACGATAGCCTTGTAGGTCTGCGAGCCAACCGGAGCGAGGCGTAGAGAGATGCCCGCATCGATCAGCCCATCTTCCATCGCAACACCGGCGAACTCACGCCCGTTATCGACCACGATCTCGTCGAAGCGCCCGAAGATGCTCCGCAAATCGGGAAACTGATCGGCCGATTGCGGAAGGTGGACCTTCGGCCGGTTGGCGCGCTTGATGCACTCCATGACGGAGTAGATTGAGGGCTGCTCGAAAGTGAGCACGATGCCGACGACGCAACCGCTGTACACGTCAATGATTGCCGTCAGCCAAGGGCGTCCGAGCGGCAGCATCTCGACGCCGTCGAACACTGCCACGCCGTCCAACTGCGTATGATCCATGGCGCCAATTTGTAGAATTCGAGTAGCGCTTAACCCCTTTCCGCAGGCCTTGAATTTTGTGTTCGCAGCCCTGAGGCCATACTTTTCTCGGACGGTTTCGAAGCTCTCTGCCCTGCGGATTTCCTTGCGCAAGGTTTCGCGGCATGGTCGCTCAAGCTCAGGGAGCACAGCGCTACCCTTCCGCTGCGCGTTGATCTGCGACAGGCTTTCCGAGAGCCGAGCATATGCATCGGTGATGGACCAACGGCGGCTCGACCAGAACCAAAGCGCGGCTTGGTGAACTTCCGCTTTCACCTCTGGACAGATACGCGGCCGTCGTTTTACGCGGCCTGACATCGACACCATTTGCGACAGCGTTCGATCCCCTGGAACGCCACGCTCATCCATCCAGCGCCTCGCGGCGCGTGGTGACGGCTGCCCAGAGAATTTCGCGACCCGGTCCGGGTGCGCCGCCCAGAGCTTGGCCAAGGCGAGGCGATAGGATCTGTCGCTTCTGGGCGTTTCGGGCAGCGCATCGAGCCCGCGGACCACGAAGGCGCGGAGGTTGGCCATTGGGTCCATTTGCGCGGCTTCGTCCGGACCGAGTTCTTGTAGGGCCGCCCTTCGCCGGACAGGTGGCCCTTGGGGGTCACGCAGTCGTTTCAGGTCGCCTTGGGCAAAGGCCTCGATCGCCCACTGGACATCGGGCGCATGCAGTTCGCCGTCATCGCCCTCGATCTGGAACGGGCCCAGCCTCGCCTCATCCAGGAAATACAGGAGATCGTCGCCAAGATGACGCTCGAACCGCAGGCGCTTGCCGAGATACGACCAGCATTCGCCAGCGTTGAAACGGATCGAAATGCTCATCGGAAAGCCTCCCGCTCACCAGGGCGATGCGTAATCAGCGACACGCAGCTTTCGGCGGACAGTCTCGAAGACAGGTCGATCTTGACCAGTCGCCGGACCATCATGGCTTGTGAGATCGCCAGTCCCCTCGGCCCCGCGCCGATGACGCCGGCCAGACGCCCCAGGGTGGTTTGGCCACCTTCTTGTTCGATGTGCTCAAGGGCCCGATAGGCGTCGACCTGGTCGAACCGGACCATCCGCCGAGACTGGATCTGGTCGACGTTTGCGTAGACTTGGTGGGGTTCGAAAAGCTGCTTCTGGCTCAGGACGCGAAGCCGCCAGCCTAGTTTCGTGCAGGCGTCGCGAACGGCGTCGAGCTTTTCGGCATAGTCGGGCGACAGCAGTTGTCGCAGCCGGCCCTTGGCCTCGAGCACCTCCACTGTTCCGTCATCGAGCAGTCGGACGCAGTCGGCGATGTAGATACGCTTGGCGCCGTCGATCACGAATTCGAAGCGGAAGGGCTGTGACCGGTAGTCGACAACGGTCGTATCGACCTCGCAGTGCTTCAACAGCGCCAGTTCGTTCATGCCCTCGTAGGGTAAGGCTCGTCCGGCTTTCCGGCTGTTGTAGAACCCTGTGACCATGACGCGCCGGCCAGTGAGCACGCTGCGGATTGCTGAACCGTCGGGAGCCAAGACCACCGTCGCCGAGGGCAGGAGCGGACGACTGTTGGTGTCCCTCCCTGGCTTCGATAGCGGCGCCAGCAGCGCATCTAGCAGGCTAGGCTGGGATGATTTCAGTTCGTCGTGGATTGTTTGGCCGGGGCTCTGCCCGTTTTGCCAGTCGGTTGTGTGGATGTTCATTTGGACCTCTTCTGTTTGCGGAAGAGGCGGAGCACAGGCGTGTTTCATCGATCGCTCTGGCAGCGGCCGTTGACTTCATCGCGATGTCGGGAGAGAGTTCCGATCGCTACGCAAGCGCGTTTCGGATTCGCTCCGGAACTGGTGGCCGAGGAGGCGGGAACCTCCTCGGCAACACCAGCTGCTCCGCCAGATGGCGGATTGAGTTAGCTGAACCTCATATTTCTCTCCTTAGGCCCGAAGCGGCGGCGCTAGGCGTTCAGGCATAGCTTCGCCATGTCGCCGACAGTGGATGCGCTGAGCGAGCCACGATGACAGCGTGGGCTAAGTCAGTTCGAAAATTCGAGTCCAGGCAAGGGATTCAAGTTGACGGCGTGGCGGAAATTAAGAAATTAGAATTACAAAATTCGCGACGACTGGCGACGTCGTTGAGTGTGTACTTAAGACCACATTTTCAATGATGATTTTGCGGCGTGGCGGTGTTCAGTTCGGGTGGTAGGGTCGCCTGCGCCACTCATTCCAAGATTTATGGTAATCTCGGAAGGCGCTTAGCTGAGGAGCGTCCGCAATCTCTACGCGGCGGAGTACCTCGCCGCAGGCCTGAATGATCTTGGGCACGGGCCCTGGAGCGTTCTGGTCCAACAAGCGGCAGCTCCATATTGCCAAATTGGGCATTCCTTGAAACTGAAGCTCCCTGAGAACGCTCGGCACATCGCTATGGCGGGAGAATTCTCGAAAAAATCTCACCGCCTCAATCTCTCGCGTTGGTCATATCGAGCTGCCCTTGATAGCTACCAGATAGGGTTCGCTCGGTGCTCCCAATGCCGCAATGTCGGCAATTGACGCTAAGGCGACCTTGGGAAGGTCCGCTCTCCGCAGAGAGGCTCGAGCGGCAGCGGCCGGTCTCGCGTTCAAGGGCCGATCGACAAAGTCTCCAACCGAACAATGTCCGTGGGAGCGCGCCTCCACCATCTTTACGTGCGCTTCTCCCAAGGGCTACGCTACGGGCGAGTCAATGGGGTGGGCATGACTAACAAGAACCTGAAGATTTCCCAGCTGAAACTGGATCTTGACAACCCGCGCATCAACAAGGCCGCCGATCAGCACGAGGCGATGCAGAAGATCATCGACGATGGCGATAATAAACTTGCGAATCTCGCTGAAAGCATCGTTGACGCTGGCAGGCTCAATCCGATGGAACGTCTCCTAGTCATGGCTGACGTCGACGGGAAATTCATCGCGCTTGAAGGTAATCGCAGAACCTTGGCGTTGAAGCTGCTCGCCAAGCCAGCGCTGATGGGCGGACTTAAGGTGAGCAGCGCCTTTCGCAAGCGTATCGAGCGTCTGTCCGCTCGTTTCGATCGAACCTCAGTCGAGCCGATCTCCTGCTTTGTCGTCCCCGATCGCGCCGAGTCAGCGACTTGGATCGAGCAGCGCCATAGTGGCGAAGACGAAGGCCGAGGGGTCGTTAGGTGGTCCGCCGAGCAGGTCGCTCGTTTCTTGGGTAATGACCCTGCGCTCCAAGCTCTGGAGTTCGTTCGGCTAAGCGAGGGACTCACCAGTGAAGAGAAAGAAATACTGTCGGGCAAGTTCCCAATTACTACCCTCGACCGCCTTCTCTCGACACCATCAGTAAGAGTGGCGATCGGCTTCGATGTGATGGACGGCAAGCTGGTGACGGGGCTGCCCAAAGCTGAAGCGATCAAGCCGCTTAAGCGCATCGTCCTCGATCTTGCTAGCAAGAAAATGCGAGTAACCGCGCTTAAGTCGGTCAAGCAGCAGAATGATTACGTGGCGATCGTGCTGGCAAGTGACGGTCCCGACCTGAGCCAAGCATCGAATGAGCTGAAGTCCCTGGACAGTATCGGTCTGCCTGGTGCGACATCTCCCGCAGTTCCGTCCAAGCCTCGCCAGCCTCGTCCTCAGAAGGTTGCAGAAAGAACGGTCATCGTTCCTGGTCATTGTAGGCTAAATATCACAAATAACAATACGGGCGACATCTATGGCGAGCTTCTTAAGCTTAAACTTAGATCAAATCCAAATGCTATAGCAGTGCTTTTGCGTGTGTTTATGGAGAATTCAACGGACCATTACCTGGTCGCGCACGGAATCACATTAAAATTTCAACCGAACCCTGGCGCGCGCGAGCGCTACAAGTCCCTCGACTTGAAAGTCCGAGAAGCGGTGGACCACATGGTCGCCGCCGGTGCAGAGAGCGCCAATTTCGACGGCGTTAGGCGTGCGCTCAGCAACGCCAACCATCCTCTTTCGATTGACCTGCAGCACGCGTACGTGCACAACCGTTACGTTACCCCTTCTGAGCGCGACCTCATCGTCGCTTGGGATAACGCGCAAGCATATTTCGAGAAAATTTGGCCATGATTGAAGGGGCGAAAGCGCCGAATACTTGGTGAATTTACGCAGCTTCATATGCTGAGGCGTGGGGAAGAAGCAGATTGGCTCGTGAAGTTTCATCACGACTTCTCTATATGGTTTCGATATTGGATGTGCTGCGCATGTTCGGGGGCGGCCTGCCTTCGGGCCGCATATCTGAAATAATGATCGACCTAAATTTGGCACGCCCCTCGGATGTGGCTGTGGTGCAGCCATCCGGCGAGACTCGCTTTGCCAAGGAAATTCGCTTCGCTCGACTAGAGCTCGTCGCGGCGGGGCTTCTAGACTGCCCTGAATCCGGATTCTGGGCTCTGTCTGACGACGGGTGGAGTACATTGCTCACTGTTGACGACGCCCGCGCAATTGTAACTGCTCGAAGACATGACGTGCGAACTGCTGGCAAGGGCGCTGGCACCTTGGTGCAGGGGCCTACGACCGGTCCGGCTCCAGGCAGTTACACCGCTGTCATCAGCTACGATGCGGAAGTCCCATCATTTGTGTACGTCCTACAATTTGGTAGTAGTGACGTATGGAAGGTCGGCCGTGCTAAGGATGTCTCGGTCAGGTTGAGGCAGATAAACAAACATGTACCGTTTGAGATATTAGATCAAAATTGGTGGGTTTTCGCGAAAGTGAAATGCGCCAGTTTTCGCGATGCTCATTTTAGTGAGCAGTTCCTGCTATCGATATTAGAATCTTCGCGCACTGTTGGAGAGAGGATTCGTTGCCCTCAAGACAAAATAGTCGATGCTTGGAGGCGTTGTCTGGCACATACAACGATGATCCGCTTCCGCCCTGACGGCGTTAGGACAACCCGGAGTGAGTGTTTCGAGGCGCTCTGATCGACCGTTGGCGATGCGAGCGCCAGGCTGTCCGGGCCATAAGGGCTTGGCGGGGCCGACCCGCCGACCTTACGATTGACTCGGAATCTTCCCAAGTCCAAAGGAGCCGGCGGCTTGTGGGTGGGTGGCCGGCCGACTCTCTCCGTCAACTATTTGCGAGGGCTTCAGATGGCCGATGGTAACCCCCCATTTCCGCCTATTGGTCAGGCGGAGAAGGTATCGGTCGAACTCCTCGATTTCGACGTTAACAACCCGCGCTTCACTCCTGACAAGCAGCCTTCTGGGTCCGGTGACAGCGCCGTGATCTCCACGCTCGCTTCATCCGCGGATCTGTCCGAACTTATTCAGTCCATATCGACCAGCGGTTACATCAACATCGAGCCCATCATCGTCATCGAGCGAAACGGGCGGCTTGCAGTCCTTGAGGGCAATCGGCGCCTCGCCGCCGTAAAAGCGCTGCGCGATCCGGAACTGGCGAAGGAGGCGCGTATTTCGACGCCTCCAATGGAGGCGGCGCAGCGGGCGACGCTGAACGAGATCCTCGCCTATCGCGTAGCCAATGAGGACGATGCACGCGACCTTATTGGCTTTAAGCACATCAACGGACCACAATCGTGGGACGCTTTCGCCAAAGCGCGGTTCGCCGCCAGGTGGCTGGATGACGAGCATGTGAAGAGGGACGCGGGCCAACCTCATCTTTCACTTCAACAGATCGCATCGAGGATGGGGGACCAGCACATGACCATGCACCGCATGGTCGCAGCGCTGTATGTTCTCGACCAAGCTGAGCGAAACAATCTCTATGAAATCGCCGATCGCAAGAAGAAGGCTTTCAGCTTCTCACACCTTTACACCGGCCTAGGCTACGAGGAATTCACCAACTATTTGGGAATGGAGCGGCCGGACCGGGGAGCCGATCCTGATCGCGCGCCTGTGCCGGAGGAAAATTTCGGCGAGTTGCGCAATCTTTTGACGTGGCTCTATGGGTCTAAAGAGCGGGATCTAGAGCCAGCAGTAAAAAGCCAGAATCCTGACTTGCGGCGCCTGCAGGAAGTCCTTGGTTCGCCTGCGGCGACTAGCATCCTGGCCGAACGCAACAGCTTGGACGAGGCAGTCATTGAAGCTACGCCTGTCGATATCCGTTTCCAGAAGCACTTGATCAACGCTAACGCCGAGCTGGCTCACGCGGTCAAGAACCTCGAAGGGTTCGATCCATCTACGCAGCCGGAACTCCAGAAAATTGCGGAGTCGACTGTTAAGAGGGCCAACCTTGTAAAGATGAATATCGATGCGGCCATAGCCGGCCTGGCGACTGATTAACCTATGGCAAAGGCAGTTGATCCGCCGACATTGGCGTTAGGCATCGACGATCTCGTCGATTGGTTAGAGCTCACAGCGCTTTTTGACGAGTACGGTGTTGCGCGGGTCGACGCGTTGCTCGGCGCTCTGCTCGAACTGCAGGAGACAGCTGAGGACGACATTGCCGAACGCGATCGTCAGCGTGAGCAACTGATCGAGCGTTTGGAGAACGAGGTCCTGCTCCGGCAACGTAGTCTTGAGGGGGCTTACCCATTTGAACTCTCGCAGAGCGGCGAAGAGCTCAGCATAGACGCCGACTGGAGGCGACCTGAATTCGCGTTCTACCTTGTCTGCCTAATCACCTCCCATGTGACCGGTTCGGCGATCTTGCGGACGCCTCCGACGGATGAGCTTCTGGCTCGACTGCGCAACGACATTTTCCAAATCGTAGCCACGCTCGGTCTTGCGGGCTACTCTGCGGGCCCAGCCTTCAGTGTTGGCTGGCCGCGGCAAACCGGAGAGACAATCGTCCAGCTTCTTTCGAGAGCGGTCGCGGCAGGGGGCGGTTTCGATGTCCGGACTCCGCCAGGTCGTTATGTCTCGCCGCATGAGAAGGATGGCGGCGTAGACGTCATCGCATGGACTGCTGAAGCTGTTCCGCCGCCTTCGGCTTTCTACTTCGGTCAGACCGCAAGTGGAAAAAATTGGCCGTCAAAGCCCGTGAGAGATCACGCGAATACGTTTGGGCAGGCCTATATGCAAGATCACATGACGGGGAACAGGTTATACTTCACACTGATCCCCTTCCGGGTCTTGGATGATGCCTTCTGGCACTCTCAGAACCAGTTTCACATGGGCATCTTGGATCGTCTGCGGCTGCCGGCCCGCGCCTTGCAAGGTGTGCGCCTTGCTGAGCAGGGAACATTGGTCGACAACAGTGATCGCCTAGGTGACCTCACGCGATGGCTCGATGACTTTGTAGTCTATGCGCAGGCCGCCTGATCGTTAATCAAGACCTCTTGCTCTTTGCGTTTCTTCTGCAGGCTGTATGTTACGGCAAGATCGGCGATTGGCCGGTCGCTGTACAGTTCGCGGATTAGTGGGTGATCATCGTAGGTCAGCACCCAGTGTGGCAGCGTTCCATCCTGAAGGAGGTCGCTCAATGCGATATGCTTGGCCTCGTTCATCGCATTTAGATAGAGTCGCCCGCCCGCAGTCACATAGGGCGGGTCCACAAAAAATAGCGTTCTTTCGAGGTCCAGGCGTTTGGTCGACTTGGACAGAAACGTCAGCGCGTCTTCCTGAGTCAGCTTAATGCGGTCTTTGACAGAGCCGAGCCAGAGAACCCGCTCGACCAGCGCTTCACGGTTGAAGCGGGCGTCGATCTTCCAGTTGCCCTTCTGATCGTAACCTCCGATCGGGCCCGCGCCGATCACGATGCCAGAACGGCTTGTCCGGTTGAGGAAGAAAGTCGCGAAACCAAGCTCAAAGCTGGGCTCGCTGCTTCCCTCGACTACCTTTTTGAGGGCGTGCCACGTTTCGAGGTCGACGGGGGTGTCGAGGATCGCCTGGGCGAATCTGTCCGTGTTTTCGAGAATCGCCTGCCATGCCGAAAACACTTTCGGATCTGCATCGTTGAGGTGAATCTCGTCGACAGCGTTAAGCTTCAGAAGTATGACCGCCGATCCAGCGCCCCCACAAAAAGGCTCCGCATAGTATCTTGCCCCCTCTGGCAGGCAGCTGATGCGCCCGTGAAGATATTTGTAGAGAAACGCCTTTCCGCCTGGATAGCGGAACGGTGAGACCGAGCGCATGTAGGGCAATTTGTCCATTGGTGCGCTCACTAGCCTTGACCTCTCAACCCACCTCGATGCGCTTGATTCGCTCTGGAAGCGTGGACAGCTAATTAACATCGCCGGCCGGGCTGCGTCGACCGTCCCTCGACGCTCATCGCTTTTCGCCCGTCACGGGCCATAGAGCAGGGTGCCGCGTAGAAGCAGCGCGGGGCGTGCAGTCAGGCCGAATTGCGCCGACTACCTTAGAGACGATTGATTTGCCAAGGGCTGCGAGCAGCCTCCAGCTGAAATTCTTGCTCTTTCATGTCCGCAAGCCTTCCTTGCTCGATTGGTCTTCGGCGCGAGCCGGTCGCTCGCCAAGTTATCTCTGTATGGGCTGCGGTACTATTCGGGAGGCGAGGTCTCCACGCCGCCTTGGCCGGCAGCGCGCTTGAGCGGTGCGACAAAAGTCGTTTCCCAGGCCCGGGTCACGCGCCGCTCAAGTTCGTCGGATAGGGCTGAGTTTGCATTAAACCAGGCGCGCATCTTGCTGGCCACGCCCTCGCGGTAATTGCCACGGCCAAGGCCGTACTCGCTTTCGCAATCGTCCCACATCTCCTGCGCCTTGCCCAGCGGATCGCGATAGACAGCGACGGCGTGGTGGCGCGCGGCGTTGACGAAATCCGCCTCCCACCGAGGAGCGTTCGCACGCACTTGTTCCAGGAAGCCCTGAGCGACGGCGAACTCTGGGTTGTTCAGATCCGACTCGATAATGGCGTTGAGCGCGGTTATGACCTGCGAGGAGGCGACCTTGGACTCGGCAGCGGCACCATCGCCAAGATATTGCAGTACGTCGAAGTTCCAGAACCGACCGGCGCGCGTCGTGGTTGCCCAGACGGTGCGGGCGTGAAGATATGTGACCGCGCTGAGAAGCCGCTGGTAGGCGGGCCTGGGCGAGCGCTTGAATTCCGCGTTGCGGACCGCAAACCGGTCGAGATTGGCGCTGACTGCAGACAGGGCGGCGAGTGCTGCAGCCTCGGCGCGGTTCTCAATCATCTGGTCGATTGCGGCGATCGTCGCGTGCGCAGCGGTTGCCTGCGCTTGGCGCATAGCGCTAATCCGCCCCATCACGAAGTGCGTCAGCGTTGCCGGATCGTCGACCCCGGCGTCGAAGGCGATCGCGTCAATACCTGCAAGGCCAAGCTTCTGCATGGCCGTTTCGACTTGGCCAAGCTTGATGTCGTAGCCTTCCTCTGCGTCTTGGGCGGTGTCGCCGGAGTCGTAGCGCATGGACATTGCATCGCCTGGACGCGCCAGCGGAACGATCGCAACACGGTCCAAAAGCGCAGGGTCGGCCGTCGTCTCTATCACGTGCGTTAAAAGTTTCTGGGCGCTCGGATCAGGGGCGCTGCCCCACTTTGAGCAAAGGAGCGTCACCGCGCGCTGGTCCTTCAGGTGCTGGAGGATGTCCGTACGGATAGCCGTGTCGTCTACGCCGCGGGTATCGACGATCGCGATCGACAGCCCCGTATCGCTGACCAGCGGAAACGGAACGGTGATGGTGATGTTGGTCGGCAGTGAGAAATCTGGATGACGGCCGTTATTGATCGCGATGAACGTAGATCTTAGCCATTGCTTGCCAACCTGCAGGTCGACGCCATCGAACTCGATGGTGCGGCGGCTGCGGCGCCAGAGGCTCAGCCGGGCTGCAAACTCCGCTGAAAAGTCCTCGAAGCTATTGAGGGTAGCGGAAAGCTCCTGGGCGGGGTCGGGGGCGGGCGGCGCGCCTTTGCGACCACTGCCGCGCGGTCGAGGCAAGTTGGCCATGTTGCGCAGCGCGCGCTCGATTTCTTCTGCGGGCTTGTAGTCGGCCATAGAGGCCTCGCTCGAATCGCCCGTCTTTTCCCTGACGGCTTTGCAAATCTCGGCGACGAAACGGTAGATTTCCTCGTTGCTGGCAGGCTCGACCGAGAGCGCAAACCGTTCGCCCGCTTCTACCCGCACATCACACAGGGTCGTACGGCCGCCACCCGTATCGAGCAGCATTCCCTTCAGGTCTGAAGCCGTCGCAGGGTCGAGAACCAGTCCGGCCTGGCGACAGGCTGCAGTCGTTTTGCCGACACCGATTTCGCCGACATAGACGATCTCGTGGTCTAGCGCGAGTAGGTAGCTGCCAGCCTCCATCAACCTGCCTTGAAGTAGCTGCGCCTGGCCCGCCAGGACTGTAGGAATCTGGCCATCCCCGAGGAAGTCGCGAACGCGGGCCAGTCCGCCTTCGATCTCCACCAGGGCTTCCAAGTCCGGGTGTCGCAGGGACGGGCGCGGAAGGATGCTCCATTCCATTTCCAGCAGGTGGCCAATTGCGGCTGCTTCTTGAGTGCCTAGCGCGTCTAGGTAGGCAGAAACGTCAGCGTCGTCGCCGTCCCCGGCCTCGATGCGCGATACTCGCGTCTGGTTGGCGCTCATACGCTCGGCCACCTGCTTTTGGGTCAGCCCGGAAGCGTTCCGAAGGTCGGCCAGGATGGCTCCAGTCTCGACGGTCATGACAATTTCCCGCATTCAATTTAAGAATGAATATATTCACATGAATGAAGAATGCAATCCGAACTGAAAGGGGTGTCCTTGAATTCGCCTCTGCGGGGCTCGGTGGGGGGGCAACGGCTAGGCGCGCTTTGGTGGCGCATCGCTCAAGCGATAGCGGTGTTACCGGAGTGAGGGGCGGACGGCTCAGGCTGCTGCGATGAGTCTTCCTTACTCTGCCGTTTCCGAGCTGAGCGTCGCCTGCCTGGAGGCGAGCCGACGGCAGCAAATGGAGCGCTCAGTCGCCGATGAGGCCTTTTCGGCCTGTTGTTTGCGACCGCCTCGCATCATTGACGGTCTAAAGTGGCAAATGGGTACGCGTTAAGTTGCAACGACAGCACTGTGGCGGCCCGGGAGGGACTCGAACCCCCGACCTTCGCTTTAGGAAAGCGCTGCTCTATCCTGCTGAGCTACCGGGCCGCGTGCGTGGCGGAGAGGGTGCATAGCGCATGTTGCGTCGGGTGCGAAGTCTGACAGTCATGGCGGCGCGGCGGATTGTCGCAAGGCGGCGTGCGGAAATATCGAAAGGCGCCGCTTCAAAGCCTTGATCTGGTTCGACTGTGCGTCGCCTGGAAGACTCTGTTAACCTTCCCGGCAACCGTGAGTAGATGCGTGCGTCATCACGCCTCTTGTTGTTGTCCTGTCCACGCGTGCTAGGCTCGCGTTCCAGTGGATCCGCGAGCGTCCTTTCGTATGTTGGATATGGCCGAGCACGACCTGTCGGACGGCGAAGACGATTCCGCCCTCCTGACTCTGGTCGAAACGATCGAGGAGCTCTCGGCGACCCGGACCATCGATGAGGTGGCCGCGGTGGTCCGCTCTTCCGCGCGCCGAATCTCGGGGGCCGACGGCGTGGCCTTCGTCCTGCGCGACAACGACTGCTGCTGGTATCTGGACGAGGACGCGATCGGCCCGCTGTGGAAGGGCAAGCGCTTCCCTCTGACCGCCTGCATCTCGGGCTGGTCGATGCTGAACCGCCAGACGGTGGTGATCCCCGACATCTACCAGGACGACCGCATTCCGCACGACGCCTACCGGCCGACCTTCGTCAAAAGCCTGGTGATGACGCCGGTGCGCACCCGCGATCCGATCGCGGCCCTCGGCGCCTACTGGGCCAGGGAGCACACGCCGCCGCCCGAGATCGTGGCCAAGCTGCAGGTGATGGCCCGCGCCACCGCCGCGGCCCTGGAGAGCGGCCGGCTGCACGCCTCGCTGAACAAGGAGCTGGAGCGGCGCACCTTCCTGATGCGCGAGCTGGACCACCGGGTGAAGAACACCCTGGCCTCGGTGCAGTCGATCGCCAGCCAGACCCTGCGCACGGCCGCCTCGCCGCAGGCCTTCAACGAGTCGTTCGAGTCGCGCCTTCTGGCCCTGTCGCAGGCCCACGAGCTCTTGACCAAGCAGGCCTGGGGGAAGGCCCAGCTGCGCGAGATCCTGGCCGCCGCCCTGCGTCCGTTCGGCGGGCTGGAGGACGGCCGATTCGTGGTCGAGGGACCGCCGATCGAGATCACGCCCGAGGCGGCGGTGGCGGTGCACATGACCCTGCACGAACTGATCGTCAACGCCGCCAAGTACGGAGCGCTGTCGGTTCCGGCCGGCCAGGTCTTCGTGACCTGGCGCGTCGAGGACGAGGGCGGCGCCCATCCCACCTTCGCCCTGGAATGGCGCGAGCGCGGCGGTCCGCCGGTGACGGCGCCGTCGCCGCAGGGCGAGGGCTTCGGCTCGCGGCTGATCCGGCGGGGGCTGTCGCGCGACCTGGGCGGGGCGGCGAGCCTGGATTTCGCGCCCGAGGGCCTGGTCTTCACCTTCCGCGCCCCGCTGTCGCAAAGGCTGGCGGCGGCATGAGCGGGCGTCGGATCATGATCGTCGAGGACGAGGCCCTGGTGGCCATGATGGTCGAGGACCTGCTGACCGATCTCGGCTGCGAGGTCTCCGGTTCGTTCGGCGCCGTGGGCGAGGCCCTGGCCTATCTGGACGACGGCAAGCCGCCGCTGGACGGCGCGGTGCTCGACATCAACATCGGCGGCGAGATGGTGTTTCCCGTGGCCGAGGCCCTGCGGGCCAAGGGCGTGCCGTTCGTCTTCGCGACCGGCTACGGCGCCCTGCCGCGCAAGGGCTTCGAGGACGTTACCGTGCTGTCCAAGCCGATCAATTTCGGTCACCTGCGCGACGCCGTGCATGGGTTCGGCCAAGCGGCCTGACGGCGTCTTCCTCGGCGAAATCCTTAAGTAGCCGCGATCCGCTCGGCTCGCGTTGACCTCAACCGTGGTTGAGGTTCTAGAGGCTTCGTGGGTCAGGCGCTCCCACGCGGGGAGCCGCGCTTTCGGAGCCCACGCCATGCCTCTCTTTCTGCAACGCCCGCGCTGGGTTCCCGTCCTGGCCTGGCTGCTGGCCGGGTTCTTCGTGTTCGGGGCGGTCGGCAATCTCCTGGCGCCGCCCGACATCGCCGCCAGCTATCGGCGCTGGGGCTATCCGGACTGGTTCCACTTCGTGACCGCCATCCTGGAACTGGCGGCGGCCGGGCTGCTGGCCTGGCGGCGCGCGCGACCGGTCGGCGCAGGGCTGGCCGCGAGCGTGATGGGCGCGGCAGTGCTGACCGTGCTGCTGCACCGCGACCTTGGCCACCTGCCGCCGCCGCTCGTGGTGCTGGCGCTTGCGGCGCTGGTCGGCTGGGGCGCGCTACGAGGTCGGACCTAGCCAAGGTCGCCGTTCCGGCGCCGAAGCGGGGGAGGTTTAGTGTCGAAAGGTTCGATTTGGTGTCGCGGCCGATGCAATCGGAACCCTTGCGGCAAGGCTTCGGCATGAAGGCGAGACGCTTCGCCAGCCATAATTGGTAGCGCTAAACCCCTGCAACCCTTGCGCGCCGTGGCCGAAAGGACGCAGGCGGGAGTGGAAAGCGGCGAGGCCCCCGAGGCAGGTTTGACTTGGGAAGGCGGGATGAATAATCGCTATTGAGAATCATTATCGTTCTCGAAATGCGAGCCTCCCCGATGTCCCGTTCCTTGCGCGCCTTCCTCCTCGCCGCCGCCATGAGCCCGGCCGTCCTGGCCGGCATGGCCCACGCCGACGAGGCTCCGGCGGCCGACGCCTCTTCGGCGGACAGCAATGTGGACGGCGTGGTGGTCACCGGGGCCCGCGCCCGCTCCACCGGCGCGACCGGCCTGGACCTCAGCCTGCGCGAGACGCCGCAGTCGATGACCATCGTCGGCCAGCAGCAGATCCGCGACTTCGGCCTGACCAGCGTCACCGACCTCTTGGACCGCGTGGTGGGGATCAATGTCGAGCGGGTCGAGACCGACCGCACCTATTTCAACGCCCGTGGCTTCGACGTGACCAACTTCCAGGTCGACGGCGTGGGCCTGCCGCTGAACTGGGGCATCCAGTACGGCGAGATCGACACCATCCTGTTCGATCGGGTCGACGTGGTGCGCGGCGTCAACGGCCTGACCACCGGCGTCGGCAACCCGTCGGCCACGGTCAACTACATCCGCAAGCGCCCGATCGCCGGCTTCCAGGCCTCGGCCGCGGCCCAGTATGGTTCCTGGAACGACAAGCGCCTGGAGGCCGACGTCTCGGGCTCGCTGAACGCCTCGGGCACGCTGTCGGGCCGCCTGATCTACGCCAACCAGGACCGCGACTCCTATCTCGACCACTACAAGGTCAACCGGAACGTCTATTACGGCGTGCTGTCGTGGGACGTGACGCCGAAGCTGAACGTCACCGGCGGCTACTCGCAACAGGACAACCTGGCCACCGGCGTGCTGTGGGGCGCCCTGCCGATGAGCTTCTCGGACGGCTCGCGGATTCCCTACAAGCGCTCTGCCAGCACCGCAGCCGACTGGACCTACTGGGACGTCAACGACAAGACCGCCTTCGTCGAGGCGTCGTACGTGTTCGACAACGACTGGGTCGCAAAGGCCACCTACACCCACAAGGACGTCGAGCAGAACGCCAAGCTGCTCTACGCCTCGGGCTATCCGGACAAGACCACGGGCCTGGGCATCGGCGGCTTCGTCGGCCGCTACCCGTCGGAGTCCAAGCAGGACCTAGCCGATCTGAGCTTCAACGGTCCGGTGTCGCTGTTCGGCCGCAGCCACCAGTTGGTGTTCGGCGCCAGCTATGCCGAGCAGACCCGCGAGGACTTCGCCTCGTCGGGCGCGACCTATCCGGCCTATCCGTCGGTCTACAGCTGGGGCAGCGTCGCCGAACCGACCACCTATACCGACCTCTACTCGGCCGCCCAGATCAAGGATCGCCTGACCCGCCTGTTCGGCGCGGCGCACCTGAACTTCACCGACCGGCTGAAGGGCGTGGTGGGCTTCAACGCCGTCGAGCAGAAGTCCTCGGGTACATCGTACAATGTCGACCAGGGCCGCACGGTCTCCAAGACCAGCCCCTATGCCGGCCTCGTCTTCGACGTCACGCCCCACGTGTCGCTGTACGGCAGCTACGCCGACATCTTCAATCCGCAGGTCGAGGTGGATTCCGGCAACCGCAAGCTTGACCCGGTGCAGGGCGAAAGCTTCGAGGCCGGCGTGAAGAGCGAGTGGTTCGGCGGCAAGCTCTACGCCAGCGCCGCGGTGTTCAAGGTCGAGCAGCAGAACCTGGCGACCGCCGCCGGCGCCTTCCCGATCGACAGCACCGTCGGCCAGCCCGGCGCCACCTACTACACCGGCGTCGACACCACCTCGAAGGGCTACGAGCTGGAGGTCAGCGGCATGGTCACCGACCGCTGGCAGGTCGCCGCCGGCTGGACCCAGCTGTCGCTGGAGGACAAGGACGGGGAGGACGCCCGCACCTTCCTGCCGCGCAAGAGCCTGAAGGTCTCGACGACCTACAGCTTCCCCGAGTGGCGCAACGCCAAGGTCGGCGCGTCGCTGCGCTGGCAGGACGAGGTCTCGGGCCTCGACACCTTCGTCGTGACCCAGAAGGCCTACGCCGTGGTCGACCTGATGGGCAGCGCCGACCTCACCGACCAGATCAAGGTCACGGTCAACCTCCGCAACCTGTTCGACGAGACCTACCTCAACAGCGTGATGTGGGGGCAAGCCTACTACGCCGCGCCGCGTAACGCCTCGGTCCGCCTTGACTATCGCTTCTAAGAATCATTCCTAGAAACATCCTTGAGGAGCCGGCGCGACCGACCGCGCCGGCTCCGCTTGGTTCCGAGCAACCGGAGGCGACCGAATGGACGCGCGCAATCTCGACACGCCCTACGCGCCGCCCGCCGCGCCTCCGCCGGTGCGCAAGGCCGCCGGCGCGGCGAAAGCCGTGCGCGCGGCCGTGCGGCCGACCCTGACCTTCATCCACCGCTGGGTGGGGCTGATCATGGCCGGCTTCCTGTTCATCTCGGGCGTCACCGGCGCGGTGATCTCGTGGGACCACGAACTGGACGACGTGCTCAATCCGCACCTGATGCACGCCAGGTCCGACGGCCCGGCCCTGCCGACGCTGGACATCGTCAAGGCGGTCGAGGCGCGCGATCCCCGGGTGATCGTCTCCTACTTCCCGCTGGTGGCCGAGCCCGGCGAGACCCTGGCCATCGGCGTCGACGCCCGCCAGGACCCCAAGACCGGCAAGCATTACGAGCTGGGCTACAACCAGGTGTTCATCGACCCGGCGACGGGCGTCGAGCAGGGGCGGCGCGAGTGGGGCGCGGTCTGGCCGATCAAGACCGAGACCTTCGTCTCGTTCCTCTACGTGCTGCACTACACTCTGCACATTCCCGAATTCTGGGGCATCGACCGCTGGGGCATCTGGCTGCTGGGCGTTATCGCGGTCCTGTGGACGCTGGACTGCTTCGTCGGCTTTTACCTCACCCTGCCGCCGGGCTCGGCCAACGGCCGCAAGCCGGCCAAGAGCTTCTGGAGCCGCTGGAAGCCGGCCTGGCAGATCAAGACCAAGGCCAGCGCCTACCGCATCAACTTCGACATCCACCGGGCCTTTGGCCTGTGGCTGTGGGGCGTGCTGTTCGTCGTGGCCTTCACGGCCTTTTCGCTGAACCTCTACAGCGAGGTGTTCTATCCGGTGATGTCGAAGATCTCGAAGGTGTCGCCGACGCCGTTCGACACCCGCGTGCCGACCAGCCACGACAACCCAATCCTGCCCAAGCAGACCTACGAGACGATCATCGCCAAGGCCAAGGCGGACGCACAGGCGCGCGGCTTCACCGCCCCTGTGGGCGGGGCCTTCTACTCGGCCCACTACGGAATCTACGGCGTGGCCTTCCACAAGGTGGGCGACGACCACGGCGCCGGCGGCGTGGGTCCGCCCTACCTCTATTACGACGGCGCCGACGGCCGTTACCTGGGCGAGCGCCTGCCGTGGAAGGGCACGGCGGCCGACATCTTCGTCCAGGCGCAGTTCCCGCTGCACTCGGGCCGGATCCTGGGGATCCCGGGCCGCATCCTGATCTCGCTGACCGGCCTGGTGGTCGCCGCGCTCAGCGTCACCGGCGTGGTCATCTGGCTGAAGAAGCGCCGGGCCCGGGTGCTGCGGAGGAAACCGGCCTAAGAGCGGGGAATCTTCAGGCCGTCCAGATAGCGTTCGGTCGCGGCGATGTAGACGGGCCAGGCCTCGGGTCTGGGCGCCTCGTCCACGACGTCGATGCTCACCGCCAGGCCGTCGGCGGTGAAGAAGCCGATCCGGCATTTGGCGGGGAGGGAGGCAGAGAGGCTGCACTGGGCGCTCACGGGCGTCGGACGCAGGCGGCCGGCCGGCGCGAGATATTGCCGGACATGGCCGGACGGCGGCCCGGCGAGCCAGACCGGCGAGCCGTTCCAAGGCTCGGCCCTTGCCGGAATGATGATCTGATCCGGATCGCCCTTGGCCCGGACGATCAGGGCGGCGACCTTGCCAAGGTCGGGATCGGTCTGGCGGGCGGGCCCCAGGTCGTTGCCCGAGCTGACGAAGCTGTCGATCGAAAAGGGCGGGGCGGCGTCGTCCTGGCAGTAGGCCCAGTAGCCGTCCGGGGCTCGATGCTGGTTGCTGCGGATCTGGACCTTGCGGTCCGGGGCGATGAAGGCCGGTCGGATGGAGACCGGAACGCCGTAGCTCTGTCCCGAAAGATCGACGCGGACCACCGTGGCCGGATGGCAGGCCGCCCGCTGAGGCGGCCCGGTCAGGATCAGGGCCGCCAGGCCGGCCAGCGGCAGGATGATCGCCAGGGCGAGGAAGGCCGGCTTGCGGGCGAAAAAGCTCATGGCCCAATCATGCGCGCCTCAACTTTACGGGGAGTTGCGCGGTCAGCAGCTCGCATGTCCGCTGCGGGTCCAGGCGGCCGAGGCCTGCGCGAGCCGGCGCAGGACGGCCAGGTCCACGTCGGCCAGGCGCTTGATGTAGACGCAGGACACGGCCGAGCGGTGCTTGCCCAGCTTAGCCAGCAGCGCCTCGCGCTCGGGGAAGTCGGAGGCGAAGTAGAGCACCAGCTCGGTCTTGCGCGGTGAGAAGCCGAGCAGGGGCCAGTCCATCGGCTTGGCGCCGCCGGTCGAATAGGATCCGAAGCCGACGATCGAGGGACCCCACATCACCGCGGGGGCGCCGGCGATCTCGGCCAGCAGGTCGCGGACGACCGCCGCGTCGGCCTGGCGGGCGGGTGGCGAGGCGGCCAGGAAGTCGTCGACGCTGGCGTCCGTGGGGCGGGTCTTGGGTTCGCTGGCCATGACCAGCATCCTGCAACGAAAAACGCCCCCGGCGAAACCGGGGGCGTCTTCGAAAACGTCGTGCTGAGAAGGAGGCCTTTAGGCCGCCTTGACCAGCGACTTGGTCAGGATGCCGATGGCGGCTTCGCGGTCGATGCGCTCGATGGCGGCGACTTCGCGGGCCATGCGGTCCAGGGCCGATTCATAGAGCTGGCGCTCCGAATAGGACTGTTCCGGCTGGTTTTCGGCGCGGTGCAGGTCGCGGACCACCTCGGCGATCGAGACGAGGTCGCCCGAGTTGATCTTGGCTTCGTATTCCTGGGCGCGACGCGACCACATGGTGCGCTTCACGCGGGCGCGGCCCTTCAGGGTGGTGAGAGCCTGGCTGACGACGTCGCCTTCGGCGAGCGGACGCAGGCCGGCGACCTTGGCCTTCTTGGTCGGAACGCGCAGGGTCATCTTCTCGTGGTCGAAGGTGATGACGTAAACCTCGAGCGACATCCCGGCCACTTCCTGGGTCTCGATGCCCTGGATCGTCCCCACGCCGTGGGCGGGATAGACGACGTGATCGCCGACCGAGAATTCCAGACCGCTCTTGCTCATTCGTTCGTCCTCATAAAATTGGGCTTGCGCCCAAAACGCCGTTTCCAAACATTCCAAAAGGCGATAGCAACCCGACCGTCGGAGAGGCGGGGCCAAGTCGGATCAGGATTTGGAGTGTCTCTTAAGTCACCCTTCGCCTTCGATCGGGCGAGCCGTTGGAACGGCTGTCGTCTTCCACGAGACATGCAGGTGCGAGGCCGCACCCGTCACGTCGAGGGCGACAATATCATAAAAATCAGCCTCATGAAAGGCTTGCGACCCCAAGCTGGGGTATGGCGGCCCGAATCCGGCCGCTAAAGCCCGCCATTTTTGGATGGACCATCCAAAAATGGTCAGTGGGCTTTAGACTCAAACATCTCAAGCGCGCCCGAGCGGGTTAGCCGCATACACCTAACCCTGGCGCGCTCGCAGCCCGTATTTTGCGGGGATCAGGAGCCCTTGCCGGGCTTTTCGCTGAAGTACTTCTCGAATTTGCCGGTCTCGCGCTCGAAGTCGGCGCGGTCGGCCGGCGGCTCGCCCTTCACGGTGATGTTCGGCCAGACCTTGGCGTATTCGGAATTGATCCGCAGCCACTTGCCGTCGGCGTCGTCCTCGGTGTCCGGCTTGATGGCGTCGACCGGGCATTCCGGCTCGCAGACGCCGCAGTCGATGCATTCGTCGGGATTGATCACGAGGGTGTTCTCGCCCTCGTAGAAGCAATCCACCGGGCACACCTCGACGCAGTCCATGAACTTGCAGCGGATGCAGGCGTCGGTGACGATGTAGGTCATCGGAACTTGGCGGCTTTCTGGGACGGACTTAACGCGGCCGCGTTTTCGGAGCGACGGCGCCGAATGTCAATGCGGCGCCGTGCGCGAGGCCCGCAGGATTTCTCATGGCGCCCGCAGGACGACAGGCAAAATCGTCGCAGATCCCCCCGACGTCGGCTTCCCGACGATGCACAACGGCGTTCGTCGAAAGATACCTTTTCTTATGGAAGAGCGTTTCACTGTGCGGTTGAGGACGCGTTCAAGAACAACGTCGGGAAACCGACAGCAGAAGCTCTCCATGGCCCTTAAGCCCGCGCCGTTCATGGCGGCCGACGATATTCACGCGCAACTTCGGCTTCGAATGGCCTCGTTCGAGGCCTTCGTCGCGCACGCCCCGTTCGCCGCGGCCCTGATCGACCGCAGCGGCCGGCTGGTCGCCGTCAGCCCCGAGTGGCGCGACGAGGACCTGACCCCGAACCTGCACCCGGGCGAGCCGTTCGTCCGCTGCCTGATGAATCTGGAGGATGTCGAGAGCCTGGAGCGCTGCCTTGCGTCTGGCGAGGCGTTCTCGCGCTATCGCGCCCAGACGGGCCAAGATGGCCAGCGGATCTGGCGCAGCGAGTTCGCCGCCTGCCGCAGCGACGAGGGCGTGATCTTCGCCGTCATGGTCACGGCCCGCGACGTCACCGGCTACGCCCAGACCGCGCTGCGGGCCGAGCGCAACGAGCAGCGGCTGAAGCTGGCGCTGGAGCTCGACGACCTGATGGTGCGTGAGGTCGATCTGAAGACCGGCGAGGTCTATGTCTCGGGCACCTGTCCCGAGCTCGAGAAGTGGTGCCTGTTCGATCGCGATCCGCTGGAGATCGTGCACGAGGACGATCGCGAGCGCATGGCCCAGATCATGCGCGCCCGCCGCGACGGCGAGGCCGCCGTGTTCGAGTTCCGCCTCAATCGCGACGACGGGGTCGAGACCTGGGTGCGCTCGGTTGGCAAGCGGTTCCTGGGCGCCGACGGCAAGCCCGAGCGCTTGGTCAACCTGTTCAAGGACATCACCGACCGCCGCCGCCAGACCGAGGCCGTCGAGAACCTGGCCTTCCGCGATCCGCTGACGGGCCTGCCCAATCGCGCCTATTTCCAGCGCAAGTTCCAGGAGGCGGTCGACGCCTCGGAGATGGCCGGCGAGATCTTCGGCCTGATCATGATCGACGTCGATCACTTCAAGGACATCAACGACACCCTGGGCCACGACGCCGGCGACGCCCTGCTGCGGCGCCTCGCCGACGTGCTGCGCCACGCCTTCCGCTCGGGCGACACGGTGGCGCGGCTGGGCGGCGACGAGTTCGCGGTGATCCTGCGCGGTCTGCACGGCGAGGGCGACATGCTGCGGCCGATCAAGGCGCTGCAGGAGCTGCTGCGCCAGCCGATCCAGCACGGGGGACGCAGCTTCTCGGTCAGCGCCAGCATCGGGGCGGCCCTGCACGGCGATCCCGACGCCGACCCGCACCACATCTTCAAGAACGCCGACATCGCGCTCTATCGGGCCAAGGACGAGGGGCGCAACCGCTCGATCCTGTTCGACCCGTCGATGCGCTCGGCCCTGGAGCAGCGGCTGGAGCTGCTGCGCGACGTGCGCGCGGCGATCGAGGCCGACGAGTTCATCCTCTACTACCAGCCGGTGATCGACCTGGAGACCGGTTCGGTGGCCGGGTTCGAGGCGCTGATGCGCTGGGCCCACCCCGAGCAGGGTGTGCTGACGCCCGATCGGTTCATGGCCGCCTTCGAGGATCAGGATCTTTCCCTGAAGCTGGGCGAGGTGGCGTTCGAGACGGCGCTGAAGCAGATGCGCGACTGGCTGGACGCCGGGGTCGAGTTCGGCCGGGTGGCGGTCAACATCTCGGCCGCCCAGTTCCGCTCGGGCCGGCTGGCCGAGGAGGTGCAGGAGCGTCTGGCCCGCTGGAACGTGCCGTGCGACCGCCTGACCATCGAGGTCACCGAGACGGTCTATATGGGCTGGGCCTCGGACGTGGTCAGTGACACGGTGCGCAAGCTGCACGCCGCCGGGGTTATGATCGCGCTCGATGATTTCGGCACCGGCTACGCCAGCCTGGCCAACCTGCGGCAGTTCCCGATCGACCGCCTGAAGATCGACAAGGGCTTCGTCCAGAACACCGAGGACGCGGCCATCGTGAAGGCGGTGATCACCCTGGGCTCGTCCATGGGCATGAAGGTGGTCGCCGAGGGCGTCGAGGACCGCGAGCAGCTGGAAGCCTTGGCCGCCTATGGCTGCGACCAGGTCCAGGGCTACCACTTCAGCCGCCCGATGCCGCCCGAGAAGGCGCCGGGGTTCCTGGCCGGGTTCTCGCTGTAGGGCGAAAGTTATCCACAGACGGCGGCCGCCTATCTCACCTTCTCCCATGGGGAGAAGGAGGGGCCCGCGCCGCGGGCGTGGGAGGATGAGGGGGGCGCAGGGGCGGCTCTAGGGCCGCCGACCCTACTTCTTGCCCAGGTCGGTCTTGCTGATCTTGCCCTTGTCGATGATCCAGACGTCCTTGCCGGCGTTCGTGCCGACGGCGAGCGGCATCCTGTAGAGGGTGCTGAGGAACACGTGGGTCTCGACGGGGGTAGGCGAGACGATGTGGCTGGCGAAGGCCAGGGCCGGCTTGCCGTCGGCGGCCTTGGGCTTCTCGATCAGCAGGCACGAGGCCGACAGGGCGTCGACGCGCCGAACCGTCTTGCCGTCGGCGCCGACGAAGATCCGGTAGTGGCCGCCGATCGGGATCGCCCCGGCGGCCGGGGCGGGGGCCAGCAGCCAGACGATCCAGCCGTCGCCGTCGGGGTTCTTGACGAGGGCGGCGTTATAGCCCGCGCGGCAGGCGCCGGGCTGGGCGGCCGCCGCGGCCTGACGGGCCGAGAAGGCCAGGCGCTCGTCGTCGGTCAACTTGCGGTCGGCCGGCTCGGTGACCGGGCCCGCGCCCTTGCCGTCGACGACGACGTCATAGCCGACCTCCAGCCCGTTCCCCTTGTCGCGAAGAAAGCGAACCTTGGCGGTCTTGCCGTCGTCCTGCACCAGCCAGCCCTTGAGGCCGGCGCCCTGCAGGTCCTTGACCTTGGCGGTCAAGGCGTCGCTGGCCAGCCAGGCGGCGATGTCCTGGCGGTAGATGGCGTTCCCGAAGGCCTCGATCTGCGGCAGGTCGTAGGCCTGGATGGGCGCGACAGGCTTGGCCGGGGCCTTGCTGGTGGCGGCCGCCGACCCGGAGGAGGGCTGGGCGTGCGCGACGCCGGAAAGCAGAAGGGCCAGGCTGACGGCCAGGGCCGGACGGAACGACGCCACGCAGGTACTCCCCCAGGATGCAACTCATCCCAAGGTAGCGATTGGCGCGGCGGCGTCCATGGGGAAAGAGGGGGTAATCAACCCTGTCCCAGAGGGAGCAAGGTCCGCGCTACCCCTCCAGCGCCTCGTACAACCCGCGGGCCTCGGTGGCGGGACCTCGGCGCTCGCCGCAGTCGAGGACGCGCACGTTCACCAGCCTGCCGCCGATGGCGAAGACCAGCACGTCGCCGGCCTTGAGCGCGCGCGAGGGCTTGTCGATGCGGCTGTCGGGGGCGCCGGCGCGGGTCAGGCGGATGCGGCCCTCGTCGACGAAGCGGGCGGCCATCGAGCGGGTCTTGAAGAAGCGGGCGCGCCACAGCCAGACGTCGGCGCGGCAATGGTCGTCGTTGTGGTGAGCCTCGTCGCTCATGAGGCGGCCTTTTCGGGCCCGGCGGCGGCCGGCTTGCGGCGGCGGGGCTTCTTGCGGCGCGCGGGCGGAGGCGGCGGCTCGGTCAACTTGGCCAGGGCGGCGAACGGCGAGTCGGGCCGGGCCTTGACGGGCTTGGGCTCCAGCCGCTGGGCGCCGCGCCGCTTCCAGATGATCGGGGCGTCGGGCTTGGCGCGCACGGCTGGGGTGTAGTCGAGCGAGCGCAGCACCGACGAGGCCTCGGCCGGGGTCCAGCCCAGGGCTTCCAGCGCGGCGGGAGTCAGCACCACGCCGCCGGGGCGCTGTTCGGCCCGCAGCAGGGCGTCGAGCTTTTCCAGGGTCTCGACCGGAACCAGGTGCTTGCCGGCGATGCGCAGGCCGCTGGCGGCCAGGGCGCGCGGCGCGGGCGGCGGCGCGGGCAGGGGCGCGAGGCCGACCAGCGGTCCGCGCCAGCCGCCGGGGTCGAGCGCCCGGGCGCAGGCGATGGCCTCGGGCTTCAGCACGCCGGGGGCGTAGAGCGAGAAGGCGCCGATGCGCACGCCCAGACTTTTCAGCGTGCGGCGCTCGGCCTGGCTGAGCGCCTTCAGCTCGGGATCGAGCGGACGCTTGTCGAGCACGCCGCCGGCTTCCAGCAGACGGTGGGCGACGCCGCGCGGCAAGCCGCGCAGCTCGCCGCCGGCCAGGGCCGCCTGCAATTTGCGCAGGGGCGACAGATGGCGGTCGACCTCGGCGGCCAGGAAGGCGTCGAGGCGGCGTTCGGCCCGTTCACGGGCGGGCGCGGGGCCAAGCTCGCCCAGCAGCCGGGCGCGGGGCGACAGGAGGTCGCCGCCCGAGCGCACGGCGCCGGCCGCCTCGCCGCGCCAGAGGATCGCGCCGTCCGGGGTCAGGGCGAAAGCCTCGTCCGGCTCGGCGGCCAGCAGGCCCAGGCGCCGGGCGATTTCGGGCCCGACCGCGCGCTGGGCGGCGTTGCGCAGGGCGCGCTCCTCCAGCGGCGTCGAGGCCTTCTCGGGGATGAAGGTGACGCCGGTCAGCCGGCCGACGACCTGACCCTCGACGCTGACCTCGCCGTCCGGGGCGACCCCGGCCAGCAGCACCTCGCGCTCGCCCAGCTGCTTCATCAGCACGCTGGTGCGACGGTCGATGAACCGGGCCATCAGCTTTTCGTGCAGGGTGTCGCTTATCTTGTCTTCCAGCTCGCGGGTGCGGCCCTGCCAGTGGGCGGGGTTGGACAGCCAGTCGGGGCGGTTGGCGATGTAGGACAGGGTGCGCACGCCCGACAGCCGCGCGGCCAGGCTGTCGATCTCGCCGTCGGTGCGGTCCAGCGCCTTGAACTGGCCGTTTATCCAGTCTTCCGGCAGGCGCTTGCGGCCGGTGGTCAGGTCGTCGAACAGGGTCTTGACCATCCGCTGGTGGTCGTCGTCGGTGGTCTTGCGGAAGTCGGGGGTCTGGCAGACGTCCCACAGCTTCAAGAGGGCCGAGCGGTCGGTCTTGCAGCGGGCGACGACGTCCTCGTGGGCGGCCAGCTTGCGCAGGGTGCGCTCGTCCAGAGCCTCCTGCGAGAGGGTCAGGCCGGTGCGGTTGGGCGGTTCCGACAGCGAGCGCAGCAGGCCCTGGAGCGAGCCGAAGTCGAGGCGGGCGTTGCGCCACTCGGCGGCCCCCACCGGCTGGAAGCTGTGCTCCTCGACGGCCTGGACCAGGTCCTCGTCCATCTCCTCGCAGTCGCCCGTGACGCCGAAGGTGCCGTCGCGGGTGTAGCGGCCGGCGCGGCCGGCGATCTGGCCGACCTCCTGCGGGTGCAGCCAGCGGGTGCGGCGGCCGTCGAACTTGCGCAGGCCGGCGAAGGCCACGTGGTCGACGTCCATGTTCAGGCCCATGCCGATGGCGTCGGTGGCCACCAGGAAGTCGACCTCGCCGCTCTGGTAGAGGGCGACCTGGGCGTTGCGGGTGCGGGGCGAGAGGCTGCCCATGACCACGGCCGCGCCGCCCCTTTGACGGCGGATCAGCTCGGCGATCGCGTAGACGGCGTCGGTGGAGAAGGCGACGATCGCGGTGCGCCGGGGCAGGCGGGTCAGCTTCTTGGAGCCGGCGTAGGACAGGTTGGAGAACCGCTCGCGGCCGACGATCTCGGCGTCGGGCAGCAGGTGGCGGACCAGCGGGGCCATGGTGGCCGCGCCCAGCAGCATGGTCTCGAACCGGCCGCGGGCGTGCAGCAGGCGGTGGGTGAAGATGTGGCCGCGCTCGGGATCGGCGCACAGCTGGATCTCGTCGATGGCCACGAAGTCGACCTCGCGGCCCAGCGGCATGGCCTCGACGGTGCAGACGAAATAGGCCGCGCGCGGCGGGACGATCTTCTCCTCGCCGGTGATCAGGGCGACGGCCGCCTTGCCGCGCAGCTTGACGATGCGGTCGTAGATCTCGCGCGCCAGCAGGCGCAGCGGCAGGCCGATCATCCCCGAGCCGTGGCCGAGCATCCGCTCGACGGCCAGGTGGGTCTTGCCGGTGTTGGTGGGGCCCAGGACCGCGGTGAGCCGCGACGGGGCGAGGCCAGTGGAACGGTCGCTCATGACCCTCCGAAAGTGGGGCGGGAATCGTGGCGAGGCAAGCTCGGGCTTGGTGGGGGTGGCCGCCTTCGCCCAAAGGTTGCGTTGTCGGCGTAGTCGTGTGAAATGCATGTGAGTGAATGTTCACATTTTGAGGCGATGGAATGTCCGGTGCATCGGTCGGCGCGTCGATCGCGCTTCTGCTGGCGAGCGGCGGACAGCCGCTGTTTCCGCCGTCGCTCTCCCTGAAGGAGGACCGGGCGGATACTTCCTTCGCCTATGCGGCGACGGCCAGCACCGCCGTCGTCGGCGAGGCCTCGGGGCGCCGCTATGTCGACCACGTCGGCGACAACGATCTGCGGGCCGGCGCGCCTGCAGGCGGCTATCCGCTCTGCACGCCCGACACCCTGGCCCGGTTCGTGGGGGACCGGCGGGATTTCTGCATGGTGGCCAAAGGCAGCTGGGGTTTGGGCGACTGTCGCTGGCGGGCCTGGTGCGCACCGGTGATCGTGGCGCCCGAACTGGCCAGGGACCCCCGCTGGGGACCGGTGATCGAACATGCGCTGAGGAAGCCCTGCGCTGTCCTTTCGTCGCCCTACGAGATGACCAAGACCGAGCGGCGGCGCAAGGCCAGGGGTCTGATCTTCAGCCAGCTCGGGTTGTGGCGGGAGATGAAGTGCTCGCCCTTCCGGTCCCGCAGGATTGTCAGACTGGAGTACCAGGAGGCCTACTCGGCCTACTTCGTCCACTATCGCTGAAGCGGGGCGAGCTGTTGGTCTGGCCGGGCCCCAGGATGCGACGATCCGCCGCCCGGGCCGTAAACCATGCTGGACGGCGTGACCGGCTATGAGGACAGCAGAGTTCCTCCCGCTCGCGCTTATCCCGGCCAAGGACCCATGTTCGCCACGCTTCGGTGTTTGGATCAGCACGACCCGACGCTGGTGATATGGGCGCTTCTCGTCTGCCTGGCCTCGATGGCCGTGGGCGTGCACGCCTATCACCGGGGGGCGACGGCGGCGGGACCGGCCCGCATGGCGTGGGTCCTGCTGACGGGGCTGGTGCTGGGCAGCGGCGTCTGGGCCACGCACTTCATCGCCATGCTGGGCTTCCAGCCCGGACTGCGGCTCAGCTTCGACGAGCCGATGACGGCCCTGTCGTTCGTCGTGGCGCTGAGCGGCCTGGCGGGCGGCGCGGGCCTGGCCATGACCGCCACCGGGTGGGCGCGACGCCTGACCGGCGGGGCGATCTGCGGCGGGGCCATCGCGGCCATGCACTTCGTCGGCGTCTCGGCCATGCGGCTGCCGGCGCTGATGATCTGGCGGGCCGACCTGGTGGTCGCGGCGGTGCTGATCGCCGCGTTTTTCTCCGCCCTGGCCTTCGCCGGCCTGCGGCGCGAGAGCGGCCTGCGCGGGCGGGCGGCCTCGATCCTGCTGCTGGCGGCCGCCGTCTGCGGCCTGCACTTCGTGGGCATGGGCGCCGTCACCCTGCTGCCGATCGCCGACGTCGAGGCGGCGGGCCGGTTCACGCGCGATGAGCTGGCGCGCTCGGTCATCGCCATGGTGTCGATGATCGTGCTGGCCGGCGGCGGCATGCTGCTGACCCACCGCCTGGCCCATCGCTCGGCCTTCGCCACCCTGCGCTCGGCCCTCAATCGGGCGCCGATCGGCCTGGGCTATTTCGACCGCAACAACCTGCTGCAGGTGTGGAACGCCACCCTGGCCGACTTCGCGCGGCCCTATGGCCTGACCCTGGCGCAGGGCATGAGCCTCTCCGAGATCGCCGAGCGCACGGCGATGGACGCCAAGGCCCGGCAGGCGGCCAAGGCGGTGCTCGATGCGGTCGACGACCAGGTGGGCGAGTGGGTGTCGCCCGACACCTTCAGCTCGCCCGACGGCCGCTTCCAGTCGTTGAAGCTGACGCCGGCCGAGGACGGCGGCTTCCTGCTGATCATCACCGACATCACCGAGCACGTGACGGTGACCGAGCGCGAGATCGAAGCCCGGCGCCTGGCCGAGGGCGCCAGCCGGGCCAAGAGCGAGTTCCTGGCCAATATGAGCCACGAGATCCGCACGCCGCTGAACGGCATACTGGGCATGACCCAGGTGATGTCGCGCGAGGCCCTGGACGAGGCCCAGCGCGAGCGGCTGGAGATCATCGGGGCCTCGGGCGCGGCCCTGCTGGAGATCCTCAACGACGTTCTGGACCTGTCCAAGATCGAGGCGGGCCGGATGGAGCTGAACGAGGCCCCGTTCGACCTGGAGGAGACGGTGCGCCTGGCCCTGGCGCCGTACGCGCCGCTGGCCGCCGAGAAGGATCTGTCGCTGACCCTGACGGTGGACGAGGCCGCAGCGGGGGCGTGGCTGGGCGACGCGCCCCGCCTTCGCCAGATCCTCGGCAACCTGGTGGTCAATGCGGTGAAGTTCACCGACCAGGGCGGCGTGGCCGTGTCCGTCGAGCGGCGCGAGGCGGGCCTGCGCTTCATAGTGGTCGACACCGGCGAGGGGGTGTCGGAGGCCGACCGCGCGCGGATCTTCAAGGCCTTCACCCAGGCCGACGCCTCGGCCACCCGGCGCCATGGCGGCACCGGCCTTGGCCTGACCATCTCGCGCAGCCTGGCCGAGCGGATGGGCGGCGGGCTGTGGCTGGAGAGCCGCGAGGGCGAGGGGGCGACCTTCGGCGTCGACCTGCCCCTGGTCCCGCTGGCCAAGGCGGCGGCGACGCAGGTCGTCTCGTCCGCCGCCCCCGCGGTCCCGCAAGGCGCACTGCGCATCCTGGCGGCCGAGGACAATCCGGTGAACCAGACCGTGCTCCAGGCCCTGCTGGCGCCGTTCGAGGTCGAGCTGACCCTCGCCGCCGACGGCCGCCAGGCCGTGGCCGCCTACGAGGCCGATCCGGCCATCGACCTTGTGCTGATGGACATCCAGATGCCCGAGCTCAACGGCCTAGCCGCCGCCGAGGCCATCCGCGCGTTCGAGGCCGCGCACGGCCTGGCCGCCGTGCCTATCATCGCGGTGACCGCCAACGCCATGCCCCATCAGGTCGAGACCTATTTCGCCGCCGGCATGACCGGCTTCGTCGCCAAGCCGCTGAACCTCGCCGACCTGCTGGCGGCGATCGAACAGGCGACGAGCCCGAAGGCGGACGCGGCTTAGGGGGTCTATTACCCCTCCCCCTTGATGGGGGAAGGGAGAAGGCGCCCTACCGCCCGAAAACCACCTTGCCGTCGACCACCGTCAGGATCGGCTGGGCCTTCAGGATCTCGGCTTCCGGCACAGTCATCAGGTCGCGGTCGAAGGCGGTGAGGTCGGCGGCCTTGCCGGGCTCGAGCGTGCCGCGCTGCTGGTCGGTGAAGGCGGCATAGGCCGGGGCCCAGGTCAGCATGCGCAGGGCTTGCTGGCGGCTGACGGCCTCTTCGGGATGCCAGTCGGCGTTGGAGAAGCCGGTCAGGCTCTTGCGGGCGACGGCGGCGTAGAACTCGATGCGCGGATCGCCGACCTCCACGGGGGCGTCCGAGCCGGCGGCCACGACCGCGCCGCTGTTGAGCATGTCGGCCCAGGCATAGGCGCCCTTCAGGCGATCCTTGCCCAGGCGGGCGGGCGCGAAATAGAGGTCGCCGATGGCGTGGCTGGGTTGCATCGAGGCCACCACGCCCATCTTCGAGAAGCGCGGCAGGTCGGCGGCGTCGACCACCTGGGCGTGCTCGATGCGCCAGCGGCGGCCGGTGTCGGAGCCCAGCACCTCGCCGAACCAGTCCAGCACCATGCGGTTGCCGCGGTCGCCGATGGCGTGCATGGCGACCTGGGCGTTCACGGCCCGCGCCTTCTGCATCAGGGCCAGGCCCTGTGCATGCTCGGTGAGGACGAGGCCCAGGCCCTCGGCGTCGCTGTAGGGCGCCAGCAGGGCTGCGCCGCGCGAGCCCAGCGCGCCGTCCATGTATAGCTTGATCCCGCGCAGGCGGATCAGGCCGGTCGGATCGGCGCTGGGGCCGGTCTTCAGCACCTCCTCGGCGCCGGAGGGATCCATGTAGTTGTCGACCCGCAGGAAGAAGCGGCCCTCGGCGGCCAGCTGGCGCAGCTGGTCGAGGTCGGCGGCCTCGACGCTCATGTTGCCGAGGCCCGTCCAGCCGCGGCCGGCGTAGAGCTGGCCGGCCGTCTCCAGCGCCTGGCGCTTGAGGGCGGGGGAGGGCGGCGGGATGACGCCCTCGACCAGGGCCTGGGCGTGGTCGACCAGCAGGCCCGTGGGCTCGCCCGTCTCGTCGTGCAGGATCTGGCCGCCGGCCGGGGCCTTGGTGTCGCGGCTCACCCCGGCCTTGGCCAGGGCGGCGCTGGAGGCGACCGCGGCGTGGCCGTCGGCGCGGCCCAGGACGATGATCCGCCCCGGCGCGGCGCGGTCGAGGTCGGCGCGGGTGGGAAAGCGCTTCTCGGGCCAGTGGGTCTCGATCCAGCCGCGGCCGTAGATGGGGGCGTCGCCCGGATGGGCCTGGGCGTAGGCGCGGACGGCCGCGACCAGGGCCTCGACGGAGTCGGTCCTGTCGAGGTTGAGGGTCAGTTCGCGCAGACCGATGCCGGTCAGGTGGGCATGGGCGTCGACGAAGCCGGGATAGGCCGCGCCGCCCTTCAGGTCGATGTCGCGGACGTCCTTGGCGGCCTTGGCGCGGGCGGCCGCCAGCGGGCCGACGAAGGCGATGGTCTTGTCGCGGGTCAGTACCGCTTCGGCGGGCGGGGCGCCGGTCACGCCGGTATGGATCGGCCCGCCGTGGACCAGGATATCGCCGGCCAGGGCCGGAACGGCGGTCAGGGCGAGGATGGCGGCGAGAGGGGCGATGCGGCGCAAGGGCGGTCTCCGAACTTCAGCGTGGAAAGGTAGAAGGCGCCGCTCGCGTCCGGCAATAGCGGTGCTAATCTGTCGGGGATGGGACAGGGCTTCATGCTTTTCGAGACGGCGATCGGTCGCTGCGGCCTGGCATGGGGCGCGGGCGGGCTGATCGGCGTGCAGTTGCCCGAGGCCGCGCCCGGCGCGGCCTGGGCGCGGCTGCGCAAGCGCTATCCCGACGCCAAGGAGACCGCGCCGCCCCCCGAGGTGGACGAGGCGGCCGACCGCATCATCGACCTGCTGGCCGGCAATCCCGGCGGAGGGCGCGACGACCTGTCCGACGTGGCGCTGGATCTGACCGTGGTGCAGCCCTTCAATCGCCGGGTCTACGAGATCGCCCGCGCCATCCGCCCGGGCGAGACCTCGACCTACGGCCAGGTGGCCAAAGCGATGGGCGAGCCGGGCGCCATGCGGGCGGTGGGAAAGGCGCTGGGCGAGAACCCCTGGCCGATCGTGGTGCCCTGCCACCGGGTGCTGGGCGCCGACGGCAAGATTGGCGGCTTCAGCGCCGACGGCGGCGCGACCACAAAGGCCCGTCTGCTGACCATCGAGCGGGCCAGGGTCACCGACGTTCCGACCCTGTTCGACATGGACTTCTCGGTGGCCCCGCCCAAGGGGCGCTGAGCCAGGCGCGAAGAAAAAGGGCGGCTCCTTCGAGCCGCCCTTTCCGTTCGATCACTCGTCCGCGATGACGGCTCCGCCGAACTGGCACTGCTTCTGGAAGAACCGCTCGATCTCGGTCAGCTGAACCTCCATCATGTCGGGGGTCATGGTGATGTAGCCATGGCCCATGTCCTTGATCTCCATCCACTTGTAGGGCTTGCCGGCGTTCTTCAGCCCGTTGATGAAGCGCAGCGAGTCCTTGATGTCGACGTTCTCGTCGCGGTCGCCGTGATAGAGGAAGATCGGGATCTTGGCCTCGCCGGCGTTCTGGATGGCGTCGAGGCCGTCCACCGAGGGCTTCTGGCGCTCGCGCAGGATGCGGCTGTTGCCGGTGGCCTTCTTCATTTCCGACAGGCTGCCGCCGGCGCCCGAGACCGCGCACCGATAGATGCCGTTGGGCCGGATGGTGGCGGCCAGGGCCGCGTAGCCGCCGTAGGAATAGCCGAACATGGCGATGCGGGTGGGATCGGCCAGCTTCTGGTCGATCAGCCACTTGGCGCCGTCGTCCTTGTCGTCCTGCATCTTGCCGCCCCATTCCTTGTCGCCGGCGCGCCAGAGCTTTTCGCCCCAGCCCATCGAGCCGCGGAACTGGGGCTGCAGCACGACATAGCCGCGCGAGGCGAAGTACTGCACCCAGCCGGCGGGATCCCAGTCGAGCTGGTCGCGCGACCACGGCCCGCCGTGCGGATGGATGATCGTGGGGTGCGGGCCGGGGCCGAAGCTGGCCGGCGGCGTCGTCAGGAAGGCGGGAATGGGCAGGCCGTCGCGGGCGATGTACTGGACCAGCTTGGTCTGGCCCAGGCTGTCGGTCTTGACCCACGGGCGCGAGCTGCCCAGCAGGGTCAGCTTGCCGGTCTTGTCGAGCAGGTAGTACTCCGGCGGCAGTTTGGGACCCGAGCGCTCGACGATGACCACCTCGCCGTCGCGCGACCAGTCGACGATCGAGACGTCGAAATCGGACGAGGTGTTGAACCGCGTCTTCAGCTCGGTGTCGGGGTCGGTCCAGCTCACGGCCTCGGTCTTGACGCCCAGCGCGGTGCGGGCGGCCTTGAAGCGGGCGCCGATCTTTTCGTTGACCCAGTAGATGGCGCCGCGCGCGTCATTGTAGCCGACGCCGAGCAGCTCGCCGTCGTTGCTCAGGATCACGTTGCCGGCGTCGAACAGCTTGTGCTCGAACAGGGGCTCGACGACCTTCTTGGCCGCGATGTCGTAGACGTAGACGCCGCGCTTGCCGTTGTTCACGACCATCGACACGTAGGCGATGTTCGGGTCGTTGCTGAAGCCCAGCAGGTTGTTGAAGTTGCGGTCGCGGGCATAGGACCGGAAGTGGTCCTCCCAGGCGCCGGTGGTCGGGTTCTTGATCTGCTGGACGAAGTAGGCCTTGCCGCCATCGTAGCCGAGCTCGGTACGGCCGCGGATCTCGCCCTTGGCGTTGGTGATCAGCCCGTCATAGCGGAAGTAGTCGGTGTGATCGATGCGGCTGGGCGTGTTGGTGTAGATGTTGACCTTGTAGATATCGCCTTCCCGGCCCTTGCGGCGGTCGAGCACCAGAACGTTCTTGGGATCCTTCGGCAGGTCGTCGATGACCTCGGCGTTCTCCAGCGCCCGCACGACCTGGTCCGCCTCGCTCTTGGCCACGCCGGTCGTGCCCAGCGGATTGATCCACGACTTGCCTTCCAGGTCGGTGATGTAGGTCTTGCTGATGTGGCCGTAATAGGCGTCGAAGCCGGTCTCGGGGATCGCGCCGATGGTCAGGGTCTGCATGGCCATGACCCGCAGGCGGTCGTTCTTCACGAACTCCACGCTCTTGAAGGTCATGGCGGTCGATCCGATGATCGTCGGCGGCTGGTCCAGCGCGTCGGTCCGCCAGACCGAGATGTTGACCTTGACCCCGTCGCTGGAGGTGAGCGCGGCTATGTGCTTGCCATCGGGCGAAAGAACGACGTCCGATATCATAGCGTAACGGGTAAGATCTTTCGCGCTGGGCGCTTGGGCGGGAGCCGGCGCGGGAGCCGCGAGCGCCGCGACAGGACCCGCGGACAGGGCCGTGGCCCCCAGCACGGCGGCCATTGTAGAATTCATCAAACGCTTGGAAAGCAACAGGATTCCCCCGAATCTGCATGAGCGCGCGCAACAGACGCGCGCAGCGTGGGGTTGATGTTTGCAGCGTCTCCGCTTTCCCCTCAACCCCTGCAATTGCTTGGGGCGGCCAGCAGTTTCATCCAAGGATCATCGTTCTTCGAGGTCGCTTCCGCCGCCACTGTGGGCAAAACTGTGTCGTATTTGCTACGATCACGGACATCCGCGTCACAATTTGGCCAAGTCCGTTGAGGTGGGTCGCAAACCTGTTACGGTTTGCCCAACCGACGGTATGGGATGTGTCGTCGGCGAAAAGCAGTGCGGGGGCAGCCCGCGGGGGAATTTCATTGATGACGTTTGATAAGAGAAATCTGCTTGCGACCACGGTGATCGCGGGTATCGCGATGCTGGGCGCCGTTTCGGCCGCCTCGGCCCAGACCAGCGCGCCCAAGCCGGCCGAGCCGGCCGCCAACGAGGTCGAAGAGCTGATCGTCACCGGCTCGCGCATCAAGCGCTCTGAATTCAACAGCGCCTCGCCCGTGACCGTGATCACCAGCGAAAGCGCCGAACTGCAAGGCCAGGTCGACACCGCTTCGATCCTGCAGAGCTCGATCCTCGGCGCCACCGCCCAGCAGATCAACAACAACTTCACCGGTTTCGTCACCACCGGCGGCAACGGCGCCAACACCCTGTCGCTGCGCGGCCTGGGCGCCCAGCGCAGCCTGACCCTGATCAACGGCCGTCGCGCCGGTCCCGCCGGCATCGGCGGCACCGTCGGCCCGTTCGACCTGAACGTCATTCCGAGCTCGGTCGTCGACCGCACCGAAATCCTGACCGGCGGCGCCTCGTCGATCTACGGTTCGGACGCCATCGCCGGCGTCGTGAACATCATGACGAAGCGCAACAGCGACGAAGGCGAGATGGCGGTCTACGCCAACGTGCCGTTCAGCAAGGGCGGTGAAGTCTACCGCGCCAACATCTCCAAGGGCTGGACCTTCAGCCGCGGCTACGTGAACGTCGCCGGCGACTACTACCAGTCGAACGGTCTGCGCTTCAAAGACCGCGACTACCTGAACTGCCCGCAGGACTACACCTTCGATCCGACCACCGGCGCCCGTCGCGACCTCGTCATGCCCGACGGTTCGTACAAGTGCCTCAACACCCTGACCGGCATCTACATCCGCGGCACCGCCCGCTACATCCCGGACACCACCGCCGTCTCGAACGGCTGGGACCTGAACGGCTTCCGCCGCGTCAACGGCGGTCTGGCCGCCGTCACCGCCGACCTGCGTACGGATCTGGCCGGCGTCCAGTCGGCCTACTCGATCACCTGCGGCAGCAGCACGACCGGCAACTGCGCCAGCCCGCTGGCCTTCGCCCGCGCCAACCAGGCGCTGCAGACCACCGACTCGCCGCTGCAGGGCTACCGCCACGCCGTGTCGCCGGTGACCCGCAAGTCGATCTTCGTCTCGGGCGGCTTCGACCTGACCGAGAAGACAGAAGTCTACGGCGAACTGCTGCTGAACCGTCGTGAATCCGAGCAGCGCAGCATTCGCCAGATCGGTCCGACGATCAATGCGGCCAACCCGGGCAACCCGTTCAACATCGTCAACAACCCGAGCTACGTCGGTCCGACCGGCGCGCCGCTGGCGGCTTCGGCGTTCTCGCCGATCTTCGTGCTGCCGGTCACGCGTGACCAGAGCGTCGACTACGCCCGCGTCGTTCTCGGCGTCCGCGGCGTGCTGCCGGAATCGCTGCCGGTTCTCGGCAACTGGGACTGGGACATCTATGGCCAGTACTCCAAGTCGTCGGGCGACTACGGTCAGGACTTCATCTACAACGACCGCCTGCTGGCCGTTTCGGGCGCCGCCCGATGCAACCAGGCGCTGGTGACGATCTCGGCCAACATGCCGAACGCCACCTGCCCGACCAACGTCAACCTGGGCAAGGTCTCGACCGTCGCCGGCAGCTACCTGACGCCGGAAGAGTACGCCTTCCTGAACGGCTACGAGCAAGGCCACACCGAGTACGTCTACCAGTACGTGGAAGGCTCGATCAGCGGCGACCTGTTCAAGCTGCCCGCCGGCATGGTCGGCGCCGCCGTCGGCTTCCAGCTGCGCAAGGAAAGCCTGGACGACGTCCCGGGCTACAACAGCCGCAACAGCAACTACAACGGCGCCGCCGCCTCGGCCGAAACCCACGGTTCGGACGAAGTGAAGGAACTCTTCGGCGAACTCGAAGTGCCGCTGCTGAAGAACCTGCCGTTCATCGACAACCTGACGCTGAACTACTCGGCTCGCTACTCGGACTACAAGTCGTACGGCTCGAGCAGCACCTACAAGGCCGGCCTGAAGTGGAACATCAACTCCACCTGGGCCCTGCGCGCCAACAAGGGCACCTCGTTCCGCGCTCCGGCGCTGTACGAACTGTACCTCGGCTCGTCGACCAGCTTCCTGGCTCAGAGCACCGACCCCTGCTACCAGTACGGCACGACGGCGGGCGTCACCGACCGCCAGAAGACCAACTGCGCGGCTCTGGGCATCGCTCCGAACTCGACGCACGGCCTCGCCGGCTCCTACACCATCTTCGCCAAGGGCGGCGTTGGCTACCTGGAAGCCGAAGAGTCGGACAACAAGTCGATCGGCATCGTCTTCACGCCGAGCTTCATCGACCTGAACGTCTCGCTCGACTACTCGGAACTGACGGTCAACAATCAGGTGCAGCGCTACGGCGCTTCCAACATCCTGGACTCGTGCCTGGATGCGCCTGACTTCCCGACCAGCTCGTACTGCAGCCTGATCACCCGCAACACCGACGTCAATTCGGCCACCTTCGGCGCCGTTCTGACCGTGTCGGACGCGTACCTGAACGTGGCCAAGCAGTGGAACAACGCCATCGACCTGAGCGCGGTGTACCGTCACGAGCTGCCGCACGGCACCCTGACCGTCACGGGCCAGTTCACCTGGACCCTCGACTGGTACACCCAGCTGACGGGCGGCGCTCCGGCGTTCAAGAACCAGGGCTTCACGGGTTACCCCGACTTCGCGGGCCGCACCGGCGTCGCGTACAACCAGGGTGACTGGACCGTGACCTGGGCCACCCAGATGATCGGCAAGACCTCGGACGTCGACGACGCCATCAGCGGCTACGGCACGGACCTCATCGCGTACCGTGACCAGACCGCCTACGTGAAGCGTCACATCGAGTTCAACGCCACGCACGACATCTCGGTCCGTCGCAAGTTCGACGACATCACCGTGATCGCCGGCATCAACAACGTGTTCGACGAGCAACCGCCGTTCTACTCGACGTCGTCGGCGAGCCGCTTCTCGAACATGCGTCTGGCCTCGTCCTACGACATCCTCGGCCGTCGTATGTTCGTGAACGTCAGCAAGAAGTGGTAAGAAAACCAGTCCTCTAAGAGGGTCGGGAAGGGCGGCGAGGGCGACCTCGCCGCCCTTTTTCTTTGTCCGTTCGGGGCCTTGCCGCGCCCTCAATCCGTGCAGCCCCCCGCGAAGGCGGGGAAGCTCGGTGAAAGCTGCGCGCGAGGACTGATGCATGAACGAAAACAGCCGCCCGGGGCGACCCGGGCGGCTGTCTGTGTCTTGAAATCCGATGTGTGTCGGGCGGTCAGGCGACCTGGGCGGCCAGCCCTTCGAGCACGCGGCGCAGGTCGGCCTCGCGGAAGGGCTTCTGCAGCACCGCCGAACCCTTGTGCGGTTCGGTCAGGCCCGCCTCGCCGTAGCCGCTGGCGAAGGCGAAGGGCACGCCGCGGGCCTTCAGGGCGTCGGCGACCGGGAAGATCGGGCGGCCGCCCAGATTGACGTCGAGCAGGGCCGCGTCGATCTCGGCCGAGCCGGCCAGGCGCAGGGCCTCCTCGATCTCGGCGGCCGGGCCCACGACCTCGCAGCCGAGATCGCCGAGCATGTCCTCGACCAGCATCGAGACGAGGGCCTCGTCTTCGACCACCAGTACCTTCAGGGCGGCGAGGGTCTTCATCTGTTTCACGGCTCCAGGGCGGCGAGGGGCAGCGTCATGGCGCAGACCAGGCCGGATTGATCATAGGCGAGACGGACCACGCCGGACAACTCGCCGGCGAGGCCCTTCTCCAAAAGGCGGGCGCCGAAGCCGCGACGGCTCGGCGGGGTGACGCTTGGCCCGCCGCGTTCGGTCCAGCGCAGGACCAGGCGACCCGGCGCCTCGGGCGGGGCGATCGTCCAGGTGACGGCGACGCGGCCCTCGGGAGTCGACAGCGCGCCGTACTTGGCGGCGTTGGTCGCCAGTTCGTGCACGGCCATGCCGACGGCGACGGTGGCCTTGGGATTGAGCCGCAGGTCGCGGTCGTAGTCGAACTCCAGCCGTTCACGGCCGGCGAACGCCTCGAGCTCGGCGTCGACGATCTCGCGCAGGCTGGCGCCCTCCCAGTTCTGCTCGGTCAGCAGGTTGTGGGTCTGGGAGAGGGCGATCAGCCGGGCCTCGAAGGCCTCGCGGAAGGCGGGCAGGTCCTCTGCGGCGCGCAGGGTCTGGGCGGCCATCGACTGGACGGTGACCAGGGTGTTCTTGACCCGGTGATTGAGCTCGTTGAGCAGCAGCCGCTGGCGCTCCTCGGCCCGCTTGCGCTCGGTGACGTCCAGCGACACCCCGGCCATGCGCCGCACGCCGCCGCCGATCACCGGGGTCTCGTCGCGCACGGCGGCCCGGCCGCGGGCGTGCACCCAGCGCGTCTCGCCGCTGGGGATCACCACGCGGTACTCGATGTCATAGTCGCCGCCCGTGCGGATGGCCTCGTCCATGGCCGCCAGCATCCGTTCGCGGTCGCTGGCGTGGATGGTCGCCACCAGGTCGTCGAAGCCGAAGTTCTGGTCGGGCGTGCGGCCGTAATTCGACTTGCAGATGTCCGAAGCGTCGTAGGCGCGGGTCTCGACGTCGAGCTCCCAAGAGCCCAGCCGGCCGGAATCGAGGGCGAACTTCAGGCGCTCCTCGGTGCGCCGGCGCTCGGTGAGTTCGCGATCGCCCGCCTCGCCCGCGCGGCTCCATTCGATGGCGACGGCGGCCTGGGCGGCCAGGCCGACGATCACCGTCTCGGCTCGCGAGTCGAACCGGCCGGGATCGCGATGGCCGAAGAAGAGGCCGCCCAGCACCAGGCCGTCGGCGGTCTTGACCGGGGCGGCCAGATAGCTGCGCACCGGCAGGTGGCCCTCGGGCATGCCCTTGCGCGGAACGTTCTGGCCATAGCGCGGGTCGGCGGTGACGTCGTCCGAACGCACCACGCCCGTGCCGTCGAAGGTGGGGGCGAAGATCGCCGTCTTGCGGGGCATCGGGAAGTCGGCGAACGCCTCGGGCGGCGCGCCGGCCAGGCCGTAGAGCATGTAGCTCTCTCCGGCCTTGTCGACGACGTTATAGAAGAAGGCTCCGAACTGGGCGCCGATCAGCTCGACGCCGCCGTCGATCACCGCCTGGACAGTCTCGCCCAGGCTCTGGTGCGCGCCGATGGCCGCGGCGATGCGACTGAACGCCTGGTTACGGCGCACCTCGTCGGCATGCGCGGCCTGCGCTTCGGCCAGCCTTCGGCGGAGATCGGCAATCTCCTCCGTCGCGGACACGGCGTCGGCCTCCAAAACGGTCACCTAGGCTCCCCCCTAGACCCCTGCGCGGACACTCCGGCGCGTCGTCCTCAACGCGCCGGAACCGCAGCGGTTCCGCCGATCGTAAACAAGCTTGGCTTTTAGGGAAGCGGTGACGTGAAACGCTTGTCTCGCCCCGACGCGATAGGGAGGCGGATGGCCTCAGCCCGCCGCGCCCTCGGCCAGCAGGAAGGCGCGCAGCGGGGCCGGATCGACGCCCTTGGCGACGAAGGCCTCGCCGATCCTGCGCACCAGCACGAAGGTCAGGGCCCCGCCCTCGGCCTTCTTGTCCTGGCCCATGTGGGCGATCAGGGCGTCGGCGCCGAAGGGCTGGCTGCGCACCTCGGCCAGGGTGGTCGGCAGGCCCGAGGCCTTGATCGCGGCCACGGCGCGGACGGCGTCCTGGGCCGGGCACAGGCCTTGCGAGGCCGAGAAGCGGAAGGCCTGGGCCATGCCCACGCCGACGGCCTCGCCGTGCTTGAGCGCGTCGCCGAAGCCCATCTCGGCCTCGATCGCGTGGCCGAAGGTGTGGCCGAGGTTGAGGAGGGCGCGGCGGCCGGCCTCCTTCTCGTCCTCGGCGACGATTTCGGCCTTCATTTCGACGCTGCGGCCGACGGCGCGGACCAGGGCTTCCGTGTCGCGTTCGAGCACGGCGTGGACGTTCTTTTCCAGCCACTCGAAGAAGTCGAAGTCGCCCAGCAGGCCGTACTTGATCACCTCGGCATAGCCGCAGGTCAGCTCGCGGGCGGGCAGGGTGGCCAGCACGTCGAGATCGGCCAGAACGAGGCGCGGCTGGTGGAAGGCGCCGATCAGGTTCTTGCCGCGCGGGGTGTCGATGGCGGTCTTGCCGCCGACCGAGCTGTCGACCTGGGCCAGGAGGGTGGTGGGGATCTGGATGAAGTCGACGCCGCGCTTGTAGATCGCCGCCGCGAAGCCGGCCAGGTCGCCGATCACGCCGCCGCCGAAGGCCACGATCATGTCGCCGCGTTCCAGGTTCAGGGCCAGCAGCTGGTCCGACAGGTGGGCCAGGCCTTCGAAGCTCTTGGTCTCCTCGCCCGGCGGCAGCACGATGACGTCGACCGCGGCGCCGGCCTTCTCCAGCGACACCGACAGCCGCTCGACATGGTGCTCGCCGACATTGGCGTCGGTGACCACGGCGCAGCGCTTGCGCTTGGACAGGAACGGCAGCACGTGCTCGCCGGCCTTGTCGATCAGGCCCGTGCCGATGACGACGTCATAGGCGCGATCGCCCAGGCCCACGGGAACGGTGCGGATCACGGTCTTACTCTCCGGTGGCGGACGCGGCGGCGAGGCGGCCCTGCAGGGCGGCGATGACGGCTTCGACGGCCACCATGTGGGGCGTGTCGCCGGTCTCGACGGTCAGGTGGGCCTCGCCATAGGCGGGATAGCGGGTGACGGCCTGCTCGCGCAGGACGTCCATCGGGTCGCGGTTCTTCAGCAGGGGGCGGCCGTCCTTGCGGCCGACGCGGCGGGCCAGCAGCTCCAGGTCGGCCTTCAGCCAGATGGCGATGGCCTTGTCCTTGATCAGGGCGCGGGTCTCGGCGTTGACGAAGGCCCCGCCGCCGGTGGCCAGCACATGCGGCGGCTCGTCCAGCAGGCGGGCGATGACCCGGCGCTCGCCGTCGCGGAAGGCCTCCTCGCCCATCTCGGCGAAGATTTCGGGGATAGAGCGGCCGGCGGCGCGCTCGACCTCGTTGTCGGCGTCGCGAAACGGCAGGTCCAGGGTGTTGGCCAAGCGCCGGCCGACGCTGGACTTGCCCACGCCCATCAGCCCGACCAGCACGATGGTCCGGTCACGGAGGTCTGGATAGCGGGGCGGAGCGAGTTCGGCGGTCATGGTCGGCTTCCCCGATACACGACCCGCGCCCGCGCCGCCACGCTTGGGACTGCGGTTATTCCTGGGGCGGGCGTTAGTTTTGGGGGAGGGGGCGGTGCTGGGGAGGTCTACATTCCCTCGCCATGGCCGGGAAGGCGCGGCCCCTCTCCCATAGGGAGAGGGAGGGGCCCGCCGCGAAGCGGTGGGAGGGTGAGGGGTTACGAGGTCGGACGATGTGCCGGCGCTCCGTCGAACGCCGTAACCCCTCACCCCGACCCTCTCCCTATGGGAGAGGGAGATCCCTCTAGAACTGCGCCTTCACCTGCGCGCCTACGGCCAGGGCGTTGGGGGTGTCGCGATAGCCGAAGGCGCCGGGCTCGATGACGTACTGCACGTCGGGGCGGACGGTCAGCCAGCGAGTCGCCTGCCAGCCGTAGCTGAGCTCGATCGCGGTCTCGCCGACCGGTAGGGCGCCGTAGTCGACCGGCGTGGCGGCGGCGTCGACATAGGCCTGGCGCAGGCGTGGATTGAGCCGGGCATGGACCACGCCAAGGGCGATGGTGTCAGCGTCGCGGCCGCGGAAGGTTCCAGTCTTCACCAGGCCCGCCTCATACCAGCGGGTGATCGGGGCGGAGGCCTTGGGATTGCTGGTGAACTGGCCAAACAGCGACAGGCCCCGGTTTCCGCTTCCCTCGCGCCAGATCATCTGGTCGGCCAGCAGGTAGACGCCGTAGCGGCCCTTCACCGTTCCGGTCTCGCCCTGCCGCGTGACGCGCGAGCTGTCGTAATAGGCGCCCAGCTTGTAGTGGCCCGGCAGGCCGCCCTTTCCGCCGCGATCGTATTCGACCTCCAGCGGCAGCATGACGCCGGTCGAGCCCGAGGCGAACGGCCGCCAGGCGTTACGCTTGTCGTTGAGGGCCGGGTTCACCTGGTAGACGCCGGTGCGCACGAGGACGTCGGGACGCACGGCATAGCGCGCCGCCACGCCCCAGCGGGCGTTGGGATAGTTGTACCAGCCACTGTCGCCCGACATCGACAGCGGGTGGGCGCAGAAGGCGGCGTTGACCAGGTTGCAGCCGATGGCCATGCCGCCCAGGTCGTTGCCCATGGCGAAGAAGCCGGCCCGCAGGTCCAGCCGCCCGCCGTCCAACTGCTGCTCGATGGAGAGCTCGGTCAGGCGGGTGTACTGGCCGCCATAAGCCTCCTGGATCGGCAGCCGGTTGCCGACCACGTCGGACGATACGCCCTTGCCGCGCCGGTCGTTGAAGGTCAGGTGCAGGATCCCGCCCGACCAGCCGGCCAGCTTGTCGAGGTCGAAGTCGGCGCCGACCCGGATCTGCTGGGTGTAGCCGCCGCCGCGCCGCAGGCCGCCGTCCAGCACGCTGAAGGTCTCCGAGACGTAGTCGCCCCGGAAGATGATCCCGTCTTCGGCCAGGTCGGTGCGCTGCCCGCCCCAATCGCCGGTCAGGGTGGTGCGTTCGCCGGCGAGGGCGGGCGAAGCGCAGGCCAGGGCCGCCGCGAGGCCCGCGGCGGCGCCCAGCCGTTCGATCAACCCGCTCATTTCAGCGCGTAGGCGATGACGTAGTCGCCGCGATCGGGCGACTGGCGCGCGCCGCCGGCGGTGATCACCACGTACTGCTTGCCGGTCTTGGGCGAGCGATAGCTCATCGGCCCGCCCTGGCTGCCCACCGGCAGGCGGGCCTTCCACACTTCCTTGCCGGTGCCTGAGTCGAAGGCGCGCAGATAGTAGTCCTGCGTGCCGGCGAAGAAGACGAGGCCGCCTTGTGTCGCCAGGCTACCGCCCAGGGTGGGCAGGCCGATCGGCATGGGCAGGCCCATCTTGATCCCCAGTGGGCCGGTGTCGCGTACCGTGCCGACCGGCACCTGCCACTTGATCTTCTGGGTGGTCATGTCGATGGCGGTCATCGTGCCGTAGGGCGGGGCCTGGCAGGGAATGCCCAGCACCGACAGGAAGCGGTTCTTGTCGACCGAATAGGGCGTGCCCTTCAGCGGCACGGCGCCCATGCCGGTGTTGACCGCCTCGCCGCCGCCGGCGGCCGCGACCTTGCTGGTGTCCTGCGGGATCATCCGCACCCACAGGCCAAGGCGCATGTCGTTGACGAAGATGGTGTTGGTGGTCGGGTCGGTCGACAGGCCGCCCCAGTTCATGCCGCCCAGCGAGCCGGGGAAGCTCAGCGACTTGTCGGTGCCCGGCGCGGTGTAGAGGCCTTCGTAGCGCATGCCCTTGAAGGCGATGCGGCACAGAAGCTGGTCGAAGGGCGTGGCGCCCCACATGTCGGCTTCGGTCAGGGTCTGGGCGCCGATCTGCGGCATGCCGGTCGAGCGCGGCTGGCTCAGGGCATAGGGCTCGCCGGGGATGTCGGCGGCCTTGACCGGCGTGTTCTCGACCTTGGTCAGCGGCTGGCCGGTGGCCCGGTCGAGCACGTAGAGCTGGCCGGCCTTGGTGCCGAAGACGAGGGCGGGGGTGGTGCCGCCGCCGGCCTTGGGGAAGTCGATGAAGCTGGGCTGCATCGGCACGTCGAAGTCCCACAGGTCGTTATGGACGGTCTGGAAGACCCACTTCTCGCGGCCCGTGGTGGCGTCCAGCGCCAGCATCGAGGCGCCGTAACGGTGGTCGAGCGCGCTGCGGGTCTTGCCGTAGAGGTCGACCGAGGCGCTGCCCACCGGCATGAACACGGTGTTGGAGGCCGGATCGTACGACATCGACGACCAGACATTGGGGGTCGAGCGGGCATAGGTCTTGCCGGCCGGGGGCGCGCCGGTGATCGACGGATCGCCCGGATCGAAGGCCCAGCGCAGGGCGCCGGTGATCACGTCGAAGCCGCGCACCACGCCGCCGGGCATGTCGACCTGGACGTTGTCGGCGATGCGGCCGCCGACGACGATGGTCGTGCCGGCCAGGGTCGGGGCGGCGGTCAGCTGGTACTGCGGGTCGGGCGCGTCGCCCAGGCCCGCCTTCAGGTCGACGCGGCCGGCGGTCCCGAAGTCCTGGCAGGCCTTGCCGGTGTCGGCGTCGAAGGCCATCAGCACGGCATTGATGGTGTTCATCAGGATGCGGCGACGGCAGGGCGCGCCTTCGGGCACGGCCGCCGTCTGGACGGGCGTCGCGCCGGCGGCGGTCGGCTGGAGCAGCGGCGCGCCGGCGTCGAAATAGGCCAGGCCCCGGCAGCGCATCCAGACCGAGGCCTTGGCGTCGACGATGGTCTTCCACTTTTCGCGGCCGGTGTCGGCGTCCAGGGCGATGACGTTGTTGTGCGGGGTGCAGATGTAGACGGTGTCGCCGACCTGCAGCGGGGTGTCCTGGTCCTCGGCGCCGTTGCCGTCGCTGACCGCCACGTCGCCGGTGCGGTAGGTCCAGGCGACCTTCAGGCCCTTGACGTTATCGCGGGTGATCTCGTCCAGCGCCACGAAGCGGCTGGCGCCGGGGGTGTTGCCGTAGGCCTCCCAGTTCTTCTGGGCCTTGGCCGGGGCGACCGGGATCAGGCCGCCGGCCGTTCCGGCGAAGGCGACGGTGGGGTGGGGGAAGAACATGGCGGTGAAGCCGGCGCCCGCGCCCAGGGCCAGCACCGCGCCGGTCGCCAGGGCGGGAACGAGGGCCGAGGGCCTGCCGCTGGCCCGCGCCATCAGCGGATAGGAGAAGGCCACCACGGCCGCGCCGACGCTCAAAGCCAGCAGGCGCGAGATCAGCGGCCAGAACGCAAAGCCCGATTCCCACAGCGCCCAGACCACTGTGGCGACGAACACCGCGCCGAACAGCAGGGCGCCGCTCGCCTTGGCCCGGCCGATCTGCACCCCGGCCGCGACCAGCGCCAGGCCGGCCAGCACGAAGTAGGGGCTGCCGCCCAGAACCAGCAGCTTGCCGCCGCCGATCAGGAAGAAGAGGCCAGCGGCGACGATGACCGCGCCGAGCAGCAGCAGCCACAGCCGCGCCAGCGGACTGACGGCTTTACGGGTGTCGGACAGGGTGGAGGGCATGGGGTCTCCCGTGGATGATCGACGCGGCTCGACCACTCCCGTCCGAACTGATGGACGTATGGAGCCCCCCACGGGCTCAAGCTCACGCTAGGTAAGCGTCACATTCGCGCTGTGAACCCAAACCCGGCCGCCTGCAAGCTTTTCTGGCCGATCAAGGTTACGCCCTTTGGCCGCGCAATCGCCGTCCAACCGTCTTCTGCCTGCCGCGCTTCCTTGCCATAGTAGGGCTCATGGCTTCCTCCCCGCGTTCCCCGCTGGCGCTCGCCGCCGTCGTTTCCGTCCTCGCCGTCGCGACCGCGCAGGCCCAGGACGTGGCCGTGTCCACGCTGGCGCCCCCGGACCTGTTCTCTAACCCCGCCGCCGACACCGGCCTGCCGGGCGACCTGTGGAAGGACGCCTCGCCGGGCCTGATGCGCGAGACCCTGCCCAAGCTGGGCGCTAAGCCGCTGTCGCCGGCCTTCGCCGACTTCGCGCGGCGGGTGCTGGCCACCGGGGCGCGGGCGCCGGCCGGCGTGGGCGACGATCCCGAGATGGGCGGGGCGCGAGCCATGGCCCTGGTCGCCCTGGGCGAGGCGGCCGGCGCCAAGCGCGTGCTCGACCGCACGCCGGGCCTGGACCAGAACGCCGCCCTGGCCATGGCCGCGGCCGAGGCCAACCTGATCGCCGGCGACGACGACCGCGCCTGCGCCGTGGCCGACGCGCTCAGCGCCGATCGCGGAACCGGCTACTGGCTGCGGCTGCGGGCCTTCTGCCAGGCGCGGGCCGGCCAGACCGCCGAGGCCCAGCTGACCTTCAACCTGGCCCAGCAGCAGGGCAAGGACGCCGACTACGCCCGGTTGATGCCGGCCCTGCTGTCGGGCGCCGCGCCGACCGGCGGCGCCAACCTGCGCACAGGGATCAACTACGCCCTGTCGAAGAAACTGGGGCTGGACATCCAGGCCGGCGCGGCCACCGCCACTCCGGCCACCCGCGGCCTGCTGGCCCCGCCGGCGGCGGACCTAGCGGCCGCGCAAAGCTCCGACTGGGCGTTCCTGAAATCGGTCAAGCCCGGCGCGGACTTCGCCGCCGCCGCCCGCGCCGCCGCGCCGCTGATCGCGGCCATGGTCGCCGCCGACGCGCCGCTCACCGATCCAGGCCTCTTCCTGCGCGCGGCCCTGACGGCCGGCGACGTCAAGACCGCCCAGGCCATTCGCGGGAAGATGACCGGCGACGCCATCCCCGGCGTCGGCAATCAGGACCTGGCCCTGTTCGACGCCGCCTTGGCCGCAAGCTCGGGCGGCTCGACCGACCAGGCGCTGGACCGGCTGGTCGAGCTGGGCGCCAATGGCGGCGCCAAGTCTCCGGCCCAACCGGCCGCGGTGGTGCTGCAGGCCCTGGGCGGGGCGCTGAGTCCCGAGGACCGCGCCACCTTCGCCGGTTTCGAGGCCGGCAAGTCGACGGCCTCGGCCGCGCGCCTGGCGCTGCTCGATACGGCCGCCGCGGCCGGTCGCAAGGGCGAGGCCGCCGTGCTGGCCCTGTCGGTCGCCGCCGACGCCGGGACGGCCGGCCCCTCGGCCGCCGATCGCGCCCGCATCGTCACGGCGCTGAACCGCGCGGGTCTGTCCGCCGACGCCCGGGCCCTGGCCGTGGAGGGCCTGCTGCCCGCGCCGCCGGCCCCGCCGGCCGCCAAGCCCGCCGCCAAGCCGGCGCCGAAGAAGAAATGAGCGGCCCCAAAGCGGGCGGAAAAGCCGAGGGCTGGGTCGAGGCCTTCCTGGAGATGATGGCCGTCGAGCGCGCGGCCGCCGCCAACACCCTGCGCGCCTACGAGAGGGACCTGGCCGACGCCCGGGGCTTCCTCGGCCGCACGGGCAATGACCTGGACGTCGCCGACGCCGAGGCCGTCGAGGCCTATTTCCAGGACCTGGGCGCGCGCGGACTTTCACCGGCTACCGCCGCCAGGCGGCGCTCGGCCGTGCGGCAGTTCTACCGCTTCGCCCTGGGCGAGGGCTGGCGCACGGACGATCCGTCCCGCCGCGTGGTCGCGCCCAAGGCCGGCCGGCCGCTGCCCAAGGTGCTGTCGCGGGCAGAGATCGACGCCCTGCTGGCGGCCGCCTCAGAGAAGGACGGCGCCCAGGGCCTGCGGCTGTCGTGCATCATCGAGTTGCTCTACGCCTCGGGCCTGCGGATCAGCGAACTGCTGGCCCTGCCGCTGTCGGCGCTGGCGCGCGATCCGGCCTTCCTGATGGTCAAGGGCAAGGGCGGCAAGGAGCGGCTGGCCCCCCTGAACGACGCGGCCCGCGCGGCGGTGAAGGCCTATCTGGAGGGAAGGCTGCAATTCCTGCCAAAGGGTCAGAAGGACAGCCCGTGGCTGTTCCCCTCGCGCGGCAAGGGCGGACGGCTGACGGCGCGGCGGGTGTCGCAACTGCTGGAGGACGCGGCGATCGCCGCCGGCATCGACCGCGAGAAGGTCAGCCCCCACGTGCTGCGCCACGCCTTCGCCACCCACCTGCTGGAGGGCGGGGCGGACCTGCGGGTGATCCAGACCCTGCTGGGCCACGCCGACATCGGCACCACCCAGATCTACACCCACGTGGCCGGAGAGCACCTGGCCGAGGTGGTGCGCACCAAGCATCCGCTGGGGAAGAAGGGCTAGGGGCGGGCGACCTTCGTCAATCTGTCATGGAACCCGGGCAGTAGCGCGGGGCGGCGACGGTGGGGTCGTCAGTCGACGGAGGGAAAGTCATGGCCTTGCGGAAACTTCTGGTCGGCGCGGCGGCGATCGGGCTCGCGGCGCTGTCGATGACGTCGGCCCTCGCCCAGGAGGCCGCCCAGCCTATCCCGCGCTCGCCGGGCCTGCCGTTCAAGCCCAAGGGCCTGCCCGACCGTATCGTGCTGACCGCCGGCGCGGATCCCTCGCGCGAGATGGCCGTGGCCTGGCGCACCGACCCGCGCCAGGCGAGCGCCGAGATCCAGCTGGCCCCAGCCATCGACGGCCCCAGCCTGGCCTTCCACGCCAGGACGCTTTCGGGGACCAGCAAGGCGATCGACAGCGCCAACGGTCCGGCCCTCTATCACCAGGCGCGGCTGACGGGCCTCTCGCCGGATACAGCCTATGTCTACCGCGTGAAGGGCGCCGAGGGTTGGAGCGAGTGGCTGCAGTTCCACACCGCCGCGGCGACGTTCCGCCCGTTCCGCTTTCTCTATCTGGGCGACACCCAGAACGGCATCCTGCCGATCGGTTCGCGGGTGATCCGCCAGGGCTTCCAGTCGACCGCCGCCCCGGCCCTGGTGCTGCATGCCGGCGACCTGGTGGCCCAGCGCGACGACCTGGACCACGACGACGAGTGGGGCGAGTGGACGGCGGCCGGGGCCTATAACTTCTCGACCGTTCCGCAACTGCCGGCCACCGGCAACCACGAATATGTCGACGTGACCAAGGCCGACGGGACCGAGAGCCGCAAGCTGGGTCCCTACTGGCCGCTGCAGTTCGCCCTGCCGGACAACGGCGCCGAGCCGGTGAAGCAGACGACCTACTATGTCGACTATCAGGGCGTGCGGTTCATCATCCTGGACGGTACGGCCGCCCTCAACCTCGGCGCGCTGGAGGCCCAGACCCGCTGGCTGGACCAGACCCTGGCGGCCAGCAAGGCCAAGTGGAACATCGTCACCTTCCACCAGCCGATCTTCACCTGCGCCCGCCCCAAGGACACCGAAGAGCTGAAGGCCGCCTGGAAGCCGGTGTTCGAGGCCCGCAAGGTCGATCTGGTTCTGCAAGGCCACGACCACTGCTACGCCCGCCTGACCAGCGAGGCCGGCAAGGCCGACGCCGCGCGCCGCCACAAGGCGGGCCAGCCGCAGGGTCCGGTCTATGTGGTCTCCGTAGTCGGCTCGAAGATGTACGCCCTGAACGACCGCGCCCTGACCCAGCCCGACAAGGTCGCCGCAGACACCGAGTTCTACCAGGTGATCGACGTGGGCGCCGACAAGCTGGGCTTTGCGGCCTACACCGCCAGCGGCAAGCTCTATGACGCCTTCACCCTGAAGCGCGGCAAGGACGGCGCCAAGACCCTGGTCGAGAGCACCGAGTCGATGCTGGCCCAGCGGGTCTGCACCGGCGCCACGGGGCCGGACGGCGCGCCTTGCCTGGGGCGGGCGAAGTAGGGGCGGCGAAACCGCTTAGACTTTTTTCCCGACGCGCTCTAAGAAGCCCGTACTTTTTGTGCGGGCTTGTCTTGAAGCCCAGGGAGCCTTCCATGTCCGACGAAACCCGCGATTCCAACGGCGCGATCCTGGCCGACGGCGACAACGTCACCCTGATCAAGGACCTGAAGGTCAAGGGCTCGGGCGGGGTGACCCTCAAGCGCGGGACCCTGGTCAAGAAGATCCGCCTGACCGGCGATCCCGACGAGATCGAGGCCAATGTCGACAAGGTGAGGGGCCTGGTGCTGCGCACCGAGTTCGTCAAGAAGGCGTAGGATCGGGGGAAGGGGGCGTCGGCGTCCCCCCCCTTTTTCTCCGAGCTTCCCCGCGAAGGCGGGGATCCAAGCGGCGCCGGCGGGATCTTGCACGGGCCGCGCTCCATCTCCGGACCTCAGCTTGGGTCCTCGCCTTCGCGGGGATTGGGCGGTGGAGAGCGGGCCAGGAATGACGAACTCGCCACGTTCGCTCCCGTCGCCAGAAATTCCCGTCTCGTCTTAACCGTTTAGCCGGGGTTGGGCGCGATCCTGCCGGCGATTTCGTCGGGGGACGAGGGGATCGCGAGTACGCGTATGGTGGCTTTGAAACGGTTCGAGGGCGATGGGCGCCAGACGCGTCTGCTGTTGGCGTTGATCTTCGCCTACGCCGTCACCATCGCCTATTGCGACCTGCTGACACGCGGGCCGTCGGGGATGGCCACCCTGTGGCCCTGCAACGGCCTTTTGGCCGGCGGCCTTGTCCTGCTGACGCCGCGCCGCAGCCTGATCCTGCTGGCTCTATCCACCGTCTGCCACGTCCTGCTGGACCGCCTCGGCGGCACGGCCCCGGCGATGACGGCGCTGTTCACGGTGCTCGACACCATCGAGGCGGCGGTGATCGCGGTGGTGCTGCGCAAGGCCTTCGACGGGCCTCCGAGGATGAAGAACCTGACCCAGGCCCTGAAGGTGGTGGGGCTGGCCCTGCCGGTCACCGCCGTGCTGGCCGTGGTCGGGGCCTTCGCCAGCGCCCCGATGCTGAGCGTGTCGCTGCCGGTGCTGGTCAAGAACTGGATGTTCGTCAACGCCCTGGGCATGACGGCCGGCCTGCCGATCGCCCTGATCCTGTTCGACCCGCACATCCAGCGCGGCTTCGAGCGGCCGGTCTGGGAGAAGATCGCCTGCTACGTGATGGTGGCGGTCGCGGCGCTGATCGCCTTCGGGCGGCCGGGCCACACCCTGCCGTTCCTGGTATTTCCGGCCGGGGTGCTGGTGGCCTTCCGGCTGGGTCCCAAGGGCGCGGCCTGGACGACGGTGATCGTCGCCGCCATCGCCGCGCCGCTGAGCGTGCTGGGCATCGTCGCCGAGGCCGCGACCCGCGCCCAGGCGTCCGAGCGGATGCACGCCTTGCAATTCCTGGTCAGCGCGCTGCTGTTCACCTGCCTGGCCGCCGCCCTGGCCCTGGCTAACCAGCAGCGGCTCAAACAGCTTCTGGTGCGCCGCCAGGCCCTGGCCCGCAAGGCCCAGGCCCGCGCCCAGGCCGCCAGCCAGGCCAAGACCGAGTTCCTGGCCACCATGAGCCACGAGATCCGCACGCCGCTGAACAGCGTGCTGGGGTTCACCCGCCTGCTGGCCGACCGCGACGACCTGGCGCCCGAGGCGCGCCGTCACGTGGGCCTGATCGACGGGGCCGGCGGCGCGCTGCTGACCCTGGTCAACGACGTGCTGGACTTCTCGCGGGTCGAGGCCGGCCGGGTGGAATTGCAGGCCGAGCCCGCGCGCGCCGAGGCGGTGCTGGGCGACGCCGTCGCCATCGTAGCCCAGGACGCTCGAGCCAAGGGCCTCGCGCTGGAGATCGAGATCGCGGGCGATGCGGAGCGACATCACGGTCTCGACGCCGACCGCCTGCGCCAAGTGCTGCTGAACCTGCTCAACAACGCCGTGAAGTTCACGCCGGCCGGCCGGGTGACCGCGCGTCTGGCCGTGACGCCCGGCGAGGCCGGCGACCTGCTGCGCATCGAGGTCGTCGACACCGGCATCGGCGTGCCGCTCCAATTGCGCGACCGGCTGTTCCAGCGCTTCAGCCAGGGCGACAGCTCGGTGACCCGGGCCTTCGGCGGCGCGGGCCTGGGCCTGGCGATCAGCAAGGCGCTGGTCGAGCTGATGGGCGGGCGCATCGGCATGACCGCCAACCCCGAGCAGGGTTCGACCTTCTGGATCGAGCTGACGGCGCAGGTTTGCGAGGCCGCGCCGCGGTGCGTGGCGGCGGCCGGGGGGCGGATCGCCTCGGCTCGTGTGCTGCTGGTCGACGACCACCCGATGAACCGCGAGATCGGCGGCGCCTTCCTGGCCCTGGCCGGCTGCGAGGTGATCACCGCCGAGAACGGCCGCGAGGCGGTGGAGATGGCCTCGGGCGGCGGCTTCGACATCGTGCTGATGGACATCCACATGCCGGGCATGGACGGCCTTTCCGCCACCCGGGCCATCCGCGCGCTGCCGGGGGCGGCCTCGGCCGTGCCGATCATCGCCATGAGCGCCGACGCGCTGCCCCAGCAGATCGCCCAGTGCCGCGAGGCCGGAATGGTCGACCACGTGGCCAAGCCGATCCAGAAGGACGTGCTCTACGCCACCGTCGAGAGCTGGCTGGCCGAGCCCGAGGCGGCCTAGGCGGCCGCCGTCCGGGGGCGCGTCCAGCGGTCCAGGCCGTGAAGAGACAGTCCCGCCGCCAGCAGCAGGCCGAAGGCGGCGATGTTCAGCCAGGCGAAGCCCAGATGCGACGGGGCGGGCCAGAACGCCATCAGCAGGGCGCTTCGGGCCGTATGGGCCAAGGCGCCGACCAGGACGGCGACAAACAGGCCGCGCGTGCGTCCCCTGACCACGAACCAGGCCGCGGCCGCGAAGCTGAAGCCCATGATGAGCGTCAGCATGAAGTTCCACGGTTGGAACTGCATCAGGCTGTCGATCGCCTGCTCGGCGGAGACGCCGCGGAACATCCCCCGCCGGCCGGCCCATCCGTCCATCCCGCTGAGTTTCAGGTCTGCCAGGGCGAGCAGCCAGTAGCTGGTCGGGAGTACGTGGAAGGCGGCGGCCAGCATGGCCAGGGCGGCGACGAACAGGCGAACTGAAGTCAGGGCGATGCGCATGGGGTTCATCCTTCGGCGATAGGCGGCGAGCACGCAGCCGGCGGCGAAGGCCAGGGCCTCGTCCGGAGCGTCGATGGCGGACAGTTCGGCCTTCATGCCCGCGGCCCAGTCGCGCTGGGCGGCGGGTAGGACGGCGGCGGCGTGGTCGAGCAGGCGCTCGGCGAGGCTCATGGGCGCACCGCCGAGGGTTGGAGCGGCACGGCGCCGGGCTGGGCTTGCGCGCGCTGGCGGGCCAGGGCGACGCCGTTGGCGGTCAGGCGATAGGCGTGACGGGCGGGACGGCCTGGCTGGAGGGGCTGGCGCCACTCGGCCTCCAGATAGCCCTGGTCGGACAGCCGCATCAGCAGCGGATAGAGCGTGCCCGACTTCAGGCCCGTCTCCTTGGACAGGTCGTAGCCGTAGCGCCAGGCCTGGGGCTGGGCCAAGAGGGCGGCGAGCACGCCGATCGTCTGTCGCGAAATGTTGGGTGCGCGGGTCATGTCGCCATTAGCGATATATGTAGAGTTTTAGTCAAGCGCGATCGTAACGACGTTCTTTCATGCCGCCGCGTCGAGGCGCGCGAGGCCGTACTCCAGCCGTCCTTCCCAGGTTTCCAGCAGCAGCTCGCCCTCGCCGAGGGCGGCGTGCAAGTGGGCCAGCGGCCAGCAGGCCTGGCCCTCGGAGAGGCGGGCGTCCGGGCGCTCGCCGGCGGCCAGGGTCAGGAACATCACGGCGTAGAACAGGTGGCTGACCCGCCGGGCCAGGGCCAGGCGCGCCCGCTGGCGGTCGGTGGGCGGGGCGCCGAAATAGACGGCGAGCAGGCGGTCGGCGGCCTGCGGCGAGGGCGCGAACAGGTTGGCGATCGCGGCCAGGTCCACATAGCGATCGGTCAGGAAGGCGGCCTCCCAGTCGACCAGCCAAAGGCGGCGCCCGTCGCTGAGGATGTTGCGGGGATTGAGGTCGTTGTGGCTGGAGACCGGCTCGACGCCGGCCGCGCGGCTGGCCGCGCTCAGGCATGACCACAGCGCCGCGGTCCGGTCGCGGGTTCCGGCAGGCAGCAGCGGCCTGGCCAGCAGGCTTTGCACCAGGCCGTCCAGGGCGTCGACATAGTCCGTCAGGGGCGGGAAGGCCGGGGTCTCGTGCAGCAGGCGCACCGTGCGGGCCAACTCGTCCAGCAGGGCCGGGCCGCCGCCGGGAAAGTCCGACAGCGGCTGGGCTTCAATCCACTCGACGATGGTCACGCCGCTTTCCGGGTCGGCATGGCGCAGGCGGGGCGAGAGCAGGGCGTCGGCGGCGATCTTCTGGCAGGCCTGGGCGCGGGCCGGGTCGCGCACGGCGTCGCGGGCAGGGTCGACCCGCAGCGCATAGGGGATCCCGCCGACGCGGATGCGCCAACTGCCCGCCCCCGAGAGCCCGCCGGTCAGGCGGGTCTCGGCGTCGACGACATCGGTAGCGAAGGTCGCCCGCAGGGCGCGGGCGACGGCGGGGATCCGGGCGACGGACATCGGGCGGCCTCTCGAAAGTGGCCGCTTAATTTACCCGGATAGAAATGTGAGTCAATATTATCCGGGTTAAATTGACGTCATTCGCCGCGCGCCGCCTTTTCCAGGGTCGGCACGTCGATCTTGACCATCTGCATCATCGCCGCGAACACCCGGCCGGCGACGGCCTTGTCGGGTCCGGTGGTCAGCTCGATCAGCTGGCGCGGGGTGACCTGCCAGGAGAGGCCGTAGCGGTCCTTCAGCCAGCCGCAGGCCGAGGGCTGGCCGCCGCCGGCCAGCAGGCTGTCCCAGTAGTGGTCGACCTGCGCCTGGCCGTCGCAGTCGATCGACAGCGAGATCGCCTCGGTGAACTTGAAGTGCGGCCCGCCGTTCAGCGCCACGTGCGGCTGGCCGTCGAGCTCGAAATAGACCGTCGACACCGACCCGCCCGGCCCGGCCGGCGGCGGCACGTCGTCGGGATAGCGGTTCACCGACACGATCCTCGAGTTGGGAAAGATCGAGACGTAGAACTCGGCGGCCTCAAGGGCCTGCGTATCGAACCACAGGAACGGCGAGATCTTCGGCATGGCGTTGCTCCTCCTGCGCAGGCCTCGGCGGCCGCGTCTTCCCGAGGACGAAGGAACGCCCGCCATGCCGACAGGGTCGAGGAGAAATTTCGATCCCTATCTTCCCGTCGTTCCCGCCACGAGGGCGGGAGTGACGGGCGGCTTGTGAGCGGAGGGGGCCTACCCCCGCATCCAGTCGATGAAGGCGCGCAGGGCCGGGGAGAGCTGGCGGCGGCTGGGGTAGTAGAGGAAGAAGCCGGGGAAGGGCTCGCACCAGTCCTCCAGCAGAGACATCAGGCGGCCGGCGGCGATGTCGTCGGCGACGGCTTCGCGGAACGGGAAGGCCAGGCCCGCGCCGGCGCGGCAGGCCTCCAGCATGACCACGCCGTTGTCGGTGAGCAGGGCCGGCGGCGGTGTGACGACCACCAGGCGGCCCTTGCGCTCGAACTCCCACGGATAGGGCTGGCCCGAGGCGCGGCGGACCAGCAGGCAGCGATGGCCGCTCATCAGGTCTTCCGGCTTGGTCGGGGCGCCGTGGCGCTCGATGTAGTCGGGGGTGGCGACCAGGGCCTGGGACAGCTCGCCGCCCAGGGGCACGGCGATCATGTCGGCCTGGAGGCGCTCGCCCAGCCGCACGCCGCAGTCGAAGCCGCCGGCGACGATGTCGGCCAGGGCGTCCTCGCAGACGATCTCGACCCGCACGTCGGGGTAGGCGTTCATGAAGCCGCCCAGGCGCGGGGCCAGCAGCATGCGGGCGGCCGTGCTGGCGACATTGACGCGCAGGCGGCCGGCCGGGCGGTCGCGGAACATCGCCACCTCGTCCAGGGCCGCGTCGATGTCGGCCAGGGCCGGGCCGAGCCTGGCGAGAAGCCGCTCGCCAGCCTCGGTGGGGGCGACGCTGCGGGTTGTGCGGTTGAGCAGGCGTACGTCGAGGCGGGCCTCGAGATTGCGGATCGTGTGGCTGAGGGCCGAGGCGGTGACGCCCAGCACCTGGGCGGCGGCGCGGAAGCTGCGGCGTTCGGCGACCAGGGCGAAGACGGCGAGGTCGGGCAGGGGGCGCGTGGACATTGCTGAGAGATGCTCAGGAGTGCGTTGAGACCGCAAGCGGTTATCGTGCGCCCCGCCCGGACCCATCTCCCCGTCGTCGCGGCGTGGCCGCGACCGAAATTCCCGAACAAGGAGCTGCCCATGAAGACGCGCAAACTCGGCGACGGCCTGGAGGTCTCGGCCCTCGGTCTCGGCTGCATGGGCATGAGCTGGGCCTATGGTCCCGCGCCCGACAAGCAGGTGATGTTCGACCTGATGGCCAAGGCCGTCGACCTGGGCGTCACCTTCTTCGACACCGCCGAGGTCTATGGCCCCTATGTAAATGAGGAACTGGTCGGCGAGGGGCTGAAGCCCTTCCGCGACAAGGTCGTGATCGCCACCAAGTTCGGCTTCGACATCGCCCCCGACGAGGCCGGCGTTCCGCGCATGCGCGGCGTCAACTCGCGCCCCGACAACATCCGAGCCGTGGCCGAGGCTTCGCTCAAGCGCCTGGGCGTCGAGGTGATCGACCTCTTCTACCAGCACCGCGTCGACCCCAACGTGCCGATCGAGGACGTGGCGGGAACGGTCAAGGACCTGATCGCCGAGGGCAAGGTCAAGCACTTCGGTCTGTCGGAAGCCGGCGCGGCCACCATCCGCAAGGCCCAGGCGGTGCAGCCGGTGGCGGCGTTGCAGAGCGAGTATTCGCTGTGGACGCGCGGGATCGAAGCGCAGGTGCTGCCGACCATCCGCGAACTGGGCATCGGCCTGGTGCCCTACAGCCCGCTGGGCCGCGGCTTCCTGACGGGCGCGATCAAGGCCGGCGACGGCTTCGGCAAGGACGACTTCCGCTCGACCCTGCCGCGCTTCCAGGGCGAGGCCATCGCCAAGAACCAGTCGCTGGTCGAGGCCCTGGTCGAGCTGGCGTCCGAAAAGGGCGTGACCCCGGCCCAGCTGGCCCTGGCCTGGCTGCTGTCGCAAGGCGACGACATCGCCCCGATCCCGGGCACGACGAAGGCGGCCCGTCTGGTCGAGAACATCGGCGCGGTCGACGTCGTGTTGTCGGCGGATGATCTGGCCAGGATCGCCGCGGCGGTGCCGGAGACGGAAGTCGAGGGCGCGCGGTATGCGGAAGCGGGCCTGGCGATGGTGGGCAGATAAGCTGATCCTTCTCCCCTTGCGGGAGAAGGTGTCGCCGCCAGGCGACGGATGAGGGGTCTCTCAGACCTGAAACGCCGCGACGGCTGAATGGCCGTCGCGGGTTTTCTGTTGGTGCGACCCCACACCCCATCCCCCCGTTCGCGGGGACCACCCACTCCCGCAAGGGGGGGGGGACTTGAAGACGGCTACCGCCCGCGCTCAAACTCCACCCCATGAGCGACAATCCCCTGCAGCGCCTGGACGCCCTCGAGCTGGTCAAGCTCGGCAAGTCGGCGATCACGGTGGGCGGGCTGGCGACGGGGATCGTCATCGTCGTGGCGGCCCTGCTCGCCGCGCGGCTGGCGGCGGCGGGGCTGCGGCGGCTGCGGGCGCGGGCGGCCGACAGCGCGCCGTCGCTCTATATCGTCGAGAAGCTGACGACCTACGGCCTGGTGCTGGTGGGCTTCCTGGCGGCCCTGTCGACCATGGGCATCGACCTGACCTCGCTGACGGTGTTCGCCGGGGCGGTGGGCGTCGGCGTGGGCCTGGGTCTGCAAGGGGTGATCAAGGACTTCGCCTCGGGCGTCAGCCTGGTGTTCGAGCGGCTGGTGGCGGTGGGCGACTTCGTCGAGCTGTCGAACGGCGCGCGGGGCGTCGTGCACGAGATCGGGCCACGCGCCACGCGCATCCGCACCAACGACGCCACCGACGTGATCGTGCCCAATTCGGTGCTGGTCAACGACCAGGTGATCAACTGGACCCTGCGCGGCACCACCCGCCGCATCCGCGTGCCGTTCGTCACCGCCTTCGGGGTCGACAAGGAAGCGGTGCGCGAGGCGGTGCTGAAGGCCGCCCGCAGCGTGCCCTTCACCAGCGCCGACGACGCCGTGCGCCGCACCCAGGTGTGGCTGGTCGGCTATGGCGAGCATGCCCTGAAGTTCGAGCTGATCGTCTGGCCGACGGTGGAAGCGGTGCGGCGGCCGGCGGCGATCTTCGCGGCCTATACCTGGGCCATCGACGACGCCTTGCGCGAGGCCGGGATCGAGATCCCCTATCCGCAGCGCGACGTGCGCCTGCGGGGGCTCTTTGGAGAAGAGGGCGAGGACGCCCGCGCCGCCCTGCGCCTGGAGCCGAAGGCGGCCCGCAAGGCCCGCGGCAAGACGGCGACCCACGTCTCGCAGAACGACGCCGCCGACGAACTGGGGCGGGAAGATCCGGACGAGGCGCCCCCGCCCTCTAGAACCCCTCCCCCTTGATGGGGGAGGGCAGGGGTGGGGGTGGATACGGCGGTGGAGGCTTGGCGCTGCCGCCAGCTCAGCAGGTCACCCCCATCCCCGACCCTTCCCCCATCAAGGGGGAAGGGAGAACTGTTCGCACCCTTGACCCCCTCGCGCCCGCGCCGCAGTCTTCTCGCAACTGCGAAATAAGCACTAGGGAAGACGCGCATGAAGACCGCCCGAGGCTTCTTCAAACCCCTGGCCATCGGCGCGCCGGCGCCGTGGCGCGAGCTGCCGGCCCGTGTCGAGCGGATGATCCACTTCGTGCCGCCGCATCTGGAGAAGGTGCGGGCCAAGGTCGGCGAGATCGCGCCGACCGTCGACGTGATCCTGGCCAACCTGGAGGACGCCATTCCCGCCGACGCCAAGGGCGCGGCCCTGGCCGGGACCATCGCGATGTCGCGCGAGGTCGACTTCAAGGGTCTGGGCGTGGGGCTGTGGGTGCGGATCAACTGCCTGAACTCGCCCTGGCACCTCGACGAGGTGGCGACCCTGGTCGAGAAGGCCGGCGACAGGATCGACGTGATCATGGTCCCCAAGGTCGAGGGGCCGTGGGACATCTTCTACATCGACCAGCTGCTGGCTTCGCTGGAGGCCAAGCACGGGGTCACCCGGCCGGTCCTGCTGCACGCCATCCTTGAGACCGCCGAAGGGGTGATGAACGTCGAGCTGATCGCCGGCGCCAGCCCGCGCATGCAGGGGATCTCGCTGGGGCCGGCGGACCTGGCGGCCAGCCGGGCGATGAAGACCACCCGGGTCGGCGGCGGCCATCCGGGCTATCGGGTGATAGAAGATCCGCATGCGGACGGTTTGGCCCGCGCCAGCGTGCAGCAGGACCTCTGGCACTACACCTTCGCCAAGATGGTCGACGCCTGCGCCGCCCACGGCATCAAGCCGTTCTACGGCCCGTTCGGGGCCATCGACGACCCGGTCGCCTGCGAGCAGCAGTTCCGCAACGCCTTCCTGATGGGCTGCGCGGGGGCCTGGAGCCTGCACCCCAGCCAGATCGCCATCGCCAAGAGCGTGTTCAGCCCCGATCCGGCCGAGGTGGCCTTCGCCAAGCGGATCCTGGAGGCGATGCCCGACGGCTCGGGCGTGGCGATGATCGACGGCAAGATGCAGGACGACGCCACCTGGAAACAGGCCAAGGTGATGGTCGACTGCGCGAAGCAGATCGCGGCCAAGGACGCCGAGTACGCGGCGCTCTACGGGTTCTGAGGCTTTCCTTCGCAGGGCGTCTGCCGCAAGACTGGCCGGCGATGTTCGACAACCTGATCCTCGACACCGACAGCTACAAGGCCAGCCACTGGCTGCAGTATCCGCCCGCCACCACGGGCGCGTTCTTCTATGTGGAGAGCCGGGGCGGGCGCTACGACCGCACGGTCTTCTTCGGCCTGCAGGCGATCCTGAAGACGGCGCTGGCCAACCCCGTCACCCACGCCATGGTCGACGAGGCCGCGCAGTTGCTGGCCGCGCACGGCGAGCCCTTCAACCAGGCCGGCTGGCGGCGGATCGTCGAGGTGCACGGCGGCCGCCTGCCGGTGCGCATCCGGGCCGTGCCGGAAGGGACCGTGGTCCCCACGCACCAGGCGCTGATGACCATCGAGAACACCGATCCGGAGTGCTTCTGGCTGCCGTCGTACCTGGAGACCCTGCTGCTGCGCGTCTGGTACCCGGTGACCGTCGCCACCACCAGCTGGGGCGTCAAACAGACCCTCCGCGCGGCGCTGGAGAAGACCTGCGACGATCCCGAGGGTCAGCTGCCGTTCAAGCTGCACGACTTCGGGGCGCGGGGCGTCTCCAGCAAGGAGAGCGCGGCGATCGGGGGCCTCGCCCACCTCGTCAACTTCCTGGGCAGCGACACCCTGGCGGCCGTGCAGGCGGGGCGAGCCTGGTACAACGAGCCGATGGCCGCCTTCTCCATCCCGGCCGCCGAGCACAGCACCATCACCAGCTGGGGCCGCGATCGCGAGGCCGACGCCTATCGCAACATGCTGACGAGCTTCGGCAAGCCGGGCGGCCTGTTCTCGGTGGTGTCCGACAGCTACGACCTGTTCGAGGCGGTCAGCCGCATCTGGGGCCGTGAACTGCGCGACGAGGTGATCGCCAGCGGCGCGACGGTCGTGATCCGTCCCGACTCCGGCGACCCGGTCGAGATCGTCGCCGAGACCCTGAGGCGCCTGGATGAGGCCTTCGGAAGCACGCTGAACGCCAAGGGCTACAGGGTGCTGAACCACGTGCGGGTGATCCAGGGCGACGGGGTCAATCCGGTCAGCATCGCGGCGATCCTGGAGCGGGTGATCGCCGACGGCTTCAGCGCCGAGAACCTGGCCTTCGGCATGGGTGGCGGCCTGTTGCAGCAGCTGGACCGCGACACCCAGCGCTTTGCGTTGAAGTGCTCGGCGGCCAAGGTCGACGGCGTCTGGATCGATGTCAGCAAGAACCCGGTCACCGATCCGGGCAAGCGCTCCAAGGCCGGGCGGCTGATGCTTCAGAAGAGCGAGGCCGGCGAGTACCGCACGGTGGCCGTGGCCGAAGGCGAAGTCGCGCCCGAGGGCTGGACCGACGCCATGGTCACGGTGTGGGAGGACGGCGTGCTGCTGGTGGATCACACACTGGCTGAGGTGCGGGCCCGCAGCGAACTGAGGGGGTGACCCCTCTCCCGTAGAATCCCCGCGAAGGCGGGGACCCAGGTGCTTTCTGAAATGCGCCGTGCTCGACGATAAAAAGCCTGGGCCCCCGCTTTCGCGGGGGTTTTACGGTTGTGGGTAGGCGCGCGAAGGCTCAGCCTTACGAGCGATAATCGCCGTTGATGGCCACGTACTGCTTGGTCAGGTCGCAGGTCCAGACGGAGGAGCTGCCCTTGCCGACGCCGACCTCGACGGTGACTTCGAGCTCCTGGTTCTTCATGTAGGCGCTCATGGCCGCCTCGTCGTATTCGGCCGAGACCAGGCCGTCGCGAGCGGCGTAGAGCTCGCCGAACTTGACGCTGATCTTCTCGCGGTTGACCGGTTCGTCGGCGCGGCCGACGGCCATGACGATGCGGCCCCAGTTGGCGTCCTCGCCGGCGAAGGCGGTCTTGACCAGCGGGCTCTCGGCGATGGTGCGGGCGATCTTGCGGGCCGACAGCGGGCTCTCGGCGCCGTTGACGGTGATCTTGACGAACTTGGTGGCGCCTTCGCCGTCGCGGACCAGCTGCATGGCGAGGTCCAGCAGCACGCCTTCCAGCTTTTCCCTGAAGTCGGCCAGGCGCTTGTCGCCGGCCCGGCTGATCTTGGGCGCGCTGGACTGGCCGGTGGCGAACAGCAGCAGGGTGTCGTTGGTCGAGCGGTCGCCGTCCACCGTCACGCAGTTGAAGGTGGTGCGGGTATAGAGGCTGACCAGGGTCTGCAGGGCGGCGGGCGCGATGGCCGCGTCGGTGGCCACGAAGGCCAGCATGGTGGCCATGTCGGGCGCGATCATGCCCGAGCCCTTGGCGATGCCGGCGATCTTCACTTCATGGCCGTCGATCGTCGCCGTGGCGTAGGCGCCCTTGGGGAAGGTGTCGGTGGTCATGATCGCCGAGGCCGCTTGGGCCCAGCCGTCGGCGGTGAGGCGGGTCTCCACCTCGCGCAGGTTGGAGGTGATCTTGCTGTCGTCGAGGATGACGCCGATGACGCCGGTCGAGGCCATCATCACGTCGCGCTGGCGGCAGTCGAAGCGCTTGCCCACGGCGGTGGCCACGCGGCGCACGGCGTCGGCGCCGGGCTTGCCGGTGAAGCTGTTGGCGCAGCCGGCGTTGACCACCAGGGCGCGCACGTCGGCGCCGCCGGTGGCGGCCAGCTGGCGCTTGCACCAGTCGACCGGGGCCGAACCCACGCCGTGGCGGGTGAAGACGCCGGCGCCCGAGGTGCCCTCGGCGAAGCGCATCAGCAGGAGGTCGGGGCGCTCGTGCTTGTAGAAGCCGGCGCGGCCGGTGGCGATCTCGACCCCGGCGATCGGCGGGATGACCGGGAACGGCACGACCAGCGGCGAGACGGCCAGGCCCGGCTTGCCCGGGGCGACCGGCGGCGGGGCGACGACCGGCGCGGCCTGGGCGGGCGTCTCGCCGGCCGACTTCTGGGCGCGGCGCAGGCCGGCGCGCTTCAGGGCCGAGGCCAACGGGTCGAGGGCTCGGTCCAGGGCGTGGCCGACGGTGGCGCCGACCTGGCCGACGATCTCGGCGGGCGTGGTGGTGGCGGGCGCCTTCTCGGCGGCTTTCGGCGCGGCCTTGGCCTTGGTCTTGGCGCTGTCGGCGGCCTTGTCGGTCGAGGTCGTGGTGGGCTTGCGGGTCATTTCTTCTGGGCCGAGTTCTGGGCCGGAGCCGAGGCGGGCGGGGCGTTGTCGAGGTCGGAGCTGGGGGCGGCGTCGCCCTGCGGCGCGGAGGCCGGCTCCTGCGGGGCGCCGGGGATGTCCTGGCCCTTGCCGACCAGCATCTCCACCTTGGCGCCGCCGCGCAGTTTCTCCAGCAGGTCGCGGACCTGGTCGTAGGTTAGGAAACGCACGATCTGCGGACGGGCTTCCTCGAGGCTCAGCGGCGCTTCCTGGCGCTTGTCCTCGACGCGCATCACCACCCAGCCGCCGTTGATGGCGAACGGGCCGACTAGGTCGCCGACCTTGGAGTCCTTCAGGGCCACGGCGTAGGGCTCGGGCATGATGTCGACGGTGAAGTAGTCGAGGTCGCCGCCCTTGAAGCGCGTGGCCTCGTCCTTGGATCGTTCCATGGCCAGGGCGTCGAACGAGGCGCCGGTCGCCAAGAGCTTCTTGACGCTTTCGGCTTCCGCCTGGGTGGGCACCAGGATCTGGCGGGCGCGGATCTCTTCGGACTGCTTGGCCAGCTTCTGCTGCTCGCCGTAGAGGCCGCGGATGTTGTCCTCGGTCACGGCCTTCTCGACCATGCCCTCGACCAGCATGTCGCCCAGGATGCGCTCGCGGGCGGCGGCCAGGCGGCGCTGGGCCACCGGATCCTTGTCGAGCTTGCGCTCGATGGCCTCGGCGGCCAGCAGCTTCTGGTCGATCACCTCGTCGAGGACGCGGCGGAACAGGTCGGACGAGACGTCCAGCGGTTCGCCCTCGCCGATCAGCCCTTGCGCCACGGCCTCGCGCTTGACGTCGGAGGCCCAGACCGCGTGGCCGTCGACCCGGGCCACGGCCGTGTCGCCCGGTTCGGGCGGACGCTCGTCGACGCCGCCGCGGCCGCAGGCGGCGACCAGCAGCGCCAGGCCGAGCACGGCGGCGGTCAGAATGGGGCGAGCGGAACGGACGGGGTTCATCGGGCGCGGATCTCCGCTGGTCTTATGAAATGCGCTCTAGAGCGCGTCAGGCCAAAGGGAAAGCCGTTTCGGCGGCTAGAGGCTTCTAAACTTCGCGCGCGAGGATGCGGTTCTCGGAACCCGGCGGCGCGACGAGGGTTTGCATCGCCGCCGAGCGGGTTTCGCCCAGCGGGTGAAAGCTTGTCCGATCGGGCTTTTCGACGCCCCGGCGGGCCAGGCCTCGCGTTGACACTGGGGGGGGCGGTGCTTAAGTCTCGCGCGCGCGCCGTTTTCAGGGGTTCTGCGATCTCGGCGCACCGTCATTACCGTAGTGAAGGCCGATAAAGCCTTAGCGCCGGCCACACTAAGTTCTCGCTCCGGATCCTTTCTGCATGCTCGGCTTCGCCAAAAAGCTCTTCGGTTCCTCCAACGAACGCAAGGTCAAGACGCTGCACGGCCGCGTCGCCAAGATCAACGCGCTCGAGCCGCAGATGGCCGCGCTGTCGGACGAGGCGCTGAAGGCCAAGACCCAGGAATTCAAGGACCGCCTGGAAAAGGGCGAAACCCTCGACGACATCCTCAACGAAGCCTTCGCCGTCGTGCGGGAAGGCTCCAAGCGCGCCCTGGGCATGCGCCACTTCGACGTGCAGATGATCGGCGGCATGGTGCTGCACTTCGGCGGCATCTCCGAAATGCGCACCGGTGAAGGCAAGACGCTGGTCGCTACCCTGCCGACCTATCTGAACGCGCTGGCCGGCAAGGGCGTGCACGTCATTACCGTCAACGACTACCTTGCCACCCGCGACGCCGAGTGGATGGGCCAGCTCTACAACTTCCTGGGCCTGTCCTACGGCATCATCGTCAACGGTCTTTCGCAAGGCGACCGCCAGCGCGCCTACCGCGCCGACATCACCTACGGCACCAACAACGAATTCGGCTTCGACTACCTGCGCGACAACCTCGTCTATGACGTCAACGAGATGGTCCAGCGCGGCCACCACTACGTGATCGTCGACGAAGTCGACTCGATCCTGATCGACGAAGCCCGCACCCCGCTGATCATCTCGGGCCCGACCGAGGACCGCAGCGAGTTCTACAAGACCATCGATCTGCTCGTTAAGGAGCTGATCAAGGACAAGACCACCTACGACCACGACGAAAAGCAGAAGCAGGTCATCCTGACCGAAGAGGGCCAGGAGAAGATCGAGGAGATGCTGATCTCCGGCGGTCACCTGGCGGAAGACACCGCCGGCCTCTACGACGCGGCCAACATCTCGGTGGTCCACCACGTCAACCAGGCCCTGCGGGCCAACGTGCTCTACACGCGCGACAAGGACTATATCGTCAAGGGCGGCGAAGTCGTCCTGATCGACGAGTTCACCGGCCGCATGATGACCGGCCGCCGCCTGTCGGAAGGCCTGCACCAGGCCATCGAGGCCAAGGAAGGCGCCGACATCCAGCCCGAGAACCAGACCCTGGCCTCGGTGACCATCCAGAACTACTTCCGCCTCTACACCAAGCTGTCGGGCATGACCGGCACGGCTTCGACCGAGGCGCAGGAATTCGACGACATCTACAAGATGGGCGTCAGCGAAATCCCGACCAACCGCGTCATCCAGCGCATCGACGACGACGACGAGGTCTACCGCACCGAGGCCGAGAAGAACCGCGCCATCCTGGTGCAGATCGCCGACTGCCACGTGCGCGGCCAGCCGATCCTGGTCGGCACCGTGTCGATCGAGAAGTCGGAAGAACTGTCCAAGCTGCTCGACGAGTACGAGTGGGACGTCGACGGGAAGAAACGCAAGGGCATCCCGCACCAGGTGCTGAACGCCCGCTTCCACGAGCAGGAAGCCGGCATCGTCGCCGACGCCGGCGTGCCCGGCGCGGTGACCATCGCCACCAACATGGCCGGCCGCGGCACCGACATCCAGCTGGGCGGCAGCATCGACATGCGCCTGTCCAAGTGGAAGATCGAGCAGCGGGGCCTGGGCATCGAGGTCTCGCCGGAAGCCGAGGCCGAGCACCGCGCCGAGATCGAGGCCGAGATCGCCGACGCCAAGAAGGCGGCCCTGGCCGCCGGCGGCCTGTTCGTTCTGGGCACCGAGCGTCACGAAAGCCGCCGCATCGACAACCAGCTGCGCGGCCGCACCGGCCGTCAGGGCGACCCGGGCCGTTCGAAGTTCTTCCTGTCGTGCGAAGACGACCTGCTGCGCATCTTCGCCGGCGAGCGCCTGGACGCGATCATGCGCACCTTCGGCGTCCAGGACGGCGAGGCGATCACCCACCGCTGGCTGAACGCCGCCATCGCCAAGGCCCAGACCCGCGTCGAGCAGCGCAACTACGAGATCCGCAAAAACCTCCTGAAGTACGACGACGTCGTCAACGACCAGCGCAAGGCCGTGTTCGAGCAGCGCCAGGAGTTCATGGAATCGAGCGATCTGTCGGAAGTCATCCACGAGATGCGCCACGACGTGATCGACGACCTGGTCGCCCGCCACGTGCCGCCCAAGGCCTATGCCGAGCAGTGGGACATCGATGGGCTGCATGAACGCGTCCAGGCCGTGCTGGGCATGGACCTGCCGCTGAAGGAGTGGGCCGCCGAGGAAGGCGTCGACGACGAAGCCTTCCGCGAGCGCATCACCAAGGCCGCCGACGAGTACGCCGCCCAGCGCGAGGTGATCATCACGCCCGAGCAGATGCGCCAGGTGGAAAAGAGCTTCCTGCTGCAGATGATCGATCTGCAGTGGCGCGAGCACCTGATGCACCTGGACCACCTGCGCAACGTCATCGGCCTGCGCGGCTACGGCCAGCGCGACCCGCTGAACGAGTACAAGACCGAAGCCTTCAGCCTGTTCGAAAAGCTGCTGGGGGATCTCCGCACCAACACCACCCGCTGGCTGATGACGGTCGAGATCGCCTATGCCGAGCCCGAGCCGCTGCACACGCCGGAAAACCTGATCCCGGTGCACCTGGATCCGCTGACCGGCGAGAACGCCGCCGTGGCCGGCGCCATCCCCGAAGGCCTGTCGCCCGACCAGCGCGAGGCCCTGCCGGTCTCGTCCCTGCCGGAAGGCTGGGAACGCACCAACCGCAACGGCGCCTGCCCCTGCGGTTCGGGCAAGAAGTTCAAGCAGTGCCACGGCTCGCTGGTCTGACGACCGGCGGGTTCGCCAGAGCCTGAAACGACGAAGCCCGCCCTGGGAGACCAGGGCGGGCTTTTTCGTGGGCGGGGCGCCACCCCAAACTCCGTCTTTCCCCGCGAAGGCGGGGAAGCTCGGTGAAAACGAAGAGAATGTGTGGGCGTCAGTCGGCCTTCGGCGCCCCCAGGTCCATGCCCAGCGTCGGGCCGATGCCGTCGGGGTGGTCGCCGAAGGGGTTGCGGCGGGCGTTCGCGAGCTTGGCCAGACGCTGGCGCAGGTCGTCGTCGACGCGGACGATGTCGTCGATGGCGGCGGCCTGCTCGGCGCTCGCTTCGGAGCCGTCGGGTTCGGCCAGCACGCGCTCTATGGCGGCCAGGAAGCGGGCCTCCTCGGGCGTGCCGGACGGCGGCGGGGTCTCCAGCCAGGCCAGCACGGTCTCGAGCGCGTCTTCGAAGGTCTGGGCCATGCGGGCGTCTCCTCTAGCGGGGAGCTTGGGCAACGCCTCGCATGGCGGGTTGTTCAACGCCGGCTCAGTGGGCCGAGACGCCCAGGCGGTTCCAGAGGTTGATCATGGCGACCAGGGCGGTCAGGGCGCTGGCTTCGACCTCGCTGTAGTGGGCCCGCAGGTCGGCGCGCAGCGGGGCCAGGTCGACCTTGGCCGGCAGCTGGGTCAGGGCTTCGGTCCAGGCCAGGGCGGCCTTCTCGGCGGGGTCGTAGTCGGCCACGTGCCGCCAGACCGTCAGGCGGTCGAGGCGCTCGTTGGTCTCGCCGTCGTCGCGGGCCTCCTTGGAATGCATCTTCACGCAGAAGGCGCAGTCGTTGAGTTGCGAGGCGCGCAGCTTGACGAGGTGCAGCAGGCGAGGGGCGACGCCGCTGGCGGCCACCGCCTGCTCGGCGGCGATGAAGGCCTGGTAGGCGGCGGGGACGTTCTTGTCGTGGCGGAAGGCGGCGGTGTCGCTCATGGTCCTGATCCTCGTTGCGGCCTTGTGAAGGGGCTTCGAAGATCAGGACGAGACGAGCGCCCGTCTTGTGACATGGCGCTCGAAAAAAGCAGGCGCGCCGGGCTTGCCTCAGCCGGCCTGGTCGGTCGACCGTCTGACGGCTTTCCAGGCGAGGAAGCCCAGAAAGCCTGCGCCGATGACCAGGCTGGCGACCAGGGCGACGGGCGCGGGCGCCGCGTCGGCCAGTACGTCGAGGCCGGTGCCGACTCCATCGTCCAGGTGGGAGGAGGACTTGCGCTTCTTGCCGGCCAGGAACGGATGGCGCTTTTTCAGCACCCTTACTGCAGCCCCTCGCGGCCGATGGCGTAGAAGCGCTCGGCGCGCTGGCGCTTCAGTTCGGCGGGGGTCAGGAGCGACAGCTTCTTCAGCTCGTCCTCCACCGCGTCGCCGACGGCCTTGATGGCGGCTTCCGGATCCGAATGGGCGCCGCCGGCCGGCTCTTCGACGATGCGGTCGACGATGCGCAGCTTGATCAGGTCCTGCGCCGTGATCTTCATGTTGGTGGCCGCGTCCTTGGCCCGGGCGCCGTCGCGCCACAGGATCGAGGCCGCGCCTTCCGGCGAGATAACCGAATAGATCGAGTGCTCGAGGATCAGCACGCGGTTGGCGCCGGCCAGGGCGATGGCGCCGCCCGAGCCGCCTTCGCCGGTGACCGTGGCCACCATCGGGGTGCCCAGGGTCAGGCAGCGCTCGGTCGAGCGGGCGATGGCCTCGGCCTGGCCGCGCTCTTCGGCGCCGAGGCCCGGATAGGCGCCGGCGGTGTCGACGAAGGTGACGACCGGCAGGTTGAAGCGCTCGGCCATGTCCATCAGGCGCACGGCCTTGCGGTAGCCTTCGGGGCGGGCCATGCCGAAGTTGTGCTTCAGGCGGGTGGTGGTGTCGTAGCCCTTCTCGTGGCCCATCACGACCACGGGCATGCCGCGGAAGCGGCCAAGGCCCCCGACGATGGCCTGGTCGTCGGCGAACTTGCGGTCGCCGCGCAGCTCGACGAACTCGTCGATCAGGCCCGCGACATAATCACGCAGGTGCGGACGCTGCGGGTGGCGGGCGACCATCGTCTTCTGCCAGGCGTCGAGGCCGGCATAGGCTTCCTTGCGCAGAACCTGCACGCGCTCGCGCAGGGCGCCGATCTCGCTGTCGAACGCGCCAGGACCCGCCGTCTCGGAAAGCTTTGAAAGCTCTTCGATCTTGGCTTCCAGGTCGGCGATGGGTCGCTCGAAATCGAGATAGTGCGCGGCCATGAGTCTCTTAACGTCGCCGTTTGCGAAAGGTGGCGAACCTAGTGCGTGATGACGCCAAGGGAAAGCGCATTCACGCGGATTTGGAACCACGGTTTCAGCGGTGGATTCTCCTGGGGACGGGATTGGTCCCCAGCCAAGTTCCGTCCGTGAACCGAACCCCTATGGTGAATCGAACGCCGATCATTATATTGGGTTCTCAAGAGCCGGCTGCGGAAGTCAGCTGGCGCTGCGGCCCCGCCCATCGAACATGGACACGGCCCGCCTGATGAGGACGCATCGTTCCCATGCAGGTGTTCACCTTCTTCTGCGTCGAGCGTGATGGCTCGGTTCCCCGTTTCGATGTCACGGCCTGCGCCGACGACAACGCCGCACGCGTGCGCGCCGGCGAATTGTTCGACATGCATCGCGGCTGCAACGAGGTCGAGGTCTGGCGCGGGGCCACGCACCTCTTCAAGGTCGGGGCCGGCGCGGCCGCCTGAACCTTCACGTTCGCGCGGATTCGACCAAGCGAACGATCGGGCAAGGCGCCACATTGGCGTTCTCGACGCACGCAGGATCCTCGCTATGACCGACATCGCCCGCCCTTCCGCCATCGCCGACGACAGCGGCCACGGCGGCGTGCAGATCCTGGTCACGGCCGGCCCCTCGCGGTTCGCCGGCGACCTCAAGCCCGCCGAGGGCGGCCTCGACACCGGCCCCAATCCGCATGACCTGGTCGCCGCGGGCCTGGCGGCCTGCACCACCCAGACGCTGCGCCTCTACGCCAAGCGCAAGGGCTGGGCCCTGGGCGCGGTGCGGGTGGAGACCACCTGGCGGCGCCTGCCCGGCCAGGTCCCGGCCGACGTCTTCGACCGGGTGATCAGCCTTTCCGGCGACCTCGACGCCGAGCAGCGCCAGCGCCTGCTGGAAATCGCCGAGGCCTGCCCGGTGCACAAGATGCTGACCGCCGGCGTGAAGATCGAGACGCGGGTGGCTTAGGGCGCGCCTTGCGCCCTCCGCCCAATCGCGATCACATGCCCGCCGTGATTGCATGGGGGCAGCCAGCGTGACCGAAGCCTTGATCGTCCGGGGGCTGGACAAGACCTTCGCCAAGCCCGCCGTGCGCGAGCTGGACCTGACGGTGCACCCGGGCGAGCTCTATGCGCTGCTGGGGCCCAACGGCGCGGGCAAGACCACGACGCTGCGGATGGTCGCGGGCCTGACCAAGCCCGACAAGGGCTCGATCAGCATTTTCGGGATCGACGCCCTGGCTGATCCGGCGGCGGCCAAGGCGGTGACCGCCTGGGCGCCGGACGAGGCGATGATCTACGACCGGCTGACCCCGCTGGAATATCTGGAATTCGTCGCCGGCCTGTGGAACGTCGAGCCCAAGCACGCCAAGACGCGGGCGTTGGAGTTGCTGGAGACCCTCGGCCTGGCGTCCGAAGCGCGGCGGCGATGCGAGGGCTTCTCGCGCGGCATGAAGCAGAAGGTGGCCCTGGCCGGGGCGCTGATCCACGATCCTCGCCTGCTGATCCTCGACGAGCCGCTGACCGGCCTGGACGCGGCCTCGGCCCGACTGGTCAAGGACATGTTGCAGGCCCGGGTGGACGCCGGCGGTACGGTGATCCTGACCACCCACATTCTCGAGGTCGCCGAGCGCATGGCCGACCGCATCGGCATCATCGCCGGCGGCCGCCTGCTGGCCGAAGGTACGCTGGACGCGCTGAGATCGCAGGCGGGGCAGGGCGGCGGCGACACCCTGGAGGACGTCTTCCTGCAACTGACCGCCGACGGAGCCCCCGCGTGAGCCTGCTGCGCTCCGGGTCCATCCCCTGGCTGCTGGCCCACGAGATGCGGCTGGGTTTTCGGGCCATGACCGGCAAGAAGGCCATGGGCGGCGTCGGGGCCATGGTCGGCCTTTCGTTCCTGGCGCTGCTGATGCTGACCGGCGGGGTGATCATCGGCCTGGCCGCGCGCAGGTTCGACGTGCCGGTGATCCCGCTGTCGGCGGCCATCGCCCTGGCCTGCTGCGCCACGGCCTTCACCCTGATGCTGTCCCAGACCCTGGCGGCGGCCAGCGAGGCGCTGTACGAGCGTGGCGATCTGGATCTGCTGTTCTCGTCGCCGATCCCGCCGCGCACGGTGCTGTTCGTCCGCGCCCTGGGCGTGGCGGCGGGCGTGCTGACGGTGTTCCTGATCTTCGTCACCCCGCTGCTGGGGCCGGCGGTTTTCCTGGGCCATCCCGAGTGGTCGGGCCTCTTCGGCATGCTGGCGGCGCTGGCGCTGCTGGCGACCGCGACCGGCCTGACCCTGGCCATGGCGCTGTTCAAGCTGATCGGCCCGCGCCGCACGCGCACCGTCGCCCAGGTGTTGGCGGCCCTGACCGGCGCGGCCTTCTTCCTGGCCAGCCAGATCCAGACCTTGCTGGGCAAGCGGGCCAGTGAAAGCCTGTTCCAGTCGCTGGCCCGCGACGCCGCCGAGGGGCGGGTGAAGATCCCGCCGGTGGGCTACTGGCCGCTGAAGGCGATGCTGGGCGAGCCCCTGCCGCTGCTGGTCATGCTGGCGATCGGCGCGGCCGCCTTCATCCTGTCGGCCCTGTCGCTGGGCAAGCGCTTCGCCGACGCCGCCGCCGCGACGCAAGGCGCCGAGACCTCGGCCGCCAAGCCTGTCAGAGGGCGCGACCGGGCCTTTGCCCGCGGGGTCTTCGCCGCGACCCTGGCCAAGGAGCTGAGGCTGATTCTGCGCGACGCGAGCCTGCTGTCGCAGGTGCTGCTGCGGGTGCTCTACCTGGTGCCGACGGCGGTGATCCTCAGCCGCAACGCCGGTCATGGCGATGGCGGGGCGGCGCTGGCGGGCGGTGCGGGCGTGGTGGTGTTCCTGGCCGGGCAGGTGGCCGGCAGCCTCTCGTGGATCACCTTGTCGGCGGAGGAGAGCCCCGACCTGCTGGCCGTGTCGCCGGCCGCCACACGCAGCCTGCGCCGCGCCAAGCTGGCGGCCGCCCTGCTGCCGGTGGCGCTGCTGCTGGCGGTTCCGCTGGCGGTGCTGCTGTGGCTGGCGCCGGTGACGGCGCTGTGGACCGCGCTGGGCGCGGGCCTGTCGGCCTGGTCCTGCGGCCTGATCAACGTCTGGCACCAGAAGCCGGGCAAGCGGGCCGACTTCAAGCGCCGCCGCGGCGCCTCGTGGTTCGCGACCCTGGCCGAGGTGGTGGTCTCGGCCCTGCTGGCCGGCGCGACCGGCCTGGCGGTGGCGGGGCTGTCGGCCTGGGCGGCGATCCCGCTGGCCTGCGCGGGCCTGGCGATGCTGGCCCTGCGCCGCAGCGACGAGCAGATCGCCAAGGTGCTGCGGATGGCGTGACCCCCTCAGTCGCTTCGCGACAGCTCCCTCAGAGGGAGAGCATCTTGGCGCTCCAGATCCTCCCCCTCCGGGGGAGGTGGCCCGGAGGGCCGGAGGGGGGACGTTTTCAGCTGCTATTGAAGTGGCCGATTTCGCAGCGACTCCCCTCTCCGTCGCCTGCGGCGACACCTCTCCCACGGGGAGAGGGTCTTTGATCAGCAGTCCAGCAGCGCCGTGATCGCGCACTCCACGCCCTCAGGCTTGAAGTCGATGCGCGCTTCGCCGGACAGTTCCGAGGCCAGACCGCGTTCGATCAGGCGCGAACCGAAGCCGCGGCGGGTGGGGGCGATCACCGGCGGGCCGCCGCTTTCGCGCCAGCACAGGGAAAGACGCGGCACGCCGCTGTAGTCGACGCTCCAGCTGATCGTCACCTGGCCGCCCTGGCGCGACAGGGCGCCGTACTTCACCGCGTTGGTGGCCAGTTCGTGCAGGGCCATCGACAGCGACAGGGCCGGGCGGGGCGACAGTCGCACCGAGGGCCCGTTCAGCACGAAGCGGCCCTCGCCGCCGTGCAGGGCGACCAGCCGGTCGACCACGTCCAGCAGGTCCGCGCCCTCCCAGTTCTCGCGGGTCAGCACGTCGTGGGCCTCGGACAGGGCGATGATGCGGGCGGTGAAGGCTTCCTGCGCGGCCGGCAGCGAGCGGGCGGCGTGGAAGGTCTGGCCGGCGATGGCCTGGATGGTGGCCAGCGAGTTCTTCACGCGGTGGTTCAGCTCGTTGACCAGCAGCCGCAGGTGCAGCTCGGCCCGCTTGCGGTCGGTGACGTTGACGGTGGTGCCGATCATCCGGATCGGCTTGCCCTCGGCGTCGAAGAAGGCCTTGCCCTTGGCCGACAGCCAGCGCTCGACCCCGTCCTCGCGGCCGATGACCCGGAACTCGACGTCGTAGTCGGCGCGGATGCGGCCATCCAGGGTGCGGCGCAGGGCCTCGCGCACCGCGTCGCGATCGGACGGGTGGAGGTTGGTGTAGAAGTCGTCGCGCACGACGGGCGTGCCCGGCGCCACGCCGAACATGGCGTAGCAGCGGTCCGACCAGGTCAGTACGTCGTTCCTGATGTCGAGGTCCCAGGTGCCGACGTCGGCGGCCTCGATGGCCAGGCGCAGGGTCTCTTCCTGCGAGACCAGCCTGCGGGCGGCCTCCTTGCGTTCGGTGACGTCCGAGCCGACGCCGACGAAGCGGGTGCAGGCGCCGTGCTCGAAATAGGCGCGCCCGAACACCTCGATCCAGCGCAGGGCGCCGTCGGAGGGGCGGACGATGCGGTACTCGATGTTGATCAGCCCGTCGCCGGCCGGATGGGTGGCTTCGGCGACGGCCGCCAGCACGCCGTCGACGTCGTCGGGATGCAGCAGGGCCAGGAAGGCGTCGAAGTCCTGCGGGCCGGGTTCGGGCACGCCGAACATTTCGCAGGATCGCTTGTCCCAATAGCGCTGGCCGGTGCTGGGATTGTGGTCCCAGCGGCCCATGCCCGCCGCCTCCATGGCGATGTCGCGGTCGAGGCGGGCCTCCAGCAGCTGGCTTTCCATCCGCTTGCGCTCGGTGATGTCGAACACCACGCCGGCGTTGCGGTCGGCCTGGCCGTCGGCGTCGAGATAGCAGTGGCCGCTGGCCGCCACCCAGCGCACCGAGCCGTCGGCCTGCACCAGGCGGTACTCGTCGGCGAAGTCGCCGCCGGTCTGCATCGCCGCCAGGGCGATCTGGCGCACCCGCTCGCGGTCTTCGTCGTGGACGGCGGGGGTGAAGCGCTGGGCGGGCAGGCCCTGAGCGGCGAAGGCGGGATCCACTTGGTGCAGTTGGGCGTAGCGGGCGTCGCAATAGACCCGGTTGGCCTTGATATCCCACTCCCAGGCGCCGACGCCGCCGGCGGCGTCCAGGGCCATGTCGTAGCGAGCCCGGGTGGTGCGCAGCTCCTTTTCGGTCTCGACAGCGCCGGTGATCTCGACGGCCGAGATCAGCACCCCGCCGACGCCGGAGGGGGCGGTCTTGTCGGGCACCGGGCTGTAGCTGACGGCGAAGTGGGCCAGGCGCGCCCCGCCGGCCTCGCGCTGCACCTGAAGGGGCATGCGCTCGAGCGCATAGCCGCCGCTCTGGCCCGACAGGATGTCCTGGTGGATGCCCAGCAGGGTGGCGCGGAAGGCGTCGGAATGCTGGGTGAACGGGCGACCCAGGGCGTCGGGATGACGCTCGCGCAGCGAGGGCGCGTAGGCGTCGTTGTAGATCAGGATCAGTTCGGCACCCCAGCGCAGGGCCATGGGGAAGTTGGTGGCCATCAGCATGTCGACGGCCAGCGCCAGGCTGGGCGACCACGCGTCGCGCGACCCCAGCGGGGTCTTCGACCAGTCGAAAGCCTTAACGCGCTCGGCCATGTCCCCGCCGGCCAGCTGCGTGAACGCAGGCAAGCTCCGCCCTTCGCCCTGCGGCATGGCGTTTTGTCCCTCCCACCGGCTCCCCTAAAGCCGGGTCCGGGCAAACAATGGCCAGACGGCCAAGCGGGTTGCAAGGGCAGGGCGCGACCCCTGCGCGCAAGCGTCGCAGGAAGCTCGGCTCAAGGGTGTGGTTTTCGCGGAGCGGGCGAGCCGGCTCGACCTTGGGGCGCGCCGATCCGGGGGCGCGCGCAGAAAAAAGGCCGCCTCGGAAGGAGGCGGCCTTTCCTGGGAGTCTGGCTCCTTAGTCGATGGGGCTCCAGCGGGTCTCGACCTGCTGCACGCCGCGCTTGGGGCCGCGGAAGTCGCCGCCGCCGGCGGCCGCCTTGCCCTGGCCCTGGCCGCCGCCCTTGCCGCGACCGCCGTTGCGGCCCTCGCCACGACCCTGGGCCTGCTGGCCGCCGCCTTGGCCGCCCTTGCCCTGGGCGTTCTTGCCCTGGCCGCCGCCGTTGCGGTTGCGCTTGCGGCGCAGTTCCGACGGCACGTTGTTGCGCGGGTCGGCCTTGCGCGGGTCGACGTACTTCTCGGCCGGGGCCAGCTTGTCGGCGACGGCCGCCGCGGCCGCCAGGGCCTTGTCGTTGCGGCGGTCGAAGGACGGAATCTTCTGGCGGGTGGCCTTCTCGATGTCCTTCAGCAGGCTGCGCTCGTCGTCCGAGCAGAAGCTGATGGCGACGCCGTCCTTGCCCTTGCGGGCGGTGCGGCCGATCCGGTGGACATAGGCCTCCGGCACGTTGGGCAGCTCGTAGTTGAAGACGTGGCTGATGTCGTTGACGTCGATGCCGCGGGCGGCGATGTCGGTCGCCACCAGGGCCTTGACCTCACCGGCCTTGAAGGCCGCCAGGGCGCGCTCGCGCTGGCCCTGGGTCTTGTCGCCGTGGATCGAGGCGCTCTCGATGCCGGCGGCGGTCAGGTACTTGGCCACCCGGTCGGCGCCGCGCTTGGTGCGGGTGAAGACGATGGCGCGCTCGACGCTGCGGTCGGCCAGCAGTTCGGCCAGCAGCGGACGCTTGCGCTGGGCCTCGACATAGATCAGCGACTGCTCGATGCGCTCGACCGTGGTGGCCTGCGGGGTGATCGAGACCTGGGCCGGGTTCTTCAGCAGTTCGCCGGCCAGCTTGCCGATCTCGCCGGGCATGGTGGCCGAGAAGAACAGGTTCTGGCGGTCCTTGGGCAGCTGGCTGGCGATCTTGCGGATCGGCACCACGAAGCCGAGGTCGAGCATCTGGTCGGCCTCGTCGAGGACGAAGATCTCGACGCCGCCCAGGGTGGCGCTCTTCTCGCCCAGGTGGTCCATCAGGCGGCCCGGGGTGGCGACCAGCACGTCGACGCCGCCGGCCAGGGCGCGCATCTGCGGGCCGTACTTCACGCCGCCATAGACGGTGGCGACCGACAGGCCCAGGTGCGCGGCGTAGGCCTTGAAGTTCTCGGCGATCTGGGTGGCCAGTTCGCGGGTGGGGGACAGGACCAGGCAGCGGAAGCCGCGGCGCGGGGCCGGACGGCGGTCCTCGGCCAGGCGGTGCAGGATCGGCAGGGCGAAGGCGGCGGTCTTGCCGGTGCCGGTCTGGGCGATGCCCAGCAGGTCACGGCCCTTCAGCACGATCGGAATGGCCTGGGCCTGGATCGGGGTAGGCTGGGTGTAGCCCTTGTCGGTCAGAGCCTTGAGGATCGGCTTGGCCAGGCCAAGGTCGGTGAATTGAGTCACTGCGGACGTATCTTTCATACGGCCGCGAGACGGCGCGCGCGGTCCTCGCACGGCTCGCCTGGCGGCGGGTCGGTGGGGAGCGCCCCGCGTGATACGGGCGGTCTATGAGAAGCTTTCAGGGCGCTCGACAGGCTGAACCCAGAGGGGTCCGTCACGCGGCTGGAGCACCGATAGCGCCGATGGGCGCGAGGCTCATATCGTATATTGCAGGTGCGAAGTCAAGGGAGGCGCTCGGGGAGGGCCTTGGTGCGCAAGGGTTTGCGGGGGCGTGGGAGGCGCCGGCCGCAAGATGCTCCCCCTGGAGGGGGAGCTGTCGCGGAGCGACTGAGGGGGAAGTTGCTGCGGCGTTTCAGAAGCCGCTTCCCCCTCCGGCCCTTCGGGCCACCTCCCCCTTCGGGGGGAGGGTCTCGACTACCGCCGCCGCCGAGAACGCCACCACGTCCGACAGGCCGCGCGGCGCCGTCTCCACCCCCAGCAGCGCGGCGATCTCGACCGCCGGCTTGGGGCGGCTGATGAAGTAGCCCTGGATCTCGCCGCAGCCCTGGCGGCGCAGCTCGTGCAGCTGTTCCTCGGACTCCACGCCCTCGGCGGTGGTGGTGATGCCCAGGCTGGCGCCCAGGTCGAGCACGGCCTTGATGATCGCCAGGGCGTCGGCGTCGTCGAGGATGTCGCGCACGAAGGTCTGGTCGATCTTGATCTTGTCGAACGGGAAGCTGCGCAGATAGCTCAGCGAGCTGTAGCCGGTGCCGAAGTCGTCCATCGAGATGCGCACGCCCAGCGCCTTCAGGTCGTGCAGTATGGCCATGTTCGAGGCGCTGTCCTGCAGCAACACGCTCTCGGTGATCTCCAGCTCCAGGCGCTCGGCGGCCAGGCCCGAGGCGGCCAGGGCCTGGACCACGGTGGCGGCCAGGCGCCGGTCGCGGAACTGGGCGGGCGACAGGTTCACCGCCAGGCGCACGTGCTGCGGCCAGCGGGCGGCTTCGTCGCAGGCGGCGCGCAGCACCCAGTCGCCCAGGGCGCCGATCAGGCCGATCTCCTCGGCCAGCGGGATGAACTCGCCGGGCGAAACCATGCCCCGCTCGGGATGGAACCAGCGCAGCAGGGCCTCGCAGCCGGTGACGCGGTCGGCCTCCAGGTCGAACAACGGCTGGTAGAACAGCTCGAACTGGCCTTCGGACAGCGCCTTGCGCAGATCCAGCTCCAGGGCGCGGCGGGCCTGAAGCTGCTCGTCCATGGCGCGTTCGAAGAAGTGGAAGGTGCCCTTGCCGTCGGCCTTGGCGCGATAGAGGGCCATGTCGGCCTTCTTCAGCAGCTCGTCGCAGTCCAAACCATCGTCGGGCGAGACGGCGACGCCGACGCTGCCGCCGATCACCACCTGGTGGCCCAGCAGGTCGAACGGCGCCTCCAGGGCCTCGACGATGCGGGCGGCCAGGCGCGTGGCGCCGGAAAGGTCGGTCAGGCCCATCTGTACCACGGCGAACTCGTCGCCGCCCAGGCGGGCCACGGTGTCGCCGTCGCGCACGCAGGCCCGCAGGCGCTCGGCGGCGGCCTTCAGCAAGGCGTCGCCGACGGGGTGGCCCAGGGTGTCGTTGACCACCTTGAAGCGGTCCAGGTCGACGCAGTGCACGGCCACCAGGTCTTCGCGGCGCGCGGCGCGGGCCAGGGCGTCCGACAGGTCCTTGTGGAACAGCAGGCGGTTGGGCAGCTCGGTCAGCGGGTCGTAGTGGGCCAGGCGGGCGATCTGGGCCTCGGCCCGCTTGCGCTCGGCGATGTCTTCCGAGACGCCCAGCAGGTATTCGGGACGGCCCTCGGCGTCGAGGATGGCGATCTTCTTGGTGCGCAGGATGGCGGTGGAGCCGTCCTTGCGGGGGATCAGGTCCTCCTCGATGACCTTGACCTCGCCCGAGCGCACCACCTCGGCGTCGCGGGCGTGATAGATCGCCGCCTGCACCGGATCGAAGAAGGCCTCGTCGGTGCGGCCGATCATCTCCTCGCGGCTGTAGCCCAGGATCTTCTCGCCGGCGCGGTTGAGCAGGACGTAGCTCTGGTCGGAGGCGCGCTTGACGAACACCATCGACGGGATGGCCTCGACCACGGCGGTCATGAAGGTGCGGGCGCGCTCCTCGTCGGCCTTGGCGTCGGCCAGGGCGTCGAGGTTGCGGCGGTTAGTCTCGCTGGCGGCCTGCAAGAGCCCGATGACGGTGCCCACGCCCAGATAGCGCCCGCCGTCGGTGACGATGAAGCCGCGCAGCAGGTCGCTGGCCCGGTAGGACAGGCTGTCATTGGTGAAGGCGGCCAGTTCGACCTCGGCCTCGACCACCAGCGGCTCGCGGTCCATCAGCACTTCGATCGGGCGGTTGGCGTAGAGGGCGCGGCCGTACTCGGCGGCCATGCGCAGGAAGAAGGCGTTGCGTTCGACCAGGCCCACGGGGCGGTCGTCGGCGTCCAGCACCGGGATGATCAGGGTGTCGGGCTCCTCGCGGAACCGCTCGTAAAGCGTCTTGCCGAGGTCTTCCGCCCGCGCCGGGGCCAGGGAAGAAACGGTGTCGCGCAGGGTGAACATCGGGAATACGCCTCCACTCGCGAGGGTGAATGGCGGTTTCACACCTAACGAGGTGCTAAACTTGACCGTGAGGACTATCGGTTTCGCGAAAACTTCACGGCTGCGTCACAGTCATTTCGGGCGCGTTTACTGTGACGGCGCCGCGCGAATACTCAGTGGGCTGACGATCGCGATTTGCGCGCCCCGCGGCATGGTCAAGTCGGGTCGCAAGGCCTAGTTAGGGCCCGTCCGAGGAGTACCCCCAATGCCCAGTTCCCTGCCGCTTCGCCATTTCCTGCTGGCTCTCGCGGTGGTGGCGGTGTGGGGGACCAACTTCGTGGTCATCCGCCAGGCGCTGAACCACCTGCCGCCGCTGACCTTCGCGGCCCTGCGCTTCACCTTCGTGCTGCTGCCGCTGGTGTTCTTCGTCAAGAAGCCGGCGGTGTCGTGGCTCAATCTGGCCGGCTACGGCCTGCTGATCGGGGCGGGGCAGTTCGGCCTGCTGTTTGTGGCCATGAAGGGCCACATCTCGCCGGGTCTGGCCTCGCTGATCCTGCAGACCCAGGTGTTCTTCACCATCGCCCTGGCCATGCAGATCAATCGCGAGCGGGTGCGGGGCTTCCAGGTGGTCGCCCTGCTGCTGGCGATCGCCGGGATCCTGATCATCGCCCTGCACGGCGGCGGTTCGGCCACGCCGCTGGGCGTCACGCTGGGCCTGCTGGCGGCCCTGAGCTGGGGCTGCGGCAACATCGTCGCCCGCCAGGCCGGCCCGGTGAACATGCTGGGCTACGTGGTCTGGGCCAGCCTGTTCTCGATCCCGCCGCTGGTGGTCATGGCCCTGTGGCTGGAAGGCTGGCCGGCCATGGTCAAGGGCGTGGTCCATGCCGACCTCGGCACCTGGCTGGCCGTCGTCTGGCAGGCGGTGGGCAACACCATGTTCGGCTACGGCGCCTGGGGCTGGCTGCTGGCCCGCCATCCGGCCGCCACCGTCACGCCGATGGCCCTGCTGGTGCCGGTGTTCGGCATGAGCGCCTCGGCCCTGCTGCTGGGCGAGGGGCTGCCGGCCTGGAAGCTGCTGGCGGCGGGCCTTGTCCTGGCCGGCCTGGCGGTCAACATGCTGTGGCCTAAGATCCGGGCGCTGCGGGCGGCGCCGGCGGCCTGACGGGGAGGGGCGATGCTGCGCAGAAGGTTCATGGCTCTGTTTGCGGCGTTGGCCTGTGGGCCCCGCGCGCTCGCCAGCTCGTTCGGCGACAACTTCGTTCCGGTGTTCTTCTCCGGTGACACGGCCGAGCTGGACGTCGAGGCGTTGAAGGTCCTGGCGCGGGTTCCGGCGCAGTACGCCGCCTCGCGATGGAGCGGCGGCGAGAGGCCGATCGTCATTTCCGGCCATGTGGATGGTGATGAGCTTGGAAGGGGCTTGCGGAAGCTGGCCCTCGAGCGGGCGAAGGCGGTGGCCGATCATCTGGCCCAGGCAGGACTTTCGCGCGCGCTTTTTCGGCTGGAGGCGCCGTTGAAGCCACCCATGTCCACGAGAGGCGTCGAGCCGCGCAATCGCACGGCGCATGTCTTTTGGTAGTGGCCTGGCGTCAGGTGGCGTTCGTCCGGCCTTCGTCGTGAAGCCCCGGTGTCGCGGCGGGTCAGCTCTTGAAATGGCGCCGCCGTCCCGGCATCGAGGCGGCGTTCCTTTTCCGAGTGACCGTCCATGACCTCCGCCCGCTACGATTTCGCTTCCGACAATGTCGCCGGCGCCATGCCCGAGGTGATGGAGGCGCTTGTCTCCGCCAACGCCGGCACGGCGTCGGGTTACGGGACCGACCATGTCAGCCAGGCGGCGGGCGACCGGATCCGCGCCGCGCTGGACGCCGACGCCGAGGTCAAGTTCATGCCGTCGGGCACGGCGGCCAACGCCTTCGCCCTGACCCTGCTAGCCTCACCCCACGAGGCCGTGCTGGCCCACGAGCACGCCCACATCTGCACCGACGAAACGGGCGCGCCGGGCTTCTTCGGCCAGGGCGTGGGCCTGATCGGCCTGCCGGGCGCCTCGGGCAAGATCGAGGTCGCCGCGCTGGAGGCGGCGCTGGGCGAGCCCGACGTCTCCTACCGCCAGCCGGCCGCAGCCCTGTCGCTGACCACGGCCACCGAGTACGGCACGGTCTATTCTGAAGCCGCCCTCAAGGCCCTGATCGATCCGGCCAGGGCCAAGGGCTATGGCGTGCACCTGGACGGCGCGCGGCTGGCCAACGCCGTGGCGGCGGGCTTCGACCTGAAGGCGGTGGGGCGCCTGGGCGTCGACATTCTGGTGATGGGCGGCACCAAGGCCGGCTCGACCCCGACCGAGGCGGCGGTGTTCCTGAACCCCGACCATCGCCGCCGCCTGGACGCGCGGATCAAGCACGCCGGCCAACTGGTCTCCAAGGGACGCTTCCTGGCCGCCCCGTGGCTGGGGCTGCTGGGCGAAAACGGCGACACCGGCCCCTGGGCGGCCCGCGCGGCGCACGCCAACGCCATGGCCCGCAAGCTGGCCGACCTGATGCCCTATCCGATCGCCCATCCGGTCGAGGCCAACGGGATCTTCGTGACCATGAGCGACGCGGCGCTGGAGCGGCTGCGCGGCGAGGGCTGGTTCGTCTACCGCTTCCTCGACGGCTCGGCGCGCTTCATGTGTTCGTGGGCGACGACGAGCGAGATGGTCGAGGAGCTGGGCGCGGCGCTGAAGCGCGTGGCGGTGGTGGAGGGGGTGTAGAAATCCTCCCCCTGAAGGGGGAGGTGGCCCGTAGGGCCGGAGGGGGAAGCGGCCTCTGAGCCGCAGCAGTAACTTCCCCCTCAGTCGCTGAGTTTATCCTCGGGCCGGCCTGCGGCCGGACCCGGGGGCGACAGCTCCCCCTTCAGGGGGAGCATCTTTTCTACCCCTCGAAATATCGCTCCACCTGCTCGGCCCAGCCGTAGGAGGTCTTCGACAGCTGGTCGCGGTCGTAGGCGGGGCTGTCCTTGAAGCGGTCCTTCGACAGGTCGGTGGCGTAGGCCTGGGCCTTGTCGTCGAAGGTCAGCATCCGCCAGGGCAGGGGGTGGTACTTGCCTCCGGTGAACAGGCCCGACGGCTCGACGGCGACATAGCGGCCGATCCCGGCGTCGCGGTCGACGAAGACCTCGCGGATGACGCCCAGCTTGTGGCCCTTGGGATCGGTGACCGCGACCCCGATCAGGTCGCCGCTCTTCACCAGCCGATCGTCCAGCGACATGGCGTTCCTCCTTGGCAATGCTCTCTGGGCAACGTTCGTCGCGCGCAGGGAGTTGCCAGGCTGGGCAAAGCCCGCGATGGATCGGGCATGACCATCGCCGCACCGCCCACCGACCGCCCCATCGTCCTGGTCGCCGCCGCCGCCCTGATCGACGTCGACGGGCGGGTGCTGATCTGCCAGCGCCCTGAGGGCAAGTCGCTGGCCGGCCTGTGGGAGTTTCCGGGCGGCAAGGTCGAGAAGGGCGAGGCGCCCGAGGAGTGCCTGATCCGCGAACTGCACGAGGAGCTGGGCATCACGGTGGCCCAGGCGTGTCTGGCGCCCTTCGTCTTCGCCTCGCACACCTACGAGAAGTTCCACCTCTTGATGCCGCTCTATCTGCTGCGGCGCTGGGAGGGGCTGGTCACGGCCAAGGAGCACAAGGCCATGGCCTGGGTGAAGCCCGACAAGTTGTCGGACTACGAAATGCCGCCGGCCGACATTCCCCTGGTCGCCTGGCTGCGGGACGTGCTTTAACTCAGACAAATCGCGCGAAGGCGCGAAGCGTTTGAGGAAACGACCGTGACGAACTTCGACCCCCAGCCTTCGCGACGCATTCTTCTAGCCGGCGCGGGGGCCCTGGGTCTGAGCGGCGTTGCGGGCGGCGCGCAGGCGGCGGAGGCCGCGCCGCTGCTCAATCCCATGGTGCGCCAGCGGGCCGACGCCCAGGTCTTCAAGCACACGGACGGCTACTACTACCTGACCGGCTCAGTGCCCGAGTACGACCGCCTGATCGTGCGCCGCTCGCGCACCCTGGCGGGCCTGGCGACCGCGCAAGAGGCGGTGATCTGGCGGCGGCCGACCGAGGGCAAGCTGGGCGGCTACATCTGGGCGCCCGAACTGCACTGGATCGACGGCGCCTGGCACATGTATTTCGCTGCCGGCGACAAGGGCCAGCCGTTCCGCATCCGCACCTACGTGCTGCGCTGCCAGGGCAGGAACGCCCTGACCGGAAGCTGGAGCCTGCTGGGCGAGGTTGCGACCCCTTGGGACAGCTTCAACCTCGACTCCACGATCTTCCACCACAAGGGCGTGCGCTGGTTCTGCTGGGCGCAGAAGGAGCCGGGGATCGAGACCAACAGCAACCTCTACCTCGCGCCGCTGGCCACGCCGCTGACCCTGGGCCGGCCGCCGGTGCGCCTGACCGTGCCGACGCTGGACTGGGAGGTGCGCGGCTTCAAGGTGGCGGAGGCGCCGGCCGTGCTGATCCGCAACGGCAAGGTCTTCATCGCCTACTCCGCCAGCGCCACCGACGACCGTTACTGCCTGGGCCTGCTGACCGCCGACGCGAACGCCGACTTGATGGCGCAGGCCTCGTGGGCCAAGTCGCCGGTCCCGGTGTTCGTCTCGTCGGAGGAAACCGGCGTCTGGGGACCCGGCCACAACTCCTTCACCGTCGACGAGCAGGGCCGCGACGTCCTCGTCTTCCACGGCCGCGACTACAAGACGATCAAGGGCAATCCGCTGTTCGACCCCAACCGCCACACGCGGGTGCAGCGCCTCTACTACAAGCCCGACGGAACGCCCGATTTCGGCGTGCCGGCCGGGGCGGGCGAGATCCCCGACCGCCTGTCGCCGCTGAACCGGCCGGGCGCGTTCCTGCGCGTCGAGGGCGATGTCGTGAGCGTAGGCGAGGGCGCGCTGGCGACCACGCAGGTGCGCCTGAAGGCCGGGGCCGGCGGCGCGGTGCGGCTGGAGCCGATCCTGCGGCCAGGCCAGGCGCTGGGGGTCAGGTCGGGCGAGGTTGTGGTCGCACCAGGCGACGAGGCCATCCCCTTCAAGCGCGTGCGGGGTCTGGCGGGCGGCAAGGGCGTGTCGTTCCAGACCCCGGGCGGCGGCTACCTGATGTACCGCGACGGCGCGATGCTCGTCGCGGTGGCGACCGACGCCAAGGCGCGTGCGGCGGCGACTTGGCTGGTCAGCTGACGGAGCGGGAACGGCGCGCGGCGAGCGTCATCGCGCCCACCACGCAGGCGCTAAACAGCAGGCCCTCCAGCGCGCCGGTCAGCACCAGGCTGATCGGCCCCAGGCCCTGCTCGCCCAGCAGTGCGCCGATAACGTCGAGGCGCAGGCGCGAGCCGGGGAAGCTGTCGGACAGCAGGTCCAGGCTGCCGGCCATCAGGCGTCCGCCCAGCAGGGTGACGACGGCGCCGGCGATCGCGCCGCACAGGCCGGCCAGGGCCATGCCGCGCCGCAGGCTCCGCTGACGCGCCAGACCCGCGCCGAGGCCGACCGCCGCGCCGATCGCCAGGCCTTCGAAGGCGCCGGCGATGCCGCCCGGCGCGCGGCCCAGCAGCAGATTGAAGGCGTCCAGACCCAGAAGCTTGAAGGCCGCGCCGATCAGCAGGCCGCCGATCGCGCCGCCGACGGCGTCTCGCCACCAGGGGCCGGGCGCGCGCCTGGAAATGGCGATCCCGAAGCCAACGCCCAGGCCGCCGGCCAGGCCCACCAGCACGCACAGGATCAGCATGACCAGCAGCACCGAGGCCGCGCCGGCCTGCGAGGCCTGGGCCGCGCCGGCGAAACCGTAGGCGATCCCGCCGATCGCGCCCGCCGCGCCGCCGCCGCCGGTCCCGGCCGCGCCCAGCAGCAGGGTGGAGGTCCAGGCGGGCCTGACGGCCGCTTGCGCTTGCGTCGCGGAGGCGACGACGGCGTCCCGCTCAAGTTGCTCGACCGGCGCCACGAAACGGTAGCCATGCTTGGGCACGGTGGCGATGAAACGCGGGGCGGCGGCGGGGTCGTCGAGCAGGCGGCGCAGGGTGCGCACGCACTGGGTAAGGGCTTCGTCGGTGACCGGAACGCCGGCCCAGACCTCGTCGAGGAACCGCTCCTTGCTGACCAGCCGCCCCTCCTCGCGGACCAGCAGGGCCAGGGCGTCGAGATAACGGGCGTTGAGCGCCAGGGTCTCGCCGTCACGGGTCAGCCGGCGGTCATCGAGATCGAGGGTGAAGCGCTCGAAGCGATAGCGGCCGGGCAAGGCGGGGTCCTGGAGTAGCGGGTCGCGGGGAGTATGCACGGGAAGGGGCGTGGCTCCAGACCCTCCCCCTGAAGGGGGAGGTGGCCCGGAGGGCCGGAGGGGGAAGTTTCTGCTGACGATGAGGCGGCGGCGGGCTCACAGGCCACGTCCCCCTCCGTCGGCTTCGCCGACACCTCCCCCTTCAGGGGGAGGGTCTTAAGACCCCGCCTTGTCGCCCGCCGGTTGCTCCTTCACCCCCAGCGCGTCGGCCAGGCGCATCTTGGCCGAGCCGGGGCGCAGGGGCTTTTGCTGGCTGTCGTGGGGCGCCCAGCCGGTGGCGGTGACGATCTCGAAGGTGGCGGGCACGCGGCCGTCGGCCTCGGCGAAACGCTCCTGGTAGATCTCCAGCGCCCGGAACAGCAGCTTGCGGGTCAGGGGCTTGCGCGAGCGGTCCAGCAGCACGCTGGTCTCGCCCATGCGGCGCAGGTCCTGCAGCAGGGCGATGGGGTGGGCGTAGCGCACCTTGACCCGGTCGACGTCGGCCACCGGCAGGGTGAAGCCGGCGCGTTGCAGCAGGCCCGCGGCGTCCACCGTGTCGGCGAAGGGCGAGACGCGCATGGAGACGCCGCCGGCGATCTCGTCCTCGGCGGCCATCAGCGACTGGCGAAGCTCGGTCAGGGTGGCCCCGCCGAACAGCGCGCCGATGAACAGGCCGTCGGGCCTCAGGGCGCGGCGGATCTGGATCAGGGCGCCCACCAGGTCGTTGGTCCAGTGCAGGGCGAGGGTCGAGACCACGAGATCCAGCGTCTCGTCGCCGAACGGCAGGCGCTCCTCGTCGGCGACCACCGTGGCGCCGCCGCGCCCGGCCAGCATCCGGGCCGACAGGTCGGTGTCGATCAGGAGGTCGATCTTGCCGGCCGCGTCGCTTTCCGACAGCGCCGCGCGGAAAGCGCCGTCTCGGCTTCCGAGATCGACGGCGACCGGAAACTCCCGCAGGATCGCCTCAAGCCGCATGACCGCGTCACCCGCGGCGCGCGCCTTGAGGAAGCCGGCCTGGCCGAAGTGCGGCGCGGCGCGATCGAGGCGGGCCCGCAGAAGGTCGCGGTCGAAGAGGAGGGGCGAACTGGTCATGCGGGCGGAACATGGCGATTCCTTCTCCCGATGGAAACCCGGGCCACGTCTTATGGGGCTCGGACGCGGTCTTCTGGACCTGATCCTGCCGCCACGGGCCTTCGATGGCGAGCCGGCCCTAACGCCGGGCCTTGCGGCCGGAGCGTGGAGTCGTATCGCCTTTCTCGATGGACCGGTCTGCGACGGCTGCGGCGCGCCGTTTCCGTTCGACCAGGGCGAGCCGCTGTGCGCCCTGTGCCTGGCGCGGCCCAGGGCCTTCGCGCGGGCCAGGGCCGCCTGCCTCTATGACGAACATTCCCGCGACCTCGTCCTGAAGCTCAAGCACGCCGATCGCACCGACCTGTCGGCCCTGTTCGCCCGCTGGATCTCGCGCGCCGCGCCCGACCTGCTGGAGGCCGCCGACGCGGTGGTTCCGGTGCCGATGCACCGCACGAGGCTTCTGCGCCGCCGCTACAACCAGGCCGCCGAGATCGCCCGGCCGCTGGCCCGTGCGGCGGGGCGGCCCTACCTGGCCGACGCCCTGGTGCGAAAGCGCGACACCGCCAGCCAGGGCGGCAAGTCGGCCGACGGCCGTCGCCGCAACGTCGCCGCCGCCTTCGCCGTGCCCGAGGCCAAGCGGCCCCTGGTCGAGGGAAAACGGGTGCTGCTGGTCGACGACGTGCTGACCACGGGGGCCACGGCGGAGGGCTGCGCGCGAGCTCTTCTGGCGGCCGGAGCATCGGCTGTCGATCTGACTGTCGTCGCGCGCGTTACAGAAATGAGAAGCCGTCCTATATGAGGGCGGGAATCCAACCCTTTGGAACCGAAATGGCCAAGGTCACCATCTACACCCGTCCCTTCTGCGGCTACTGCGCCCGCGCCCTGAAGCTGCTCAACGACAAGGGCGCCGACTTCACCGAGATCGAAGCCGGCATGGACCCCAAGCTGCGTCAGGAAATGATGGACCGCTCGGGCCGCAACACCTTCCCGCAGATCTTCGTGGGCGAGCAGCACATCGGCGGCTGCGATGACATGATGGCCCTCGAGCGCGAGGGCAAGCTGGACGGTCTTCTCGCCGCATGAGCCCGTCCGCGCCCCTGCGAGTCGGCCTGGTCCAGACCCGCACGCCCGCGACTCACGAAGCGGCGCTGGCCCATGTGGCCCCGCTGGTGCGTGAAGCGATCGGGCAGGGCGCGCGCTTCGTGCTGACGCCGGAGTGCACCAACGTCCTGCAGAAGGACCGCGCCAGGCTGCTGCCGACGCTGACGGCGCTGGAGGACGATCCGGTGGTGGGTGGCCTGCGGGCCATCGCCGCCGAGACCGGAACCTGGATCGACGTCGGCTCGGCCCTGGTGCTGCGCGAGGACGGCAAGGCTGCGAACAGGCAGGCCGTCCTCGACCCGACTGGCGCGATCGTCGCCACCTACGACAAGCTGCACATGTTCGACGTGCAGCTGCCCAACGGTGAGACGGCGAAGGAATCGGCGACCTACACCCCCGGCGAGCGGGCGGTGGTGGTCGACACGCCCCTGGCCGCCTTCGGCCTGACCATCTGCTACGACATGCGCTTTCCGGCCCTGCACCGGGCCCTGGCCCTGGCGGGGGCCAAGGTGATCACGGCGCCGGCCGCATTCACCCGTCCGACGGGCGAGGCTCACTGGGAGGTGCTGCTGCGCGCCCGGGCCATCGAGACCGGCTCGTTCGTGATCGCCGCCGCGCAAGGCGGTTTCCACGAGGACGGGCGCGGCACCTGGGGACGCTCGATCGCCATCGGTCCGTGGGGCGAGGTGCTCGGCAAACTCGATCACGACGAGCCGGGCGTGCTGATCGCCGACCTCGACCTTTCCGCCGCCGACAAGGCCCGCGCGGCCATCCCGGTCCTGGCCAACGCCCGTGCATTCACGGGTCCCTGACCCCATATCCGTAAGGCCATGATCAAGTACGCGCTCGCCTGTGACCACGCGCACGAGTTCGAAGGCTGGTTCGGCTCGTCCAGCGACTATGACGACCAGGCCGCCCGCGGCCTCGTCGAATGCCCGGTGTGCGGTTCGACCGGCGTGCGCAAGCAGATCATGGCCCCGGCCGTTGCAGGGACGAAGGCCCAGCGCTCGGCCCCCGAGCCCGACGCCCGCATGCGCGAGATGATGATGACAGCCATGAGCGAGGTGCGCCGCGAGGTCGAGGAGAACTTCGACTATGTCGGCGACCGCTTCGCCAAGGAGGCCCGCGACATCCACGAGGGCAAGTCCGAGGAACGCGGCATCTACGGCGAGGCCTCGCCCAAGGAGGTCAAGAGCCTGCTGGAGGACGGCGTCAGGATCGCCGCCCTGCCGCCCGCGCCGCCGAAGAAGACGGATGTGAACTGAACCTCGCCAACCCAATGCTCGTCATCCCGGCCGAAGCGCGCAGCGCGTAGAGCCGGGACCCAGGGGCCGCCGCTATGCGCCGGCAAGTGTTGGGGCGGACAGCCCAGCCGCCGCGCCCAGTCCCCCTGGGTCCCGGATAAGCCCTGAGGGCTTTCCGGGATGACGATAGAGGCGCGTGCGGCTAGCCCAGCTTTTCCTTGAAGAACGCCAGGGTGCGGCCGTTGGCCGTCTCGGCGTCGGTCTTGTCGTAGTGATTGCCGCCGGGGCGGGCGAAGGCGTGGTTACGGCCGGGATAGACGTGGACCTCGACGTTCGGGCGGCCGGCCAGAGCCTCGACGATGGTCGCGCGGGCTTCCGGGCCGATGAACTCGTCCTCGCCGGCCAGGTGCATCAGCAGCGGGGCCTTCACGCCGTCCGCCTCGCCGACATAGCGCTCGGTGCCGCCGCCGTAATAGGCCACGGCCGCGTCGGGCGCGCCGCGGGCCGCGCCGAGAAAGGTCATCAGCCCGCCCAGGCAGTAGCCCGTGAGGCCCACCTTGCCGTTTCCACCCTTGATGCCGCGAGCGGCCTCGACCGTCTTGAGCACGTCGACCGCGCCCTGGTCGAAGTCGTAGGCGGTGTAGATGTCGATGGCCTTCTTCCAGTTCTCCTCGCTGTTCTCCGACATCGAGAGGCCCGGCTCGACGCGCCAGAAAAGGTCGGGGCAGACGGCGATGAAGCCCTGCACGGCGTATTCGGCGGCGATCAGGCGGATGCCGGCGTTGACGCCGAAGATCTCCTGCACGACCACGACGACCGGCGCGGGCCCGCTGGTGTCGGGGCGCACGACCAGGGCCTGGAAGCTTCCGTCGTTGGTCTGGATGGTCAGGCTCTCGGCCATGGTCGTGCTCCTCGCGGCTGCGTGGGCGGACCATGGCGCGCGGCGGGACGGCGGGCTTGAACGATGTGGCTCCGCATCGGGCGTGGATCGACCGATCGGTTCAAGCTTTCACGAAAAAGCCCGCCCCCGAGGGGGCGGGCCATCCGACCAAAGCAGCAGGCTCCGCTTAGCGGTAGCGGTACTCGTAGTGGCAGTTCTTCTTGGAATTCTTCTTGGCGATCTGGTTGCCGGCCACCGCGCCGACCACGCCGCCGAGGATCGCGCCCTCGGTCTTGGCGCCGTTGCCGGCCACGGCCGCGCCGAGCGTGCCGCCGGTCAGGCCGCCGATCACCGTGCCCTTGTTGCGCGCCTTCTTGGTGCTCTTGCAGACGAGCACGCGTTCGCGGCGCTGCTGGGCTTCGGCGGCGGTGACGGCGACGGTGGAGGCGGTGAAGGCGAGGCTCACCGCGACGATCAAGGTTTTCATCTGGACGCGCATGGCGACCTCCGTTTGAGAGCGTTTGTTCTGTGTCCCTTGAAGGGAATAACGCCGAATCTCCGTGTCGGTTCTATGTCGGGCGCCCGACGCGGAGCTCGGCTTTAAGGTCAGCCTTCGAGGCGATAGCGGTTTTCGCTGTCGGGGCAGACGCGGACATAGCGGGTCTCGGTGCGGCCCTGGTACTCGGTCTGGGCCGGCGCCAGGCGGCACTTGCGCTCGCTGTAGCGGTTCCATTCCGAATAGCCGCCGGCCCGGTCGCGATACTCGGCGCTTTCGCGATAGGGCACGGTGTCCTCGTAAGACCAGTACTGACCACGGGTGTCGCAACGGGCCTTGGCGGCCGAGTTGCCGATCGCCGCGCCGACGCCTGCGCCGGCCAGGGCCCCGAGCACGGCGCCCTCGGTGCGGGCGTTGCGGGCGGCCACGTTGGAACCGATCACCGCGCCGGCCAGAGCGCCGATCACGCCGCCGGCGGTGGCGTTGCGCTTGGCGTCGTCGCGGCACGGGTCGGCATAGCCGCCAGACAGCCCCGAGCCGCCGGCATAGGCCGGGGGCGGCGGACCGTCGTCCCAGCGTCCGGCTTCATTGGGGTAGCGGCGGTCATAGGATCCACGGCCGTAGCGGCGGTCGTAGTCGTCGCGGGCCCGCTCATAGGCGGCGCGGTCGGCCTCCCACTGACGGCGCTGGGCGTCGTAGTCGTCGGCGTAGCGGTTGTCGTAGCCGCTGGTGTCGTAGCGGCGGGCCTCGTCCGGGTAGCGGCGGTCATAGGCGCCGCGGCCGTTGCGGGCGTCGTAGCGGTCACGGGCGCGCTCGTAGGCGGCGCGATCGGCCTCGAACTGGCGCTGCTCGCCATAATAGTCGTTGCTGGTCGGGTAGGCTGGCGTGCGCCAGCGGCGGGCCTCGTCGGGATAGCGCCGGTCATAGGCGCCCGAGCCATAGCGACGGTCGTAGTCGCTGCGCGCCCGATCATAGGCGGCGCGGTCGGCGTCGTACTGGGCCTGGCGGCTGTCGTAGTCGGCCCGGCGGGCCTCGTAGGACGAGCGCTGCTCCTCATAGGTGCGCAGCTGCTGCTGGTAGCCGGCGTCCTGAGCCAGCGCGGGCGCGGCCGTGCTGATGGCGACGGCGCCGGCCATCAGCCAAGCCATGCGGCGGGAAGTCATGGGGAAGTCTCCGTTCCGACGAACGAACCGACATCCCGCCCCACAAGACGCCGGTTCGGGTTCAAAGTCCCTGCGGCGGAATAAGCCTTGGCGAAGGCCAAGGTTCCCGAAAGCGGTGGATCAGTCGTTCAGCCAGGTGACGGCGAAGCGATCGCCCGTCCAGACGGCGACGGCCAGCGACGCTTCTTCCGTGCCGAACGCGAGGGCGGGGGCCTTCAGCTCGACCTTGCGCGGCTCGTCGGCGGCGCAGGGCGCGCCCACGTCCTTGGCGCAGGTGGTGGGGTAGGTTCCGGCCGGCTGGGCGGCGATGAAGAAGCCGGCGGTGTCGGCCACCATGGTGATGGTCTCGACCTTGCCCGGCGCCGCGCCGCGCTCGACCACCAGCATGTGGGCCCCGCCGCGCGGCTCCAGCCGCGCCTGGTCGGCCTTGCCGTCCCCATCGAAATCCCCGGCCAGGGTGGGCAGGGCGGCGGCGAGGGCGAACAGCAGGACGGACATGCGGGTACTCCGAGGGCTACAGCCGGAGGTTGGCTTTTGGCGGGGCGCCGTCAAGCCTCTTTCACGGCCGAACGCAGGTCGGTGCGCGCGAAGTCGTCGCCCTTGTAGAGCAGGGCGCCGCCGCCGTGGGTGACGGCGAGGGCGTAGGCGAAGCAGTCGCCGAGGTTCAGCTTGGCGGGCGTATGGCGGCCGAAGCGAACGAAGGCCTCGATGGCGAGGCGTACCTGTTCGGCGTCGGCGGGATGGATCTCGATCCGCAGCGCCCGGAGGAGGTGTTCGGCTTCCCGCCGTCCGATCTCTCCTCTGGAGACCTCGGCCTTGGCCAACATTTCCCAGTAGTTGACGGCCGACATCGCGTGGCCGTCCTGTTCGACATGAAGCCTGGCGGCGAATTCGACGGCTTCCGGTTCGCCCAGCAGTATGGCGACGATCGCGGAGGCGTCGACGACGATCAACGCGGCAGGCCGTCGGCGTCGTAGAAGTCTGCGTCGGATGGCATGGGCGCTCGTTCGGGGAGGGCCCTGAAGCGGGCCGCGATCCGCGCGACCTCGTCGAGATCCACGGAGGGCGCACGCGGTTGGTCGGCCCGATCCCGCTCCAACGTCGCGAGCACCGCCGCGTCGATGGCCTCCGACAGGCTGCCGCCGCGCCGACGTGCAAGCTCGCGGACATGGTCCACGACCCGGCTTTCGATCTCGATGGTCTCGAACTTGGTCATCGCGGTGGGAAACATACCGCGAACCGCGTTCTGCGTCACGCCGCCGGCTTGGTGACCGTCATCATGTAGTTGATGTCGACGTCGGTGGAGCGGCTCCAGCGGCCGGTCAGCGGATTGTAGGCGACGCCGAACGGGCCGTGCATCTCGACCGGTTCGCCGGCCATGAAGGCGCGAAGCTCCTCGGGCTTGAGGAACTGCTTCCATTCGTGGGTGCCGGGCGGCACCCAGCGCAGCACGTACTCGGCGCCGATCTTCGCCAGGGCCAGGGCCTTGAGCGTGCGGTTCAGGGTGGCGACGATCATCAGGCCGCCGGGCTTGAGCAGCTGCGAGCAGGTGCGCAGGAAGGCGCCCGGATCGGCCACGTGCTCGATGACCTCCATGGTCAGCACCACGTCGAACGGGCCCGCGCCCTCGGCCAGCAGCTGCTCGGCGGTGGCGGGGCGGTAGCCGATGGCGAGGCCCTGCTCGGCGGCGTGGGCCGCGGCGGTCTTGATGTTGTTTTCCGAGGCGTCGATGGCCGTGACCGAGAAGCCCAGGCGGGCCATCGGCTCGGACAGCAGGCCGCCGCCGCAGCCGATGTCGATCAGGGACAGGCCCTCGAACGGGGCGCGGTCATTGCCGTCGCGGCCGAAGCGCTCCAGCGCCTGCTCGCGGATGAAGGCCAGCCGGCAGGGATTGAACACGTGCAGCGGCGCGAACTTGCCTTTCGGGTCCCACCACTCGGCGGCGATCGCCGAGAACCGCGCCACGTCGGCGGGGTCGATGCTCCAGTTGGGCGTGCTTCCTGCGGTGTCGGGGGCGGCGCTGGTCATGGCCCGGTATCTAGCACGGCCAATTTTTCGCGCCATGCTGCGAGAAAAAAGACACCTGCGCGACATTGCCGTTGCGCCGAGGCCCCGCTAGAAGGCGCGGGCTTGCGCGGAAGGATGGGTTCCGGCCGCGCAGGCGCAAGAAAAAACCGCTTTGGTTCGAGGATTTAGAGACGTGTCACGTCTGGTGATGAAGTTCGGCGGCACCTCGGTGGCCGACCTGGAGCGCATCCGCCGGGTGGCGCGCCTGGTCGCCGCGGAAGTCGCCACGGGCAAGCAGGTCGCCGTCGTCGTTTCCGCCATGTCGGGCAAGACCAACGAACTGGTCGCCTGGACGGACGGAGCCGGCCGCGCCGCCGCTGGCCTGCCGGAGTCTGACGACGAGTACGACGCCGTCGTGGCGTCGGGCGAGCAGGTGACCGCCGGCCTTTTGGCCATGACCCTGCGCAACATGGGCCACAAGGCCCGTTCGTTCCTGGGCTGGCAGGTTCCGATCATCACTGACGAGGCCCACGGCCGCGCCCGGATCGAGGAAATCCCGCCCGAGAACCTGGAAGAGTGCTTCGAGGCCGGCGAGATCGCCGTCATCGCCGGCTTCCAGGGCGTGACGCCCAAGCGCCGCATCACCACGCTGGGCCGTGGCGGTTCTGACACCAGCGCCGTGGCCATCGCCGCCGCGGTGAAGGGCGCCTGCGACATCTACACCGACGTGGACGGGGTCTACACCACCGACCCCCGGATCGAGAGCAAGGCCAAGCGCCTGGCCAAGATCAGCTACGAAGAGATGCTGGAAATGGCCTCGCTGGGGGCCAAGGTGCTGCAGACCCGTTCGGTCGAGATGGCCATGGCCCATCGCGTCCCGGTGCGGGTGCTGTCGAGTTTCGTCGAGCCGGGCGAAGCCCCGGGCCAAGGTACGATCGTCTGCGACGAGGAAGAAATCATGGAAAAGCGCATCGTCTCGGGCGTCGCCTACAGCCGCGACGAAGCCAAGATCACCCTGCTGGGCCTGCCCGACCATCCGGGCGTGTCCTCGGCCATCTTCGGCCGCCTGGCCGACGCCAACGTCAATGTCGACATGATCGTGCAGTCGCGCGCCCGCAGCGCCGACACCGCCAACATGGAGTTCACCGTCGGCAAGCGTGACGCCACGCGCGCCCTGGAGATCGTCCGCGGCGCGCAGGCCGAGATCGGCTTCGAGGACGTGGCCGTCAACGAGGACGTGGCCAAGGTGTCGGTGATCGGCGTCGGCATGCGTTCGCACGCCGGCGTCGCCCAGTCGATGTTCGCGGCCCTCGCCGAGAAGAACATCAACATCCAGGTCATCTCGACCTCGGAGATCAAGATCTCGGTCCTGATCGACGCGGCCTATACCGAGCTGGCCGTCCGCGCCCTGCACGCCGTGTACGGCCTGGACCAGCTGTAAGGATACCGGCTCCCTCGAACCCGAGCGGTTCGAGGGAGCCGATCGTTGCCTAAACGTCGTGCTCTGACGTTATGGAAGGCGCACCAGCCTTCGAGAGTCCCATGCCCGACGTCTTCAAGTTCGATCCCGCCGCCAAGACGGTGACCTTCCACGGCGACGCCGGGCTCGAGCTGCTCTACGACCTGCTCCTGCGCGCCAAGTTCGGAGACGGCTACGAGAAGCCGCTCTTGATCAGTCCCTGGCTGGCGGCCCTGCTGCGCCAGCTGGACCAGGCCCTGCCCGACGACGGCCAGTGGTTCCCCGAAAAGCCCGGCCAGCCGATCTTCGACACCGACGACCTGCTGGCCATGGGCGACGCCGTCATCGAGGAAGGCCACACGGTCGGCTGGTGGACCATGACCGAGCCGGAAAAGCGCGACTACCTGCGCAACGTCATCGCCGCCCCGCATCCTCTGACCGACCTGCAGGTCGAGTTCATCGAGAGCGACATCGACGCGGCCCTTCAGCAGGCCCGGCGCCTGGTCATGGACGCCGAGGAGCCCCTGGCCCTGCCCGGGCACGGCTGACCCCATTTTGCTTTCCTGGGCCTCGTGCCCAGGATCCATCGTCCCGCCGCTTCTGATATCGGCGCCCTTGGCTACCACGCGGGCGGAAAGCGTCCGGCGGCTCACAGTCTGGCGCGACCATGGGCCCTAGGCACAAGGCTAGGGAAGCGGGACTTTTGTCGTCGTGGAGGGTGGGACGTCTCTATTCCCGGCGCTACAACACCACCATGGGTCACGACCTGAACGCCCCCGCGGAGCTGTCCTTCCGGCGCTACAGCGTCGAGGCGATCTCGCACGCCCACGACTTCGACCAGATCGTGCTGCCGCGTCGCGGCGTGCTGGAAATCGAGATCGACGGCAAGGGCGGGCGGGTCGATCCGGGCAGCGCCGCGGTGATCCCGCCGGGCACGCGCCATGTCTGCGCCGCCGACGGCGAGAACCTGTTCGTGGTGGCCGACATCGGCGCCTCTCTCATGGCGCCGTTCGAGCGCCTGCGCGAAAAGCCGTTCGCCAACGTCACCAGCCCGGTGCGCGGCCTGCTGTCGTTCCTGGCGGGCGAGGCGCCGGGCGGCATCGACGACGGCGTCGCGGGCCTGTGGACGCCGCTGCTGCTGCGGGGCCTGTCGAGCGGTCCGATCGCCGTCGATCCGCGCCTGGCCCGCGCCGCGGCGATGATCGAGGCCCGCTACCACCAGCCGCTGACCGTCCGGGATCTGGCCGCCGAGGCCGGGATGAGCCAGAGCCGTTTCTTCGACCGCTTCGCCGCCGCCTACGGCGCGACCCCGCACGCGGCCCTGACCGACGCCCGGCTGCGGGCCGCCCAGCACCTGCTGGACGATCCGACCCTCTCGGTGGCGGAAATCGCTCTGCGCACTGGCCACGGCGACCAGAGCACGCTGACGCGGCGGATGAAGGCCGTCCTGGGCGTCACGCCGGCGGCCTGGCGCAAGGGGCGCCGCTAGGAGCCTTCGCCCGATCTTCGGGAGTTTTCGCCAAAGCCACGGCTTCGCGCGCCTGCTAGGTCCGGCCCCATGATCAGTCCCCGGAACCTTTTGCTCGGCCTCGTCTACGGCCTCTTCGCCGGCGCCCTGTGGGGCGGGGTGTTCCTGGCCCCGAAGCTCTTGGACGCCTTCACGCCGCTGCAGATGACCGCCGGGCGCTACATCGCCTATGGCCTGGCGGCCGCCGTGCTGTTGGCGCCGACGTGGAAGTCGGTGATGGCCCGGATGGACGCCCGCGACTGGCGCGACCTGGCTGGGCTGAGCCTGCTGGGCAACCTTGTCTACTATGTGGGCCTGTCGATCGCGGTGCAGACGGCGGGCGTTGCCCTGGCCTCGCTGATCATCGGCCTGCTGCCGGTGACCATCACCCTGATGGGCGCGAAGAAGGGGGAGGGCACGCCCCTGAAGTCCCTGGCTGGGCCGCTGGCCCTGATCGTCGCCGGCGGGGTGTGCATCAACGTGGCGGTGTTCACTTCCCCATCCGGCGCGCCGGTTGGCAAGCTGATCCTGGGCGTTGCGGGCGCTGCCCTGGCCCTGGCGGTGTGGACCGTCTACGCCGTCTGGAACGCCCGGCGCCTGGCCGCCACGCCGAAGTTCAACAGCCACGAATGGTCGTTGCTGACGGGCCTAGCCACGGGGCTGCTGTCGCTGGTGCTTGTGGTCCCGGCCTTCATGCTGGGCGGCGAGAGCCATCCGCCGGCCGCCTGGACCTGGTTCTGGATGGTCAGCTTCGCCGTGGCCATCGGCGCCTCGGTGATCGGCAATGGTCTGTGGAACGCCGCCAGCCGCGTGCTGCCGCTGAGCCTGTCGGGCCAACTGATCGTGTTCGAGACCCTGTTCGCACTGCTGTACGGTTTCCTGCACGAGGGCCGCTGGCCGCACCTGCTGGAGGGGGCTGCGATCGTCCTGATGCTGGCCGGGGTGATCTGGTCGGTGCGGCTGCATCGCCCGGCGGCGGTTCACGCGGCGGAGTAGGAAGGTTGTTCGAAACCTGACGCGAACATGAACGGGCGCGTTCAGACTGGGTTCAAACGGCAAGGCTCATAAAGGCCATCAACAGCGCCGCCCTCGGGATTGGCGACGCTTCTGGAACAAGGAGCACATGCCATGAAGACCTTCGGTAAGTTCAGCAAGATCGCCATCAGCGCCGCCATCGCCGGCGCTCTGGTCCTGCCCGCCTCGGCCGCCTTCGCCGGCGACCGCGGCAAGAGCAACAAGACCGAGCGGGCGATCCTGGGCGCTGTCCTGGGCGGCGCGGCCGGCGCCATGCTGGGCGACGGCGACGGCGGCGCGATCGCGGTCGGCGCCCTGGCCGGCGGCGCCATCGGCGCGGCCACCGCCACCGACAAGCGTCATCACCGCTACAGCAGCCGCTATGACGACCGCCGCCCGTACTACAGCAACAACCGCTACGGCTATAACGACCGCTACGACCGTCGCGACAACCGTCGCTACCAGGGCGATCGCTACAACACCGGCTACGACTACTACGGTCAGCGCCGCTAAAGCTTCGCCGCTGACAAGCTAGGCAGAGCGTCGCCCCTTTTCGGAGGGGCGGCGTTTTTTGCGCTTAAGGGTCGAGAAAAACGCCGCGCTCACTGTGCGGCGCGCGAAATCTGCTATAGCGCCCATGAGAGACGACGCGCTTGCCCGCGTCGGAACCAAGGGAGCGCACGACAGGCGACATGGCAGGCCCCGGCATCGCCGTTCGAGGACCCAGAAGCCTGCTTCGCCAGATCCGCGAGGCCATGGCCGGCGGCGGACCCGCCCAGGCCAAGCTCGACATGGTGGTGCGCACCATCGCCATCTCGATGGTGGCCGAAGTCTGCTCGATCTATCTGCGCCGCGCCTCGGGCGATCTGGAGCTCTTCGCCACCGAAGGTCTGTCGCGCGACGCCGTCCACGTCACCCGCATGAAGCCGGGCGAAGGCCTGGTCGGCGAGACCATGCGCCTGGGCCGGCCGCTGAACCTGTCGGACGCCGCCAGCCACCCGTCCTTTTCGTACCGTCCGGAAACGGGGGAAGACCCCTATCACGCCTTCCTGGCCGTGCCGCTGCTGCGCGGCGGCCGGGCGATCGGCGTGCTCGTCGTCCAGAACCGCACCGAGCGGGTCTATGAGGACGAAGAGGTCGAGGACCTGCAGATCATCGCCATGGTGCTGGCCGAGATGGTCAGCTCCAGCGAGCTCCTGGGCGCCGACGAGCTCAAGGACGTCGAGCTGGCTCCCCACAAGCCCGAGCGGCTGAAGGGCTCGCGCTTCGCCGAGGGCCTGGCGTACGGCGTGGCGGTGCTGCACGAGCAGCCGGTGGCCCCCGAACAGCTGCTGTCGGACGACGCCCTGGCCGAGGAGGCGCGGCTCTCCTACGCCATCGAGGCCTTGCAGACCCAGATCGACGAGATGCTGGAGGGCCAGCACGGCCTGGTCGGCGCATCGTACGAGGTGCTCGAGACCTACCGCCTGTTCGCCCATGACCGAGGATGGAATCGCGGCCTGCAGGAGGCCGTGCGCTCGGGCCTGACCGCCGAGGCGGCGGTCGAGCGGGTGCGTTCGGAGCATCGCGCTCGCCTGGGCCAGGCCCGCGACCCCTATCTGCGCGAGCGGCTGCACGACCTGGAAGACCTGAACGACCGGCTGCTGCGCCACCTGTCGGGTGACGTCCACGCCGTGCGCCAGCTGCCCGAGGACGCGATCCTGATCGCCCGCAACCTCGGCCCGGCCGACTTGCTGGAATACGACCGCACCAAGCTGAAGGGCATCCTGCTCGAGGAAGGCTCGGCCGCCAGCCACGCCGGCATCGTGGCCCGGGCGCTGGATATCCCGTGTGTTGGCCGCCTGGCCGGCCTGCGCGACCGGGTCAGCGAGGGCGATCCCGTGGTGGTCGACGCCGAGACGGCCGAGGCCTGGCTGCGGCCGCGCCCGGACGTGGTCAAGGCGCTGAAGGCCCGGATGGAGGTCCGCGCCCAGCGCAAGGCCGAGTTCGCCCGCCTGCGCGATACGCCCGCCTTCACCCGAGACGGCTCCAAGATCACCCTGCTGATGAACGCAGGCCTGGCCGTCGACCTCGACATCCTGGGCGAGACCGGCGCGGAGGGCATCGGCCTGTTCCGCACCGAGTTCCAGTTCATGGTCGCCGAGGAAATGCCGCGGCTGGAGGCCCAGACCTCGCTCTACGAGAAGGTTCTGGAGGCGGCCGACGGCATGCCGGTGACCTTCCGCACGCTCGACCTCGGCGGCGACAAGCTGCTGCCGTACATGGAGCTGGAGCGCGAGGACAATCCGGCCCTGGGCTGGCGCGCCGTGCGCATGGGCCTGGACCGTCCGGCCCTGCTGCGCCTCCAGATCCGCGCCCTGATCAAGGCCGCCAACGGCCGCGAGCTGCGGATCATGTTCCCGCTGGTGGCCAATGTGGACGAGTTCCGCGCCGCTCGCGGCTTTGTCGACCAAGAAGTGGCCTGGGCGCTGAAGCGTGGCCGGCCCGCGCCCGCCCGTCTGGACGTCGGCGCCATGGTCGAGGCCCCGTCGCTTCTGTGGCATTTGGACGCGCTGCTGCCGATGACCGACTTCGTCTCGGTCGGCACCAACGACCTGATGCAGTACCTGTTCGCCGCCGACCGGGGCAATCCGCGGGTGTCGGACCGCTATGACCCGCTGTCGCCGGCGGCCCTGCGGGCGCTGAAGACCATCCAGCAGGCCTGTGAGGACACCGGCACCCAGGTCTCGGTCTGTGGCGAGATGGCGGGGCGTCCGCTAGAGGCTTTCGCCTTGGTGGCCTTGGGTTTCGACCGCCTGTCCATGCCGCCCGCCGGCATCGGGCCGGTCAAGCAGATGGTGCTGTCGTGCGATCGCGAGGCCGCCCGGCGCAATGTCGAGGCCCTGCTGAAGGGCTCCGGCGGCTCTCTCCGGGGCGAGATCGAAACCTTGGCACGGAAGCTTTATGTCGCCGTCTAGACTGATGGCCGGTTAACCTTGCGGCCAAGTTTAGCTCATTGAATCCGGCCACTTACTTTGATATCCACAATCGAATGTTAACGAATGCCGGCTAGAGTCGGCGTAAATCGGTCGGACTCTCGTGCGACGCGAATTTCTGGGGTGATCTGTTCGTCATGCCGCTCGACACGGGCACGGTGAGCCATTTGAGCCTGGTCGCTGAAGGCGATCGTGACGACACGGCCGCGCCGCCGGCGCAGCCGTCGGTCGACCATGGCGTCGACCTGGGCGAGGCGCTGCGCGCCGCCCGTCTTTTCCACGGCATGACCCTGCAGGACGTGGCCGACGCCACGCGCATCCGCCAGGCCTATGTCGAGGCGCTGGAGGACATGCGGCTGGACGAGCTGCCCTCGCGTCCGTTCACCATCGGCTACATCAAGGCCGTGGCCGGCCTGCTGCGGCTGGACCCCGAGGCGGCCGTGGCCCGCTTCAAGCTGGAAGCCCATGACGACGCCGAGCCGCTGCGCGCGCCGATCGGCGTGCATCGCCAGCGCGACCCGCGCCTTGGCCTGCTGCTGGTGGGCGGCCTGCTGGTCGGCGGCGCCATCGTGTTCTGGAATGTCGCCCAGCGCGCCATGACCCACGACGCCGAGCCTCGGACCCAGGTGGCCTCGCAGGCGGCGCCCGCCGCGCCGACGACGCCGACCGCCCAGGCTCAGGCCGGCGGCGCCGTATCGCTCGGCGCGCCGCTGCCGGCGCCGGCCGAATCGACCACGCCCGCGCCCTATGTGACGCCCGGACTGGAAGCCGCCGCCGCCGCCGGCGGTTCGGCCGACGCCGTGGCCGCCGCCGCCAAGGCCCGCAAGGAAGCCGAGGCCTTGGCCGCGCCCGAGGCGATCGCCAACCTGGGCGCGCCGTTCAAGGGCAAGGGCGCGATGTACGGCGCGGCCCCGGCCGATTCGTCGGGCGTCATCCTGCAGGCCCGCAAGTCGACCTCGCTGGTCGTGCGCGGCGCCGACGGGGCCGTCCATTTCACGCGCTGGCTGTCGGCCGGCGACGCCTTCCGCGCGCCGCGGACCCCGGGCCTGGTGGCCGATGTCTCCGAGCCGGCCTCGATCGACGTCTTCACGGGCGGCGTCCTGACCGGCCGCCTGTCGGCGCCGCAGACCCAGCTGTCGAAGCTGGTCCCGGCGCCGCCCAAGCCCGTCGCCGCGCCGGCCCAGGCTCCCGCGCGTCCGCAGTGAGAACGGTGGGGCGTTTCCAACGCTCCGCCCTTCTATCCGTCGCCAAGACCCACTAGATTGCCGCCATGGCCGCAGACCACACCCACGTCCGTCCCTGGCGCATGATCGAGCGTCGCAAGTCGCGGAAGATCCGCGTCGGCAGCGTGGAGGTCGGCGGCGATGCGCCGATCTCGGTGCAGTCGATGACCAACACCCTGACCAGCGACGCGGTGGCGACGCTGAATCAGATCCGCCAGCTGGAGGAGGCCGGCGCCGACATCGTGCGGGTCAGCTGCCCCGACGTGGAAAGCACCGAGGCCTTCAAGATCATCGCCCGCGAGGCGAAGGTCCCGCTCGTGGCCGACATCCACTTCCACTACAAGCGCGGCATCGAGGCGGCCAAGGCTGGCGCGGCCTGCCTGCGGATCAATCCGGGCAATATCGGCAGCCCCGACCGGGTGCGCGACGTGGTCAACGCCGCCAAGGATCACGGCTGCTCGATCCGCATCGGCGTCAACGCCGGCTCGCTGGAGCGGGAGCTGCTGGAGCGCTACGGCGAGCCGTGCCCCGAGGCGATGGTCGAGAGCGCCCTGAACCACGCCAAGATCCTGCAGGATCACGACTTCCACGAGTTCAAGATCTCGGTGAAGGCGTCCGACCCGTTCCTGACCGTGGCCGCCTACCAGCAGCTGGCCGAGGCCATCGACTGCCCGCTGCACCTTGGCGTCACCGAGGCCGGCGCCCTGCGCACCGGCACGGTCAAAAGCGCCATCGGCATGGGCTCGATGCTTTGGGCCGGCATCGGCGACACCATCCGCGTGTCGCTGGCCGCCGACCCGGTGGAAGAGATCAAGGTCGGCTTCGACATCCTGAAGTCGCTGGGCCTGCGCCACCGCGGCGTCAACATCATCGCCTGCCCGTCGTGCGCGCGTCAGGGCTTCAACGTCATCAAGACGGTGGAGACGCTGGAAGAGCGCCTGGCCCACATCTCCACGCCCATGTCGCTTTCGATCATCGGCTGCGTGGTCAACGGTCCGGGCGAGGCCCTGATGACCGACATCGGCTTCACCGGCGGCGGGGCCGGGGCGGGCATGATCTACATGGCCGGAAAGCCCGACCACAAGCAGTCCAACGAGGGCATGATCGACCACATCGTCGAGCTGGTGGAGAAGAAGGCGGCCGAACTTCAGGCCGCCAAGGACGCCAAGGCGATCGCGGCGGAGTAGTCCAATTCTTTATAGTTGACTCAAGGTTGTATTTTTCCGGAAGATCGCTCTAGGCCGTCTTGGCCCTAGTGCATTCCGGGGGGAGCGCTTGAGGATCTTCGCAGCCTTGGGGCTCTGCCTGAGCTTGGGCGCCTGCGCCCTCGTGGAAGACGTCGTTCCGATTTCCCACGCGGTCTCCGGCGTGACGGCCACGCCCGGCGCCGATGCGATCAGGGTCGCCGTCGTCGCCGTCGATTCGCGCACCGAGCATCAGGAGCGCATCTCGGCCAAGATCAACGGCTACGGCGCGGAGATGGCCGCCATCCGTCTCGACGGCGAGGTGACGGACGTCGTGCGCGAGGGGCTGCTCGTCGAGCTGCGAAGCCGCGGCTACCATCTGGCCGATGGCGGCGCGCGGATCGAGGTGAAGGTCGCCACATTCTACAACACCTTCACCAGCGGCTTTCTGGCGGGCAGGGCCGACGGCAAGGTCGATCTGCTGGTCACCGTGGCGCCCGAAGGCGCTGAGCCGCTCTACACGCGGGCGCTCAAGGGAAGGGGCCGAAAACCCATACAGGTCGCCAGCGGAAAGAACGCGGCGGCCGCCCTGAGCGCGGCCATGGCCGATGCGCTTCAGGTGCTTTTCGGGGATCCGGCCTTCATCAAGGCGCTCCAGGACGCAGGGGCAATCAAAGCGGTATCCGCGTCCCGAGACTCTTCTTTTGATTGACTTTTCCTGCGGGCGTGGCACGCCTGCACGGTCAAGTTTGGGGGCAATCATGAGACTATTGTATGCGGTGGCCGCGCTCGCGGTTATCGCAGGACCGTGTTCTGCATACACGCAGGATGCGGAGCGACCCGCCGTGGCGGCCAGCCAGCCGCTGCTGAAGCGCAAGGTCGCGATCGGCCGTTTCACCAATTCGACTCGCTACGGCAAGGCGCTGCTGCTCGACGCCGAGCGTGATCCGCTGGCGGACCAGGCGTCCGACATGCTGACCAGCCGCCTCGTCGATTCCGGCAAGTTCATCGTCTTCGACCGCGGCGATCTCGATGGCCTGCAGCGCGAGCAGCAGGCCGCGGGTCTCGACGGCAAGCTGGTGGGCGTCGACGCCCTGGTGGTCGGTTCGGTCACCGAGTTCGGCCGCAAGGTCGAGGGCAAGTCGGGCTTTCTGAATTCGAAGATGCGCCAGGTCGCCAGCGCCACCGTCGAGGTGCGGCTGGTCGACGTGCGCACCGGCCACGCCTTCTTCAGCACCAAGGGCACGGGTTCGGCCAGCGTCGAGGTCGGCGAGGTCGCGGGCTTCGGCTCCAAGGCCGGCTACGACTCGACCCTGAACGACAAGGCCATCTCGGCGGCGATCTCCGACCTGATGACCAACGTGCTGCAGAAGCTGGAGGAACGCCGCTGGTTCAGCGACGTGCTTCAGGTGCGCGGAACCCAGGTGTTCATCTCCGGCGGTCCCAGCCAGGGCCTGAAGGTGGGCGACCGACTGAAGCTGGAAACCCGGGGCGAGACCCTGACCAGCGCCCAGACCGGCCTGCCGATCCGCCTTCCGGGGCAGCCGATCGCCACCCTGGAGGTGGTGTCGTTCTTCGGCGACGACAGCGCCTCGGAAGGGGCCGTCGCCCGCGTCGTCGACGGCGCCGTCGCCGGCGATCCGAAAACCCTGCTCGTCGTGGAGGCCCGCTGATGAGGATCCTCGCACCCATCGCCCTGGCGCTGGCCCTCGCCGGCTGCGCCTACCCCGTCTCGACCGTCGAGCAGGGCGCGGCGGCCAGCGGCCTCTACGTGAAGTTCGCTCCCGCCGGCGCCACGCTGGAAGTCGACGGCGCGCCCGCCGGCCAGGCGGTCGTGTTCGACGGCAAGAAGGCCGTCTACCCGGTGTCGCCGGGCAAGCATCGCGTCGTCGTCCGTGGAGCGGGCGGCGTCGTCTACGACAAGGACATCTATGTCGGCGCCGGATCCAAGGTCGCCGTGGAGATCACCCAATGATCCGTAAAATCGTGAGCTGGGGCCTGGTGGCCTCGGCGGTTCTTTCGCTGGGCGCCTGCGCCACCCCGGCCCGCTTCGAGTGGGGCGGCTACGAGGGCGCGCTCTACACCTACGTCAAGAAGCCCGACCGCCGTCCCGGCTACCGCGAGGCGCTGGAGACCGCGATCGCCAAGGGCCGCCAGACCGACCGCGTCGCGCCCGGCCTGCTGGCCGAGCTGGGCTATCTCTATCTCGAGGACGGCGACACGGCCCGCGCCGTGCCGCTGTTCGAAGAAGAGATGCGCCGCTTCCCCGAAGCCAAGCCGTTCATGACCAGCGTCATCGAACGCGCCAAGACCATGAACCAGACGGCGGAGGTCAAGTCGTGATCAGCCTGAAGAAGACCCTCCGCCTGCTGGCCCTGGCCGGCGTCGCCGCCTCGCTGGCCGCCTGCGTCACCCCGCCCAAGCCGAAGAACTACGCGACGTTCCGCACGGAGAACCCGCGAAGCATCCTGGTGGTGCCGACCCTGAACAACACGGTCAGCGTCACCGCGCCGGAGTTCTTCCTGTCGACGATCAGCCGGCCGTTCGCCGAGCGTGGCTACTATGTCTTCCCGGCCCACATGGTGAAGAAGGTGCTGGAAACCGACGGCCTGTCAGACGCCGGCCTGGTGCACGGCGCCGATCCGCGTCGCCTGGGCGCGCTGTTCGGGTGCGACACCGTGCTGTTCGTGACCATCCAGCAGTGGGACTCCAAGTACGTCGTGCTAAAGACCACGACGACCGTGAAGTTCGACTACGCGCTGAAGAGCTGCAAGACGGGCGCGATCGTCTGGGAAGACACCCAGACCATGGCCTACTCGCCGCAGGGCAATTCCAGCGGCAATCCGCTGGCCGACCTGATCGCCGCCGCTGTCACGGCCGCGCTCGAGAAGGGGGCGCCGAACTACATGCCGCTGACCATGCAGGCCAACGCCCTCGCGGCCGGCCTGCCTGGGCACGGCCTGCCGGCCGGCCCCTACCGGCCCGAACTGCACGGCAAGGACCAGGCGCAGTTCCCGAACTGACGACCTGACACGGCTCTGGCGGGGCCTTGGCCCCGTCAGATCACCGGCCGGGAGCGCTCGTCGACGTCGGCCAGGGCCGCTGCGACGATGCGCAGGCCGGTTTCCAGTTCATGACGATCGGCGGCCGCGCCCAGCGCCAGGCGCACGCCCGTGACCAGGCCCGGCTCGACGATCGGGGCGGCCGGCGGGGTTACTTCGGCGCCGCCGCGCAGGGCGCGACCCGCGAGACGCTCGGCCTCCAGTTCGCTCATCGGCAGCCACAGGTGCGGAACCGTGGGCGAGGCGGGGTTGGCCAGGGCGGCGCCCAGCACCGAGCGGGCCAGGGCGACGCGGGCGGCGGTCTCTTCGAGGATCTCTGCCAGGATGGCGTCGGCCGTGCCGTCCTCGATCCACTGGCCGGCGATCAGCATGCCGAAGCCCGGCGGGGCGTAGGCGATGGCGCGCATGGTCTCCAGGATCCGTTCCAGGGCCGCTTCGCTGGGCGCCAGCACGAAGCCGGCGCGCAGGCCCGGCGCCAGGGTCTTCGACACGCCCGAGACGTGGAAGGTGCGCTCGGGCGCCAGCATGGCCAGCGGCGGCGGCGCCCCGGGCGCATAGGCGCCGTAGATGTCGTCCTCGATGATGGTCAGGTCCAGACGTCGCGCGACGGCGACGACAGCCTCGCGGCGGGCCAGCGACATGATCCGGCCCGTGGGGTTCTGCAGGGTCGGCAGCAGGGCCACGACCCGGGCGCCGGTACGCCTGGCGGCTTCTTCCAGCGCCTCCGGGATCACGCCCTCTTCGTCCATGGCTACGCCTTGCAGGCGATAGCCGGCGTGGGTCGCCAGGGCCTTCACGCCATGGAAGGTCGAGGCCTCGCACAGCACCACGTCGCCGGGGCGCACGGCCGCGCCGAAGGCCAGGGCCAGGCCCTGCTGGGCCCCGGCGCAGCAGGCCAGGCGCGTCCAGTCGGCGGTCTCGAAGCCCGCGCTGCGGGCCAGCCAGGCGGCGGCGGCGCGACGGTGCCGCTCCAGCCCGGCGGCGGGGGCGTAGTCCAGGTGATCGGCCAGGTCCGGCCGCCGGCGCAGGCGCTGCATCGTCTCGCCGATCGCCCGCGCCGCCGGCCAGTTCAGGGCGACGTTCTGGGCCAGGTTGATCGGGCCCTCGCGTCGACGCGGGCTGGCGATCGCGCCCGGCGCGTTGACGAAGCTGCCGCGGCCGACATGAGCGCTGACCAGGCCCGCCTTCTCGGCCTCGACATAGGCCCGGGTCACCGTGCCCAGGCCCAGGCCCAGGCGGTGGGCCAGGTCGCGCTGCGGCGGCAGGCGGGTCCCGGCCGGCAGGGCGCCGGACTCGACGTCGGAGCGCAGGGCCTCGACCAGCCGCTCGTAGATCGGGGCGTCGCCTTCGGGCAGGGCGGGGGTCCAGGGAGCGGTCATCGGCGCGGTCCGGCTATATTGTCACTGTATCAATATAAGTTTTGACTCATGTATCAATCGAAATCATCACCGTGACATTCCGCCAGGGAGGTCCCGATGACGCCGCAACTGATCCTCGCCTTCGTGCTGTTCGCCTTCGCCACGGCCGGCACGCCGGGCCCCAACAACATGATGCTGCTGGCCTCGGGCGCGAACTTCGGCTTCCAGCGTACGATCCTGCACATCCTGGGGATCAGCCTGGGTCTGGGCGTCATGGTGCTGGCCATGGGCTTTGGCCTGGGCGGCGTATTCAAGGCTTGGCCGGTGCTGCACGAGATCCTGCGCTGGGTGGGCGCGACCTATATGCTGTGGCTGGCCTGGAAGATCGGCGCCGCCAAGGGCGTCTCCGACCGCGAGGCGGGCAGCAAGCCCATGGGGTTCTGGGCGGCGGCGGCCTTCCAGTGGGTGAACCCGAAAGCCTGGGCCATGGCGCTCGGCGCGGTGACCACCTATGCGCCGGAGGGCGGCGGGGTCATGGTCGTCCCGCTGCTGGCGGGCCTGTTCATGCTGGTCGGCGCGCCGTGCAGCGCCGCCTGGGCCGGGTTCGGCGTCGCCCTGCGCCGGTTTCTCGACCGGCCGGCGATCCTGCGGACCTTCAACGTGACCATGGCCGTGCTGCTGGTCGTGTCGCTGTACCCGACCCTGTTCGGCGGCCATGCGCCCAAGGCTGCGGACCGTGATCTCGCCCTGGCGTCCAAGCCGCTGGTGTTCGGCTGGCGGGGCTGAGCTTTCCAAGCTCGACCATCATCTTGCTCTGACGCAGGTTGCGCGTCCGCAAGGTGATGGGGGATTCGCATGCCGGACTTGGGCGAGAGGATATTCAGGCGCTTCGCCAGGCTGTTCGGCGCGATGTGCTTTGTCTACGCCGCACTCAGCGCCGCGCAGAAGACGCTGCACGACCTGAGCCCCGACCGCTTTCCCGACGCCGGCGGCCTCGACAAGTTCCTGATCTTTCTGGCGCTAGGCTATTGCCTGACCCTGCTGGCGCGGATCGACGAGAAGCTCGATCGGCTCAAGGCCGACCGCCAGGGCTGACTTGCGTCGGAGCGCGGGCGGGGGTCAGATCGCGGCCGTTCACGGAGCCCCTGTCATGCGCCTCGCCGCCGCCATCGTCGCAACCGTTCTGGCGCTCGCCCCAGCAGCCCTGGCGCAGGACCTGAAGGTCGTCGTCCAGGGGCGCGACAGCATCGTCCTGAGCCCCGCTGACCTGGCCGCCCTGCCGCGCGGCAAGGCGACCATGGTCGAGGGCGGCAAGAGCGCGGTCTACGAGGGCGCACTGCTGAACGCGGCCCTGGTGCAGGCGGGCGTGGTGCATGGCGACCGTCTGATGGGCCGCTACCTGAACCAGGTGGTGCTGGTGAAGGCCGCCGACGGCTACGTCTCGATCCTGTCGCTGGCCGAGACCGACCCGTTCTACCGGACCAACCCCGTGGTCATCGCCGACCATAAGGACGGAGCGCCGCTGGACGCCCGCGAGGGCCCGTACCGCGTCGTGGTGGACGGCGACCTCAAGCCGTCGCGCTCTGCGAGGCAGGTGACGACCATCGAGGTGAAACCGGCCTTCTGAGCCTGGACAATCGGGGCGAACCGCCGAAGCCTGCGCGCCAAACGATAGTGGGGCTTTCGTGACCAAGCTTATCCTGAACCGCCGCGGCCTGCTGGCCGCGACCCTGGCCTTCGCGGCCGCGCCGGCGCTGGCGTGGGCCGAGACGGCGATCTCGACCACCACCCTCAAGGTCGACGACCGCGACGTCGAACTGACCATCCTGCGTCCCGACGCGCCCAAGGGGATCATCATCTTCTCGCACGGGGCGGGCGGCTGGCCGGCGCCGTACAAGGCGCTGCTCGAGCTGTGGACAGCGGCGGGCTTCATGATCGTCGCGCCGCTGCACGTCGATTCCCAGAAGCACCCCAAGCGTGCCGACTATGACCTGAAGGCGGCCTTCATGCTGCGCCTGGCCGACCTGGCGGCCGCCACGGACTATGCCGAGAAGGCCGCGCCGGGCCTGCCGATGGCCTCGGCCGGCCACTCCTACGGCTCGCTGATGTCGCTGATCCGTGCAGGCGCGCTGGAGGGCATGATCCCAGCCCAGGACCCGCGCACCAAGGCCGCCCTGTGCTTCTCCAGCCCGGGCGTCATCAAGGGGCTGATCGGTCCGACCTCGTACGCAAGCGTCAAGAAGCCCGTGCTGATGGTCACCGGCGACCAGGACGTGCTGCCCGGCATGATCGCCGACTGGCACGAGCATCTCTATCCGTTCGAGACCAGCGCGCCCGGCGAGAAGTACCTGTGGGTCGGCAAGGGGATCGGCCATGGCCTGGCCTATCACCCCGAGGCGCCGGGCTTCGCCGAGTCCTCGGCGCTCAGCGTGGCTTTCCTGAAGGCCAAGGTGCTGGGCGACAAGACCGCCGAGGCGGTGCTGGCCGCCCAGGGCTCGACGGTCCTGGCGGACTGGAAGACGCGCTAGCACAGAAGGCGGATGCTCCCCGCGCCACTGGGGGAGCATCCGGCTCCATTCCCTTCCACCCCGAAAAGGCATAGAGAGACCGGCCCAATCCTTCAGCCGTGCGATCTCTTCCCTTGCGACTGCCCCAGGCCCGCCTCGACCAGGTTCTCGACCGTTTCCGCGAAGTGGAGGCGCGCATGGGCGCGGCCACCGACGGCGGCGAGATCGTCAAGCTCTCCAAGGAGCACGCCGAGCTGCGGCCCGTGGCCGAAGCCGTCGAGCGCCTGGCCAAGCTGACCGCCGAGCGCGCCGAGCTGGACGAGATGGCCGCCGATCCGGAAATGGCCGCCATGGTCCGCGACGAGATCGTCGCCCTGGACGAGAAGTTGCCAGTCATGGAGCGCGAGCTGGCCTTGATGCTGGCCCCCAAGGACAAGGACGAGAACGCCTCGGCCATCCTGGAAGTGCGCGCCGGCACGGGCGGCGACGAGGCGGCCCTGTTCGCCGGCGACCTCTTCCGCATGTACCAGCGCTACGCCCAGAACCAGGGCTGGCGCGTCGAGGTCGACAGCATCTCCGAGGGCGAGATGGGCGGCTTCAAGGAAATCATCGCCTCGATCACCGGCGACGGCGTGTTCGGCCGGCTGAAGTTCGAGAGCGGCGTGCACCGCGTGCAGCGCGTGCCGGAAACCGAGGCCCAAGGCCGCATCCACACCTCAGCCGCCACGGTGGCGGTGCTGCCCGAGGCCGAGGACGTCGAGATCGAGATCAAGGAAAGCGATCTGCGGATCGACACCTACCGCTCGTCGGGCGCCGGCGGCCAGCACGTCAACAAGACCGACTCGGCCGTGCGCATCACCCACTTGCCCACGGGCGTGGTGGTGACCTCGTCGGAAAAGAGCCAGCACCAGAACCGCGCCCGGGCGATGAAGAACCTGAAGGCCCGGCTCTACGACATGCAGCGCGAAGCGCTGGACACCGCCCGCTCGGACGCCCGCAAGAGCCAGGTCGGCAGCGGCGACCGCTCGGAACGCATCCGCACCTACAACTTCCCGCAAGGGCGGGTCACCGACCACCGGATCAACCTGACCCTCTACAACCTGTCCAAGGTGATCGAGGGCGAGGCCCTGGACGACGTCATCAACCCGCTGATCGCCGAGGACCAGGCCGCGCGCCTGGCGAGCTTGGAAGATTAAGGTCCTTCTCCCCTTGCGGGAGAAGGTGTCGGCGAAAGCCGACGGATGAGGGGTTTCTCAGAAATCAGACGCCGCGACGGCCGGTCGGCTTTCGCGGCTTTTCTGTGCGTGCGACCCCTCACCCGACCTCCTTCGGAGGCCACCCTCTCCCGCAAGGGGAGAGGGATCAGATGGATTTCTCCATCACCACGAACGCCAGATCGTCCCGCAGCGGCTTGCCGAAGCGGTCGTCGCCGTGGGGGAAGGGGCGGGTTTCGCCGGTGAGGGCGTAGCCGCGGCGTTCGTACCAGGCGATCAGGGTGTCGCGGATGTGGACCACGGTCATCTGCATGCGGCCCGCGCCGCGTTCCTTGGCATAGGCCTCGCCGGCGGCCAGCAGGGTGCGGCCCAGCTGCCGGTCCTGCAGGTCGGGGCGGATGGTCAGCATGCCCAGGTACCAGACCCCGGCCTTGGCCGGCTCCAGCCAGACGCAGCCCAAAATGGGGCCGTCCGCATCGTCGCGGGCGGTGAGGATCAGCGCCTGGGGCGCCGCGGCCAGGTCGGCGCGCAGGCTTTCCAGATCGATGCGCTGACCGTCGATATAGCCGGCCTCGGTGGTCCAGCCGGCCTGGGCCCCCTGGCCGCGATAGGCGGAATTGACCAGGGCGACGAGGGCTTCGTGTTCGGAAGGTTGGGCGGGGGCGAAGATCATGGCGGCGAGCTAAGCCATGCGTCGGCGGGCTTGCCAAGCGGTCGTCGTCCAGCGTGAACCTCGCCCTTCGACAAGCTCAGGGTGAGGTTCAGGTCCGGCGTGGCGGTCCATTCGAAATCCTCATCCTGAGCCTGTCGAAGGACGAGGATTTCGCATCACTGTTCTGGCGGCGGCGTCTTCCTGCCCATCCGCGTGGCATGCCCCCAGTAGCGGCCGCCGATCCGCTTCACCGTGCCGGCCTCGCGCTTGATCATCTCCCAGGGATGGAAGGCCAGGCCCACGGTGTCGGCCATGGCCGCCCCGCGCGCGCCCATCGGCTTTTCGGGGCCGGTGGTGGAGTCGTGGGCGGTCTGGTGCTCGATCTCGGCGTTGAGCTCGGCCCCCACCAGCACGGTCATTATCGAGAACCACACCCAGACCATGAAGGCGATCACCGCGCCGAGGGGGCCATAGGTGGCGTCGTAGTGGGCGATGCGGTTGACGTAGATCGAAAAGCCCAGCGAGCCGACCAGCCAGGCGGCCGCGCCGAACAGCGCCCCCAGCACCACCCAGCGCCAGCGCGGGCGGGCCCGGCAGGGCGCGAAACGATAGAGCATGGCGAAGGCCAGGGCCGTCACCAGCCACACCGCCAGCCAGCGCAACGGAATCCAGAAGGCCGAGATCGCGCCCAGCCCCACCCGCTCCAGCACGATCGGCATGGCGATCAGCACCGCGGCGATGAACACCGCATAGAGCAGGGCGCACAGGGTGAAGCCGTAGGTCAGCAGGGTCTTGCCGACGAAATTGCGCTTCTCGTCCTCGTCATAGGCGACGTTCAGGCCATCGAAGAGCGCCTTCATGCTGGCGTTGGCGCTCCAGATCGACAGCAGCAGGCTGACCACGAAGGCCACGCCCAGCTTGCCGCCCTCCTGGCCGGCCAGGCGCAGCATCTGCTCGCCGACGATCTGGACGACGCTGGCGGGAAAGACCGTGGCCATTTCCTGAAGCTGCTTTTCCACGGCCGCCACGTCGGCGAACAGGCCGTACAACGAGACGAAGGCGCCGATGGCCGGAAACAGGGCCAGCAGGGTGTAGAAGGTCACGCCGCCGGCCACCGACGGCAGCTTGTCGACACTGATCTCGCGCGCCGTGCGCCAGAGAATGTCGCGCCAGCCCAGCAGCGGAATGCCGTGCGGATGGCGGGCGGCCCGACCGCGCCGGGGCTCGGCCTGGTCGAATTCGTGCGGCGGCAGCACGCGGTCTTCCGACAGGCCCGGCGGCGGCGCGTGCGGTTCGACCTGGGGCTCCAAGCGCTTGGGAAAGGCGAAGGGCGCGACCGCCAGCAGCAGGATCCAGGGCGCCAGGTGATAGGGCCGCGAGGCCAGCCACGACCTTACGGGGCGTCGCGGCGTGGTGTCGGTCATGAGCAGGCCTCCCTTCAGGTCAAATCCGCCAAGTCGCCCGGTGTTCCCGCCTTGCAAAGCTCGCCCGTCGCGACCACCTTGCCGCCATGCAAGCCCAGGTCGCCTCGCTCTATCGTCATCCCGTCAAGGGGTTCACGCCCGAACGGCTGGAGGCGGCCACCCTGAAGGCCGGCGCCTGCTTCCCCTGCGACCGGCTGTACGCCGTCGAGGACGGCCCCAGCGGCTTCGATACGGACGCACCGGCGCACCTGTCGAAGATGAAGTTCACTGTGCTGGCCAAGATCCCGGCCGTGGCCAGGGCTCGCACCGCCTATGACGAGGCCAGCGGGGTTCTGACCGCCTCGGCCGAGGGGCTGGCGCCGTTCGCGGGCGATCTTGCCAGCGACGAGGGCCGGCGCGGCTTCGAGGCCTGGCTGGCCGCCCTGCTGGGCGACGAGGCGAAAGGCCCGCTGCGGGTGGTGGAAGGGCCCGGCGCGCACCGGTTCATGGACAGCAAGCAGGGCTTCGTCTCGATCGTGAACCTGGCCAGTGTGCGCGACCTCGCCGACAGGCTCGGCCGCCCGGTCGACCCGCTGCGCTTTCGCGCCAACCTCTATGTCGAGGGCTGGCCGGCCTGGGTCGAGAACGGCTGGACGGGCAAGACCGTGAAGATCGGCGATGCGACGGCGGAGGTGCTCAAGCCCATCGTTCGCTGCGCCGCCACCCATGTCGACCCGGTCACCGCCGAGCGCGACATCGAGGTGGTGAAGGCCCTGTTCGACAACTACGGCCACACCTTCTGCGGCATCTATCTGAACGTCACCGCCGGCGGGGCGGTGGGGCAGGGCGATGCGGTGGTGGTCGAGGCCTAGAAGCGGCTCAGCGCCGGGTCCTCGCGGACGGGCGCGAACAGCGGGTCGTCGCGCTCCATCTTCGCCCATTTCGGATTGAGACGGTGCATGCCTACGAGCGCCTGGACGGCGCCGGCGCGGTCGTCCATCGACATTCGCAGGCGCGCGGCGCGACGCCAGATGCGGTCCCAGTCGCCGCCCAGGGCGATGGCGGCGGCGATCTGGCTCCTGGCGACGTCGGGTCTTTCGCTGCGCACGGCGCGTTCGGCGGCGGCCAGCCGTTCGTTGGCCTGGCGCAGGTTCAGCAGGCGGCGAAGCTCGGCGACCGGCGCGCGCGCGGCGTCCACCCGCAGATCGACATCGCTCCAGCCGCCCTCGACGGTGCGCACCAGCAGGGCGGCCGACATCTGGCCGGTGGTCTGGCCGCCCGCGGCCTCGCCTGCTTCCAGGGCGGCCATCAGGCGGTCGGCCAGGGGGCCGCTGGCCTGGGCGAAGGCGGCCTTCATCGCCTCCAGAACCTCAGCGCCCGCCAGGCCGTTGCCCTGGACGCTGAAGCCTTCCCGGGCCTGGTGTCCCGCCCAGGCCTCGGCGGCGGCCTCGGCGCCGGTGTAGGCGAAGGCTTGGCCGTCGGGCGCGACCACGGCGACCTGCCGCCAGCTCTGATCCTGGCCCTCGAAACCGCCGTCCTCGGCCAGCAGGGTCGTCACGACCGCTTGCGGATCCTGGCCGCGCGCCAGCAGGGAAAGCCCCTTGGGGCCGTAGTTCGGATTGGTCTCGAACTGGGTGACGACCGCGCCGACCCCGCCTTGCGCGTAGGCCACGCTGGCGCCGACGGCGAGGTTGTTGGTGGCGACGGCCACGCCGCAACTCTTCTGGGCGTCGCAGGCGGCGATCGAGAAGGTGGCCGCGGCGGGCGTAGCCAGGGCGACGAGGCCGCAACCGGCCAGGCCCGCGAACATCGAACGCAACACGTCTTCACCCCCTGATCCCCAGGGTGCGACTGTTCCGGCGGCGCCGCGGCGCTGTCACGTGAAAACGGGTTCATGCGGGGCGCAGGCGGCCTTGCCCCGCAAGGATTTCGGGTTCCCACTGGAGGAGACCAGAGGGCTGCACGCAGCAGGTCCGAACAAGCAACAGCGCATCGCCGTCGCTAATCCATCTGCAATCCCGCCCTCGATCTCGCCCCCGATCTCGCATTGGAGGCCGCGACGCGTTATTGGAGCCGCCATGACCCTTACCCTCGTCAAAGCCTGGAACGGCGCCAAGGAGCGCCTGAAGGAAGCCGGCATCGATCAGCCCGCCATCGACGCGCGCCTGATGCTGGAAGTCGCCGCCGGCGTCAGCCGCACCGACATCATCACCGACCCCTACCGCGAGCTGACCGCCGAGCAGCTGGCCACGCTGGACGAGTACCTGGCGCGCCGCGCCCGCCGCGAGCCGGTCAGCCACATCATCGGCCGCAAGGGCTTCTGGAAGATCCTGCTGTCGGTGACCAAGGACGTGCTGACCCCGCGTCCCGAGACCGAGGTCATCGTCGACGAGGTGCTGAAGGCCTTCCCCGAAACCATGGCCTTCAACATGCTGGACCTGGGCGTGGGCTCGGGCTCGATGCTGCTGGCGATCCTGGCCGAGCGCCCGGCCGCCAAGGGCCTGGGGATCGACATCTCCGAGGAGGCCCTGGCCGTGGCGCGCGAGAACGCGGCCAATCTGGACCTCGACGGCCGCGTGGCGCTGATGCGCGGCGACTGGACGACGGGCCTGGGCGACGCCTCGTTCGACGTGGTGGTCTCCAACCCGCCCTACATTCCCACCGCCGATATCGACACCCTGGAGCCGGAAGTGCGCGACCACGAGCCGCGCCTGGCCCTGGATGGCGGGGCCGACGGTCTGACCGCCTACCGCGCCCTCGCTCCCGAGATCCTGCGCGTGCTCAAGCCGGGCGGCCTGTTCTGCGTCGAGATCGGTTTCGACCAGTCAGCCGACGTGGAGATCCTTTTCAAGGCCGCCGGCGCCCAGAACGTGCGGACGGTCAAGGATCTGTCCACCCACGACCGTGTTGTCACGGGCTTCAAAAACCCCTTGGAAACGCCGGCGTGAGGCGGTAGACGAAAAAGGGTCTCCTTCCAAATCGCCGGGTGACGGGAAGAGCGGTCGTTTCGACGGCCGCTAGACACATCCGGCAGGCGCGAACGGCCGACGAGGCCGAAAGCCGCGCCCGATCCGGACGGAGACTCTACGGAAACCCAGGTCTCAAGAACATCGAAGGCGAGCCCGAGACGGGCGCACCCAGTCTCAAGAGACCGAATACCGATCGGGCTAGAGTGTCCAGATCGGACAGGTTTAGAAGAAGATGAGAGATTTCAAGGGCATGAAGCGCCAGCGTGGCCGCAACAACCGCGGGGGCGGTGGTGGCAAGCCGCAGCAGCACAACGCCAACCGGGCCTTCGATTCGAACGGTCCCGACGGCGTGAAGGTCCGCGGCGCGGCCCAGAGCGTCTACGAAAAGTACCAGCAGCTGGCCCGCGACGCCTCGTCGTCCGGCGACCGGGTGCTGGCCGAGAACTACCTGCAGCACGCCGAGCACTATTTCCGTGTCCTGCGCGCCATCCAGCCGAATCGTCCGGTCAGCGACATCATCGGCAAGGACGCCTATTCGGCCTACGAGATCGACTTCGAAGCCGAGCCGGAAGAGGCCCCCGAAGCCCCGCCGGCCGCCGAGACGCCCGCCGAGGGCGCGGAAGGCGGCGAGGGCGGCGAAGGCCAGGGCGAGCAACGCCGCGACCGCAACCGCGACCGCTTCGAGAACCGTGATCGTGACCGCAACCGCGATCGTGACCGCGATGGTCAGCAGGGCGAAGGCCGCCGCGACCGCTGGCGCGACCGCGACGACCGCGACCGCAACCGCGATGATCGTCCCCGTGACGACCGTCCTCGCGAGGATCGTCCTCGTGATGATCGCCCGCGCGAAGACCGCTTCCGCGACCGCGACGATCGCCCCCGTGATGACCGTCCGCGCGAAGAGCGCCAGCCGCGCGAGGACCGCCCGGCGGCCGAAGGCGGCGAGTTCCAGGGCGAGGCCCGCGAAGGCCGCCGCTCGCGCCGCGACCGCGATCGTGACCGCAACCGCGATCGCGACCGTGGCGAGCGCGATCCACTGGCCGTGATCGAGCCGGAAGCCGCTCCGCTGGGCGGCGAGGCGCAGGCGACCGAAAGCTCGCCGGTGCTGCGCGGCCAGGACGGCGCGGTCAGCCACGCCCCGGCGTTCCTGGGCCGCAAGTCCGAGCCCAAGCCCGCCGCCGAACCCAAGGCCGAAGCCGCCCCGGCGGCCGAGGCCCCCGCCGCTCCGGCCCCCGAGGCCGCAGGCGAAGAGGTCAAGAAGCCCCGCCGTCGCCGCGCCCCGCGCAGCTTCGAAGGCGGCGATTCCCCGGCTCCCGAGTCGGAAGACGCCTGATCTCATCCGCCGCGAGGACTTGGCGGCGGATCAACCCATAGGCTAGGCTCCTCTGGACCACAGGGGAGCCAGCCATGGGCGGGCGTGGAGCACAGTCCGGCGGCGCGGGCGAAGAGGCCCGCTATCGCGCCATCGTCGACACGGCGGTGGACGCCATCGTCGTCATCGACGAGCACGGCCGCATAGAAGCCTTCAATCCCGCCGCCGAGCGCCTGTTCGGCTATGCGGCCTCCGACATGATCGGATCCAACGTCAACGGCCTGATGCCCGAACCGCATCACGCGGCCCACGACGGCTATCTCGACACCTACCGCCGCACCGGCGAGCGCCGGATCATCGGCATCGGCCGCGAGGTGTTCGGCCGGCGGCAGGACGGGTCGACCTTTCCCCTCGAGCTTTCCATCGCTGAATGGCGGTCGGGCGGGCGGCGGTTCTTCACCGGCGTGATGCGCGACGTCACCGAGCGCAAGCGGGCCGAGGAACTGCAGCGGCTGCTGGTCAACGAGCTCAATCACCGGGTCAAGAACACCCTGGCCACCGTGCAGTCGGTGGCCGGCCAGACCCTGCGCAACGCCGCTGACCTGGGCGACGCGCGCGAGTCGCTGACGACCCGCCTGCTGGCCCTGGCCCGCACCCACGACATTCTCACCCGCGAAAGCTGGGACGGCGCCGACCTGCACGACATCATGGCCGGACTGGTGGACTCCTACGGCGACGCCTCGCGCTTCGAGCTGGCCGGGCCGCCCGTGCGGCTGTCGCCCAAGACCGCGCTGTCGCTGTCGCTGGCCCTGCACGAACTGACCACCAACGCCGCCAAGTACGGAGCTCTGTCGCAATCGACGGGGCAGGTGCGGGTGGTCTGGAGCCGGGAAGGCGAGGGCGACGACGAGCGGCTGCGCCTGCTGTGGCGCGAGACCGGCGGTCCGCCGGTGTCGCCGCCCGAGCGCCAGGGCTTCGGCAGCCGCCTGATCACCCGTGGCCTGGCCCTGGAACTCGACGGCGAGGCGGCGCTGGACTACCCGTCCGAGGGCGTGGTCTGCACCATCGTCGCCCGCATCCGCCGCCGCCCGGCCGCCCAGCCGGCGCCGGCCAGGGGAGCCGCCTGATGCGCGTGCTGATCGTCGAGGACGAGATCATGGTCGCCATGCTGGTCGAGGACCTGCTGACCGACCTGGGCTGCGACGTCACCGGCCCGGCCGTCTCGGCCGAGACGGCGGTCGAGGCGGCCCGGCGCGAGGTGGTCGACTTCGCCCTGCTGGACGTCAATCTCGACGGCGGCACCTCGTTCGCGGCGGCCGACGTGCTGCGCGAGCGCGGCGTGCCCTTCGCCTTCGTCACCGGCTACGGCGACCAGGGCGTGCGGCCCGACCTGCGCGACGCCCCGATCCTCAGCAAGCCGGTCGATCCCCGGCAACTGGCCCGCACCATCGCCGCGGCCCGCTGAGGCGAACCCTCCTGCCGCTGGCGAGTTACCTGTGCTCCTTCGACGTTCCCTGGAGCCGCCCATGCGCGCCGTCGCCGCCTTCGCTCTGTCCTTCCTGGCCGTAACCCCCGTCCTGGCCGCCTCGGGCGACTGGCGGCGCGATGCGACGCGCGAGGACATGCAGCGGATCGAGCGGCTCAACTCGGCCTGGGAAGGCGCGCTGTCCGAGGCCCGGCGGGGCGGCCATGCCCGCGACCTGCGAGCCCTGGGCGCGCTGGTCGAACCGCGCGCAGCCCTGCCGCGCCCGCAACCGACGCCCGGAAACTACCAGTGCCGCACGATCAAGCTGGGCAGCCCGGGCGGTCGGGGCCTTCCTTATGTCGCCTACGGCTGGTTCCGCTGTCGCGTCGAACTGACGCCGGGCGGGGATCTCGTGCTGGAGAAGACCACGGGTTCGCAGCGCCAGGCCGGCAACCTCTATCCCGACAGCGACCGGCGCCTGGTGTTCCTGGGCGCGGTGGCCTGGGGCGACCGCGAGGGCCGGGCGACCTACCGCCGCGATCCCGAGCGCGACCAGGCCGGGGTGTTCGAGCGGATCGGTCCCAACCGCTACCGGCTGGTCATGCCCTGGCCCAAGCAGGAGTCGAAGCTCGACATCCTCGAACTGAAGCGCTGACGAAAAGACCCTCTCCCCGTGGGAGAGGTGTCCGCGAAGCGGGCGGAGAGGGGAGAGACGTCTGACCTTCCAGCGCCTCGAAAGCTGGAAACGCCCCCCTCCGGCCCTCCGGGCCACCACCCCCAGAGGGGGAGGATCTTTGTTGCCAGGCACGGGCCACGCGCCTTAAGTCGGGCCCTCGACAACAATAACGCGAGCCGTCCATGCGCCTTCGTCCGTCGCTGGTCATGATCGCCGGCCTGATGCTTTCGGGCTGCGCCTACAACGCCGAGCTTGGCCGCGACCAGTTCGCCATGGTCGACGAGGCCAGCCTGGCGCGGTCGGGCGAGGCGGCCTGGGAGCAGACGCTGCGGACCAGCAAGGTGTCGAAGGACGCGCGGATGAACGCCCGGGTCACCACGGTGGGCCAGCGGATCATCGAGGCCGCGGGCCTGGCCAACCGGCCGTGGGACTATGTCGTGTTCGACAACGACACCCCCAACGCCTTCGTGCTGCCGGGCGGCCATATCGGCGTCAATTCGGGTCTGGTGCGCCTCGTCGACAACGACGACCAGCTGGCCGCCGTGCTGGGCCACGAGGCCGCCCATGTGCTGGGCCGGCACGCCGCCGAGCGCTATTCGCAGCAGATGAGCACCCAGCTGGTCCTGGCCATCGCCCAGGCGGCGGCCGGGGGCGGGGGCAGCGACGGCGGCCGGGCCGTGGCCTCGCTGGGCGGGGCGGGGGCGCAGATGGGCTTTCTGCTGCCGTTCTCGCGTAAGCACGAGCTGGAGGCCGACCGCATCGGCGTCGACATCATGCAGCGCGCCGGCTACCGGCCGCGCGAGGCCGTGACCCTGTGGCGCAAGATGCAGGCCCAGGGCGGCTCGGGCCGGCCCGAGTTCGCCTCGACCCACCCGTCGGACGCCACCCGCATCCAGGCGCTGGAAAACTATCTGGCGAGCCAGGGCTGGTGAGCCTTGTGTGGCTCTAGGGTCACACTACATCCCCTGACGGACCGGGTCGTGCTCATCAGAGGCGACCCGGTCTGATCCGCCTAGTGAAGGGGACGCCAACTTGAAGATCGACATCTATTCCGACCGCGCCAAGCAGGCCGTGCAATCCGCGCAGAGCCTGGCCCTGGCCCGTGGTCACCAGCAACTTGGGCCCGAGCACCTTCTGAAGGTGCTGCTGGAAGAAAAGGACGGGCTTTCGCGCACCATCATCGCCAACGCCGGCGGCCGCCCCGACGCGGCAGACGCCGCCGTGGACGCGATCCTGGCCAAGAACCCGCGCGTCGACGGCGCCGGCGGCCAGCTCTACATGAAGCCCGACACCGCCCGTGTCTTCGCGGCCGCCGAGGACGGCGCCAAGAAGGCCGGCGACGCCTTCGTCACCACCGAGCGCCTGCTCGTCGCCATCGCCAAGGACGGCGCCGACAGCGCCAAGGCGCTGAAGGACGCCGGCGTCTCTGCCCAGAGCCTGGAGACCGCCGCCGCCGCCCTGCGCAAGGGCCGCACCGCCGACAGCGCCAACGCCGAGGAAGGCTATGACGCCCTCAAGCGCTACGCCCGCGACCTGACGGCGGCGGCCCGCGACGGCAAGATCGATCCGGTCATCGGTCGCGACGAAGAGATCCGCCGCACCATCCAGGTCCTGTCGCGCCGTACCAAGAACAACCCGGTGCTGATTGGCGAGCCGGGCGTGGGCAAGACCGCCATCGTCGAGGGCCTGGCCCAGCGCATCGTCAACGGCGACGTGCCCGAAAGCCTGAAGGACAAGAAGCTCTTGTCGCTCGACATGGGCAGCCTGATCGCCGGCGCGAAGTATCGCGGCGAGTTCGAGGAGCGCCTGAAGGCCGTGCTGGCCGAGGTGACCGCCGCCGAGGGCTCGATCATCCTGTTCATCGACGAGATGCACACGCTGGTCGGCGCGGGCAAGAGCGACGGGGCGATGGACGCCTCCAACCTGCTCAAGCCCGCCCTGGCGCGCGGCGAGCTGCACTGCGTGGGCGCCACGACGCTGGACGAGTACCGCAAGCACGTCGAGAAGGACGCCGCCCTGGCGCGCCGGTTCCAGCCGGTGTTCGTGCAGGAGCCGACGGTGGAGGACACCGTCTCGATCCTGCGCGGCCTGAAGGAAAAGTACGAGGTCCACCACGGTGTGCGCATCTCGGACTCCGCCATCGTGGCCGCCGCGACGCTGTCCAACCGCTACATCGCCGACCGCTTCCTGCCCGACAAGGCCATCGACCTGGTGGACGAGGCGGCCAGCCGCGTGCGCATGGCGATCGACTCAAAGCCTGAGGAGCTCGACGAGATCGACCGCCGCCTGGTGCAGCTGAAGATCGAGCGCGAGGCTCTGTCCAAGGAAACGGACGCCGCCTCCAAGCAGCGGCTGGAGAACCTGGAGGTCGAGATCGACGACCTGCAGTTCCGCTCCGACGAGATGACCGCCCGCTGGAAGGCCGAGAAGGACAAGGTCGGCGGTGCGGCCCAGGCCCGTGAAGCCCTCGACCGCCTGCGGGCCGACCTCGCCAACGCCCAGCGCGCCGGCGACTTCGCCCGCGCCGGCCAGATCCAGTACGGCGAGATCCCGGCGCTCGAAAAGCGCCTGGCCGACGCCGAGGCCGGCGAGAACGGCGACAAGGCGCTGACCCCCGAAGTGGTCGACGCCGAGCAGATCGCCGCCGTCGTCAGCCGCTGGACCGGCGTGCCGGTCGAGAAGATGCTGGAAGGCGAGCGCGAGAAGCTGCTCCAGATGGAGGTCGCCCTGCGCTCGCGCGTGGTCGGCCAGGACGAGGCCCTGGAGGCCGTGTCCGACGCCGTTCGCCGCGCCCGCGCCGGCCTGCACGATCCCACGCGGCCGATCGGCTCGTTCCTGTTCCTCGGTCCTACCGGGGTTGGCAAGACCGAGCTCACCAAGGCCCTGGCCGAGTTCATGTTCGCCGACGAGCATGCGATCACCCGCATGGACATGTCGGAATACATGGAAAAGCACTCGGTCAGCCGCCTGATCGGCGCGCCTCCCGGCTATGTCGGCTACGACGAGGGCGGGGCGCTGACGGAAGCCGTCCGTCGCCGTCCGTACCAGGTGGTGCTGTTCGACGAGATCGAGAAGGCCCACCCGGACGTCTTCAACGTGCTGCTGCAAGTGCTGGATGACGGCCGTCTGACGGACGGGCAGGGGCGGACGGTCGATTTCCGCAACACCATCATCATCATGACCTCCAACCTCGGCGCCGAGTTCCTGGCCAACCAGGAGGACGGGGCCGACGTGGAAGAGGTGCGTCCGCTGGTCATGACCACGGTGCGCGGCCACTTCCGTCCGGAGTTCCTGAACCGGATCGACGAGATCATCCTGTTCAAGCGGCTGGACCGCTCGAACATGAGCGACATCGTCCGCATCCAGCTTGGTCGGGTGGAGAAGCTGCTGGCCGATCGCCGCATGACCCTGGCGCTGGCGCCCGAGGCCCTGCAATGGCTGGCCGACAAGGGCTATGACCCGGTCTATGGCGCGCGCCCCCTGAAGCGCGTGATCCAGAAGGAGCTGGTCGACCCGATCGCCCGCAGGCTGCTGGCGGGCGAGCTGGAGGATGGCGGCGTCATCGCCGTCGGTGCCGACGACGCCGGCCTGTCCTTTGGCCGGGCGACGCTTCAGTAGGCCCCGGCGAGAATCCGACGAGAAGCGCGCTCCGGTCCTCCGGGGCGCGCTTTTTCGTTTGCGGTGGCGCGAAAGCTCCCTACATCTAGAGGGAGAGCCGGGGCGGATGTCCTGGCCGCCGGCGCCGCTTTCCCGATTCCCCAGGGGCGCGCCCAGGGCCCGAGTCGAGGGCCCCAGAGCCTTCGCTCCCCCGCAAAAATCTTCCTAGAACTGAAAATAATTTATGGAACCAAATCGCGGTTCGAACGATCGCGCGCGGTCAATAAAGTGACCATGAACATTGGCTGCAAGCTGCGCCAATCGCGACAAGAACACGCCTATTTTTCGCCTCTGTCACCTGACGGTTTCGTAATGCGAAAGCTGAACGACCCGGATGAGTGCGTAGGTCCAAGGTCAAGCTTTCTTGGATCAATAGGAGAAGATGCGAACAATGATCGGCCAAGTCAAAGGCAGCTTGAAGATGGCGACGGTCGTCGCGCTGGTGGCTGGGGGCCTGGCGGTCAGCGGCTGCGCGACGAAGAAGTACGTCAACACTCAGGTCGGAGCGGTGAACACGCGGGTGGACGGTCACGACACCCAGATCTCTGAGCTGGATAAGACGTCCCGCGAAGCCCTCGATCGCGCGACTGCCGCCGGCAAGCTCGCCGAAGGCAAGTTCATGTACTCGATGGTCCTGTCGGACGACTCCGTGAAGTTCCCGACCGACCAGGACGCCCTGTCCCCCGAGGCCGAACAGCGCCTGGCGGACTTCGCGGCCAAGCTGAAGGAAGAGAACAAGAACGTGTACCTGGAAATCCAGGGCTACACCGACGCCACGGGCGAGCAGGACTACAACGAAAAGCTCGGCCAGCGCCGCGCCGACGCTGTGCGCAAGTTCCTGTCGCGCCAAGGCGTGGCCCTGAACCGCATGGCGACGATCTCGTACGGCGCAGAAGATCCCGTGGCCCCGAACGAGACCAAGGAAGGCCGGGCGCAAAACCGCCGGGTCGTGATCATGGTGCTGGCCTAAGCCTCAAGGGCTTGGCCGCCAAGGGCGCCGAGCGCGGGCGAAGACTCCACACCTTGCCCGCCGCTCGCGTCCGAGCGCCGATGGTTAAACTTGGGCGGTCCCGGAAACGGGGCCGCCTTTTTTACGTTTGCAGCGTGCTCAGAGACGGGAAGCCGCCCGTCTGGCGCAGGGCCTCGGCCAGGGCCATGCCGGCGGTCACAGAGACGTTCAGCGAGCGGGCCTGGGCGCGTAGCGGGATCACCACCCGGGCGTCGACGGCGGCGTGAACCTCTTCCGGGGCGCCGCGACTCTCGTTGCCGAACAGCAGGGTGTCGCCGGCCTGGAAGGCGAAGTCGTGGAAGCTCTGGTCGCCCCGCGTGGTGAAGAGCACCAGGCGCCCGTGGGCGCGCTGCGGCGCCTGAAGGAAGGTTTCCCAGGAATCGTGGCGGGTGAGGTGCGCCAGCGGGCCGTAGTCGAGGGCCGCGCGCTTCAAGCTCTTGTCGTCCAAGGGAAAACTACAGGGCTCGATGACGTCGAGCCCCACGTCCAGGCAGGCCGAAAGCCGAATCGCCGCGCCCACGTTCTGGGGAATGCCGGGTTGAAAAAGCGCGAGACGCATTCTAACGAAACCAACCATGGGGCTAGTAGGGGCATTGCTGCACATCGAATAGGGCTTGCGAACTCTGTTCGCCCATCCGATAGGGAGCGTGCCCCTTGTGGCGAAGATCCGCTCGCGGGTCGAGGTAAAGATATCGCGCCGAATGGCGCATTTCCTGGTCTGGCCGTTCGCGCGGTTGGACGGATTTCGAAGGGTGGAACAAGGTGGCCGACACCGCCGTGGGCGCAAAGACCGAGTCTGGGTCCGATCCCAGCCGACGCGATTTCATTTACATTGCCGCGATCACCGCCGCCGCCGGCGGCGCAGCGGCGCTTGCCTGGCCGTTCATCGACCAGATGAATCCCTCGGCCGACACGCTGGCCCTGGCCTCTACCGAGTTCGACCTGACCAAGGTCGCCGACGGCCAGCAGGTGACGCTGAAGTGGCGGGGTAAGCCGCTCTTCGTGCGCAACCGCACCCCGGCCGAAATCCAGAAGGCGGTCGCCGACGACGGCGTGTCGATGAAGGATCCCCAGAAGGACGCCGACCGCGTGAAGCCGGGCAAGGCCCAATGGCTCGTGCTGATCGGCTCGTGCACTCACCTGGGCTGCGTGCCCACCTTCGGCGGCGGCGACTTCGGCGGCTGGTTCTGCCCGTGCCACGGCTCGCACTACGACACGTCGGGTCGCATCCGTAAGGGTCCGGCCCCGCTGAACCTCGCGGTTCCGGAGTACGAGTTCCTGTCCGACACCAAGGTCAAGATCGGGTAAGCCAGATGAGCGGACATTCGACCTACCAGCCGAAGACCGGTTTCGAGCGCTGGCTCGACGCCCGTCTCCCGATCGTGCGCCTGGGCTACGACAGCTTCGTCGACTACCCCACCCCGCGTAACCTGAACTACTGGTGGACTTTCGGCGGCATCCTGTCGCTGTGCCTGGCCAGCCAACTGATCACCGGCATCATCCTGGTGATGCACTATACCCCCAGCGCCGACCACGCCTTCGCCAGCGTCGAGCACATCATGCGCGACGTGAACTACGGCTGGCTGATCCGCTACATGCACGCCAACGGCGCGTCGATGTTCTTCATCGCCGTCTATGTCCACATGCTGCGCGGCCTCTACTACGGCTCGTACAAGGCGCCCCGCGAGGTGCTGTGGATCCTGGGCTGCGTGATCTACCTCTTGATGATGGCCACGGCCTTCATGGGCTACGTGCTGCCCTGGGGCCAGATGAGCTTCCACGGCGCCGTCGTGATCACCAACCTGTTCGGCGCCCTGCCGATCGTCGGTCCGTCGATCACCACCTGGCTGTGGGGCGGCTTCGCCGTCGACAACGCCACGCTGAACCGCTTCTTCTCGCTGCACTACCTGCTGCCGTTCATGATCGCGGGCGTCGTGATCCTGCACATCTGGGCCCTGCACGTGGTCGGCCAGAACAACCCGACCGGCGTTGAGCCCAAGTCGAAGGCCGACACCCTGCCCTTCACCCCGTATGCGACGGTGAAGGACGGCTTTGCGATGAGCGTCTTCCTGATCCTCTTCGCGACCTTCGTCTTCTATCTGCCGAACGCCCTGGGCCATGCCGACAACTATGTCGAGGCCAACCCGCTGGTGACGCCGGCGCACATCGTGCCCGAATGGTACTTCCTGCCGTTCTACGCGATCCTGCGCGCCGTGCCGGACAAGCTGATGGGCGTTCTGGCCATGTTCGGCGCCATCGCCTGCCTGTTCGCCCTGCCGTGGCTGGACACCTCGAAGGTGCGCTCGATGCGCTACCGCCCGACCGCGAAGCTGTACTTCATCATCTTCGTGGTGGCGTGCTGCATCCTGGGTCTCTGCGGCGCCAAGCTGCCGGACGATCCGGTGCTGGGTCACTTCAAGACCTTCACCCTGGGCGACGCCGACCTGAACAGCTTCGTGTGGCTGAGCCGCTTCGCGTCGCTCTACTACTTCGCGTTCTTCCTGGTGATCCTGCCGGTGCTGGGCCTGGTCGAGAAGACCCTGCCGGTGCCGGACTCCATCGCCTCGCCCGCCCTGTCGCACCCGGCCGCCGCGCCGGAGCAAGCGACCGCCGCGCCTGAAATGAAGGGCTGATCCCGATGCTGCGCAAACTCTCCGTCATCGCAGCGGTCGCGGGTCTGATGGCGTCGTTCGCCGCCGCCCCGGCCCTGGCCGCCGGTCACCCGCTGGAACCGGAAAAGATCCACTGGTCGTTCAACGGCCCGTTCGGCAAGTTCGACCAGGCCCAGCTGCAACGCGGCTACAAGGTCTATCGCGAGGTCTGCTCGTCGTGCCACTCCATGAAGCTGGTCAGCTTCCGGAACCTCGGCGACAAGGGCGGCCCGTTCTATAACGAGAAGTACCCGAACTCGAACGACAACCCGTGGGTCAAGGCGATCGCCAAGGAGTTCGAGGTCGCCGACATCGACTCCGAAACGGGCGACGCCATCAAGCGTCCGGCCACCAGCGCCGACCGCTTCCCCTCGCCGTTCCCGAACGAGGCCGCGGCCCGCGCCAGCAACGGCGGCGCGTTCCCGCCGGACATGTCGCTGCTGGCCAAGGCCCGCACCGGCGGTCCCGACTACATCCACGCCATCGTCACGGGCTACAAGAACCCGCCGGCGGGCCTGAAGGTCGGTCCGGGCCAGCACTACAACCCGTACATGCCGGGCGACCTGGCGGCCTACTGGAGCGGTGACCACGCCCACGTTCCGCCGGGCGGCTTCATCGCCATGGCCCCGCCGCTGACCTTGAACGGCGTCACCTTCGACGACGGCACCAAGGCCACGGTCGACCAGCAGGCCCGCGACGTCTCGGCCTTCCTGATGTGGGCCGCCGAGCCCAAGCTGGAAGAGCGCAAGCAGACGGGCTTCGCGGTGATGATCTACCTGATCCTCTTCGCCGGGCTGCTCTATGCGAGCTACCGCAAGGTCTGGAAGAACGAGTCGCACTGAGCGGCGCGTTCAGACTGGAAATGAAGAAGGGCCCGGCGGCGACGCCGGGCCCTTTTTTACTCCTCCCTCGCGAAGCGGGGGAGGTGGCGCGGCGCTATCAGCGCCGTGACGGAGGGGGCGAGGGACAGAGCGCCATGCGCGCCGCCGCCCCCTCCACCACTTCGTGGTCCCCCTCCCCCGCAGGCGGGGGAGGAGCAGGCCGGCCAGTCAGGAGGCGGCCTTTTCCAGCACCGTGTCGATCCCGAACCCGCTCTTCAGCGCCAGGGTCACCGGGGTGCGCTCGACCACGTCGCGCAGGCGGGCGATGGCGGCGTCGTCGAGGTCGCCGGTGGCCGAGACCTTGCGGTCTATGCGGGGCTTGTCGCCGCTGTTGTCGAGCGTCAGCGTGGTCTCGATGGTCACCTCGCCCCAGCCCTTGCGGTCGGCGTACATGCGCAGGGTGGTGGCGGTGCAGGCCGCAAGGCCCGCCAGCACGAAGCCGAAGGGCGGCGGGCCGGCGTCCTGGCCGCCGAGGGCCGGGGGCTCGTCGCCGACCAGCTTGTGGCCGTTGACGTCGAGCTGAATGGTGTGGCGCGGATTGGCGGTGACGGCGTGAACACGCGAGCCCATGGGAAACTCCGTATTGGATGAGGAGGCTTTAGGGCGTCAGCCACAGGGCGTGGGCGGCCGTGTCCAGCCGCAGCCGGCCCCGGGCCAGCACCTCGACGCCCAGGGCGCCGACGACGCCGGGCGGCAGGTCGCCGGCCTTCACCGCGCGAGCGCGGGGATAGAGCCGGCCGTCGAAGGTAAGACCCGCCACCGTGCCGGCCGGCGCCTGGCGTGGTCCGTCGGCCGGTCCGCGGGCGCGCAGGGCGCCCGCCGACGCTGTGTCGAGGGCGAAGGGGCCCCGGACGCTCGAGAAGCCGTCGGAGGCGCTGGCGCGCACCGTCGGCACCCCGCCGACCATCTCGACCGGCAGGGCGGGTCCTGAGGGGCGCGAGAGGCCGTCGGCGGGCTCCAGCCACAGCCGGCAGGGCGAGAAGTCGATCACCACCGTGTAGCGGGCCAGGATGTCGGCCCCGATGACCCCGGCGATGGGCGCGACGAAGCCGACGCCGCGATAGTCGAGATCGGCCACCGTCACCGGCTGGGCGGGAAGGGCCTGTCCAGCCACGCGGACGGGCAGGGAGAGGTCGGTGGCCTCGAAGCCGCCGGCCTGGGCCTTGGTGTTGTGCAGCATGGTGTGGGGCGCCGACAGGTCGATGACGAAGTCGCCGGTCATGTCGCCGACCGCTGCGGGGGCCACGACCGCGCCGTTCTCGAACCAGCAGGCGGTCTCGCCGGCCCGCGCGGCGGCGGCGGTCGCGAGCGTCAGGGCCAGGGCGAGAAGCGGAGCGCGCATGGGGGGCAGACTAGAGCGGTGGGGGCGGGGGTGGAAAGCGTCGGGTGGGTGACCGAGCCATAGCCCCTCGCATCGCGCATGGCTTGAACGGAAAGAGGGCAGACGCATCGCGCCCGCCCTCTTCAGGATGCTCCCCCTGAAGGGGGAACTGTCGCGAAGCGACTGAGGGGGAAGTGACAGCGGCGTCTCAGCAGCCGCTTCCCCCTCCGGCCCTCCGGGCCACCTCCCCCTTCAGGGGGAGGATATTTACTTCCGCAGCCCCACCGGCACGCTCTGCGCCGCGACGGCCGCCGTGGCGCGCGCCGAGATCGCGGCGGACGAGGCCCCCAGCTGCACCTCGTAGTCGCCGGCCGCGACCTTCCAGCCGTGGGCCTTCTCGTCCCAGGTGGCCAGCAGGCGCGGGTCGACCGCCAGGGTCACCGTCTTGCTGGCGCCAGGGGCGAGCTCGACCTTCTCGAAGCCGGCCAGGCGACGCGGGGCCTCCCAGCCGCCGGCCTTGGGCGCGACATAGACCTGCGGCACGTCCTTGCCGGCGCGCTTGCCGGTGTTGGTGACCTTGAACGACACGCTCAGCTGGCCGCCGGCGCTCGAGGTCTTCAGGTCCGAATAGGCGAAGCTGGTGTAGGACAGGCCGTGGCCGAACGGGAACAGCGGCTTGAGGCCCTTCTTGTCGAACCACTTGTAGCCGACGGCCGCGCCCTCGATCGAATAGTCGACCGCGAACAGGGCGTCGGGCTTCTTGGGGTCGCCGTCGAGCTTGGGACGCGGCAGTTGGGCCTCGCTGGCCGGGAAGGTCACCGGCAGGCGGCCGGTCGCGTCCACCTCGCCGGTGAGCACGCGGGCGATGGCCTCGCCGCCGCTGGTGCCGGGGAACCAGGCCTGCAGCACCGCGCCGACGTCGCCCAGCCACGGCATGGTCACCGGGCCGCCGGTCTCGAGCACCACGACGGTCGGCTTTCCGGCCTTGGCGGCTGCGGCGATCATGGCGTCCTGGTTCTTGGGCAGGGCCAGGGACGGCACGTCTTCCGACTCGGTGGTCCACTGGTCGGCGAAGACGATGACGAGGTCGCTGTCGGCCGCCAGCTTGGCGACCGCGGCGGCGTCCTTGCCGTCGTTGTAGGTGAACTTCGCCTGGGGGCTGCGCGCCTGCAGGGCCTTCAGCGGCGAGGACGGATAGTAGATCACCGGGCCCGGCCAGGTCTTGGGCTCCAGCCCCTGCACGGCGCGGCCGCCGGCCGGATAGACCTGCGACGAGCCGCCGCCCGACAGCACGCCGACATCGGCATAGGCGCCGATCACGGCGACTTTCTGGGCCTTCAGCGCCAGGGGCAGCACGCCCTTGTCGTTCTTCAGCAGGACCATGCCTTCCTCGGCGTCGGCCTGGCTGACCTTGCCGTTGGCGGCCAGATCGATGGGCGCGATCTTCACCGGATGGTCGACCGCGCCGCTGGCGAACAGCGAGCGGACGATGCGGCGGGCCATGTCGTCCAGGCGCGCCTGGCTGACCGCGCCGCTGGCCAGATCGGCCTTCAGCACGCCGGCCAGGAAGGGCTGCTTGTCAAAGGCGTCGCCGGCCGATTCCTGGTCCAGACCCGCGTTGACCGACTTGGCGCCCGAGTGCACGGCGCCCCAGTCGGACATCACGTAGCCCTTGTAGCCCCAGTCCTGCTTGAGCACCTTGTTCAGCAGCCAGTCGTTCTCGCAGGAATAGTGGCCGTTGACGCGGTTGTAGGCGCACATCACCGAGTGCGGGTCCGACGCCTCCATGGCGATCTGGAAGGCCAGCAGGTCGGAGGTGCGGGCGTCGGCGTCGCCGATCTTGCTGTCGACCACGAAGCGGCCGGTCTCCTGGGCGTTCAGGGCGTAGTGCTTGATCGTCGAGACGATGTGGTTGGACTGGATGCCCTTGATCTGGGCCCCGACCATCACGCCGGCCAGCAGCGGGTCCTCGCCGCCATATTCGAAGTTGCGGCCGTTGCGCGGCTCGCGGACCAGGTTCACGCCGCCGGCCAGCATGACGTTGAAGCCCGAGTCGCGGGCCTCCTTGCCGATCATCGCGCCGCCCTTCTCGGCCAGAGCCGGGTTCCAGGTGGCCGTGGTGGCCATGCCGGAGGGCAGGGCGGTGCGCTCGCGGAACTGCGCCGCGCTGCCTTGGGTGGCCACGCCGATGCCGGCGTCGGTCTCGAACTGGGCGGGGATCCCCAGGCGCGGCAGGCCCGGCACATAGCCGGCTGAGCCGGGCAGCGAGGCTTCGATGCGCGTGTACTTGGGCTTCATGTCGGCGCCGAAGTAGCCGTAGACCAGGGTCAGCTTCTCGTCCTGGGTCATGGCCTTGACGGCCAGGTCGGCGCGCGTGTCGGCGTCGAGCTTGGGGTCCAGCCACGGCTGGCCGGCCGGGGCGGCGGCGGGCGCGCCATGGCCCGCGTGGCCGGCATGGCCCTGGGCGAGGGCGGGGAGGCCCATTGTGGCGATGGTCAGGGCCAGGGCGCTGGCGCGCCAGAGACGCGAGTTCATTCTACCTCCCACTCGTATGATCTTGGCCGGCGAGCCGGCGGATGGTTCGCTGACGGAGCGCTCCGTCAGCTGGTCTTGCCCGGCGGCCGCTTTCGGGCCGGGCCGGTGGATTCGCGGACCACCAGGGTGTGCTGGGCCAGGAACGGGCTGGGGCGGATGCCCGAGTCGCTGCTGTTCCAGGCCGCGAAGGTCTGCAGGGCGCGCAGGGCCATCGGCTCGAACGGCTGGCGGATGGTGGTCAGGGTCGGCCAGATGACCCCGGCGATCGGCGCGTCGTCGAAGCCGACCACCGACAGGTCGTCGGGAATGCGCAGGCCGCGGCGCTGGGCCTCCATGCAGGTGGCGGCGGCCATATCGTCATTGGCGGCGAAGATCGCGGTCGGCGGCTCGTCGATGTCGAGCAGCAGCTTGGCCGCGTCCATGCCGGTCTTGAAGGTGAACTCGCCCCCGACGATCAGCTCCGGCGCCGGGCGCGGCAGGCCGGCGGCGGCGTAGGCCTCGAAGAAGCCGTTGCGGCGATGGGTGCTGGCGGCATGGTCGGGGTGGCCGGCGATGTGGCCGATGCGGGTGTGGCCCAGGCTGAACAGGTGCTCGACCACCTCGCGGGCGGCGGCGCGGTCGTCCATGGCGATGGCCGGGAAGTTGGGATCGGGCGTGGTCGGCGAGATCAGCACGCAGCGCACGTCCAGCTCGCGCATCAGCGCCTTCAGCGGGCCGAAGTCGCATTCGGGCGGCAGCAGGATGACTTCGCGGATGCCGCCGTCCTCGATGAAGGCGCGGATGCGCTCGTGCCAGCCGACCACCGGGCCGTCGAACAGCTCCACGGTCAGGTGACGGCCTGTCTCCAGGCAGGCCAGCAGCAGGGCGTGGTGGGTGCGGGTGTGATAGCCGCCGCTGGGGTCGCCCATCAGCACGCCGACGGCCGAGGCGCCTTGCGCGCGGAAGTGACGGGCCACGGCGCTGGGCTGGTAGCCGAGGGCGGCCATGGCCTCGCGGACCTTGTCGCGGGTCTTGGTGGTGACGCTGGCGTGGTCGTTCATCACGCGCGAGACGGTCTTGGCCGAGACGCCAGCCCGCTTGGCCACATCGTGAATCGTCGTCATTCGTGAAGACCCGCACCCGCCTTGGCCGCGTGGCGCGCATCCCCCGGCAGGGGGCGGCCCGACGGCTCCCGAGCACCAGCCATACCGCAGCCCAATCGGCTTGTCATGCGATGGGACATGGAGTGGTCAAAAAATGTCCTCGTCGTGGACATTTGTGTGGTCATTTTGAATGTCCGTCAGGTCAACTGGCTGGCGATGGAAACGCTTCCGATTCCCGTTCCGGTAAAAATCGATGTCGAGACACTCGTGTGCGGACACGCGGTGATTGCTCGCTCATGGGCGCTTGTCAGCGCTGTCCTTTTCGGCTTCTGGTGATGCGTACTTGAAAAATATACATGCAAAACAATGGGTAAGCGGATTGCGGGTGGTCCCGGTTGGCGGCTGATTGCGCCGTGGCAACGCTTCGCAACCCGCTGATTTCCGGAAATGACAACGTTGACATTCTTGTTGACTTGATTGGGACATTTGGGAATGTTGCCGCCGTGACCGGCGTCTGAGGGCCGGATCGCAGCACCGTTCCGGCGCCGGGGGTCGCCGACAGGACAATCACCGGGCCGAGGCCGCCGAAGCAGGTTGGCATGAAGGTCTAGGCCCGGCTCGAGACCCACCGCGGCGTCAAAAGGCGTCGCGGCCCGAACGCAAGAACAAGACATTGGGGAGCGATCGACTTGACCACACTACGTAAGAAGTCCGTCTGGACTCGCGGCCTGACCCTGGCCCTTCTGGCCGGCGCGTCGCAGGCCGTCATCACCACATCCGCCCTGGCGCAGACCGCCGGCTCGACCGAAGAGACCGCCGTCGACGAGATCGTCGTCACCGGCGTGCGCGGCTCGCAGCTGAAGTCGGTCGACGTCAAGCGCCGCGAGGCCTCGATCGTCGACGCCATCTCGGCCGAGGACATCGGCAAGCTGCCCGACGTCACCATCGCCGACTCGCTGCAGCGCATCCCGGGCATCCAGATCCAGCGCAACGCCGGCGAAGGCGCCACCGTCAACATCCGGGGCCTAGCCCAGGTCATCACCCTGCTGAACGGCGAGCAGTATCTCAGCGCGGGCAACATGGGCTCGGCCCAGCCCAACCTGCTGGACGTGCCCTCGCAGCTGATGAACCAGGTGCTGGTCTACAAGTCGACCGACCCGAACAACGCCCTGTCGGGCATCTCGGGCACCATCGACCTGCGCACCCGCCGGCCGTTCCAGATGCAGGAAGGCTTCACCTTCGCCGGCGCGGCCGAAGCCCAGCGCGGCGAACGCACCAAGGAAGACGACTACCTGGCCAATATCCTGGCCAGCTGGCGCAATGACCGCGTCGGCCTGCTGGTCTCGGCCGCGCAGAGCAAGTCGAACCTGGGCAACAACTTCTCGGGCGCCGTCTCGCTGTCGGGCAACAACGACTGGGGCGGTTCGAACCCGAACAACTTCCTGTCGCCGCACGGCTTCGAAAGCTTCAACCGCGTGGTCGAGCGCAAGCGCACCGGCGTCAACGTGTCGTTCGAGGCCGACCTGGGCGAGGGCTTCACCCTGGTGGCCGAGGGCTTCTACGCCAAGCTCGACGAATATAACCGCGCCGCCGGCATCAACATCTCCAACCGCTGGGACGGCGGCGCCTTCGGCAACTGGACCCGTCCCACCGACTTCGAGCAGACCGGCGTCAGCGCCCCGCCGCCTGGCCCGGCCCCGATCGGCGGCAACGGCCGTCCGTGGCTGGCGGTCAGCGAGTACGACATCGACGCCTGGTGGGTGAACTCGTTCACCGTCAACCGCGTCACCAAGTCCGAGAGCAAGAACTACAATCTCGAACTGAAATACGACAACAACGGCCCGTTCAGCTTCGAGGCCCGGGCCATTCGCGCCAACGGCGACCGCCTGAGCATGAACGGCCAGGCCCAGGGCGACCTCAGCAATTGGCAGTACGCGCCTGACCGCTTTACGCTGTTCCGCAACGCCCAGGATCGCACTCGCGGCACCTTCTATCCGAAGGCCATCTGCGACCAGTATCCCGCTAGCCAGCGCAGCAACGCCGTCGCTGGCTCAGCCGGCGGCTGCTACCTGAACCCGAACCCGCTGGGCTACGGCCAGAACCCGCAGCTGCACTACGACGTCAGCGGCAAGAGCCCGGTCTGGAGCGGCTTCGACACGCCGATCTCGGGCGGCCTGGGCGCGGGCAAGTCCCTGCGCGACTACATGGCCAACAAGGACAGCTACGCGATCGGGGCCTTCTCGTCGGAAGGCAACAACGAGGTCTCGTCGGACATGAACGTGTTCCGCGCCGACGGCCACTACAAGTTCGACGACAAGCTGCTGGGCTTCATCACCAAGGTCGACGCCGGCGTTCGCCAGAGCGACCGTTCGGTCAGCGTCGAGCAGTTCCACCTGTTCTCGGGCTTCTACGGCGGGGTTCCCGGCGCGGTGCAGGCCAACGGCACGCCCGTGCCGGCCGGCGGCTGCATGGCTCAGTGGAAGGCCATCGACGTCGTCATGAACCAGAACCAGTGCCAGGCCGGCGAGTTCGTGCCCAACCCGGTCACCGGCGTGCCGGAGTTCCAGGGCTACACGGTCAACCGTCCGACCAAGCTGACGACCTACAACAACGCCATCTGGGTCAACAACCTGGGCGGCGTCACCAAGGGCATGCCCGGCTTCTGGGCCATCGACCCGCGTGACTTCGACGACGTGCTGGCCTTCCAGAAGAAGGTGTTCGGCGACGCCGTCCGCGTGCAGGTGCCCGGCCAGACCTACGACGTCGACCTGAAGGAACAGAGCGCCTACGGCGCCGGCGCCTTCGAGATCGGCCAGCTGTCGGGCGACTTCGGCCTGCGCGTCATCCAGACCGAACTGCTGGTGAAGCAGAACCTGACCGGCGACGTCATGAACTACGGCGACACCAACGCCGACGCCGGCGACACGGTCACCCGCCGCAAGTACACCGACTGGCTGCCGTCGTTCAACGCCACCTACGACCTGACCGACAACATCAAGCTGCGCTTCGCCTACTCCAAGACGATGCAGCCGCTGGATCTGGGCAGCTACGGCGGCGGCCTGTCGATCTTCACCGCCGACTGCGGCGCGACCATGCCGAACGTTCGCTGCGTGACCGGGGCCAGCGCCTCGGGCAACCCGAACCTCGATCCGTGGCGTTCGCAGAACTTCGACGGCGCGATCGAGTACTACTTCGGTCGGGCCTCGATGCTGAACATCTCGGCCTTCAAGCTGAAAATCGACAGCTTCGTCACCGGCGGCACGATCAAGGGCAGCTTCCCCGACCAGGACGGCGTCGTCCGCCGCGAGGTCGACGTGTCGCTGCCGCTGCAAGGCGACGGCGGCGAGGTCTCGGGTGTCGAACTGGGCGCCAAGATCGCCTTCACCGACATCATCCCGGACGTGCCGATCCTGAAGAACTTCGGCGTCGACACCAACTACACCTACTCGCCCAGCGAGGAGTCGCGTCTGGACCTGAAGGGCGACAAGCTGCCGTTCTTCGACAACTCCAAGCACCAGTTCAACCTGGTCGGCTGGTACCAGGACGACAAGCTGCAGGCGCGCGTGGCCTACAACTACCGCACCGACCGCCTGTCCGGCACCATGGGCGGTGGCGGTCAGCGGGTGATCCCGATCTACCAGGGCTCGACCGGCTATGTGGACGTCAATGTCAGCTACGACGTCCGCAAGAACGTGACGGTCTATTTCAACGGCTCGAACGTCACCGGCGAGATCGAGGACTACTACCTGCGTTTCGCCAAGGGCAAGGAACAGTATTCGTCGCAGAACGAGTTCGAGCCCCGCTACACCCTCGGCATCCGCGCCAAGTGGTGATCTGAAGCCTTCCTCCCTGCGCCCGTCGTGGCGGCCCTTCGGGGTCGTCACGGCGGCTCTTTTTGTTTGGGAAGGCAGCTATCCAACGGCGCATTCGGGCGCCAGTTTCGCGGTCCGGGCCATCGGCGTCCCAGGGCGCCGATTTTCCGGTTCGGGGAGGACCGGCCATGAGCGAAGACGTCCGCAAGGGGCGCATCCGCAGCATCGTCATCGTCGGCGGGGGCACCGCCGGCTGGATGGCGGCCGCGAGCCTGCGTCGCCACTTCGGCAAGGCGCCGATCGACATCACCCTGGTCGAAAGTTCCGAGATCGGCACGATCGGGGTGGGCGAGGCGACCATCCCCACCATCCGCAATTTCTACCAGTCTCTGGGTCTCGACGACCTGGAGGTGCTGCGCGCCACGCAAGGCACCTGCAAGCTGGGCATCCGCTTCAAGGACTGGATGGCGCCGGGCTCGGCCTTCATCCATCCCTTCAGCCTGTACGGCCAGGACCTGAACGGGGTGCCCTTCCAGCACTACTGGCTGAAGGCCCGCAGCGCCGCCGACGTCGGCGAGATGGGCGAGTATTCGCTGGGCGCCAGCCTGGCGGCGGCGGGCAAGTTCACCGTGCCGGCCGCCAATCCGCCGTCCAGCCTGTCGGTGTTCGACTGGGCTCTGCACTTCGACGCGGCCCTGTTCGCCCAGCTGATGCGCCGTGTGGCGCAGGCCAACGGCGTCAAGCGCATCGACGCCAAGGTCGTGAAGGTCAACCTGCGTCCCGAGGACGGCTTCGTCGCCTCTCTGGACCTGCATACGGGGCAAAGCCTGGAAGGCGATCTCTTCATCGACTGCTCGGGGTTCCGCGGCCTGCTGATCGAGGAGACGCTGGGAACCGGCTACGAGGATTGGTCGCAATGGCTGTTCTGCGATCGGGCCCTGGCCGTCCAAAGCCAGCCGCCTGAGGGCGCCGAGCCGCCGCCCTATACCGACGTCACCGCCCACAGCGCCGGCTGGCGCTGGCGCATCCCGCTGCAGCACCGCTACGGCAACGGCTACGTCTATTCGAGCCGGCATATCGACGACGAGGCCGCCAAGGCCGAGCTGGTCGCCGCCGTGCCCGACCGCCTGCTGCACGAGCCGCGCCTGATCCGCTTCACGCCGGGCCGTCGCAGGAAGGCGTGGAACCGCAACGTCGTGGCGCTGGGCCTGGCGTCGGGCTTCCTGGAGCCGCTGGAAAGCACCTCGATCGCGCTGATCGAGACGGGCATCGAGAAGCTGAAGGCCCTGTTCCCCGACCGCGGCTTCGATCCGGCCGTGGTCGACGAGTACAACGACTGGTCCCGGCGCGAGATGGAGCGGGTGCGCGACTTCGTGGTGCTGCACTACAAGGCAGCCCAGCGGGGCGACACGCCGTTCTGGCGCACCACCCGCGACGCCGACATCCCCGAGACCCTGGCCCGCAAGGTCGAGCTGTTCCGCTCGCGCGGCCACATCGCCCGCTACCGCTGGGAGATGTTCCAGCCGCCCAGCTGGCTGGCGATCTTCGCCGGTTTCGACATCCTGCCGGATGGCTGGGACCCCGCGCTGGACGGGATCGACGGCCAGGCCCTGGCCGCCAGCCTGAACCAGATGCGGGCGGGCGTGGCCCGGGCGGTGGCCCAGGCCCCGACCCATGGCGACTTCCTGCGCCGCTATGTCGGCGCGGCGCCGGCGGCGGCCGAATAGACAAGAACGACAAGAGACAAGCGTACGGGAGGCGGCCGATGGCCAATAATCTGCGGAAGATCGTGATCGTGGGCGGCGGCTCGGCCGGCTGGATCACGGCGGCGATGATCAGCCACTATCTCAAGGACAGCCCCTGCGAGATCGAGCTGATCGAGTCCGAGCAGATCGGCATCATCGGCGTCGGCGAAAGCACCATCCCGCCGTTCCTTCAGCTGATCCGCAGCCTCGGCATCGACGAGGTCGAGTTCATGAAAGAGACGCAAGCCGCCTTCAAGCTGGCCATCCGGTTCGAGAACTGGCGCAAGAAGGACGAGGTCTATTACCACCCGTTCGGCCTGATCGGCGGTCTGGTGGACGTGCACGAGTTCTACCAGGTGTGGCTGCGCGGCAAGGCCGAGGGCCATCCGTCCAGCTTGCAGGACTTCGCCCCGGCCTCGGTGATGGCCGACCGCTGGAAGTTCATGTCGCCGGCCATGGCCCCGCGCACCATGCTGGCCAACGCCAACTACGCCGTGCACATCGACGCGGCCCTGCTGGCCAAGTTCCTGCGCAAGTTCGCCGAGGCCCGGGGCGTCAAGCGCACCGAGGGTATCGTCAAGGACGTGGCCACGCGCCCTGACGGCTTCATCGAGAAGGTGATCCTCCAGGACGGCCGCGAGTCCTCGGGCGACCTCTTCATCGACTGCTCGGGCTTCCGCTCGCTGCTGAACGGCAAGGCCCTGGGGACGGAGTTCCTCGACTGGTCGGACGTGCTGCTGAACGACCGGGCCATAGCGGTGCAGACCGCCAATATCCAGGACCCGCACCCCTACACCCTGGCCCAGGCCCAGGACGCCGGCTGGCGCTGGCGGATCCCGCTGCAGCACCGGGCCGGCAACGGCTACGTCTATTGCAGCCAGTACTGCAGCGACGACGAGGCCCTGGCCACGCTGATGAGCCAGGTCGAGGGCGAGGCGGTGCGCGATCCCTGGCTGGTGCCGTTCAAGACCGGCATGCGCAAGCAGCTGTTCAACAAGAACTGCGTGGCCATCGGTCTGGCCGGCGGCTTCATCGAGCCGCTGGAGTCGACGGCCCTGCACCTGATCTATCGCGGCGTCGACTACCTGCTGCGGTTCTTCCCCGACCGCGACTGCGATCCGGTGCTGGCGGCCGAGTACAACAGGCGCATGCAGGTCGACTACGAGGAGATCCGCGACTTCATCGTGCTGCACTACTTCACGACCAAGCGCGACGACACGCCGTTCTGGCGCGCCTACCAGCAGGTGACGCCGCCCGAGAGCCTGCGCGAGCGGATCGAGCTGTTCAAGGCCAGCGGCGTGCTGCGCGATGGGGTCGACGACATGTTCCGCGCGCCCAGCTGGCAGTCGGTTATGGAGGGCATGGGCATCCGGCCCAAGCGCTACCAGCAGCTGGTCGACACCCTGCCGGCCGGGGTGGTGAAGGGCCTGCTCGACAAGTCGGCGCCGATGCTCAGCGAGCTGGTGGACACCCTGCCGAGCCACGGCGACTTCCTGCGCCAGTACTGCCCGGCGCCGGCGCCCGAGGCGCTGCTGAAGCGGGCGGGGTAGGGCGAGTTCCACCTCTCCCATAGGGAGAGGGAGGGGCCCATGGCGGAGCCATGGGAGGGTGAGGGGTTTGGGCCTTTCCGGACAGGGCAGCGGCTATTGGTGACAGGACCGCCAACGGTGTACGCCCTCACCCTCCCACCGCTGCGCGGCGGGCCCCTCCCTCTCCCCACGGGAGAGGTGTTTTTGGGCCTACACCTCAGCCCACATCCGCAGGAGGTTGTGGTAGGTGCCGGTCAGCGACAGCACCGACGGGTCGGCCTGGCCGACCTGGCCGGCCAGGCGCTGGATCGAGACGTCCATGTCCAGCATCAGGGCCCGCTTGGCGTCGTCGCGCACCAGGCTCTGGATCCAGAAAAAGCTGGCGGTGCGGGTTCCGCGCGTGACCGGGGTCACGTGGTGCAGGCTCGAGGCCGGATAGAGGATCAGCGAGCCGGCCGGTAGTTTTACCAGGTGGCTGCCATAGGTGTCGTCGACCACCAGCTCGCCGCCGTCATAGTCGTCGGGATCGCTCAGGAACAGGGTGGCGGAGAGATCCGTGCGGATCTGGGCGCCCGTGGCGGGGTTGCGGCGGATCGAGTTGTCGACGTGGTCGCCGAAGCCCATGCCCTCGCCGTAGCGGTTGAACAGCGGCGGCAGGATGGTGTGGGGCAGGGCGGCCGAGACGAACAGCGGGTTGGCCTGCAGGGCCTGGACGATGATCGCCCCGACCTCGCGGGCGGCCGGGCCGTCCTGCGGCAGCTGCTGGTTGTTCTTGGCCATGGCCGCCTGGAAGCCCGAGGTGGCGTTGCCGTCGACCCACGGCGCCGCGTCGATCACCGCCCGGCAATGGGCGACTTCGTCGGGGCTCAGCACGTCGGGGATCTGCAGCATCATGGCGGGGCGGCCTTAAGTCGTCTTGTGCTCAGGCTTTAGGCCCTGAGGCGGCGCGCGGCAATGCGAACGCCTCGCAGAAGATTGCGTAAGGGGAACAAGATGCTCCTCCTGAAGGGGGAGCTGTCGCGGAGCGACTGAGGGGGAAGGGAATGCAGAAGTTCAGAGGATACTTCCCCCTCCGGCCCTTCGGGCCACCTCCCCCTTCAGGGGGAGGATCTCAGAACAACCAACGCCTCGGATACTTGTCGCCCAGAGCCCGGGCCTCGCCGGTCTTCAGGCCGAGCTCACGCATGCGGTAGGCCAGGATTTGGCGCATGGCGTCGACCGGCTCGCGGCCGTCGACCGGGCTGGAGGCGATCGTGCCGGCCTGCTGGGCCAGGTCCGTCGCCGCCCATTCGGCCAGGGCCCGGTCGGCCTTGCCGACGGCGAAGTAGTGCGGGACGGGCGTGCGCTCGCCAGGGACCTCGACCATCACGGCGATCACCCAGCCCTGGGGGATCATGTCGGCGTCGGGGCGTTGGCGGAACATGGGCCGGATGTAGCGGTGAAGCGGGCAAAGAAAAAGGGCGGAGCCTCGCGGCTCCGCCCTTCTCTTTGGTTCGGTCTGAGTGACCGGACTTCTAAATTAGAAGTCCATGTCGCCCATGCCGCCCGGCATGCCGCCCGGAGCAGCGGCGGCGCCGCCCTTCTTGGGGGCTTCGACGATGGCGGCTTCCGTGGTGATCAGCAGGCCGGCCACCGAAGCGGCGTTCTGCAGAGCGGTGCGGACGACCTTGGCCGGGTCGATGACGCCGTCGACGACCAGGTCGACATACTGTTCGCTCTGGGCGTTGAAGCCGAACGAGCTGCTGTCGTTTTCCAGGATCTTGCCGACCACGATCGAGCCTTCGACGCCGGCGTTCTCGGCGATCTGACGGATCGGAGCCTGCAGGGCGCGACGGACGATGGCGATGCCAGCGGTCTGGTCGTCGTTGTCGCCGGTGACGCCGGCCAGGGCCTTGGAGGCCTTCAGCAGGGCGGTGCCGCCACCCGGGACGATGCCTTCGTCGGCGGCCGCGCGGGTCGCGTTCAGGGCGTCGTCAACGCGGTCCTTCTTTTCCTTCACTTCGACTTCGGTCGAACCGCCGACGCGGATGACCGCGACGCCGCCGGCCAGCTTGGCCAGACGTTCCTGCAGCTTTTCCTTGTCGTAGTCCGAGGTGGTGTCTTCGATCTGGCGCTTGATCTGGGCGATGCGGGCTTCGATCGCGTCCTTCTCACCGACGCCGTCCACGATGGTGGTGTCGTCCTTGGTGATCGAGACCTTCTTGGCGCGGCCCAGCATGTCGAGCGAAACGTTCTCGAGCTTGATGCCGAGGTCTTCGCTGACGACCTGAGCGCCGGTCAGGATGGCGATGTCTTCCAGCATGGCCTTGCGGCGGTCGCCGAAGCCCGGAGCCTTGACGGCGGCGACGCGCAGGCCGCCGCGCAGCTTGTTGACGACCAGCGTGGCCAGGGCCTCGCCTTCGACGTCTTCAGCGATGATCACCAGCGGACGGCCCGACTGGACGACGGCTTCCAGCACCGGCAGCAGCGGCTGCAGCGACGACAGCTTCTTTTCGAACAGGAGGATCAGCGGCTCTTCGAGCTGAACTTCCATCTTGTCGGCGTTGGTGATGAAGTACGGCGACAGGTAGCCGCGGTCGAACTGCATGCCTTCGACGACGTCGAGTTCGGTCTCGGCGGTCTTGGCTTCTTCGACGGTGATGACGCCTTCGTTGCCGACCTTGTCCATGGCCTTGGCGATCATCTCGCCGACTTCCTTGTCGCCGTTGGCCGAGATGGTGCCGACCTGGGCGATTTCACCGTTGGTGGTGACCTTCTTCGACGAAGCCTTGATGTCTTCGACGGCGATGGCGACGGCCTTGTCGATGCCGCGCTTCAGGTCCATCGGGTTCATGCCGGCGGCGACCGACTTGAGGCCTTCCTGGACGATGGCTTGAGCCAGGACGGTGGCGGTGGTGGTGCCGTCGCCGGCCTTGTCGTTCGTCTTCGAAGCGACTTCGCGGATCATCTGCGCGCCGAGGTTCTCGAACTTGTCGGCCAGTTCGATTTCCTTGGCGACCGAGACGCCGTCCTTGGTGGTGCGCGGGGCGCCGAAGGACTTTTCGATGACCACGTTGCGGCCCTTCGGACCGAGGGTCACCTTCACGGCGTTGGCGAGAACGTTGACGCCGCGCAGCATCTTGTCGCGCGCGTCGGAGGAGAAGTAGACGTCTTTAGCGGCCATGTCGGGCGCCTTTCTAATCTAGGGAATTTCGGAGGATGGAAACGATCCGGAGGCGGAAGCCGATCAGGCTTCGAGCACGCCCAGGACGTCGCTTTCCTTCATGATCAGCAGGTCCTGACCGTCGACCTTCACTTCGGTGCCCGACCACTTGCCGAACAGGATGCGGTCGCCGGCCTTCAGGTCCAGAGCGACCAGGTCGCCCTTGTCGTTGCGGGCGCCCGGGCCAACGGCGACGACTTCGCCTTCCTGGGGCTTTTCCTTGGCGGTGTCGGGGATGATGATCCCGCCCTTGGTGGTGGTTTCTTCTTCGACGCGCTTCACGAGGACGCGGTCGCCCAGGGGACGAAACTTCATGTGTCTTCTCCGTCGGAACGGTTTCTGTAAAAGGCTTTCGTAGGCCGAGGGAGCGTCGCTGTTAGCAGTCGCTCCCACCGAGTGCCAACGCCGGTCACGAGTTAGGCGCCGCCCCCTGGGGAGTCAAGGAGAGCGGCCGCGAAGTTTTTGCGATCAAGGTGAACACGGGCGCGCAGGGGGAGGAGTTTTCGATGTTCGACCACATGGGGTTCGGCGTCGCCGATTTCGAGCGGTCGGCGGTCTTTTATGACGCGGCCCTGGCGCCGCTCGGCGTTTCGCGCTTGTACGCCGTGCCCAAGGAACACACCGGCGGGATCGACGTCGTCGGTTATGGCACCCAGCGGCCGCAGTTCTGGATCTCGGGCGGGGGAGGGACCAGCGGCAAGCTGCACGTGTGTTTCGCGGCGGGGAGCCGCGCCGAGGTCGATGCGTTCTACGAGGCCGCGATAAAGGCCGGCGGCCGCGACAACGGCCCGCCCGGACTTCGCCCTCATTACCACGAACACTACTATGGGGCCTTCGTGCTGGATCCGGACGGGTTCAATGTCGAGGCCGTCCACCACGCCCCCGTTTCGGAGGACTGAATGTCGAGCTATGCCCTGTCGCTGATCCTGGCCGTGATCGCCTGCGTCATCGGCGGCGTGTTGGGCGGGCTGGTGCTGGCGCGGCCGGACTCGATGCTGGGCCTGGCGGGGCTGAAGAGCGAGCAGGAGGGCGGGCGCAATACCGCCCTGACTGAGGGGCGGGCCTTCGGCGGTCTGTTGATCGCCTCGCACGGGGCGGCGGCTCTGTTCCTGGGCTGGCAGTCCAGCGCCGGGGCGGCCATGGCCCTGGTGCTGGCCATCGCCTGGTTCGGCGCGGCCTTCGGACGGCTGGTCTCGATGCTGCTGCAGAAGGCCGGCGGACGCTTCAACTACGGCAGCGTGCTGCTCGACATCCTGATGGGGATCACCCTGGCCCTGCCGTTCTTCAACGAAGGCAGCCTGCCGCTGCACCGCATCGGCGGCAGCATGCTGGTCTGAAGCTTCGCCGCAAAAGCGCCGCTGTTCCACTTGAGATTGCGTCCTGGGGTTTCCAGCAACGGAGAGCGGGATGACGACGTGGACGAGGCGCGCGGCGATGGCCGGCGCGGCGGCTCTGGCGGGCGCTGGCACGGCTGAGGCGCAGAAGAGGTTTCCGGTGCTGGGCGATCCGGCCAAGGCGTTCGACACGCCGGCCCTGCGCAACAACCGGATGGCCAGGGCGTTTCGCGAGCCGCCGGCGGGGCTGGCGGTCCCGGCGGTCAATGTCGAGCGGCGCGACGGCGTCGCCCCGCTGAAGCTGCAGCCGGGCCTGACCCTGGTGTCGCTGTGGGCGCCCTGGTGCGCGCCGTGCCTGCACGAACTGGGCGACCTGGCGATGCTGCAGGAGAAGTTCGGCGGCCGGAACTTCCGCATCCTGCCGATCCTGACCGCCCCACGCGAGCCGATCACGGCCGCCGAGGCGGGTTTCGTGCTCAAGAAGCACAAGGCCGGCGTGTTCGCGCCGGTGATCGACCGCGGACCCGACTCCAAGGGCCTGTTCCAGGCGCTCAGCGTGCGCGAGACACCGAACGGTCCGGCGCGTCCGGGCTTGCCATGCAACCTGCTGGTCGCGGCGGACGGAACGGTGCTGGCCCGCCAGTTCGGCGCGCCGATGAACGGCATGGTCCAGGGCACCGGCGAGGGCGGCAAGGTCACGGCCGCGGACGTCGCCAAGATCGGCACCCTGTGGGCCGCGCCCGACGGCGAAGCGCTGATGAAGGCCCTGTCGCGTGGCGAGATCGCCGGCGGTTCAGCCGCGCGGTCGCGCCCCCTCGTGAGCTAGCAGCCAGGCCTTGCGTTCGACGCCCCCGCCGTAGCCGGTGAGGGCGCCGTTCGCGCCGACCAGGCGGTGGCAGGGCACGACGATGCTGAGCGGATTAGCGCCGTTGGCCGCGCCGACGGCGCGCACCGCCGCCGGCTTGCCGATGCGCAGCGCCAGGGCGGCGTAGGTCAGGGTGGTTCCGGCCGCGACATCGCCCAGGGCGCGCCACACCGCCTGCTGAAACGCCGTGCCGCCGGTCGTCCAGGGAATGGCCGTCAGAGCGGTCAGGTCGCCCTCGAAATAGGCGGCCAGCGCGACCCGGGTCGCGGTCGGCGCCGCGCCCGGCTCCAGCGCGACCGCGCCGTAGTGCAGGCCCAGTAGCCGCAGCATCCGCGGCTCGAAGTCGTGGAAGTCCACCGCCCGCAGCATGCCTTCGGCGTCACTGGCCAGCAGCAGCTCGCCGATCGGGCTGGGCGCGCGATCCAGGAACAGGCGGGCTGGCGGGCGAGTCGGCATGGCGACACTATGCGTCGCGCTGCTTTCGTCGTCCGCCCGTTTCTTGCGGAGTTGGTGATTATTGTCGAGTTCGCTCTCAGGTCGCGACATTCGTGTTTTCATTAGAGTTATGCTGTCGACATTTATCAAATTCGATTTGTCGTGTCTCAGACTTAAGGAAACTTCGCTGCTCTGGGTGCGACATTTTGCGCGCGAAAACTGGTCGAATACACGAGTCTTAACGCGCGATTCGCCATGGCGATTATGATCTCGGCAACCGTCTTCGCCGCCCAATACGCCCGCAGTCGGGAGGCTTTCGGGCATGGCGTGGAACAAGCATTGGATGGTGGCGGGCGCGGCGGTAGCCGTCCTGGCCGTGGGCGGACTGGCGAACGCGCGCCAGGAACGTGAAGCGCCGGGCGTCAGCCTGGCGCAGGAAGTCGTGGCCGCGGCCAGCGCCTTCGAGACCTATACCCGGGGAGCGGGATCGATCTCGCCGGCCGTGTTCACCAACGGCGACGGCGTGGCCAGGGCCCTGGTCGCCGGTTCGGCCTACAAGGCCGAGCAACTGGAAACCGGCATGATCGCCTATGGCGCCATCGCGGCCTTGCAGGAGCCGGCCTTCATCGACGGCGTGCGCGAGGCGGCTCGCCAGACCTCGCGCGAGGCGCTGGTCGAGCGTCTGCTGGCCTCGCCCGAGAGCGTGGTCGAGATCGAGGGCGTGGGCCTGGCCGCCGCCAGGGCGCAGATGGCCCTGCAAGGACGCGGCGCGCCCCTGGCCGTGGCCGGCAAGGCGGTCAAGCAGTCGGCCTACGATATCCAGCGCGAGACCTGGTCGAAGGGCGCGGTGGCCGACAACGCCGGGCGCCTGGCGCGGGTCAAGCAACTGTCCTCGACGGCGTTCGCGCCCGGCCAGGACGACGCCGGGCTCCTGATCCAGGCCGCCACCGGGGCGGGTGGCGGCTTCGCCGAGGGCGGCCGGGTGTTCACGCCGGTGACGGTGCGGTCGGCGGCCCTGGCGGCCCTGGCCGTGCTGGACGCGGCGGGCGACGCCGACACGGCCCGCCTGGCGCCGGTGCTGAGCGAGAAGAAGACGAACTTCTGCATGAAGATCGCCAAGCTGAACCTCTACCAGTGCCTGGCCGTCGCCGGTCCGCACTACGAGGACGTCTTCTGCCTGGGCCAGCACGCGATGATCGACACCGCCCAGTGCGTCAACGACGGGGCGGGCGCGAGCCTGATCTCGCCGGCGGTCGCGCCGCCCTCGCCGCCGCCGCGGCCGGCGGGCTTCATGATCCCGGTGGCGAGCGTGGCCCCGGCCACGCTCGCCCAGGCCCCGCAATGAGCCGGGCTTGATCGGCAAGCGTCGCCGTCGTTAACCTTCGCCCCGGCGGTTGCCGCCATTGGACCGTCGGGGGGCGGGGGATGAAGGCGCGGAAATACGAGCTGTTCGCAAGGGCCAGGCGCCCGCGTCCGATGCGGGCGCGCGAAATCCTGGCCTGGCCGGCCGAGGCCCAGTTCGTGTTCGACGCCGGAACGCCGCCGCCCGCGCCGCCCCGCGTCGACGACGGCGACCTGCTGGACGCCTATTCCAACGCCGTGGTCCGCGCCGTCGAGACGGTGGGCCCCAGCGTCCTGCGCATCCATCCGATGCTGGACGACGCCAACGTGCAGGGCGTGGGCTCGGGCTTCGTCGTGGCCGAGGGCGGGATCGTCCTGACCAACAGCCACGTGGTGCAGGGCGCGCGCCGCTTCGTCGTGATCACCGCCGAGGGGCGCAGCCTGACGGCGCGCTGCGTGGGCGATGATCCCGACACTGATCTGGCCCTGCTGAAGATCGACCAGGCCGTCGACCTGCCCGTCGTGCGGCTGGGGAACTCCAAGGCGCTTCGGCGCGGCCAGCTGGTCATCGCCATCGGCGCGCCATTGGGCTTTGAGGCCACCGTGACCACCGGCGTGGTTTCAGCCCTCGGCCGGTCGTTGCGTGGCGAGCGCGGCCGGCTGATCGAGGACCTGATCCAGACCGACGCCGCCCTCAATCCCGGCAACAGCGGCGGGCCGCTGGTGGCCTCGAACGGCGAGGTGGTGGGCGTGGCCACCGCGGTCATCGCCGGCTATCCGGGCCTGTGCTTCGCGGTGGCGTCCAACACCGCCCGCTTCGTGATCGGCGAGCTTCTGGCCCACGGCCAGGTGCGGCGCGCCTCGATCGGCGTCGTCGCCCAGCAGGCGCCGGTGCCGCCGCTGCTGGCCCGCTCGACGGGCGTCACTCAGGGCTATGCGGTGTTCGTCGCCCAGGCCGATCCGGGCGGTCCCGCCGCCAGGGCCGGCGTGCGGGCCGGCGACCTGCTGGTCAAGGCGGGCGAGCGGCCGCTGACCGGCCTGGACGACCTGCTGCGGGCGCTGGACCACGCCTGCATCGACGTGGCCACGCCCTTCACCCTGATCCGCGAGGGACGGCTGATGACCGCGACCATCACGCCGCGCCTGAGGCGCAGGGGCGGCTAATTGGCGCTATCTGGCGTGGTCACCTTGAAACCGCGCTCGCGCAGCTTCTGCAGCACCCCGTCCTCGGCCACTAGGCCGCGCAGCGACAGCACCGCCACTGCCTTGCCGGGGGTTTTCATGGCCTGGGACACCGCCTCGACCTGGGCGGCCGACATGCGGCGGAACTCCTCGGCCATGCCGGGCAGGGCCATGACGCAGCGCTGGCCCTGGCGTGGGGCGCGGACAGCGGCGCGCACGTCGCCGTCCGCCCAGGCGCGAGCGGCGGCGCGCACCGGGGCCGGTCCGGCCTCGACCTCGTCGATCACGCCTTCGAGGCAGATCAGGCCCGCTTCCTCAGAATGCCGCTTAACCACGGTCTTGATCATCGGCATGGCCTTGTAGACGGCGGCCGGCCGCGCCTTGACCTTGTGCTTGCGGGCCAGCTTCTGGATCGTCTTGTCTGGCTCGGCGTCGGTCAGGCCGCTTTTTCGGACGGCGTTCCCCGCCAGCATCAGGCCCGCGCCGAGCGGCTTCCAGTCCTTCCAGCCGTCACCCTTCTGGCCCGTCGCCGCCCAGGCCCTGGCCAGACGCGGAGCCAGGTCCGGCGCGACCTGGTCGAGGGGCCGTTCAGCCTTGAGCTTGCTGCGCATCGACAACAGGGCGGGCAGGTCGGTCAGGCCGGCCCGGGCCTGGGGCGGCGTGATCAGCGTGAAGGCGCCGTCCAGCCGTCTGTCCAGCACGGAGGTGTCCCAGGTGAGCCCCTTGGGAGCCGCCCCGGGAACGCCCAGGACGTAGATCGTGGTGTCGGCGTCGCTGACCTTCCACCAGGCCGGACCGGGAAGCTTGGCGTTCACCACCAGCTCCTCGACCACATTGGCCTCGGGATCGTCGATGACCAGGGTGTCGGGCGGCGCCTGGGCGTGGGCGAGGGAGGCGACCGCCAGGGCCGTCAGCGCGGCCATGGCCGCCAGGCGTCTACGCATGATGACTTCCCCCTGAACGGCGCCGGGTCATTCGTCCGGCGTCGTGACTTTGAACCCCTTGGCCCGCAATTGGTCGAGGACGCCGTCCCGCGCCAGCAGCGAACGCAGTTCGATGACGGCGACCGCCTTTCCCGGCTTTTTCAGGGCGACCTCGACGGCCTTCACCGCATCGTCGCGGCCCTCGCGCAGCTCGCGGGCGATGGAAGGCGTGGCGTCCAGGCAGCGCTGGAAGCCTCGGTCCGCGGACACCACGGCGCGCACGTCGCCGGCGGCCCAGCGCTCGGCGATCTGCTTGATCCCGCCCTGGCCGCTTTCAGCCTCGCGCAGGCCCGCCTCCAGACAGAGCTCCTGCAGCGGCTGGGGCAGCGAGCCCAGGGCTTTGATCGAACCCACCAGGCTATAGCCTGGCAGGTTCTGGATGCGTGGGCGCGCGCCCTGGGGCAGGGCCTTGGCCTTTTCGCGGATCTGCTCGGTGACGCTCTTGGAGATCGACAGGTTGCCGCCCGGCGCCTTGGCCACCAGGAAGCCCGCGAAGGCCGGCTTGACCTTGTCGAAGTTGTCGGTGGGTCTCTTGATCGCCGCGAGGCGGGCTTCCAGTCGGGCGCGCAGCGCTGGCGGCAGGGTCTCGCGCATGGGCGCTTCGGACAGGAAGTAGTCGCGGCCACCCATCGCTAGGGCCACCAGCCGCACGATGTTGACGTCGGCTTCCTGGCCCATGATCAGCCGTTCGGCGCCTTCCAGACGGCGCTTGATGACCGTGTCGTCATAGCTCAGGCCCGACGGCGTGAGGCTCGGCACGCCCAGCACGTAGACGGTGGTGTCGTCGTCGCTGACCTTCCACCAGGCGGGCCCCGGCAGGCGGGCGTTGACCACCAGTTCCTCGACCAGGTTCTCGTTGGGGTCGACGCGATTGAGGTCGATCGGCCCGGAGGCGTCGACCGCCTGTTGGGCAAGAGCGGGGCCAGCGCAGAGGGCGAGGAGAAAACCGGCGACGGCGGGGGCTGCGGCTATGCGGCGGATCACTATCTCTCGTCCTCGGCGGGTCTGGAATCGTTCTAGGATGACGGGTCGCCGCAAGCTGAACCGTTCTCAACCGGGGCGGTCAAATTAAGTCGCCGCAATGCAGGGCTCGCCCGCGCTGCCCGGCTGCGCTGAAAGTCCGATTTCCATGCCGATCCGCCGCCTGCCGCCCGAGACCGTCAACCGCATCGCCGCCGGCGAGGTGGTCGAGCGGCCCGCGAGCGCCATCAAGGAGCTGGTCGACAACGCCATCGACGCCAGCGCCACCCGCATCGAGGTCGAGGCCCATGGCGGCGGCCTGACCCGGATCATGGTCGCCGACGACGGCTGCGGCATGAGCGCCGAGGAACTGCCGGTGGCCATCGAGCGCCACGCCACCTCCAAGCTGGCCCCCGACGACGAGGGGCTGTGGGACCTGCTGCGCATTCACACCATGGGCTTTCGCGGCGAGGCCCTTCCGTCGATCGGCTCGGTGGCGCGCCTTCAGATCAGCTCGCGGGCCAAGGGCCAGCGCGAAGCCTGGTCGATCCTGGTCGAGGGCGGCCGCGTCGACGACGTGGCCCCCGCCGCCTTCGCCGGCGACCACGGCACCCGCATCGAGGTGCGCGACCTGTTCTACGCCACGCCCGCGCGCCTGAAGTTCATGAAGTCCGAGCGCGCCGAGGCCCAGGCGATCACCGAGGAGCTGAAGCGCCAGGCCATGGCCCACGAGTCGGTGGGCTTCTCGCTCGACATCGACGGCCGCCGCATCCTGCGCTTGCCGCCCGAGCATCCCGGTCCGCAAGGGCGGCTGGCGCGCCTGGCCGCCGTGCTGGGCCGCGACTTCCAGGACAATGCGCTTGAGATCGACCAGGTCCGCGACGGCGTGCGGCTGTCGGGGTTCGCCGGCCTGCCGACCTACAACCGCGGCAACGCCGCCCACCAGTACCTGTTCGTCAACGACCGGCCGGTGCGCGACCGCCTGCTGCAAGGCGCGCTGCGGGCGGCCTATGCCGACTTCCTGGCGCGGGACCGCCACCCCAGCGCGGCGCTCTATGTCACGCTGGATCCGACCGAGGTCGACATCAACGTGCACCCGGCCAAGGCCGAGGTGCGCTTCCGCGATCCGTCGCTGGTGCGCGGCCTGATCGTCGGCGCCCTGCGCCACGCCCTGGCCGGCGCCGGCCACCGCGCCTCGACCACCACGGCGGCCCAGGCGCTGGACAGCATCCGGCCGCAGAGCGTGTTTCCCGGCTATCAGCCGGGGCCGTCCCCGGCCGGCTTCTCGGCCTGGCGCGAGGGCGGCTGGACGCCCCCGACCCAGCGACCGATGAACCTGCCGGGCCTGTCCGACGTCTCGGCCCGCCATGAGGCGCGGCCGGAAGAGGCCTATCAGACGCTCGGCGGAGGCTTGGGCGGCGGTTTCGGAGGCGGCGTCGCCGACGCCGTGCGCGAGGCGGCCTATGGCGGCTATGACGCGCCGCCAACCGTGGCCTATCCCGGCCAGGACCAAGGGCCGACCCAGCCGTTCGATCCGATCGACTTCCCGCTGGGCGCGGCCCGCGCCCAGGTGCACGAGACCTACATCGTCTCGCAGACCCGCGACGGCGTGGTCATCGTCGACCAGCACGCCGCCCACGAGCGCCTCGTCTACGAGCGCATGAAGCACGAGATGGAGGCCGGCGGCGTCGCTCGTCAGGCCCTGCTGCTGCCCGAGGTGGTCGAGCTGGATCCGGCCGAGGCCGAGCGGGTGGTGGCCCGCGCCGAGGAGTTGTCGGCCCTGGGCCTGGTGCTGGAAAGCTTCGGCCCCGGCGCGGTGCTGGTGCGCGAGACGCCGGCCCTGCTGGGCAAGGCCGACGCGGCGGGCCTGGTGCGCGACATCGCCGACGACCTGGCCGAGAACGGCCAGGCCCTGGCGCTTAAGGAGCGGCTGGAGGAGGTCTGCTCGACCATGGCCTGCCACGGCAGCGTCCGCGCCGGCCGCCGCCTGGCCGCCGCCGAGATGAACGCTCTGCTACGCGAGATGGAGGCCACGCCCCACTCGGGCCAGTGCAACCACGGCCGTCCGACCTATGTGGAGCTGAAGCTGTCGGACATCGAGAAGCTGTTCGGACGGCGCTAGGCCAAGCTTGACCGCGCGATCTGACGGAATTCTATTCCCAGGGTTGAATTTTCTCAGCCTTCGGAGTTGCTTGAATGATCGCCCTGCTCGTCGACGGTCCGCTGAACATCCGAGTCAACAAGCTCGTGGAAGCGCTCAACGAGTTCGACGAGGAGAACACCTGGTCCCATACGGCGCCTGGGCTCGATGGTGATCCTGACGCGGTAACCAGCGAGACCCTTGGCCTGATCGCCGAGGGGCCGACCGGCGGGCTGGTGACGCTGATGGACATCTCCGTCCCGCTCGACGCCGGCCTAGTGGACGAGGCGCGCGCCCGGTCCTGGTGGTATCAGGAAGGCGAGCGGGCGGCTGCCCATCGCGGGCATTGGCTGATCGCCGGCGGTGCGACGGACGGCTGGAAGGCGGCGGTGCTGCGGGCCAAGGTCAGCACGCTGATCGCGGCGCTGGTGATCCACGACAACCCCTCGGTCGTGGCCGTCTGGAACGGGGTGGTCGGCACCCTCTTCACGCCTGACGACGTGCGGGGCGACCTGCGTTTCATCGCCCGGGATCAGGTCCCGATCATGTTCTGGACGCATTGCGCCCTGCACAGCCTGGAGGACGGCGATGTCTCGATGTCGACCGGCGGCATGAAGCCTTTCGTGGGCTACGAGATCGAGATCTGGAACGCGCCGCGCACTGCCCAGCAGGTCAACGAGCAGCTGAACGCCGTGCTGAACTACCTGCTCGATCGCGGGCCGGTGATCAGCGCGGGCCAGACCATCGGCCGGGATGGCGATCCCGAAACCCTCTACTGCGAGTTCGGCCCGAGCCGGGCCGAGCGCAATGAGCCGGTCGAGGCCCTGTTCCTCAGCTTCCTCGATGGGGATGAGGAAGCAGCGCCCCCGCCGCCGGCCAAGTCCAAGCCGTCGTTCCTGGGCAAGCTGTTCGGGCGCGCCTAGGTGCTTTGCTGACAGGCCGCGGCGCGGCCTCCTGTGGCCAAGCGGAGCCGAACCGGCGTTCCGCCCGGGCGTTCCGGCCCGATCACAGGAGATCTCCCATGCAACTGCACCGCGGCCGAATGATCGACCATATTCAATTGCGAGCCAGGGACCTGGCTGCGACCAAGCGCTTCTACAAGGCGGTGCTGGAGGTGATCGGCGTCGACTATGACGACCAGCCCGATCACCTTTCGGCCGACGAGCTGTGGATCGACGTGGGCGAGCCGGCGACGCACATCCACCTGGCCTTCCAGGCCAAGGACCGGGCGATGGTTCAGCGTTTCCACGAGGCGGGCCTGGCCGCCGGCGGTCGCGACAACGGCGGGCCGGGCGAGCGGGAGTACCATCCCGGCTACTACGCCGCCTTCCTGCTGGATCCCGACGGCAACAACATCGAGGCGGTTTTCCACGGGCCGCACGAGCGCTCGGCCGACAGCGTCGTGCTGACCTGGGACGAATAGAGGTTACGCCGCGGCCTCGGCCGTCCAGCCGTAGAGCGGCAGTTGTCCCTTGGCGTAGGGGCTGACATTGACCGGTGTTTCCAAGAGGTCGGTAACCATCGGGCCGCTGACGAACGGGGCGCCCTGGTCGAGGGCGGCGAGCAGTTCGCGCGGGCTGCGCAGGTCGCTGACGCCCTGCCAGACCTGGCGGCGGCGATAGGCGGGCGCGTCCTTCAGAAAGCGCCCGATGGCGGCGATGCGGCCGGCCTCGACGTCGCCCTCGGGGGTGAAGGTGACGCTGGCGGCCAGGCCCGGCGCCAGGTCGTCGACCTTGAAGGCCGGATCGCTGATACGCAGGTCGACGCGGCTGAAATAGGGATCCAGGAACGCCTTCATCTGGCCCAGGGCGACAAAGGATGGCGCGCGCGGCACGCCGTAGACGCCCGCCGCCAGCCGCCCGCGCAGGTCGCGGGGCAGGGTGCGCAGGCAGGCTTCCAGCTCGGTGCGCAAGGACGGCTTCAGCGCCGAGGAAAAGCCGATCGGCAGATAGGTGACGCCCGAGTTGGGGCCGATGGCGGCGATCGCCGCCTTCAGGATCGCCAGGTCGTGCTGCTGGCGCTGGCCGTCGACATAAAACTCGTACGGGCGGCCGGCCTGGCCCGCCTCGCGCCAGACGCCGACATTGCCGACGAACAGCTCGCGGCCCACGTGATAGACGCCGCGCCAGGCCACCCGGGCCGGCGGCGGGCGCGGGCACAGACGGGCGAGGGCCTCCATGGTCGGCACGCCGGTGATCGGTCCGCCGAAGGGCATGACCGAGCGGACGTCGCGAGGCGTGATGCGGCAGACGCGGCCGGCCAGGGAGGCGTCCTCCTCACCGGCCAGCAGCAGAGTCAGTTGGCGGGGCGGCAGGCCGGCGAAGCGCATGACCTCGTGCTGGTCGCCTTCGAACATCAGCATGACGATCTCGCCGTCGTCGTCGTCGCCGAACAGCTTGTGCTGCAAAGCCCTGGCCAGGGCCTGCAGTTCGCGGGCGTCCAGGCGCGTGGCGCGCGGGTCGGCCAGCACGAACGAGAACGGCGCGACCAGGCCATGGCGGCGCGGGGCCAGCCAGGCGTGCTTCAGATAGTCGCCGGCGATCTTGGCGATCAGGGCTGCGTTACGCTCGGTCTCGACGGGATCTTCGCCGACGAAGACCTTCAGGCAGGCGATGGCGGTCATGCCGCCTAGGTTGCGCGGGGGGTGGTTATCACGCGTTATAGGCGGCCTGCGACCCAGCGTCGCGAACGCTGGTTTTCGAGCTCAAGGCGGAGGGGCATTCGACCCTCCTTGCCATTTTTCACCGAGCATCCCCGCGAAGGCGGGGATCCAAGCCGCATTTCAGAGGAAAGCACGACGGTAAGCGGCTTGCAGACTCAGCTTGGGTCCCCGCCTTCGCGGGGAAGAGCGGATCTGGGAGCGGCGCCGCGGTAGGCGTAGATAGGGCCGTTAAGCCGCCTGCAAGGGCAGGGCGTCGGCCGGATTGACGCCCAGTGCCGGGGGCTTGTCGAGCAGGGCGCTGACGGCCGGGCCGGTGACATAGGCCAGGCCCGCGGCGCGGCAGGCGTCCAGCTCCTTGGCGTTCCGCACGCCCAATACGCCCTGATGCACGCCCTTGGCGCGGTAAACCGACTGGCGCGAGGCGAAGAGAGCGATGGCCTTGATGCGCTCGGCGTCGGGCTCGTCACGCAGTTCCAGGGTGATGCTGGAGGCGATGTCGCCCGGCAGGGTGTTCACCGGGAAATTCGGATCGGAGATGCAGAGGTCGATATAGGCGAACGAGCCCTGCAGAAAGGCGCGAATCTGCTGCAGCAGGCCCATCGAGGGCTCGCGCGGGGTGTCGTAGATGGTGGCGCCCAGGCGCGGCTGCAGGTCGAGCGGATAGCGCGACAGGCGGCGCTTGTAGGCCTCCTGCGAGGCCGGCGTCGTCAGGTTCCAGAAGCTGAGCGGCAGGAACAGCGCCCCTTCGCCGGACTTCACCGTCGGGAAACCGAACTGGGCGTCGTTCAGGCCAGTCAGGTCGCGAGCCAACAGCTCGCCGTCCTCTTCCGGGCGCGGGGCGGTCAGGTCGGCCCGGTGGCCCAGGGCCGCGCCCACGATGCTTTCGGTAGGCAGGTGATAGATGGCGCGCCAGCCGGTGGTCAGGGGCGCGGCCGGCTTGGGCGGCGGCGCGGCGGCGATGGGGCGAACGGGAGTCGCAGGCTTGGCCGGCGCCGGCTTGGCCTTGGGCGACGCGTCGATCGGCGCGGTGGCCGCGGCCGGCTTGGCCTGTGGCGCGGGCGCGATTTCCGGCGGAGCGCTGGGGACGGCGCGAATTTCTTCGGCGGTGATCACCTGGACGTGGCCCGGAGCGCCGGAATAGCCGCGACCGGCCATCAGCCCGGCCAGTTCGGCCTGGGACAGGCTGGCGAACTGCAGCACCGCGTTCTCGTCGCCCTCGAAGGTCATGAGACACACTTGGCCGCTCTTGCGGCCGGGGAACAGCGAGGTCTCCAGCTCGACAGCCAAAGCCTGCATCTCTTCGGGATCAAGCTGCTCGGCCTTGGTGTCGGCCAGCACGAAGGCCAGGGGCGCGACGACGCCGTAACGGCGCGGGTGCTTCCAGCGATGCTTGAGATATAGGTCGGCCGCCGCCTCGACATGGGCGGGGGGAACGCTGGCGCCGGCCGTCTCCGCGGCGGTGAGCAGGATACGCAGGCAGGCAATGGCCGTCATGGCCGGTAATTTGACCGCCAATGCTTGGCGAAATCCTTACGGATCAAGGATAACGGCGGTTTTTTATGTATTGCGCAGGTATAGGTGCGGCAGGGTGTCGCAATCGCTTTCGCCTATGGCGCTCGCGACACCCCCGTTTTCCCGGTCGCCGCGAGCTTTAGACGAAGTCTTCGCTGAGGCGGAACTCCAGGCGCTGCTTGACGCCCGGCCAGTCGAAGTCGGTGATCGAGAACACGGCCGTGTCGCGCACGTGGCCGGTCCAGGTGATCTTGTGGCTGCGCAGCACGCCTTCCTTGCTGGCGCCCAGCTTCTCGACGGCGGCCTGGCTGCGGGCGTTGCGCACGTCGATCATGAACTCGACCCGGATGACGCCGGCGTCGAAGGCGTGGCCCAGCAGGAGGCGCTTGGATTCGGGGTTCACCGGACCCGAGCGGGCGTCCGGGTGCAGGAAGGTCGAGCCGATCTCCAGGCCTTTGTGCAGGCGGCGGATGTTGAGGTAGCTCGAGGTGCCGACGATCTTGCCGTCCGACTTGCGGCGGATGGCGAAGCCGACGCGCTCGCCCCGGTCGCTTTCGCCCAGCAGCGCGCCCCACCAGTCCTCGAAGCCCTCGCCGCAGCCATTGACCGACATGATCTCCCAGCTTTCGGGATCGCAGTCGATGGCGCCGCGCAGTTCTTCGCGCAGGTCCTGGGTGATCGGTTCCAGCCGGACGTAGCGGCCTTCGAGGGGCTTGATGGTCAGGTTCATGACCGGTGTTTTCCGCCAGGACCGGGCGGCTGGCAAGCCGTCTGGCGAGCATCCGGCCTCAATACGACGCGAACGTTCAAACCGGCCGCAACGCCCGCTTGCCGCGCCCGTCAACTCGGTGCTACACATGCTTCAAACAAATGTTTGAACCAGGGATCGGGAACGCCATGGACTTCGACATCTCTCCCCGCCAGCGGGAATTCCTCGACCGGGTGAACGGCTTCATCGACGCGCATGTGCGCCCGGCGGTCCCCGTCTACGAAGCCGAGATGGACGTTTCCGCCGACCAGCGCTGGAAGGTCGTCCAAGTGCTGGAAGACCTGAAGCAGAAGGCCAAGGCCGAAGGGCTCTGGAACTTCTTCATGCCGCCTCACAGCGGCCAGACCCATGTCGACGACACGTTCCAGTTCGAGGGCGTGCAACTGACCAACCTCGAATACAGCCTGATCGCCGAACAACTGGGCAAGATCGGCTTCGCGTCGGAGGTCTTCAACTGCTCGGCGCCCGACACCGGCAACATGGAAGTACTGATGCGCTATGGCACGCTGGCGCAGAAGGAGCGCTGGCTGCGTCCGCTGATGAACGGCCAGATCCGCTCGGCCTTCCTGATGACCGAGCCGGCGGTGGCCAGCTCCGACGCCACCAACATCGAGACCCGCATCGAGCGCGACGGCGACGACTACGTCATCAACGGCCGCAAGTGGTGGTCCTCGGGCGTGGGCGACCCGCGCTGCAAGGTCGCCATCGTCATGGGCAAGACCGATCCGACCGCTTCCACCCACCAGCAGCAGAGCCAGATCCTGGTGCCGATGGACGCGCCCGGCATCGAGGTGGTGCGCATGCTGCCGGTGTTCGGCTTCGACGACGCCCCGCACGGCCACGCCGAGGTGATCCTGAAGGACGTGCGGGTGCCGGTCGAGGACGGGCTGATCCTGGGCGAGGGACGCGGCTTCGAGATCGCGCAAGGGCGCCTTGGCCCCGGCCGCATCCACCACTGCATGCGCACGATCGGGGCCGCGGAAGTGGCGCTGGAGAAGATGGTCAAGCGCCTGATGACCCGTAAGGCCTTCGGCAAGTACATCTCCGAGCACTCGGTGTGGGAGCAGCGCATCGCCGAGGCCCGCATCGACATCGAGATGTGCCGCCTGCTGTGCCTGAAGGCCGCCGACATGATGGATAAGGCCGGTAACAAGGCCGCCCGTCTCGAGATCGCGATGATCAAGGTCGCCGCCCCGCGCATCGCCCTGAAGGTGATCGACGACGCCATCCAGGCCCACGGCGGCGGCGGCGTCACCACCGACTTTGGCCTCGCCAAGCTCTATGCCGGCATCCGCACCCTGCGCCTGGCCGACGGCCCCGACGAGGTGCACTGCCGCACCATCGCCCGGATGGAGTATTCCAAGTACGGCGACCTGGCCTACGCTCAGAAGGCCGAGCGCGAGGCCGCCCTGCACGTGCCGGGGATTCGCTGACCTGATCCCTCTCCCCTTGCGGGAGAGGGTGGCCTACCGAAGGGAGGTCGGGTGAGGGGTTGCGCACACGGAAACGCCGCGACGGCTGGTCAGCTGTCGCGGCGTTTTTCGTCTGAGAGACCCCTCATCCGTCGACTTCGTCGACACCTTCTCCCGCAAGGGGAGAAGGATCTAGAACGACGGAGCTACGATCGTCCGGGCCTGCGTCTCGTCGCAGCGGATCTGCTCGATCATCAGCTCGATGCTGTCGAACTTCAGCTCCGGGCGCAGGAAGGCGATCAGCTGGGTCTCGATGACCTGGCCGTAGAGGTCCTCGTCGAAGTCGAACAGCCAGGTCTCCAGCCGGGTCTCGACCTCGCCCGTGGTGGGGTTGTTGCCGAGGTTGGCGACGCCCGGGATCACCCGGCCGTCGGGCAGGCGGGTGCGGGTGGCGTAGACGCCGAGCTTTGGCACCACGTAGTCGACAATCTCGACATTGGCGGTGGGGAAGCCCAGCTGCCGGCCCAGTTGCTGGCCGCGGCGCACCACGCCCTCGATGGCGAAGGGGCGGCCGAGAATCCGGGCGGCTTCCTCCGGATGGCCGGCGCGCAGCGCCTCGCGCACGCCGGTGGACGAGAACTTCTCGCCGTCGCGGTTGGCGACCGGTTCGGCCACCGAGACCGAGAAGCCCAGCTCCTCGCCATAGGCCTTCATCGCCTGGGGGCTGCCGGTGCGGCCCTTGCCGAACGAGATGTCGAAGCCGACCGCCACGTGCCGGATGCCCAGGCCTTGGTGCAGCACGCGCTCAGCGAAGGCGCGGTCGTCCAGGGTGGCCATCTCGAAGTCGAACGGCAGCAGATAGAGGAAGTCGACGCCCAGATCGCTCAGCAGGCGGGCCTGCTGCTCGATGGTCATCAGCCGGAAGGCCGGCTCGGTGGGGCGAAACAGGCGTCGGGGGTGCGGGTCGAAGGTGACCACGCCCAGCGGGACTTTCAGTTCGCGCGCGGCCTTGGCGGCCTCGGCGATCACCTGCTGGTGGCCGCGATGGACGCCGTCGAAATTGCCCAGTGCGACGGCCGCGCCCTTCTCCTCGGGGGCGACGTCCTTCCAGCCGTGGACGATCTTCAGGCGCACGCGCGGATCCATGCTCAGGCGCCCTTCTTCGGAACCAGCACCACGGCCTCGCCGTCGACCACGGCCTTCTTGCCGACGATGCAGGTGGTCGACAGGGTCACGCGGCCCTTGGCCTCGTCGATGGCGGTGACCGCCACCTTGACCACCACCGTGTCGCCGATGCGCACCGGCCGCTTGAAGTTCAGCGACTGCGAGAGATAGACCGCGCCCGGCCCGGGCAGGGTGGTGCCCAGCGCCGCCGAGATATAGCCGGCCGACAGCATGCCGTGGGCGATGCGCTCGCCGAAGCTGGTCGTGGCGGCGTAGTCGGCGTCGAGGTGGACGGGATTGGTGTCACCGGTGACGTCGGCGAAGGCCTGGATGTCGGCTTCGCCCACCGTGCGGCTGAACTCGGCCGCCTGGCCGACGCTCAAGTCCTCGAGAAAGAGACCCATGCGATCCCCGATCCTGCGTTCTTATTGATCTTGGACAGGCTTTGTAGCCGTTCGACCGGTCTTCACCAGACCAGATCGGCGATGGCGTGCGTGGCGCCGACGCTTTCGGCGGCCAGCAGCTTGGCCACGGCCTCGGGGGCCAGCAGGCCGTCCGGGCCCAGAGCCTTGTCACCATGGATGCCCTTGGCCACGAACAGGCAGGCCAGTTTCTGGTTCTCGGCGCCCAGAACGTCAGTGATGATCCCGTCGCCGATGCACAGCACCCGCGAGCGGTCGACGGGGCCGCCCTTCAGGCGCTCGGCTTCGGCCAGGGCCAGGTCGTAGATCGCCGCGAACGGCTTGCCGGCCATCACCACCTCGCCGCCGAGCTCCTCATAGAGGTCGGCCAGGGCGCCGGCGCAGTAGATCAGCTTGTCGCCGCGCTGCACCACGCGGTCGGGGTTGGCGCAGATGAACAGCAGGCCGCGGTCGGCGGCCACCTTCAGGCGGTCGCGATAGTCCTCGGCCGTCTCACTCTCGTCGTCGAACAGGCCGGTGCAGCAAATGAAGTCGGCGTCTTCGCAGCCGCCGTCGTCCAGTCCGAGCCCGGCATAGAGCGGCTCGTCACGGGCAGGACCGACCTTCCAGACCTTGCCGGGCGCGCGCTCGGCCAGCAGCGAGCGGGTGGCGTCGCCGCTGGTGACGAAGGCGCTCCAGGCCGAACGCTGAACCTTCAGGCCGTCCAGCTGGGCCAGCACGTCCTGCGAGGGGCGCGGGGCGTTCGAGATCAGCACCACCGGGCCATGGTCGGCGTTGAAGCGCTCCAGCGCCTCGCAGGCTTCGGGGAAGTTGCGAACCCCGTTGTGGATGACGCCCCAGACGTCGCAGAGCACCACGTCGTAGCGGTCGGTCAGGGTCGAAAGGCCGGCGGGAAAGTCGATCATGGATTGGGCGGGTACCGGTCGAAAGCAGGAGCGTCAATGGCGGCCGGGGAGGCCGCGCGCCGGGCCGGCGCGACGCCTCATATGGTGGCGTTGTCTCGACCTATCAACAGGTGTTGTCGACTTCTTAATTGTCGACTTCCTGACTCCGTGCATTTGCTTGTAACGATGTTATATTTATTCATAGTTTTTAGTAATTTTGAGCTTAACTGTACGATAATACATAGGCACTACTTCATCGCCGCAAGGGGGGCTCGGAATGTTTCCGCGCCTGATCGAGTAAGTGAGTTTAGTATAGTGCGTAATGTTTCGATGAAGTCGGCTCTGTTCTGCTCGGCCGTTGTTGCTTCTTTCTTCGCCGCTCAAGGCGCCTTTGCTCAAACCGCCGTCAGCAACGACGGCACGGCCACGGCTAACGGCGGCCTGGCCACGGCCGTCGGCAACGGCGCCACCGCCAGCGGCTCCTACTCGAACGCCTACGGCCAGGACGCCGTGGCCAGCGGGTCGCACGCCCTCGCCATCGGTCACGACGCCGACGCCAGCGGCCAGTATTCGATCCAGATCGGCTCGCACGGTTCGGCCAGCGGCGACTACGCCACCGTGGTCGGCAACAGTTCGTCGGCCTCGGGCTCGCGCAGCACCGTGATCGGCGCCAACGCCTCGGCCTCGGGGACCAACAGCGTCGCCATCGGCTACGGTTCGACCGCCACTGAAGCCAACGTGGTCTCGGTCGGCTCGGCTACCCAGACCCGCCGCATCACCAACCTCGCCGATGGCGTGAACGCCACCGACGCGGCCACGGTCGGCCAGTTGGAGTCGGCGACTTCGGGGCTGCTGTCGACGGCCAACACCTATGCCGACGCCGTCGGCGTCCAGGCCGTGACGACCGCCAACGCCTATGCCGACACCCGTTCGGCCCAGACCCTGACGTCTGCCAACAGCTACACCGACACCAAGGCCGCCCAGACCCTGGCCTCGGCCAACGCCTACACCGACTGGCGCGTGGACAGCTTCACCAGCCAGTTCGACAACCGCCTGAAGAACGTCTCGGCGCGCCTCGACGGCGTCGGCGCGATGAGTTCGGCCATGGCGATGATGGCCGGCAACAACGCCGGCGCCAACGCCGGCCTGACCAACCGCCTGTCGCTGGCCGTCGGCGGCTACCGCGGCCAGGCCGCCATCGCGGCGGGCTACACCCACAGCAGCCGCGCAGCCAGCTTCAACGTCGGTTTCTCGGCCACCGGCCGCGACGTGATGAGCGGCGGCAGCTTCGGCTTCGCCTGGTAAGCGTCGAACAGACCTGATCCAGCAGGATGGCCCCGGAGGAAACTCCGGGGCCGTTCTCGTATTGGCGTCAGGTCGCGTCGTGGAAGATCACGCCCAGTGTGCGGCGGGTTCCGCTTCGCACCTCGCTGACGCCGTGGCGCAGCATGCGGCGATGGACGCCGCGCGTTCCCTCGGCCGGACGTTCGCGTACGGCGAAGATCACGCCCTCGCCCTGGGCCAGCGGCACGACCTGGGCGGCCGACTGCTGGCGCGGCCGCTGCTCGACGATGACGAACTCGCCGCCTTCGAAATCGCGGCTCGGCTGGTCGAGAAGGAAGGCGGCCTGCAGCGGGAACACATGCTCGCCGTAGAGGTCCTGGTGCAGGCAGTTGTAGTCGCCGGGGCCGTAGGTCAGCAGCAGGGGCGTCGGCCTCGCCTGGCCCGCCGCGTGGCAGCGCTCCAGCATGCCGTCCAGGGTTTCGGGAAAGCGCCGCTCCTCGCCCAGCCGGTCCATCCACGCATTGGCGACGCCGGCCAGCGGCGGATAGAGGCCGGCCCGCAGCTTCTGCACAACCTCGGGCAGGGGGTAGGCGAAGTACTTGTACTCGCCGCGCCCGAAGCCGTGGCGGGCCATGACCACGCGGCTGCGGAACGGGGGCTCCTGCGGATAGAGGCCCGCGATCCTGGCGCAGGTCTCCGGCGTCAGGACCGGGCCGGTCAGGGCCCAGCCCCGCGCGTCGAGTTCGGCGGCCATGCGGCTCCAGTCCAGGTTCAAGCCGCGCGCTCCCGGTCCAGCAGCGCGCGCTTGCGCTCCACGCCCCAGCGATAGCCGGAAAGGCCGCCGTCCGAGCGCACCACGCGATGGCAGGGCGTCAGCACGGCCAGCGGGTTGGCGCCGCAGGCCTGGGCTACGGCGCGCACGGCTTGCGGCCGGCCGATGGTGCGCGCGATCTGGGCGTAAGAAGCGGTGGTCCCGGCGGGGATGTCGCGCAACGCCTTCCAGACGGCGCGTTGCAACTCGCTGCCCCGCTCGTCGAGGGCGAGGGTCGCGCCCACGCCGCTTTCGATCGCCGAGGTCAGGGCGGCCAGGGCAGGGGCGGCGCTTGCGTCGTCCTCGACCAGACGGGCGCGGGGGAAGCGGGCAGCCATGTCTTCGGCCATCGCCGCACGGTCGTCGCCCAGGATCAGCAGCGCCAGGCCCGCCTGCGACGTCGCCGCCAGGGCCAGGCCCAGAGGCGTTTGGCCGAAACCGTAAGCCAGGGACTCGATCGGCTCGTCCGGGCGGCAGCGCAGGCAGGGGCGAAGGCCGGCGGCGCGAGCCGCCTCGCGGGTGTCGTGGAAGGTGACGTTCTTTCGCAGCGGACGGCCGGCGCAGCTGGGCCGGCAATAGACGCCGGTGGTGCGCACGCCGCAGAAGAAGGCGCTGTCGGCGGCTCGGTCGCGGCGCTCGATGGCGGTCCAGCGCTCGTCGTCGGTCTGATAGGCGGTGGTCATGTCGGGCTCCTTTCGGATCTGCCGGCAGGATCGCGCCGTCGACCGCCCGCGTCATTCCGATGCTTGCGGTCAAAACGAAAACCGCCGCCGAGGCGGGCCCCGGCGGCGGTCTACGGTCCGTATTGAAAGAGGCCTACCAGTTGGCGGCGCGGCGGCGCAGCGGGGCCTGGACGAAGTCGGCCGGCGGATCGGTCTCGGCCAGGACGGCGTCGCGGATGGCCCGCGGCTCGCCGAACAGGTGGCCCTGGCCGTAGCCGATGTCGAGATCGAGGATCTCGGCGATCTGGCGCTCGCCTTCGACCTTCTCGGCGATCACCTCCACGCCGTAGCGGCGCATCAGGGCGGCGAAGTCGGCGGCGTTGAGGTCGGGCAGCGAGCTCAGCACCAGCTTGCCGTCCTGCTCTTCCAGTTGCTCGAGGATCAGCTGGGCGCCGACCTTGACGAACTTGACGTCGGCGCGGGCCAGATCCTGGAAGTCGAGATCCAGGTCCACGACCTTGTCGAGGCTGAACTGGAAGCCCAGGCTGGCCAGGCGGGCCATGTGGCGGGCCTCGACCGGACCGCGCTGGTTGAAGGCGGCCTGGCCCAGTTCGAAGATCAGCGAGCCGGCCAGGTCCTTATTGCCCTGCAGGAACTCGAGGAACTGCGGGAAGAAGGTCTCGTCCGACAGGCTGGCCAGCGAGATGTTGCAGAAGATGCCGACCTTGCGGTCCTGCTTGGCCAGGCGGCGCACGATCTGCACGCAACGGAACAGCAGCAGGTTGTCGACGGCCGTCATCAGGCCCTCGGGTTCGGCCACGGCCAGGTACTCGGCCGGCATCATCACGCGGCCGGTCTCGTCGCGCAGCCGCGAGAAGCTTTCGTAGAAGACGGTGCGGCGCTGAGGCAGGCTGACGACCGGTTGCAGGTAGAGGTCGACGCGGTTCTCGGCGAGCGCGTCCTGCACAGCTTCCAGCACGGCGTTGACCGGGGCGGCGGCGCCGCGGCCGCGCAGGTCGTGACGGGCGGCCGCGACCTGGTGGGTCAGCTGGCTTTCCAGGCGCTCGCTCATGCGCTGCATCAGGTCTTCGAGCTGGTGGACCTCGCTGGTCAGTTCGGCCGAGCGCTTCTCGGCGTCCTCGGCGACGCTTTCCACGAGGCTGGTCATGCGGGCGTCGATCTTCTCGATCTGCTCGACCAGAATGCCGTGGGCCTCGCGCACGGTCTCGATGTCCAGCTTCAGCTGGGCGTTGTCGAACAGGCTGCTGACGATGCCGTGGAAGGCGAAGCACAGAGCCAGGGAACCGATGAAGGCCGACAGGCCGACGGCCGGCGTCGCTCCCATGCGCCACAGCAGCAGGGAGACGATAAGAGCCAGGCAAAGATAGGCGCCGGTCAGCAGAGCCAGCTTGAGCCTTCGCATTTCGGGTCCCTACGAATCGCTTGCAAAAATTAATGCAACCGGAGCGGCCTTGAGTCGAATAGATTAACGCGGCTGGGCTATTACGCCGCGCCATCTCTGTTAATTTTTTCCGCGACCGGCGTTCGAACGGGGCATCTTTCGTCGACAGTGGCGGTTGGGGCTGATAATCGTTCGCAACTTTTCGCCGCGAGGCCCAAGAATGTCCGACGCCGTCCTCACCGCCGATGACGCCATTGCCTCCGACGCGCCGACCCGCGCCCTGAGCACGGCCTCGCGCGGCGAGACGGGCGTGATCGTCGCCGTGCGGGGCGACACCGGCGTGGCCGAGGCCGTGGCCTCCGACGAGTTGGAGCGCCGCCTGCTGGAAATGGGCTTCGTCGAGGGCGCGCGCATCGAGATCCTGCAGGAAGGCCTGTTCGGCCGTGATCCCATCGCCGTGCGGGTGGACGACACCCGCGTGGCCCTGCGCCGCCGCGAGGCGCGCGCCGTGACCGTTCAGTTCGACGGATAGACGCTTTGACCGACACCGCTATCCGGCCCGCGCGCATCGCGCTGGTCGGCAATCCGAATTCCGGCAAGACCGCGCTGTTCAACGCCCTGACCGGGGCCCGCCAGAAGGTCGCCAACTACGCCGGCGTCACCGTCGAGCGCAAGGAAGGCCAGCTGGTCACCCCGGGCGGCCGGACGATCCGCGTCCTCGACCTGCCGGGCACCTATTCCTTACGCGCCCGCAGTCCGGACGAAGTGGTCACCCGCGACGCCGTGCTGGGCCGCCTGTCGGGCGAGACCGCGCCGGACGTGCTGGTCTGCGTGGCCGACGCCACCAACCTGCGCCTGGTGCTGCGCCTGGTGCTGGAGCTCAAGCAGGTGGGCCGCCCGTTCGTGCTGGCTCTCAACATGTTCGACATCGCCCAGCGCCAAGGGCTGCGCATCGATCTCGAACAGCTGAGCCGTGAGATCGGCGCGCCGATCGTCACCACGGTGGCGACCCGCAAGCGCGGCCTCGACGAACTGCTGACCCAGGTCGACACCCTGACGCTGACCCACTCGAACGTCGGCGACAACACCTGGCGCGAGCCGAGTGCGGGCGAGATCCGCGCCGCCCACGCCGAGGCCCAGCGCATCTATCGCGATTGCGTGCGCCCGCCCGAGCGTCCCGACACCGTCACCGGCAAGATCGACGCGGTGCTGCTGCATCCGGTGGCCGGCCTGCTGATCCTGGCCGCCCTGATGTTCACCGTGTTCCAGTCGGTGTTCGCCTGGGCGACCGTGCCGGCCGACGCCATCGACGCCGGCTTCGCGGCTCTGGCGGGCCTGGTTTCGGAGCATCTGCCCGAAGGCCTGCTGGCCAGCTTCATCGCCGACGGCCTGATCGCCGGTGTGGGCAGCGTGCTGGTGTTCCTGCCCCAGATCCTGGTGCTGTTCTTCTTCATCCTGATCCTGGAAGACAGCGGCTACATGACCCGCGCGGCCTTCCTGCTGGACAAGCTGATGGGTGTGGCCGGCCTGCACGGGCGGGCGTTCATCCCGCTGCTGTCGAGCTTCGCCTGCGCCATCCCAGGGATCATGTCCACGCGGGTGATCGACAACAAGCGCGACCGCCTGACCACCATCCTGATCGCGCCGCTGATGACCTGCTCGGCGCGCCTGCCGGTCTACACCCTGATCATCGGCGCCTTCGTGCCACGTGAGAAGGTCTGGGGCCTCTTCAACCTTCAGGGTCTGGTGATGTTCGGCCTGTTTGCGACCGGCATCGTCTTCGCCCTGCTGGTCTCGGCCATCATCCGCCGCATCTTCTGGCGCGGCGCGGCCGAGCCGCTGATGATGGAACTGCCGACCTATCGCTGGCCCGAGCCGCGCAACGTCGCGCTGAACCTGTGGACCCGCGCCAAGATCTTCATGAACCGCGCCGGCCGCATCATCCTGCCGCTGATGGTTCTGGTGTGGGTGCTGTCGACCTTCCCCTATCCGCCCGAGGGCGCGACGGGGCCGGCCATCGACTACAGCATCGCCGGACGCCTGGGTAAGTTCATCGCGCCGGTCATGGAGCCCATCGGCTTCAACTGGCAGATGACCGTGGCCCTGATCCCGGGCATGGCCGCCCGTGAGGTCGCCGTGGCGGTGCTGGGCACGGTCTACGCCGTGGGCGGCGACGCCGACTCCCACGACGCGCTGAGCACCCTGCTGTCGCAGCAGTGGTCGCTGGCCACCGCCCTGGCCTTCCTGGCCTGGTACGTGTTCGCGCCGCAGTGCCTGCCCACCCTGGGCGTGGTCAAGCGCGAGACCAACAGCTGGATCTGGCCGACGGTGATGTTCGTCTACATGGTCGGCCTAGCCTACCTGGCGGCCTTCGTCGTCTATCACACGGCCGTGGCGCTGGGGGCGGGGTAGGTCTTGTTCTGGTTGTGTTCCGTGTTAAGCTCGGCGCATGACGATCCGGGTCGAAATACGCGGACAGCCAGAACTCGAGAAGCTTGTTGCGCTCCTCGATAGCCACGATGTCGTGCAACTCGTGCTGGATGGAAAGGTTGTCGCGGAAGCGCGGCGTATAGAGACGCCGGTGCGGAAGGATCGCGTCCCTGGGGCCTTGGCGCACCTGGGGCCGATGGACGACCCCGACGTGTTCTTCCATCCCGACCCTGAGTTCGGCGAACTGGCGGAGTCCCACGACGAGGACACCTTCTATCGGCCGCCGCCGTCGGTGAAATGAGCTATCTGCTCGACACTCACGCCCTCGTCTGGTGGCTGGCCGTGCCGGAGCGGCTTTCCCCACGCGCCCGTGACTGCATCAGGAGCGGCAGCTCTCAATCGTTCGTCAGCGCCGTCAGCCTCTACGAGGTCGAGTACAAGCGCGGCAGGGATGGGCTGCTCTACAGGCTGCCTTCGGACCTGCTCGACTTCGTGCCTTCGCTCGGCTTCGAATGGCTGAGCATGGAAGCCGCCGACTCTCTGGCGGCGGCCCGGTTTGGCGAGGCCCATCGCGATCCTTGGGACCGGATCATAGCGGCTCAGGCCGAGACGCGGGGGCTCGGCCTCATTACCGCCGACGCCGCTCTTACCGAAGCCTGCGCCGAGTGGGGTGTTCAGGTCGTCTGGTGACGCCTCAGCGCGTCGGGACCGGAACCTCGCCGCGGTAGTCGTAGAAGCCGCGGCCGGTCTTCTTGCCCAGCCAGCCAGCCTCGACGTACTTCACCAGAAGCGGGCAGGGGCGGTACTTGCTGTCGGCGAGGCCTTCGTAGAGCACGTTCATGATGCTCAGCACGGTGTCCAGGCCGATGAAGTCGCCCAGTTCCAGCGGGCCCATCGGATGGTTGGCGCCCAGCTTCATGGCGGTGTCGATGGCCTCGACGGTGCCGACGCCTTCGTACAGCGTGTAGATCGCCTCATTGATCATCGGCACCAGTACGCGGTTGACGATGAAGGCGGGGAAGTCTTCGGCGTTGCTGGTGATCTTGCCCAGCGACTTGGCGAAGGCCACGGCCGTCTCGTAGGTCGGCACGTCGGTGGCGATGCCGCGGATGATCTCGACCAGCTTCATCAGCGGCACGGGGTTCATGAAGTGCAGGCCGATGAACCGCTCGGGGCGATCGGTGGTCGAGGCCAGGCGGGTGATCGAGATCGACGAGGTGTTCGAGGCCAGCAGCGTGTCGGGCTTCAGGTGCGGCTGCAGGCTGCGGAAGATGGCCTTCTTGACCTCTTCGTTCTCGGTGGCGGCCTCGATGGCCAGGTCCGTCTGGCCGATCGCCTCGACGGCTTCGGCGGCGGAGATGCGGGCCAGGGCGGCGTCGGCCGCGCCCTGGTCGATCACGTTACGGCTCACCTGGCGGGCGAGGTTCTTGCCGATCAGCGCGATGCCGGCGTCGATGCGCTCGCGCGAAACGTCGTGCAGCCGGACATCGTAGCCGCCCAGCGCGCAGACATGGGCGATGCCCGAACCCATCTGGCCGGCGCCGATAACGCCGACCGTCTTGATATCAACCATGAAAATACAAGCCTTCGCTCACGGTCGGGCAGGCTCCCGGCAGGGCGCGCTGGACCGTCGCGAAAGTTCTAGCACGAGTAGCCGCACGCTCGCCAAGGGCTTTGCTGCGTTGCAAACGCCGGGTGACCGGTGTTCGGCCCGCTGTTCCCGGATTATCCGCCTGTCGGAAGCGTCAGGCGATCAACTCGGGATCGTTCCGCTTGAGCCAGGCGGCGGCGTAGGAGCACAGCGGCGTGATGCGCATGCCCTCGGCCCGGGCCACCTCGGCGACCTTGGTCATCAGGCGTCCGGCGGCGCCCGTGCCGCGCAGGGCGGGATCGGCCTCCACATGCGGGATGACCAGACGATGGCCGCTGCGCTGGTAGTCGGCGAAGGCGATCAGGCCGTCGACCTCCAGCTCGTAGCGGCTCTTGGCGGGGTTGTGGCTGAAGAGGTCGTCGCTCATGGGGCCTGAAACGCGAAAGGGGCGAAGGTGGATGCAGCGCAGCATCACCTTCGCCCCTCACATGGCGTTCAGTATTGAAGCTTCAAGCCTAGGCGCGAAGCTTGCCGCCCGCCTTCTCGACCGCGGCGACGACCTTGGCCGACAGGGCCTCGATCTCGGCGTCGGTCAGGGTGGCCTCGCGCGGCTGGACCAGCACCTCGATGGCCACCGACTTGGAGCCTTCCGGCACGCCGGGGCCCTCGTAGACGTCGAAGACGCGGGCCGAGGCGATCAGGGCCTTGTCGGCGCCGGCCGCGGCCTTCACCAGGTCGCCGGCCGCCTTGGCCTTGTCGGCCACGAAGGCGAAGTCGCGGGTCAGCGGCATCAGGGCCGACGGCGTGAACGCCGCCTTGGTCTTGACGGCCTTCTTCTTCGGCTCGGGGATCGCCTCCAGGACGATCTCGAAGCCGTAGACCGGGCCGGCCACGTCCAGCGCCTTCAGCACCGCCGGGTGCAGCTCGCCGAACTCGGCGACGACGGCCTTGGGGCCCAGCTGCAGGCGGGCCGAGCGGCCGGGGTGCCACCACGACGAGGCCGAGCCTTGCGCGGTCTGCAGCGAAGCCACCGGCGCGCCGATCTCTTCCAGCAGGTTGAGGAGGTCGGCCTTGATCGCGAACACGTCCTCGGCCGGGCGCTTGTCCCAGGCGCGCGGCGGGCGCGGGGCCAGGATGCCGGCGACGACCGTGCGCTGGTCCTTGGGACCGTCGCTCAGGAACACCGGGCCGACCTCGAACAGGGCGACGTCGGCGAAGCCGTGGCGGGCGTTGCGGCCGGCCGCCTCGATCAGGTTGGGCAGCACCGAGGGGCGCATGCAGTCCAGTTCCGAGGCGATCGGATTGGCCAGCACCAGCTCGGCGGCGCCGCCGCCGAACAGTTGGGCGGTGGCGCGGCTGGTGAAGCTCCAGGTGACGGCCTCGGCGTAGCCGGCCGCGGCCAGGGCGCGACGGGCGGTGCGGGCGCGGGCCTGGCGGGCGGTCAGCACGCCGCCGACGGCGCGCGGAACTTCAGGCAGGGGCGTCGAGGGCAGGGCGGCGAAGCCGGCGATGCGGGCCACTTCCTCCACTAGGTCGGCCTTGCCGTGCACGTCGCGACGGAAGGTCGGCGGGGTCACGCAGACCACGCTTTCGGCATGGGTGGCGAACTCGGCGACCGGCACGTCCTTGGGCGGCTCGATCTTGAAGCCCAGGGCCTGCAGGATCGACAGGCTCTTCTCGGGCGCGATGTCCAGGCCCGACAGACCCTGCACATAGGCCGGGTCGAACAGGATCGGACCCGGCGCGGCCGGAGCCTCGCCGGCCACGAACACGTCCGAGGCCTCGCCGCCGCACAGTTCCAGGATCAGCTTCGTGCCCAGCTCCAGGCCCGGAACGACCGAGCCGGTGTCGACCGTGCGGGCGAAGCGGTACTGGGCGTCGCTGTTGATGCCGGTGTCGCGGCCCGTCTGGGCGATGCGGATCGGCTCGAACCAGGCGCTTTCCAGGAACACGTCGACGGTGGCTTCCGAGCAGCCGGTGCTCTCGCCGCCCATGACGCCGCCGATGCCGATCGGCCGCTCGCCATCGGCGTCGGCGATGACGCTCATGGCCGGGGTCAGCTCGTAGGTCTTGCCGTCCAGCGCGATCAGGTGCTCGTCGCCATGGACGCCGTGGTGGCCGAAGCGCGACACGATCTTCGACCCCGACAGCAGGGCCGCGTCATAGACGTGCAGCGGCCGGGCGCGGTCGTAGGAGACGTAGTTGGTGATGTCGACCAGGGCCGACTTCGGGTTGATGCCGATGGCCTTCAGGCGGTCCTGCAGCCACTTGGGCGAGGGGCCGTTCTTGACGCCCTTGATCAGGCGGCCCGAGAACACCGGGCAGGCTTCGCCATCCACCGCGACCGTGATCGGGCAGGGGAAGGTCCCCGGGACCGGGGCGATCGACAGGTCCTTCAGCTTGCCCAGGCCCGCGGCGGCCAGGTCGCGGGCGATGCCGGCGACGCCCAGCCAGTCGGGGCGGTTGGGGGTCACTTCGAAGTCGATGACGGCTTCCAGGCCCAGCGCCACGGCGGCGGCCGTGCCGACTGCGAGGTCGTCGGACAGCTCAAGAATGCCTTCCGAACCGTCGTCGGCTTCGAGTTCCGAGCCCGAGCACAGCATGCCGTTGGAGACGACGCCGCGGACCGGCTTTTCGACCAGGGTGACGCCCAGACCCGGCACATAGGCGCCGATCGGGGCGTAGATGGTGGTCAGGCCGACGCGGGCGTTGGGCGCGCCGCAGACGATCTCCTTGCGGCCGTCGACGGTGTCGACCTGGCAGACGCGCAGGCGGTCGGCGTTCGGGTGCTGAACGGCCTCGACGATCTTGGCGACGCTGAAGGCGGCCAGCTTGGCGGCCGGGTCGGTGACGTGCTCGACCTCGAGGCCGGCCATGGTCATGGCGGCCACCACCTCGGCGGCGGTCGCTTCGGTGTCTAGGTGGTCCTTGAGCCAGGACAGGGTGAATTTCATCGTTCTGGATCTCCAGGCCCCGCCGCGAGGGAGGAGCTGGGTGGAAAGGCGTGCCCGGAGCGAGGCGACTGCGCCGTCGCTCCGGAAGGATTCGTCAGCTCAGGCCGCTGGCCGAGTTCGGCGCCGCGAAGCCCGAGAAGCCGTAGTGGGCGAGCCAGCGGCTGTCCGAGGCGAACATGTCGCGCAGGTCGGGCATGCCGTACTTCAGCATCCCCAGGCGATCGACGCCCATGCCGAAGGCGAAGCCCTGGTACTCGTCCGGATCGATGCCGCAGGCGCGCAGCACGTTCGGGTGGACCATGCCGCAGCCCAGGATCTCGAGCCAGCTCGAGCCCTGGCCGATCTTGATCTCACCGCCCGAGCGGTCGCACTGCACGTCCATCTCGGCCGACGGCTCGGTGAACGGGAAGTGGTGCGGCCGGAACTGCGTCGTCACCGCGTCGGTCTCGAAGAACCGGGCGATGAAGGTTTCCAGGGTCCACTTCAGGTGGCCCATGTGGATGCCCTTGTCGATCACCAGGCCCTCGACCTGGTGGAACATCGGCGTGTGGGTGGCGTCGCTGTCGCAGCGATAGGTGCGGCCCGGCGCGATGATGCGGATCGGCGGCTTCTGCGAAACCATGGTGCGCACCTGCACGGGGCTGGTGTGCGTGCGCAGCAGCATGCGTTCACCCGTTTCCTTCGGTTCGAAGAAGAAGGTGTCGTGCATTTCGCGGGCCGGGTGCTTCTCGGGGAAGTTCAGGGCCGTGAAGTTGTGGAAGTCGTCCTCGATGTCCGGACCTTCGGCGACGGCGAAGCCCATGTCGGCGAAGATCGAGACCATCTCGTCCATGACCTGCATGGTCGGGTGGACGGATCCCTTGCGGCGATAGGGGCCGGGCAGGGTGAGGTCGAGGGTCTCGCGGGCCAGGCGCGCGTCGAGTTCGGCGGCTTCTAGCGAAGCCTTCTTCTCGGTGATGGCCGCCTGCACGCGGTCGCGCAGGGCGTTGATCGCCGCGCCGCGTTCCTTGCGCTCGTCGGGGCTCATCGCGCCCAGGGTCTTGAGCAGGCCCGAGATCGAGCCGGTCTTGCCGACGGCCGCCACGCGGACGGCGTCGAGCGCTTGGAGATCGCCGGCGGCGGCCACCTGGGCCAGCACCTCGGCTTCGAGGGTGTTGAGATCGGTCATGACGGGTGTCGGTCTAGCGATACGAAGCGCGTTCGTCACTGGCGTTGATGGGGTTTTGGCTCATTGCAGCGTGATCTCGGCCGTCATCGACAGGTCGCGATTGGCGATGTTGTCGTGCAGGACGACCACGGCCTTGTAGAGGCCCTTGGCGTCGCTGGCGTCGAAGCTGATTTTCGGCACCACGCTGGTGTTGTCGAAAACGGCGTTGGGGGCCGAGACAGGGCCCTTGATCACCTTCAGTCCCTTCAGCGAACCACCGGACAGCGCCTTGCCGTCGGGCCCGACGAAATCGATGTCGAATGTGACGTCGGCTTCCTTGGCGGCGTCCAACTGAGGTCCGATGAAGGTCACCTTCAGGGCGATGACTTCGCCGACCTTCACCTCGTGCAGGATCGAGACGCGCGGCGACTCGTGCGGCGGCTTGTGGAACTCGACCACCTGGGCGTCGGGGATGAACAGCGCCATGCCCGACAGGGGGCCGTTGCGGTTGGGGAAGGGGCGCGCCTCGGGCTGAGCCTTTGGCGCTGCGGGCGTCTGGGCCGCGGCGGTCGTCACCGTGATCGAAGCCAGGGCGAGAACCGCCATGGCGGCGATCGTCTTGCGGATGTTCATTGTTCCCTCCATCGCCCGCCTGGCGGGCGTCAGGAGCTGTCTAGGTGGTGTTCTCTATCGGCGAAACCCTACCGATAGTCTTGGGCTGTCGAGCGCGCAGCAAAAAGCCCTTCGGCTCGCGCCGAAGGGCTTTTCAAAGGATAGGTGAGCGGTGAGGCTCAGATGTCCTTAGGCCAGGGCAGCGCGGACCTTGTCGGCGATGGCCTTGAACGCAACGGCGTCGTTGCCGGCGATGTCCGCCAGGACCTTACGGTCGATCACGATACCCGCGACATCCAGGCCGTGGATGAATTGCGAGTAGGTGAAGCCTTCGGTGCGGGCGCCGGCGTTGATGCGCTGGATCCACAGCGAACGGAAGGCGCGCTTGCGCACCTTGCGGTCGCGGTAGGCGTACTGACCGGCCTTGTCGACCGCGGCCTTGGCCGTACGGATGGTGTTCTTGCGGCGGCCGTAGAAGCCCTTGGCCTGCTCCAGAACCTTCTTGTGCTTGGCGTGAGCGACGACGCCACGTTTAACGCGAGCCATGTGTCAGCGCTCCTCTTACAGGCCGTAGGGCAGGTACGAACGGATGGTCTTGGCGTCAGCCTCGCTCATCACCTTCGTGCCGCGGTTTTGGCGGATGTACTTGCCGTTGTGGCCGATCAGGCGGTGGCGCTTGCCGGCGACGCCGGCCTTCAGCTTGCCCGTGGCGGTGATCTTGAAGCGCTTTTTGGCGCCCGACTTCGTCTTCAACTTAGGCATTTCGCGTCGGAGCGTTTAACGGCCCCGTCCTCTGGATAGCGAGACGAACCGCCATGGCATGCCAAATTGGCCAGGCGGTTCCGGAAAGGCGGGGTGAATACTGGAGCCCCGGGAGAAAAGCAAGGCCTGGCGGACTCTTAAGTCCTAAAGCCCTGTGGCTCAGGGCGCGGCCTTGGCGCGGCGGCCGACGGTGATGGCGAGAATCACGGCCGGCACCGTCAGCAGCGACCCCATCCAGTAGGGCGCGCCGGTGGCCAGGCCGAACAGCGGACCGGCGATCATCGGGCCGCTCATCCGGGCGAGCGAGCCGCTGGCCATGTTGAGGCCCAGCATCGCGCCCTGCTGGTCGGGCGGGGTGGCGCGCGAGATCAGCGCGGCGATGCAGGGGAACACCAGCGACTGGCCAAAGGCGGTGAAGCCCACGAACAGCGGCACGAAAGCGGCGCTGGGCACGAACGGCGTCGCCGCCATCGAGACGCAGATGATCGCCAGACCCGTGGTCAGCACCTTGGGCTCGCCGAAGCGGCGGGCCAGGCGCCCGGTCAGAACGCCCTGGCCCAGCGAGGCCACCACGCCGATGACGGCGAAGCACAGGCCCACCTGCTGGGGCGTCCAGTCGAACCGCGCCTGGCTCCACAGGCCGAAGGTCGCCTCCATGCCCGAGAAGGCGGCGGTGGAGACGAAGGTGACCATCACCACCCGCGACAGCACCGGATGGGCGAAGGCGGCCTTCAGGGCCTCGCGACGGGGCGGTGGGGGCGGGGCGTCCTTGCGGGGCGCGCGGCTCTCGACCACGAACAGGAAGACGCCCAGGGCCGCGGTCGCCGCCAGGCCCGCTGCCACCAGCAGCGGCAGCTGGAAGCCCAGGCGGCCGGCGTCCGGATGGGCCAGCAGGCCGCCCAGGGCCGGGCCGACCACGAAGCCGGCCCCGAAGGCGCTGCCCAGCAGGCCCATGCGCGCGGCCCGCTTCTCGGGCGGGGTGACGTCGGCCATGTAGCCCTGGATCGTCGAGATGTTGCCGCTGGCCGCGCCGCTGAGGAAACGGATGACGAAGGCCGCGGCGATGGTCGGTGCGAAGGCCAGGGCGACGTACGCGGCGGTGTTGGCCAGGATGGTGACGATCAGCACCGGCCGACGGCCGATGCGATCGGACAGCCGGCCCCAGAACGGCTCGGCCAGGAACTGGCCCAGCGAATAGGCCGAGAACAGCGCCGTCACCTGCCAGGGGCTGGCGTTCAGCGCCTTGGCGTAGAAGGGCAGCAGCGGGATCACAAGCCCGAAGCCCACCAGGTTGATGAACACCACCAGCAGCAGGACGTAGAGCGCGCGGGAACTGTGGACAGGCGCCGGCGGTGCGGCCGGAGCAGCGGACATGGACATGACGGGAACCTTCGAGGCGGCTCCTCTACGCCCGATGGTCCGAAAAAGCGACCTGAAATTTCAGTTTCCGGGTGCGGAGGATTGAGGGGGGGGGGCTTAGCGACCTGTCGCTGACTTCTCCCTTCCCCCTCGATGGGGGAAGGGCGGGGATGGGGTGACTGCTGAGCCGGCGATCTGTGCGGCGTTCAACGCCGTAGCCACCCCCACCCCTGGCCCTCCCCCATCAAGGGGGAGGGAAGATTCAATGTCGTTTTCTGTCCGGTCTTCGTCCGGTCGCTTCCTTACTTGCCTTGAAAGCAGCTCCTAGCCTGCGGCATCTTCATCGCCACGGAGCTACAGAGAATGTCCGCTGCAACCGCCCTGATCGTCGTCGACGCCCAGGATTCCTTTCGCCAGCGCGCCTCTTGGGATCCGGCGATCGCCGGCGCCTATCTGGAGCGCCAGCAGGCGCTGATCGACGGCGCGCGGGCCAAGGGCGTGCCGGTCGTGCAGATCCTGCATGTCGAGGCCGAGGGGATCTTCAGCCTGGCCTCGGGGCATGTGCGTACGGTGGAGGGCCTGTCGCTGGCGCCCGACGTCACCTTCCACAAGCCCAGCCACAGCGCCCTGGTGGGCACGGGCCTTCTGGTCTGGCTGATCCAGAACCGCATCGGCAGGATCATCGTCAGCGGCATCCGCACCGAGCAGTGCTGCGAGACGACGACGCGGCACGCCTCGGACCTGGGTTTCGCCGTCGACTACGTCACCGAGGCGACCCTGACCTTCGACATGACCGACCGTCACGGCCGGGTCTTCACCGTCGACGAGATCAAGGCCCGCACCGAACTGGTGCTGCACGAGCGCTTCGCCCGCATCGCCACCGTCGAAGAGGCTCTCGAAGCCGCATGACCGACCCGTCGCCCGCCGTCATTCCCGTCCTTGTCGTCCTGCCGCCGCGCACCCTGCTGCTCGACGTGGCCGGTCCCATGGAGGTGCTGCGGCGGGCGGCGATGGAGCCCGGTTCCCCGGGCTTCGAGGTGACCTATGTCGCCGCCAGGCCGGTGATCGACAGCTCGATCGGCCTGGGTCTCGCGGGGCTCTCGCCCCTGCCGGACGCCCTGCCGGATGGCGCGCTGGTCGTGGTGTCGGGCAATGTCGACCAGGTGCTGGGCGGTCCTGGCCCGACGGAGGCGGACGCCGCCGACGAGGAGGCCATCGTCGCCTGGCTGGCCCGGGTGGTGCGGCCGGGCATGACGCTGGCCTGCATCTGCTCGGGCGCCTTGCTGGCGGCGCGGGCGGGGCTGCTGGCCGGCAAGGCCTGCACCACCCACCATGCCTGCATCGACGACCTGGAGCGCCTGGCGCCCAGCGCCCGGGTGCTGGAGGATCGCCTGTTCGTCGAGGACGGCGAGCGGTTGACCAGCGCCGGCGTCACCTCGGGCGTCGACTTGATGCTGCATCTGGTCTCCCGGCTGCGCGGGCCGGCCCTGGCGGTGTCGATCGCCCGCCAGATGGTAGTCTATCTGCGGCGCGGTCCGTCGGACCCGCAGTTGTCACCGTGGCTGGAGGGCCGCAACCACGTCCACCCGGCCGTCCACCGCGTGCAGGACGCCGTCGCCGCCGATCCGACCCGCGACTGGAACCTGGAGGTGCTGGCCGACCTGGCCGGGGCCAGCCCGCGGCATCTGTCGCGGCTGTTCAACGCCCATGCCGGCATGAGCCTGACCGACTACGTCAACCGCCTGCGCCTGGCCCTGGCCGGTGAAATGCTGTCGGCGACGCGGCTGGACATGGAAAGCGTCGCCGAGCGGGCGGGCTTCGCCTCGACCCGCCAGTTGCGCAGGGTCTGGCGGCGGCATCACCCCACGCCGCCCAGGGCGGCGCGGGGCTGAGCGCGTCAGTTCGGCGGATTGTGCTTTTCGACGAAGGCGACGGTCTCGGTCAGCATGCGCTGACGGCTGGCGCCGCGCGACAGCCAGTGGTCTTCGCCGTCGAGGGTGACGAACTGCACCGGCTTACCGGCCTTGGTCAGGGCTTCGGACATCAGCTTGCTCTGCACATAGGGCACGACGGTGTCGTCCTTGCCGTGGATCAGCAGCACGGGGATGTCGGCCTTGGCGGCCAGCTTGGCGGGCGAGATCGCCGCCAGGTCCGGGTCGCGCACGCCGTCTGCGCCCATGAAGCGCAGCCAGTAGCGCATCGCGGCGTTCTTGCTGGTGGCGTAGCGCTCCTGGTTGTCGACCAGCATCCGCTTGAGGTCGGAAGGGCCCGCCACCGACACCGCGCAGCGATAGACGCCGGTGTCGATCGTCGCCCCGGCCAGGGCCGCGTAGCCGCCGTAGCTGGCGCCCACCACGCAGACGCGCTTGGGATCGATCAGCCCTTCCTTGGCCAGATAGCGCACGCCGTCCGACAGGTCGGTCTGCATCTTCTTGCCCCACTCGCCGAAGCCGGCCTGGACGAAGTCCTGGCCGAAACCCTCGGAGCCGCGGAAGTTGGGCTGCAGAACCGCGTAGCCGCGCGAGGCCAGGCCCTGGCTCCACCAGTCGAAACCGGGGGCGTCGCGGCCTTCCGGACCGCCGTGGGGCAGCACGATCAGCGGCAGGTTCTTGGCCGACTTGCCCTTGGGCAGGGTGAGGTAGCCGGTGATCTCCAGGCCGTCGGCGGCCTTGTACTTCACCGGACGCACCTCGCCGATGTCGGCAGGGGTCAGGCTGGAATAGGATGCGCCCAGCCAGTCGGCGCTCTTCTTGTCGAGATCGACGAGCGCGTAGGCGGGGCCTTCGGTGGCGGAATCCACCAGGACCACGATCTTGCGCCGATCATCCGACCACGACGCCAGCGAGACGCGGTCGCCCGGGAAGGCCTTCTGGACGGCTTTCCAGGCGTTCTCGTTCTTGGCGTCGTAGAACTGGTAGCGCAGGTCGTCGCCCACGAGCGTCACGCCGCCGATCAAGGCCCCGGTGGCCGGATCGCGGATCAGGCCGTCGAACGGGCGCTCCATCGGCAGGTCCGCGTGGCCGCCGCCTTGCGCGTACTCGCGATAGACGGTGTCACCGTCGGCGTTCTGCATGGCCACCAACACGCTCTTGCCGTCGCGGCCCAGGCCCGAGACGCCGTAGGAGCCCATCGGGCTTGTCGCCTGGTCGGCCAGGGCCCAGCCGCGATCGCCCTTGATCCGCAGCGACCACACGCCCTTGGACTGGTCGTATTGCGACTGGGCCAGCGGGATGCCGGCGGCGTCCACCAGCCAGTCGTCGGTGTCTTCCGACCGGGCCTCGATCATCTTGGTGCGGTTCTTGTCCAGATTGACCGCGAACAGCGTCACGCGGCCGTAGTTCTCGACGAAATAGATGCCCTGGACGAAGGCGGTCAGGTCGCCGCCGACCTTGCGGATCATGGCTGGGCCGTAGACCACGTTCATCGCGCCGGGCTGGTTGGCGAGCAGGAGCGACTGCTTCTTGGTGTTGATGTCGTAGCTGGTCGTCATCCAGTACTCGCGCTTGGGACCCGCAAGGTCGCGCACGAGGGCGGTGGTCGAGGTGGTGATCAGCAGGTGGCGCGTGCCGGCCCACTGCACCCAGCGCAACTTTTCCTTGCCCATGCGCAGGACGCTGATGACGCTCGAGTCGTCGGCCTTGTGGATCGAGATCACCCGGTCCTCGTTCGCCAGGCTCGTGGACACCGCCAGCAGCGAGCCGTCGGGCGAAATGGTCACGTCCTCGATGTTCGGCAGGCGGCCATAGGCCTCGACCGGCGCGGCCTGAACCGCACCGAAACCCAGAACCGCGACCGTGACGATGGCCGCCCCTATCCTATGCAACACGTCGATACTCCCCCGAAGTTCCCGACCGACCTGTAGCTTGACCACAATGCCCGGTCGAGAGGGGGTGTCAGCCTCGCGTGCGGATCCAACCGGTCAGAGACAGCCGCGGAACCGCTGCGTGCGGGGTGACGTAGCTGACGGCGTGCTTCTGCGGGACGCGGAAGATGTTCAGGGCGTTGAAGCTGGGGGTGTAGCCCTCGGCCACATGGCCGTCGCCGTCGAGGAACAGCAGCAGGCCCCCCCAGTCGCTACGCCACTGCGGCGTCAGGTTCAGGACATAGGCATAGAGCCGGTTCTTGCCGTCGGCGTGGTCGTCGTGCTCGGTCAGGAAGTGGCCGGGACGGTAACGCGTGGCCTGGCAGTCGCAGTATTCGGGGCGATCATCGCCCGTCAGGTCGCGCACGAAGCCGAGGAAGGCCTCGCCGTTGATCAGGTCGTAGGCCGCTTCCAGGAGGCGTCCCTCGCGGCGGCCGGCCTCGACCTCGTCGCTGACCCGGAAATTGTCGAATCGAAAGCCGAAGCCGGCGCGGGTCTCCTCGGCCACCTGGCGGTCCAGCGCGGCGTCGTCGGCAGGCGACAGGACCCCTGGGCCGTCCAGCGGCAAGGTCCACAGCTTCTTGTCGACGCCCACAACCCCGCTCCACGGCGTGTCGATGGTCAGGGCCGCGTGCAGGCGCGAGGCCGAGTCGGCCGTCAGGAAACCCGGCACGTGCAGGCGGCCGCCGGCGGCGAAGGCGTCGCGCCAGGCCTTGGGCGTTAGGCCGGGGTCGAGCGACAGGGGGGCTTGTTGAGGCATGGCGATGACGAGGACTGGAAACCAGAAACGAAAAACGCCCCGGCGAGGCCGGGGCGTCTTCGAAGATAGGGCCTAAGCTCAGCGGGGCGCCAGGATCATGATCATCTGGCGGCCTTCCATGCGAGGCTCATACTCGACCTTGGCGACCTCGTCGAAGTCGGCCTTGACCTGCTGCAGCAGCTTCATGCCGAGTTCCGGGTGGGCCATTTCGCGACCGCGGAAGCGTAGGGTGACCTTCACCTTGTCGCCTTCCTCGAAGAAGCGGTGCATCGACTTGGCCTTAACGTCATAGTCGTGCTTGTCGATGTTCGGGCGGAGCTTGATCTCCTTGAGCTCGACCACCTTCTGACGCTTGCGGGCCTCGTTCTTCTTCTTCTGCTCCTGGAACTTGAACTTGCCGTAGTCCAGGATCTTGCAGACGGGCGGGTTCGCGTTCGGAACGATCTCGACCAGGTCCAGGCCAGCCTCTTCGGCCGCTTCCAGGGCGGCGGAAGTCGGCATCTCGCCTTGCTTCTCGCCGTTCTGGTCGATCAGCAGCACGCGGGGGACGCGGATTTCATCGTTGATACGCGGTCCATCCTTGACGGGCGGCGCTTGCATGGGACGGCGAATAGGGGCGGCTCCGGAATTGTTGTAGAGGATTTCGCGCGGCGCCCATGGGGCGTCGCGTTCAGATGATATATGACGCTAGACACGGACGCTATCAAGCGTCCGACGCGACAAGAGCGTTCCACGCAGCCGAGGATCGGCGGCGGAAGGGGCGACGGGGTGGAAACGCGAGCGGGACGGGCGGCCGTTTCCCATTCCTCCAGACGACGATTCGACGCCCTTGAACGCCGCCGCCGCCACCCTTTCGCCCATGCCCGCCACGCGCCACACGCTCATCGAGGACGTCCACGCGCTGCTGATCGGCACGAGCTTCATCGCCGTGGGCCTGACCCTGCTGAAGACCGCCGGCCTCGTGACCGGCGGGATCGCCGGGATCGCCCTGATCGTCTCCTATCTCGGCGGCTGGCCGGTAGGGGTGGTGTTCTTCGTCCTGAACCTGCCGTTCTACGTCTTCGCCCAGCGGGCGCTGGGCTGGATGTTCATGTTCAAGACTCTGGCGGTGAACGTCGCCCTGACCGGCCTGACCCTGGCCCTGCCGCACTGGCTGAAGCTGAAGGGCGTGGACCCGATCTTCGCGGCGGTGTTCGGCGGCACCATCATCGGCATGGGCATTCTCGCCCTGGCGCGCCACCGCGCCTCGGTCGGCGGGATCGGCGTGCTGGGCCTGTGGTTGCAGGAAAAGCATGGGATCAGCGCCGGCAAGGTGCAGATGGGCACGGACGTGCTGGTGGTGGGCGCGGCCTTCATGGTCGTCAGCCTCGACAAGCTGCTGCTGTCGGTTTTGTCGGCCGTGGCGCTGAGCATCGTCATCATCGCCAATCACAAGCCCGGCCGCTACGCCGGCTATTAACGGTGATGTTCATTGCCCCTATGGGGCCAAGCTGGCATACGACGCGCGACGTAGCGTGCGTTAGCGCTACCAGGAGTTTTGCATGACCCGCCCCGTCCTGGCGACCGCCCGCGCCCGCGTCGAACTGCTGCCCGAGGTGGGCGGTTCGATCGGCCGTTTCGTGTTCGACGGCCGCGATGTGCTGCGTCCGACGCCGGAAGGCGCGACCGACGCGCTGAACGTCGGCTGCTTTCCGCTGGTCCCGTTCTGCAACCGCATCCCGAACGGCCGCTTCTCGTTCCAGGGGCGCGACGTCGTGCTGGCGCCGAACCTCGGCGGTCATCCGCATCCGCTGCACGGCCAGGGCTGGCGCGCGGCCTGGACGGTCACCGGCCTGTCCGACACCCGTGCCGTCCTGACCTACGACCACGCCCCGTCCGACTGGCCGTGGGCTTACCGCGCCGAGCAGATCCTGGTGCTGTCGGACGAGGGCCTGCGCATCGAGCTGTCGGTGACCAACACCGGCGCCGAGACCATGCCGGCCGGCCTTGGCCTGCATCCCTATTTCGCCGCCCGTCCGGGTGAGGCGCTGAAGATGGACGTCGACGGGGTCTGGATGGTCGACGCCGACGTGCTGCCGACCGTCCATCACCAGGGGGCCTGGATGCGCGACTGGACCCTGGGCGCCCCGACCGCCACCGACAGCCTGATCGACAACTGCTGGACGGGTTTCGGCGGCAAGGCCGTGCTGTCGGCCCCGGAAGGCGCCTCGACGATCATCGAGGCCTCCGACAACTGCCGCTGGGCCCACGTCTACTCGCCGCCGGGCGCCGACTTCGTCTGCGTCGAGCCCACCTCCAGCCGCCCCGATCCGTTCGGCGCCGGGTTCGACGAGGGGGAGACCGGCATGGCCGCCCTGGCCCCGGGCGGAAAGGCGTCGGTCTGGATGACGCTGACGATCGCATGATCGCCCTCGCCGATCTTCTCGATTTGCGCCAGGTCAAGGCGCGCTGGACCGATGCGGCGTTGAATGGCGCCATGTGCGCTCCTTCGCCCGCCCGACCGCTGGTGATCATCGTCGAAGCCGACGAGGCCCTGCGCCAGGCCCTGGCCTTCGCCCTGGAGACCGAGGGCTACTGGCCGCGCGCCTTCGCCGAGGTCGCCGACGCGCCGCTGGCCGAACTGATCGCCGCCGATTGCCTGGTGCTGGACATCGACCTGCTGGCCCTGGCGTCGCTGCGGGGCAGGGGCGTGCGCACGCCGGCCGTGCTGCTGGCCGAGGGACCGATCGACCTGACCGTCACCGACGCCCTGTGGGCGGGCGTGGCCCACAAGCCCCTGATCACCGACGCCCTGAGCGTGCAGGTGAAACGGGCGGTGGGGGCGTAATCCAAATCCTCCCCCCGAAGGGGGAGGTGGCCCGAAGGGCCGGAGGGGGAAGTCCCTTCCGAGGCCCGAAACGCCCCTGAGGCGGGGAGTTACATCCCCCTCCGTCGGCTTCGCCGACACCTCCCCCTTCAGGGAGAGGATTTTCAGCTCCGCACCGACAGCGTCATCCGCACCAGGGCGGCCAGGTTGTCGGCGTGCATCTTGCTCATCAGCTTGGCGCGGTAGATCTCGACGGTGCGCGGGCTGATGCCCAGGTCGCGGGCTATGATCTTGTTGGGGTGGCCGGCGACCACGCCGTCCAGCACCTGGCGCTCGCGCTCCGACAGCGTTTCCATCCGCGCCAGCACCTGGGCCTGGTCGTCGCTTACGGCTGGCTGGGGCGCGGCGGCCAGGGCGCGCTCAAGCGCCGCCAGGATGCGGGCTTCGGAGAACGGCTTTTCGATGAAGTCGACGACGCCGTCGCGCATGGCCTCGACGGCCATGGGGATGTCGCCGTGGCCAGTGATCATCACCACAGGCAGGCCCGAGCCCGCGGCCTTGAGGCGGCGCACCAGTTCCTGGCCGCTCATGCCGGGCATGCGCACGTCGGTGATCACGCAGCCGGGCTCGACCTCGGACAGCTCCGACAGGAAGGCCAGGGCGCTGGCGTAGGTGCGCACGCGGAAATCGGCCGTCTCCAGCAGGAAGGCCAGGGAGTCGCGGGCGTCGGCGTCGTCGTCGACCACGTGCACAACGGCGTCGCTCATCAAATCGTCTCCTGGTCGGCTTCGGTCGTGCGGGTCTTGGTCGCGGCTGGTGCGGGCGGCAGGGTGAAGCGGAACACCGTCCCGCCGTCCGGATTGGCGTCGGCCCAGATGCGCCCGCCGTGCGCCTCGATGATCGAGCGCGAGATCGACAGGCCCACCCCCATGCCCTCTGCCTTGGTGGTCATGAAAGGCTGGAACAGGCGCTCGCGGAACTCGTCGTCGACCCCGGCGCCCGTGTCGGCCACCGACACCTCGATCGTCCCGTCCTCCAGCCGGCGGCTGGCCAGCGTGAGGCGCCGCACAGGCCGGCCGTCCATGGCCTCGAGGGCGTTGCGGATCAGGTTGACCAGCACCTGCTGGATCTGCACCCGGTCGGCGAAGACGGCGTCACAGCTCGGATCGAGCTCGATGCGCACCTCGGCCTGGCCCTCGCGCACGCCGATCAGGGCCAGGGCGCGGGCGTCGTCGACCAGTTCAGACAGGCTCTCGACGTCGCGCTCGGTGGCGCCCCGGCGCACGAACTCGCGCATGCGGTGGATGACGTCGCCGGCCCGTAGCGCCTGATCGGAGGCGCGGTCGATGGCGTCTCGCACCTTGGCCTGATCCTCGGGACGGCCGCGGTCCATCAGCCGGCGCGAGCCGGTCAGCAGGTTGGCGATGGCCGACAGCGGCTGGTTCAGCTCGTGGGCCAGGGTGGTGGCCATCTCGCCCATGGCGGTCAGGCGCGAGACATGGACAAGCTCGCCCTGCAGCTCCTGCAGGCGGGCTTCGGTGGCGTGGCGCTCGGTCAGGTCGCGGATGAAGCCGGTATAGGCGCGGGTGGGGCCCTTGGTCTCGCCTACCGCCAGCTCCATGGGAAAGGTCGTGCCGTCGCGGCGCAGGCCGGTGACGACGCGGCCGATGCCGATCACCCGCTTCTCGCCGGTCTGCTCATAGCGCGACAGATAGTCGTCATGGGCGCTCTGGTGCGGCTCGGGCATCAGCATGCTGACGTTCCGCCCCACCGTCTCGGCCGCGGTCCAGCCGAACAGCCGCTCGGCGGCGGGGCTGAACGAGGTCATGATCCCGCCCGGATCGATGACGACCACCGCGTCGGGCACGGTGTCGAGGATCGAGCGCAGGTGGCTGGTCATGGCCACGGTGCGGCGGCGCGCGGCATGGAACCAGCCGCCGCCGATCGACATGCCCACCCCGATCATCAGGAACACGATGCTCGACACAGCGGTGGCCTGATCGGGATGCGGCGAGAAGGTCAGGAACCAGACGATGGCCGAGGCCGCGATTGTCGAGATCAGGCCGGGCACGAGGCCGCCGAGCGCGGCGCTGACCAGCACCGCCGGCACGAACAGCAGGAATGCGGCCGGGGCGGCGTAGCGGCTGGGCAGGGCGAAGAACAGCAGGGCGCAGGCGGCGATCATCGTCGCCGAGGCCAGGAACACGCCGGGGCGCAGCTCGCTGTGCAGCGGGCCGGGAGCACGCGGGGGAGCGGCCATGGGCCTCAAGGCTTCGCCGGTTCGATCATGGGGCGGCTTATAGCCGACGCGGCGGGGCGCGACACCGTTTCCACCGCCATCGTCCGTCCGCAGAGCGCCAGCGGCGCAGGGCGGTGGCTGACCAGCACCAGGCCTTGCCCGGTTCGGCGCAGGCGCTCGTCCAGCCGCGCGATCACTTGGGCTTCGGTGGCGGGGTCAAGCCCCTCGGTCGGCTCGTCGAGCAGCAGCCAGGGGGCGTCGCGCAGCAGGGCGCGGGCCAGGGACAGCCGCCGGCGCTCGCCGCCCGACAGTCGTTCGCCCGCTTCGCCCAGCCAGGTGTCCAACCCTTGAGGCAAGGCGCGGACCCGGTCGGCCAGGGCCGCGTCGTCGAGGGCCGCCCACAGGGCCTCCTCGCTGGCGGCCGGGGCGGCCAGCTTCAGGTTATCGCGCACCGTGTCGGCCAGCAGGGCGGCGTCCTGCGGCGCGTAGGCGAAGGCCGGTCGCAGGGCGGCCGGCGGCAGGTTCGCGCTATCCTGGCCGCCTAGCGCAAAGGCCTCGGCGGGGGCGGGGCGGAGGCCGACCAGTTGTTCCAGCCGCGTGGTCTTGCCGCTGCCGGTGGGGCCGGTCAGGGCCAGGCGCGCGCCGGGGGGCAGGTCCTGGCCTTGCAGGCGCAGGGCGGGACGGCCGGGCCTGGCCGGCGGCGCCTCCTCGGGCGCGTGGCGCAGCAGGGCGTCCAGCCGTTCGCCGGCCGCTTCGGCCGCGCCGTCCTGTTCGAAGGCGCGGGCGATCGGGGCGGCGGCCTCGATCGCCATGACCGCCGCCAGCGCGGCCAGGGCCGCCAGCGGGGCCGAGGCCGGGGCGGCCAGGGCCAGCACGGCGGCGACGGCCAGGCCCGTCAACGTCCCTTCCGACAGGGCAAGGATCCCCTGAGCTCGGGCGGCGCGGACCTTCAGGGCGTCCAGCCGGTCGCCGAGCGCGGCGATGCGGTCGAGGGCGGGGCCCTCCGCGCCATAGACCTTCAGTTCCGGCGCGGCGGCGGCGAAGGCGGCCAGGGCCTCCTTCAGTTCGCCCGCCGCGGCCTGGATCGCCGCCCCGGCCGGGGCGCTGAGCCGCCGGGTCAGGGCGCGGGCGAGGACGAGGTGGATGAAAACGGCGACCAGTATCGCGATCGCCGGCCCGATCCCGCCCAGGGCGGCCAGGGCGACGGCCATGGCCACGCCGGCGCCGGCGCCCCAGGGCGCGGACAGGCGCACGAAGCGGGTCTCGACGGCGTCGACATCCTGCACCAGGCGGGCGGCGGCTTCCCCGCGCGAGATCGCCAGGGCCTCGCGCGGCGGGGCGGAAGCCAGGGCGGCGAACAGCCGCGGGCGGATGGCGGCCAGGGCGTCCAGCGCGGCGGCGTGGCCCTGCAGGCGCTCGCCATAGCGGGCGACCGTGCGCAGGATCGCCAGCAGGCGGATGGTGGCGCTGGGCAGCAGCACGTTGAAGGCCTGGGCCGCAGCCAGGCCAGCGACCCCGGCCAGAGCCGCGCCGGTGATGAACCAGCCCGACAGGCCCAGGAGGGCGGTGGAGCCGGCTCCGACCACGGCGGCGGCGACCGCGGCCATGATCAGCGGGCCGGCCTGACGGCGTCGCTGCTCGGCGATCAGCTTGGAGAGCGGGCTCTTGCTCACAGGCGCACAACCTTGTCGGCGATGGCCGCCAGGGCCTCGGAATGGGTGGCGATCAGGGTCGTGCGGCCGGCGGCGGCCTGGCGGATCGCGGCGATCATCGCCGCCTCGGCCTGGGCGTCGAGATCGGCCGTCGGCTCGTCCAGCAGCAGGATCGGCGCGGGTTTCAGCAGGGCCCGGGCTATCCCTAGGCGTCGGCGTTCACCGCCCGACAGGCCGCCGCCGCGCTCGTCCAGGACGGCGTCGAGGCCGCCGCGACGATCCAGCAGGTCCGACAGGCCGGCGCGGCGGGCGGCGGCTTCCAGGTCGTCGCGCGAGGCGTCGGGCCGCGCCAGGGCCAGATTGTTGGCCAGGGTTCCGGCCAGCAGCAACGGCGACTGCCCGGCCCAGGCCAGGTCGGCGGCGAAGGCGCCGGCCTCGGAGAGCTTGGCCTCGCCCACGCGCACTTCACCCGTGCTCAGTGGGGCAAGACCGGTCAGCAGGTTCAGCAGGGTGGTCTTACCGCAGCCGCTGGGGCCGAGCAGGGCGGTGATCTGGCCGGCCGGGGCGACGAGGGCCAAGCCGTCGAACACCGCCGCCTCGCCGCCCGGATAGGTCACCCCCACGTCCTCGAAGCGGATCTCGGGGGCGAACGGCAGGTTCAGCGGCGCGGCCGCCGGGGCGGGGAGGGGCAGGCGGGCCAGGGTCAGGGCGGCCGACTCGGCGGCCTGGCGGTCGTGATAGGCGGCGGCCAGGCGGCGCATCGGGGCGTAGACCTCCGGCGCCAGGGCCAGGGCGAAGAAGGCCCGCTTCAGGTCAAGCGTCTCGGGCACGGGGAAGGGCAGCAGGCGCAGCAGGTTGAAGCCGCAATAGACGGCCGCCAGCGCCACCGACAGAGCCGCGAAGAACTCCAGCGCCGCCGACGAGAAGAACGCCACCCGCAGCACCGCCTGGGTGCGCTTGGAAAGGTCGTGGGCGGCCTGCGCCAGGCCCGCCGTGACCCGGTTCTCGGCCTGGAAGGCCAGCACCACCGGCAAGGTCCGCACGCGGTCGAGGAACAGGGTCGACAGCCGTTCCAAGGCCAGGAACTGCCGGCGCGAGGCGTCGGCGGCGGCCATGCCGGCCAGGGCCATGGCGGCGATGAACGGCAGCAGGGTGAAGAGCTGGATCCCCGCGCAGACGGGACTGGCGATCGCCGTCAGGCCGATCAGCAGCAGCGGCGCGACCGCCGAGGCGGCGCGGGTCGGGGCGAAGCGCGAGACGTGGCCGTCCAGGGCCTCGACGCCGTCCATCACCGCGGTGACCGCCGCGCCGCCGCGCGGCGCGCCGGGCGCCAGCAGCGAGGCGGCGGCCTGTCGCCGGGCGTGGGCCTTGGCGCGGGCGGCGGCCTTGGCGCCGGCCTGGGTCGCCTGGGCCGCCAGGACGCCGCGCGCCAGGGCCGAGACCAGGGCCAGGGCCAGGAAGGGTAGGGCCTCCGTCAGGCTGCGGGTCAGGGCGTCGATCCCGAAGGCCAGGCCGGCGGCGAAGCCGGCCGCGCCGGCCACGTCGGCCAGTCGCCAGGCGGCCGCGGCCCGGCTGAACGCGGCGGTCGTCCTGTTCAAGCTTCGCAGCCACGGGCGCGCGAGCGTGAGGATCTCGGTCTCGACGGGGGTCCGAACGGTCATGGCCAGGCTTTAGCGCTCCATCGTGCAAAGGCCTTGATCCGCATCAAAGACCCCTATCGAAAACACGCCTAAGGCGAGATGCTCGTGCGGCGCGACCGATCGCCGTCCGACACCGGAGCTACGCATGGATCCCGCCGTCGTCGATTTATCCCGCCTGCAGTTCGCCCTCACGGCCCTGTACCACTTTCTCTTCGTGCCCCTGACGCTGGGGCTGTCCTTCATGCTGTTCATCATGGAGGCGGTCTACGTCATGACCAAGCGCCCGATCTGGCGCACGGTCACCAAGTTCTGGGGCGCGCTGTTCGGCATCAACTTCGTCCTGGGCGTGGCCACCGGCCTGACCATGGAATTCCAGTTCGGCATGAACTGGTCGTACTACTCGCACTATGTGGGCGACATCTTCGGCGCCCCGCTGGCCATCGAGGGCCTGATGGCCTTCTTCCTGGAAGCCACCTTCGTGGGCTTGATGTTCTTCGGCTGGGACAAGCTGAAGCCGGTGACCCACCTGCTGGTCACCTTCCTGGTGGCGCTGGGCACCAACCTTTCGGCCCTGTGGATCCTGATCGCCAACGGCTGGATGCAGAACCCGGTGGGCGCGGCCTTCAACCCCGACACGATGCGTATGGAGGTGACCGACTTCAAGGCGGTGATCTTCAACCCCGTGGCCCAGGCCAAGTTCGTGCACACCGTCAGCGCCGGCTACACCATCGCCGCCGTCTTCGTGCTCGGCGTCTCGGCCTTCTACCTGCTCAAGGGCCGGTGGACGGGCGTGGCCAAGCGCTCGATGACCGTCGCGGCCGCCTTCGGCCTGGCCTCGGCTTTGTCGGTCGTCGTCCTGGGCGACGAGAGCGGCTATGCGTTGACCGACAACCAGAAGATGAAGCTGGCCGCCCTGGAAGCCATGTGGGAGACCGAGCCCGCGCCGGCCGGCCTGACGGCCGTCGGCATCCCGAGCCTCGCGGACCGCAAGACCCACGCCGAGGTGAAGATCCCCTACGTGCTGGGTCTGATCGCCACCCGCAGCGTCGACAAACCGGTCGAAGGCATCTTCGAACTGGTGGCCACCGCCGAGGACCGCATCGAGCGCGGCGTCGTCGCCTACGATGCGCTGGAGAAGCTGAAAGCCAATCCGCAGGACCTGGCCGCACGCGGCGTCTTCGAGATGAACCGTCGCGACCTGGGCTACGCCCTGCTGCTCAAGCGCCATGTCGAGGATCCGCGCACGGCGTCCAAGGAGCTGATCGCCAAGACCGCCTGGGACACCGTGCCCAACGTGCCGGTGATGTTTTGGTCGTTCCGGATCATGGCCGGCACGGGCCTCTTGATGATCGCCCTCTTCGCCACGGCCTTCGTGCTGGTGACCCTGCGCAGGCACGAGACCAAGTGGTTCCTGCGCCTGGCGGTGCTGGCCATCCCGCTGCCCTGGATCGCTACCGAACTGGGCTGGGTGTTGGCCGAGGTCGGGCGTCAGCCCTGGGCCGTGGAAGGGGTGCTGCCCACCTTCCTGGCGCCCTCCAGCCTGAGCGTCGCCCAACTGATCGCCAGCATCGTCGGTTTCACCCTGCTCTACGGCGCCCTGGCGGTGGTCGAGGTCGGGCTGATCCTTAAGACCATCAAGAAGGGTCCGTTCGCCGAACAGGACGCCTTCCCGTCAGACACCGGCGCCCCCGTCGCCGAAGCCGTCGCCTAAAGGAGACCAGATCATGGAACTCCCCCTCGACTATCCGACCCTCCGCCTGATCTGGTGGGGCCTCCTGGGCGTGCTGCTGATCGGCTTCGCCCTGACCGACGGCTTCGATATGGGCGTCGGCGCCCTCTTGCCCTTCATCGGCCGCAACGACGACGAGCGGCGCACGGTGATCAACACCATCGGCGCCACGTGGGAAGGCAACCAGGTGTGGTTCATCACCGGCGGGGCGGCGATCTTCGCGGCCTGGCCGATGGTCTACGGCGCCAGCTTCTCCGGCTTCTACCTGGCCATGTTCCTGGTGCTGTCGGCGATGATCATGCGGCCCGTCGGCTTCAAGTACCGGTCCAAGCGGCCGGACGCCAAGTGGCGCTCGTTCTGGGACTGGTCGCTGTTCGTGGGCAGCTTCGTGCCGGCCCTGGTGTTCGGCGTCGCCGTCGGCAACGTGCTGCAAGGCGTGCCGGTCCAGCTCGACAGCGACCTGCGCAGCACCTACCACGGCCACTTCTTCGAACTGTTCACGCCCTTCACCCTGGTCTGCGGCCTGCTGTCGACCGCGATGCTGGTGCTGCACGGTTCGGCCTGGCTGGCGGTGAAGGCCGAGAAGGGCCCGATCGTCGACCGCGCCCGCAAGTTCGGCCTGGTCGCCGGCATAGCCAGCATCGTGCTGTTCGCCCTCGGAGGCCTGCTGGCCATGCGCCTGGGCTTCCGGGTCGAGGGGGTGGTCGATCCGGCCGGCCCGTCCAACCCGCTGCGGGCCACGGTCGTCGCCGCGCCGGGGGCCTGGTTCGACAACTTCGCGCGCTACCCGTGGATGACCATCGCTCCGGTGCTGGGCTTCGTCGGCGCGGCCTTCGCGACCTTCGGGCTGTGGAAGCGTCAGGAAGGCCTGGCCTTCGGCGGCTCCTCGGCCTCGGCCGCCGGCATCATTGCCACCAGCGGCCTGTCGATGTTCCCGTTCATCCTGCCCAGCACGGTCGACGCCCATTCCAGCTTCCTGGTGTGGAACGCCTCGTCCAGCCACTCGACGCTGTTCATCATGCTGGTCGTGGTGACGGTGCTGATGCCGGTGGTGCTGGCCTACACGGCCTATGTCTACCGGGTGCTGTGGGGCCGCACGAGCAGCGCCGCCCTGAAGTCCGACCCGGCCATGTACTGAGAAAGAGGAGCCAAGAGCATGTGGTACTTCACCTGGGTTCTCGGCCTCGGCCTGGCCCTCGCCTTCGGCGTCCTCAACGGCGTCTGGTACGAGTTCAACCTGACCGACGACGGCGACGCGGGCCTCTCCGAGCCCTGATCCCGCCGACGGCGTGAACAAGCAAGCCGCCGTCCCGGTCTCCGGGGCGGCGGTTTTGCGTTGCGTGGTTGCGGCTGTCGCAAACCGCGGCGCCAGATCGTCCTCCAGGAGGACTCATGGTGAACAGGCGCAAGCTCATGCTCAGCCACGGCGGCGTGAAGCTCTATCACAGCTGGAAGGGCGGCCGCGCCCTGACCTGGTGGTACGCCCTTGAGCCCAATCACGAGGCCGAGGGCGGCGGCCGTGACTTCGATATCCGCAAGCTGCCCGAGGCGTTGCTGAACGGCCTCGACCTGGACATGGCGCGCACGACCGAAGCCGCCGAGACGCTGAAGGCCTATGACCGCATGCTCGAGGCCCACCGCGAGGCCCTGCGCCGGGCCATCGACGCCGGCCACGACTTCGAGGCCAGCGTGGCGAGGGATCACCGGAGGGGCGGCGCCTGGGCCTGGTTGCGACGGGCGATGGGACGCTAGATCGCCTTCACCGCCCTGGCGTGGCCCTTGATGATCGCCAGGGTCGAGGCGTCGGCGTCGAACACGCCGAACAGGCCCTGTTCCTCCTGCGGGGGATCGCCGACATAGGAGCGGTCGCCCTTCTTGAACCAGGCGTCGGCGTGCTGGGCGCGGCCCTCGCCGTTCCAGGCCCAGAAGTTGACGCCCGCCGTCGGGCCGCCGGCCTTCATGTCGGCCTCCACCTCGTCGAACACCATCCTGTAGAACCGGTCGCGGAAGGTGACCGGCGAGCCGGGCGCGAAGGCGCGGCCGTCGCGGATCAGGCCGAACTCCTCGATGGTCAGCGGCTTGCCCATGGATTTGGCCAGGGCGATGTGGCGGCGGATGTAGTCGCGCGAGCGGGCCGCGCCGGCCTCATAGGTCGAGGGCTGGTCGGTCATCGAGATCCAGCTCCAGTTGTTGGGCCAGACGTGCAGGGTCAGGTAGTCGATGGCCGGGGTCTTGTGGCTCTCGACCACGCAGGCCTCGCTGCCGAGGCACCCCATGTCGCCCTCGCTGCCGCTGGAGACGAGGTGATTGGCGTCGATCGACTTGATGAAGCGGGCCGTGCCGTCGATCCAGGCGTCGTAGGCGGGGCGGTTGGCCTTGCCGAACGCTTCGCTGCCGGCGGGGCGCGGTTCGTTGGCCAACTGCCAGGCCATGATCGTGGGATCGTCGCGATAGGGCTTGCCGGTGACGGTGCTGGTGCGGCCGACCAGGGCTTTCACATAGTGGCGGAAGAGGGCGTTGGCCTTCTCGTCGGCATAGAAGCGGGCCGAATAGTCGGCGAAGGCGGGCCAGGGATGGGCCGGATCGCCCTTCTGGAACCAGGTCCCGTTGCCGGTCCAGTTCAGATAGGCCGGCATGCCGCCCGACCAGTCCCAGAAGTTGTTGACGTAGATGACGGCCTTCATGCCGCGCTTGGCCATCTCGGCCAGCAGCACGTCGAGCCCCGTCAGCAGGGTCTGGTCGTAGTCCTCGCCGGGGCCGCGGAAGGTGGGGTCCATGGCCACCTTGGCCGGCGAGCGCTCGCCCGCGCCCAGGACGCGCAGGTTGGTGACGCCCAGCGATTGCAGCTTGTCGAGTTCACGGGCCAGGCGCGCGTGGTCGCCGAAGGCGGCCGGAGCTCCAAGCCAGGCGCCGTACCAGAGATTGGCGCCGACGAAGCGATAGGGCTTGCCGTCGAGGCTCAGGCGGCCGTTCTCGACCTTCACGAAGCCCTTCCGCGCCGCGGCCAGGGCTGGAAGGGCGGCGGCGCCCGCCGTCAGGCCGGCCGCGCCGGCGGCCAGGATCGCGCGTCGCGAAAGCATTCCCGGTGTCTCCCCGCTTTTGATTTGCAGCGACGTTAGCGGAGCTTGGCGGGCCCGGTCCAGCGATTAAATAAATTTGATGAAGTTAATCGGCGTGGCGATGCGGCGGCTTGGCGGCATGGGCCGCCGTCCAGTCGACTATGACCGTCAGGGCCGAGGGCGCGATGGTCTCCTCGATCTGCACGTACTCGCTCGGCGCGCCGCTTCGAGCAGTCTGGAACAGGTGGTTCAGGCCCGGCAGGGGAAGGATCGTCACGTCCTTGGCGCCCGCCAGGGCGGCCTTGATCGCCGGCAGGTTCTGGCTGGCCGAGACCTGCGTGTCCTTCTCGCCGTTGACGGCCAGCACCGGGGCCCGAACCTGCCGCAGATAGTCCGCGGGGGCCAGGGTCAGGAAGGTGCGGTACCAGGGGGAGCTCAGAAGCCGGCCCTGGACTTCGGCGGTTGGGGGTGGTGCGCCCTTTTCCGTGAGCAGGGCGACGACGCGCGGCTTGACCTTGCTGAGGTCGGGCTCGCTCAGCGCGACGGCGTTGGCTTCCGCGACCAGCCGGGCCTGTTCCTCGGCCTGGGCGGGGGGCGCGCCGCCGGCCAGGGCGATGTCGCGCGACTGGGTCTTGATCACCTCGCTTCCCGGCACGCCCGTGCCGGCCAGCAACACGACGAAGGCGATCCTCGGGTCCTTGGCGGCCACGATTGGCGCGATCAGTCCGCCCTCGCTGTGTCCGATGAGGCCGACGCGGGCGGCGTCGATATCCTTGCGGCCGCGCAGGAAGGCCACGCCGGCCGCCACGTCGGTGGCGAAGTCCAGGCTGGTGGCGGTCTTGAGTTCGCCGCGCTCCGAGCCGCCCACGCCGCGATCGTCGACGCGCAGAACGGCGACGCTCTTGCGGGTCAGGGCGTCGGCCAGCACCAGGAAAGGCTTGTGTTCGAACAGGGTCTCGTCGCGGTCCTGCGAGCCCGATCCGGTGATCAGCACGGCGACGGGGAAGGGGCCTTCGCCCGGCGGCAGGGTCAGGGTCCCGGCCAGCTTCAGGCCCGAGGCCGGATTGACGTAAGACACCTCCTCGGCGCGATAGGGGAACGGCGGCTTGGGCGTCTGCGGGCGGTTGGCGGGCGTCACCGTCGGCGGCGTGCGGCCCATGGCCAGCGGCAGGCTGGCGCCGTTCTGCAGCCAGTTTCCGGTCAGCGTCCCGCCGTCGGCCGACAGCTGGCCCTCGAAGGTGGCGGGCGGCAGGATCAGGGTCAGCTTGACCTTGCCGTCGGCGAAGGCGGCCGTGGCCTTAAGTCCAAGGGCGCCCTGCGCGGGGCTGTCGACGCTGGCTGTCCCATCGGCCTGGACGTGGAACACCAGCGGCAGCCGGTTGGGGCCGGCCTGCAGGCTTCCGTACCAGTCGCCGGCGATCGGACCCACCTGGGCGGCGGCGACGGCGGGCGCCAGCAGAGCGGCGGCGATCACGGCGGACGGCAGGAAACGCATGGCGAAGGCTCCCCGATGAAACTGCACCGGAGATTGTGCATGGCGGCGAGCGGCCGTCTACCGCTGCTCCAGACCGTGCCAGATCCGGGTGATGGTCACATGCCGGCCTTTGACGCGATAGCGAACGATGTAGGCGCTGCGACCGAAGGGGATATTGATCTCGCGAGTGGTCGCGCCGACGGCGCGGCCTCGCAGAGGGCTCTCTTCCAAGCTTGTGGCTGCGTTAGCGATCTGGTCGCTCAGTTTGTCGGCTGCACGTGGGTTTTGCGCTCTAAGGTGAGCATCCAGTCGTGCGGCGTCCCGGCTCGCCCGGCGGGTGACCGCAACCTTGTAGGTCACCGACGGCCGAAGCTGCGAAGCTGGGCGCGAAACTCTTCCAGGGAGATGGTCTCTTCCTCGCCGGCCTCGACAGCGTCGGCGATCGCCTCGTCGATGGCGGGATCAGGGTCGATCGTCCTGGGCGGGAGGTCGTCCAGCCCGGCCTCGATCAGTTCGCGAGCATAGTCGGAAGGCGAAACGCCCAGCCGCTCGGCCGCTGCGGTCAATCGGGCGGCCTGTTCAGAATCAATATGGATGTCGAAGCCGTCGGCCATGGGCGAAAGGGTCTCGCCCATGGCCGACGACGTCAAGTCAGAGGTTCAGCAGCGTCGGGTCGCCGCCCTGGGCGGTGATGTTGACGCTGAGCGCGCGCTCGACGCTGAAACGCAGCAGGGCGTGGGGGCCGCCGGCCTTGGGGCCGGTGCCCGACAGGCCCTCGCCGCCGAACGGCTGCACGCCCACGACCGCGCCGGTCATGGTGCGGTTGACGTAGGCGTTGCCGGCCGGGACCAGGCGCACCACGTCGTCGGCGAAGGCCTGGATGCGCGAATGCACGCCCAGGGTCAGGCCGTAGCGGCGGGCCGCCAGGGCGCCGGCCACCTGCTCCAGGTCCTCGGGCTTGTAGCGGACCACGTGCAGGATCGGGCCGAACACCTCGCGCTCGAGGAAGTCGGCGGCCGGGATCTCGGCCAGGACCGGGCCGAAGAACGTACCGCCGGCGGGCGCTTCCAGGGCGTGCAGCACCTTGGCCTCGTGCTTGAGGCGGGCCAGGTGCTTGTCCAGCGCGCCCTTGGCGTCGGCGTCGATCACCGGGCCGACGTCGGTCGAGGCGTCGGCCGGGTCGGCCACCACCAGGGCGTCCATGGCGCCCTTCAGGCCCTCGATGATGTGGTCGGCGGTGTCGTGCGGCAGGAACAGCAGCCGCAGGGCCGAGCAGCGCTGGCCGGCCGAGCCGAAGGCGCTGACGATGACGTCGTCGATGACCTGCTCGCGCTGGGCCGTCGTGTCGACGAACATGCCGTTCAGGCCGCCGGTCTCGGCGATGAACGGCACGATCGGGCCGTGGCGCTGGGCCAGGGTCTGGTTGATCCGCCAGGCGGTGTCGGTGCCGCCGGTGAAGGCGACGCCATCCAGGCCCTCGTGCGCGGTCAGGGCCGCGCCGACGGTCTCGCCGCGGCCGGGCAGCAGCGCCAGCAGGCGCGGATCCAGGCCGGCGGCGTGATAGAGCTTCACCGCTTCATAGGCGATCACCGGCGTCTGCTCGGCAGGCTTGGCGACCACGGCGTTGCCGGCGGCCAGGGCCGCGGCGATCTGGCCGGTGAAGATGGCCAGCGGGAAGTTCCACGGGCTGATGCAGACGAAGACACCGCGACCGGCCAGGGCGAGGGTGTTGGTCTCGCCGACCGGGCCCTTCAGCAGCTCGGGGGCGCCGAACTGCTTTTCGGCCAGCACGGCGTAGTAGCGGCAGAAGTCGACCGCCTCGCGCACCTCGGCGATGCCGTCCGACAGCGTCTTGCCGGCTTCGCGCGACAGGATGGCGATCAGGCGGTCGATGTCGGCTTCCAGGGCGTCGGCCATGGCGCGCAGCACCTTGGCGCGGGCCGCGCCGCCGGCCCGATCCCATGCCGGTTGAGCGGCGCGGGCCAGCTTGAAGGCCTTGTCGACCTGGGCCAGCTGGGCTTCCGACACCGCGCCGACCACGCGGCCGGCGTCGACGGGCGACACCACCGGCAGCGGCGGGCCGCCGGCTTCCAGCTTGCCGCCGACCAACGGGCCGGCTTGCAGCGGGGCGGCGTCGACGGCGGCCACGGCGGCGGCCAGGCGATCGCGGTCGGCCTTCACCGACAGGTCGAGACCAGCGCTGTTCTTGCGCTCTTGGCCGTAGACGTCGATGGGCGTGGGGATCTTGGCGTGACGGTCGGGATGGGCCTCGACCACGTCGATCGGGTCGACGACCACCTTCTCGACCGGCACCCGCTCGTCGAGCAGGGCGTGGACGAACGACGTGTTGGCGCCGTTCTCGAGCAGGCGACGCACCAGATAGGGCAGCAGATCCTCGTGACCGCCGACCGGGGCGTAGGCGCGCAGGGTGACGCCGTCATAGAGGTCGTCGGCGGCCTTGTAGAGCGCCTCGCCCATGCCGTGCAGGCGCTGGTGCTCGATCTTGACGCCGGCGTTCTTGGCCATGCGAACCACGGCCGCCAGGGTGTGGGCGTTGTGGGTGGCGAATTGGGCGTAGAGGTGCGGCGCGGCCCCGATCAGGGCCTTGGCGTTGACCAGGTACGACAGGTCGGTGGCGGGCTTGGTGGTGTAGACCGGATAGTCCGGGCGGCCGGCGACCTGGGCGCGCTTGATCTCGCTGTCCCAGTAGGCGCCCTTGACCAGGCGCACCATCAGGCGGCGGCCGGTCTCCTTCGACAGGGCCTCCAGGCGGGCGATCACCTCGCCGCAGCGCTTCTGGTAGGCCTGGACGGCCAGGCCTAGGCCCTTCCATTCACCCAGGGCCGGCTCGCGGCACAGGCGGTCGAGCAGCTTCAGCGACAGCGCCAGGCGGTCGGCTTCCTCGGCGTCGATGGTGAAGTTGATGTTGTACTTGGCGGCGATCAGGGCCAGGCGCAGGGTGCGGGGATAGAGCTCTTCCCACACGCGGTCTTCGTGCGTGGCCTCGTAGCGCGGGCACAGGGCCGACAGCTTCACCGACACGCCGTGACCGGCTTCGGGGCCGGCCTTGTTCGACAGCTTGCCGACGGTCTCGATGGCGTCGGCGTAGGACTTTTCATAACGGGCGGCGTCGGCGGCGGTACGGGCGCCTTCGCCCAGCATGTCGAACGAGCACATGGTGTCTTCGTTCGCGGCGCGCTTGATGGCCGCTTCGATGGTGCGGCCCAGCACGAACTGCTCGCCCATGATGCGGATGGCCTGGCCGACGGCGGCGCGGATCACCGGCTCGCCGACGCGGCCGGCGAGCTTCTTGATGAAGCCGGGCAGGTCGCGGCGCGCCTCGTCGTCGGGCTCGACGATCTTGCCGGTGAGCATCAGGCCCCAGGTCGAGGCGTTGACGAACAGGCTGTCGCTGCCGCCCAGGTGAGACGCCCAATCGGCCGAGCCGATCTTCTCGGCGATCAGCTTGTCGCGGGTGTCGTCGTCGGGGGTGCGCAGCAGGGCTTCGGCCAGGCACATCAGCGCCAGGCCCTCGCGGGTGCCCAGGCTGAACTCCTGCAGGAAGCTTTCGACCACGCCCTGCTTGCGGACGCTGCGACGCGCGCCGCGAACCAGGGCCTCGGCCTCGGCGCGGACGGCGGCGCGATCCTCGCTGGACAGGGGCCCCGCGGCCAGCAGGTCGGCGATCACCGCCTTCTCGTCACGGTACTTGCCGTCGTCCAGGGAATCCCAATCGGCCATGGTGCGCCTCGCTAATGATTTATCGTCGGAGTAGCTTGCCTCTGATCGAAGGTGCTTCGTTTGTTGGCTCTGGCTTCCGTATCCTGTTCGGCGTAAACGTCGAAAAACGTCGTCTGCTCCAGGCGTGCGAAAACCTCCGCGACAGGGCGCCGGGGCGCCCCGGGACAAGGGTCGTCGAACGGCAGGTTACGGCGGGCCTGGAGGCTGAGGGAAGGGGAGCACTGGAAGGGACGCGTCTCGGGGGGACTCGCGCGTCCCTTCCGCTCGTCGCCGACGCTGGGGGATGCGTGGCGAGCTTTCCCGCCGAGCGGGAGGTCCTTGGCGAAACACGCCGACTGGGGGATGCGGCGGGGGGAAGCTTCGCTAGGACGATTGAGGGTGTAGGCTTCTTCGTCCCGAAGGTGCTTTGTTTGTTATCGCTATTATCCGAATAATCTTCACTGAAAGTGACGAAAATCCATGTCCGCTCTAGATGACACTGATCGCCGGCTTCTGCGCGTGCTGCAGGCCGACGGCCGGATCACCAACGCCGAGCTGGCCAAGCGCTGCAATCTCTCGCCGGCCGCCACCTTCGACCGGGTGCGGCGCCTGCGCGAGCGCGGCTTCATCACCGGCTACGCGGCGCTGCTCGATCCGGCCAAGGTCGATCGCGCCCTGCTGATCTTCGTCGAGGTGGTGCTGGATCGCACGACCGGCGAGGTGTTCGAGGACTTCGCCGCCGCCATCCGCCGTGCGCCGGAGGTGCTGGAGTGCCACATGGTGGCCGGTGGCTTCGACTACCTGATCAAGGCCCGCGTCCGCGACATGGACGCCTATCGCAGCTTCCTGGGCGACATCCTGGTGAAGATGCCGGGCGTGCGCGAGACGCGGACCTACGCCGTGCTCGAGGAGGTCAAGAGCACGGTGCAGCTGCCGCTCTAAGAGCGACAGGACCTCGTTCAGCCGATCGGCGCGCAGGAGAACGCCGTCCAGGCGTCGGCGCCCGAAACGGTCTTGTTCGCTCCGCCCGTCGGGTCGTCGCCGAGGTAGACATAGGCCTCGTAGACATCCGTCCCGTTCGCCGTGTCATCGACCTCCACGCTGAGCGTCTGGGCCCCCGCGTTGCTTGGAACGATTGTGTCCACGGCCAGCGGCGCGTTGTTCTTGTAGATCAGGATGGAAAGCTCCTTTCCGATCTTGATGCCGTCGGTCACCAAGGCGCGGGCCTTCAGCGTGACCAATCCTGCCTGCGGCCTGGCTTGCGACGTGACGGGGTCGTAGCCGCCTTGGTTGTAGCGCGTGCTCGGGAAGGCGAGGCGGGTAAACGTGTTGCTTGGGATCCCGGTCTGATCCGTTCCCGCCTTGTGGGCGGCGAACGCGCTGCGCGACCCGGGGGCCTGTAGTTCATCGCCCATGGTCAGCATCGTGACACGGCTATTGGCTTCCAGTGTTACGGCGTCCGAGCCTGAGTTACCACGCGATGTGACGTTGGTGTACAGGTTGCGCAGGTTGCCGCTGGTTTCCACCAGTCCTTGCCCGTCGTTGCCCTGCGCGTCGACATTGGTCAGCAGCATGTCCGTGCAGCCCGTAAGACGCAGGCCGTCGCGCTTGGCGGCCTCGACGCTGACGTTCGCAACCTGGAACTGGCTGCAGGAGGTCATCGAGATGGCGTCGGCGCTTGCCGGAGCGCCGTCGAGATTGTTGCCGCCGCGAGCGCGCAGGTTCAGGAGCATCGCGCGGTTGACACGGTCAAGCTCGATGCCGGTGCCCAGGCAGCCATATGCCTCCATATCGATCATATTGAGGTAGATTGCCGACCTGACGACGATGCCGGGGCCTTCCGAGGACTCTACGCGAATGGTGTCGCCCCACACGAACCGGTTGAGGCCAGCTTCCGGTGCGACGTCGCCGTCGATCAGAACGCCGATTGCGTTGGGCTGATAGGCGACCGGACGCAGGTCGCCGGTCGATTGGCCGACGACATGGAAGCGCCCGCGCAGCTCGATGCCGATGAAATCGGCGAACACGGCGCTGGGCCAAGTGACGCGGTCGTTGATGCCAGAGTGGCCGGGCAGCTCGCCGAGCGTGTTGTCGATGAACACGTCACGGTACAGCATGAAGCCCCGGCTGCGCCGGGAGGCGATCTGGGTCCCCTTGGTCCAACGGCATTGGATATCCGTGAACTCGCAGTCGACGGAGTAGTACGCTCCTGTTGGAACGTCCGTGATGGCGCAGTAGGCGTCCTGGACGCGGATCCCCGAGATGCGCACGCCCCAGACAGCATCGCGGTCCGTGCGAAGGCGCAGGGCGCACGACCCGGCTGGAGCGCCGATCATGCTGTACGCGCCGCCACGCAAGCCGCTGCGAGCGTCATAGCCGGTGAAGTCGAAGATCGAGGTGGGCGAGGTGGACTTGATCAGGGTCTGCCCTTCCACCTCCACGAACTGTCCGCTGCCGATCGTGAACGAGCCGGAGCCGAAGTTGTAGCCGCCGTCCACGGGGCAGGCCGGGCAGACGATGTAGGTCGCGCCGGAAGCGAGCGCAGCGGCCATGGCGTAGCCGATGTCTGTGACGCCGCCCTGGGCGGTTGGAAGGTCGCTGGGTGTGACAAAATCGAGGAGAGATACGGCCATTGTTAATATCCAAAAATGTTTATGATTTGTTCCAAAATTCGCCGTGATGGCCCCCGGTTGGGGGCTGGCGATCCATTTATTATCGTGGCGCTGCGTCTAAATCGGACGCCTCAAACCGGTTGCTTTCGGCTCCCTTTCGCTGCCCTTTCCCGCTAGTCTTCCCTGCATGATCCACGACCTGCCCATCGGCCTGGCGCTGCGCCGCTTCCGGCGGCTGAACGCCGTCAAGCAGGGCGCCGTGGCGCAGCTGCTGGCGGTGTCGCAGGGCACGGTGTCGCGCTGGGAAAGCGGCGAGCACGAGCCCGACGAGGCTCATCGCGAGCGGATCGCGGCGCTGATCGCGGCCCAGGCGGGCGAGAGTAGCGACGCGGCCATCCGGCGGCTGGTCGAGACCTCGTCCCAGGCTGTGCATCTGGTCTGCGACGCCACCCACCAGCTGCTGGCCGTGTCGCCCGCGCGGCTGGCGTCCTGGCGGATCGACGCGGCCGACTATCTGGGCGTGTCGCTGTGGCGCTTCGCCAGCCCCGAGATCGCCCGGGCCCAGGGCAAGCTGGCCGACGCGGGCTGGTTCGAGCGGCCCTATCAGCGCCTTCGCTTCCAGACGGGGCCCAACGACAGCCCCGAGGTGCCTGTCGCGCCGGGTCTGACGGAGTGGGAGACGATCCCCCTCGCCGACGGACGTGTGGGCCGGCTGACCACCACCATCGCCTGACGGCTTTGCGGCCGATGGCCGCCACGCATAAGTTTTTCGTGTCGCGCGCGGGCGCATCGGTCTAGGGCGGCGCCATGCTGCGTTCCTGGTCCAACATCATCGCCCTGTGGCTCATCGGCGTGCTAGCCGCCGCCCAGCTTCCCAAGATCGCCGTGCTGGTTCCGGTGCTGCGCCAGGAGCTTGGTCTGTCGCTGGCCCAGGCGGGGCTTCTGGTGTCGCTGCTGGAGATCGGCGGGGCGACCCTGGGCATCGCCGCCGGGCTGGTGCTGGGCCGGTTCGGCGGGCGCCGCTTCATGGCGATCGGCCTGATCGGCCTGCTGGCCGCCAGCTTGGTGGAAGCGTTCGCCCCTAATGTCGCGGTGCTGTTCGCTGCCCGGGCGCTGGAGGGGGGGGCCTATCTGCTGGTGGTCATCGCGGCCCCGACCATGATCGCCGCCGTCGCCTCCGACAAGGCGCGGGGACCGGCCCTGGCCCTGTGGAGCACCTTCGTCGCCGTGGGCGTGGCGGTCGGCAGCGGCCTCACCGGCCTGGCCATGGCGGTCAGCGGCCCGCGCGGGGCCATGCTGCTTTGGGCGGTGCTGTGCGCGCTGGGCCTGCTGGTGGCCCTACGCCAGCCCAAGGGCCTGTCGGACGGCGCCCGCATCGCCCTGCCGCCGCCCGCCGCCTGGGTGCTGACCTTTGGTTTCGGGCTCTACACCGTCTTCATCTGCGCCCTGACCATGCTGTTGCCTAGCTTCCTGATCGAGAAGGCCGGGGCGGGCGTCGCCGGCGCCAGCATCGCCACGGGCCTGGTCTCGCTGGCGGCCCTGCCGGGCTCGGCCATCGCCATCCGCCTGCTGCACGCCGCACCGCTGGACCGGCGGCGCATGACGGGGGTGGTGGTCCCGGCGCTGCTGGCCACGGCCGTGGTCGCGCCCTTCGTCTTCCTGTCGGCGGGCGCCTGGCTGGTGGCCGGCGTCGCCTTCCTGGTGGTGCTGCTGAGCGGCATCGCCTCGCCGCTGGTCTTCGCTCGCCTGCCGGCGCTGGCTGGCGGGACCGACGGCCCGCGCATCGCCGCCGCCAACGGTCTGTTGACCCAGTTCGGGGCCGGCGGGGCGCTGATCGGTCCGCCTCTGGGCGGCCTCGTCGTCGGCCGCTTCGGCTGGGAAGCCCTGGGCGCCGTCATCGCGGTGCTGGCCGTGGCCATGCTGGCGGCGATGCTGGCGGCCGAGCGGATGGCGCGTGAGGCCATCTAATTTTCTTCCGTCATTCTCGCCGCTTTGGCGAGAACCCCTGTTTCCGCCCGCACGCGAAGTGCAAGCGGATCGTCGACGATCCGCCCCATTCGCTCCTTCTGCTCACGACCCCTTGCGGACATCTGGCGCAACGACCCTCTCTCTTAGAGAGAGGGATTTTATGATCGCTCCCCACCCATTGCGGACACTGATGGCGTCCGCTCACTGGGGCGCGGTCGGTAGCGCGGGGGCCCCGGTTCCTGGCGGGAATGACGATCATGGGCACGAAAAAGCCGCCCGGGTCGCCCCGGGCGGCTTTCTCATTTCAGTGCTGGCGAAAGCCTTAGTGGCTGTCGCGCGGCAGGCCCTTGGTCTGGGCGATGCGCTGGTACTTCACGGCCGGTTCCAGCACCGCGCCGGTCTCCATCTGGCCGACGATGGCGCGCTGGATCTCCTGCCACGGGGTCTGGCTTTCCGGGTACTGGTAGCCGCCGGCGGCCTCGAGGGCCTTGCGGCGCTCGGCCACTTCCTCGGGGCTGATCAGCACGTCGACGCGCGACTTGCGCAGGTCGAAGCGGACGCGGTCGCCGGTCTTCAGCAGCGCCAGGCCGCCGCCGACGGCGGCTTCCGGCGAGGCGTTGAGGATCGACGGCGAGCCCGAGGTGCCCGACTGGCGGCCGTCGCCGATGCAGGGCAGCTGCTTGATGCCGCGCTTGATCAGGTAGTCGGGGGCCCGCATGTTCACCACCTCGGCCGAGCCGGGGTAGCCGACGGGACCGGCGCCCCGCATGAACATGATCGAGTTCTCGGTGATGCCGACCGACGGGTCGTCGATGCGGTGGTGATAGTCTTCCGGACCATCGAACACCACGGCGTCGCCGACGAAGGCGTCCGGATCTTCCGGGTTCGACAGATAGCGGTCGCGGAACTCGCCCGAGATCACGCTGGTCTTCATGATCGCCGAGTTGAACAGGTTGCCGCGCATCACGACGAAGCCGGCGCGCTCGACCAGCGGGTTGTCGAAGGTGCGGATGACGTCGGCGTCCTCGATGGTCGCGTCGCGGCAGGCGTCGCCCATGGTCTGGCCCGAGACGGTCATGGCGTCTTCGTGGATCAGGCCCTGCTTGATCAGCTGGGCGGTGACCGCGGGCACCCCGCCGGCGTGGTAGTAGTCCTCGCCCAGGTACTTGCCGGCCGGCTGCAGGTTGACCAGCAGCGGCACGTCCTCGCCCTTCTCCTGCCAGTCGTCGACGGTCAGCTCGACGCCGATGTGGCGGGCCAGGGCGTTGAGGTGGATCGGGGCGTTGGTCGAGCCGCCGATGGCCGAGTTGACGACGATGGCGTTGAGGAACGCCTCGCGGGTCAGGATGTCCGACGGCTTAAGGTCTTCCTTGACCATGTCGACGATGCGCAGGCCGGTCAGGTAGGCGTTTTCCTGGCGGTCGCGATAGGGGGCCGGGATGGCGGCCGAGCCGGTGAGCGACATGCCCAGGGCCTCGGTCAGCGAGTTCATCGTCGTGGCCGTGCCCATGGTGTTGCAGAAGCCGGTCGACGGGGCCGACGAAGCCACCAGCTTGATGAAGCCGGCGTTGTCGATCTCGCCGGCGGCCAGCATCTCGCGGGCCTTCCAGACGATGGTGCCCGAGCCGGTGCGCTCACCCTTGTACCAGCCGTTCAGCATCGGGCCGACCGACAGGGCGATGGCCGGGATGTTCACGGTGGCGGCGGCCATCAGGCAGGCCGGGGTGGTCTTGTCGCAGCCGATGGTCAGCACGACGCCGTCGATCGGGTAGCCGTACAGGGTCTCGACCAGGCCCAGGTACGACAGGTTGCGGTCGAGACCCGCGGTCGGGCGCTTGCCGGTTTCCTGGATCGGGTGGACCGGGAATTCGATGGCGATGCCGCCGGCGGTGCGGATGCCTTCACGCACGCGTTCGGCCAGCACCAGGTGGTGACGGTTGCAGGGCGAGAGGTCCGAACCGGTCTGGGCGATGCCGATGATCGGCTTGCCCGACTGCAGCTCTTCCAGGGTCAAGCCGTAGTTCAGGTAGCGCTCGAGATAGAGCGCGGTCATGTCGACGTTGTCGGGATTGTCGAACCAGGCCCGCGAACGAAGGGCGCCGGGCGCGGACTTGGTGGTCATGTCGGTCCTGTTTTTCCTCGATCGATCCAACCGGATCGCCTCGCTGGGCGAGGTTTATACTATTTGTCTGACTATACCGGCGAGGGCGGACCGTCAACGACCGCCATGGCGGGGAAACGTCACGTGCCTTCAAGGTCTTGCGAGCCGATCGCAAGAGCTGAAAGGCAGCTTGAACGCCGATGATAGCGCTCACATTCTATCGTCGATCACCGTGCTGCGCCATCCACGACGATGTTCGTCCAACGCGGAATATGTAGGACCATTGCGCGCCGAGGTCGAGCGAGCAAGCCGGTTCCTGCCGGCTCTGCCAGGGCGAGGTTCCTTGCGGGCGGCGTTGTTGGCCTGTTTTCGCGGTCCTGTTTGACAGGGACGGGGAGGGCGTTATTTGTCGGACTAATCTTACAGAGGCTGCGAGGCGCGGCCCGAACCATCGTCAGGTGTCCGTCCAGATGACTATCCGCATCGCCATCGTCGGCCTGGGCAAGATCGCCCGTGACCAGCACCTGCCGGCCATCGAGAAGGACGGACGCTTCGAACTGGCCGCCGTGGCCAGCCGCAGCGCCGGCGTCGACGGCGTTCCGCACTTCACCGACCTTTCCGAACTGCTGGCCTCCGACGTGCAGTTCGACGCCGTCGCCCTCTGCACCCCGCCGCAGGTGCGCCACACCATCGCCCGCCAGGCCATCGACGCCGGCAAGCACGTGATGCTTGAAAAGCCCCCGGGCGCGACGCTGAGCGAGGTCGAGGACCTGAAGGCCGCCGCCCAGTCCAAGGGCGTCACCCTGCAGACCACCTGGCATTCGCGCTACGCCACCGCCGTCGCTCCGGCCCAGACCTGGCTGTCGGGCAAGGCCATCAAGTCGGTCCAGATCAACTGGAAGGAAGACGTGCGCGTGTGGCACCCCGGCCAGACCTGGATCTGGCAGGCCGGCGGCCTGGGCGTCTTCGATCCCGGCATCAACGCCCTGTCGATCGCCACCGTCGTACTGCCGGCCTTCTTCCTGGAGAAGGCGACGCTGCACGTGCCGGAGAACTGCCAGTCGCCGGTCGAGGCCCAGCTGACCTTCCGCACCGTGACCGGCGCGCCGGTCCAGGCCGACTTCGACTTCCTGCAGACCGGCGAGCAGAGCTGGGACATCATCATCGACACCGACGGCGGCGAGCTGAAGCTGTCGCACGGCGGTTCGCGCCTGTGGGTCGACGGCCAGCTGACGCACGAGGGTCCGGACGAGGAATATCCGGGCCTCTACGACGCCTTCGCCCGCCTGATCGCGGCCGGCGGCTCGGACGTCGACGTCAGCCCGCTGCGCCACGTGGCGGACGCTTTCCTGCTGGGCGAACGGGTTACGGCGCCAGCCTTCATCGAATAGCCGACAGCCATGCAAATTAAGCATTGGTTGCGCTAACATTGGACTGACAACCGGGCGCGGAACGGCCTATATGCGTGGCCATTCCCGTCCGCCAAAACGCGAGCGTCCGTCATGACCGAACTCCGCAGCCTGAACCCCGCCACCGGCGAGCACTTCGGCGAGGTCTTCCCCGAACCGACCGCGGAGCAGATCGAGGCGGCCCTGGCCGCGGCGAACGCCGCGTTCGACGTCTATCGCGAGACCGATCTCGAGACCCGCGCGGCCTTCCTCGAAGGCGTCGCCGCCGAGATCGAAGCCATTGGCGACGACCTGATCGTGCGCGCCATGGCCGAGACCGGCCTGCCGCGTCCGCGCCTGGAAGGCGAGCGGGGCCGCACCACCGGCCAGCTGCGCCTGTTCGCCAAGACCGTCCGTCAGGGCGACTTCCTGGGCGCGCGCATCGACCCGGCCCAGCCTGAGCGCAAGCCGCTGCCGCGCGCCGACCTGCGCCAACGCTTCATCGGTCTTGGCCCGGTCGCCGTGTTCGGCGCCAGCAACTTCCCGCTGGCCTTCTCGACCGCTGGCGGCGACACCGCCGCGGCCCTGGCCGCCGGCTGCCCGGTCGTGTTCAAGGGCCACCCGGCCCACCCCGGCACCGCCGCCCTGGTCGGCGCCGCCATCAGCAAGGCCGTCGAAAAGGCGGGCCTGCCGGCCGGCGTGTTCTCGCTGCTGACCGGTCAGACCCACGAGCTGGGCGGCGCCCTGGTGCGCGACAGCCGCATCAAGGCCGTCGGCTTCACCGGCTCGCGCGCCGGCGGCGTGGCGCTGATGAAGATCGCCAATGAGCGCCCCGAGCCGATCCCGGTCTATGCCGAGATGAGCAGCGTCAACCCGGTGATCCTGTTCCCGCACGCCCTGGCCGCCCGCGCCGAGGCTCTGGGCGCGGCCTTCGTCGGCTCGCTGACGATGGGTTCGGGTCAGTTCTGCACCAACCCGGGCCTGATCTTCGCCCTGGCCGGTCCGGACTTCGATACGTTCGTGGCCTCGGCCTCGGCCGCCCTGGCCGGCGCCCATCCGCAGGTCATGCTGACCCCGGGCATCTTCGGCGCCTACGAGCAGGGCGTCGAGAAGCTGGGCTCGCGCCCCGGCGTCACCGTGGCCGCCCGCGGCCTGGTCGGCGAAGGCTGCAACCAGGGCCAGGGCGCCCTGTTCGTGGTCGAGGCCGAGACCTTCGCCGCCGACCCGGCCCTCAGCCACGAAGTGTTCGGCTCGTCGTCGGTGATCGTCCGCTGCCCGGACGTCGCCACCCTGGCCGGCCTGCTGGAAGGCCTGGAAGGCCAGCTGACCGCCACCCTGCACCTTGACGCGGAAGACGCCGAGGCCGCCCGCGGCCTGCTGCCGATCCTCGAGCGCAAGGCCGGCCGCATCCTGGCCAACGGCTGGCCGACCGGCGTGGAAGTGGCTCCGGCCATGGTCCACGGCGGTCCGTTCCCGGCCACCTCGGACGGCCGCTCGACCTCGGTCGGCACCCGCGCTGTCGAGCGCTTCCTGCGTCCGGTCTGCTACCAGGACCTGCCCGACGTGCTGCTGCCGGCGGCGCTGAAGGAAGCCAACCCCCTGGGCGTCAAGCGCGCCATCGACGGCGTGCTGTAAGAAAGAGCGATCCTTCGGGATCAACGAAGAGCGCGCGGGGGCGACCCCGCGCGCTTTTTCATTGTCAGAGCAGCCGCTCGACCAGCAGCCAGACGCTGAAGGCGAGGCACGAGGCGGGGATCAGCACCTTGCCCATGGCGGGGGCTCCTTGGTCGATGGAGCCATCATCGCCGATCGCGGAATCGGGGGCTTGGACGCGGCCGCTCCGCCGTGAACATTCTTGCGACGACGTCTAAATCGTCGGTTTCGCCCATCGGGCGCAACACTTGGCGGGCGAGCCTGAACGCTGGCGACAACCTTCCGGCCGCTTTGAAACGGAACTGTATCGGCGCGGCGCTCGCCGTAGCCGCGCGGAAATTTGCGAGACACGCCTGGGCCATGCAGGGCCCCTAAGCCTCGGAGGTTCCTTCAAGCGGGTCCTCCATGTCGCGTAAGCTTCTGATCCTCTCGGCCGCCGCCCTGCCGATGCTGCTGCACGCCGCCCAAGCGGCCGCCGAGACGGAAGTCACCAGCAGCAGCCGTACGACGCCGGTCAGCACCTCGACCGCCAAGAGCGGCGCGGCCGACGACGTCAAGGTCACCACCGACGGGGTGATCACCCTGAGCGCCGAGGGCGCGATCGCGACGGTCGACAGCAGCAACACCCTCACCAACAACGGCACGCTGAAGAGCACGGACGTCTCCAACTCGACGGGCGTCCTGATCAACGCCGGTATCGCCTCGACGGTGACCAACGGCGGCACGATCAGCCTGACCGAGGACTACGACTACGTCGATACCGACAGCGACGGCGACTACGACGGCCAGTTCGCGCTGGGGACCAACCGTTACGGGATCCGGCTGACCGGCTCGGGCGACTATACCGGCACGATCGAGAACACCGGCACGATCAGCATCGAGGGCGCCAGCTCGGTCGGGATCATGCTGGAATCGTCGGTGATCGGCGACATCCTCAATTCCGGCTCGATCACGGTGACCGGCGACGACGGCTACGGGATCCGCAGCACCGCCAAGGTGACCGGAAACATCGTCAGCGACGGCTCGATCAGCGTGCTGGGGGCCAACAGCGTGGGCCTGGCGGTCGACGGCGAGGTCGACGGCTCGGTCATCGTCCAGGGCACGATTACCGCCACCGGCTATCGCTACACCAGCCGCTACACCGATCCCGACGACGAGGCCCTGCTGGACGCCGACGACCTGCTGCAGGGCGGCTCGGCCGTGAAGATCACCAGCAACGTCTCCAAGGGTCTCGTCCTCGACGCCCCGCCCGAGGACACCAACGACGACACCTCCGACGACGAGGACGGCGACGGCGTCACCGACAGCGACGAGGGCACGGCGGCCGTCTACGTCTATGGCGGCGCGCCGGCGATCCAGATCGGCTCCGACAGCCAGGCGGTCACCCTCGGCTCGGCCGGGGAGGGGATCTACGACTACGGCCTCGTGATCCGCGGCTCGGTCGGCGCCTATGGCGTCCATGCGGGCGTGGCGGCCACCGGCGTGCAGATCGGCGGCTCGGCCGGCTACGAGACCCTGGTCACCAACGGGATCAACCTGGAAGGCTCGATCTCGGCCAGCGCCTACGAGGCCGACGCCATGGGCCTGCACCTGACCTCGGGCGCCATCGCCTCGATCCTCAACAATAGCGGCGCGCTCAGCGGTTCGGTCGAGGCCGAGGGCGCCTCGAACGCCTACGCCCTGCTAATCGACGCGGGGGCGACCATGACCTCGGTCGCCAACAGCGGCAGCATCGTCGCCACCCTGTCGGGCGAGACCGGGAACGCCAACGCCATCGTCGACAACTCCGGCACGCTGACCAGCATCACCAACACCGGCACGATCGCCGCCTATGTGGTCGCCACCGACGACGATTACGACACCGACGACAGCGACACCGACGCCACGAACGAGACGGTCACCGGCAAGGCGATCGCCATCAACCTGAAGGCCAACACCACCGGCGTCACCATCACCCAGACCGGGGTGAACGACGGCGATGACGGCGACGACGGGGTGGCCGACACCGATACCGACGGCGACGGCGTGGACGACGCCGACGAGCCGACCATCGTGGGCCAGGTCCTGCTCGGCTCGGGCGACGACACCCTGAACCTGCTGAACGGCACCCTGATCGGCGACATGTCGTTCGGCGACGGCGCCGACACGCTGAACATCGACGGCACGGCCTATGCGATCGGCGGCCTCTATGACAGCGACGGCAAGCTCTCGATCAACATCGGCGACGGCGGCCTGCTGATCACCAACACCGACACCATCAAGGCCACCAGTCTGAACCTGGGGGCCGACAGCAGCCTGGTGTTCACCGTCGACCCCACCGCCGGGACCTCGACCCAGCTGGTGGTCGACACCGCCACCATCGCCAGCGGCGCCAATCTGGGCCTCGTCTTCAATAATCTGCTGACCGACGCCAGCACCTTCAAGGTGATCTCGGCCGGGACCCTGACCGCCGGCGAGATCGACCAGGACCTGCTGGGCGACGCGCCCTATCTCTATGTCGCCGAGGCCCGCACCCAGGACAACGACGTCCTGATCGACGTGCGCCGCCGCACCGCCGCCGAGGCCGGCATGACCAAGGGCCAGACGGCGGCCTATGACGCCACCTTCGCCGCGCTCAGCGCAGACGACGACATCGCCAGCGCCTTCCTCAGCCAGTCGACCCGCGACGGCTTCTACAATCTCTACGACCAGATGCTGCCCAGCACCGGCGAGGGGATGTTCACCACCCTGCAGGCCGTGCAGCAGCAGATCTCGGCCTCGACCGCGATCCGCCCCGACGGCCAGGACCGCTACGGCCCCGACAGCGTCTGGGTGCAGGAGATCAACAGCCTGGTCCGTATCGAGGACGGCGAGAACCTGGGCTCGGACACCAAGGCCACGGGCCTGGTGGCCGGCTACGAGGCCATGGGTGACGCCGGCGGCGCCTTGGGCGTCACGCTGGCCTTCGCCAGCCTCGAGGAAAAGGACACCGCCGCCAAGGTCGGCGAGGAGACGACCGCCTCGCTGTTTCAGGCCGGGACCTATTGGCGCCGGTCGGTCGGGGGCTGGCGCTTCAACCTGGGCGGCGGCCTGGGCTACATCCGCTTCAACGGCGACCGCAGCCTCATCAGCGAGGACGTCGACGGCGACGACGAAGCCGACGTGGCGATCAGCAACACCGCGTCCTGGAACGGCTTCACCGCCAGCGCCTTCGCCGGCGTCGGCTACGAGCACAAGTTCGGCCGCAACTACATCCGCCCCGAGGCGCGCCTCGACTACGTCTATCTGTGGGAAGGCGAGCGCAAGGAGCATGGCGGCGGCGAGGGCTTCGACCAGACCGTGGCCTCGCGCAAGTTCGACAATCTGTCGGGCGACATCGGCGTGGCCTTCGGCCGCGAGTTCGGCAAGGAGGTCTGGGTCCGTCCCGAGGTCCGCGTCGGCTATCGCAAGACCCTGGCCGGCAAGTACGCCGACACGACCGCCTGGTACTCGGGCGGCACGCCGTTCACGATCCTGGGCAACGCCGCGCGCACCGATGCGGTGACGCTGAACCTGGCCCTGCGCGCCGGTTCCGACCTTTCCTATTTCGCCCTGGAGGGCGGGGCCGAGGCCTCGCGTCGCCAGACCCGTTATTCGGCCCGGCTCGTCGGCCGGGCGATGTTCTGAGAACGCCCGTGAGACCCCGCCTGCTCATCGTCGACCCCGACGTCGACTCCCGCGCCGCCATCACCGCCTTGCTCGGCCGGTTCGACCTGGAAGTGCTCGAGGCCGCCTCGGCCCGCGAGATGGACCAGATCCTGGGCCGCACCCAGATCGAGCTGGTCGTCATGGACATCCTGCTGCCTGACGAGGCCGGCCTGTCGGTCTGCGCCCGCCTGCGCCGCCTCAACCCTGCGCCGGGCGTGGTGGTGGTCAGCGCCGTCGACGACGAGAGCGACGTGGTGGTCGGCCTGGAAATGGGCGTCGACGACTATATCGCCAAGCCGTTCCGGCCGCGCGAGACCGCCGCCCGCATCCGCGCCGCCGTGCGCCGCCGCCAGGCCTGGCGCGCGCCCGAGCCGGTGGCCGCCCCGCCGGTTTACCAGTTCAGCGGCTGGCGGCTGAACGTGGCCACCCACGAGCTGTTCGACCCGCGCGGCGACTCGGTGAACCTGTCGTCGGCCGAGTTCCTGGTGCTGTGGACCCTGGTGGCCAAGCCCCAGCAGATCCTGACCCGCGACCAGCTGCAGCAGGGCCCGCCCGAGGCCCGCAGCAAGGCCCCGCCCCAGCAGATCAACGTCACCATCAGCCGCCTGCGCAGCAAGCTGCGCCGCGCCGAGGGCGGGGCGCAGATGGTGCGGACGGTGCGCCACGCGGGCTACATGTTCGCGCCCCGGGTGGACCGGGTGCACGCGGATTAAAACCCTCCCCCTGAAGGGGGAGGTGTCGCCGGAGGCGACGGAGGGGGATGTGGCTTGTGACCTTGGGGCCGCCTCCAGCCTTGCAGAAACTTCCCCCTCCGACCGCTTCGCGGCCACCTCCCCCTTCGGGGGGAGGGTCTGAAGCTACTTCTTCCGCACGAAGACCAGGCTCTGGTCCGGCGGGCCGGGTTTGCCGTCGATGTCCTGCTCGACCAGGATGGTGTCGGGCGCGGTGACGCCGACGCGCATGCTCTGGCGGCGGCCGGTCTGGCCGTGGGTCATGACCGCCACGCTGGACTGGCCGGTGCGCTCGACGCTGAGGGTCACGAAGTTGAAGTTGACCACGGCCCGGGTCGGCGAGCCGTCCATGAGCGCGTCGGCGAACTGGATGGCGGCCACGCCCTCGTCGTCCTCCTCGACCAGCGTCCAGGCGATCGCCTTGCCGTCGTCCTTGGTGATGTCGAGCTCGCCGCTGATCGGCGCGGTTCCGGTCAGGGGCTCGTTGAAGCGCGAGCGCGACAGGTCCAGCGTCCACTTGCCGGCCACGCCCAGCGGACCCGTGGCCGAGGCGGGCGTCTGGGCGATGGCGGGAGCCGCCAGCAGCAGGCCAAGGGCCGTAAGGGCGGCGGCGGCTTTGAGGTGGGCCATGGCGATCTCCCTGGCGCGCCGCATGCGGGGCGGGTTGGCTTACGAAGGGTCAATGTCGGGGCGCGAGCAGCGTTCGTCCAGAGGCGGCGGCGATGTTTGCGCGAAGGCCTTGCCGAGCGGCCCGTGCGGGAAGGCCAAGTCTTTTGGGGATTGCCACCGCCCGACGGCGCCGCTCTGGTCGGGACCTCTAGAATCGGAGCCTTCGCCCATGCGCCGTCTGTCGCGTTCGATGCTGTTCGCCGCCTCGCTGTTCGCGGCCGGCGCCCTCTACGGCCCCGAGGCCGACGCCGCCGAGAAGACCGACACCTCGGTCAAGGCCGTGCAGAAGATCATCGGCGGCCCGGGCTTCAAGGCGGCGGTCAAGCAACTGGACGCCGACTATGAGCGGACCGTCGCCGACATCGTCACCCTGACCGAGATCCCCGCGCCGCCCTTCAAGGAAGAAAAACGCGCCAAGGCCTATCTGGAGATGCTCAAGGCCGTGGGCCTCACCGACGTCGAGATGGACGCCGAGGGCAATGTCATGGGCGTGCGGGCCGGCACGGCGACCAAGGGCAAGGGCCCGTTCGTGGTCATCGCCGCCCACCTCGACACGGTCTTCCCCGAAGACACCGACGTGAAGGTCAAGCGCGAGGGGACCAAGCTGTCGGCCCCCGGCATCGGCGACGACACCCGCTCGCTGGCCGTGCTGCTGGCCTATGTGCGGGCCATGGACGCGGCCAAGATCAAGACCAAGGCCGACATCCTGTTCGTCGGCAACGTGGGCGAGGAGGGGCCGGGCGACCTGCGCGGGGTCAAGCACCTCTTCAATCAGGGCAAGTACAAGGGCCGGATCAGCGCCTTCTTCTCGATGGACGGGTCGGATCCGTCGCGGATCGTCGACCGGGGCGTGGGCTCCAAGCGCTATCGCGTCACCTTCAAGGGTCCGGGCGGCCACAGCTATGGCGCGTTCGGCGTGGTCAACCCGATGACGGCCATGGCCCAGTCGGTGGTCGACCTCTATGCGGTCAAGCCGCCGGTCGATCCCAAGACCACCTATTCGGCCAGCGTGGTGGGCGGCGGCACTTCGGTGAACTCGATCCCCAACCAGATCTTCCTGGAGTTCGACATGCGCTCGGAAAGCGCGGCCGAACTGGCCAAGCTGGACCAGACCTTCATCGGCATCCTCGACAAGGCCGTGGCCGGCGAGAACGCCGCCCGCTCGACCAAGCCGGGGGTGATCTCCTACGACGCCAAGGTGATCGGCGAGCGCCCGGCCGGTGGGACGGACCCGCAGGCTGGCATCGTCACGGCGACGGCGGCGGCGATCTCGGCCCTGGGCTTCAAGCCCGAGCACGAGGCCTCGTCGACCGACGCCAACCTGCCCATGAGCCTGGGTATCCCGGCCATCACCATCGGCGCCGGCGGCAAGGGCGGCCGCGCCCACGCCCTGGACGAATGGATCGACGTCGAGAAGGGCGAGAGCCTGAAGGGCATGCAGGTCGGCCTGGCGGCGCTGCTGGCCGTGGCCGGGGTGGAGTAGGGCTCCCAAGATGCTCCCCCTGAAGGGGGAGCTGTCGCGGAGCGACTGAGGGGGAAGTTGCTGTTGCCGTTCGGGTGCACTGACCTCATCAGGTACTTCCCCCTCCGGCCCTCCGGGCCACCTCCCCCTTCAGGGGGAGGATCTTGGAGCACGGGCTCGCGATCTCCCGCGCGAATGCGCTGAGTTGATGGAGAGGGCGCGGGGCGTCCGGGCTTCGCCCGGATGTGTGAGTTTCAAGTACCGTTTCGACGAAGCTTAAACGCCCCGCGCGATCGTTTGTCCTCAGGCCGGGGCGCGCAGGCCTCTTCCGCCTTTTACCCCTTCCCCATGCAGTGCGCCCCGTTTCTTGACGGCCAGGCGTGCATGCGGCGCGGACCCTTGGACGGGCGGGAGCCTAGTCAGGCAAGCTCCCGATGGATGGGTTTACGTCCCCCATCCTCATTTAAGCTTTCAGGCCCGGCTCTCGCCGCTCCTTCAGCCCCGCTCGATCGCATCCACGTCGCACGCTTCGGGCCGGATCCTTGCGCCCTCTCCCTGCGACGGGACAGCTGTGATTATGCGGCGTGTTTCAGCGCGTCTGATCCAGGCGCGTGAGAAAGTTGCAAGCGGTTGATTGCGTTCGGGTCTTTTCCCCAAACGCCGGGGATCCACGCGGCTCTATCCCCGTCCGGGCCACACCAAACCACGCCTTCCTCGCCCTCGTGGCGAGGATCCATGGTTCAGCCCGCTCAGACCTTTCGAGTTCGCCCGCCGTCTGAGCAGCGGCCGACATGGGCCCTCGCCACGAGGGCGAGGGAGGCGGGGGTGTGGTGGCTTGGGCGGGAGCACTGAACTCATCAGAAAACTTCCCCCACCGGCCTTCGGCCGCCTCCCCCACAGGGGGAGGACCTGCCGATCACGCCTTGCGGTTCAGGGTGATGGCGGTCGCGTTGTTGGCGTAGCCGGCGCCTTGGGCGCCGGGGCCGTAGCCGACGGCTTGGGGGCGCTGGGCGGCGATCTCGTTGGCGACGGCGCGGACGAGGCCCTCGGTAACGGTCTTGGCGGCGGCGATGGCGCGCGACTGGCGGGCCAGCACGGCGTCGAAGGCCTCGGTGGCGCGCACCAGGCGGCGGCGACGGTCGGGCTGGGCGGCCTGGACCAGGGCGACATTGCCGCGCACCCGGGCCGACTCGTGGCGATAGACATTGGCCAGCTTGGCCGTTTCCTCGACGTGGCGGGCGGCCTCGTGCGGGCGGCGGGCCTCGAAGGCGGTGGCCTGCTTGGCGATCAGGTCGGTCAGGCGCTCGGTCAGGACGATCAGCTGTTCGACGCGCTCGTCCGAGGCAGAGAGGGGGGCGGGGCTCATCATTGGGCGACCTCCTGCAGGCCCTGCATCTTCAGCATCTCGCGCTGGACGGTGGAGGCCACGCCGATGCCGCCGGCCTTGGTGACTTCCTTGGCCATGGCGTCGGTGAGCAGCGACTTGAACATCTCCTCGCCCTGGCCGCCGCCGAAGGGCTCGGGGGTCTTCACGCCCTCGAACATCGACTGCATCATCACCGACAGGAACGAGGCTTCGAACTTCTGCGCCGTTTCCTTGATCTTGCCGCGCTTGAGCAGCTCGGCGGCCGAGTTGGCGGTGGGCGCGGAGCCGGCGGTCAGTCCGGTGACAGGCGGCGAGGTGAGGGCGAAGGCGCTCATCACATCACCTCGATGTCGGCTTGCAGGGCGCCGGCGGCCTTCACCGCCTGCAGGATGGTGATCATGTCGCGCGGGGTGACGCCCAGGGCGTTGAGGCCGCCGACCAGGCTCTTGAGCGACGCGCCGCCGCCCAGGGTGATCAGCTTCTTGCCCTTTTCCTCGTCGATGCTGACGGCCGACTGCGGGACGACCGTGGTGCGGCCCTGGCTGAACGGGGCGGGCTGGCTGACGGCCGGGGTCTCCTGGACCGAGATGGTCAGGTTGCCCTGGGCGATGGCCACCTGGCTGATGCGGACGTCGTCGCCCATCACCACCACGCCGTTGACCTCGTCGATGATCACCTTGGCCGGACCGTCGGGCTCGACTTCCAGGTTCTCGATGGCGGTCACGAAGCTGATCATGTCCATGCCGGCCGGCGAGCGGATGGCGACGATGGTCGGGTTCTGGGCCTGGGCGCAGCCCGGGAACTTGGCGTTGACGGCGTCGGCGATGCGGCGCGAGGTCGTGAAATCGGGGTTGCGCAGCGACAGGCGCAGCTCGCTCATGGCCACCATCTGGAAGCCGGTCTCGCGCTCGACGTCGGCGCCGGCGGCGATGCGGCCGGCGGTCGGCACGCCGCGGCTGATCGAGCTGCCCGAGGCGCCGCCGGCCGAGACGGCGCCGGTCTGCACCTGGCCCTGGGCGACGGCGTAGGTCTGGCCGTCGGCGCCTTGCAGGGCGGTGACCAGCAGGGTGCCGCCCTGGAGGCTCTTGGCGTCGCCCATGGCCGAGACCGAGACGTCGATCTTGGAGCCGGTGGCGGCGAACGGCGGCAGCTTGGCCGTGACCATGACGGCCGCCGAGTTCTTGGCGTTGAGGTTGGCGTCGCGAACGTTGACGCCCTGGCGCTCCAGCAGGGCTTCCATGCTCTGCTTGGTCATCGGCGCGTTGCGCAGGCTGTCGCCCGTGCCGTTGAGGCCGGTGACGATGCCGTAGCCGATCAGGTGGTTATCGCGCACGCCTTCGACGGCGACGATGTCCTTGATCCGCGACTTGGCGGCGGCCGGACCGGCGACGACGACGGCGGCGGCGAGGGCCAGACCGGCGAGAACGGAGCTGAAAAGTGAACGACGCATGGACTTCCACACCGAGGACGCAATTCCGTCGCGGCCCATGCCAGAACCGGGCCAACGGAAAAGATGAGGAAAATCAATGGTCCAGGCGGGCAAAAACGCGTGCGACAATCCTGTCCGGCAGATTCTGCCCGGCATTAACCATACCGCAAGCGCGCTTCTCGAATATGAGTTCTCATCGGGGAGCGCGACTCCCTATATGTAGGCGTACAAGACCAGCGGTGGAGCGACGGTCGTCATGAAGGTTTCGAGCACGGGAGGCGTGGGCGCGGCTGGCGCATCACGCGCGCGGCCGACGGGCGGCGGGTCGAACTTCTCGCTGCCCAGCGTGGGCGCGGCGGGCGGCGTGGCCGGAACCGCGGCGGCCGGCGGCCTGGCGGGCGTGGGCTCGCTGGACGCCCTGCTGGCCCTGCAGGCCAACATGGATCCGACGGAGCGCAAGCGCCGGGCGATCCGCCGGGCCGACGACATTCTCGACATCCTCGACGGCCTGAAGATCGCCGTGCTGGACGGGGAGGTTTCCCCCAGCACCATCGACAAGCTCAAGCGGGCCGTTCGCGAGCATCGCGAAGCCGTCGACGATCCGAAATTGCAGAGCCTGCTCAACGAGATCGAGACCCGCGCCGCCGTCGAAGAGGCCAAGCTGGCCGTCATGCGCGGCGCGTGAGGAGCAGCGGGATGGAACCTCTGGCCCTTTCCCGCGATTTTACAGCCCCGGTCGGTGCGGCGAAGCTCGCCGTAAGCGTGAGTCGCCGTCGCCCGCATGGGCGGTTCGCAGGCGCTCGCGCGCCTGAACGCGCCGCTCACGCGACGTTCATTGAACGGGGCTATCGTTTTGGTATAAGCACACCGCCCGCTGAGGGCGGAGTTCATCGGGGCGTGAGGCGTTGATGCAGACGGCCACTGTTCTTAAAGAACCGGACACCTATCGTCCTTCGGACGATGAGCCTTTCATGAACGAGCGTCAGCTTGAATATTTCAAGCAGAAGCTGCTCGGCTGGAAGGAAGAGATCCTCCGCGAATCTCGCGAAACGGTGTCCCATCTTCAGACTGAAACTGAAAACCATGCCGACCTCGCCGACCGGGCGTCGTCGGAAACCGACCGAGCGCTGGAACTGCGGACCCGCGATCGGCAACGGAAACTGATCTCCAAGATCGACCAGGCGTTGCGCCGCGTCGAAGACGGCAGCTACGGCTACTGCGAAGAGACCGGCGAGCCTATCGGCCTGGCCCGTCTCGACGCTCGCCCGACGGCGACCCTGAGCCTCGAAGCCCAGGAACGTCACGAGCGCCGCGAGCGCGTCCACCGCGACGACTGAGGCTTTCGGGCCTCGACTGATGTGTTTCAAGCGGCCTCGCCCGAAAGGGCGGGGCCGTTTTTTGTGTCTGCGCTGCCCCCTCCGGCCCTCCGGGCCACCTCCCCCAGAGGGGGAGGATCTAGAAGCGGTCGCTTCTCCTCCCCCGCGAAGCGGGGGAGGGGGACCACGAAGTGGTGGAGGGGGCGAGACTGGGCGCTGTGCCGGCGGGGGGGGGGGGCGCCCCCCCCCCCCCCCCGCCCCCCCCCCCCCCCCCCCCCCCCCCCCCGCGCGGGCGCCGGGGGCGGGAGGGGAGGAAGACGG
>NZ_JARQWV010000030.1 GCF_029543245.1 Caulobacter endophyticus
TGTGTTATGTGTCGCCCCCCCCCCTGCGCTCCCCCTGTCGCGCCCCCCGTGCCCCCCCCCCCCCCCCCCCCCCCCCCCCACGCCGCACTCCGTCCCTCGCCCCCTCCGTCACGGCGCTGATAGCGCCGCGCCACCTCCCCCGCTCGCGGGGGAGGCGCTTTCGGGGCTCCCATGACCGACCACCTCCGCGCCCACGACGCCGCGCTCGAGCGCCTGCGGGCGCTGCATCCGCTGAAGATCGACCTGTCGCTGGGCCGCATGCGCCGGCTGTGCGCCGCCCTGGGCGACCCGCAGGACCGCCTGCCGCCCGTGATCCACGTGGCCGGCACCAACGGCAAGGGCTCGACGGTGGCCTATCTGCGCCACATGGCCGAGGCCGCGGGGCTCAAGGTCCACGTCTTCACCTCGCCCCACCTTGTGCGCTTCGTCGAGCGCATCCGCCTGGCCGGAACCCTGATCACCGAGGACCACCTGGCCGACGTGCTGGAGCGGGTCGAGGCGGCCAATAACGGCCAGGCCATCACCTTTTTCGAGATCACCACGGCCGCGGCCTTCGTCGCCTTCGCCGAGGTCCCCGCCGACCTGTGCATCGTCGAGGTGGGCTTAGGGGGCGTGCTCGACGCCACCAACGTCATCTCCAGCCCCGCCGTCAGCGTCATCGCGCCGATCGACCTGGATCACCGCGAGTTCCTGGGCGACACCATCGAGAAGATCGCCGTCGAGAAGGCGGGCATCATCAAGCCGGACGCCCCCGCCGTCAGCGCCCGCCAGCAGGACACGGTCGACGAGGTGCTCGACACCGCCGCCGCCATGGCCGGGGTGGAGCTCACGCTCATGGGCCGCGAGTTCGACGCCTGGGAAGAGCGCGGCCGCCTGCTGGTGCAGATGCAGGACCGCCTGCTCGACCTGCCCGCCCCCGCCCTGCCCGGCGAGCACCAGTTCGCCAATGCGGGCCTGGCCGTCGCCGCCCTGCTGGCGCTGGACGACCCGCGCATCGACGAAGAGGCCATGGGCCGGGGGATCGCCGGCACGGTCTGGCCGGCCCGCTTCCAGCGACTGACGGCCGGCCCCTACGCGCAGACCGCCCAGGCCGCCGGCGCCGACCTCTGGCTCGACGGCGGCCACAATCCGCACGCCGGCCGCGCCGTGGCCCGCGCCGTGGCCGATCTGGCGGCCCGCGACGGCCGCCCGGTGGCGCTGATCTCGGGGCTCCTGGCCAACAAGGACGCCGCCGGCTTCTTCGAGGCCTTCCGGGGCGTGGCGACCAAGGTCTTCACCGTCACCTTCGAAGGTCACGCCGCCGCCAGCGCCGCCGAAACCGCCGCCGCCGCCGAACTGGCCGGCCTGCGCGCCGCCGCCTGCGACAGCCTCGACGACGCCCTTAGCCGGGCGCTCGCGCTCGACCCTGTACCGCACGTGCTGATCTGCGGCTCTCTGTACCTGGCGGGCGAAGTTCTGGGGGCGAGCGAGGAGACCTGGCCGGTCTGACCTGACCCTCTCTCTTTGAGAGAGGGAGGGGCCCATGGCGAAGCCATGGGAGGGTGAGAGGTTAAAAGCTTTCCGAATGGGCGCAGGCTTAACCAACCCCGCCTCCCTAGGCCTTGTGCCTAGGGCCCAGGCTTCAGCCGCTCAGACTGTGTGGGGGTGGGCGCCTGCACCGGCGGCGTCCCGTTCGAAAAGCCGAGCCTGGCCCAACCATGGGTCCTCGCCACAAGGGCGAGGAAGGCGGAAGCTTTCATGGCTGAAAGCAATCGCCCTTCACCGGCCAAAGGTGAAACCTCTCACCCTCCCACCGCTTCGCGGCGGGCCCCTCCCTCTCTCTCAGAGAGAGGGATCTAGGATCAGAAATTCCGCACCGAAATGTCCGGCACGGCCAGCACGCCGGCTTCGCCGGTTTCGTCGCCCCAGGCCAGGCGCGTGCCGTCGGCGTTGACCGACAGGCTGCTGATCGGGGCGCCCTTCTCGGCCTTCAGGGTCTCGATGCGGCCCGAGCGCAGGTGGCAGGCCCAGATGCGGCCGTTGTCCTGGCCGGCGATGGCCACCGGCAGGGCGTCGACGCCGGCGACCTGCACGACCAGCGAGTCGCGCGAGAAGCCGATCTCGGCGGCTTCCTTGCCCATCGGTCCGTTGGCCCCGGCGAACGGCCAGACGACCGCGCCGTTGGCGCCGGCGGTGACCATGAGGTTGCCCTTGTCGAGGAAGGCCATGCTCTTGATCTTGGCCGGATAGCCGCCCATCCGCATGTCCTTGCCGTCCGACAGGCGCCAGCCGTGCAGCTGGTTTTCCTGCATGGCCGAGACCAGGAACTTGCCGTCGGGGCTGTAGGCCAGGGCGACGTGGCTGCCGGCCCACTTCATCACCGTCGGCTTCTGGTCGGCGATGCGGCCCCACCACAGCGACACGCCGCCGTAGCCGGCCGCGGCCAGGCGCTTGCCCTTCGGGTCGAAGGCCACGCCCGACACCGTCTTCTCGTGCGCATAGACGCGGCGGAACGCGGGGTCGGCCGAGTCCAGCACATGGACCTCCTTGCCGGCCGTGAAGGCGATCAGGCCCGAGGCCGGGCTTGCGGCCACGTGCTCAATCCACTTGCCCTTGACCTCGGCCAGCAGGGTGGCGACCAGCTCGTCGCCCTCCAGGCGGCTCCAGACCACGCGGCCGTCGTCGCCGCCGGTCACCAGGCCGCGGCCCGAGGGGTGGACGCAGGCGGCCAGCGCCGCGCCGCCCATCGCCCCGCCATGGGCCTCGACGGTGACGAAGCCGCCCTCGGCTTCGAATCGGACAGTGCCGTCGCCCAGGGCGAATCCGGCGCGTCCAGCGCGATCGAACAGGGCGGCGGTGACGTAGGCGTCGAACGAAAAGATCATGCGCGGGGGCTTAGCGCGGCCAGTTTGCCAGCGCTAGTCGCGTCTTGCGCGACGGCCTGACCCGGAATCCGCCTCCTGAACGCCGTTAGGCCAAAAAGACTCACAAAAGGGGTTGCCATCGCGGCGTCTCGTCGGGCTTTACTTCCGCGCTCGTCTGCGCCAGACGTGGCATCTAACAATTTCTGGACCGCCTGGGGGCGGTCCCCGGGAGACAGTCAGGCTATGGCGGCTAAACTTGCTGGCGGCGGCGGCGGTCGCTACTCGCTGAACCAGAATTCCGAAATCAACGTCACGCCCTTCGTCGACATTCTGCTCGTTCTGCTGATCATCTTCATGGTCGCCGTGCCGATGGCCGTGACCTCGATCAAGATCGACCTGCCGCCGGCCGTCCCGCCGCCGCCGAACGCGCCGAAGCCGAAGGAACCGGTGTTCATCTCGATCCAGAAGTCGGGCGCTCTGTTCATCGCGGACAAGCAAACCAGCCTCGACAACCTGCCGATCGACCTGGACGCTTCGTTCACCTCGAAGGGCCAAGCCGGTCCGAAGGACGATCAGCGCGTCATGATCCGCGCCGACGCCGACGTGCTGTACTCGGACTTCATGGGCGTCCTGAACCAGCTGCAGACCGCTGGCTGGTACAAGGTCGGCCTGATCAACGAAGACATCCACTAGGGATCGTTTTCGGATCATCCGAAAAGTATCGAGGGGCCGGCGGCGAAAGCTTCCGGCCCCTTTTTCGTGCCCGCTTCCACGGAGCTCCCGATGCCCGACGCCAAGACCTGGATCGCCTTCTGCCTCGTCTGCCTGGGGATGGCCCTGACGCCGGGCCCCAACATGCTCTACCTGGTCAGCCGATCGATCTGCCAGGGCAAGTGGGCCGGCATCGTCTCCTTGGCCGGCACGGCGGCGGGCTTTGTCGTCTACCTGGTCTGCGCGGCGCTGGGCATCACCGCCCTCTTGATGGCCGCGCCGATCACCTACGACATCCTGCGCTTCGGCGGCGCCCTCTATCTCGGCTGGCTGGCCTGGCAGGCGATCAAGCCCGGCGGCCGCTCGCCCTTCCAGGTGCGCGAGCTGCCCAAGGACCCGCCGGCCAAGCTGATGGCCATGGGCTTCCTGACCAACCTGCTCAATCCCAAGGCGGCGATGCTCTATCTGTCACTGTTGCCGCAGTTCATCGATCCCGGGCACGGGAACGTCCTGTCCCAGTCGCTGCTGCTGGGCGGCAGCCAGATCGCCATCAGCCTGTCGGTCAACGCCACGATCTGCTTCGCCGCAGGGACCATCGCCGGCTTCCTGGCTGCGCGCCCCAGCTTCGCGCTGGTGCAGCGCTGGCTGATGGCCAGCGTGCTCGGGGGCCTGGCTGTCCGCATGGCCACCGAAGCCCGCCGCTAGGCCTTCACAGGACTGCTCAGGATCGCTCAGCAGGCCATGGAAGGGGTCGTGGCTAATCCCGCCCCTCCGACGGCGTTATAACGCCGTCCTGAGCAAGGAGAGGCTTCTCGCCGGCGCGCCCGACGAGGTCGGCGGCTTCATCACCGGCGGCGACGTCCTGATGGACGGCGGGGTCACCGCCGCCTGGTGGTACGGCGACCTGGCGAACCGATAGCCATCAGAAGCGCGCCGGATAGGCCCGCGTGGTCGGGCTGTTGTTGTAGCGGGCGGCCGGGCAGTCGACGGCGTAGGCGTCGGCCGTCTCGATCATGTGGGCGCCGCGATAGCCGTAGGGGTTCAGCGCGCGGCACGACACCGCCCGCTTGTAGACCACCGAGCCGTCGCGGCTGAGCTCGCGCATGAACTGGTCGAAGGCCAGGTCGACAAGGCCGCGGGTGGCTGCGAAACGCCTCGCCGTGCCGCTGAATTCGCCCGAGATGACGTCGCCGGCCGCCACGGCCCGCGTGGCCGGCGCCGGCCCCGCCGCACCGCTGACGCCCAGGATCGCCCCGCCGGCCAGCATGGCCTCCAGGTCGGTGAACCGCCCGCTGGCCCTGCCGATGTTCACGGCCGTGGTGAAGGCCGAAGCCGCACCCGGGTCGAAGCGGCCCGGACCGTCGATCGCAGCCGCCTGCACGCCGCCGATCAGGCCGGCATAGGGCGCCGCCGCGATCGACACCGTCAGCTCCTCGTTGACGTAATAGCCCAGCAGCATGCCGCCCAGCACGCCGCCGACCGGCGCGATGGCCGAGTCCCGCGCCACGCCGATCGGGCCGGCGATCCCCGCCCGGACCATCTCGGGCGTGATGCCCACCCATTGGGTGCGATAGCTGGTCTCGACGGTCTTCTCGACCACCAGTTGGTTGGTGCGCCAGCGCACCAGGCGGAAGGTGATGCTGGCCGAGGCCAGCTTGTCGCTGCCCAGCCAGACGTCTGGCCCGCGCAATTCGTCGAACTGAACGTAGAGCATGTATTCGGCGTCCAGCCGGGGGGCCAGCATGTCGGCGCGGTCCAGATGCAGGGACAGCTGGTCGAAGACCTGCTTGCGCGTCGGCCGAGTGGTCATCACCGCGCCGCCGTCGAACCAGCGGAACTCCGGCGCGCCCTGGATCTCCTGGACGGCGATGTTGCGGTAGAACGGCCGCGCGGGCGAGGCCTTGGCCACCGCCACCGGCGGCATGGCCGGCTGGCGCAGCGCCCGCATGTCCTCGGAGCTGGCGCAGCCCGCCAGCACCAGCGCCGCGCCGCAGAGGGCCAGCGCCGACTTCATGAGCTTGGACGACGTCGCCATGAGAGGTTCCCCGATAAGTCGAGCGACCATCGCGGAATAGTCTTAATGGTTGATTTCCACTATGGCGGAACAGCGTCAGGGCGAGTGAAAATCCGCCGGCTGTGGCTTCAGCCGCGCGCCTTCACCGGCGCGGCGCCGTCGACATAGGCCTCGTTGAGATAGACCTCGGCCTCCTGCGGCGACAGGGCCGGCGCATAGCCGAAGCCCTGGCCGTAGTCGCAGCCGAGCTTCTGCAGCGCGCTGGCCATCTCGGCGTTCTCCACGCCCTCGGCCACGACCTCCAGGTCGAGGTCCTGGCCAAGCTTGACCACCGAGCGCACGATCTTGGCCGAGCCGGCGTTGCCGCCCATGGTCCGCACGAAGTAGCGGTCGATCTTCAGCGTGTCGAAGGGCAGGCGCGTCAGGTAGGACAGCGACGAGAAGCCGGTGCCGAAGTCGTCGAGCGCCAGGCCCGCGCCCGCTTCGCGCAGGGCCTTCAGGATCACCGCGGCCCGCTCGGGATCGCGCATGATGTCGCTTTCGGTGACTTCCAGCTTCAGCGCGCCGCGCGGCAGGCCGTTCTCGGCCAGCACCTGGGCCACGTCGTGCACCAGGCCCGGACGGTCGATCTCGCCGGTCGACAGGTTGACGCTGACGGTCAGGGCGCCGACAGCCGGGTGGCTGCTGCGCCAGGCGGCCAGCTGCTTGCCGGCGCTGCGCATCATGTGCTCGCCGAGCTCCGCCATCAGGCCCATCTCTTCGATCAGCGGCAGGAATTCGTCGGGCGGCAGCAGGCCGCGGCGCGGGTGGATCCAGCGCGCCAGGGCCTCGAAGCCCGACAGGGCGCCGGTCGACAGGCGCACGACCGGCTGGAAATAGGGAACGATCTCGCCACGGCCGATGGCGCCGCGCAGGTCGGCTTCCAGGGCCAGGCGCGACAGGCCGTCGGTCTCCATCGAGCGGCCGTAGGCGGCGGCCGAGCCGCGCCCGTTGGCGGCGGCGGCCTCGACGGCCAGCTCCGCCCGGCGGACCAGCTCGGCGGCCTCCGGCGCGTCCTCGCCGCCCTCGGCCGAGACGGCGCCGATGGTCAGGGTCGGGTGGATGTCGAAGCCGGCGATCCGCAAGGGCTGCTCGAGCGCCGAGCGCAGCAGCTCGGCGGGCTCGTAGCCCTTCGGCTCGCACAGCACGGCGAACTCGTCCTCGCCGATGCGGCCCAGGATCGAGCCCTCGGGGAAGGCGGCGGCCAGGCGCGAGCCCAGGGCGGCTAGGACGAGGTCGGCGCGCTCGTGGCCCAGGGCCTCGTTCAGGCGGCGCAGGCGGTCGAGATCGGCCACGACCAGCTCGTGCACGCCGTCATGGGTCAGGCGCTCGCGGGCGCGGGCGATGAAGCTGCGACGGTCCAGCAGACCCGTCAGCTCGTCCTTGCCCGAAGCGGCGAATTTCACTTCCGGGGCGATCACGCCGGCGGCGCGCAGGCCCTCTTCCAGCCACACGCCTCGCCAGATGCAGACGCCGCCGCTGCGCATGCGCAGGCGCACGACGATCTCGGCACCGGCTTCACGCACCCGCAGCAGCTCTTCGGCCTGGGCGCGGTCTTGCGGCAGCGCAAGGGCGCGGAAGGCGGCGGAGGAGCATTCGGGGGCGAGCGGAGACAGGCCCAGGGCCCGGGCCGCGCCGTTGATGCGCAGGCGGTCGGCCTCGGGCTCCCAGTGCCACAGCGCGACCTCGGCGGCGCCCAGCGCTTCCAGCGTGGTCGTCGCGTCCCAGATGCGTCGCTCGGCAACCTTGAATGACATGCCCGTTCCCGCGCCGAAAAAGCCGGCGTCACAGCCCGGGCGGTCGCTATGACTGAGCGATCAACCCGAACAGACGATGATCTCGCCACTCGCCGTTAATTTTGAGATAAGCGCGGGCGTATCCTTCCTCGGAAAACCCGCAGCGCGACAACAGGTCCGCCGAACGCGCGTTGTGCGGCATGCACGCGGCCTCGAGCCGATGGAGCCCCAGGGGTCCGAATGCGAAGTCGATCACCGCCTTCACCGCCTCGGTGGTGTAGCCCTGGCCGGCGAACGACTCGCCCGCCCAGTAGCCCAGCACGCCGGTCTGCGAGACGCCCCGGCGGATGTTGAAGAGACGCACGCCTCCGACGATGGCGTCGTCGTCCTTGCGGAATACGAAGAACGGAAAGGCCTCGCCCAGTTCCAGTTCGCGGGCGTAAGCGGCCAGGCGCTGGCGGAAGGCCGCCCGGGTCAGGTCGTCGGCCGGCCAGCTGGGCTCCCACGGCGTCAGATAGCCCCGCGAGGCCGCCCGTAGCTCGGACCACGGCTTGTGGTCGGCAAGGCGCGGCAGGCGCAGATAGACCCGCTCGGCGTCGATGCGCGGACCATGGTCGATGCGGAACAGGCGGAGGATGGCGGACAAGAAACGGCTCTTAGCGATACCCGCGCACCATCGCGGCTTATCGGCCGTCGAACAACGTCCGTCGGAAGATTTCCCCGGCCGACAGCGCGGTCTTGGCGCCCAACACGGCGGTGGCCGCCCGCGCCGGGTCCAGCATGCGCTTTCCGAGGCGCGTGATGTCGTCGGCGCTGACCGCGTCGACCCCCGCGGCCAGCTCGGCGGGCGGGAACAGCTTGCCGAAGGTCAGGGCCTGGCCGGCGTTCTGTTCGGCGCGGGCCAGCGGCTGCTCGCGGGCCATGAACATGTGCGCCTTCAGCTGGGCCTTGCAGCGGGCCAGTTCGGCGGGCTCGATGCGCGCGGCCAGGGCCAGCAGCTGCTCGGCGCAGACCTTGGCGGTCTCGGCCGCGTCCTTGGCCGCGCAGCCGACATAGATCCCCAGGGCCCCGATGTCGGCATAGGTGTCGGCATAGGCGTCGATATTGTAGGCCAGACCGCGCTTTTCGCGGGCCTCCTGGAACAGCCGCGACGACATGCCCCCGCCCAGGGCCTCGGCGAAAACGCGCAGGGCGAAGTAGTCATCGTCGCGCGAGCCGAACGCCGGCAGCATCAGAACGAGATGGGCCTGCTCCAGCTTGCGGGCCTCGGCGAAGCTCGTCCCGACGAAGGCCGCGGGTTCGGGCGCAGCGACGCCCGGCGTCGCCGGCAGGTCGCCGAACGCCTTTTCCGCCAGCGCGAGGATCTCGGCCTCCTCGACCGCGCCGGTGGCGCTGATCACCAGCCGGTCGGCGGCATAGAGCGCTGCGCGCCACTGCGCCAGGGCCTCGGGGGTGGCGGCCTCGACGCTCTCGACCGTGCCCAGGATCGGCCGGCCGACCGGATGGTCGCCCCAGGCGCCCTTCTGCAGCAGGTCGAAGACGTAGTCGTCGGGCGCGTCGGCGGCCTCGGCGATCTCCTGGGCGACCACCTGCTTCTCGCGCGCCAGATCGCCGGCGTCCAGCGTGGGCCGGCGCACCAGGTCGGCGATCACCGCCATGGCCAGCGGGGCGCCACCCTTGAGCGCCCGCACCTGGAAGCTGGTGCGCTCATAGCCGGTGGCGGCGTTGATCGAGCCGCCCTCGGTCTCGATCACCTCGACGATGTCGCGCGCGCTGCGGCCGCCCGCGCCCTTGAACACCATGTGCTCGAGCAGGTGCGACCAGCCCGACCGCGCCGGATCCTCATAGCCCGCGCCGCGCCCGGCGACGACGGTGAGGGCCAGGGTCTCGAGCCCCGGCATCGGATCGCAGACGACGCGGACGCCATTGGGGAGGGTATGGAGGGTCGGAAGGCTCATTTCCCTCCGTGTAGCCGCCTAAGCGTCCGAAAGCGACCCTCCCCCTGAAGGGGGAGGTGTCGGCAAAGCCGACGGAGGGGGATGTGAGCTCACATCACCCCCGACATCCGCAGGGACTTCCCCCACCGGCCCTACGGGCCACCTCCCCCTTCAGGGGGAGGGCCTTTTCCTACTTCCCCGCGAACGCCCGCACGTGGGCCTTCACGGCGGCCGCATCGGCCGGCAGGCGGTCGAAGCGTTCGGGCTTGGCCGACAGGTCGGGCGCGCCGCGCGGCACGCCCTGGACGACGCCGGTGGCGGCCAGCACGGCCTCGGGGAACTTGGCCGGGTGGGCGGTCGACAGCACCACGACCGGGATCGTGGGGTCCTCCAGGCGCAGACCATGGGCGGCGGCCAGGCCGACGGCGGTGTGCGGGTCGACCACCTCGCCGGTCTCGTTCAGCGTCGACAGCATGGTCTTGGCGGTGTCGGCCTCGCTGACCGAGGCGCCGGCGAACAGCTCGCGCATCATCGCATGGGCGCTGGGCGGGATGTCGAGCGAACCGGTGGTGTTGAAGCCCCGGAAGGCGCGGCCGGTCTCGACGCCGTCGCGGCGCACGGCCTCAAAATAGAGACGCTCGAAGTTGGAGGCGACCTGGATGTCCATGGCCGGGCTCTGGGTGGCGGCCACCGCGCCGCGCGCATAGCGGCCGTCCTCGAAGGCGCGGGCCAGGATGTCGTTGCTGTTGGTGGCGGCCACGACCTTGGCGATCGGCAGGCCCATCTGCCTGGCGACGAAGGCGGCGTAGGCGTCGCCGAAATTGCCGGTCGGCACGACGAAGGCCACTTCGCGGGCCGGCGCGCCCAGGCTGACGGCGGCGGTGAAGTAATAGACGCTCTGGGCCGCGATCCGCGCCCAGTTGATCGAGTTGACGCCCGACAGGTCGACCGCGTGGCGGAACTGGTCGTCCTGGAAGGCCTGCTTGACGATGGCCTGGCAGTCGTCGAACGAGCCCTGCACCGAAACGCACGACACATTGGCGTCCTGCGCCGTCGTCATGAACCGGCGCTGGACCTCGCTGATCCGGCCTTCGGGGAAGAGCGCGACGATGCGGGCGTTGCTGCGGCCGCGGAAGGCCTCGACGGCGGCGCCGCCGGTGTCGCCCGAGGTGGCGCAGATGATGGTCATGGTCCGCGACTGGCGCGACAGCACGTAGTCGTAGAGCCGGCCCAGGAGCTGCATCGCAACGTCCTTGAAGGCCAGGGTCGGGCCGTGGAACAACTCCAGCAGGTAGCGGTTGGCGGCCAGCTGCTTCAGCGGCGTCACCGCCGCGTGGGTGAAGCTGGCATAGGCCTCGTCGCACATCTGGGCCAGATCGTCGGCCGGGATGTCGTCGCCGACGAACTTGCCGAGCACGGCGGCGGCCACCTGGGCGTAGGTCTTGCCGGCGAAGGCGGCGATCTCTTGAGGCGTGAAGGCCGGCCAGGCCTCAGGCACGTACAGGCCGCCGTCGGGGGCGAGGCCCGCGAGCACCGCGTCCAGGAAACCGATCGAAGGGGACTCGCCCCGGGTCGAGACGTAGCGCATCAGGATCTCATCTTCCGCCAGAGCATGGCGGCATAGATAAACAGCAGGGTCACGGCAAGACCAAACCACGTAAGCGCGTATTCCAGGTGCCGATTGGAAATTTCTGCCGGCAGCGGCGCGGGGGTCACGCCGGAAACGGCGGGCGTGGCGGTCTCGACCATCAGGATGTGCGAGGCGGGCCTGTCGGCGGCGAAGGCGGCCAGGGCCTTCTCGCGGTCGCCGCCCAGGGCCTTGGGAGCCATCAGCACGCCCACGGCCCGGGCCGGGGCGGCGAAGGATCGGGGGCTGGGCTCGATCTGACCGGTCAGGGCGTCGACGACGCCGAGGTCCAGCAGCACCACGCCGTGCGCCTGTCCAGACAGGCGGCAGGCGGCCATGGCCCGCCAGACCATGTCGCCGTCGCGTACGCCATAAACGAGCGGCAGGGCGACGGTCGGCCCCGACGCACAGTCGGCGGCCACGCGAACAAAGTCGACGTCCTCGCCCCTGTCGGCGCGGGCCAGCACCGTGGCCAGCGGCCGGGCCGGCGCGGTCTTCAGCGTCTCGATCCGCGCCAGCAGGTCCTCTTTCCAGGCCAGGCGCTGCATCTGCCAGGCCCCGAGGCCGCAGAGGATGGAAAAGGCGATCAGGGTCGCGATCGTCAGGACGATCGGAAAGCGGGCCTTCTTCCGAGCGATCTCAGACATCGCCGCGCCCCGCTTCCGACGCCTTGTTGGCGATCTGGGCGGCGACCATCAGGCCCTTGGCCGGGCGCATCAAAACGAGGCACGCGATGAGGGTCAGCGGCAGCCAGACCAGCAGCAGCAGCCATACCGGCCAGCCCCAGGCGAACATCGAGAACAGCGCCCCGAACGCACACAGCGCGCCGGCGATCAGGATGACGAAGGTCGCCGCCCCGTCGCCGCTCTCGAGCCTGGAGAGATCATAGCCGCAGGCCTCGCAGCGCTGGGCCACCTTGAGGAAGCCCTCGAACAGGAAGCCCTCGCCGCAGACGGGACAGCGCCCGGCGGCGCCGGCGGCGTAGGGGTTGGTCTTGGGCATGGGTGCTGCACCGTCCGACATTTGCGCCGCCCCTTCCCTACCGCCTTCCTCGCCCTTGTGGCGAGGATCCATGCGTCGGCCGGCAAGGCGGAGATCGGCTTGCACGGTCTGAGCGATGGAACGATGGGCCCTGGGCACGAGGCCCAGGGAAGCGGCTATGAGGCGGAGCGAGATGAGATCTCGACCCAGCTCCGCTGAAACGAGAAAGGCCCGGAGCGCGGTCGGCGCTCCGGGCCTTTCGGAACTCCGTGACCCTAGTGCGCCGAGGCGCCGAAGATCACGTAGATGAAGGCGAACAGGAACAGCCAGACCACGTCGACGAAGTGCCAGTACCAGGCGGCCGCTTCGAAGCCGAAGTGCTGCTTGGGCGTGAAGGCGCCGTTCATCAGGCGGATCAGGCAGACGATCAGGAACAGCGTACCCACGAAGACGTGGAAGCCGTGGAAGCCGGTGGCCAGGAAGAAGGTCGAACCGTAGAGGCCCGAATTGGCGGCCGCTTCGCTGTAGAACAGGTTCTCGTGGTTGATGTGGGCGTATTCGTAGACCTGGATGCAGGTGAACAGCGCGCCCAGCAGGATGGTCAGGATCAGGCCCCACTTGGCGCCCTTGCGATCGCCCTGCTGCAGGGCGTGGTGCGACCAGGTGATGGTGGTGCCCGACAGAAGCAGGGTGAGCGTGTTGACCAGCGGCAGGTGCCAGGGCGAGACGGTCTCGACGCCGGCCGGCGGCCAGGCGGCCCAGGCGGTGCGGACTTCCTCGATGCTGGAGAGCGTGCGGTGGCCGTGGAACAGGGCCATCTCGAAGAAGATCCAGAACCACGCGACGAAGAACATCACTTCCGAAGCGATGAACAGCACCATGCCGTAGCGGAGGCCGATCGAGACGACGGGGGTGTGGTCGCCGGCGTTGGCTTCCTTGATGACGTCGCGCCACCAGCCGAACATCGTGTAGAGCACGCCGGCCAGGCCGGCGGCGAACAGCCACCACTGGCCCTTCTCGATGCCGAACACGCCGCCCTTGATCCAGGCGATCAGGCCGATGGCCATGACGGTGGACGCCATCGAGCCGACGAACGGCCACGGGCTGGGCGGCAGGATGTGGTAGTCGTGTTTGACGGCGCCGTGGGCCATGTGTTGCGAACCCTCTGATTATTTGAAGTACGCGTCGCGTAGGTCCCCCAAGGCCCGCGCACTCCCTTGTGGATTGCTATAGTCCCTTGGACGGTGTTCCGCCAAGTGGTTGAACGATGCGCGGCGTCGCGTCGGCCTGCTTGCCGCCATCGTCGCCCTCCACCGCCGGGAAGAAGGTGTAGGAAAGGGTGATCTCGGACTTGCCCTTGGTCTCCGGATCCTCGGCGAAGCGGGGATCGACGAAATAGACGACCGGGAACTCGACCGTCTGGCCGGGCTCGATGGTCTGGTTCGAGAAGCAGAAGCACTCGATCTTCTGGAAATAGGCGCCGGCCTGCTCGGGCACGACATTGTAGATCGCCCGGCCGGTCTGGGGCTTGTCGCTGTTGTTGGTGACCTTGAAGAAGGCCAGGCCCGAGGCGCCCAGCTTGATGTCCTGGCTGACCTGCTCGGTGGTGAAGGTCCAGGGCAGGCCGCGGATGTTGGCGTCGAAGCGGACGGCGACGCTCTTGTCCAGAACCTTGGTCGGGGCGGCCTCTGCGCGGCGCACCGTGCCGTCGAAGCCGGTGACCTGGCAGAACAGCTTGTAGAGCGGCACCGAGGCGTAGGCCGCACCGACCATGCCGGCGAAGGCGGCCACGCAGATCAGCGCGACGCGCTTGTTGCGACGGGCGTGCGGATCGGACGCCTTGCCGGCCTTGGCCGCCGGCTTGCCCTCAGAACCGGTGTCCGACATTGGCGCCGAGCCTCACCAGGGTGACCACGAAGACCAGGGCGACGAAGGCCACCAGGCCCAGCGCCAGGGCTAGGTTGCGGCCGTTGCGGGCCTTGAGCGCCTGGTCGGCGTCGGGCTTTGCGGAAACGGTCTTCTTCGGATCGGTCAAAGCGGAAGCTCCAGGGCCCGGATGCCGATCATGGCCTCGGCCAGGAGCGCGGCGAAAAGGGCGAACAGGTACAGGATCGAGAAGGCGAACAGGTTGCGGGCGTCCTTGGCCCCGCCCACCGGCGGCGGGCGCTTGCCCGGCTCGGCCTCGGGGACCGGCTCGGGCGCGGGGGCCTGCACCTCGTAGAGGGCGCGGTCGGCGGTGCGCGGGTCGGCCGCGTCGCCGGCGTCGCTGCGGAACACCCGCCAGGCCAGGACCAGGAACACCGCGCCGCCCAGGGCCGAGACGGCCAGGTACAGCGGACCGCCCAGGCCCGTGACGGCCGGGGCCAGGCAGACCGGAATGAACACCAGGCTGTAGAGCAGGATCTGCTTGCGGGTCTCCTTGGCGCCCTTGACCACCGGCAGCATCGGCACGCCGGCCTTGGCGTAGTCGGTGCTGATGTAGAGCGACAGGGCCCAGAAGTGCGGCGGGGTCCACAGGAAGATGATCAGCACCATCAGCCAGGCGTTCAGCGGCGCCGAGCCGCTGGCCGCCGCCCAGCCGATGGCCGGCGGCAGCGCCCCGGCAAGGCCGCCGATGACGATGTTCTGGGCCGTCCAGCGCTTGAGCCACATGGTGTAGACCACCGCGTAGAACACGATGGTGAAGGCCAGCAGGCCCGCGGCCAGCCAGTTGATGGCCATGCCCAGCAGCATGACGGACAGCAGGGAGAGAACGACGCCCAGGGTCGCGGCTTCCGAGCCCTCGACCAGGCCGGCCGGCACCGGACGGCCGCGCGTGCGGCGCATCTTGGCGTCGATGTCGGCGTCGTACCACATGTTCAGGGCGCCCGAGGCCCCTGCCCCCACGGCGATGCACAGCACCGCCACCGCGCCCAGCAACGGATGGATGGGGGTGCGGGCGGCCACCAGGCCGGTCAGGCCCGTGAACACCACCAGCGACATCACGCGCGGCTTGAGGAGCTGGAAGTAGTCCTGCCAGCGCGCCGCGCGGACCGTGTCGGCGGGCGTGTCGGGCGAAAGGACGGCGGGCTTGGCCATGGGACTTGGAACTTACGTCTTCGAAGAGGGGTCTTGATGGTCGAAGGGCGCGGGCCGGACTGTCCGCCCGATCCGCGCCCCCGCGCTTATACAGCTATCTTACCAGAGATCAGTGGTGATCGTCGGCCTTGATGACCGGCGGCTCGCTGAACTGGTGGAACGGCGGCGGCGAGGACAGGGTCCATTCCAGCGTGGTGGCGCCTTCGCCCCACGGGTTGGCCTCGGCCTTGCGGCGACGGATGGCCGCCTCGATCAGCACCAGCATGAAGACGCCGACGCCGACGACGGTGATCATGTAGCCCACCGACGAGACGTAGTTCCACTTCGCGAAGGCGTCCGGATAGTCGACATAGCGACGCGGCATGCCGTCCAGGCCCAGGAAGTGCTGCGGGAAGAACACCAGGTTCACGCCCACGAACATGATCCAGAAGTGGGTCGCGCCGAGGAACTCGTTGTACTTCACGCCCCACATCTTCTCGAACCAGTAGTAGAAGCCCGCGAAGATGGCGAAGACGGCGCCCAGCGACAGCACGTAGTGGAAGTGGGCCACCACGTAGTAGGTGTCGTGCAGGCTGTAGTCGATGCCGGCGTTCGACAGGACGACGCCGGTGACGCCGCCCACGGTGAACAGGAAGATGAAGCCGATCGCCCACAGCATGGGCGTCTTGAAGCTGATCGAACCGCCCCACATCGTGGCGATCCAGCTGAAGATCTTCACGCCGGTCGGGACGGCGATGATCATCGTCGCGGCCACGAAATAGGCGCGCAGGTTGATGCTCATGCCGACCGTGTACATGTGGTGGGCCCACACGATGAAGCCGACGAAGCCGATGGCGACCATGGCGTAGGCCATGGCCAGGTAGCCGAAGACGGGCTTCTTGGAGAAGGTCGAGACGATGTGGCTGATGATGCCGAACCCGGGCAGGATCAGGATGTACACTTCCGGGTGACCGAAGAACCAGAACAGGTGCTGGAACATCACCGGGTCGCCGCCGGCGGCGGGTTCGAAGAAATGGGTGCCGAAGTTGCGGTCGGTCAGCAGCATGGTGATGGCGCCGGCCAGCACGGGCAGCGACAGCAGCAGCAGGAAGGCGGTGATCAGCACCGACCAGGCGAACAGCGGCATGCGGTGCAGGGTCATGCCCGGCGCGCGCATGTTGAAGATCGTGGTGATGAAGTTGATCGCGCCCAGGATCGACGAGGCGCCGGCCAGGTGGAGCGACAGGATCGCCAGGTCCATGGCCGGGCCGGTGTGGCCCGAGGTCGACAGCGGCGGATAGATCGTCCAGCCGCCGCCGAAGCCGTGGCCCGGACCGCCGTCGACGAACATCGAGGTGCACAGCAGGATCCAGGCGGCGACCAGCAGCCAGAACGAGATGTTGTTCATCCGCGGGAAGGCCATGTCCGGCGCGCCGATCATGATCGGCACGAACCAGTTGCCGAAGCCGCCGATCATGGCGGGCATGACCATGAAGAAGATCATGATCAGGGCGTGGGCGGTGACCACGGCGTTGTAGCCGTGCTTGCCCTTGAACACGCCCCACTCGGCCAGCAGGCCGGTCTCGGAGAAGATCTGGATGCCGGGGTGCATCAGCTCCCAGCGGATCAGGCCCGACAGGGCGCCGCCGACGATCCCAGCCATGATGGCGAACAGGATGTAGAGGGTGCCGATGTCCTTGTGGTTCGTCGAGAAGAACCAGCGGGCGAAGAAGGGCGGCTTTTCGTCGGCGCCGTGGCCGTCGTCGTGGTGATCAATGTCAGCGGCGTGAGCCATCGGACTGATATCCTAAAGCGTTCTTAGGCCGCCGGCGCGGCGGCGGGGGCCGCGGCCGGAGCGGAAGCGGGAGCGGCCGGAGCAGCGGCGGCGGGCGTCGTGGCGGCGGGCGCGGCGGCCGGAGCGGCTTCGGCGGTCGCCGGGGCGGCGGGCGCCTCGGCGGGAGCCTTGGCCTTCACCCAAGCGTCGAACTCGGCCTGCGTGACGACCTTGATCTCGATCGGCATGAAGGCGTGGTCGATGCCGCAGAGCTCCGAGCACTGGCCGTAATAGGTGCCCACCTTCTCGGCCTTGAACCAGGTTTCGTTCAGGCGGCCCGGAATGGCGTCGGTCTTCAGGCCGAAGGCCGGCAGGGCGAAGGCGTGGATCACGTCGGCGGCGGTGACCTGCACGCGCACCACCTGGTTGACCGGCACCACCATCGCGTTGTCGGCGGCCAGGCGATAGAGGCTGTGCGGCAGGCCCTTGGCCGCCACTTCTTCCTCGCTCAGCACCTTGGAGACGATCTCCGGCACCTTCTGGTCCGGATACTCGTAGCCCCAGTACCACTGATAGCCCGTGGCCTTCACGGTCATGTAGGGCTTGGGCATGTCGTTGTACTTGAACAACAGCCGGAACGAGAAGATGGCGATGATCATCAGGATCAGCACCGGCACGATCGTCCAGATGATCTCGATCGTGGTGTTGTGGCTGAACTTGGCCGGAACCGGGTTCGCCTTCTTGTTGTAGCGGATCGCGATCCAGACCAGCAGGCCCAGCACCAGCAAGGTGATGAGCGTGATGATCGGCAGCAGAACCCAGTCGTGGAACCAGATGGCGTCGTGCTTGAGCACCGACGCGGCCGGCTGGAGGGCGATGCCCCCCGGCGTCGGCTGGCCCAATAGATCGTCGGCGAAGGCATGCCCCGCGAGCGTCGTCATGACGGCGGCGGCTGCAAAGCCCAACCCTTTCCGTCCCATCCCCTGAACTTGTGCCTTCATTTCCCTCTCGGCCCGTTACGGCGGCGACCGGCTGTTACTCAGCCGTGTCCCCGCGCCGACATGCACAATACGACCGGTTACGCGGACTTATGCAATCGACTTGAAACGGTCGAAAGCACTCCCCCCACGGCGCCGGCCGGTCGCAGGCGTGCTTACGCGCTTCAATCCCTGTTGCCAAGCACCCGAAACCACACGTAGCGCAGGGGAATCGCGCCAGTTGAGAAGCGTTCTCAATAACTTTGCCGATTTCATCCACACGACCACGAGGCGAATCACATCGATCCTCGAACATTGATAACTTGTAATAACAGCTACCTTGCATCGCACGCTACCTGGCCGTACAAGGTTCTCACGAACAGGAAACGAGAGCCGTGCCTGAAGCCATCGAAACCCAACTGAAGAAAGGCGTGCTGGCGCTGTGCGTGCTGGCCCTGCTGTCCAAGGCCGACAGCTACGCCTACGAGATCGCCAGCCAGCTGGCCAAGGACATCGACATGGGAGAGGGGACTATCTACCCGCTGATGCGGCGATTGCAGTCCGACGGCCTGGTCGAGACCTATCTGGTCGAGTCGTCCAGCGGCCCGCCCCGCAAATACTACCGCCTCACCGCCGCCGGCCGCGACAGCTTCGCCGCCCAGAAGAGCGAATGGGAAGCCTTCGCCAAGGCCGTGAACGACATCCTGGGAGCCGCCGCATGACCCGCGCCGAATTCGTCACACGCCTCAAGCGCGGCCTGGCCGGCCTGCCGGTCACCACGATCGCCGACGCCGTGGCCGACTACGAGGCCCATTTCGACGACGCCATCGCCGCCGGTCGCTCCGAGGCGGAAACCGCCGCCGCCCTGGGCGACCCCGACCGCCTGGCCCGCGAACTGCGCGCCGAAGCGGGCCTCAAGCGCTGGGAAGAGACCAAGAACCCCTCGGCCGCGGCCGGCGCCGTCTTCGCGGTGCTGGGCCTGGGCGCGATCGACATCCTGATCCTGCTGCCCATCCTGATGGGGGTGATTGGGGCGCTGTTCGGCTTCTTCATGGCCGGGATCGGCATGTTCATCGCCGGCGGCTTCGTGTTCTCGGCCGGACCGTTCATGGATCCGCCGGGCGGCGCGGCCGTCGCCATCCTCGGCGGCATCGGCCTGATGGCCGCCGCCACCGCCCTGAGCGCGGTGACGGGCCTCGTCACCATCGCCCTGGTCAACGGACTGGTCTGGTACGGCCGCCTCCACTACCGGCTGCTGAAGCCGGCCATCGAACCGCAAGCTTGAGGTCGCGCCATGATCCGCAACCTGACCATCATCGCCGTCGCCAGCTTCGTCCTGGCCGTGGCCTGCCTGGGAACCGCCTTCGCCATCGGCGGCCGTGAAATGGTCGCTCGGGGCGGCTGGACCATCCCCGCCAACCTCCACCTCAGCATCGAGGACGAGGACGGCAGCGTCACCATCCGTCCGGGCGGCGAGGTCACCGTCAAGGACCACGGCGTCGACGTCAGCCGCGAGATCGCCTGGACCGGCGGCGAGGCCCTGCGCATCGACCTGCCCGCCCGGGTGATCTTCACCCAGGGCGACAAGGCCGGCGTCACCGTCGAGGGGCCCGAGCGCCTGGCCCGCCGCGTCGTCCTGACCGGCGACCGCCTCCACTTCGAAGGCGACGATGAGGGCTCCGGCGTCCAAGTCGGCGGCCACTTCCGCGTCCGGATGAACGGCGACGACCTGGTGATCCGCGTTACCGCCCCGTCGGTGCGCAAGTTCACCCTCAACGGCTCGGGCGACCTCGACATCCAGTCCTACGACCAGCCGGACCTGACGCTGGCCCTCAACGGCAGCGGCGAGGCCTACGCCTCGGGCAAGACGGGCAAGCTCGATCTCAAGATCGCCGGCTCGGGCGAGGCCGAACTGACCTCGCTGACCATCACCGACGCCAAGGTCGCGATCGCCGGCAGCGGCGAGGCCAATCTGGGCCCCACGGGCGAGGCCGACGTCGACATCGCCGGCAGCGGCGAGGTGACTCTGACCGAGAAGCCCGCCAGCCTGTCCAAGTCGGTGGCCGGCTCGGGCGAGGTCAACGAGAGCTGGTGAGCGATCCGGGGGCGGAGGGAGATGACGCGGAGCCTGCAAGCGCCTACCTTACAGGAATGACCGCTCCCCTCTCCGCCCCCTCCCTGCTGGACGCCGCCGGCGTCGACCCGCAACGCGCCCGCGCCATCCTCGGCGAGGCCCTGGCCGGAGCCGACGACGGCGAGCTGTTTCTCGAGCGGTCCGAGAGCGAGGCCTTCGTCTTCGACGACGGCCGGCTGAAGACCGCCTCCTACGATTCCGGCGAGGGTTTCGGCCTGCGCGTGGTGGCCGGCGAGACGGCCGGCTACGCCCACGCCTCGGAGATCTCCGAGGCCGCCATCGGCCGGGCCGCCGGCTCGGCCAGCCTGGCCAAGCGCGGCTATGCCGGGATTTCGGCCGAGGGCCCGCGCTCGACCAACGAAAAGCTCTATGGCGAGGACGACCCGGTCTCCTCGCCCGCCTTCTCCGACAAGGTGTCCCTGCTTCAGGAAATCGACGCCTTCGCCCGCCAGCGCGACCCGCGCGTGGTGCAGGTGCTGGCCAGCCTGGCCGGCGAGCGCCGCGTCGTCGAGATCCTGCGCGCCGACGGCAAGCTGATCCGCGACGTGCGCCCGCTGGTGCGCCTCAACGTCCAGGTCACCGTCGAGAAGGACGGCAAGCGCGAGGCCGGCTCGTCCGGCGCCGGCGGCCGCGCCGGCTTCTCGGCCTGGATCAGCCCCGACAAGTGGCAGGGCCAGGTCGACGAGGCCCTGCGCATGGCGCTCGTGAATCTCGACGCCGTCGCCTGCCCGGCCGGCGAGATGGACGTGGTGCTGGGCCCGGGCTGGAACGGCGTGCTGCTGCACGAGGCCGTCGGCCACGGCCTGGAAGGCGACTTCAACCGCAAGGGCATCAGCGCCTTCTCGGGGCGGATCGGCGAGCGGGTGGCCGCCAAGGGCGTCACCGTCTTCGACGACGGCTCGATCCCCGGCCGCCGCGGCTCGCTGACCATCGACGACGAGGGCACGCCGACCGAGCGCACCATCCTGATCGAGGACGGCATCCTGGTCGGCTACATGCACGACCGCATGTCGGCCCGGCTGATGGGCATGGCCGCCACCGGCAACGGCCGCCGCCAGTCCTACGCCCACATGCCGATGCCGCGCATGACCAACACCGGCATGCTGGCCGGCAATGACGATCCGGCCGAGATGATCGCCTTGATGAAGAAGGGCCTCTACTGCGCCAATTTCGGCGGCGGCCAGGTCGACATCACCAATGGCAAGTTCGTCTTCCAATGCACCGAGGCCTATCTGGTCGAGGACGGCAAAATCACCGCCCCGGTCAAGGGCGCCACCCTGATCGGCGACGGCCCCAGCGCCCTGACCCGCGTGACCATGATCGGCAACGATTTCGACTTCGATCCCGGCATCGGCGTCTGCGGCAAGGCCGGCCAGGGCGTGCCCGTGGGCGTGGGCCAGCCGTCCTTGAAGATCACCGGCCTGACGGTGGGCGGCACGAATATCTGATCGTGATCCCTCTCCCCTTGCGGGAGAGGGTGGCCTCCCGGAGGGAGGTCGGGTGAGGGGTCGAAAACCCTTTCCACCTCGACTTGCGGCGCGACCGGGCGCGGCTGTCAGGATCTGAGAGACCCCTCATCCGTCGGCTTCGCCGACACCTTCTCCCGCAAGGGGAGAAGGGGAAAACTGGACGCTTGCGTCCATTGATGTCCATTATTTAATCCACATTTCAAGCTTGTAACTTCCCCTCCCGCGCGCCTAAGGCCCAGTTTGCCGCTACGGAACTGGCGGGGGCCAGGGGACGGAAAGACATGCAGTTCGGATCGCTTTTCGCGGCCCTGGCGGCCGCAACGCCCGAGGCCGCGGCCCAGGCTCCCGTCGTCGCCGCGGCGACGGAAGGCGTCACCCGCTATCCCGCCGCCTTCTTCGCCGAGCGCCAGCCGCTGTCGGCCTACGACATGGTCGTGCGCGTGCCCGGCTTCACCTTCGACGGCGGCGACAGCGTGCGCGGCTTCGGCGGCGCGGCCGGCAACGTGCTGATCGGCGGCCAGCGCCCGGCCACCAAGAGCGAGTCCCTTGAGGACGCCCTGCGCCGCATCCAGGCCGGCCAGGTCGACCGCGTCGAGATCATCGTCGGCGGCGCGCCGGGCGTCGACATGCAGGGCAAGAATGTCGTGGCCAACGTCGTGCTGCGCGCCGACGCCAAGGGCTCGACCCTGCTGGCCGTGGCCAGCTCGTTCCAGCAGGACGGCCGCACCACCCCGGCCATGCGCTTCGAGGGCTCGCGCCAGTACGGCGTCAACGCCTTCGACTGGTCGCTGCTGGGCTTCCGCTATGTCGACGACGGCGCCGGCGAGGGCCCCAGGGTGGTGCGCCGGGCCGACGGCAGCGTCACCCCTTCGTGGCTCGACGAGACCGGCGGCGGTCACGGCCTGACCGCCAAGGCCAACCTCAAGCGCCCGCTGCTGGGCGGCCGGCTGTCGGTCAACACCGTCTACGAGCAGGAAACCTACGGCTGGAGCCTGGACGACATTCCCCCGGGCGGCGGCGATCACCTGAAGGTCGTCGACGCCGACGACCGCGAGGAAGGCGAGATCGGCCTGGGCTGGGAAAAGGCCCTGACCGCCAGGTCACGCGTCGAGCTGACCGGCCTGGTGCGTCGCAAGCACGTCGACTACGCCAGCATCTTCACCGAGGCCGGCGAGGCGGGACGCTTCACCTCGGCCCGCGACAGCGGCGAGACCATCGGCCGGGGCGTGCTGCGCCACACGCTGAACCCCGTCCTGTCGTTCGAGGGCGGCGGCGAGATCGCGGTGAACTTCCTCGAGAGCCAGGTCGGCTACGTCGTCAACGGCGCGCCCCAGGTGCTGCCGGCCGCCAATGTGCGGGTCGAGGAAAAGCGCGGCGAGGCCTTCGGCGTCGCCACCTGGCGGGCCCGCCCCGACCTGACGCTGGAAGGCGCCCTGCGGCTGGAGCGCTCGACCATTTCGCAGACCGGCGACACCAATCTGGAAAAGTCGTTCACCTTCCCCAAGCCGCGCCTGTCGGCGACCTGGTCGCCCAGCGCCCACGACCAGTTCCGCGGCCGCATCGAGCGCGAGGTCGGCCAGCTGGACTTCACCGACTTCGTCTCGTCGACCACTTTCTCGACCGGCCGCGACACCGCCGGCGGGGCCGAGCTGTCGCCCGAGCACGCCTGGGTGTTCGAGGCCGCCTGGGAGCGCAAGTTCGGCAAGGACGGCGCCCTGGTGCTGACCGCCCGCCACAAGGAGATCAGCGACGTCGCCGACCGCATCCTGGTGGTCGACCAGGCCGGCAATGCCTACGACGCCCCCGGCAATATCGGCGACGCCACCAGCGACGAACTGGAGGTGTCGATGAACCTGCCGCTGGAGCGCTTCGTGCCCGGCGGCCTGCTGCGCGGCAAGGGAACCTGGACCCGGTCGGAGGTCGTCGATCCGATCACCCGCCGCAAGCGCCGGATCAGCGACCAGGAGCCCTTCGAGGGCGAGCTGCGGTTCTCGCAGGACCTGCCCAAGCGCAAGCTGCAATGGGGCGTGGAGCTGTTCTCGGGCGAGACCGAGACGGCCTACGCCTTCAACGAGGTCAGCCGTTTCGAGATCGAGCCGTGGCTTTTGGCCTATGCCGAGGTCAAGCCGCGCCAGGGGCTGTCGCTGCGGGTCGAGGCCCAGAACCTCACCGGCCGCGGCCTCAACCGCCAGCGCGAGGTGTTCGAGGGCCGCGAGCGCGCCTCGGGCGACTTCGCCTATCTCGACGATCGCCGCGTCGACTTCGACCCGTTCATCTATTTCCGCCTGCGCCAGACCTGGGGCTGAGCCGGACCGTCACAACCAGGCCGCCGCCCGCCCCCATCGGTCCCCAACCCAGCGGGCAGAAGCGGCCAACTCGCAAGGACCCCGGTTCGCCTTTGCCGGGGTCCTTTTTCTTTGGGCCGGGATCAGCCCTCGCCCGGCCCCACACCCAGGGCGTCCATGGCCCGGGCCAGGTTTTCCAGCGTGTAGGGCTTTTGCACCACCAGCCGGCCGCGATGGTTCTGCGGCAGGTTGGCCTGCTCGCCATAGCCGGTGGCGAACAGGAACGGCGTCTTCAGCTCGGCCAGGCGGTCGGCGATGGGATAGCTGTTGCGGTCGCCCAGGTTGATGTCCAGCACCGCCACGGTCGGGCGATGGGCCTCGATGCTGTCGAGCGCCCCCTGCACCGTCGCCGCCGTCGTCACGCCGCGCGCGCCCAGGCGGTTGGCGATGTCCTCGGCGTCCAGGGCGATGATCAGGCTGTCTTCCACCAGCAGCACGTCCTGGCCTTCGAGGATCCTCGACGGCGGGGGATGGGCGTGGCCCGGCGCGGGTCGCGGATACTTGATCGGCTGTGGACCGCCGCCCGGGCGCGGTTCGGAAAGGTGCCGCGCCGGAATGCCGAACACCGCGTGGAAGCCGCGCGGATCGTAGTCGATCTTCACCGACCCGCCGAGGTCGTAAGGCACCGACCGTTCGATGATCGTCGTGCCGAACCCCTTGCGGGTGGGCGGCTTCACCGGTGGACCGCCGGCCTCGCGCCACTCCACGGCCAGATCGCCGCCCGCCTTGCGGTGCCAGCCGATGGTCACCCGGCCGCCCTCGGCCGACAGCGCGCCGTACTTGTTGGAGTTGGTGACCAGCTCGTGGAACACCAGCGCCAGGGTCGAGTAGGCCTGAGGGTTCAGCGACACCGGCTCGCCCTGCACGGCGATGCGGTCGCGCTCGTCGACGAAGGCGGCGGCCTCGGCGTCGATCAGGGCCTGCAGGGGCGCGGGCCCCCAGTGGTCGTCGGTGATCTGGTTGTGGGCGCGGGCCAGGGCGTGGATGCGCCCGTCGACCACCTTGACGAACTCGGCGATGTCGCCGCCGGCCGGCAGCGACTGGCGGATCAGCCCGCGGATCAAACCCAGGATGTTGCGCACCCGGTGGTTCAGCTCGGCGATCAGCAGCTCCTGGCGAGCGCTGGCCTGCTGGCGCTCGGCCGAGGCCTCGTCGGCCAGGCGCAGCACCACCTCGATCAGCGTGGCGCGCAGGGTCTCGGCGACGCGGACCTCCGAGCCGCTGAAGGGCTGGGAATGGCCTTCGACCAGCTCCTTCCACTCGGCGAAGCTGGCGCGCGGCGTCAGACGCGGACCGTTGGGTCCGTACTCCACCGGCTTGTGCGGATCCCCCGCCCAGCGCACCGAGTGGATCAGCTCCTTGCGGAACAGCACCACGTAGTCGCGCGGCGAGCGCGAGATCGGGATCGCCAGAAGGCCGGCCGCATTCGAGGCGAAACCGTGGGCGTCGTCGACCAGCGAACCGATGCAGTCGGTGGCGAACACCTTGCCCGCCGCCGTGCCGTTCAGCGCCCGGACGATACGGCGGAAGTCGGCCAGCGGCGGGACCGTGCCCGAGAAGGCGTGGTTGCCGCTCAGCCATACGCCCACGCCGTCGGCGGGGATAGCGTTGGTCAGGATGTCGCCCAGCCAGTCGGGGTCCTTCAGCAGGGTCTCGTCCGAGGCCACCGCGCCCAGCAGCTGGTCGGAGATGTCGCGCGCCCGGCGCTCGTACTCGACCGTCTCCTTGCGCTCGCGGCTCTCCAGCCGCATCGAGAACATCTGGGCGAACAGCTCGCTGACCGAGCGACGCTCGAAGGTGGGGCAACGGGGCGAATAGTGGTGGCAGGCGAACAGCCCCCACAGCTTGCCCTCGACGATGATCGAGATCGACAGGGACGCCTGCACGCCCATGTTCTTCAGATACTCGATGTGGATCGGCGAGACCGAGCGCAGCACCGACAGCGACAGGTCCAGCGGCTGGCCGTTCTGGTCGCGCTGCGGGACGATCGGCACCGGGGCGGCGTTGACGTCGGTGATCACCCGCAGAAGGTTGCGGCGATAGAGCTCGCGGGCCTGGACCGGAATGTCCGAGGCCGGATAGCGCAGGCCCATGAACGAGCCGATGCCCGATCGCACCGCCTCGGCCACCACCTCGCCCGAACCGTCGGCGGCGAAGCGGTAGACCATCACCCGGTCGAATTCGATCAGGGCCCGCACCTGGCGGGATCCCTCGCGATAGAAGGCCGCGAAGTCGGACGCACCGTCCAGGCGGGCGATCATCGAGCGCACCATGCCCGTGGCGTCGCCGTGCTCGCCCGAGGCCGGCTCGGCCTCGATGACGATCTGGCCGCCGGAGAAATGCAGGGCGACGTCGAACCTGGGCCGGCCTTCCATCAGTTCCAGGTCGAAGATGCGCTCCACCGCGTCGACACCCCGCAGCAGGGCCGAGCGGTTGCGCAGGTCGTGCACCGCCTTGGGCGCGAACAGTTCGAACAAAGGCTTGCCGAACAGGTCGGCGGGCTCCAGGCCCAGGAACCGGCCGACATTGGCCGAGGCGCGCGCCACCAGCCAGTCGGCGGTCAGGGCGATCAGGAAGCCGATCGGCTGGATCGCCCCCAGGATGTGGATCGGTTCGCGATCGCAATTGGTGAGATCGACGGGGGCGTTGTCGGTCGTCAAGGCAGGCTCCGAAAACGGGAAAAGCGCCTCGAGGAGCTTGGCCGTATGCGTCAAGCTGCTTGAACGTGGACGAACGAGCGAGGTTCCGACCGCCCCTACTTGTCCACCACCTTGATGATGCGGTCCGACGAAGGCCGGCCGGCCAGGCCCTTGCCGGGGGCGTAGGTGACGATCAGGGCGTCGTCCTTGATCGCCGCCCCGGGCTTGCGGCCCTCGGCCAGCAGCACGCGGGCGATGCGGCCCAGCAGGCTGCGGTCGCCGTTGCGGGCCATGCGCTCGAAGGCCTCGGCGGTGACGTTGGCGCTTTCGGCGACCAGCACCGAGGTCTCGGGCCGCGCGTCCTGCACGGTCTCGAAGCTCACCGTGTGGCGAGCCGCGCGGCTGGCCCGATCGGCCGCCTGGGCCATGCGCAGGAAGAGCGCGCTGGGCTTGATGAAGGCCGGCGGCTGGAGGGTCTGGCCCCGGCCCATCAGGGCGGCGGCGGCGCCGGCCGGGCGGTCGGGCGTGAACAGGGTCATGCCGCCCAGCTTGGTGGCGCGCAGAACCGGCTCGCCCAGCTCGTTCTTGTAGATCACGTCGCCGCGCGGACCGGCGTGGGGCGACAGCACCCACACCTCGCTGCTGTTCTCGAACTTCAGGAGGGTGGTCGAACTGGCCCGGTCCAGCACGAAGGCGCCGCCCCCGTCGGAGACGTAGCGGGCCACCGGCGGCGGCGGCGCCTTGCGGGCCTCGGCGGTGGCGCGATCGCCGAACAGGGCGTCGCGAAGGCTGTGCTTGGACTGCGCCAGGGCGGGCGTGGCGATGGTCAGGCCTGCCAGGGCGAGCATCAGCGTTGCCGCGCAGCCTCCCGGCCCCATCCTTTCCACCGTCGGTCGTATCATGCGAACGGTGATGGTCCCCGACTGGGGCGAATCTTGGACGTGGAGGCGCCGCTTCCTGGCAAGCGCTGCCGTGCGACTTTTCTGCAACGCTTCCCTTCGGCGCGCGGCCCCCGCCACCCGCTCCCCTCAGAGCCCGCCCGTCCGGTTGCCCGAAACGGACGAGCAGCTCGTCCCAAACAGGAAGATCGCGGCCATCGCCGCGAACTCCCGGTCGGCGCGATTGACGCCAACCGGGACTGTCAGGTCAAGACACAAGACCCTGGCGAGGGTCTGTGCGGTCCTAGGCCAGGTACTGGCCGCCGTTCAGCGACAGGGTGGCGCCGGTGACGAAACCGGCCCGCTCGCCGGCCAGGAACGAGACCATGTCGGCGATCTCCTCGCCCTTGCCCAGGCGGCCGACGGGGATGCCGCCGATGATGCCGGCCAGCACCGTTTCCGGCACCGCCGCCACCATCTCGGTGTCGATGTAGCCGGGGCAGATCACGTTGACGGTGACGCCCTTCTTGGCGTTCTCCAGGGCCAGGGCCTTGGTGAAACCGATCAGGCCGGCCTTGGCGGCCGAGTAGTTGGTCTGGCCGACCTGGCCCTTCTGGCCGTTGATCGAGCTGATGTTGATGATCCGGCCCCAGCCGCGCTCGCGCATGCCCTCGATCACCGGACGGGTCATGTTGAAGGCCGAGTCCATGTTGACCCGGATCACTTCCGACCACTGCTCGTAGCTCATCTTGTGCAGGAAGCCGTCGCGCGTGATGCCCGCGTTATTGACCAGCACATCGACCGGCCCGAGCTCGGCGGTGACCTTGGCCACCGCGGCCTGGCAGTCCTCGAAGGAGCCGACATTGCCCTTCACCACCATCACGCCAAGCTCCTTGGCGCAGGCCTCGGCGGCCGCCTCGTTGCCGGAATAACCGGCCGCCACCTTGAGACCGTCGGCCACCAGCCGCTCGCAGATCGCCCGGCCGATGCCCCGGGTGCCGCCGGTCACGAACGCAACTCTAGCCATACAGTAGTCTCCCGCTTCCGCTACGTCATGGTTGCACGTGGTCGCGTCCGGAGCGCAAGCCCCGGACGCAGTTTGTCACGAAGACTTCTTCTGGGCTCAGACGGCCTCGACGCAGAGGGCCACGCCCATGCCGCCGCCGACGCACAGCGTCGCCAGGCCCTTCTGGCCGCCCGAGCGCTTCAGCTCGTGCACCAGGGTGGTCAGGATCCGCGCGCCCGAGGCGCCGATCGGGTGGCCGATGGCGATGGCGCCGCCATTGACGTTGACCTTGGCCGGGTCGAGACCGAGCTCGCGCACCACCGAGATCGACTGGGCGGCGAAGGCCTCGTTGCTCTCGATCAGGTCGAGGTCGGCGACGGTCCAGCCGGCCTTTTCCAGCGCCTTCTTGGTGGCCGGGATCGGGCCGGTGCCCATGATCTCGGGCTCGACGCCGGCATTGGCCCACGAGACGATCCTGGCCAGCGGCTTGAGGCCGCGCTTGTCGGCTTCCTCGGCGCTCATCAGCACCAGGGCCGCGGCGCCGTCATTGAGGCCCGAGGCGTTGGCGGCGGTCACCGAGCCGTCCTTGGCGAAGGCCGGCTTCAGGCCCGAGATGCTTTCCAGCGTCACGCCGTGACGGATGTACTCGTCCTGGTCGACGACGGTGTCGCCCTTGCGGCCCTTGATGGTCACCCCGACGATCTCATCGGCGAACTTGCCGGCCTTCTGGGCGGCCTCGGCCTTGTTCTGGCTGGCGACGGCGAACTTGTCCTGGTCCTCGCGGGTGATCTGCCAGCGGTTGGCGATGTTCTCGGCCGTCTGGCCCATGTGGTAGCCGTGGAAGGCGTCCCACAGGCCGTCCTTGATCATGGTGTCGACGAAGCCCAGGTCGCCCATCTTCTGGCCGGTGCGCAGGGCCTGGGCGTGCGGAGCCTGGCTCATGCTTTCCTGGCCGCCGACCACCACGATGCTGGCGTCGCCCGACAGGATCTGCTGGGCGCCCAGGGCCACCGCGCGCAGGCCCGAGCCGCACAGCTGGTTGAGGCTCCAGGCCGGGCTCTCGACCGGGATGCCGGCCTTGACCGAGGCTTGGCGAGCCGGCCCCTGGCCGGCGCCGGCCTGCAGAACCTGGCCCAGGATCACTTCGTCGACGTCGGCCGGCGTGATCCCGGCCCGCTCGACGGCGGCGGCGATCGCGGTCTTGCCCAGTTCCGCGGCCGGCAGGCTCGAAAGCGCGCCGAGGAAGGACCCGACCGGCGTACGAGCGGCGGAGACGATGACGATATCGGTCATTGGCTTTGATTTCCCGTGACTGTTCCGTGACGCCTTCGCAGTTGCGGCGCCACACTTTTGCAGTGCAACAGCACCATGCCCAAACGAACGGCGTTCGTCACGAATACATTTTCATGTCATCATCTGGCGTCCAAGTCCTCGCGGGACTGGCGCCCTGGCTTTGCATTAGCGATAGTGCGATGCGAAAAGGCGGGCGACACCGCTGTCCCAGGGAACGAAATGTCCGAGAACCCCGAAAAAGGCGAAGCCGCCCCTGGCGCTGAGAAAGTGTCCGCCGACAAGGTTTCCGCCGAGAAGGCTTCGGGTCAGCGCGTCGTCATCAAGAAGTACGCCAACCGCCGGCTCTACAACACCGCGTCCAGTTCCTACGTCACCCTCGAGCACCTGTCGGACATGGTGAAGGAAGGCGTCGACTTCGTGGTCTATGACGCCAAGACCAACGACGACATCACCCGCTCGGTCCTCACCCAGATCATCTTCGAAGAGGAAAACCGCGGCGGCGGCCAGAACCTGCTGCCCATCCAGTTCCTGCGCCAGCTGATCGGCTTCTACGGCAACTCGATGCAGGCCTTCCTGCCCAGCTACCTGGAAATGTCGCTGGAAAGCTTCGCCAAGCAGCAGGAGCGCATGCGCCAGCAGTTCACCGGCGCCCCGGGTCTGGCCGGCAAGGCCGCCGCGCCCGGCATGGCCATCTACGAGGAACAGATCCGCCAGAACATGGCGCTGTTCGACCGGGCCATGAAGATGTTCTCGCCCTTCGCCTACAGCCGCCCCGAAGACGCCGCCGCCGAGGCGCCCGCCGCCCCGCCGCCGCCCGCGCCGGCTCCGGCCGCGCCCAGCGAGGACGGCCTGGCCGACCTCAAGCGCCAGCTCGAGGCCATGCAGGAACAGATCGCCAAGCTGGCGACCAAGTCCTAATTTCCATCAACCATGACGGCGCATTCGTTCTTAACGGAGGCGCCGCTAGCGTGCCGACCATGACCGGTCCTATCGACCCCATCCGACGCGCGGCGAACGCGCGCCGGGCGCTGGCCGCGCCCAAGGACTCCGACCGCCACGAGGCGGACGGCGAAGAGGTCGTGTTCGTCCGCGACGAGGAAGAGGCCCCGGCCGATCCGCCGCCGCAGCCGCGCCCGCGCGGCCCGTTCGCGGCCTTCGCCGCCCAGGTCATGGGCCAGCCGGGCCAGAAGCGCGGCCTGCGCGGTGGGCAGGAAGTGCTCGACGCGGCGCGTTCGACCTATCTCGGCACGGAATATTCCGGCACGGCCGACCGCCGTCCCAAGGCGGGCCTGATCAAGAAGACCGAGATCTAGCGGCCAGCAGGCCGGCGAGTTGGGCCTCCAGCGCCGCCACCCTGGCTTCCAGATCCGCGATCCGCCGCGCGGCCGGATCCACCGGCGCCGCATGCGCGCCCACCCCGGCCCGCTGGGCGGCTTCTTCCCGGGAAACCCCGACCATCTCGGCAAAAACCGCCAGTTCGGCGGGTGCGATCTCGCGCTGGTCCTTGAAGACCAGCTCCAGATCGGCCGCGCTGAGACCCGCCGCCGCGGCCAGGGCCAGGCGGTCCAGGCCCCGCTGCGCCAGCCGCGCGTCGTACCAGTCGTGATCGAAGAACAGCGCCATCCGGGATTTCTAGCGCCCTGCGCCGACTTGGCGCCAGTCTTGCTAGGTCGAGACCCGAGTCTTTTCGGAAAGCTTCACGACCTATGCTGTCCATCCTGATCCGAGCCTTCGACGTGGCCGTCGTCACCCTGATCTTCTCGGTCCTGACCTGACACCGTTTTCCTGACAACGCTTCCCTGCGACAAAAGCGCCGAGCGACATCCATTCGCTTGATCGTAGGGACTGCCGGGTCCAATTTAACCGTGTCGCGTCCACCCCCCACAACGCGACATGCGTACCGCCGGCCCGAGGTTGCCCCTAGTCCTCGGGCCGGTTCTACGTTCAGCCCCCAAAACATCGTTGGATTTCGCGGCCGCTCTTCGAGAAGAGGCGCCTGCGCGAAGACTATCCCTAATTCTTCGCCTCCCTCGCCCCTGTGGCGAGGGCCCATGCCGGCGACCGCTCAGACCTGGATCCATCTCGAAAGGTCTGAGCAGGCTGAACCATGGATCCTGGGCACAAGGCCCAGGAAGGCGAATGAGATAAGCCCGCCCTGGGGCGGATCGACATCCTCGCTTCTCACCGGGTTTCCCCGCGAAGGACGGATTAGAGGGACAGCCGTCGGTGAATGTCGCTCCGACCTACGCCGCTTCCAGCAGCATCATCGTGCCCTGGCCGCCATCGGCGCAGATGCTGACGATGGCCTTCTCGCCCTTGCCGCGCGCCGCCAGTTCCTTGGTCGCCTGGCTGAGGATCCGCGCGCCGGTGGCGCCGAACGGGTGGCCCAGGGCGAGACTTCCGCCGGTGGGGTTCATCCGCTCGCGCGGGAAGGCGCCCAGGTCGGCCGTGACCCCGGCCCGCTCGGCCAGGAACTTTTTGCTCTCCCAGGCGGCGATGTGCGACAGCACCTGGGCCGCGAAGGCCTCGTGGATCTCCCACAGACCGATGTCGCCGAGCGTCAGGCCGTTGCGCGCCAGCATGCGCGGCACGCCGTAGGCCGGGGCCATCAGGAGGCCCTCGTTCCTCAGGTCGATGGCGGTGACCTCGTAGTCGAGGATCTTCACGCGCGGCGTCCGCTCGGGCAGGCGAGCCAGGCCCCCCTCCGACGCCACCCAGACGCTGGCCGCGCCGTCGGTCAGGGGCGAGGAGTTGCCGGCCGTCAGCGTGCCCTGGCCGCTGGCCTTGTCGAAGGCCGGCTTCAGCTTGGCCAGCTTCTCCAGCGTGCTGTCCTTGCGCGGAATGGTGTCGCGGCGGGCCTCGCCGACCGGGATGACGAGATCGTCGAAGAAGCCATTCTCCCAGGCGCGCACGGCGTTCTGGTGGCTGGCGAAGGCGATGGCGTCCTGGTCGGCGCGCGCGAGGCCCCATTCCTTGGCGGTGATCTCGGTGTGCTCGCCCATGGAGAGGCCCGTGGTGCGGTTGGCCACCTTGGGGATGAACAGCTTGGCGTCGGCCGCCTTGAAGGCGGAGAGCACCGCCAGCCGGCCCTTCAGGTCGCGGGCCTGCTGAAAGCGGCGGATCCAGTCAGACAGCCGCACCGACAGGCCGATCTGCACCCGGCTCATGGCCTCGACGCCGCCGACCAAGGCCAGGTCCCGGCCGCGCCCGTCGATCATGCCGGCGGCTTCGAGCACGCCGGTCATGCTGGTCGAGCAGGCCATGACGGTGGAGAAGGCCGGGATGGTCGGGTCGGCCCCGGCGTCCAGCAGCACCTCGCGGGCGATGTTGCTCCAGGTGAGGTTGGGGATCACCGTGCCCCAGACCGCGAAGTCGGGCCGCGCGCCCTTGTCCAGCATGGCCTTCACCACGGGAACGGAAAGCGCGATGGCGTCATGGGCGGCCAGGGCCCCGTCGACCTTGGCGAAGGGCGAGCGCAGGCCGGCGGCGAGCCAGAGATTGGAAGCGGTCATGAACGGCGTCCGTAAGAGGGTCTGTTACCGATAGATAGGCGGCCGGATGCGCGGATGCTTGTCGAAATCGGCCGCCCTCAGCCGTAGCGTTCTTCGCCCCACGGATCGCCGCGGTTGTGATAGCCGCGCTCCTCCCAGAAACCGGGCTGGTCGGCGGCCACGAACTCGATCCGCTTCAGCCACTTGGCGCTTTTCCAGAAATAGAGGTGCGGCACGACCAGCCGCACGGGCCCTCCGTGCTCGGCCGCGATCGGCGCGCCTTCCCAGCCGTGGGCCAGCAGCGCGCCCTCGTGGGCGAAGTCGTCGATGGCGAGATTGGTGGTGTAGCCGTCGTAGGAATGCAGCACCACGAACCGCGCCTCGTCCCTGGGGGCCACGGCCAGCACCACGTCGCGGGTCAGCACCCCGTCCCAGTGGTTGTCATAGCGCGACCAGGTGGTGACGCAGTGGATGTCGGACACCGGCGCGCTCTGCGGCTGGGCCAGCAGGGCTGAAAAGCTCCAGGTCGCGGGCCGTGACACCAGGCCGTCGATGCGCAGCCGCCAGTCCTCGCGGGAGACGTCGGGCTTGAGGCCCAGATCCAGCACCGGCCAGTCGCGGGTCAGGTGCTGTCCGGGCGGCAGGCGCTCGCTCTCCGGACGGCTCATCTCGCCGGTCAGGAACTTGCCCGAGCGCGCCCAGGCTTCCTTGCTGCGGGTCAGCTTGCTGTCTTGCGGCGGCTGGTCGTCGTCCATCGGGACCTCCTGGCAAGGAGGCTAACGCGCGACGGCTCCAAGGCGCTTGTAGAAACGCCGCATCGCGAGATCCTCGCCCCTAGCGCATCTCGCCGAAGTCGACGTCGCGGCGGGCCGCCACGATGGTGACGATGAAGCCGGCCAGCACGTCCAGCAGCACCATCAGGGTGATCAGGAAGAACACCGAGGTGGCGAAGGCCGGCAGCAGCAACAGCTCCACCAGGCAGACGATGAACAGCACCATCGACAGCGAGTGGTTGACGATCGCCACCTTGCGGCTGGTCGTCGACTTCAGCAGCTCGACGAACAGCACGATCAGCGAGGCGCCCAGCAGCAGGTCGCCCCAGCTGACGATCCAGTCGACCCGCGAAGCCATGTGGATGCGAAACAGCTGCTCGCCGAACCGATAGCTGGCCGCGTCCGACGAAAACCCGCCGCCGACCGTCAGGGCCAGCAGGTTGTAGATCAGCACCGGCAGGGCCAGCAGCGGAAAGGCGGCGAACATTGCGGTGAATTCCCCCGAAGTCGGCTTTCAGGGTTAACCGGTTTTGCCAGGCGGGTGAAGCGGGGGCCGCCCCGAACTTCCCCTCTTCCATAGGGAGAGGGAGGGGCCCGCCGCGAAGCGGTGGGAGGGTGAGGGGTTTCACCGTTGCCGGTAAACCCACGCCCTGTCAGATCCCAAAGACCGAGCCCCGTCCGGCGAGACTGTAACCTCTCACCCTCCCTCTCTCAAAGAGAGAGGGATCAAATGCTAGGCCTCGTCGACGCCCTGCGGGTTGCGGGCGCGCGACTGCAGCCACATCACGCCGAACAGGTCGCTGACCGAAGCCTTCAGGCGGCCGAAGTTGGTATATTTCGACACGCCCGTTTCGCGGTGACGGTGGTTCACCGGCTGGAAGGCGATCTCGTAGCCCTCGCGCAGCATCAGCGCGGGGATGTAGCGGTGGATGTGATCGAAGTAGGGCAGCCGCAGGAAGGCCTCGCGGCGGAAGGCCTTCAGGCCGCAGCCGGTGTCGTTGGCGGTGTCCTTCAGGAGGCGCTTGCGCACGCCGTTGCCGAACTTGGAGGCGAAGCGCTTGGCGTTGCTGTCCTGGCGCTTGACCCGCTCGCCGCCGACCAAAGCCAGCTCGGCGGGCGCGGCCTGCAGCGCCTTGGCCAGGCGCGGGGCGTCGGCGGGGTCGTTCTGGCCGTCGCCGTCCATGGTCACCACGATCGGCGCGCGGGCGGCCAGGATGCCGCTGCGGATCGAGCGGCTCTGGCCCGAGTTCTTGCGATGGCCCAGCACGCGCAGTTGCGGGATCTCGGCCTTGAGGGCGGTCAGCAGGGCCTTGGTGTCGTCGCGGCTGGCGTCGTCCACGAAGATCATCTCGTAGGACTCGCCGGCGAAGGCGGCGGCGATCTCGCGCGCCAGGGCCGGCGCGGCCCCGCCTTCGTCGAACACGGGCACGACGACGGAGAAATCGGGGATCGCGGCGAAATTATCGGATGTCATGGCCGCTTTTACCGCAAATCTCGCGCCATGAAAGGATCGTGCTATTCCAGCACGCATGAGCGCGAACACCAGCCCCGCCCCTACCCTGGAATCCCGTCTCGACGCCTGGTCACGCGGCTGGCGCGCGCCCGTGTTCGCCGCCCTGGTGGCGCTGATCGCCGGCCTGCCCGGCCTGTTCGCCATGCCGCCGCTCGACCGCGACGAGTCCCGCTTCGCCCAGGCCACGGCCCAGATGCTGGAGACGGGCGACTATGTGAACATCAAGCTGCAGGACCAGCCGCGCAACAAGAAGCCCGTCGGTATCCACTGGCTGCAGGCAGTGGCGGTCGAGGCCGTCTCGGCGCCGGAAGACCGGGGCATCTGGGCCTACCGCATCCCGTCGCTGCTGGGCGCCATGCTGGCCGCCGCCGCCTGCGCCTGGGGGGCCGCGGCCTTCTTCGGCCCGCGCGAAAGCCTGCTGTCGGGCGCGATCCTGGGCGCCACCTTCCTGCTGTCGACCGAGGCCTTCATCGCCAAGACCGACGCGGCGTTGTGCGGCTTTACGACCTTGGCCATGGCCGGCCTGGCGCGGATCTACGCGGCGGGCCTGGCGGGCGAGAAGGCCGGCAAGGGGCCAAAGCTGGCCTTCTGGATCGGCATGGCCATGGCCGCCCTGATCAAGGGCCCGGTCGGCCTGCTGGTCGCGATCCTCGCCATCCTCGCCCTGTGGGCCTGGGACCGGAAGATCGGCTGGCTCAAGCAGCTGGGCTGGAGCTGGGGCCTGATCTTGTTCGCCGCCATCGTCCTGCCCTGGGCGACCATGATCACCATCGCCACCGACGGCGCCTTCTGGGGCGCGGCGGTGGGCGGGGACCTGGCCCCCAAGCTGGCCGGCGGCCACGAGAGCCACAGCGGCCCGTTCGGCTACTACGCCCTGCTCTCGCCGCTGCTGCTGTTCCCGGTGACCCTGCTGCTGCCGGCCGCCCTCGTCCTGGCCTGGACCGGCCGCAAGGAGCCGGGCGTGCGCTTCGCCCTCTGCTGGCTGATCCCGACCTGGCTGATGTTCGAGATCCTGCCGACCAAGCTGGCCCACTACACCCTGCCCTCGTTCGGGGCCCTGGCCATGCTGATGGCCGCCGCCCTGCGCGCGCCCCTGGGCCTTGTGCCGCGCATCATCGGCACGGCCCTGCTGGCCCTGGCCGGCGTCGCCTTCGCCGCCGTCTGCATCGTCGCCTGGAAGACCTACGCCGCGCCCTCGGCCCTGCCGCTGGCCATCCTTTCGGCCCTGCTGTTCGTGGCGGCCGCCGTCGCCGGCGGCTGGCTGATCCTGCGCAAGCAGGCCGCCAAGGCCCTGGTCACCGCCGGAGTGCTGGGCATCCTGGCGCACGGGACCATGGCCGGCCTGCTGGCGCCGCGCCTCGACTCGCTGTGGCTGTCCAAGCGCCTGGCCCGTGCGCTGGAGGCCACGGACCTAGCCCCCCGCGCCGGCGCGCCCGGCCCGGTGGCGGTGACCGGCTATTCCGAGCCCAGCATGGTCTTCCAGCTGGGCACCACCACCCAGCTCACCGACGCGGAAGGCGCCGCCGACGCGGTGGACGAAGGCCGCCCAGCCGTGGTCGAGGGCCGTGAGGACGAGAAGTTCCGCGCCGCCCTGGCCGCCCTGGGTCACGCCCCGCGCCAGGCCGGCGAGATCAAGGGCCTGAACTATTCCGACGGCGACGACGAGGTGCTGCGCATCTATCGCGGCGAGCCCCGCCGCCACGAGGCCGTCGAAGCCCCCGACGCTGTAGACGGCGCCGAGGCCACCGCTCCCGTCGCCGAGGAGGCCCCGCGATGAGCCGCTTCATCGAGATCGTCGAGGTCGGCCCGCGCGACGGCCTGCAGAACGAAAAGTCGATCCTGACCATCGAGGAAAAGCTCGACCTGATCCGCCGCCTGGAAGCCGCCGGCGCCCGCCGCACCGAGGTCGTGTCGTTCGTGAACCCCAACCGCGTGCCGCAGATGGCCGGGGCGGAAGAGATCATGGACGCCCTGGGCGGCCCCGATCCCAAACGCTCGCGCATCGGCCTGGTGCTCAACATGCGCGGCTGGGAGCGCTGCGTGTCGACCGGCTGCGACGAGGCCAATGTGGTGGTCTGCGCCTCGGACGGCTTCGGCGTGAAGAACCAGGGCGCGACGGTCAACCAGCAGCTCGACACACTGGCCGCCATCGTCGAGCGCCAGGCCATCGACGGCGGCCCGCCGATCACCGCCACCATCTCGGTGGCCTTCGGCTGTCCGTTCGACGGCGAGATCAGCGAGGACCAGGTCGTGGCCATCGCCCGCGAGGCGGCCGCCATGAACGTGCCCGAGATCGCCATCGCCGACACCATCGGCGTCGCCGACCCGTGGACCGTCCGCAAGCGCATCGAAGCCGTCCGCGCCGCCGCGCCGGACGCCCGCCTGCGCATGCACTTCCACGACACCCGCAACACGGGCCTGGCCAACGCCTTCGCCAGCGTCGAGGCCGGGGTCGACGTGCTCGACGCCTCGGTCGGCGGCCTGGGCGGCTGCCCCTTCGCCCCGGCGGCCACCGGCAACATCGGCACCGAGGATCTGGTCTACATGCTGGAGCGGGCCGGTTTCGAGACCGGCTACGACCTGGACGCCCTGATCACCATCGGCCGCGATATCAGCCAGCGCCTGGGCAAGGCCCCGGCGTCGTCGCTGGCGCGCGCGGGCGGGTTTCCGGCCAAATAGCCCTCTCCCCTTGCGGGAGAGGGTGGCCCCACGGAGTGGGGTCGGGTGAGGGGTCGCGCGAACAGAAACGCCGCGACAGCCGATCAGCCGCCGCGGCGTTGGATTTCTGAGAGACCCCTCATCCGTCGGCTATCGCCGACACCTTCTCCCGCAAGGGGAGAAGGAAACTACGCCGCGAACCGGCCGAGATCCTGCTTGCTCTCCACCAGGTCCAGCACGTCCCCCATGCGGAAGCCGGGATCGACGGGGTGCAGGGCGTCGTAGATCGAGCGGGCGAAGGCCAGGTCGGCCGGGGTCTTCACGCGCCAGTCGAGGCTGGACCAGTCGCGCACGGCCCGCAGGTGGGCGTGACGGAAGCGGCCGGGCTGGGTGCGGATGGCGGCGGTGGGCGAGATGCGGGCCAGCGGGTCGCGCTCCTCGGCGGCGGCGGTGCGCAGGGCCTGGGCCGAGATCACCTCGACCTCCAGGCCGGCCGGATAGGTGCGGTAGACGCGGTTGGAGGCGTAGTCGGCGCTGGTAGCCAGCGCCAGCTTGACGGTCTGGTCAATCAGGCCCGGGTCGACGAACGGCGCATCGCCCTTCAGGCGTACGATGTGGCTGACCGGGCCGGCGGCCTCGGCGCAGCGGGCGATGCGGTCGAGGATGTCGGCGCCGGCGCCGCGATGGACGGTGACGCCGCGCGACACCAGGAACCCGGCCAGCGCGTCGTCGGCCGGCTGGTCGCTGGTGGCCACGATGATCTTGTTGAGGGTCGAGGCCTGCCGGATCCGCTCCAGCTGGCGCAGGATCATCGGCTGTCCCTGGAGGGTGGCCATCGCCTTGCCGGGCAGACGACTGGAGCCCATGCGGGCCTGCAGGACAGCGAGGATCATGGCGTTGCCTCCCTTCGAGGCGTTCAGCAGGTTCTTTTCTGAACCTTGAGCTTCGAGTCGGGTCCGCCGCTAGGCGACCCAACGTCGCGGGTCGAGCGCCACCGGATCGTCGATGGCCATCTCGTCCCAGTCCAGGTCCGGCGGCGGGCTCGAGGCGGCGGCGACGACGGCCGACAGTTCGGCGGCCGAAGTCACCCCGACGATCACGGCCGAGGCTTCGGGGCGCGACAGGGCGAAGCCGAGCGCGGCCTGCAACGGATCCGAGCGGCCTTCGGCGATCATGCGGCGCACGCGCGACAGGCGGCCCGAGGCCCCCTTCAGCTGGGCCGGCACGCGGTCTGGCGGCAGGAAGAGGAGGCCGTTGAGGAAGATCGAGCGCAGCTGCACCTCGACGCCCATGCCGGCGATGCGTTGCAGCGAGCCGTCGGCCAGCAGGCGCTGGTCGAGCAGGCTGGCGGGCGCCTGGATGATGTCGGGCTTGAAGCGGCGGGCCACGCCGACCGGATCGTCGGTGGCGTGGGCGGAAATGCCGATGTTGCGGAACAGGCCCTGCTCGCGCAGGCGGTGCAGGCGGTCCCACATGGCCGGGCCATGGGCGCCGAACAGTTCCGACGGCGATTGAACGACGATGGTGTCGGCGCGCTCCAGGCCCATGCGGCGCAGCGAGGCGCGGGCCTCGGCCTCGACGAAGTCGGGGCCACGGTCGGCGCGCGCGGCGGCCAGGGTCACCCGGCACGAGACCGGACGCGGGATCAGGTCGCCGAGCACGGATTCCGAGCGGCCGTACACGCCCGAGACGTCCAGCACCGACAGGCGGGCCCGGGCGGCGATGTTGAGGATGTCACGCGCCTCGATCTCGGGGGAGCGCGAACGCGGCGACGCGTTCATGCCGTCCAGTCCGAACTGGGCGGCGGCAAGACCGAGCTTGGAGACGGTGAGCGACATGAACTTCCGCGTCGGATGAAGCACCAATGTCGGAGAGCCTACGCGCCAAGGTTTGAAGAAGGCGTTTCTGGAACCTTGCCGAGGGGTTAAGATCGGCCCGATGGACCTTACCGATCCCGCCGCCATTTCCGGCCCCGAATGGCCCATGCACGGCCTGGCCGACGACATGCGCCCCGCCCTCGAACAAGCCCTCGCGCAAGGCCCCGCGGCGCTGGCCACCATCATCGCCCTGGAGGGCGGCGGCCCGCGCCCGGTCGGCACGCAGATGGTTTTCGCGCAAGGCTTTGTCGCGGGCTTTCTTTCCGGCGGCTGCATCGAGGGCGACGTCGAACTGCACGCCCGCGAGGTGCTGGAGACGGGCCTGCCCAAGCGCCTCGTCTATGGCGAAGGCAGCCCCTGGCCGGACATCCGCCTGCTGTGCGGCGCCCGTATCGAGATCCTGGTCGAACGCCTTAACGCCGACGACGGCGCGTTGCGCGACCTTTTGACTCACGCCCGAAAAAGACGCCCGGCCCTGTGGTTCACCGACGGGACGAAGCGAGTCTGCGCGCCGGTCGGGGCGACGCCGGTTCCGTGGCCCGGCGTGTTCGTGCGCCGCTTCGATCCGGTCCCGCGCCTGGTGGTGATGGGCGGCGATCCGACCGCCCTGGCCCTGGCCAGTCTCGGCGTCCAGGCCGGTTTCGAGACCACGCTGGCGCGTCCCAAGGGCCCGATGGGCGCCCCGCCCCTGCCGGGCGTGCGCTACAGCCGCGAGGCGCCCGGCGCCGCCCTGGCCGCCGCCGGCCTGGACGCCTGGACCGCCGTGGCCGTGTGCAGCCACGACATGGCGCTGGACCACGAGGCCCTGCTGGCCGCCCTGCCCTCGCCTGCGCCCTATGTCGGCCTGCTGGGCGCACGGCGGCGGCTGTCGGAACGGCTCGCGGCGCTGAGGGCCGACGGCCTTACGGAAAGGGATCTGGCCAAGCTGCGCGCGCCCATCGGTCTGGATCTGGGCGGCAAGGCTCCGTTCGAGGTGGCCGTGGCCGTGATCGGCGAGATCATCGCCACGCGCAACGGCCAGCCGGCGCTGGAGCGGCGGGCGGAAGTCGCGCTCTAGGCGAACCCGCTTATCGCCCCCTCTTTGCTTTCCTGGGCCTTGTGCCCAGGGACCCATGGTTCAGCCTGCTCAAACCTATCAAGCTTGATCCAGGTCTGAGCGGGCCCTCGCCACAAGGGCGAGGGAAACAAGAAAAGAAACGGTCGTGGAGGGGCGCGGCAGCGCCCTTAAGCCGTCCACTCCCCCGACTTGCCGCCGGTCTTCTCCAGCAGCCGCACGGCCTCGATGACCATGCCTTTCTCGGCGGCTTTCAGCATGTCGTAGATGGTCAGGCAGGCCACCGAGACGGCGGTCAGGGCCTCCATCTCGACGCCGGTCGGACCCGTGGTCTTGACGCGAGCGGTAACGGAAAGCCCGCCGTCGCCCGGCTCGACCTCGACCACCACCTTCGACAGCGCCAGCGGGTGGCACAGCGGGATGAGGTCCGAGGTCTTCTTGGCCGCCATCACCCCGGCCAGCTCGGCCACGGCGCGCACGTCGCCCTTGCGGCCGGTTCCCGAGACGGCCAGGGCCAGGGTCTCAGGCGCCATGCGCACGAAGCCCGTCGCCACCGCCTCGCGGGCCGTGGCGGGCTTGTCGGAAACGTCGACCATGCGGGCGCGGCCCTGGTCGTCGATGTGGGTCAGCCTGCTCATTTCTCGAGGAGCCTCGGCATCAGCTCGACCATGTTGCAAGGCTTGTGGCGGCTGTCGAGCTGGGCGGCGATCACCTTGTCCCAGCCGTCCTTCACCGCGCCGTTCGAGCCCGGCAGGCAGAACACGAACACCCCGTCGATGATCCCGGCCGTGGCCCGCGACTGCAGGGTCGACAGGCCCACCGTGGCGTAGGAGACGAGGTGGAACACCACCGCGAAACCGTCGATCACCTTGTCGAACAGCGGCTGCAGCGCCTCTACCGTGACGTCGCGCCCCGTGAGGCCGGTGCCGCCGGTGCTGACCACCGCGTCGACTTGGCCGCTGTCGATCCAGCCGCGCACCGTGGCGCGGATCTTCTCGATGTCGTCGCGCACCACCGCCCGGCCGGCGAACTCATGGCCGGCGGCCTTGACGCGCTCGATCAGGATCTGGCCGGAGGTGTCGGTGGCCTCGTCGCGGGTGTCGGAGACGGTCAGGATCGCCACGCGCACCGGCTTGAACGGAAGCTCCGGCTTGATCCCGCCGCCCGGGGTGAGGCCTGACATGCGATCTCTCTCCTTGCCTTCGAGCGCCTGCGCGACGCCCTCGCCCTTCGACAGGCTCAGGGTGAGGGCGACTGCCACGGTTCCTCATCCTGAGCTTGTCGAAGGACGAGGAACCGCTTCCACGGCCTAATCCCAACGTTCGGCGTCGGTCCTATCCTGAGCCGTCGGCTCGATCCAGCGCGCGCCGTCCGGACCGTGCTCCTTCTTCCAGAACGGCGCCCGGCTCTTGAGCCAGTCCATCAGGAAGTCGCACGCCTCCAAGGCGGCGCGGCGGTGCTTGGACGCCGTCGCCACGAACACCACCGCCTCGCCCGGCGCGATCTTTCCCACGCGGTGGACGATGCGCCAGTCCTGCAAGCCAAAGCGTTCGGCCGCTTCGATCGCGAAGGCCTCGATCGCGCCTTCGGTGAAGCCGGGATAGGCCTCCAGCTCCAGGATCGACGCGGCCCCGCCCTCGGCGCGGGCCAGGCCGACGAAGCTGGCCACCGCCCCGGTCTCGTCGCGGCCGGCGCAGAAGGTCGTCAGCAGAGCGCCGGGTTCGAACGGCGCCTCGGTCAGGGTGATCATCCGCCGCTCATCGGCGGCAGGAAGGCGACCTCGGTGGCGGCCGCCAGCACGGCCTCGCCACGCACCAGGGCCTTGTCGACGGCCACCTGCACGCCGGGGCCGGCAAGCGCCTCGGCCAGCTCGGCGTCGTCATTGGCGATGGAGGCGCGCAGGGCGGCCAGGCTCGCGGCCTCGACCTCGCGCTCGCGCCAGCCGGCCTGGTCGGCCAGGCGCCCGAACAGCAGCACGCGGGCCATCGCCTAGCCTCCGGTCGTCGACATGTGGCGGGCCACCGCCGGACGCGGCGCGTCGACCTGGAAGTCGTGGCCCTTGGGCTTGGAGCCGATCGCCGCATGGATCGCCGCCACCAGCTCGCCGTCGGTCGCCCCCCCGCGCAACACGGCCCGCAGGTCGCTGGCGTCGTCGCGGCCAAGGCAGGTGTGCAGGGTGCCGGTGCAGGTCAGCCGCACGCGGTTGCAGGCCTCGCAGAAATTGTGGCTGAGCGGCGTGATGAAGCCCAGCCGGCCGCCGGTCTCCTCGACCTTGGCGTAGCGGGCCGGGCCGCCGGTGGCGTAGGCGAGATCCGTCAGCGTCCAGTAGGACGACAGCTCGCGCCGCACATCGCGCAGCGACAGGAACTGGTCGGTGCGGTCCTCGTCGATCTCGCCCAGCGGCATGGTCTCGATCAGGGTCATGTCGCAGCCGCGGGCATGGGCCCACTGGATCAGGTGGGGAAGCTCGGCGGCGTTGTCGCGCTTGAGCGCCACGGCGTTGATCTTGACCTGGATGCCGGCCGCCAGGGCCGCGTCGATCCCGCCGATCACCTTGGCGACGTCGCCGCCCCGCGTCAGCCGCCGGAAAAGCTCGGGCTTCAGGGTGTCGAGCGAGACATTGATCCGCTTCACACCCAGGGCCGCCAGCCGATCGGCGTGCTGGGCCAGCTGGGTGCCGTTGGTGGTCAGGGTCAGCTCGTCCAGCGCGCCGGTCTTCAGGTGGCGCGAGAGGTTCTCGACCAGCTCCATGATCCCCTTGCGCACCAGAGGCTCGCCGCCGGTCAGCCGCAGCTTGCGCACGCCCAAGCCGACGAAGGTCGAGGCCAGGCGATCCAGCTCCTCGAGCGTCAGCACTTCCGCCTTCGGCAGGAAGGTCATGTGCTCGGCCATGCAGTAGACGCAGCGCAGGTCGCAGCGGTCGGTGACCGAAACGCGCAGATAGCTCACTGCCCGGCCGAAGCCGTCGATCAGTCGGGGGCTGTCGTCATGGGACGTCATATCCGTCATAGGATAGGCCTCCGAGGGCTCCACGGAAAGGGATCGCATGCGACTGGAGGCCATTGTCCTGGCGGCTGGCGCGGGAACGCGCTTCGGTGGCGGCAAGCTGCTCGCCGGCTATCGCGGCCGGCCGCTGCTGGACCACGCCCTGGACGCGGCCCTGGCGGCCCCGGCCGAACGGGTGATCGTGATGATCCGCCCCGGCGATGCGGCCGTCGCGGCGCTGGTCGCCGCCCGTCCCGATTCGCGCCTGCGCCACCTGCTCGCCCCCGACGCCGCCGAAGGCCTGGGCGCCTCGCTGCGCGCCGGGGTCGCCGCGCTCGATCCGGCGACGGAGGGCGTCTTCGTGTTCCTGGGCGACATGCCGGGCGTGCCGCACGACCTGGCGGGCGAACTGGCCGCGCGGCTGGTCGAGGGCGTCAGGATCGTCGCCCCGATCCATGCCGGCCGGCGCGGTCATCCGGTGCTGTTTTCCGACGCCTGCTTCCCCGACCTCCTCGCCCTGTCGGGCGATCGCGGCGCCCAGGGGCTGATGGCGGCGGCGGGCGACGCCCAGGTCATGGTCCCGACCGAGGCGCCCGGCGTATTGTTCGACGTCGACCGGCGCGAGGATCTGGCGGACTAGGCGCCCTCGTTCCCGACCCTGCGCTGCTCGCGCCAATGCCGCCAGACGGCCACGGCCAGCACTAGCAGGATGCCGTGGCTCCAGACCGCCAGGCTAACGGTATAGGTGTTGATGGTCACGCGATGGTCGATGAAGGTCGCCAGATGCGAGGCCACCGCCAGCATCTGGAAGGCCGAGATCACCACCGTCCACAGCCGGCGCGACGACAGCGACACCCAGATGAACAGCGCCGCGACGACGCCGTCGACCAGCATCAGGCCGCTGTCGGTGAAACGCGGACTGGCGCGGAAGACCAGCAGCGAGGCGGCCCAGCCCACCAGCACGATCACGCCCACCCGCCGGGCCGGCTTGTCGCCGAACCGGATGGCGGCGGCGCAGACGGCGATCGCCACGCCCAGGGAAATCAAGGCTTGTGTCAATGAAGGACCCCCGTCTCGCGGGGGTCAAATCGCCGAAAGCCGGGTTCGGATCAAGCCCGATCCGAACCCGCTCTCACTTCAGTTCAGTGATGGGTCAGACGACCCTCGCCGAGGATGCGGCGCACCTCGTCGATCACGACCAGGGCGCCTTCGGCGTCGTTGGCCTCTTCCATGGCGATCAACCGATGCATCAGCGCGGTCAGCACCCGTTTCTGGACGGGGCAGAGGTCGCGCAGGCAGCGGCCGAATTCGGCGGCTTCATCGATCGCCGGCTGAAGCGCGGCGAGAACGGCGGTCATGGATTGGCTCCAGGATTTTAAGAAAGTGGCGCCGCGCGGCCTTAGGCGGCGCGGCCCCCGTCGACGGCGTGCAGGCCGAAGGTGCGCGGCTGATCGCCGCCCTCGACCTTGCCCATATCGCCGATGGCCAGGGCGCCGCAGCCGATCTGGGCGCGGACCTCGGCGAGGTCGCCATGCGCCTTCACGATCGTGCGGCGAGCCGACAGGATGTGGGTCAGGGTGTCGCCGAGGGTCTCGATGGCCTCCTGGCCGATGACGGCCGAAAGCTGCGCGTCGAGCCGCAGGGAGGGCAGCAGCCCCACCAGTTCGGCGGTTTCGCGCAGGGCCGCATCAATGGCGGCTTCGGCGCGCTTCAGTTTTTCAGCCCCAGCACGGGCCGCGTCGCTGCGTTTCATGCAAGACTCTCCCACTCGCGCGGGAGCCCCCCGCACGTTCAAGCCGATGGATTGTTAGGAACTTGGCTTTGCCGGTCAGTGCGCCGGCTGAGCGCTCCAGCCCTCGCGGAACCGCTGGAGGGCGAAGAGGAATTCATGGGCGCCCATGGTCACCACGCTGAGCAGCACGCCGGCCGCCAGGGCTGAAACCAGGATCAGGCCCACCCATTGCGCGGGAGTCAGGTCATGGCGCCAACCTCCCCGCGTTCGGACCGGATCGGGCTGTCGTCCGACAGGAACGCCGTCGCCGCGAGAACCCGCAGCAGCAGCTTCGAAGGAGGATCGCCAGCCGCCTGCGCCTTGCGCAGCGCCGAGACCGTCTCCGGCACCAGGCGCTCCCGCTCGGGGGTGCCCGCCATCAGGGTCAGGCCCTCTTCCAGCGACTTCCAGCTCGCGATGAAGAACGCCGAACCGGGAGCGCCCGAGGGCCTCGTCTTGGGTGAGTTGTCGTTCATGGCCATGGCCGCTCCCGCTGTTGAAGTCAGGAGAGACCGGCTGGAGCTCGACGGCTAGGTCTGGCGATTGCCTACGGTAGTCATTACCGGGGTCCCAATTACCGGGGGCCTGCTCCCAGGCCACGAAGGCCAGGGCGGCGTCGCGGCGCGGCATGCCGGCCAGGCGGCGCCGGGCGCTGAGCACATGCATCTCGACAGTCTTGGGCGACAGGCTGAGCAGGCGCGCGATTTCCTTCGAGCGCTGATGCTGGGCGATCAGGCGCAGGATCTCGCGCTCACGGGGCGTGAGTTTCTCGAAACCAAGGCTGTCGGCAGGCTCGACCATGGCGCTAAGATGGTCCCAGCACAGCCTCCCGTCCAGCGGTCTGGCGTCAATTCCGGTCGCGCCAAGGTTAACGTTCAGACAGATTGAACGAACGGCAACCTTGTCGTCGCCTGGCCGGACAGCGCCAGCAGGGCGTTGGCCACGGCCGGACCGATCACCGGCGTGCCCGGTTCGCCCACCCCGCTGGGCGGCGCGGCGGACGGGACGATGTGGGTCTCCACGCTCGGCGCCTCGCCGATCCGCAGCACGCGATAGGTGTCGAAATTGCTCTGGTCGACCGCGCCCTCGGTCAGGGTGATCTCGCCGTACAGCACCGCCGACAGGCCATAGCAGGTCCCGCCCTCCACCTGGGCGGCGATCTGGTCGGGCGACACGGCCGTGCCGCAGTCGATGGCGCTCACCACCCGGCCGACCCGGGGCGCGCCGTCCACCAGCTTGACCTCGGCGACCTGGGCGACGACCGAGCCGAAGCTCTCGTGCACCGCCACGCCGCGCGTCCAGCCGGCGCCCGCCGTCGGCCCGGCCTTCTCGACGGCCAGGTTCAGCGCCGCCAGATGACGGGTCGCACCGGCCTTGGCGTAGAGCGCTCGGCGATACTCGATCGGATCCTTGCCGGCCTTGCGGGCCAGTTGGTCGATGGTGTGCTCCATGACGAAGGCGGTGTGGGTGGCCCCCACCGAGCGCCACCACAGCACCGGCACGCCGACCTCCGGAAAGGCGACCTGGGCGTCGACGATCGGCGTGGCCTTCAGGTAGGGCGAATCCGACGCCCCCTCGACGGCGGTCTGGTCGACGCCCTTGGAGGGCATCGGCGAGTCCTTCATGATCGACTGGCTGACGATGCGGTGGCGCCAGGTCGCGGGCATGCCGTCCTTGTCCAGCGTCACCCGCACGGCGTGGGCGACCAGCGGCCGGTAGTAGCCGGCGCGCATGTCGTCCTCGCGGGTCCAGACCAGCTTCACCGGCTTGCCGCCCCCTACCTTCTTGGCCACGTGGACGCACTCGGCCACGTAGTCGGAGGTGAAGGTCGCCCGCCGCCCGAACGAACCGCCGGCGAACAGGGTCTCGACCTCGACCGAGCCCGGCAGGGCGCCGACGATCTTGGCCGCGTTCAGCTGATCCAGCGTCTGGCCCTGCGAGCCGTGGACCAGCCTGACCGAATTGCCGTCGACGATCGCCACGCAGTTCATCGGCTCCATCGTGGCGTGGGCCAGATAGGGGAACTCGTAGACCGCCTCGAAGGCGTCCGAGCCGCCCGCCGCCTGGGCGGTGTCGCCCTTGGCCCCGAACGACTCCCACTTCTGCGCGGCCGGCCCCTTGCCGGTCGCCAGGGCCCGGAAGGCCGCGGCGATCTGCGCCGAGGCCCGCTTTTCGGCCTTGCCCTCGTCCCAGCGCACGGTGAGCGCCTCGCGGCCCAGCCGCGCGGCCCAGGTGGACTTGGCCACCACCGCGACGCCGGTCGGGATCTCGAACACGTCGACCACGCCGGCGACCTTCCTGGCCGCGTCGGCGTCGAAGCTTTCGACCTTGGCCCCGAAGCGCGGCGCATGGGCGACCATGGCCGTCAGCATGTCGGGCAGGTGGACGTCCTGGGTGTAGCGAGCGCTGCCGTCGCTCTTGGCCTGCGCGTCCTTGCGGCGCACGCGATCGGTGCCGACCAGGGTGAAGGTCTTGGGATCCTTCAGCGCCGGATTGGCCGGCGGGGTCACCTTGGAGGCGTCGGCCATCAGGTCGGCGAAGGCGGCGGTCCTGCCCGAGCCGTGGGTCAGCAGGCCGTCCTTGACCACGACCTCGCCGGCCGGGACGTTCCAGCGGTTGGCGGCGGCCTCGACGAACATCGCCCGCGCCCCGGCGCCGGCCTTGCGCAGCTGCTCCCAGCTGTTGGAGATCGCCGAGCTGCCGCCGGTCAGCTGCGCGCCCAGGGCGCCGTTGCCGTAGAGCTTGGCGTTGGCCGGCGACTGCTCGACCCGCACCTTGGTCCAGTCGGCGTCCAGCTCTTCGGCGACGATCGCCGCCAGGCCCGCATGGCTGCCCTGGCCGAACTCGACGTGCTTGGAGATCACGGTGACGAAGCCGTCGGGCTCGAAGCGGATGAACGGCCCGAACGCGCCGACCTCGACCTTGGAGCCGGCGCTCATCAGGTCGGCCGGCGAGCAGCCCACCGCCAGCGCCCCGCCGACGACCACCGCCCCGACCACCACCTCGCGGCGGCTGAAGCCCTCGGATTTGGCGGGCGCGTTCATCGCACCTCTCCGCGCTGCACCCGCGAGGTGGCGCCGGAGGCGGCCGAGATCGCCTCGTCGACATCGGCCTCGACCTCGGCTTGCTTCGCCGCCGGCGGCGCGGCGACCACCGGGGCCGCCGTGCTGGTCGCGGCGTCCTTGATCGCCGCCCGGATCCGCTGATAGGCGCCGCAGCGACAGATGTTGCCGCCCATGGCCGCGTCGATGTCCTCGTCGCTGGGCGACTTGGTGGCCGCCAGCAGGGCCGCGGCCGACATGATCTGGCCCGACTGGCAGTAGCCGCACTGGGGCACGTCCAGCTTCACCCAGGCCTGCTGCAGCGGGTGGGCGCCGCCCAGCCCCTCGATGGTGGTGATCTTCGCGCCGGAAAGGGCGGCGATCGGGGTGACGCAGGAGCGCACCGGGTCGCCGTTCACATGCACCGTGCAGGCCCCGCACTGGGCCAGGCCGCAGCCGAACTTCGTGCCCGTCAGGCCCAGCTCGTCGCGCAGCACCCACAGCAGCGGCGTGTCCGGTTCGGCCTGCACCGACACCGTCTTGCCGTTGACGTCCAAGCTCGCCGCCATGCGTCGTCTCCTGCCCCGAAAGCGGAGCTAACACCGTTATCTCGATGCGCCGCCAGCGAAATTTCATGCCGCCAGGATCGCGCAAGACTCAGTTCCTTGAACGCCTGTTGCGCGAAAGGGCTCACGTTCGCGGCCGACGCGCCCTAGCTTTAGGGCAAGACCCGCGCGACCACCGCCAGAGGACCCCGCCTTGGACTCCTTCCCCGCCTACTTCCCCCTCGCCGGCCGCAAGGTGGTGATCGCCGGAACCGGCGAAGGCGCCGAGGCCAAGGCCCGGCTGTTCGACGGCTCGCCCGCCACCCTGGTGCGCCTCGACGGCCATGCCGCCTTCCTGCCCGGCTCCTATTCGGGGGCGGTGCTGGCCTTCGTTTCGAGTTCAGATGAGGTGTTCGCCCAAGCGGCCGCCCGCGCCGCGCGCGCCGCGGGCGTGCTGGTCAACGTCGTCGACAAGCCCGACATGTGCGACTTCAACACCCCCGCCGTCATCGACCGCGGCGAGGTGGTGGCCGCCGTCGGCACCGGCGGCGCAGCGCCCGTGCTGGCCACCATGCTGCGCTCCGATATCGAGGCCCAGGTGCCCGAGGGCGCTGGCCGCGTGGCCGCCCTGATGCGCCACTTCCAGAGCGAGGTGCGCGGCGCCCTGCCCACCCTGCACGAACGCCGCGCCTTCCTGCGCGAGGCGCTGTCGGGCGAGGCCGCCCAGGCGGCCATGACCGGCGACATGGAAAAGGCCGGCGCCCTGTTCCGCGAGGCCCTGGCCAAGAGCGTGAAGAAGGAAGGCAAGGTCCGCTTCGTGGCCGGCAAGGGCCCCGCCGACCTGCTGACCCTGCGCGCCGTGCGGGCGCTGTCGGCCGCCGACGTGCTGGTCATCGACGAGGCCGCCGATCCCGAGGTGGTCACCATGGCCCGCCGCGACGCCCACCGCCTTGCGCCCGCCGAGGCCACGCCCGAGCATCTGATCGAGCTGGCCAGGAGCGGCCGCCAGGTCGTGCGGCTGGTGGCGGCGCCGGTCGAGGCGGCAGACATCCAGGCGCTCGCGGCGGCGGGCGTGGCGGTCGAGGTGCTGCTGGCGGCGCCGGCTTCCTGATCCCTCTCCCCTTGCGGGAGAGGGTGGCCCGCGCAGCGGGTCGGGTGAGGGGTCGAAGACCCTCGCCGCCGCGACAATCGTTCGGCCTGAAACGGCGGTTGAACCTTCTGAGAGACCCCTCATCCGGCGGCTTCGCCGCCACCTTCTCCCGCAAGGGGAGAAGGATCATCAGGCCGCATTGACTCCCCGACGCCCCTCCGTATGTTCCGCGCCGTTCGAGTGACTGGCGTTGAAGGTGGGTGACCACCGGGGAGCTCGAGACGCATATGCCGCGCGCCTGGGCTCCATTTCTGATCGCAACCAGACCCGGAGTCCCCCGTGCCCGCCGCCCCCGACTATCCGTCCGCCCCCGATCTCGTCGCGCCCAAGCGCGCCCTGCTGTCGGTCTCCGACAAGACCGGCCTCGTCGAAGCGGCCAAGGTCCTGCACGAGGCGGGCGTCGAGCTGGTCTCGACCGGCGGCACCAAGGCGGCCATCGCCGCGGCCGGCCTGCCGGTGAAGGACGTGTCGGACCTGACCGGCTTCCCCGAGATGATGGACGGCCGGGTCAAGACCCTGCACCCCATCGTCCACGGCGGGCTGCTGGGCGTTCGCGATGCTCCCGAACACACCAAGTCCATGGCCGAGCACGGCATCGGCGGCATCGATATCCTGTATGTGAACCTCTATCCGTTCGAGGCCACCGTCGCGAAGGGCGGCGCCTACGAAGAGTGCGTCGAGAACATCGACATCGGCGGCCCGGCCATGATCCGCTCGGCGGCCAAGAACCACGGCTACGTCTCGGTCTGCACCGATCCCTCCGACCTTGGCGAAGTGCTGGAAGCCCTGAAGGCGGCCGGCGGCACGTCGCTGGCTTTGCGCAAGACCCTGGCGGCCCGCGCCTACGCCCGCACGGCGGCCTATGACGCGGCGATCTCGGCCTGGTTCGCCGGCCAGCTCGGCCAGGACTTCCCGGCCCGCAAGTCGATCGCCGGCGAGCTGCGCCAGACCATGCGCTACGGCGAGAACCCGCACCAGAAGGCGGCCTTCTACACCTTCCCCAATCCCCGCGTCGGCGTGGCCACGGCCAGGCAGCTGCAGGGCAAGGAACTCAGCTACAACAACATCAACGACACCGACGCGGCCTTCGAGCTGATCGCGGAGTTCGACCCGGCCCAGGGCCCGGCCGTCGCCATCATTAAGCACGCCAACCCCTGCGGCGTGGCGCTGGGCGCCACCCAGCGCGAGGCCTATGAGCGGGCGCTGGCCTGCGACCCCACCTCGGCCTTCGGCGGCATCGTCGCCACCAACACCCGCCTGACCCGCGAGGCCGCCGAGGCCATGGTCGAGATCTTCACCGAGGTGGTGATCGCGCCGGAAGCCGACGACGACGCCGTCGCCGTGTTCGCCGCCAAGAAGAACCTGCGCCTGCTGGTCACCGGCGGCCTGCCCGACCCGCTGTCGACGGGCGACACCTTCAAGAGCGTGGCCGGCGGCTTCCTCGTGCAGTCGCGCGACGATGCCCGCATCAAGGCTTCGGACCTGAAGATCGTCACCAAGCGCCAGCCGACGGACGAAGAGATCCGCGACATGCTGTTCGCCTTCCAGATCGGCAAGCACGTCAAGTCCAACGCCATCGTCTACGCCCGCGCCGGCCAGACCCTGGGCGTCGGCGCCGGCCAGATGAACCGCAAGGACAGCGCCCGCATCGCCGCCCTTCGGGCCGCTGACTTCGGCCTGGACCTGGCCGGCTGCGCCTGCGCCTCGGAAGCCTTCTTCCCGTTCGCCGACGGCCTGATCCAGGCGGCCGAAGCCGGCGCCACGGCGATCATCCAGCCGGGCGGCTCGATGCGCGACGCCGAGGTCATCGAGGCGGCCGACAAGCTTGGCCTCACTATGGCCTTCACCGGTGTGCGAGTGTTCCGCCACTAAGGATTGCGGACGCTTTCGGCGCTCCCCAAATCCGATTAGTTCCGCCCGCTCCCCTTGGGGGCGGGCGGAAAGCTGAAGGACGGACGCGCATGGACAGCACAGCCTGGGGAGCCAAGGTCGTCGCGCGCTCGCGGGTGTTCAAGCCCGCCGGGCTGGGCCCCTTCCCTGTCGCGCTGATCCTGCACGGCTGCGGCGGCAAGACCCCTTTCCTCGAGACCTATGCCGAGGTCGCGGTAAAGGCCGGCTACGCGGCCATCGTGCTCGACTCGTTCAAGCCGCGCGGCATGAGCACTCTGGACGGCAAGCTGTTCGTCTGCACCCTGATGACCCTGCACGGCGCCAAGCGCGCGGCCGACATCTTCGGGACTCTGGCCTGGCTGAAGACGCAGAGCTGGGCGCGCGCCGACCAGGTGTTCCTGGCCGGCTGGAGCCACGGCGCCTGGTCGATCATGGACGCCTACGCCGCCGGAACCTCGGCCCCCAGCGCCACCGGCCTGGCCGACGCCGACGCGATCGCCCTGCGCAAGCAGGTCAAGGGCGCCCTGCTGGTCTATCCGTATGCGGCCTATCCCTCGATGACCAGCCGACGCGGCTGGGGCCCGGGCGCCCCACCGGTGTGGTCGGTGCTGGGCCAGAAGGACGGGGTCGTCGGCTGGCGCTTCCCCAAGAAGGCGCTCGACCGCCTGACCGCCGACGGCGTGAAGGTGGACCTGAAGCTCTATCCCGACGCCACCCACGCCTTCGACGACGACAAGGCCAACGACCCGCGGGCCATCTACCGCCCCGACCTGTTCCGCGAGGTGCAGGACTATTTCGGCGCGGCCCTGAAGGCCGTCGCGCCGGCCGTGCCGCTGTTTTCCTGACGCCGCTCACACCACCAGCATCACTGCGTTGCCGAAGTTGTGCAGCAGCACCGGCAGGAGCACGCTGCCGGTCCGCAGGCGCAGCCACACCGCGATCAGCGACGGCAGGGCGGTCAGGGCCATGGTCAGGGCGTCGAACGAGAAGCCGTCCCTGCCATAGCCGAAGGCGTGGGCCAGGCCGAACAGCGCGCACGACAGGATCGCGCCCCAGCCGAAGGTGATCCCGCCCAGCTTCCACGGCGTTCCGAAGGCGCGATCGAGCACCAGCAGCAACAGGCCGCGATAGAACAGCTCTTCCTCCAGGCCCGGCATGGTCAGTTGAAAGGCGATGGTCTCGGCCGAGGCCGGCTCGTTCGGGAAAACCAGGGCGAGCGCCAGGAACAGGCCGACATAGAGGCCCGCCACCGGCAGGGCGGTCTTCAGGCTTCCCTTGTCCTGGACCAGGGTCAGCCCGCAGCGCTTCCAGCCCAGCATGGCGACGACGGCCAGGGTGGCGGCCAGGGCCAGGATCTTGCCCTGCCAGTTCCACGCGCTTCCCGGCAGCAGCTGGGGCAGCAGGCCGTAGCCGCGCGTCAGCAGGGCGTCGTTGAGCAAAACGAGGCCCGCCGCCGCCAGCAGCCAGCGCCCGTCGACGCCGCCGCGCCTGACGAGCGCGATCACGCCCCCCGCCGCCAGCAGCATGGCGACGATCGCCAGGATGGAAATGAAGCCGTTCATGCCTGCTCCTCGAAACTCGATGGCGGCGCTTTAGGGGGCGTCGGCCGGTCCAGGCTCCTCAGAAGGCGGCCGAGCGTTCCTCAAAACCCGGCGAAACCGCCTTCGCCGCCCGCCAGACGCTGGGCGAGACCCCTTCGGTCGCCAAGAACACGCGGTTGAAGGAAGCCAGTGAGGCGAAGCCCGCGTCGTGGGCGATGGCGATCAGCTTGTCGTCGGCGCGGGCCGGATCGGCCAGCAGCCGCCGCGCCTCGTCCATCCGCTGGGCATTGAGGAAGGCCCGGAAGTGATCGTGGCCCAGCCGGTGATTGACGAAGCGGCGCACGATGCGCTCGGGCGCGCCCATCGCCCGCACGAAGCCGGCGAAGGTCAGGTCGGGATCGAGGTGGACGCGCTCGACCTCGACCAGCGTCTTGAGGCGCAGGGCCAGCCGCGCCTCGGCCGGATCCTCGGGCGCGGGAACCGCCGGGGCGGGGGCCGGCGCCGCGCCCAGCGGCCGCACCTCGACGCGCAGCACCAGGCTCGCCAGCCAGGCCGCAAAGGCCAGCAGGGCCAGGTTCTGGACGATGGAAAAGCCCAGCGGCCGCCAGTCCAGCCCCATCACCAGGTCGACGATCAGATCGGCCAGCAGCTGTCCGGCCATCAGCGCGACCACCCAGATCCGCGCCGCGCGGCGGCCTTCCACCAGGTCGCCCTCGCGGTCGCCGATCACCCGCACGGCCAGGTGGCCGACCACGCCAAGGCCCATGCAGACCAGCAGCCACGACAGGCCCCGCTCGGCCAGGGCCGGCCCGAACACGCCCCGGTCGGCGCTGGCGACAACGATCCAGGCGATCCCGCCGGCCAGCACCGCTCCACGCGGCCGGAACGCCGGATCGAACGCCGCCAGGCAGAACCACCACAGAAAGACGGCCGCATAGCCGCTCAGCAGGTGCGCGACCGCCCCCGGCGGTCCGGCCAGACGCAGGGCCGCGTCGGGCGTGTTGCCGGCCAGGAAGCCGGCCAGGCACAGCGCCAACGGCCCAAACGTCGCCGCCAGCCGCCGCCCCCTGGGGTCGCGCGCCAGCAACGCCGCCAGCCCCAGCAGCAGGGCCGCGCCGGCGATGCGCACGATGACGTCGAGTTGGCGGGGATCCATGGCCGAGGTCTAGCCGAGGAGAGGCGGGCTAGGCGAGGGGTCAAGGAACCTCCCCCCGTGGGGGAGGCGGCCGAAGGCCGGTGGGGGGACGGTTTCAGCTTTGGAGGTGGGTGGTCGGTTACGCGGTCACTCCCCCCACCGATCGCTGCGCGATCGCCTCCCCCATAGGGGGACTGTTGCGAAATCGGCTGGCTGTGATTCCTTGCTTTTGAAGCGGAGGGATTGCCGATGTCGGTGAAGGCGA
>NZ_JARQWV010000031.1 GCF_029543245.1 Caulobacter endophyticus
CGGAGCGGTCGACGAAGCCGAAACGCTAAACAAACACACGGTCTCCGGGCTCCGCCCGGCCGCTCCGCGCCTCCCCGCCAGCTTTCGTGAGATTTCACGGGAGTGCGAAGTCGCACGTCCAGACCCTCCCCCTGAAGGGGGAGGTGGCCCGAAGGGCCGGAGGGGGAAGTTCCTGATGAGGTTAGTGCGCCATCAAAGGCAGTAATCACTTCCCCCTCAGTCGGCGGAGTTCATCCTCGGGCCGGCCTTTGGCCGGACCCGGGGGCCGACAGCTCCCCCTTCAGGGGGAGCGTCTTGAGGGACGAAGCGCCCTACCCCGCCGCGCGGGCCTTGAAACCAGCCAGGCGGTCCAGCTTGTCCAGCAGGTAGTCGCTCTCTTCGCGCGACACCGCCTGGGAGGAGGTCAGGAAGCGTTGCAGCATGTGTTCCTGGAACCGTTCGCGCTCGCCGGGGCGGCCGTCGAACTCCATGCCGTGATAGGCGTCGACCCCGGCGCGGAACGCCGGGAACAGGCGCGACGGCAGGCCGGCCCGCTCATACACGGCCTTCAGGCCCAAGGTCCCGGCGTCGTGAACCATCAGCCAGGTGCGGTGATGCGGCACCCCGGCCAGTTCGGCCAGGCCCCACTCGACGAAGGTCATGTGGCCGTGCGCCAGGGCGCGCAGCAGCAGCGACGGGGTCAGACGGCCCACGCGGTGCAGGTGGGCGACGAAGGCCTTGGGATCGGCGGTGCGGCCGGCCTGGTCCACCAGGTCGAGGGTCGCACGCTCCTTGGCGCCGACGATGATCTCCAGCGCCCGCTCGGCCGACAGGGCGTGGTTGTCGAGGATGTGCTCGCGCAGCTGGTCGCCGACCATGTCGATCAGGCGCTCGGTCACCGACAGCGGCAGCACGGCGCGGTAGGCGACCGCCTGGAGCACGGTTTCGGACTTGGCGAACCGGTCCAGCGCCTTTTGCAGGGCCAGGTCCGAGAAGCGGGCGTTGTCGTTGGCGCAGACGGCGGCCACGACGTCTTCAGGCGCCTGGTCGACCAGCAGGCCGGTGATCTTGCTCGACAGCTTGGGCCGGCGCGCGATCGCCATCTGGCGCACGGGTCCGCCCAGGCGGATGATCTCGGCGAGATCCTGGTCGGTGAACACCGGCGAGAAGCTGATCACCGGCAGCGACACGCTCTCGACGTCGCGGGCCAGGCGGTTGGCGACGTCGGGCGGCAGCAGCGGCGAGGTCTTCAGGGTCACGGCCAGGGCCCGACGCACCAGTTCGGCGGCGTCGGCGGCCATCACCCGCAGGATTTCCTGAGCCTGCAGGCGCTCGTCCTCGGAAAGCTCGGCGCGGTCGATCTTGCGGCACAGCTTGTGCGCGGCCAGGGCGCGCTCGTCGGGCGTCCCGCCCTTCACGAGCATGCGGATATCGTCGGTGGTCAGCGCGGCGCGGGTCGTGGCCATGGGCCTGGCCTTCTGCGAATGGACGGTCGAATCAAACAATGTGACGGTTAGCGTTAACGATTGTTTGCCCGCAAAGCCCCCGGCATTAACGATACCGCGTAACCCGCCGCAAACCGTGCTCGCCTAGCGTCCTGGCTTAACCGCCCGAGGATTTGATTCTTGTTCGCAGAGCGACGCCCCAACGATGTGAAGCGGCCCGGGGCCGACACCGCGCTCGCCCTCGGCGTGCAGGTGGCTCTGCTGCCCTACGCCCTGGCGATCTTCGCCGTAAGCCTGCCCTTCTTCGTCTGGGCGGGCTCGTTCGCGGTCAACGCGGTGTGGATGTCGCTGAGCTTTGCGATCTTCGCCATCAACTGGGGCGTGTTCTACGGGATCACCAACTGGCTCAAGACGCCCCAGGCCGAAAACCTCTCCCTGCGGCTGCGGCTTCAGGTCGCGGGCGGCCTGCTGTGGGCGCTGGGCGTGATCCAGATGTCGGCCTTCGCCGATGGCGCGGGTCCGGTGCGCGAGACCCTGCTGCTGCTGGCCGCCGCCGCCGGCATGGTCTGCATCTTCTTCTCGGCCCCCGTCGTGCACTGCCTGATCGTGGTCGCGCCGATGGCCGCCATCGGTCCGCTCTGGGCGCTGTTCAGCCGCCCCGAAAGCCGCCATGCCGGCCTGATGGCCGCCGGCGGCATGGCCCTGGCCGTGGCCATGGCCATGATCTTCAACCGCATGCTGCGCCGTCAGCACGCCCTGGCCGTGGCCCACGAGGCCCTGATCGAGGAGCGGATGCGCGTGCTCGAGACCGCCGAGCGCACCGCCCGCTCCAAGTCCGACATCGTCGCCACCCTCAGCCACGAGATCCGCAACGGCCTGACCGGCGTCACCCACGTGCTGGCCGCGGCCGCCGGCAAGGGCGGTCGCGCCGCGCCGTCGCGCGAGCAACTGAACGCCGCCCTCGACGCCGCCCAGGACCTGATCGCGGTGCTGAACGCCACGCTCGACGCCGAAACCGCCGAGTCCGGCCGCCTGGCGGTCGAAACCCAGGCCTTCGAACCGGTGCGCCTGGTCCGGGACCTCGCCCTGCTGGAACGTCCCCACGCCCTGGCCAAGGGCCTGGAACTGGCCGTCCACGTCGACGCCTCGCTGGAGAACCGCACGCTGGGCGCGACCATGGCCGACCCGATGCGCACCCGCCAGATCATCGCCAACCTCGTCGGCAACGCGGTGAAATACACCGTGCGCGGCCGGGTCGAGGTGCGGATCGAACCCCGCGGCGACGACCGCATCGCCATCGAGGTCGCCGACACCGGTCCCGGCCTCTCGGCCGAGGAGCTTGAGCAGGCCTTCGAACCCTTCCGCCGGGTCGAGCGCACCGGCGCCGGCGTCAACGGCGCGGGCCTTGGCCTGTCGCTGTCGCGCCAGCTGGCCAAGCTGATGGGCGGCGCGCTGGAGACCAGCAGCGCGCTGGGCGTCGGCAGCTGCTTCACCCTGCTGCTGCCCTACGACGCCGCCTGCCCCTGCCCGCAGGAGCCCGTCGAGGAGACCCTGGCCGCCGCCGATCCGGCCCCCGACGTCCAGCGCAGCCTGCGCGTGCTGATCGCCGAGGACGACGCCCTGAACGCGGCCATGCTGCGCGCCATCCTCGAGCAGCTCGGCCACCAGGTGGTGCACGCCCAGAACGGCCGCCGCGCGGTCGACCTGGCCAAGGTCTGCGAGTTCGATCTCGTCATGCTCGACGGCCGCATGCCGGTGCTGGACGGCCCGCAGACCGCCGCCGAGATCCGCGCCATGCCGGGCGCCGGCGGGCAGATGCCCATCATCGCCGTCATCGGCGGCGACGCCGACGAGGCTCGCGAATGCACCGAGGCCGGCGCCGACACCGTGCTGCGCAAGCCGGTCAGCGTGGCGGGCGTCGCCCGCGCCGTCGCCGACGCCGCCGCCCTCACCCGCGCGCCCCGCACTGAGGCTTCGCGCACTGAGGCCTCGCGCGGCGCGGCCTGATCGGACTTTCCAACGCTCGTTTGACCGCTAATCTCGTCGACAAGGACAAGAAAAGCGGAGGAAGCGGATGCTGCGGGACCTGAAGGTCGTCGAGCTGGCCACCTATATCGCCGCCCCGGGCGCGGCCGGCATCCTGGCCGACTGGGGCGCCGCCGTGGTCAAGGTCGAGTCGCCCGAGGGCGATCCGATGCGCCGCTTCTTCGAGACCATCGGTTCGGACCACGCCGCCAATCCGGTCTTCGAGCTCGACAACCGCGGCAAGCGCTCGGTCGTGCTCGACATACGCACCCCGGCCGGCGCACAGGCGCTCAAGCGTCTCGTCGCCACCGCCGACATCTTCCTGACCAATGTCCGCCCCGCCGCCCTGCGCCGCGCGGGCCTCGACCACGAGACCCTGCGCGCGGCCTTCCCTCGCCTCGTCTACTGCAGCCTCACGGGCTACGGCCTGACCGGTCCCGACGCCGACAAGCCGGGCATGGACGTCGCCGCCTTCTGGTCGCGCGCCGGGGTCGGGGCCCTGACCGCGCCCAAGGGCGCCGAGCCCTTCCCGATCCGCACCGGCATGGGCGACCACGTCACCTCTCTGGCCACGGTCTCGGCGATCCTGGCGGCCGTACACGAACGCCATCGGACCGGCGTTGGACGCCTTGTCGAGACCTCGCTGCTGCGCACTGGGGCCTATGCCATCGGCTCGGACCTGGCCATCCAGCTGCATTTCGGCAAGCTGGCCTCGACCCGTCCGCGCCGCGAAGCCGTGCAGCCGCTGGCCAACTTCTTCCAGACCCGTGACGGCCGCTGGATCTGCCTGCTGGCCCGTCAGGGCGCGACCGACTGGCCGCGCATCGCCGCCGCCGTCGGCCGCCCCGAACTGGTCGACGACCCGCGCTTCTCCGGCGCCCGGGCCCGGCGCGAGAACACCGCCGCCCTGGTCGACATCCTCGACGACGCCTTCGGCGCCATGGACTACGACACCGCCGCCGCCGCCCTCGACGCGGGCGACATCACCTGGGCGCCCTGGCAGACGCCGCGCGACCTGGTCCAGGATCCTCAAGCCGAAGCCGCGGGCTGCTTCGTCGAGACGCAGGACGGGCGACGCTCGCCGGCCGCACCGGCCCGCTTCTCGGATGTCGAGGAGCAGCCGCGCACGCCCGCCCCGGCTTTGGGCGCAGACACGGCCGGCGTCCTGGCCGAGCTCGGCTATTCGGAGGAAGAGATCGAGGCCCTCAGGCCCTAGCGCGCCTTGCCGCCGGCCGAACCGGCGTTGGCGTCCGACAGCATGCGCAGCATCTCGGCCGAGAAAAGGCTGTTGGCCACGCGGCTGACCCCGCCGCCCTCGTCCGAGCGATTGCCGCTGAAGGCGCCGCCATAGCCCTGCGAGCCGCGCATTACGAGGTCGACGACGGCCTTCTGCTGGTCGATGCGATCCAGGCGACGGCCCGAAGCGTACTGCAGGAAGCCCGTGTCGGTCTCGGGTTCGCGTTCACGCACCGTCGGAGCGCCGCCGGCCGAGCCGCCGGTCTTGGTCAGGTTGGCATAGACCTCGCCCACGGTGGCGGCGCGGCCGTCGCGATAGAAGATCGAGCGATTGGCGGCGGCGGCTTCCGGAAACATCGAGGCCGCGCTGGCGCCGGGATTGCGGTTGGCCGCCTCGATCAGACGGGCCGAGCCCTGCGGGCCCAGGAAGTGGGCGGCATAAAGCTCGCCCGAGGTCGGACTGCGTCCGACGCGGCCGCGCAGGTAGGAGGCATGATCCGAAGCCAGCTCACCGGCCATCAACGAAGCGGCGTGCGGGTCGAGCTTCAGGCCCAGAACGGCCTTGCGAGCCTCGTCGCCGGCGACGCGGTACCTACCGTCGGATCCCTGCTGGATCAGGTCGGCATAGCGGGCGTAACCGTACTTGGCGCCGTGTTTCTTCAGCGTGGCCAGCCAGGTCTGGTCGACGAACTGGAACAGGCCCGAGGCCGAGGAGGTCCGCGCCTTGGCGGCTGGATTGTAGCCGCTCTCGCGCTTGGCGGTGCCCATCAGGAACGTGAAGTCGACGCCAGTCGCGTTCGACGCGCGCTGGATCGCCGACTCGACGACGTTGCGGATGGATTGGACGGCCATGGACCGAATGTCTGAACCAGCGTGGTTAACGCCGACTTAACCACGTTTCCGCGTTCGCCGGATGGGCCGCGACATGTCGCCTCGCCATCGGCGCCCATACAGGGCCCCCACAGCGGCTCGAGCATAAATTTTACGATCGTCATTTTTTCAGTTTACGAGCGTCAATTTACATGACAGCGTGAGGACGTCGAAACCGATCGACACCGCTTCACGGAGGTCGCCATGATCGCCCACCCCGCCGACTTCAATCCGCGCATCGCCGGCCTGGACCGGGAGGAAAAGCGCAAGCTGTCCAAGGGGCTGGTGACGGCCCTGGCGATCTCCGGCGCGGCGCACGTGGCCCTGTTCGCCTATATCGCGGTGCAGAAGTACGTGGTGATGCCGACCGAGATCATCGACGACAACGGCATCGAGATCCTGCCGCTGGCGCCCAAGCCGCCGCCTCCGCCGCCCCCGGAACAGCCGGCGCCGACGCCGCCCCGGGCCTCGAACCCGATCCCGGTGCACCCGCCGCTGCCGACGCCGTTCCCGACGCCCGAGCCGCTGCCCGTGCCCATTCCCAGGGATCCGGGCCCTCCGACCATCGCCGCGCCGCCCACCTTCACGGCCGATCCCCCGGCGCCGCCCGCGCCGCCGTCGACCGCTCCCGCGCCCCGGATCATCACCCGGGCGAGTTGGCTGAAGATGCCGAGCGCCGACGACATGTCGCGCTACTACCCCGAAAGCGCCCAGCGGCGCGGGGTTTCCGGCGGGGCGACGCTGAACTGCGCGGTCACGGCCAAGGGCACGGTGCAGAACTGCATCGTGGTCGATGAAAGCCCTGCCAGCGAAGGCTTCGGCAATGCGGCTCTGAAATTGTCGCGGTTCTTCAAGATGAAGCCGCAACTCGAGAACGGCCAGGCGGTCGACGGCGCGCAGGTAAGGATCCCCATCCGCTTCAACGCCGCCGAATAGCCTGGTCGCCGGCCCTCGCTTCACCGTATCGGAGCGAGGGCCGGACCCTTTCAATAGCTCTTGGGCAGGCCCAGCACGCGCTCGGCGATGAAGTTCAGGATCATCTCGCGGCTGACCGGCGCGATGCGGGCGATCATCGCCTCGCGGAAATAGCGCTCGACGTCGTACTCCTTGGCATAGCCCATACCGCCATGCGCCAGCACCGAGGCCTCGCAGGCCGAGAAGCCGGCTTCCGCGCCCAGGTACTTGGCGGCGTTGGCCTCGGCCCCGCAGTCCTTGCCGGCGTCGTAGAGGGCCGCGGCCTTGAAGGCCATCAGGTTGGCCGCTTCCAGCTCCGCCCACGACCTGGCCAGCGGGTGGGCCACGCCCTGGTTCTGGCCGATCGGACGGCCGAACACCACGCGTTCCTTGGCGTAGGTCGAGGCTTTCGCAAGAGCCGCCCGGCCCAGGCCGATGGCCTCGACGGCGAACAGCACCCGCTCGGGGTTGAGGCCGTGCAGCAGGTACGAGAAGCCCTTGCCCTCCTCGCCCACCAGATCCTCCTGGGGCACGAACAGGTCCTCGATGAAGAGCATGTTACACTCGACGGCCTTGCGCCCCATCTTCGGGATCGGCTTGGCCTCGATCTGCTCGCGGTCGGTGTAGAACAGGCTGAGCCCCCCCGTGGGCTTGGCGCACTGGTCCTTGGGCGTAGTGCGGGCGATGATCAGGATCTTGTTGGCGCGCTGGGCGCCGGTCGTCCAGATCTTGCGGCCGTTCAGGCGGTAGCCGCCGTCGACCTTCTCGGCCTTGGTCTCCAGGCTGGAGGTATCCAGGCCCGAGTTGGGCTCGGTGACGGCGAAGCACATCTTGTCCTCGCCCGAGATGATGCGCGGCAGCAGGCGTTCGCGCTGCTCGTCGGTGCCGAACTTCACCAGCGGCATCGGGCCGAAGATGTTGAGGTGGATGGCGCTGGCGCCCGAGAAGCCCGCGCCCGACTGGGCCACGGTCTGCATCATCACGGCCGCCTCGGTCAGGCCCAGGCCCGCCCCGCCGACGCTTTCGGGCATGGCCACGCCCAGCCAGCCGCCCTCGGCGATCGCGGCCACGAATTCCTCGGGGAAGTTTCCGGTCTCGTCGGTCCGGCGCCAGTACTCGTCGTCGAAGGCGGCGCACACCTTGGCCACGCCTTCACGGATCGCTTCCTGCTCGTCGGTCAGCCAGAAACCGGCCATGTCGTCCCTTCCCTGCGCTTGGTCGCTCTTTATCTAGCCCTCGAAACGCTGCGGATCGAAGGCGGCCGCGTCCTCTCCGGGATCGGCGTCCGTCAGATACGCCGCGACCATGTCGGCCACAAGCGGAGCGAGCAGCCAGCCGTTGCGACGCGCCCCGGCCGCCAGGATCACGCCGGGAACCCGGCTCTTCCCCACCAGCGGCAGGCCATCGGCGGTCGAGGCGCGAACGCCGACCTCGATCACCGACGGGGCGCCCGCCAGCTCCGGCCGCAGACGCTCGGCGGCGATCCGCAGCGGCTCGACCACGGCCGGGTCGGGCTCGCGGTCGTCGCGCCCCGCCTCCATGGTCGCGCCCACCGCCGGGCGGGACCCCGGCGCGATGTAGACGCCCTGGCCGCGCAGCACCGGCCCCTCGGCCATGGCGGTTTCCAGCCGCAGGATCTGGCCCTTGATCGGCGTCAGGGCCGCGAGTTCAGGCGCCAGCCCCTGCCCGCCGCCGCCGCCGGTGGCGACCACCAGGGCGTCGAAAGCCAGGACCTCGCCGTCGTCCAGGGTCACGCGACCTTCGGAGAAGGCGGCCACCCCGCGCGCATCGAAATCCGCTCCGGCCGCGATCGCCGCCCCACGCAGGGTCGACAGCGCCGACCGGGCGTCCAGCCGCCAGTCCTCGTCGCTGAACAGGCCCGTCGGCGTGCGGGAGAAGCGCGCGCCTGCCTCGACCAGGGCTGCCTCGACCTTGGCCAGGAAAGCCTCGTCGCCCTCGATGGCGAGGCCCTGACGGTCCAGGGCGATCCCCACGTCCTGCGCGAAAGCCGTCCAGAGATCGCGGGCCCTGCGCAAGACCGGCAGGTGGCCACGCGAGACGGCGTCGAAGACGGCCTCGGCCGCAGGCGCCAGCATGCCGGCCGCGACGCCAGAGGCGTTTTCACCGGGGGGCGCGGGGTCGAACACCGTCACCTTGAACCCGAGTCGGGAGAGAATCAGCGCCGTCGCAGAGCCGAAGGCGCCGGCTCCGGCGATCGCGACGCGCGCGCCTGACTGCAAAATCATGGGCGGCAGACACCGCCCGGCGGTCAAAAGGTCAAGTCCGAATGCTTTTCTGTCGTCGCACCGACGCAAGGGTGCGGCATTTGTGTCGTGTGAGCGACATGCGACGTCGAGGCGACGTGACGGAATACGATCAGCGGTCTATTCTTCACCTTAAACAACCGCGCCACGTGCACCGCTACGGTCCGACCGGAGCCGAGGACGAGATCATCATGACCCAGAAGCCCACCGCCGAAGTCGCTCACCCCGTCGACATCTATGTCGGCGCCCGCATGCGGATTCGGCGCAAGGTCCTCGGCTTGAGCCAGACCCAGCTCGCCGACGCCCTGGGCATCACCTTCCAGCAGATCCAGAAGTACGAGCGCGGCGCCAACCGCATCAGCGCCAGCAAGCTCTACGACGCCGCCCGCCTGCTGCAGTCGCCGGTGTCCTACTTCTTCGACGGCCTCGAAGAGACCGACAACGGCGAGGACGACGGCGTCGCCCAGCGCATGACGCAGTTCGTGGCCACGCCCGAAGGTCTGGAGCTGGCCGACCTGTTCCCCCGCCTCAACGACCGCCGCCTGCGCCGCCGCGTGGTCGACCTGGTCAAGGCGATGGTCGACGACGAGCCGGCCTGAGACCCTCTCTCCATTTCCGATCTTCCGATCGCGCGCCTCATCCCCTGCGGAGAGGCGCGTTTTCGTTTGTGCGCGGGACTTCTGCTTCAATAGGCCGCAGCGCACCGATACCGACGTTCAGTAGATGTGAAGGCGCATCGGGTCACCCTATCGACCTAAGATAGCGGCGCCCCAAACATGCTCGAACACGATCGCCTGGCGGCCCTGGCCTCCTACCGCATCCTGGACACGGCTCCCGAGCCGGCGTTCGACCGGCTGACCGACTTCGCCGCCGAACTGTTCGACGCGCCCATCGCCCTGATCTCGCTGGTCGACGAGCACCGGCAATGGTTCAAGTCGCGATACGGGCTGGACGCGGAGTCCACCCCTCGCGAAATGGCCTTCTGCGCCCATGCCCTGCGCCAGGAGACCCACTCGGTCATGGTCGTCGAGGACGCCACGGCCGATCCGCGTTTCGCCGCCAATCCGCTGGTCACCGGCGCGCCCGACATCCGCTTCTACGCCGGCGCCGTGCTCAGCGATCGTGACGGCCATAACCTTGGCACCCTCTGCGTCATCGACAGCGCGCCCCGCCCCCGCCCCTCCGAGGAAGACCTCGACCGCCTGCGGATGCTGGCCGACGCCGTGGTCGCCCGCATGGAAAAGGGCCGGGCCGAGCGGCTGATGCTCGAACAGCGCCGCATGCTGGCCATGACCGAGGCGATCTCGGGCGTCGGTCACTGGCGCTGCGATCTGGTCAACCAGACCATCACCTGGTCGGACGAGGTCTATCGGATCTACGGCCGCGATCCGGCGACCTTCACGCCCACTTTCGAAAACTGGCTGGAGATGTACCACCCCGACGACCGGGCCGCGGCCGAAGCCCGCGCCCGGCAGGTGGTCGTCGAGCGCGCCGTGCTCGAGCACGAGCTGCGGCTGCTGCGGGCCGACGGCTCGGTCCGCCAGGGCCATTCGCGCGCCACCTGCGAACTGGACGAGGACGGCCGCGTCATCGCCGTCTTCGGCGTGCTGCGCGACATCACCGACGAACGCGCCCTGCGGCGCAAGCTGGAAGCCAGCGAGGCCCGGGCCCGCCGGGTCATCGCCGACGCCTATCAGGCCATCGTCACCATGGACGAAGCCGGGGTCGTCACCGACTGGAACCGTTTCGCCGAGAGCACCTTCGGCTGGACGGCGGCCGAGGCCCAGGGACGCAGGCTGTCGGACCTGATCATTCCCACCGGCCTGCGTCAGGCCCATGACGAGGGCCTGACCCAGTTCCTGGCCACCGGCCGGGGCGCGGTGCTCGACCAGCGGATCGAGATCTCGGCCCTGCGCCGCGACGGCGAGGTCTTCCCGGTCGAACTGGCGATCAGCGCCGCCCGCAGCGCCGACGGCTGGCAGTTCACCGCCCTGATGCACGACATCAGCGCCCGCAAGGCGCAGATGGAGGAGTTCGAGACCGCCTTCCACCACGCCTCGGTGGGCATGGCCCTGGTCACGCTGGACGGGGCGTTCAACAAGATCAACGCCGCCTTCTGCGACATCGTCGGCTACGACGAGGCCGCGATGCTGGCGACCGACTTCCAGACGATCACCTACCCCGCCGACCTCGACAAGGACCTGGCCCTGCTGGGCCAGCTGATGGCCGGCGAGATCGCCAGCTACGGCATGGACAAGCGCTACATCCACAAGGAAGGGCGCATCGTCTGGGTGCACCTGTCGGTGTCGCTGGTCCGCGCGCCCGACGGCTCGCCCAAGCACTTCATCGCCCAGGTCCAGGACCAGACCGCCCGTGTCGAGGCCCAGGAGGCCCTGGAGCACCAGACCCTGCAGCTGGCGGCCATGGCCACCCAACTGGCCTCGGCCCGCGACGCCGCCGAGGAAGCCAACCACGCCAAGGCCGAGTTCCTGGCCAATATGAGCCACGAGTTGCGCACGCCCCTGAACGGGGTGATCGGCTTCTCGCGCCTGCTGGCCGAAAGCCCCCACCTGGCCGCCGAGGACCGCCGGCGGGCCGAGCGGGTGCGCGGGGCCGGCGAGGCCCTCAACGCCCTGATCAACGACATCCTCGACTTCTCCAAGCTCGAGGCCCGCGCCGTCACCCTGGAAAGCGCGCCCTTCGCCCTGAAGGAAATGCTGGTCGAGACCACGGCCATGGTCGAACCCCAGGCCGACGAGCACCAGGTCGACCTGCGCATGGTCGGCGACCTCGACGGCTGGTACGTCGGCGACCGCCACCGCCTGCGGCAGGTCCTGCTGAACCTTCTGTCCAACGCCGTGAAGTTCACCCGCCACGGCTCGGTGACCACGCAGGTCGAGGTCCTCAGGCAAGCCGACGGCCGCGCGAGCCTGCGCATCAGCGTGGTCGACCAGGGCGTCGGCATCGCGCCCGACAAGATCGACCGACTGTTCAAGCGCTTCTCGCAGACCGACAGCTCGATCACCCGCACCTTCGGCGGCACCGGACTGGGGCTGGCCATCTCGCGCGAGCTGGTCGAGCTGATGGAAGGCCGGATCTGGGTGGAGAGCGAGCTGGGCGAAGGCTCGACCTTCGCCTTCGAGATCGCCCTGCCCCTGGCCTCGTCCCCGACCACCGTAGCGCCGGCCGAGCCGGCCGGCCGGGCCGCCTTCCCCGGCAGGCGGATCCTGCTGGTCGACGACGTCGAGCTGAACCGCGAGCTGTTCAGCGAGCTGCTCGGCCGTCGCGGCTGCGTGGTCGAGACCGCCGACGACGGGGCCCAGGCGGTCAAGGCGCTCGAGCGCGCCGCCTTCGATCTGGTGCTGATGGACGTGCACATGCCGGTGGTCGACGGCCTGACGGCCACCCGCGAGATCCGCCGACGCGGCCTGACCGCCGCCCCGATCGTGGCCCTGACCGCCAGCGGCGCGCCGCGGCAGGTCGCCGCCTGCCTCGACGCCGGCATGGTCGGACACCTGCTCAAGCCGCTCAGCGAGCGCGACCTCGACCAGGCCCTGGCCCTGCACCTGGCCAGGACCGCCGACGCCGGCGCCACGACCACGGCCGACGAGGCCGGCGACGAGGCCGCCGCCCGCGAGGCCCTGGCCTCGGCCATGGGCGCCGCCCGCGTGGCGCGCCTGGCCGACATGCTGCGCCAGCAACTGCTCGACCGCTTCCAGGACGAAAGCCCCGAGGCCCTGCGCGAGGACGCCCACCGCCTGGCCGGCTCGGCGGGGATCCTCGGCTTCATGCGCCTGTCGCGCGACGCCGCCGAGCTGGAGACCGCCTGCATCGAGGGCCTGCCGCTGGATGCGCCCCTGGAGCGCCTGCGCCAGGGCGTGCGGCGGGCCGTGGCCGACCTGGACGCCTGGATCGAGGACCTTTCGCGCCAGGCCGCCTGAATTCGCCGCAATCGGGCTACAATTCGAAATACGGCGGCGATCCCGTCGCGCTATAGTGGCGGCAGGTCCGATCAGGAGGCCTTCGCCGTGCGCCGCTCCGTCTCCCTCCTCTGCACCCTCGGCCTGGCCGCGGGCCTCGCCGCCCCCGCCCTCGCCGCGACCCAGGCTCCGGCCGAAAAGGCCAAGCCGGCCGGCACGCGCGACGGCTGCTTCTTCGCCGACCAGGTGCGCGGCTATCAGGTCGTCGACGACCGTACGCTCAATGTCGACCTGGGCCGCAAGGAAGCCTTCCAGCTGACCCTGCTGAACACCCCCTTCGACCTCGACGTCGCCACCCGCATCGGCATCAAGTCGCGCACCGGCTCCTGGGTCTGCTCGCCGCTCGACGCCATGGTCATCGTGCCCGAGGTCACCGGCTCGTCGCGCAGCTACCGCGTCTCGGCGATGCGCAAGCTGACCCCCGAGGAGTACGCCGAGGCCTGGCCGAGCCTGAAGGCCAAGAAGCCCAAGTCGTAGGACGTCGCTTCCGGGGCCCTCTGCCCAGATGCTCCCCCTGAAGGGGGAGCTGTCGCGAAGCGACTGAGGGGGAAGAGGCTGCTGGTGTTGGAGGCGTACTGATCTCATCAGGCGCTTCCCCCTCCGGCCCTTCGGGCCACCTCCCCCTTCAGGGGGAGGATCTTGGGGCACGGCTTCGCGGCCTCTCGTGGAAACCACGGAAGTTGATGGAGAGGGCGCGGGGCGTCCGGGCTTCGCCCGGATGTGTGAGTTTCAAGTACCGTTTCGACGAAGCTTAAACGCCCCGCGCGATCGTTGTTCCTCAGGCCGGGGCGCGCGGGCGTCTTCAGCCCTGTGCCCCTTCCCCATGCAATGCGCCCCGTTTCTTGGCGGCCAGGCGTGCATGGCGGCGCGAACCCTTGGACGGGCGGGAGCCTATTTGGGCAAGCTCCCGATGGATGGATTTACGTCCCCCATCCTCATTTAAGCCTTCGGGCCCGGCTCACGCCGCTCCCTCAGCCCCGCTCGATCGCATCCACGTCGCCGCTTCGGGCCGGATCCTTGCGCCCTCTCCCCGCGACGGGACCCAATGATTATGCGGCGGGTTTGAGCGCGTCTGATCCAGCAGGCTGAGAAAGTTGCAAGCGGTTGAGTTTGTGAAACTCTGTTGGCGATACGCCGGGGATCCACGCTGCTCCATGCCCATCCGGGCCACACCAAACCACGCCTTCCTCGCCCTCGTGGCGAGGATCCATGGTTCAGCCCGCTCAGACCTTTCGAGTTCGCCCGCCGTCTGAGCAGCGGCCGACGTGGGCCCTCGCCACGAGGGCGAGGGAGGCGGGGGTGTGGTGGCTTGGGCGGGAGCACTGAACTCATCAGAAAACTTCCCCCACCGGCCTTCGGCCGCCTCCCCCACAGGGGGAGGTTCCAAAAGAAAAGGCCCCGGAGGTTTCCCCCCGGGGCCTTCGCTTTGTCAGCCGAAGCTAAGAAGCGTCGATTACTCGACGATTTTCGCGACGACGCCGGCGCCGACGGTGCGGCCGCCTTCACGGATGGCGAAGCGGAGCTTCTCTTCCATGGCGATCGGGGTGATCAGCTCGACGTCCAGCTCGGCGTTGTCGCCCGGCATGATCATTTCCACGCCTTCGCGCAGCTTGATGATGCCGGTCACGTCGGTGGTGCGGAAGTAGAACTGCGGACGGTAGTTCGTGAAGAACGGCGTGTGACGGCCGCCTTCTTCCTTGGTCAGGATGTAGGCCTCGGCCACGAACTTGGTGTGCGGGGTGATCGAGCCCGGCTTGCAGAGCACTTGGCCGCGCTCGACGTCTTCACGCTTGGTGCCGCGCAGCAGCACGCCCACGTTGTCGCCGGCTTGACCTTGGTCCAGCAGCTTGCGGAACATTTCGACGCCCGTGCAGGTGGTCTTCTGGACCGGACGGATGCCGACGATTTCGACTTCTTCACCGACCTTCACGATGCCGCGCTCGACGCGACCGGTGACCACGGTGCCGCGGCCCGAGATCGAGAACACGTCTTCGACCGGCATCAGGAAGGCCTGATCGATCGGGCGTTCCGGCTGCGGGATGTAGGCGTCGACCGAAGCCATCAGCTCAAGGATCTTCTCTTCGCCGATGTTGGCGTCGCGGTTTTCCACGGCGGCCAGGGCCGAACCCTTGGTGATCGGGATGTCGTCGCCCGGGAACTGGTAGGACGACAGCAGCTCACGAACTTCCATTTCGACGAGCTCGAGCAGCTCTTCGTCGTCGACCATGTCGACCTTGTTCATGAACACGACCAGGGCCGGCACGCCGACCTGACGGGCCAGCAGGATGTGCTCGCGGGTCTGCGGCATCGGGCCGTCGGCGGCCGACACGACCAGGATCGCGCCGTCCATCTGGGCCGCGCCCGTGATCATGTTCTTCACGTAGTCGGCGTGGCCGGGGCAGTCGACGTGAGCGTAGTGACGGTTGGCCGTCTCGTACTCGACGTGAGCCGTGTTGATCGTGATGCCGCGGGCCTTTTCTTCCGGCGCAGCGTCGATGTCGGCGTAGTTCTTGGCGGTCGCGCCGCCCGACTTCGCCAGCGTGATCGTGATCGCGGCCGTCAGCGTCGTCTTGCCATGGTCAACGTGACCGATGGTGCCGATGTTGCAGTGCGGCTTAGTACGTTCGAACTTTTCCTTGGCCATCTTCTTAGCTCCAGGACCCCAGAGGGGCCGTTGGTTGAACTTCTGGGGTTTGGGCGGGCGGGTCCGAAGACCCGCCCTACTCTTCCGCTAAACGTTTCGTCCGGGGACGAAAAGCTTAGGCGTACTTCTTGATCACTTCGTCGGCGACGTGTTGCGGCACCGGATCGTAGTGGTCGTAGACCATGCTGAACTGAGCGCGGCCTTGCGACATGCCGCGCAGGGTGTTCACGTAACCGAACATGTTGGCCAGCGGAACATAGGCGTTCACGACGGTGGCGTTACCGCGCATGTCCTGACCCTGGATCATGCCGCGACGGCTGTTCAGGTCGCCGATGACCGAACCCAGGTACTCTTCCGGGGTCACGACCTCGACCTTCATGATCGGCTCGAGCAGCTTGGGCGAACCCTTCTCGCGCAGTTCCTTGAAGGCGGCGCGAGCGGCGATTTCGAAGGCCAGGACCGACGAGTCGACGTCGTGGTACTTGCCGTCGGTCAGGGTCGCCTTGAAGTCGATCAGCGGGAAGCCGGCCAGCAGGCCGTTGTCCTTGACCGATTCCAGGCCCTTCTGGACGCCCGGGATGTATTCCTTCGGCACGGCGCCGCCGACGATCGCCGACTCGAACACGAAGCCCGAACCCGGCTCGCCCGGCTCGAAGGTGATCATGACGCGGGCGAACTGGCCCGTACCACCGGTCTGCTTCTTGTGCGTGTAGTCGATGTCGACCTTGCGGCCCAGCGATTCACGATAGGCAACCTGCGGCGCGCCGATGTTGGCTTCCACCTTGTAGGTGCGCTTGAGGATGTCGATCTTGATGTCGAGGTGCAGTTCGCCCATGCCCTTCAGGATCGTCTGGCCCGACTCGAAGTCGGTCGAGACGGTGAAGGACGGGTCTTCGGCGGCCAGCTTCTGCAGGGCGACGCCCAGCTTTTCCTGGTCGGCCTTCGACTTGGGCTCGACGGCGATTTCGATAACCGGGGCCGGGAACTCCATGCGCTCCAGGATCACCGGCGACTTCAGCGGATCGCACAGGGTGTCGCCCGTGCGGGTTTCCTTGAGGCCGGCCAGGGCGACGATGTCGCCGGCGTAGGCTTCCTTGATGTCTTCACGGTTGTTGGAGTGCATGAGCAGCATGCGGCCGACCCGCTCGCGCTTGTCGCGCGTCGAGTTCAGCAGGCTCATGCCGGTTTCCATCTTGCCCGAGTACAGGCGGCAGAAGGTCAGCGAACCAACGAAGGGGTCGTCCATGATCTTGAACGCCAGAACCGACAGCGGCTCTTCGTCCGAGGCCTTGCGAACGATTTCTTCTTCGGTCTTGAAGTCGATGCCCTTGGTCGGCGGGATGTCCACCGGCGACGGCAGGTAGTCGACGACGGCGTCGAGCAGGGGCTGCACGCCCTTGTTCTTGAAGGCCGAGCCGCAGAGGATCGGGTAGAAGGCGCCGGTCAGAACGGCCTTGCGCAGGCACTTCTTGATGACTTCTTCCGAAGGCTCTTCGCCGCCCAGGTAGGCTTCCATGGCGTCGTCGTCGAGTTCGACGGCGTTCTCGACCAGGTAGGCGCGGGCCGCGACGGCCTTGTCCATCAGGTCGGCGGGGATTTCTTCGTCACGGTACGAAGCGCCCAGGCCGTCGTTGTCCCAGACCACGGCCTTCATGCGGACCAGGTCCACCAGGCCCTTCAGCGCGCTTTCGGCGCCGATCGGGAATTGGATCGGCACGGCCTTGGCGCCGAGGCGGTCGCGGATCGACTCGACCGACTTGTCGAAGTCGGCGCCGATCTTGTCCATCTTGTTGACGAACACGATCCGCGGAACCTTGTACTTGTCGGCCTGACGCCAGACGGTTTCGGTCTGCGGCTCGACGCCGGCGTTACCGTCCAGCACCGTCACGGCGCCGTCGAGAACGCGCAGGCTGCGCTCGACTTCGATGGTGAAGTCGACGTGCCCGGGGGTGTCGATGATGTTGAGGCGCTTGTCGTTCCAGAAAGCGGTCGTCGCGGCCGACGTGATGGTGATGCCGCGTTCCTGCTCCTGCTCCATCCAGTCCATGGTGGCGGCGCCGTCGTGGACTTCGCCGATCTTGTGGGACTTACCGGTGTAATACAGGATCCGCTCGGTCGTCGTCGTCTTGCCCGCGTCGATGTGGGCCATGATGCCGAAGTTGCGGTAGTCTTCGATTTTATGCGTGCGGGGCATAGCGATCGCTCTGCGAAACGGGGCGGCCCTGACGGACACGACCGGGATTTAAACGTGCGGCGCGGGCGGTTTATCGCAAACCGCCCGCGCCTGAAAGGGTGCTGGTAAGAAAGCTTACCAGCGGTAGTGCGAGAAGGCCCGGTTGGCTTCAGCCATCTTGTGGGTGTCTTCGCGCTTCTTCACGGCGGTGCCGCGGTTGTTCGAAGCGTCGAGCAGCTCACCAGCCAGCTTTTCGGTCATGGTGTTCTCGCCGCGCTTGCGGGCGGCGGTCACCAGCCAACGGATGGCCAGGGCGCGGCGACGGTCCGGACGGACTTCAACCGGCACTTGGTACGTGGCGCCGCCGACGCGGCGCGAACGGACTTCGATCGCCGGGGCGACGTTGTCCAGGGCGGAGTGGAAGGTTTCAAGCGGACCTTGGTCCTTGCGCTTGGCTTCCAGGATATCGAAGGCGCCGTAGATGATGTTTTCGGCGACGGCTTTTTTGCCTTCGTACATCACGTAGTTCATGAACTTCGTGACGACCAGATCCCCAAACTTGGGGTCCGGCAGGACTTGACGCTTCTCGGCGCGACGGCGGCGGGACATTCTTCTTCTTCCTTACTTCGGACGCTTGGCGCCGTAGAGCGAACGACGCTGCTTACGATCCTTGACCCCTTGGGTGTCGAGGACGCCGCGCAGGATGTGATAGCGGACGCCGGGCAAGTCCTTGACGCGGCCGCCGCGGATGAGCACCACCGAGTGCTCCTGCAGGTTGTGGCCTTCGCCCGGGATGTAGCACACGGCTTCGATGCCGGTGGTCAGACGGACCTTGGCGACCTTACGCAGAGCCGAGTTCGGCTTCTTCGGGGTCGTCGTGTAGACGCGGGTGCAGACGCCGCGACGTTGGGGGCAGCCCTTCAGGGCGGGCACCTTGTTCCGGACCGGCTTCGGAGAGCGCGGCTTGCGGATGAGCTGGTTGACGGTAGGCATTAAGTCTCTGCTCTGATGGAAGCGTGTGCCTTTCGGCCGAAGCGCTTCAGGGTCCTTGTCGTTCTTCTTTCCGGCTTCAAGGCTCCGATTGGAGACCCGATAAACACGAAACTCGCCGGGACGCGGAAAGCGTTCCGGCGGGCCTGCCGTCGGTTAAGGGACGGACGCTCATCAGGACGGGCGCAAGACCCACCTCGAAAAGAGCGCGGAACCTACTCGCGAAGGGGCTCCACGTCAATCACCGCCTTCTGCGTCGGTTAATGCGACGTTTACCAGGGCGCGAAGACGGCCACGCTTTCGCCATCAGCGATCGCCAGCCTCGCCCAGCAACCTTCCCTTGTCGTCGAGTCCTTCGTGGTCGAAGCCGCCGCGCGGTCCATAACCCTTCTGCTGGATCCTCCCGCGCAAGCCAAGCCCGACAAGCGGTTCTGGGCCGTCGCGGGCGGTTCGGCGGCCGTGCACCTGGCGGTTCTGGCCTGGCTGGCCCTGCCCGTGCGCGCGGTGTTTCCAGACCAGGACGCAGTCTCGACCGTGACCATCGAGCTGATGACGCAGACGCCGCGCGAGGTCCCTCGCGAGGCCCAGCGAGCCGCGCCGGCGACCGCCGCCAGCCCGCTGCCGATTCCACGCGAGGCCCGGCGTCCGGCTCCGGCGGGAATCGCCCCCTCCCCGTTCGTGGCCGCGCCCTCGGCGGGGTCGCGCGAGCGCGCGACGGGGACCCATCCGGCGCCCCTGCCCGCCGCCCAGCCCGGCGGCGACCTCAAGAGCGCCCTGCGGGGCAGCAGCACGGGCTGCGCCAACGACAGGGCCGTGGGGCTCAACAGGCGTGAGAGGGAACGCTGCGACGAGCGCTGGGGCGAGGCCGCGCGCAATGCGCCGGAGTACGCCGCGCCGATCGAGGCGGGCAAGCGCCGCGAGTTCGACATCCAGGCGCTGCGGCAGGAGGCCGATCGGGCCTATCGCGACGCGCCTATGGGCCCCGGTGTCGACCATCGCAGCCGCGACGGCCCCGGCCGGGGCAAGGACATCCCGATGGTCGGGGGTCTCGAGCAGGACGGGCTGGGCCGCCAGCGCGACGCCAGAGGCCAGCAGCTGCGCCTGCTCGAGATGCAGGAGAAGAAGACGAAGAAGGACTAGCCGGCGCGGCGCAGCCCGGCCGAGGCGGCCTGGGTGGTGCGGAAGCGCGCCACCATGCCCGACAGCTCGTCGGCGGCGGTGACCAGGTTGCGGCTGTCGCCGGCCGAGCGGCTGATCAGGGCCGCGTTGCGCTGGGCGCCCTGGTCCATCTGGTTCACGGCCGTATTGACCTGCGACAGGCCCACCGACTGTTCCTGAGCGCCGGCGGCGATCTGGCTGACGATGCCGTCGATGGCCTCGACCTGGGCGACGATCTTCTGCAGAGCCTCGCCCGTGCGGCCGACCAGCTTCACCCCGGCCTCGACCTGACGGGCGCTGTCGGCGATGTGGACCTTGATCTCCTTGGCCGCTTCGGCCGAGCGCTGGGCCAGGGCCCGCACTTCCTGGGCCACGACCGCGAAACCCTTGCCCGCGTCGCCGGCGCGCGCGGCTTCGACGCCGGCGTTGAGAGCCAGCAGGTTGGTCTGGAAGGCGATCTCGTCGATGACGCCGACGATCTGGCCCACCTGGTGCGACGAGGCCTCGACCCCGCCGATGGCGGCGATGGTCTCCTCGACCACGGTGCGCGAGCGGCCGGCCTCGGTCTGGGCTTCACGGACGGCCATGTGAGCGCCGCGCGCGCCCTCGGCGGTGCGGCGGACGGTGACGGTGATCTCTTCCAGCGCCGCGGCGGTCTCTTCCAGGCTGGCGGCCTGCTGCTCGGTGCGGTCGGAGATGTCGGACGAGGCGTCGGCGATGCTGCCGGCGCCGGCATTGAGCGCGCCGACGGCGTCGACAACCGAGCTCATCGCCGCTTCCAGGCGCTCGACGGCCTGGTTGAAGTCGCTGCGCAGGCCCTCGTAGTCATTGGCGAAGGGCTGGTCGAGACGGACGGTCAGGTCGCCGTTCGACAGGCGACCCAGGCCCTCGGCCAGGCTCTCGACCACCAGGTTCTGCTCGCGGGCCGAGCGGGCGTCGCGGGCCTGGGCGGCGGCGCGGTCGGCCTCGGCCTGGTCGCGGTCGCTGGCGGCGTCGGCCTCGATGCGGCGCTTGGCCTCGGCGTCGTCGCGGAAGGCGTGCACGGCGTCGGCCATCAGGCCGATGTCGTCGCGGCGGCCGGCGAACGGCAGGGCCACGTTCAGGTCGCCCTTCATCAGGCGGGCCATGGCCTCGCGCAGGGTCTTCAGCGGCGACAGCTGGCGGCGCACGGTCAGCACCGAGGCCACGCCGCCGGCCATGCCCAGCAGCACGCCGGCCACGCCCAGCCAGGCCAGCTGGCGGTAGACGGGACCGAAATAGATGTCCTTGGGCACGCCCACGAACATTACGCCGATCACCTGGCCCGAGGCGTCCTTGATCGGGTCGTAGGCCACGAAGTAGTCGCGCTTGAGGATCTTGGTCTCGCCACGATAGGGCTCGCCGCGGCCGAGCACCGCGTCATAGACCGGGCCCTGGGCCAGGCTGGTGCCGACGGCGCGCGAGCCGTCCGGCTTTTCCACGTTGGTGCTGATGCGCTTGTCGCCCGCGAACACGGTGGCCACGCCCCCGGCCAGCGCCTTGACGCGGTCGACGCCGGCCAGGTCGCCGTTCAGCACGTGGTCGCCGATCAGCAGTTGCTCGCCCTCGCGACGGAACGTCTGGCCCTGCCGGCCGATGACGTCCCAGGCCACGCGCATGCTGGTCTCCTGCTGGGCCACGGCCTGGCGCTTGGCGAAGCCGAGCGAGCTCCAGGCGACCACGGCGAGCAGCCCGGCCAGGAGAACGGCGAAGGCGGCGGCGATGGTCAGGCTGACCTTGGTGGAGATGTCCGAGCGCATGGTGTCCGGGCGAGAGGAAGGAATTTGCACTCCTTTTCAGGCCGCCCGGCTGAAATTTCATTTAACGGACTGAAATAACGAGAGTCTTTTTACAATACGTCATATTTCCACCGAAGGTTGCCCACTTAGGATTGCGTCTTCGCCGGCTTGGTCTGCGCGCCTTGGCAGTAGTCCTTCCAGCCCGTCCAGTAATTGACGTCGATATGGGCGCAACCGGCCTGGTTCATGGCGGTCTCGGCCTCGTACCAATCGACCTTGGCCTCGCCCAGATACTTCAGCACCAGTGCGCGGCACTGGGGCAAGGCGCGCGGCGAGAGATTGTCGCCGGCGATCAGCACCAGGAAATCGCCCTCAGCCTCGCCCTTGCGAACGACGATCCCCTTCCAGGCCTCGCCCGGGAGAGCCGCATCGCCGCACAGGCTCCTGCCCTGCCCCGTGTCGCTGATCGCCAGGTCGCGGAAGACGACCGACGGCCCAAGGTCCTGGGCGATCACCTGGACGGCGCCGTCGACAAAGGCGCGGTCAGCGGCGGGAAAGCCGTCTGACGGCTTGGGCTTGGGGGCGGGCGGCGGCGTCTCCGGCGCGCAGGCGGCCAGCCCCAGGGCCACGGCGGCGGCCGCGGCGAATGTGGTGTTGCGAAACATGGACGTCCCCCGACATCCGGCCGCCCCGGCGACCGCGCAAAACAAAAGAGCGGCCGGGTTTCCCCGACCGCTCCTTGTCTAGCACAACCCTGAAGGCCGTCTTCCGCCGATTACTCGGCGTCGGAACATACCGTCTGAAGATTGTCGGTCGCCGATTACTCGGCGTCCGACAGGGCGATTTCCGCCGGCAGCGGCTCCATCGCCTCTTCGCGCTGCTGGGCCAGCTGCTCGTCGCGCTTGGCGGCGACGCGCTGCAGGCTGCGCAGGTAGGAACCCGTACCGGCGGGGATCAGACGACCCACGATGACGTTTTCCTTCAGGCCTTCCAGGGTGTCGGTCTTGCCGTGCACCGAGGCTTCGGTCAGGACGCGGGTCGTTTCCTGGAACGACGCGGCCGAGATGAAGCTCTTGGTCTGCAAGCTCGCCTTGGTGATGCCGAGCAGAACCGGCTGGGTCACAGCCGGACGGCCGCCGCGGGCGATCGCCTTGTCCTGTTCCTTGTCGAACTCCGGCTTATCAAGGTGGTCGCCCTTGATGAGGCCGGTGTCGCCGGGCTCGATGATCTCGACCTTCTGCAGCATCTGACGAACGATCGTCTCGATGTGCTTGTCGTTGATCGGCACGCCCTGCAGTCGATAGACCTCCTGGATCTCGTCGACGAGGAAGTTGGCCAGGGCCTCGACGCCCAGGATGCGCAGGATGTCGTGCGGATCCGGGTTGCCGTCGATGATGTACTCGCCGCGCGTGATGTAGTCGCCATCATGCACCGCGATGTGCTTGCCCTTCGGGATCAGGAACTCGACCGCTTCGGGCTGGTTGCCGTCGGCGTCGACGTCCGGAGTGATCTTGATCCGGCGCTTGTTCTTGTAATCCTTGCCGAATTCGACACGGCCGTCCATTTCCGCGATGACCGCGCAGTCCTTCGGACGGCGGGCTTCGAAGAGTTCGGCGACGCGCGGCAGACCACCGGTGATGTCTCGGGTCTTGGCGCCTTCGGTCGGGATACGGGCGATGACTTCACCCGGCTTCACTTCGTCGCCGTCGGCCACCGAGAGAATGGCGCCGACCGACAGGAGGTAGCGAGCCTCGCCGCCGTTCGACAGACGCTTGTAGCTGCCGTCCTCGGCCAGCACGCCCATGGCCGGACGCAGGTCCGAACCGCGGGCCGACGCACGCCAGTCGGCGATGACGCGCTGGGCGATGCCCGTCGCTTCGTCGACTTCCTCGCGGACCGAGAAGCCGTCCACCAGGTCTTCGGCGCGGATGCGGCCGCCGACTTCGGTGATGATCGGCGTGGTGTAGGGGTCCCAGTCGGCCAGACGCTGGCCGCGCTTGACGGTGTCGCCGTCCTTGATCTTCAGACGGGCGCCGTACGGCGGCTTGTAGTTCTCGCGTTCCTTGCCGTCGACCAGCACGCTCACCGAGGTGTTGCGGCTCATCACGACCAGGGCGCCGTCGGACGCCACGACGGTGGCGCCGCTGACGCGGGCGATACCGTCGTTGCTGCTTTCGAAGAACGACTGCTCGGCCACCTGGGCGGTGCCGCCGATGTGGAACGTACGCATGGTCAGCTGCGTGCCCGGCTCACCGATCGACTGGGCGGCGATGACGCCGACAGCTTCACCGATGTTGACCGGGGTGCCGCGGGCCAGGTCGCGGCCGTAGCAGGCGCCGCAGACGCCGATCTTGGCTTCGCAGGTCAGGACCGAGCGGACCTTCACCGACTGGACAGCCGCCGCCTCGATGGCGTCGGCCATGTTCTCGTCGATGTAGGTGTCGGCCGGAGCGACCAGCTCGCCCGTCGACGGGTCCTTGACGTCCTCGGCCGTGAAGCGGCCCAGGACGCGGGTGCCCAGCGAGACCAGCACGTCGCCGCCTTCGACCACGGCGTGAAGGGTGATGCCCTTCGTGGTGCCGCAGTCTTCCTCGACGATGATGCAGTCCTGCGCGACGTCGACCAGACGACGGGTCAGGTAACCCGAGTTGGCGGTCTTCAGCGCGGTGTCGGCCAGACCCTTACGGGCGCCGTGGGTGGAGTTGAAGTACTCCTGAACGGTCAGGCCTTCCTTGAAGTTCGAGACGATCGGGGTCTCGATGATTTCACCGGAGGGCTTGGCCATCAGGCCGCGCATGCCGCCCAGCTGCTTCATCTGGGCTTGCGAACCACGGGCGCCGGAGTGGGCCATCATGTAGATGGCGTTGATTTCCTTCTCGCGGCCGTTCTCGTCCTTATGCTTCATCTGAAGCTCGGCCATCATCTCGTCGGCGACGCGATCGGTGGCCTTGGCCCAGGCGTCAACGACCTTGTTGTACTTCTCACCCTTGGTGATCAGGCCGTCGGCGTACTGTTGCTCATATTCCTCGGCCAGGGCGCGCGTCTCGGCGACGATCGCTTCCTTGCGCTTCGGAATGATGATGTCGTCCTTGCCGAACGAGATGCCGGCCTTGGCGGCTTCCTTGAAGCCCAGGCCCATGACCTGGTCGGCGAAGATCACCGTCGCCTTCTGACCGCAGTGGCGGTAGACGACGTCGATCAGGTTGCCGATTTCCTTCTTGGTCAGCGCCTTCTCGATCAGTCGGTGACCGATCGCGGGGTGGCGCGGCAGCAGGGCGGCGATCTTCATGCGGCCCGGCGTGGTGTCGATCACGCGGCGGCGAGCCACGCCATCGGCGTCCATTTCGGTGAAGCGCGACTTGATCTTGGCGTGCAGCGAAACGACGCCGGCGTCCATGGCCGCTTCGATTTCGCCCAGATCCGAGAAGATCTTGCCTTCGCCCGGCTCGCCGTCACGGGCGACCGACAGGTAGTACAGACCCAGGACGATGTCCTGCGACGGCACGATGATCGGGCGACCGTTGGCGGGCGACAGGATGTTGTTGGTCGACATCATCAGGACGCGCGCTTCCAGCTGAGCTTCCAGGCTCAGCGGGACGTGCACGGCCATCTGGTCGCCGTCGAAGTCGGCGTTGAACGCGGCGCAGACCAGCGGGTGCAGCTGGATGGCCTTGCCCTCGATCAGCTTCGGTTCGAACGCCTGGATGCCCAGACGGTGCAGGGTCGGGGCGCGGTTCAGCAGGACCGGGTGCTCGCGGATCACCTCTTCGAGGATGTCCCACACCTGGGGCTGCTCGCGCTCGACCATGCGCTTGGACTGCTTGACGGTGCCCGACAGGCCCTTGGCGTCCAGGCGCGCGTAGATGAACGGCTTGAACAGCTCGAGCGCCATCTTCTTGGGCAGGCCGCACTCGTGCAGCTTCAGGTCCGGACCCACGACGATGACCGAACGGCCCGAATAGTCGACGCGCTTGCCGAGCAGGTTCTGACGGAAGCGGCCTTGCTTGCCCTTCAGCATGTCGGCCAGCGACTTGAGGGGCCGCTTGTTGGCGCCGGTGATGACGCGACCGCGACGGCCGTTGTCGAACAGGGCGTCGACCGACTCCTGCAGCATCCGCTTTTCGTTGCGGATGATGATGTCGGGCGCGCGCAGCTCGATCAGGCGCTTCAGACGGTTGTTACGGTTGATGACCCGGCGATACAGGTCGTTCAGGTCCGAGGTCGCGAAGCGGCCGCCGTCCAGCGGCACCAGCGGGCGCAGTTCCGGCGGAATGACCGGAACGACGGTCAGCACCATCCACTCGGGACGGTTGCCCGACTCCTGGAAGGCTTCCAGGATCTTCAGGCGCTTGCTGAACTTCTTCTGCTTCATGTCCGACACGGTGCCGGCCAGTTCCTCGCGCAGCTTCTCGGCCTCTTTCTCGAGGTCGATGGCCTTCAGCAGGTTCTGGACGGCCTCGGCGCCGATCTCGGCGGTGAAGCTGTCGTCGCCATACTCGTCCTGAGCGCGGATGTAGTCGTCTTCGCTCAGCAGCTGGTGCTGCTTCAGCGGGGTCAGGCCCGGCTCGGTGACGATGTAGTATTCGAAGTACAGGACGCGCTCGATGTCCTTCAGCGGCATGTCGAGCATCATGGCGATGCGCGAGGGCAGCGACTTCAGGAACCAGATGTGCGCGACCGGCGAGGCCAGCTCGATGTGGCCCATGCGCTCACGGCGAACGCGCGCGAGGGTGACTTCCACGCCGCACTTTTCGCAGATGATGCCCTTGTACTTCATGCGCTTGTACTTGCCGCACAGGCATTCGTAGTCCTTGGTCGGGCCAAAGATACGGGCGCAGAACAGGCCGTCACGCTCGGGCTTGAACGTGCGGTAGTTGATGGTCTCGGGCTTCTTGATCTCGCCGAACGACCACGAACGGATCTTTTCCGGCGAAGCGAGCGAGATGCGGATCTGGTCGAAGGTCGGCGTGGCCTGGACCGGATTGAAGATGTTCAGGACTTCCTGGTTCATCTTGGTTCCTTCTGCGGGACTACCCGCGAAAATTCTTGAGGGAGAAGAGGCTGAAAGGGGCCCCTCCCCTGCTCTTCAGGCAGAGGAGGGAGATCCGGATCAGCTGTTCTCCAGCTCGACGTTCAGGCCGAGCGAGCGCATTTCCTTGACCAGCACGTTGAAGCTTTCCGGGATACCGGCTTCGAACGTGTCGTCGCCGCGGACGATCGACTCGTAGACCTTGGTCCGGCCGGCCACGTCGTCCGACTTCACCGTCAGCATTTCCTGCAGGGTGTAGGCGGCGCCGTAGGCTTCCAGAGCCCACACTTCCATTTCCCCGAAGCGCTGACCGCCGAACTGGGCCTTGCCGCCCAGCGGCTGCTGGGTGACCAGCGAGTACGGACCGATCGAACGGGCGTGGATCTTGTCGTCGACCAGGTGGTGCAGCTTCAGCATGTAGATGTAGCCGACCGTGACCGGACGCTTGAACTGCTCGCCGGTGGTGCCGTCGAACAGGATCGACTGACCCGAACGGTTCACGCCGGCCATGTCGAGGTGGTCCTCGATGTCTTCCATGCGCGCGCCGTCGAAGACGGGGGTGGCGATCGGAATGCCCTTGCCGAGGTTCTTGGCCAGTTCGACCAGGTCTTCCTCGGTGTCCGGCAGCTCCTCGTCCGGGCCGTAGACTTCACGCAGACGTTCGACCAGCGCGTCCTTCTGGCCGCCGTGCTGCCAGTCCTCGAGCAGACCGGTGATCTGCTTGCCGAGGTTGGCGCAGGCCCAGCCCAGGTGGGTTTCGAAGATCTGACCGACGTTCATGCGCGAAGGCACGCCCAGCGGGTTCAGCACGAGGTCCACGTGGGTGCCGTCGGCGAGGAACGGCATGTCCTCGATCGGCAGGATGCGCGAGATGACGCCCTTGTTGCCGTGACGGCCGGCCATCTTGTCGCCCGGCTGCAGCTTGCGCTTCACCGCGACGAAGACCTTGACCATCTTCATGACGCCCGGGGGCAGTTCGTCGCCGCGTTGCAGCTTGTCGACCTTGTCTTCGAAACGACGGTCGAGGCGCTTGCGGTTCTCGTCGAACAGACGGCGGAGCGACTCCAGTTCGCCCATCGCCTTCTCGTCTTCGAGAGCGATCTGCCACCACAGGCCCGAAGCCACGCCGGCCAGGCCTTCGGCGGTGATTTCACCGCGCTGCAGGCCCTTGGGACCCGACAGGGCGACCTTGCCGATCAGCAGGTCCTTCAGACGACCCGAGATGTTGCGGTTCAGGATCGCGAACTCGTCGTCGCGGTCCTTGCCCAGACGGTCGATCTCGGCGCGTTCGATGGCGAGCGCGCGCTCGTCCTTGTCGACGCCGTGACGGTTGAAGACGCGCACGTCGACGATCGTGCCGGCGACGCCCGGGGGCAGGCGCAGGCTGGTGTCGCGGACGTCCGAAGCCTTCTCGCCGAAGATGGCGCGCAGCAGCTTCTCTTCCGGGGTCATCGGGCTTTCGCCCTTCGGCGTGACCTTACCCACGAGAATGTCGCCGGGTTGCACTTCAGCGCCGATGGCCACGATGCCGGCTTCGTCGAGGTTGCGCAGGGCTTCCTCGCCGACGTTCGGGATGTCGCGGGTGATTTCTTCCGGACCAAGCTTCGTGTCGCGGGCCATGACTTCGAATTCCTCGATGTGGATCGAGGTGAAGACGTCGTCACGGACGATGCGTTCGGAGATCAGGATGGAGTCTTCGAAGTTGTAGCCGTTCCAGGGCATGAACGCGACGAGCGCGTTGCGGCCCAGGGCCAGTTCGCCCAGCTCCGTCGACGGACCGTCGGCGATGATGTCGCCGGCGCTGATCTTGTCGCCCACCTTCACCAGCGGACGCTGGTTGATGCAGGTCGACTGGTTCGAACGCTGGAACTTCGACATCCGGTAGATGTCGACGCCCGAGCGGGCCGGATCGGTCTCTTCGGTGGCGCGCACGACGATACGCGTGCCGTCGATCTGCTCGACGACGCCGGTGCGCTTGGCGATGACCACGGCGCCCGAGTCACGGGCGACGACCGCTTCCATGCCGGTGCCGACCAGCGGGGCGTCGGACTGCACCAGCGGCACGGCCTGACGTTGCATGTTCGAACCCATGAGGGCGCGGTTGGCGTCATCGTTTTCGAGGAACGGGATCAGGGCGGCGGCCACCGACACGACCTGGCGCGGCGACACGTCCATCAAGTCCACCGTCTCCTTTTGCAGGAGGGTCGGTTCGCCGTTGATGCGGCCCGGAACCAGCTCTTCGACGATCTCGCCGCTGTCGACCTTGATGTTCGACTGGGCGATGACGTGCTTGGATTCCTCCATCGCCGACATGTAGACGACTTCGTCCTGCGGCTTGCCGTCCTTCACGCGACGGTACGGGCTCTCGATGAAGCCGTACTTGTTCACGCGGGCGTGGGTGGCCAGCGAGTTGATCAGACCGATGTTCGGGCCTTCCGGCGTTTCAATCGGGCAGATCCGGCCGTAGTGGGTCGGGTGAACGTCGCGGACTTCGAAGCCGGCGCGCTCACGGGTCAGACCGCCCGGGCCGAGGGCCGAGAGACGACGCTTGTGGGTGATTTCCGACAGCGGGTTCGTCTGGTCCATGAACTGCGAGAGTTGCGAAGAACCAAAGAACTCGCGGACTGCAGCAGCCGCGGGCTTCGCGTTGATCAGGTCGTGCGGCATGACGGTGTCGATATCGACCGACGACATGCGTTCCTTGATGGCGCGCTCCATGCGGAGCAGGCCGACGCGGTATTGGTTTTCCAGCAGTTCGCCGACCGAACGCACCCGGCGGTTGCCGAGGTTGTCGATGTCGTCGATTTCGCCGCGGCCGTCGCGCAGGCCGACCAGCAGCTTCAGCACGGCCAGGACGTCTTCCTTGCGCAGAACGCGGACTTCGTCCGAGACTTCCTGCTCGAGGCGCATGTTCATCTTCACGCGGCCCACCGACGACAGGTCGTAGCGCTCGGCGTCGAAGAACAGCGACTTGAACATGGCCTCGGCGGCTTCCACCGTCGGCGGCTCGCCCGGACGCATCACGCGGTAGATGTCGAACAGCGCGTCTTCGCGGACGGCGTTCTTGTCCACGCGCAGGGTGTTGCGCATGTAGGCGCCGACCGTCACGTGGTCGATGTCGAGCACGTCGATGGTGTCGAAGCCTTGGTCGGCCAGGGCCTGGATCGTGGTGACGTCCAGCTCGTCGCCGGCTTCGGCGTAGATCTCGCCGGTCTCGAAGTTGACGGCGTCGCGGGCCAGGTAGCGGCCGGTCAGGGCCTCCGGACCGAGCAGCAGGGTCTTCAGACCGCCGTCGGCCAGCTTCTTGGCGTTGCGGGCGCTGATCTTCTGACCAGCCGGAGCGACCTCTTCGCCGGTGTCGGCGTCGATCAGGGCGACTTCCGGCTTCACGCCGCGCCAGCGCTCGGCCTTGTACGGGGTGGCCCAGCCGCCCGAACGCTTCTCGAACGGAACGACGTCGTAGAACGTGGTCAGGATCTCTTCGCCGTCCATGCCCAGGGCATAGAGGAAGGTCGTGGCCGGCAGCTTACGGCGACGGTCGATACGGACGTAGACGATGTCCTTGGCGTCGAATTCGAAGTCGAGCCACGAGCCGCGGTACGGGATCACGCGGGCGGCGAACAGCAGCTTGCCCGAGGCGTGGGTCTTGCCCTTGTCGTGGTCGAAGAACACGCCGGGCGAGCGGTGCATCTGCGAGACGATGACGCGCTCGGTGCCGTTGACGATGAAGGTGCCCTTGTCCGTCATGAGCGGGATGTCGCCCATGTAGACGTCCTGCTCCTTGATGTCCTTGACCGAGCGGGCGCCGGTTTCTTCTTCGGTTTCGAAGACGATCAGGCGCAGCTTGACCTTCAGCGGCGCGGCGAAGGTCATGTCGCGCTGGATGCACTCTTCAACGTCGTACTTCGGCTCTTCGAACTCGTACGACACGTATTCGAGCACGGCGCGCTCGTTGAAGTCCTTGATCGGGAACACCGACTTGAAGACCGCCTCGACGCCCTCGTCGCGACGCTGGCCCGGACGGACCTCGCGCTGCAGGAACTGTTCGTAGGAGGAGCGCTGAACCTCGATGAGGTTCGGCATCTGCACAGCCTCGGGAATGCGGCCGAACGACTTCCGGATCCGCTTCTTGCCGGTGAAGGATTGCGCCATGTTTTTTCCCTGCGGCGCGGATGGACTCCGCGCGTGAGTTCGAATGTCCGTAGCGTCCACCCTCGCCGCTCCCCTTGCCGGGAAGCGCTGGACGCTGGAATTCCCCTGACTGACGACCGGGACCGGAAGTCTGTCGGGCGCCCCTTCGCGCGTATCGGAGGGCGGCTGACCGCGCCTCGGGGCGTTGAAGAGCGGACGTGCGTGGACGCACTCCGCCGAAATGTCTTCGTGAACGGGCCGATATAGGGGATCGAAGCGAGGATGAAAAGGGGGAAAGAGCGACCAATTTCACAGCGCGGTTTCGTTCAACGCGGCGACGCTTCCCTTTCCTGCCAAGGCCCTCGCCGATGTCCGCCGCGCTCAAGCCCCGCCCCGCCGCCCAGGCCAGGCCGCTCTCGCCCCTGCACCGCATCGCCGCGCGGCTGGACGAGGTTCCCGCCGCCGCCCGCAAGCGGCTGGTCGCGGCCGGGGATGCTCTGGCGGATGGCGACTTCGCCCGCGCCGAAAGCCTGGCCGCCGCGACCCTGCCCGAGGGCGGAAGCCTGGCCCTGCGCCTGATCGGCCTGGTGCGCGAGCGGGCCGGCGCCCTGCTCCAGGCCTTCGAGGCCTTGCGGCAGGCTCACCTGAAGGCTCCCGCCGATCCCGACGGCGTGCGCGACTTGGCCCGGCTGGCCCGCCGCATGGGCCAGCCTGGCCTCGCCGCCGACCTGCTGGCCCGCGTCCGCGCCGCCTGCCCCGGCGACCTGGCCGACGCCCAGGACCTGGGCGCCGTGCTGCGCGACCTCGACCGCTGCGACGAGGCCCTGGCCATCGTGCGCGAAGCCATGACCCAAGCGCCCGAAGCGCCGCACCTGTGGAGCCTGCTCGGCTCGATCGCCGCCCAGAAGGGAGACGACGCCGACGCCCGGGTGTTCCACGACGAGGCCCTGCGCCTGGCCCCGCGCGACGCGCCGATCCTGGCCAACGCCGCCCTGGCCCGCCTCGACGTCGGCGATCCGGCGGCCGCGAAGGAAGCCTGCGATGCGGCCTTGGCGGCCCGGCCGACGCCGCCCCAGGCCGCCGCCGTGCGGCTGGCCCGCGCCACGGCCCGCCTGTGCCTGGGCGACCTCGGCGGCTGGGACGACTACGCCGCCCGCCTGGCGCCCGAGCGCCGCGAGGCCCTGGCCTTCGACATCCCCGCTCCGCGCTGGACGCCCGCCACGCCCCTGGACGGGCTGCACCTGCTGCTGGTCGGCGAGCAGGGTCTAGCCGACGAGGTGATGTTCGGCTCGATGATCGGCGACGCCCTGGCAGCCCTTGGACCTACCGGCCGCCTGACGCTGGCGGTGGAGCCGCGCCTTGTTCCGCTGTTCGCGCGCGCCTGGCCGGCCGTGCGGGTGATCGCCCACGCCACCACCAGCCTCGCCGGCCGCCTGCGCCGCACGGTTCCCGACGCCGGACAGGTCCAGGCCTGGGCTCCGATGGGCGATCTGCTGCCGCTGCTGCGCGGAACGCTGGAGAAATTCGACAATGCGAGGGCCTTCCTCGAGCCCGATCCGGCCCGCGTCGCGCACTGGCGGAACTGGCTGCAGAACCTTGGCCCCGGCCGCAAGGTCGGGGTCATCTGGCGCAGCGGCCTGATGGCCGGCCTGCGCTCACGTCGCTTCGCCCCATTCGAGGCCTGGAGGCCGGCGCTGGCCACGCCGGGCGCCGTGTTCGTGAACCTGCAGTACGGCGACGCCGAACCGGATCTGGCCCGCGCCCAGGCCCAGGGCCTGACGATCCATCGGCCGCCCGGCCTTGATTTGATGCAGGACCTGGAAGGCGTCGCCGCCCTCTGCCGCGCGCTCGACCTCGTCATCGGCCCGCCGACCGCCACCGCCAACCTCGCCGCCGCGCTTGGAGCCGAGACCTGGATCGTCTCGGCCAACCCCAACTGGCCGGCGCTCGGGACGGCGGGCTATCCCTGGTACCCGGCGGTCAGGGCGTTCCAGCCGGATGGTCAGACGTGGGAGGCGCGGTTGGAGAGCGTGGCGCGGACGCTGTCCCAAATCCCTCTCTCTTAGAGAGAGGGAGGGGCCCGCCGCGCAGCGGTGGGAGGGTGAGAGGTTTCACCGCTGGCCGCGGGAACCTGCACCTCTCCGTGGTGTGGCCATGCGACTGGCTGAAACGACTGGCGCTCTGCACACCTCACCCAGGCCGCGCCCTATCCGGCAAGAGTGTATCCTCTCACCCTCCCATGGCTTCGCCATGGGCCCCTCCCTCTCTCCATGAGAGAGGGGTCAAAGAAAAAGGGGAGGACGTTTCCGCCCTCCCCTCTTGGTCTTCCTACTTCACCACCTGCACGGCGGCCTGGGCCTGGGCCGCCAGGGCCTTGTCGCCGGTGGCCGTCAGCTTGCCGGCCTTGTCGTCCCAGCGCAGCTTCACCGTCTTGCCGACGCCCTTCTCGTAGGCGTTGGTGACGCCGTCGTCGTCATAGAGCGAGAACTCGGCGTCGCGGCCCGGATAGACCTTCACCGCGCTGATCGCCTGGGTCTGGCTGGTGTTCATGATCGGCGCGCCCATCGGCACGATCGAACCGGCGCGGACGAACAGCGGGATGACGTCGATCGGCGCCTTCACCCGCACCGTCTGGCCGCCCGTGTACTTCTGGTTGGTCCAGTAGTCGTACCAGTCGGCGCCGGCCGGCAGGTAGACGTCGCGCTCGGTCTGGCCCTGCTCGGTGACCGGAGCCACCAGGAAGGCCGGGCCGAACATGTACTGGTCGCCGATGTTGGCCACCTTCGGGTCGCTCGGGAAATCCATGAACAGGCCGCGCATGAAGGGCGCGCCGGTGTCGTAGGTCGTCTTGCCCATCGAGTAGAGGTACGGCATCAGCGCGTAGCGCAGCTTGAGGTACTTGGTCAGGACGCCCTCGGCCTCCCTGCCGAACGACCACAGCTCGCTTTCCTTGCGCATGCCGTGCACGCGCAGGGTCGGGGTGAAGACGCCGTACTGGAACCAGCGGGTGAAGAGCTCGGGATAGTCGTTGTTCTGGCCGACCACCTCGCGGGCGTCCGACGGATCCAGCAGCGGCGGCTTGGTCGCCGTGGTGGTCGACGGCAGCCACTGCCAGCCGCCGATGTCGTTGCCCCAATAGGCGAGACCCGAAGCGGTGAAGTTCAGACCCGTCGGCACCTGGCGCTGGAGCACCTCCCAGGTCGGCGAGATGTCGGACGACCAGAACAGCGAGCCGTTGCGCTGGGCGCCGGTATAGGCGGCGCGGGCCAGGATCAGGTTGCGCTTGTCGGGACGATCGCGGCGCGAGCCGTCGGCGGCCAGCTGGGTGTGCATCAGCGGGAAGGCGTTGCGGATGCGGTCGCCCGAGCCCTCATGGAAGAAGAAGCCCGACGGCACCAGATCCGGCTCGGTCTCGTCCAGCCACAGCCAGTCGAAGCCCTGCGAGAGGATGTTGTCGCGGATCTTGCCCCAGAACCAGTCGCGGGCCTGCGGGTTGGTGGTGTCGATCAGGGCGCCGGTGCGGTCGCTGCGGAACGGCAGGCCGTCGACGACCTTGCCGTCGGCGTCCTTCAGGAACCAGCCCTTGTCGGCCAGGTAGTTGAAGTAGCGGCCTTCCTGCTCGAAGCGGGGCCACACGCTGATGATGCTGTGAACGCCGCGGTCGTGCAGCGTCTTGTTCATGCCGGCCGGGTCGGGGAAGGCCTGCGGATCGATGTCGATCTGGCCCATGCGGGTCCAGTGGAACCAGTCCAGCACCATGATGTCGAGCGGCAGCTGGCGCTTCTGGTAGCCGTCGGCCACGGCCATCAGCTCGGCCTGGCTGGCGTAGCGGGCCTTGGACTGGATGTAGCCGAAGGCGGCCTTGGGCGGCAGCGGCGTCACGCCGGTCAGGGCGCGATAGCCGGCATAGATCTCGTCGGTGGTCTTGCCGGTGATGACGAAGAACGACACGCGCTCGCCGACATTGCTCTGCCACAGGGTGCGGCCGTTGACGCCCGGATAGATCTTGGTGGCCGAAGGGTTGTCCCACAGGATGCCGTAGCCCTTGGACGTCACCAGGAAGGGCACGCAGACGGTCTCGCCGTGGGGCGCGTCATAGTCGTGCTTGCAGTCGATGGTGCGGCCGCGCAGGTCCAGCGTGGTGGTCTGCTCCTGGTTCTGGCCCAGGCCGTAGAAGTGCTCGTCGGCGGTCGTCGAGAAGGTGGCGCCGGCGCGATAGGTCTTCTCGCCGCTGACCACGTGCGGGGCCATCTCCCAGCCGGTCATGTCGACCAGCGACGTCCCGTCGGGCTTGCGCACCTTGATCGACACCGGCGGCAGGGCCGGCGCGAAATAGCGCTCCTGCAGGCTGGGGGCGTTCGGCCACGGCTGGGCGACGACTTCAAGCGACAGCTCGGCCGAGGTGAAGATGTCGGCGCCGGCCTTCTGGTCGTGACGCCAGCCCTTGTCGCTGGCCGTCCCGTTGACGCCATAGCCGGGGGCGGCCTTGGCCAGGTCCTTGTCCTGGCTGATGGTCACGCGGATGACGTTGGGGGCGTAGGTCTCGACCGAGACATAGGCGCCGTTGCGATCCACCGTCGTCTGCGGCGCGGCGACCGCCATGCCCGCCCCGACGCTGAGCGCCAGGCCCGAAACCAGACCCAGGACGCGCGCCTTTGCGCCGTTACCCAGCCAAGCCATGCGATTCCTCCACTAAGTTACCGCTATCATTTCCTGATACCGGCGTAGTGGCGGCTGACAGCGCCGTCAACGCAGAAGGTGCGATTTATCGGATGAATGAAGCGAAGCATCCTTCTCCCCTTGCGGGAGAAGGTGGCGGCCGAAGGCCGACGGATGAGGGGTCGCGCGGACAGTTCTGAGAGACCCCTCACCCGACCTCCCTTCGGGAGGCCACCCTCTCCCGCAAGGGGAGAGGGCAAAAAGAAAGGCCCGGAGGTTTCCCTCCGGGCCCGTCTCGTAAGGTCATGAAGACCAGATCCGCGTCAGACGACGCGGAGCCGGATTACTTCACTTGGACCTTGGCGCCGGCTTCGGTCAGCTTCTTGGCGACTTCGTCGGCCTGCTGCTTCGAAACGTTTTCGACGACGTTCTGCGGAGCGCCTTCGACCAGGTCCTTGGCTTCCTTCAGGCCGAGGTCCGGACGGACGCCGCGGACTTCCTTGATCACGTTGATCTTCTTGTCGCCGCCGTCGACCAGGACAACGGTGAACTCGGTTTGCTCTTCAGCAGCTTCGACCGGAGCAGCAGCGCCACCGACGGCGGCCACGGCGACCGGAGCGGCGGCCGAGACGCCCCACTTTTCTTCCAGCAGCTTCGAGAGTTCAGCGGCTTCCAGCACCGACAGGGTGGACAGTTCTTCGACCAGCTTTTCGAGCTTCGACATGTGTCAGTTCCTTAGAGAGATTGGGATAGATTTGCGGGGATGACCGTTACGCGGCGTCTTTGGTCGCGTAGGCGTTGAAGACGCGAGCCAGCTGGCCGGCCGGAGCCTGCAGGACGCCAGCGATCTTGGTCGCCGGAGCCTGGATGAGGCCGATGAGCTTGCCACGCAGTTCGTCCAGCGACGGCAGGGTCGCCAGAGCGCGCACCGCGTTCTCGTCCAGCACGTTGGTCTGGTCCAGGACGCCACCGACAATCTTAAGCTTGTCGTTTTCCTTGGCGAACTGCACCGCGATCTTCGCGGCCGAGACAGCGTCCGGGCCGTAGGCGATGGCGACCGGACCGGTGAAGAGCGTGTCGCCCTTTTCACCGAGCTTGCCGTCCAGAGCCTTGAGGGCCAGGGTGTTCTTCACAACCTTGATCGCGGCGCCTTCCTTGCGGAGGCGAAGACGAAGGTCGGTCATTTCCGCAACGGTCAGACCCATGTAGTGGGTCACGACGACAGCGCCGGCATCGGCGAAGACGCTTTTCAGCGACTCGATCGATTCCTGCTTTTGAGCGCGGTCCATTGCGGTCTCCTACTCAGTTGCAGGCGGCCGGACCATTCCGGCAGCCAGATGCTCGTCCCATGCGGAATTGCTCCCGCGCGCGAGTTGCATCAGCCTGTTCCAAGGAAAGTCGGCCGCGCACCTGACTCGGGCTAGGCCACGAGGTAGGAGGTCTTGGCGTCTCTATCCCTGTCTCCCGACGGCGAGGAAGGGCCCTTCCTCGATTATGGCGTTGGTGACCCCACGCCCCGTAGTTCTCAAACAGGTTCGCCGCCAAACCGGAGTCCAGCGGAGAGGCGGGCCGTATAGAGGATTTGCATAAGGAACGCAACCTAGGTGTCGGAACGCAGCGCGCTCGAACGTCTTCAAGGCGGTGAAACCCATGAAGGAGCCTTGCCATGCTGGGCCAGTTCGACGCCTCCCCCACCCTGCCGGTCAAGGATCTGGCGCGAGCCAGGCAGTTCTACGAGGACGTGCTTGGCCTCAGGCCCGAAGGCGATTCCGAGATGGGCGTGCAGGCCTATCGCGCCGGCGGCGTGGTGCTGACCGTCTACGAGTCCGAATTTGCCGGAACCAACCAGGGCACCGCCGTCACCTGGCCCGTCGGCGAGCATTTCGACGCCGTGGTCGCGGCGCTGCGGAGCAAAGGGGTGACGTTTGAGACCTACGACATGCCCGGGATCGCGGTGGAAGACGGCGTGCACCGGGCGGGCGACATGAAGCTCGTGTGGTTCAAGGATCCGGACGGCAACATCCATCACGTGGGGAGTTTCTGAGGACGGGGCGCATACCTCTCCTCCCCCTTCTTGGCCTCCTTCTTCGCTTTCCTCGCCCTTGTGGCGAGGACCCATGGCGGCCGCTGCTCAGATCCGGGCCGAACGCGAAAGGTCTGAGTAGGCTGAAGCATGGGCCCTGGGCACAAGGCCCAGGAAAGCAAGGAAAGGAGCGCCGAAGCCCCCCCTACCCCAGCCGCTCCCCAGCCGCCTTCGCCGCCGCCACGCCCGTGGCGAAGCAGGCCTGCAGCAGGTAGCCCCCCGTGGGCGCTTCCCAGTCCAGCATCTCGCCGGCCAGGAACACGTCGGGACGGGAGCGAAGCGCCAGGCCGTCCAGGCCGTCGAAGGCCACGCCGCCGGCGGCCGAGATCGCCCGCTCAAGCGGCCGGGCCGCCGCCAGCCGGATCGGCGCGGCCTTGATCGCCGCCGCCAGGGCCGCGGGCTCGCTGGGCAGGTCCAGGCCGTGGGCTTCGCGCAGCAGGTTCACCTCGACCGGCGACAGCTTCAGGGCCTTGCGCAGGTGGTTGGCCAGCGACTGGCCGCCGCGCGCGCCCGACAGGCGTCGCTCGAGCGTCTCGACCGGCAGATCAGGACGCAGGTCGATCGTCAGCACCGCCGCGCCGTCACGGGCGATCGCCTCGCGCGGGCCCGGCCCCAGGGCATAGACCGCACCGCCCTCAAGGCCGTAGCCGGCGACCATGGCGTCGCCACGCGCCTGGCGGCCGTCGCTGGTCAGCCGAACGTTCTTCAGCGGCTCGCCGGCGAAGCGCTCGCGGAAGATCTCGCTCCAGGAAACCTCGAAGCCGCAGTTGGCGGGCGCGAACGGAACGATCCGCGCGCCCTCTCCTTCCAGCACGCCCGTCCAGGCGGCGTCGGAGCCGAGCTTGGACCAGCTGGCGCCCCCCAGGGCCAGGATCGTCGCACGCGGGCGCCAGGCCTCGCGGCCTTCGGGACCATCGACCAACAGCGCGCCGTCGGCGTCCCAACCCGCCCAGGCGCAGCGCGTGCGCAGGGTGACGCCCAAGCCTTCCAACCTAGCCAGCCAGGCCCGCAGCAGCGGCGAGGCCTTCATGGCCTTGGGAAACACCCGGCCGCTGGCGCCGACGAAGGTCTCCTGGCCCAGATCCTTGGCCCAGGCGACGAGGTCGGCCGGCGTGAACGCCTCCAGCATCGGCCGCAGAGGCCCGGCTCGCTCGCCATAGCGGGCCACGAAGCGCTCGAGATCCTCCGAGTGGGTAAGGTTCAGCCCGCCGCGTCCAGCCATCAGGAACTTGCGCCCAAACGTCGGCATCTTCTCGAACACCACGACCGATCGGCCGGCCTGCGCCAGGCGCTGGGCGGCGATCAGCCCCGCGGGCCCGCCGCCGACCACGGCGACGTCGATGATCCTGGAAGCGCTGGAAGTCACGCGGCCTCGATATCCGTCAGAGCAAAGTCGCCGCCCTTGTAGAGCAGCGGAGCGCCGTTGGTCCTGGCGCAGGCATAGGCGAAGCAGTCACCCATGTTCAACTTCGCGGGATGGACGCCTTTGCCGAAGCGCGCATGGGCTTCTAGGGCCAAGGCCTGCTCGGCCTGCCCAAGCGGGACCAGCCGTGCGCCGGCGCTTCGTTGAAGCCCATCGAGCCTGTCAGCGGCCTCGTACTGGCTTCGACTAGTCGCGCGCGCGACGGCTCGCACGGTTTCCCAGCCGGCTATGGCTGAGGTCAGCACCACTGGCGCATCAGCCAATTTTGCCATGAAGACTTCGGACTCGGCTTCCGCCAGCAGAATGGCCGTCCAGGCCGAGGCGTCGACGAACATCACTCGTCGTTGAGGCTATCGAAAAACGCCTTGTCAGCCTTGAGACCTGTGCGCGGCCAAGTGCTGACTTCGGCGACGATCTCCCGCATCCTGGCCAGCTTCTCCTCCCGCGCCTCGGCGGTCGCCTTCTCGCGCGCAGCCAAAGCTTCGCTGGCGGCCAGCTTCACGGCCTCGGTGATGCCCACATGAGCCTTTTCGGCCAACTGACGCACCAGGGCGTCCGTCTCGGGATCGCGGATGTGGAAGGCCATGGCGTCTCTCCGTCTAGACGAAAGATAACATCAGCTAGCCGAGCCCACAATGAAGGCCCCAAACGCAAGACGGGCGCTGGATCGCTCCAGCGCCCGCCTCCGAAGTCAGTGTGCTTCGATCAGCCGATTAGGCGTTGATCGAGGCCACGTCGACCTTGAAGCCCGGCCCCATCGTCGAGGACAGGCCGATCTTCTTGACGTAGACGCCCTTGGCGCCCGACGGCTTGGCCTTGTTCAGGGCGTCGATCAGAGCCTTGACGTTGATCAGCAGGGCTTCCTCGGTGAACGAGGCCTTGCCGATGCCGGCGTGCACGATACCGGCCTTTTCGACGCGGAACTCGACGGCGCCGCTCTTGGCGTCCTTGACGGCCTGAGCGACGTTCGGGGTCACGGTGCCGACCTTCGGGTTCGGCATCAGGCCGCGCGGGCCCAGCACCTTACCGAGGCGACCGACCAGGGCCATCATGTCCGGCGAGGCGATGACGCGGTCGAAGTCCATGAAGCCGTTCTGGATCTTTTCGACCAGATCCTCGGCGCCGACGACTTCGGCGCCGGCGGCGGTGGCTTCAGCGGCCTTGGCGTCCTTGGCGAAGACGGCGACGCGAACGTCACGGCCCGTGCCCGACGGCAGTTGAACGACGCCACGGACCTGCTGGTCGGCGTGACGCGGGTCGACGCCCAGGTTCACCGAGATCTCGATGGTCTCGTCGAACTTGGCCTTGGCGTTGGCCTTCACCAGAGCGATGGCTTCGGCGACGGCGTGGGTGGCGTCACGGTCGCCGGTCCAGGCCTTGATGCGCTTGGGTTGCTTAGCCATTGGATTAGGCCTCCACGATCTTCAGGCCCATGGCCTTGGCGGAGCCTTCGATGATCTTGGCGGCGGCCTCGAGATCGTTGGCGTTCAGGTCCTTCATCTTCTTCTCGGCGATTTCGCGCAGTTGCGTGCGCGTCACTTCGCCGACGGTCTCACGACCGGTCAGCTTCGCGCCGGACTTCAGGCCGGTGATCTGCTTCAGGTAGTGGGTCGCCGGGGGCGTCTTGGTGATGAAGGTGAACGACTTGTCTTGGTAGACAGTGATCACGGTCGGCAGGGGGGTGCCCTTTTCGACGTTCTCGGTGCGCGCGTTGAACTCCTTACAGAAGCCCATGATGTTGACGCCGCGCTGACCCAGAGCCGGGCCGATGGGGGGCGAAGGCGTGGCCGAGCCAGCCTTCACCTGGAGCTTGATGTAGCCCAGGATCTTCTTAGCCATACTATCCTCTCGTGAGGGCCGGAGCCCTCGCTGGTGAGCCGTGGTGCGGGCTTGGCGGCCCTTCCACGGATTTGGGTTCGCCAAAACGGCGAACACGCCTCGGAACCAGGTCCCGAAGCGAGGTCGCGGCGTTTAGCAGGAGAGCGGCGGAGAGTCAAAGACCCCCTCGCCCGCCCAGGCCCGCAAACAAGCAAAAACCCCGCGCCGTTTCCGACGCGGGGTTTTCGAAAGCTTCGATGGAGAGACCGCGCTTAGGCGATCTTCTCGACCTGGCTGTATTCCAGTTCGACCGGGGTGGCGCGGCCGAAGATCGAGACGGTGACCCGCAGGCGGGCCTTTTCCTCGTCGACCTGCTCGACCGAGCCGTTGAAGCTGGCGAACGGGCCGTCGATGACGCGGACGTTCTCGCCGACTTCGTACAGCACGACGGTCTTGGGCTTCTCGACGCCCTCTTCGATCGCGCCGACGATGCGCTGGACTTCCTTTTCGGAGACCGGGGTCGGCTTGGAGCCGCTGCCCAGGAAGCCCGTCACCTTCGGGGTGTTCTTGATCAGGTGGTAGGCCTCGTCCGAGAGGTTCATCTTCACCAGGACGTAGCCCGGGAAGAACTTGCGCTCGGCGTTGACCTTGCGGCCGCGGCGGATCTCGACGACGTCCTCGGTGGGCACCAGGATCTCGGAGAAGCTGTCTTCCAGGCCCTGGGCCTTGGCTTGCTCACGGATGCTCTCGGCCACCTTCTTCTCGAAGTTCGAGTAGGCGTGGACGATGTACCACTTGTGGTTCGGGTTGGTCGCGGTTTCGGTGCTCATGGTCTTTATATGTCTTATCCGGCCGCGAACTTCAGCAGCAGATTGGCCAGCGTACCCAAAATCCAGTCGACGCCGAAGAAGAACACCGAGGCGACGATCACCATGATGAAGACCATCACCGAGGTGATCCAGGTCTCCTTGCGGGTGGTCCAGGTGATCTTGCGGGCCTCGGCGCGGACTTCGCGGAAGAACTGCACCGGGTTGAAAGGCTTCTTGGGAGCCGCCGCAGCGGCGGACGGAGCCTGACCGGCAGGGGCCAGCGCCGCAGCCGTACGAGCGGCGCGGTTCTTGATCGCTGACGGGCTGGATCCCGGTTTCCTGGCCATGGTTTCAGAGGCTCGCGTATCTGACAGGCCGGGCCGAACGCCGGACCGGCCGATGACATATAGTGGCAGGAGTGGAGGGACTCGAACCCCCGGCCCTCGGTTTTGGAGACCGATGCTCTACCAGCTGAGCTACACTCCTGCAGAACTCCGGTCCCGATAGAAAGGACCGCAGCCTTGGCGACGGTCTAGGCCGGAGGGCCGCGAGCGGCGCCGCCGACGCTTCCCAGCGCCAGAGCGGCGTCGTGTAGCAGGGTCGTTTGCGCCGGGCAAGCGGATCAGGACGCCTTCGACACGCGTTATTGCGGAAGTCACGGACCAAGCGGCGCCTTTTCACAGGTTTCTTGGCCTGCGCGCGTCCGAAAGAGCGTCTGAAAGGATGAGAGATGGCCGCAAATACCGGCGAACGCCCCTCCAATCGGGAGGTCGAGCACGAGAATCAGCGGCCGAATCCGAACACCGACGGCAAGCCGCCCCGTCCCGCCACCGAACCGGCCGGCGGCGAGGCCAGCGTCGATACGCCGAAGACGCATACCGACCCCGGCTCCGGCGAGGGCTGAAGCGCAACCCTCGCCGGAGCTCTAGAGCCGTATCAGAAGAGGTCGGGCGGCCTTAGCCGTCCTTCTTCTCCTCGGCGCCTGTCGAGGCGCTCGGCGTCGCCGCCGCGCACTGGACGTTCAGGTACGACCATTTCACGTCCGTGAGCTCACGGCCGCATTCCGTGTTCTTGCCCTGGTCGCGACCACGCAGCGAGACGCCGACCCCCTTGGCGGGGTCCGGAGCCGGACTGGCGCTGGAAACGTCGTAATAGCCGCCGTTGGGGCCGCGCACGACGAGGCACTTGGTGTTCTCGACCGGCCGCACGCAGCCGCTCGCAGTCACCGACTTGCCTTCCAGGGTCACTTTCTGGGCCTGGGCGGACTTGGATTGGGCGCCGCCTTCACAACCCGCTACGCCTAACGCTAACAGACTGGCCGCCGCGGCGGCCATGACGAACCTCACCCGCATACGTTCCTCCGTATCGTTGGCTTCGCGAACGAAGCAAAAGGAAGTCTGCGCCCCGTTGGGGTGGTCGGCAATCACATTTTTGACACAGTCAGAAAAAGCGAACGGCGATATTTTGGACCGCTCGTAGAATTTTTTCTCCAAGCGGGTTCAGAGAGCAAAAGTTGACATCGGCTCTCAACTTCTCACATGACACCCGTGTCGCCTTCAGGGCCGGAGCGACGCCCGACTTTTCTTATGCGCGCCGCCGTTCTTCGGACGGTGCGAACAGGATCGAAATCACTGACATGACGGCCGAGACCGCCACCGCCGCCGCCCCTGCTCCCGCCAAGGAGTCCCCGCACCACCTGGAGACCGTTCTCTGGGTCAAGCACTGGACCGACCGGCTGTTCAGCTTCGCCATCACCCGTCCGGCCAGCTTCCGCTTCCGTTCGGGCGAGTTCGTGATGATCGGCCTGCCCGCCCGCGAGGAGCTGGGCGAGAAGAAGCCGATCCTGCGCGCCTATTCGATCGGCTCGCCCTCGTTCGCCGAGGAGCTGGAGTTCTTCTCGATCAAGGTGCCCGACGGCCCCCTCACCTCGCGCCTGCAGCAGATCAAGGCCGGCGACCAGGTTCTGCTGGGCAAGAAGCCGACCGGCACCCTGGTGCTGGATGCGGTGAAGCCCGGCAAGCGCCTGTTCCTGTTCGGCACCGGCACGGGCCTGGCCCCGTGGCTGTCGGTCGCCCGCGACCCCGACGCCTACAGCCGCTTCGAGAAGGTGATCGTCGCCCACGGCGTGCGCGAAGTGCAGGAACTGGCCTATCGCGACCTCTTCACCAGCGAGATCCACGAAGACCCGCTGGTCGGCGACGAGGCCAAGGCCCAGCTCGTCTACTATCCCACCGTCACCCGCGAGGCGTTCGAGCGCCAGGGCCGCTTCACCGACCTGATCAACAGCGGCAAGCTGTTCGAGGACCTGGGCCTGGAAGGCGGCAAGTTCGATCCCGAGCACGACCGCGCCATGCTGTGCGGCTCGATGGCCATGATCAAGGACACCGCCGCCCTGCTGGAGGCCCACGGCCTGGTCGAGGGCTCCAACGCCGAGCCCGGCGACTTCGTCATCGAACGCGCCTTCGTCGGCTGATCCGGCTTTGCGGGGAGATCGGGCCACGCCGACCCTCGATATTTTCCGACCTGGCGTTATCTTTCACGCACGGCTTCGGCCGCCGGATCGCAAGGTCCACGCCCTGAAAGGGGCCAAATAGAAAAGGCCAGCCTCGAGGCTGGCCTTTTTGCTGTCTGGTCCATCCCCTCAGCGTCTGCGCGTGTTCGGCAGGAACGCCGCCAGCAGGCCCAGCGCCGGCAGCACCGCGCACAGCTTGTAGACGGTCTCCACGCCCTTCCAGTCGGCCAGTTCGCCCAGCACCGCAGCGCCCAGGCCGCCCATGCCGAACGAGAAGCCGAAGAACAGGCCCGAGATCATGCCGATCCGGCCAGGCGCCAGTTCCTGGGCCAGCACCACGATGGCCGGGAAGGCCGAGGCCAGCAGCAGGCCGATGATCACCACCAGCGGTCCGGTCCAGAACAGGTTGGCGTAGGGCAGAGCCAGGGTGAACGGCAGCACGCCCAGGATCGAGATCCAGATCACCGCCTTGCGGCCGAAGCGGTCGCCCACCGGTCCGCCGGCGATCGTGCCCACGGCCACCGCCGCCAGGAAGGCGAAGAGGTGCATCTGGGCGTTCTCGACCGACACTTGGAACCGCTCGATCAGGTAGAAGGTGAAGTAGCTGGTCAGGCTGGCCATGTAGACGTACTTCGAGAAGATCAGCACCAGCAGGATGGCGATGCCCTTGCCGGCCGCGCCCTTGGGCAGGTCGATCGCGATCTTGCGGCCGCCGGCGGCCAGGCGCGCCGCGCCGTGGTGACGGGCCCAGACGGCGACGTTCCACAGCACCGCCCCGGCCAGCAGGGCCAGCAGCGCGAAGAAGGCCAGGCTCGACTGGCCCCAACGCACGACGACCAGCGCCGCCGCCAGCGGTCCCAGCGCCTGGCCGGCGTTGCCGCCCACCTGGAACAGCGACTGAGCCAGGCCCGGCCGGCCGCCGGCCGCCATCCGCGCCACCCGCGACGACTCCGGGTGGAACACCGACGAGCCGACGCCCAGCAGGCAGGCGCCCAGCAGGACAAGGCCGTAGACGTGCGCCACCGAAAGCACCGCCAGGCCGGCCAGCGAGAACAGCGTCCCGCCCGGCAGCACCCAGGGGTTGGAGCGGCGGTCGGCATAGAGGCCCACCAGCGGCTGCAGGATCGAGGCGGTGATCTGATAGGCCAGGGTGACCAGGCCGATCTCGCCGAAGCTGAGGTTCAGGTCGGTCTTCAGGTTCGGATAGATGGCCGGCAGCAGCGACTGCATCATGTCGTTGAGCAGGTGGCAGCCGCTGATCGCGAGGATCACGCCGAACACCGTGGTCTGCGCCTGCGGGCTGGAGGGGTCGGCGGCGGAGGATCGGACTGCGGTGTCGGTCATCGGGCTCTTCCAGTGAAGGTGCGACCGCGATAGGACCTGAAGGAACGTCCCGCATTCCGCATCGGGACTTTCACTTTCGCGAGTGGGACAGATGGCCAAGCCCTGGGTGCATCCCGCCGACTATGACGCAACGCCCCGTCCGGTGGTGGCCACGGGCAACGAGTATCCGCCCTCGTTCGAGCTGGACTGGCACCAGCACGGGCGCGGCCAGCTGCTTTACGCCGCCGCCGGCGTAGCCGTGGTCTCGACCCCGCACGGCGCCTGGATCGCCCCGCCCGAGCGCGCGGTCTGGACCCCGGCGGGCGTGCCCCATTCCGTCCGCATGGTCGGCGCGGTCAGCACCCGCAGCGTGCTGCTCGACAAGCGGGCCTCGGCGGCTCTGGGCGACACCGGGCGGGTGATCGGCGTCTCGCCGCTGGTGCGCCATCTGCTGATCGCCGCCTGCGACATCCCCGTCGACTATGACGAGGACGGCCGCGACGGCCTGGTCATGGACCTGCTGCTGGCGGAACTCTCCCGCGCGCCGGTGATCCCGCTGGCCGTGCCCTTCCCCGCCGCCCCGGCCCTGGCCCGCCGCTGCCACGCCTTTCTCGAGCGCCCGACCCCGCACGAGACCATCGACGACTGGTGCGGAGAGCTGGGCCTTGGCCGCCGGGCCTTCACCCGCGCCTTTCGCCGCGAGACCGGCATGAGCTTCGGCGCCTGGCGCCAGCAGGCCCTTCTGCTCGCCGCCCTGCCCCGCCTGGCCGCCGGCGAGCCGGTGACGACCATCGCGCTCGACCTGGGTTACGACAGCCCGGCCGCCTTCTCGACCATGTTCAAGCGCCTGCTGGGCATTCCGCCAAACCGGTACAAGCCGGGCGGGGCCGGCGCAGGTTTCGATTGACCCGCGCCGCCCCCTGACGGAGACCTCCGGTCCGTGAGCCAAGCCCTGAAGAACCTGACCGTCGAGGACGCCCGCGGCCGCATGCTGGACGGCGCCGCGCGCCTGGGCGTCGAGACCGTCGCCCTGCCGGACGCCGTCGGCCGCGTGCTGGCCCAGGACATCGTCGCCGATCGCCACCAGCCGCCCTTCGACGCCTCGGCCATGGACGGCTGGGCGATCCGCCGGGCCGACTATGGCGCGGTCGAAGCCTTCACGATCGCCGGCGAAAGCGCCGCCGGCCGCGCCTATCCCAAGGCCGTGCAGGCAGGGCAAGCCGTGCGCATCTTCACCGGCGCCCCGGTTCCCGTCGGCGCCGACCTCGTCGTCATCCAGGAAGAGGCCGCCCGCGACGGCGACCGCGTGACCTTCTCGGCCGGCGACGCGCCCAAGGCCAACATCCGCCCGGCCGGCGGCGACTTCCGCGCCGGCGACCGGCTGCTGGAGGCCGGCGTGCGCATCGACCCTTGGCGGCTGTCGCTGGCCGCCGCCGCCGGCCTGGGGAAGCTGCCGGTCGCCCGCAGGCCCAAGGTCGCGATCCTGGCCACCGGCGACGAGCTGGTTCCGCCCGGCGGCGCCCCCGCCGCCGACCAGATCTTCGAGTCCGGCTCGTTCAGCCTTGCGGCCCTGATCGAGGCCTGGGGCGGACAGGCGATCAAGCTCGCCCCCGCCGCCGACTCCGTCGAGGCCATCGCCGCCGCCGTAGCCGACGCGGCCGTCGACCTGGTGGTGACCATCGGCGGCGCCTCGGTCGGCGACTACGACCTGGTCAAGCCGGCCATGAGCCGACTAGGCCTTTCCCTGCGCGTCCAGACCATCGCGGTGCGGCCGGGCAAGCCGACCTGGTTCGGGGTCCTGTCCGACGGCCGCCGCGTGCTGGGCCTGCCGGGCAACCCGGCCTCGGCCCTGGTCTGCGCCGAGCTTTTCCTGCACCCGCTGCTGGCGGCGCTGTCCGGCGCCGATGCGGCCCTGCCGTTCGGGGTCGCGCGCCTTTCGGCCCCCCTGCCCGGCAACGGTCCGCGCGAGCACTGGATGCGGGCCGCCCGCGCCATCGACGCCGAGGGCTGGGTCACGGTCGCCCCCTTTCCCGACCAGGACTCTTCGCTGGTCGGCGTCTTCGCCCGGGCCGACGCCCTGGTCATGCGCCCAGCCGGCGCCCCGCCCGCCCAGGCCGGCGACCTGATCGCGACCTTGCCCCTGGCCCGCGCCTGAACGGCCTGCACCTGAATCGGCGACGACGGGCAAGGAGCGTGGTAAGCCGCGAAAGTTGAACGGAGTTCGAGCGTCCATGGGTCGCGCCGGCAAGATCGCAGCGCATGTTTTCCTGGCCTTCCTGGCCTTGCTGATCGGACAGGTCCTGGCCGCCGGCTTCGACACCGACAGGCCCGGCCTGCTGGCCCATGCCGGCCTCTACGCCCTGTCGGCCTTCGTGGTGGAGTTGCTCTTTCGGCTGGAACGCGCGCCCTGGCGGTTCGTGGCCGCCGCCGACCACCTGCGCATCGCCCGCTCGGCGGCCCTGACGGCCCTGACCTTCTCGCTGCTGGCGCGCCTGTTCCTGCCCGAGCTGGACGGCGGCCTGCGCACCATACTGGCGGCCCTGGTCGTGCAGATCGGCCTGCTGGCCGCCCTGCGCGTGGGCCGCCGCGCCCTGCACGAGGGCGTGCTGGCTGAAGCCCTGGTCCGCCTGCGCCCCGCCCCCGCCCACCCGGCCCTGCCGCGCCTGCTGATCGTCGGCACGGCGGCCGAGGCCGAGACCTTCCTGCGTGACCCGGCCCTGGCCGAACGCTACGCCGTGGTCGGCCTGCTAACCCCCGAGGCCCGCGAGACCGGCGACGAGATCCGCGGCGTCTGCGTGCTGGGCGCCATCGACCGCTTCGACGCGGTCATGCGCCAGCTCAGCGACGGCGGCCTGTCGCCGGCCGCCGTGCTGTTCCTGGCCGAGGCCCCCTTGAGCGCTTTCGGCGCCGAGCGCCTGGGCCGGCTGAAGAGCGAGGGCGTGCGCCTGCTGCGCCGCCAGGGCGTGGTCGAGATGGGCGAGGGCCCCACGGCCGCCGCCCTGCGCGAGATCAGCCTTGAGGAACTGCTCAGCCGCGCGCCCGTGCGTCTCGACCCCGCTCCCGTCCGCGCCCTGGTCAGCGGTCGCCGCGTGCTGGTCACCGGGGCCGGCGGCAGCATCGGCTCGGAGCTGTGCCGCCAGATCGCCGCCAGCGGCGCGGCCCACCTGACGATGGTCGACGCCTCCGAAGCCAACCTCTTCCTGATCGACCGCGAGATCGCCGAGGCCTGGCCCGCTCTGCCGCGCCGCGAGGCCCTGTGCGACGTGCGCGACGAGGGTCGCGTCTCACGCCTGCTGGCCGCCGAGCAGCCCGACATCGTCTTCCACGCCGCCGCCCTCAAGCACGTGACGATGGTCGAGAACCACCCCTGCGAGGGCGTGCGCACCAACGTGCTGGGCACTCGCAATGTGGCCATGGCCGCCAAGGCCGCCGGCGCCTCGCACTTCGCCCTGATCTCCACCGACAAGGCCGTGGCCCCGTCCAGCGTCATGGGCGCCACCAAGCGTGTGGCCGAGACCATCGCCCGGCAGTTCGGCGGCGGCGGCAAGATGCGCGTCGGCGTGGTGCGCTTCGGCAATGTGCTGGGCTCGGCCGGGTCGGTCGTGCCGGTGTTCCGCCACCAGATCGCCCGCGGCGGCCCGGTCACCCTGACCGACGCCAATGTCGAACGCTATTTCATGACTATCCCCGAGGCGGTGTCGCTGGTGCTGCGGGCCGTGGCCCAGTCGGCCGCCGACGCCGCCCCGCCGGTCGGCGTGCTGACCCTGGAGATGGGCGAGCCGGTGAAGATCATCGACCTGGCCCGCCGGATGATCGAACTGCAGGGCCTCACGCCCGGCAAGGACATCGAGATCCGCATCACCGGCCTGCGGCCCGGCGAGAAGCTCACCGAAGAACTGGTCGACATCAACGAGACCGCCGCGGCCAAGTCGGCCGGCGTGGTCGAGGCCACCCCGGTCGTGCCGCCGCCCCGCATCGACGAGGCGACCCTGGCCGCCCTGGAAGCCGCCGCCCTGGCCGGCGACGAATTCGGCGTCCGCGCCCAACTGTTCGCCCTGGTCGAGCGGCTTAGGGCCACGACGGTGGAGACGGCGAGGGTTTGATCCTTCTCCCCTTGCGGGAGAAGGTGGCGGCCGAAGGCCGACGGATGAGGGGTCGAAAACCCTATCCGTAGAATTCTGAGAGACCCCTCACCCGACCCGCTTCGCGGGCCACCCTCTCCCGCAAGGGGAGAGGGAAGAACTAGTGGAAATCCCGGCTGCGCAGCAGCCGCCCGGACACCTTCTGGCGCACGCGCGGCGCCGGGGCGCCGGGTTCGTCGCGCAAGGTCGAAAGCTCCGCCGACAGGTCGGTGAAGCCCTCGGCGACGATGTGGATCACGCCCTCGGCCGCCTGCACCCGGCCATGCACCACCAGGAACGAGGCGGTCATCACCACATTGCGGTCGGCCTCGAAGCGGTCCTTCCAGACGACCGCGTTGGCCACGCCCGTCTCATCCTCCAGGGTGACGAACACCACGCCCTTGGCCGTGCCCGGCCGCTGGCGGATCAAAACCAGGCCGCCGACCGACACCTTCTGGCCGTTGCGCATTCCCGCCAGCCGGTCGGCGGTGACCGCGCCCATCTCCCTCAGCATCGGCCGGTAGAAGCCGCACGGATGGGCCTTCAGGGAGAGGCTGGTGGTGCGGTAGTCCTCGGCCACCTCCTGCGGCTTGCCCATCGCCGGCAGGGCCACCTGATCCTCGAACAGCGGCAGGCCGGCCAGCAGCGGGGCCTGGACCGGCGCCCTGTGCTCGCCCTTCAGCCCCTTGACCGCCCACAGGGCGTCGCGCCGCGACAGGCCCGTTGAGGCGAAGGCGTCGGCTTCAGCCAGCAGTTCCAGCGCCCGCTGCGGCACGCCGCCCTGGGCGAACTCCGCCGGCGTACGCGCGCCCTCGTCGCGGGCCTTCACCAGGGTTTTGACGTCGATCTCCTTGAGGCCCTTGATCTGGCGCAGGCCCAGGCGCAGCGCCTTCCAGCGCGGGCGGGTTTTCTCGCAGGACACTTTCCGTGGGTCTCGTCGCTCCTCCCCCGAGAAACGGGGGAGGTGGCACGGTGCGGATACGCGCCGTGACGGAGGGGGCGAGTGAAGGAGCGCGGCGCTTGAACTCGCCCCCTCCACCGCTTCGCGGTCCCCCTCCCCCGCTAGCGCGGGGGAGGGGCTGGAAGCCTCCAACGTACAGTCCCAGTCACTGGCCATCACGTCAGACGGGCGCACCTCGACCCCGTGCTCGCGGGCGTCGCGCACCAGTTGGGACGGCTGGTAGAAGCCCATCGGCTGGGAGTTGATCAGCGCCGCGCAGAACACGTCCGGCCAAGCCCATTTGATCCAGGCCGAGACATAGACCAGCTTGGCGAAGCTGGCCGCGTGGCTTTCCGGAAAGCCGTAGTGGCCAAAGCCCTCGATCTGCTTGAAGCAGCGCTCGGCGAAGTCGCGCTGATAGCCGCGGCGCACCATGCCCTCGACGAACTTCACCCGGTATTCGGCCGGCGTGCCCAGGTTGCGGAAGGTGGCCATGGCCTTGCGCAGGCCGTCGGCCTCGTCGGGCGTGAACTTGGCCGCCTCGATGGCGAGACTCATGGCCTGTTCCTGGAACAGCGGCACGCCATAGGTGTTGCCGAGGATCTCCTGCAGCTCGTCCGCCGGTCCGTGCTCGGGCGACGGCTTGGGCCAGTCCACGGGCTCCAGCTTGTTCCGCCGCTTCAGGTAGGGATGGACCATGTCGCCCTGGATGGGCCCGGGCCGCACGATCGCCACCTCGATGACCAGGTCGTAGAACCGGCGCGGCCTCAGGCGCGGCAGCATCGACATCTGCGCCCGGCTTTCCACCTGGAACACCCCGATGCTGTCGGCCACGCACAGCATGTCGTAGACGCCCGCCACCTCGGCCGGCACGTCGGCCAGGTCGACGATGGCCTCGCCGTGATCGGCGCGCAGCATGCCGAAGGCCCGCTGGATCGCCGTCAGCATGCCCAGGGCCAGCACGTCGACCTTCATCAGCTTGAGACTGTCGATGTCGTCCTTGTCCCACTCGATGAAGGTGCGGTCCTTCATCGCCGCATTGCCGATCGGCACGGTCTCGTCCAGGCGCCGTTTGGTCAGCACGAAGCCGCCGACGTGCTGCGACAGGTGGCGGGGAAAGCCCATCAGCTCGGTGGCCAGGGCCACGGCGCGGGCGATCTCGGGCGCCTTGGGATCGAGGCCCGCGTTCGTCAGATGCTCCTCGGGCAGGCCGTCTCCCCAGCTGCCCCAGACGGTGCCGGCCAGCAGGCTGGTCACGTCCTCGGTCAGGCCCAGGGCCTTGCCGACGTCGCGGATGGCGCTGCGCGGGCGGTAATGAATCACCGTGCCGCAGATGGCCGCATATTCCCGGCCATAGCGCGCATAGACGTACTGCATCACCTCCTCGCGCCGCTCGTGCTCGAAGTCGACGTCGATGTCGGGCGGCTCGCCGCGGTTCTCGGAGATGAAGCGGGTGAACAGCAGCCGGTGCTTTGTAGGATCGATCGCCGTCACCCCCAGGCAGTAGCAGACCGAGGAATTGGCCGCCGATCCCCGCCCCTGGCACAGGATCCCCTGCCCCCGCGCCCAGCCGACGATGTCGTGCACGGTGATGAAGTAGTTGGGGTAGTCCATCTTGGCGATCAGCCGCAGCTCTTCCTTCAGCTGCGCGGCCACCTTGGGCGGAACCCCGTCCGGATAGCGCCAGGCCGCGCCCTGCCAGGTCAGGTCGGTCAGGTGCTCCATCGAGGTCTTGCCCGGCGGCACCGGCTCGTCGGGATATTCCTCGTGCAGGTCGGACAGGTCGAAGCCGATGCGGGCGACGATCTCGGTGGTCCGCGCGATCGCCCGGGGCCATCGCTCGAACAGGCGCGCCATCTCGGCCGGGGCCTTGATGTGGCGCTCGGCGTTGGCCTCCAGCCGAAAGCCCGCTTCCTGGATCGTGCAGTGCTCGCGCACGCAGGTGATCACGTCCTGCAGCGGCCGCCGCTCGGGGCCGTGATAGAGCACGTCGTTGGTGGCGACCATCGGCGCGCCCGCGGCCTGCCCCAGAGCGTCCAGCCGCGCCAGCCGCTTGAGGTCCTGGGCGGCGTAGGCGCGCGACGCCGCCAGCCACACCCGCCCTTTCAGCGCGGCGGCGATGCGGGCAAGGTCGGCCTCGAAGGCGGCGTCCAGCTTTTCGGGCGGCACGACCAGCACCAGCTGACCCTCGCCGTGCTCGACGAAGTCGGCCCACGACAGCACGCACTCGCCCTTGCCGGCCCGCCGCTGGCCCAGGGTCAGCAGCCGGGTCAGCCGCGCGAAGGCCTCGCGGTCGGAGGGATAGCAGAGCAGGCTCGGCGTGCCGTCGGCGAAGTCGAGGCGACAGCCGGCCAGGGCGCGCACCTTCAGCGTCTTGGCCGCCGTCCAGGCCCGCACCACCCCCGCCAGGCTGTTGCGGTCGACCACGCCCACGGCGGAAAGACCCAGGGCCTCTGCGGTCAGCATCAGCTCCTCGGCCCGCGAAGCCCCGCGCAGGAACGAGAAGTTGGTGGTGGCCTGGAGCTCGGCATAGGCGGGGGTCATGGTCGCACCTCCGCTCCTCCCCCGTGCAACGGGGGAGGTGGCGCGCTGCGGATACGCAGCGTGACGGAGGGGGCGACCGCCGGCACGGAGCCCAGTCTCGGCCCCC
>NZ_JARQWV010000032.1 GCF_029543245.1 Caulobacter endophyticus
CTGCGCCCGCGCCGCCATCGAGCGTGTCGTCGCCGGCCCCGCCATCGAGGGTGTCGGCTCCCGCCAACCCCGCCAGCCTGTCGGCTCCGTCCGAACCCTTCAGGACGTCCGCGGCCGCCGTGCCCGTCTTGTCCCCGCTCGTCACCGGCGGGGGCGAGGTCGGCAGCGTCGGAAGGCTTGCGCTAAGCGCAGGGCCCACTGGCTTTGCCCAGATAGACGCGGCGTTGTCAGCGACAATCAAATCCACGCCGTTGCCGCTATCGACCTGCGTTACGCGCTTGGCGCCGACGAGCACATTGTTGCTGATCTGCACGTCAGATGAATAGAGGCGGACGGCGGCGGTTTTGTCGCCCGTCGTTAGGTAGACAGCCCAAGGGTTGGTCGTGTTGGCCGCCAGATAGTTGCCGTAGATATCTACGTCCACCGCTCCGCGGACGCTGACCGGCTGCTTGCCGACATCGAGAACCTTATTGTCAAAGATGTCGACGCTTTTCGCTTCGTAGTTTGTTCCCGGTCGCATTGACGAGGCGCTGGTCGATCCGCCCGCCGCAATGCCGTCGCCTTTGACGTCGTGAATATAATTTCCAGAGATCTGGACGTTGCTGGAGCCGCCCTTGGCGAATATCGCCGCCGATGTGCTTCCGACCCGGGCGACCTCATTCCGGGCGATGACCACGTTCTGCGAGCCGACGACGTCAATGCCCTCCTCGTCCCGAATATCGGTGATGAGATTGTCGACAATCTGCACGTTGTTAGCTTGGCCGATCTTTACCCCATCGTGAACGGCGCACGTAATGACGTTGCCCTGAATGACGACGTTATTGACCAAGTTCGTGTAATCGGTGCCGCTCTGACTGAACTGCACCCCATCATAGCCCCCCGCGATGGCGAAGTTTTTGATGACGTAATTGTCGACGCCCAAGGCCTGGATCACGGGCTTGTCGGCGCTAGCCCCGATGATCTTGGCGGCCTGGGGGCCGTCGGCTGAAACCAACCAGATCGGAGCCCCGTCTGAGCCGCCGGCCGAATGGGGGATTTTGACGTTCTCGACGTAGGTTCCAGCGTGAACATAGATCGCCGTGCCGGGCGTTGCGGCGACGACGGCTGACTGGATGGTCGCAAAAGGCCTTTCCGCGCTGCCATCACCTCCGGCTGCCGCCCCTGCTGAGACATGGATAATGCGCAGGGGCGAGACCCCCGCAAACAGCTCTGCGGCCATGTAGATCCCCGATACAGAAAACATACTGGTCAAATGTCGCCAAGTAGACCATGGCGCGCCGACGCCAGCGGATTTAAAGATTGGGCGTCACCGGCCTGTAAAGCAACGCGGCAAATTATCGCTTAACTATAATGTCGCAGTCGGGCGCGACAGCAGTGCGCCCATCTGTCTTAAGTGCTGGTTAATATTGCTCGCAATCATTTTGTATCTTCGCGGACCACTTCCCGCCGCGCATTCAGTGTTGCGGCGCCAAGCTGGTGCAGCACCACGCGGGTCAATGGCCGCCGGCTCTACGTCGCCGCCCGGCGCCAGGGTCTTGAGCAGTCGCTTCTAGAGCCGCAGATGTTGAGGGTGGTTGGCGAGGTGATTCCACCCGCTGGGCGACCGCTCTCGTCAGGTCCCGACATCGGCCCCATCCTCTCGTCGTAGCGCCTGGCGCGTCGCCTCCGCGCAGGCGGAAGGCGCGGCGTCCCAGGACGTCCTGCTGATAGCGCCAAGGCCTTCGCCCCCACGCCAAGACGTTCTTGGCCAACGTCAAGTTGCTGACGGACACCACGGACAAGAGCGAGGCCCTCAAGAAGGTTCGGATCGACGCGGTCGGCAAGGCTGTCGAGCAGAGCGTCGAAAAAGGTCCGCAGCTGGCCGTTGGCGGCGGCCCAGTCGCCGCGCGCATGCGTGTCCATGGCTTGCCGAAGATGGCCCTTTGCCGTGTGCAGTTGGTAGACGTCGAGAAGACGCAGCAGCTCCGATTCCGTTTCCGGCAGGCCGATGTCAGCCGGCAGAATGCGGCGCAGCACGCCGTCCGTGACCGTGTAGCCGTCCATTTCCAGCGTGCGCTTGAAGGTCTCCATGGCCGGCGTCAGCTGGACCGGAGGCGACCATGAATGTTTCGGCTCCCCCGGAAGCTTCGAGACCGCTCGCTCAACGAGGACGCGCGCCAGCGGCTCGCCGTCGATCATCGCCGTCGGATCCTGGTCAAAGACGCCCTTCAGGTCGCTCATGCGGTTTTTCAGGCTGACCTGGTCCGTCCTGATCAGTTGGTAGATGCTAGGACCCAGTTCCATCAGGAAAGCCGTGAAGTCCGCATGGCGCCAGGCGCCCTCGAGGACATCGATCGCCGCGATGACGCAGCGCCTGGAAAACCGTTCGCCCATGGTCCCACCCTATGCTGGCCGCGCCGCCTCGACCCGCTCGTTCGATCCTCGCCCGCCCTAGCGCTCGCGCCCCGCCTCGCGGCGGATCTGCTCGATCGGGCCGACGAGGTAGGCGAGGATCGAGCGACGACCCACGACGATGTCGCTGGTGGCGGCAAGACCCGGAGAGAGCTTCACCGGTCCCTTGGGGGTGTCAATACGGCTGCGCTCCAAGGCGATGCGGGCCAGGAAGTATGGGCCCGCATCCTTGTCCGGGACCGCGTCGCGGCTGATGGAAACGATGCGGCCCGGCACTGTCCCATAGACCGTGAAGGGGAAGGCCTGCAGCTTGACGGCCACCGGTTGCCCCAGGCGGACGAAGCCGGCGTCCTTGTTGAGAACCTTGGCCTGGACGGTCAACGCGCCGTCGGGCACGACGACCATCAGGGGTTTGACCGCCTCGACCACCCCGCCCACCGTGTGGACCTCCAGCTGTTGGACCGATCCGTCGACGGGGGCGACGAGACGCTGCAGCCGTGACTTCTCGCGCGCCTTACGCAATTCCTCGCCTCGCAACACCACCTCGCTCTGAGCGCGCGCCAAGTCCGAGAGGGCCCGCTGGCGCGCGTCCTGCGCCGACTCCTGAGCCTGAGCGGCGAACTTTCGCGCGTCGGCCAAGGCGCGCTCGCGCTGGGCGCGGGCGACTTCGCGCTCACCCGCCTCCGCCCCCCGCTGCCGGCTGAGCTCCATCAGGCGCATGCCCGGGGCGTAGCCCTTGGCGGCCAGCGCGCTCATGCCGGCGATCTGCTTGTCGAGGATCGGCAAGGTCGTGTCGTACTTGCTGATCTGCGCCTGCGCCGAACGGGCGTCGGCCAGCGCGGCGGCGCGAGCGTCGAGCAAGGCCGACCGGGCCGAGCGCGATTGGGCCAGTTGCGCCTCCACCAGGCGAGCCTGCGTCTGCGCCACTTCGGGAGGAAGGTCGGCGGCCGGGGTGAAAGGGGCGCCTCCCCCAGCCAGGGCGTCGGCAATGGCGCGGCTGCGCGAAGCTTCGATCCGCGCGGCCGCCAGGGCGGCGGCGGCCTGGATTTCCTCGGCGCCGGAGACGGTCGGGTCCAGGTCGATAAGCGGATCCCCCCGACGCACCCAGTCGCCTTCGCGCACGTGGATGTGACGGACGACGCCCGGACCGGAGGCCTGCACCAGCTTGACGTTGTCGGTGGGCGCGATCTGGCCTTCGGCCGAGGCCACGATGTCGACCTTGCCGAAGGCTGCCCAGAGCAGGGTCAGCAACAAGCCTGAGAGAAGGAGCCAGCTCGTCAGGCGCGCGGTTGGGGACACCGGCCGCTCGATGACCTCCAGAGCGGCAGGCAGGAAGTCGGGTTCGGCCGGCGCGATCCTGGTCCTGAGACGCTCGCGCTCCGCGGAAACGGCCTGGCGCCATTGCCTTGCATAGTGCTGCCACTGGCTCATGCCGCCGCCCCTTGGCTGACGCCAAGCTGGCGCCGGTAAAGGTCGGCGTAGCGTCCATCCAGGGCCAGAAGCTCCGCATGGCCGCCGCGTTCGGCGATACGTCCCTTCTCCAGGGCGATGATGCTGTCGCACTGGCGGATCGCCGAGAGGCGGTGGGCGATGATCAGCACGGTGCGGCCACGCGCCATGGCCTTCAGGTTGGCCTGGATGATCTCCTCGCTTTCGGCGTCCAGGGCCGAGGTGGCCTCGTCGAAGATCAGGATGCGCGGATTGGTCACCAGGGCGCGGGCGATCGCCAGGCGCTGGCGCTGGCCGCCGGAAAGATTGGTCCCGCGCTCCTCGATGAGGCTGTCATAGCCTTGGGGAAGCCGCGTGATGAAGTCGTGCGCTCCGGCGAGCTTGGCCGCCTCGATCACCGCGTCCAGCGGCGCGGCCGGGTTGGCGATGGCGATGTTCTCGCGGACAGTGCGGGTGAAGAGCAGGTTTTCCTGCAGAACCACGCCGATCTGCCGGCGCAGCCAGGCCGGGTCGATCTGGGCGATATCGATCCCGTCGATCAGGACCCGTCCCGAGGCGGGGACGTAGAGCCTCTGCAGCAACTTGGTCAGGGTCGATTTGCCGGAGCCCGACGAGCCGACGATGCCGATCGAGCGCCCGGCCGGAACGACCAGATCGATGTCCTCCAGGGTCCATGGTCCGTCCAGGCCGTAGCGGAACTTGACCCCCTCGAAGCTGATGGTCCCGACGATGTCGGGCAGGGTGACGCGGCTGCCAGCGCCCGGTTCGGTGGGCTGGTTCAGCACGTCGCCGAGGCGATCGATCGACAGGCGCACCTGCTGGAAGTCCTGCCACAGCTGAGCCATCCGGATCACCGGGCCCGAGACGCGCTGGGCGAACATGTTGAAGGCCACCAGCCCGCCCACCGTCAGATCGTGGGCGATGACCGCCTTGGCGCCGAAGTAGAGGATGGCCGCCATATTGAGCTTGAAAATCAGCTGAATCGCCTGGCTGCCGGTGTTGCCAAGATTGATGACGTGCTGGCTGGCAAGAGAGTAGCCGGCCAGCTGCCTTTCCCAGCGATCCTGCCACTGCGGCTCGACCGCCGAGGCCTTGACGGTCTGGATCCCGCCGATGCTCTCGATCAGCAGGGCGTTGTTGGCCGCGCCGCGCTCGAACTTCTCGTTGATCCGCGCGCGCAACGGTCCGGTGATCAGCACGGCCACGGCGACATAGGCCGGCAAGGCCAGGATCGAGATCAGAAACAAGGACGGGGAGTAGATCCACATCGCCACCAGGAAGACGATCGTGAAGAGCGGGTCGACCAGGACCGTCAGCGACGCATTGGTCAGGAACTCGCGGATCGATTCCAGCTGCCGTACGCGCATGGCCGTATCGCCCACGCGCCTGGCCTCGAAATAGCCGAGCGGCAGCCGCAGCATGTGCCAGAATAGCTTGCTGCCAAGCTCCACGTCGATCTTTTGGCTGGTCTCCGAATAGAGGCGGGTGCGCAACCATCCGAACGCGGTCTCCCAAAGCGAGACGGCCACGAACCCGATCGCCAGCACCGTCAGGGTCGAGAGGGTGTTGTGGACCAGAACCTTGTCGACGATGTTCTGGAAGAACAGCGGCGCGGCCAGGCCAAGCAGGTTGATCGCCAGGGTGATCAGCAGGACTTCGCCGATCAGCCGCCGATACTTGGCGATCTGTGGCACGAACCAGCTCAAGTCGAACGCGCGGGTCGATCCGCCGACATCTTCCCGCGTGGTGATCAGCACCAGGTCGCCGGTCCAGTCGGCCTCGAGGGTCGGCCGGGCGATCTTGGCGATCTCCGCGCCGGGATACTGAACGAGCGCGTCGTCGCCAGCCACGCGGCCCAAGATGAACCAGCCGTCGGCGCCGCGCGCCAGAGCGGGCAGGGGGATCTTGGCCAGGTCGGCCCATCGGGCCGTCCGGTGGCGGGCGCGTACTCCCTCGTGCTTGCGAGCCAGGCGCACGAGATCGATCGGCGACAAGGCCTCATGGTGACCGATAGCGTGGCGCAGCTGCGCCGCGTCCGTGGCGATGCGGTGCATCCCCAGCAGGCTCGCGAGGGCCAGGGGGCCGCTCTCGGCCGATGGAGCAGATGGGGTCATGGGCCTGTCTGGCGGCCAGATCAGCCGCGTTGCTGGAACGGAAAGATGCGCGGGACGGCTAGCCGTCCCGCGCAGGTGAGATCGACGCTGCGGATCGGTGCGGGCTAGCCGATCCCGCCCAGACCGCCCGACCCCGACGGCGTGCCAATGATCCCGTCGCGGTCCAGATCGACGGAGAACAGCGTCTCGGCTTTCCCGACGGTGGACTTGTCGAAGGACTCCTCGCCGACGAAATGGCCGTTGGCGTCGAGGATCCAGGCGTAGCGGGCATCCGAGAACGGGCTGGCGTCCAGCACCCTGGTGCGGCCCTGATCGTCGGTGGCGATCGCCGCCAGGCTCCACTCGCCGCGCTGCTGCAGCACCGCGCCCCAGCCGTCCCGGGTAATGGCGATCGGATCGGCGCCGCCGATCGAGACCATGGCCGCGCCGGACCGCTGATCGACGAGCAGAGCCTGCGCGCCCTTTCGCTCGATCGTCCGGTAGGGCGTGGAGCCCACCACGCCGTCGCCGTTCAGGTCCGAGCCGAAGATGTCCTCGGCCTTGGGCAGCTTGTCGCCCGGGATGACCTCCTCGCCGACCCAATGGCCCTTCTCGTCGAGGATCCAGGCCCAATGCTGGGAATTGAGCCCCATATCGGCCGGGTTGCCGTCCAGAACCCGCAGGCGACCCTGATCGTCGCGCCCGACGGCGAACAGCTTGGCGCCGCGGTCGAGCAGAACCGGATCCTGCGGCCCGCCCCGCGTCAGGGTCAGCTGCGCGCCGTCCTCGAGCTGGATCAGCGCATGGCCCGTGCTGGGATCGACGAGCAGGCGCAGCTTGCCGTTGGCGGCGACGAGCTGCGGCGGCGCCGCGGGGATCTTGCCGTCGCCGTCGAGATCCTTCTGGAAAAGGGCCTCGCCTTGGGAAAGGTTGGCGCCGCCGTAGCGGGTTTCCCCGACCCACACCCCCTTGGCGTCCAGGGTCCAGCCGTAGCTGACCCCGGCGTTGTCCATGGTGTCGAGGATGCGGACCGCGCCGTTCTCGTCCCTGCCGATGCCTGAGAGCGACCAGCCATTGCGGACGAGGAGGCTGGGGCCGTCTCCGGTGCGGGAGACGCCCCGCAGCGGTCGCTCGCCGTCCTGGTAGTAGGCCAGCCCGGTGCCGGTGTCGGTGAGCAGTTTGAGGGCGCCGTTCTGAGCGACGAGCTTCAGCTCCCCACGCAGGATGATGCCGTCGCCATTGATGTCGGCGCCGAACATCGGTTCCAGCGTTTTCCAATCGGTCTTGTAGACGGCGCCGCCATTGCCGCCCAAATGCAGGCCGCTATCGACCTTGTAGGGATAGAAGGGCTCGCCGCCCTTGGTCGCGCCCAGCACTACGATGGCGCCCGTGGCGTCGCGTCCGATGCCGATCATCGTCGTGGTCGCGTCGATCTGGACGGGCTGGCGCCCATCGCCGCGGATCATCGCCTTGGGAGCGCCGTCGCCGATCGCGATCCAGGCCGTTCCGGTCTGGGCCTCGATCGAGAGGGTCAGGTCTCCGCTCTTGGCGATCGTCGTCAGCGCGTACTGCGGCGGATCGGTCGGCAGGTCCATCGGAACGCCCGGCGGCCGGAACGGAATGTCCTTGTTCTGGAAGTCGGTGCTGATGGTTCTGCCGTCGGCGGTCCGGGTGACGAGATCGCCGGGCTCCACGGTCAGCTGGACGCCGTCCGAGAACTTCACGGTGATCGCCGAAGCGCCGGGGTTGAATGCGGTGTAGCTCTTGGCGCCGGCCTTGTTGTAGGCGACGGCGAAGGCGCTGTCGGCCTTGACCGAGAGATCGGGCGCGCCGAGCGTCACCAGGGTCTGGATCCATTGCAGGGTGTAGGCTCTGGATTCCTCGCCCGCGCCGCTCTGGTACTGCGGATTGGCCAGATAGTCCTTCAGCGCCGCCTCGGGATCGGCCAGGGCCAGGGCCATCTGCGAGCCGTTCATCCACTCGGTGGGACGGCCGGGGTTCTGCATGGCCCACAGCTCTTTGATCTCCGAGAGCAGCTCGGCCTTGTGGCCGGCCATGAACAGGGAGCCGGCGTTGATCGGCGTGTACTGTATCCCGATGATGTGCGCCGGATCGCCGTCGAAGAAGTTGGTGAACTTGGCGCCGTTGTCGCCGACGATGCCCATGATCGAGCGCCGCACCCCGTCGGGGAACACCTTGTTGTCGACGTCCTGCCAGTACTGCTCGAAAGCGATAGACTCGGTGGTGTGCAGATAGACGCCCAGATCGGCGAGCTTCTGCTGGCCGGTCACCGCGCCCCAGCGGGCCACGGCGCTGGCGAACTCGAGCGCCTCCGAGGCCGACTCCTGGTTCTGGCCGATGCCCGTGCCCGACGCCCAGCTATGGCCGGCGTAGGGATCGAAGTTGCGCAGGAACCCGTAGGTGGTGTCGTTGCGATCGTCGTTGGCCGCGTCCTGGATCAGCTCGTTGACCATCGCGCCCCACTTTTCCTGCTTGGCCCATTCGGGGTCGAGCTGAGCCACGGTCGCGGCGGCGTTGATGATGTAGCCGTAGTGGAAGTGGTGGTCGTTGAGCTTGTCGTCGGAGTTGAAGTTGGCCGGGAAGCCGATGAGCGTCGCCCACTGCTTGTCGTAGACGAACTGGAACTTGTCGCCGTCGTCGGCGGTGAACCACTTCTCCAGCTGCTCCTCGATCGCCTTGACGAAGACGTCCTTGGCCTGCCCGTAGCCGACCATCTGCGCCATCAGGGCCAGATCGCCGAACTTGGCGTTCTGGCGGGCGCCCCAATAGGTGTCGCCTTCGAGCGGACTGTTCTGGGCCGAAAGGAAGGCCTTGAGCTCCCCGTGGATCATGTCGATCAGCTGCTGCTTCTGGGCGGCGTCGCCGACGAACGGCAGGATCGGCAGGATCGGCGCGATGTCCATCGCGGTCTGGAAGGTCGACCCGTTGGCCAGCACCTTCATCTCGCCGCGCGGCGAGGCGTAGCTGACATCACCGAGAGGGGCGTCGGAATTGATGTACTGGTGGCGATAGAGCGCCATCAGCGGATCCTTCGACAGGCCTGGGCCCGTCTCCTTCATGTCGGTCGTCGCCTCGAAGGTCGTCACCAGCTTGCCGCTGGCGTAATCCACTGTGAACGAGGACTTGGTGTCGGTGACGAAGGCATAGGCGTGGGCGCGGTAGCTCGTCAGCGTGCTGACCGAACTGTCGGGCAGGACCGCGACCGAATAATAGTCCTTGCCGTCGAGGTTTGACGTCATGCCGTGATCGGTGAACGTCCAGGTGGCGCCGGTCGGGCCGAAGACGCCGTAGTTCTTGCCGTTGATCGTGACGCCGATCACCCCGTCCTGAGCGTACCATACCCGGCCCGGGCCGTTATAGCCGCCCACGCTCAGCCCCGGCGGGACCTTGGTGGTGTCGTAGACCGGCTCGCCGCCGACGGTGGTCGTCAGCTTCGCCGGATCGCCGCCGGCCTTGGCGCCGCCGCCGAGATACAGCGTGCCGTCCGGGGCGCTGGCGCCATCGGCCGACTTCAGATCGGCGAAGGGCAGCTTGACGAAGCTGGCCGGGTCGTTGGTCCGCACCAGGACGTCGTCGACGCCGTTCGCCCGCCATAGCTCGACCTTGACCGAGCCGTTCTTCATGTCCGCCATCGGCCCGGTGGCGCTGACCAGCTTCGTGCCCGTGTAGTTCTCGTCGCCCGACGCGGCGTCGGTCGCGAACCAGTCGTAGGTCTCGATGCGGTCGGTCTTGCCGTCGCCGTTGAAGTCGTAGGACACCCGGAACTGGACGCCGTCGGCGACCTTCTGGCCGGCGTCGACCGGGAAGTTGAACTGGAGGGCCTTGCCGTTGAACGCGCCGTCCAGACCCGTGAGCTGGTAGCTGAGCGGATTCACCGGCACATCGCGCGAGGGGCCGGTCTGCTGGTTGAAGTCGATCACCACGTCGGCGTCGCTGCTGCGGGTCACATAGACGAACGGCAGGCCTTGACCCATCGTCGCCCGCATTTGGCCGTCCCAGTCGGCGGTGGCGGTCCAATCGGTAGCCGCGGCCATCTTGGTGCCGCTGGCGCTCAGACCCGACAGCCCCAGGCTCAGATCGCTGTGATACTCGTAATTATAGCCTTCCTCCGTGACTCGCGGGGTGTCGCTATAGCCGAGGTTCAAGCCCTTGGCGTCGGTCTGCACCGCCATCGGGTCCAGCTGCATCACGCCCGAGAACGGTCCCCATTGGGCGAAGACCAGGGAGCTGAAGACCGAGTTGCTCGGCGGCGCACCCTTGAAGTCGTCAGTCACGCGCGGCGCGACGGGCTTGTTGTTGACGCTCTCGGTGGGACCCTGTGAGCCCTCGGGATACTGCGTCGAAATATTGCCCGCGCCGACCTGGATGATTTTGTCCATTGCTCCACCCGTTCTGAGAAGGTTTCTGAGCTTGGCTTCTAGGAACCGGCGCGGCGGATGGTCTGGTAATATTCTGTTCCTTTGCGTCATCGGCTGCTGGTATCGCTCTGCCCGTCCGCAGGGCCGCCGACGACCGCGTGATTGGCCAAAAGGCAGCAGAAGCGATCGCGCGCCGCACGCTGCTAACCGCTTGTATCGCGCCGGCGGGTCCCAGCCCGCTGACACGGGCTCCCGGAGCGTCACTCCCTGTCCCCCCAAAGACCTCCGGTCTGCAGGGCCCGTCGGCCGCCGACCTCCGCTCGATCGCAAGCGGGGGCGGCGGCCCCCATCATCGCCGGTGGCCGAGCGCCTGATCCGTGCGCGGGCGTTACAGCTGTAACCTTCGGACGCGTTGGTGAAACCGCACCGCAGCCTGACCGTCCGACTTTGATCGGAGACAGGCCCGCGCTGAGGGCCCGTCGATGGCGACATCGAACCGGATCACAAAATGCAGTTGGCGGAGAGTAAGGCGCATCCGCAGCCCGCGCAGGGCGCCGGCGCCTTTGCGTCGGGCGGGCCCGCGCGTGGCAGGGGTCGAGACCGCCGTTGGCACGCGTTCGACCATGGCCTCCCGACGACGGCGGGGGTCGAAATCAAGACCCGGCGCTCACGCGTGCGCGCTGAGCGCCTCGTTGGCGTGATGCAAAATGCCGGGTCTGACGAGGTCCTGTTTCGGCTGGTGTTTCCCCACGCGGGCGTCGATCCCGCGTTCGATGCCGAGGGTGTGCCCAAAGCTCCGAAGCCAGCGCGCCTGATGGTCCCAGGGACGTCGCTGACTGCGGCGCCAAACGGCGCGGGGGACATGATCGTCATCAGCCTGGACGCCAATGCGCTGGAGGATCTGTGCGCCGACTCCGCCGTGATGTGCGCTCCGATGAGCCTTCGGGACGCCGTGATCCCGGCCGATCCCATCCTCGACAACTTGCTCTCCGCCATCTGGATGGCTCTGGCCGGAGGTCGTTTCGGCTCGGGCTTGGACCGCCGGGTATGCGAGGCGGTCCTACGGGCCATGGCGGTCTGTGGCCAAAGCGGCCGGCGGGCCGGAGGCGGCCTGGCGCCCTGGCAGGAGCGCCGGGCCAAGCAGCTGATCGGCGCGGATCTCGCCCGGGCGGCGGCGTCGGACGAGGTCGCCAGGGCCTGCAACCTGTCGCCGACCTATTTTGCCAAGGCTTTCAAGATCTCGACGGGCGCGACGCCTCATCAGTGGTGGCAAGCGCGGCGAGTAGGGCAGGCGCGCCGGCTGCTGAGGGCGGGAACGCCCCTGGCCGAGGTGGCCGCAGCCTGTGGCTTTGCTGACCAGAGCTATTTCAGCAAGGTGCTCAAGCGTCACAGCGGCGTCAGTCCGCGGACATGGACCCGCCTAAGCGCCGCGGTCGATGGCCCGTCCTCCATGCATATCGGTCGCTAAGGTATGACACGGACCCAACGCGCCGCGCCCGGTCGCCGGTCTGGTACGGCGCCCCAGGAAGTCTGGCCCGCGCCGCCGAGGCCAGACCCCGCTCCCCCTGTTTGGCGACTTTGCGTTGGCCTGCTGTTCGCCACCGTCTGGCTGAGCAGCGCCATTTTCGGCCTCTACATATTGGCGTTCTTTGGCGGCACGGTGCTGCGAGGCGAGGGGGAGGCGTGGAACGGATCCCTCCCAGGCCTCTATGACGCCGGGCATGCGCTGGCCACGTTCGCCATCGCCAGCCACATGGCCGGCGGTGCGCTGCTCCTGGCCCTGGGCCCGCTGCAACTGGTGGAGCCTGTACGTCGGCGCTTTCCAGGGTTCCACCGCCTTGTCGGCAAGCTCTACGTGGCCTGCGCGGGCCTGGCCGGCGCGGGAGGCCTTGCCTTCATCCTCGCCGAAGGCACGGTCGGCGGGGCTCCGATGGATCTCGGGTTTGCCGGCTATGGCGTCCTTCTGCTGATCGCCGCCGGCCAGACCTTCCGCCATGCGCGCGCCGGGCGGATGGACCTGCACCGCGCCTGGGCCATCCGGCTTTTTGCTCTGACGATCGGCTCCTGGCTCTACCGCATGGAGTACGGCCTTTGGTTTGCTCTGACCGGTCGCCTTGGCCACACCGCCACGTTCGATGGCTGGTTCGACAGGTTGATGGTCGTGGCCTTTTACCTGCCCAACCTCGTGGTCGCCGAGCTGATCATTCGGCGGCGCGAAAGCCGCATGGCCGCGGGCTTTGCCAGCGCGCTCGTCCTGGTGATCGCGGCCCTGGTGTTGCTGGCGACATGGACCTTCACCGCCCACTTCTGGGGGCCTGGGATCGTGCGCGGATTTACTGGCTCGGAATTCTAGCCTCGCCCCGATCTTTGCGCCCGCCGACCGCGAAGCCTCATCGCCCTGACCATCTCGCAGGACAGCGCCTATCGCCTCAAGCCTGCAGAGGTCTGAACCGGCCGCTGCCCTCTGACCGCGACCCTGGCGCCAGGCCGCTCCTACGCAAGGCCACACCTTGTCGCGCCATGGCGCGACCCGCAGGAGCCTCGCTGCGAATGTTTCAGCGGTAGCCCGACGACGAACATCGGACATGGCCGCGTAATGACTGCTCGGGCCTCATGCGCCCATGACCGGAAAAACACCCGCTTCGCGCGTTTCTCCCCGCAAGGGCTTCGAAGACGCATCATCGCATCAGGGCGAAGAGCTGCACCGCGGTCTGGCGCGGCGGCACATGAACCTGCTGGCGCTGGGCTCATGCATAGGCGTGGGCCTGTTCCTGGGGTCGGCCAAGGCCATTCAGCTTGCCGGCCCGGCGATCCTGATCGCCTACGCGCTTGGTGGCCTGGCCATGCTGGTGATCATGCGGGCGCTCGGCGAGATGACCTTGGCCCATCCGGTCGCAGGCTCCTTCACCAGCCATGCCGCCACTTACTTGGGGCCTTTCGCGGGCTATCTCACCGGTTGGCAATACTGGTTCATGTGGGTCGTCACCTGCGTGGCCGAGATCACGGCCGTGGCCGTCTACATGCAGGTCTGGTTCCCGGGAACGCCGGGCTGGATCTGGTCGCTGGCGGCGCTTGCCGGAATGGGCCTGATCAATTTCGCCACGGTGAAGCTGTTTGGCGAATTCGAATATTGGTTCGCTTTGATCAAGGTGGTGATGATCATCGCACTGATCGGCGCGGGCGCGGCGATGATCTGCCTGGGCCTTGGCAACGGGGGCGTCCCGATCGGCCTCTCCAATCTGTGGACCCATGGCGGTTTCATGCCCAATGGCTTCGGCGGCGTCCTGCTCTCGCTGCAGATGGTGATGTTCGCCTATCTCGGGATCGAGATGATCGGCTTGACGGCGGGCGAGGCGCAGAACCCCCAAGAGACCCTGCCAAAGGCCTTCAAGTCGGTCTTCTGGCGTATCGCCCTGTTCTATGTCGGGGCCCTGCTGGTGATCCTGTCGCTCTATCCTTGGAACGAGGTCGGGGTGAACGGCAGTCCGTTCGTGCTGACCTTCGAGCGGCTGGGCGTCCACACCGCCGCCGGCATCATCAATTTCGTGGTCATCACCGCGGCGCTGTCGTCGTGCAACGGCGGGATTTTCAGCACCGGACGCATGCTCTACGGTCTGGCCAAGGAGGGGCAGGCGCCGCGCTTCTTCGCCAAGACCTCCGCGACCGGCGTGCCGCGCCGCGCGATCCTGGTTTCGCTGTCAGCCCTGCTGCTGGGCGTGGTCCTGAACTATCTCGCCCCCGAGCAGGTGTTTTCCTGGGCCACCGCCGTGGCCACGTTCGCGGCGGTGTGGACCTGGGGCGTCATCCTGATCACGCACCTTCGCTATCGCCGGCTCGCGGTTCTGCAAGGCAACGACATCGCCTTTCCCCTGCGCTTCTCGCCAGTGAGCAACTACCTGGCCCTGGCATTCCTCGTCCTGGTGCTGGGCGTGATGGCGGTTCATCCCGACACCCGCGTCGCCCTGATCATCGGCCCGGCGTTCGTCGGGCTGCTGGCCATCCTCTACCGCGCGCGCGGGAACAAGGCGGGCTGAGGCCCGCGCGTCCGGCCTGCATCCTCGTAGTCCAGCCGAGCCGGGGCGATCCTCGCCGCAACCGCGGCCGACCCTCGGCCTGCGCATGGGTCTCGGCGCGGGTGCAGCTATGGCGTCGCCAGTCGTCAACGCCCTAAGCGAGACCATGAACGCTCCGATTACGGCCGTAGCCCATTTGGCGGCTCGGGAAGCTGCTCGGCAATGGAGCCCATCCAGGCTGGTCGCGGCCATGAGCCGATCAGATTGGAGCTATGAGACAATGACCAAGACCGTTGCCTTCGACGTCGCCGAAGGCGTCGCCTGGGTGCGCTTCAACCGCCCCGAAAAGCGCAACTGCATGAACCCGACCCTCAATCGCGAGATGATGGTCCTGCTCGATGAGCTGGAGTTTCGCGACGACGTCGGCGTGCTGGTGCTGGGCGGGGAAGGGACGGCGTGGACGGCCGGAATGGACCTGAAGGAGTACTTCCGCGAGACCGAAGCCTTGGGCCTGGGCGCGATGCGCCAGGCGGACCGGGAGTGCTTTGGATGGTGGCGACGTCTGCGCTGGTACCAAAAACCCACGATCGCGATGGTGAACGGCTGGTGCTTCGGCGGCGGCTATGGACCACTGTTCAGCTGCGACCTGGCCTTCGCGGCCGAGGAAGCGCAGTTTGGCCTTTCGGAGATCAACTGGGGCATCCTGCCCGGCGGCGGAACCACGAAAATCGCCACCGAGCTGATGTCGTTCCGGCGAGCGATGTATCATGCCCTGCTGGGCGAGAGCATCGATGGGCGCACCGCGGCCGAATGGGGTCTGGTCAACGAGGCCCTGCCTTTGGAGCGCCTGCGCCCGCGCGTGGCGGAAGTCGCCAGCAAGCTGCTTGAGAAAAACCCAGTCACGCTGAAGGCGACGAAAGACGCCATCCGCCGGGTCGGCGAGATGACCTACGACAACGCCGAGGATTTCCTGGTCCGGGCCCAGGAGGCGGCCAACAGCTTCGATGACCAAGGCCGCCGGGAAGGCATCCGTCAGTTCATCGACGACAAGTCCTACAAGCCCGGCCTGGGCGCCTACGCCCGCCCGGGCAGCGTCCGATAACAGAAGGGGCCCGGCCGGAACCTCCGGCCGGGCCCCCTCGACGACCTTCGGATCGCTAGAATGTCTTTTGGTCGTAGAGCTGATCGACCAGATCGGCGCGGCGCTGGAGAACCGCGCGCTGGTTCAGGTAGCCCTTCTCGGTAATCTCGCCGTCGGCGGCGCTGGGCGGAGCCTCCATGATTGCGAACCGCGCAACGCGGGTGCTCGAGCCGGCGCGGCGGGCGTTCATCTCGCCCAGTCCCGAGGCGATCGCCTGGCGGATCAGCGGATGGGAGGCGGCGGGACCATCGAACAGCTCATCGCCCAGGAGGCGCTCCAGGTGCTGGCGGCAAGCCTCCTCGTTCAAGAATAGCAAGAGGCCAAGCTCGGCGCGCCCTTCTCCCGCGACCACGGCGTCCGAGACCAGGGGCGCGGTCGCGGCCACCGCGGTCAGCCTAACCTCGTCGGCGTTGACCCAGGTTCCCGAGAGCAGCTTGAAATTCTCCGCGAGCCGACCGCCGAAGAGGATGCCCGCTTCCGGAACGAGCGGCTCGATGAGCTGGCCGGCGTCGCCACTGCGGTAGAAGCCGTCCTGGTCGAACATCGCCGAGGTCGCAGCGCTGTCGCGCCAGTATCCGGGGGTGACGTTGGGCCCGCGGACCCGCAGCTCGGCGCGATCGGCGGTGGGGGCGAGCTTGATCTCGGTTCCCGGCAGGGGAACGCCGAGATTGGCCGCATGGCGGGTGTGGAAGTAGAGGATCGTCGAGCAAGGCGCCGTCTCCGTCGAACCCCAGGCGCCCAGGACAGGGGTAGAGCGGCCGCAGGCTCGCTCCGAGACGGCCTGGAGACGCTCGCGCAGCGAGGCGGGCAGGCCCGCGCCGGCGTTGAAGAGGATGTCGAGCCGCTCGAAGAAGCGCTCGGCGAAGCTTTCGTCCTGCTCGAGGATGGGCAGGAGGGCGTCGAAGCCGGCGGGAACATTGAAGTAGGCCGTCGGCGGAGAGGCGCGCAGCGCCGCCACCGTTTGACCGATGCCCCCTGGTGTGGGCTTGCCGGCGTCGATGTGCAGGGTCCCGCCGTACCAGAGAACCAGGTTGAAGCAGAAGTTGCCGCCAAACGTGTGGTTCCAGGGCAGCCAGTCGACCAGCACGGGCGGCCGCGTCTGCAGGAACGGCCAGACCTGACCCAAGGCCTGGACGTTGGACACCATCATCCGTTGCGTGTTGATCACCGCCTTGGGCATGCCCGTCGAGCCGGAGGTGAACAGGAGCTTGGCAGGGGCGTCCAGCAGGAGCGGGGGGATGAGCCCATCGGCGCCGCCGCGACGCGCCACGGCCTCACGCCCGCCCAGGCCCGTCACCGGCGTGCCCACAAAGCGCGAGCCCCGCATGGCCGCGCGGACGGCCTCGGGATCCGCCGCGACGATAAGCCCTGGCGTGACCTGTTCGAGGACGGCGCTGAACTTCGTCCACGGCCGCATGGCCGGCTGGACGTAGGCGGGTGACACGACCGCGATCGGGACCCCCAGCATCATGGCGGCCAGCAGGAAGACGGCCTGGTCGATGCTATTGGGACCGATCGCCATCAGAGGCCGGTCAGCAGACAGGCCCGCTTCGCGCAGAGCGGTGGCGACCGAGATCACCTCGTCGAGCGCCTGACCATACGAAAGGAACCTGCGACCCTCGCCATCGGCCTCCGACAGGAAAACGCGGTCGGGCGCGCGATGGGCCCAGAACCTCAGACGCTGGGCGAGACCGGTGGTGACGGGAAGGGGCGCGAGGCGGTTTCTCAGCAGGATTGCGCCGTCGCTCCGGGTCTCGCTGTGCAGCTCGACATCCGGGAAGAGGAGAGGCGGGCCAAGGCCCGCGCGAAGATGAATGTTCATGGGGAGCTCTGACCAATAAGGGCCTGGAGCGTGCGGCACGGCCGCTACCGGCGGGTTTCGAGACGCGCTCTGTTCGTTTCAGCTGAAATGTTCGTCGGCGGTGAGGCGCGGGGGCGACTTGGACCCAAAAGCGTCCATCGGGTTACAGCGGTAACCGTCCCGGCCGCCCCCGACATCGGACCGATGCGCGGGCCTGGAATGGTGAAGGCTTACCGTCGCTTTTCGGAAACTCCATCATGGCTCGATCCGTCTCCAACACGCTCGTAACGCCGGCCTTGTGTTTTCTCGCCGCCCTGGTCGAGGGTTACGATCTCCAATCGGCCGGGCTGGCCGCGCCGCAGCTGGCCAAAGCCTATTCGTTGTCGCCGCAGACCCTGGGCATGGTGTTCTCCGCCAGCACGCTGGGACTGCTGCTGGGCGCGATCCTGTGCGGGCGTCTGTCCGATTTTATCGGCCGCAAGGGACTTCTGGTCACAGCGCTCATGGTCTTCGGCGGCTTCTCGATCGCCACCGCCCTGGCCCCCGACGTACACAGTCTCCTGGCCATGCGCTTCCTGACCGGCCTGGGCCTGGGCGGGGCCTTTCCCGTCCTCATCGCGCTCGTCGCGGCGAGCGGCGATCCCAGGACCCAGGCGCGCCGCGTGACGATGGTGACGGCCGGCATGCCGCTTGGCGGCGCGCTGGCGGGGGCGCTCGTCGCAGCCCAGCCGGGCCTGGACTGGACGGCGATCTTCCACGTCGGCGGGATTACGCCCATCATGCTCGCCGTCGTCGTGGCTTGGGTCATGCGCGAGCCGACGATGCCCCAGAGCCTCGATCTGGCCTCGCCCGCGCCGTTGCGCTCGGCGTCGACGTCGACGGTGCTGTTTGGCGGGGGGCGCGCGGTGCCGACGCTGGCGCTGTGGGTCAGCTCGTTCGGCACCCTGGTGGTCCTCTATCTTCTCCTTAACTGGCTCCCGACCCTGATGATCTCGCGAGGGCTGGCTCGCCCCGAAGCCCTGCTCGCGGCGGCGGCCTTCAGCGCGGCTGGCGCCGTTGGCACGCTCGTTCTGGGCGCGCTTCTCAACCATCTGCGTCGCGGCCTCCTTCTGGTCTGCGTCTATGGCGGGCTTGGACTTGGCCTGGCCGTCCTGGCCGGCGGGTTCGTACCGCCGATCGCGGCGGCGGCGTTGGCCGGCTTCTTCGTGATCGGCGCCCAGTTCGTCCTCTATGGTCTGTCAGCCGAACCCTATCCGCCGTCGATGAAGGGGACGGGGGCCGGCGCTTCGGTCGCCGCCGGCCGGCTTGGCGCCCTGGCTGGCCCTTTGATGGCCGGCCTCCTGCTGACGGCCGGCGGCACGGCCGGCCAGGTGCTCGCGCTGCTGATGCCGATCGCCTTGATCGCATTCTTGGCGACCCTGCCTCTGGGGCGGCGCGAGAGCGTCCGCGGCGTCATCAGGAGCGGCGCCGGGATCGTCTAGTCGCCGTCGGCCGATCGCTCACCGGGATCCGCGGCGATCGGCCCGCTCGCGCGTGGAGCGCGGTCCCGGCCGTGGCCGCGGAATACCGCCGCCTTGGGCCAGCTTGGCGCCTACCGCGGCTGCCAGCTCCTGAGACCCAGCGCATGGGCCATGAGCGTGAAGAGCGTTTCGGAGCCGGGCGCCCGCGTGTAGCGCTCCGCGACGCGGCCGCTCACGACCAGGGCGCCAGCCCAAAGCGCCAGCACGATCAGGCCGGCGACGAGCGAGGGCCATGGACACCGTGGGGGCTCTGGTGGGAGGTGGGCGGGCGGGGAGCTCCGGCGAGGCCGAACGGTGGGGCGAGCCGCCCCGGCGGCGTCTTGTTTCTGTTCCATGTCGTCGGCTCGGTCTGGGACGCCGATCTTCGGCGCCGTCGACGCCAGGTTCTCACCGCCGACGGCTTCATACGGGTGTCTGGAAAGCCAGGTCGGGTTACCGCTGTAGCGGTCCGGCGGCCGAGCTTGCCTGACGCCGGCCTGGGCGACTGGGGGGAGAGGCGGAGGCGGAGCCGCGCGGCGGGGAGGCGGACCAGCCATTCGGCGCCGCTGAACGACCGATCCCAGCAGAAGTCGTCAATCGGCGTTCACCCTGAGCCGACTAAAGCCACCGCTCCGGCAAGTCATTGAAATCGGTAGCGATGCCTTGCGCCGCTCGGCGTGAGCCAGGAAGGCGAGTCAATCCGTTGGGGCAGTCCCGCGCATACAGACGCCGGGCCCGCGTGGGTACGGGCCTGGTCGCCTCGGCGGCGCGCCGCGATGACGCCCGCCGGTGGGGACGTGCCGCGACCGGCCCCAGCCGGCCGCGGTCGCCTCATCTAGAAGCGGTGACGGACGCCGATCGTCACGGCGGAGCTCTCGTAGGTCGCGTCCAGGACCGAATCCAGCGCGCCGGTCGTCTGGTTGAAGCGCTCGACCTTGTGGTCGTCGCCCCACAGATAGCGCAGCTCGGCCGTCAATTCCCAGGACGGCGAGAGTTCATACTGTCCGCCAATCATCGCCTGATACGCCAGGCGCCCGGACGCGCTGGTCGGGATGTTGATGATCGGCCCGATGGGGGCGCCCGCGGGCGCGCCGGGCACGCCGCCGACGTCGTACTGGATATCGTAGTCGAAGCTGGCCGCGCCCACGCCCGCGCCGATCATGCCGCGCAGCTTGCCCCAGCGGGGAGTGTCATAGGCGACGTTGACCATCTGGGTGGTGACCTGGCTTTCGCCGTCGATCAGGCGGCGTTGGACGCCGTTCAGCGTGAGCTTCTCGACGTCGTTCTTGCGCGAGGCCAGTTCGGCTTCGAACCGAAGGCGGCCCCAGTCGCCTTCGCTGGCGACGAAGCCGACGACCAGGCCCGCCAGGGCGCCGTCGTCCTGGGGCGCGTCGATCCGGCGCGGAGCGCCCGCCAGATTGGCGCCCGAGAAGGATTGCTCCTCGCCCAGGTTCACGCCCGCGAAGCCGCCCACATAGAAGCGGCCGTCGTCGGCCAGGGCCGTGCTGGCGCAGGATCCAGCGCCCAGCGCCAGGGCGAGGGCGAACAGTTTGGTTTTCACGGTGGCTCTCCATCGAATAGCGGGCCGCACGGCCCGGCTGGCGCGAAAGTCGGCAGCGCGGCGTGTCTAGGCGGCTGCGAACTTCAACTCGATGTCGGGGAGGGAGCTTCGCAATACAGATGAAATGAATGGATTTCAGATGAATCCGCTTTTGATTTGAGTAAACGGGATCAAAATGAATGAATATGGTCACAGCATTTCCGACCGCCGGGACCCTGATGGCGTCTGCTAAAATCCTGATCGTCGATGATGATCGCGCCATGCAGAGTATGCTGCGCGAGTATTTCTCGAATAATGGCCTCAAGCCCTCGGTGGCGGCCAACCGCCTGGAGATGGCGGAAAAGCTGCGGGCCGAGCCGCATGTCATCATTCTCGACCTTCAGCTGGGCGAGGACGATGGCCTTGATCTGCTGCGCCTGATCAGGGCCCAGTCGGACGTGCCCGTGATCATCACCACGGGCCATCGGCGCGAGGAAATCGATCGCATCGTCGGGCTGGAGCTGGGAGCGGACGACTACGTCAACAAGCCTTTCAGCCCTCGCGAGCTGCTGGCGCGCGTGCGGGCGATCCTGCGCCGGGGCGGCGGCGCGGTCGATCTCAAGCGCATGCGTGGGCGCAACCGCATTCGGTTCGGCGCCTGGGAGCTTGACCGCAGCGCCCACACCATCCGCCGAGGAGAAGGCGAGCCCATCCTGCTGACCAAGGGCGAGTACGGTCTGCTTCAGGCGTTTCTCGACGCCCCCAACCGACCCTTGTCGCGCGAGCACCTGCTGCGGGCCACGCGCATCCATGACGACGTCTTCGATCGGTCCATCGACGTCCAGATCCTGCGCCTTCGCCGCAAGCTTGAAACCGATCCTAGCGAACCGCGCCTGATCGAGACGATCCGCGGCGTGGGCTACGTCTTCAAGGCGGTCGTCGAGATCCCGTGAAAAGGCTGATCGTCCTGAGCGCGGCGGCCATCGCCGTCGTGGCGGTGATCGCCCAGCGGCCATCGCGCGTAGGGGAAGGCGCCCCCGTCACGGAGCCGTCCGTCGGACGGCCAGGCGGCCCCTTTGCGGCGATGCCGCTCGACCGCCCGCCGTCCTCCAGCCAGGACGCGCGTGAGGTCGCGCTTGGCGAGGCGCTGTTCGCCGACACGCGACTCTCGGGCGACGGCGCACGCGCCTGCATTACCTGCCACGACGTCGCCACCAACGGCGCCAGCGAGCGCGCCAGGGACCTGACCCCGCAGGGACGGACCCTCCCGGTCAATACGCCCACGGTCTTCAACGCGGCGAAGAACTTCCGCTTCAACTGGTCGGGCAACGCCCAGACCCTCGAAGACCAGGCGCGCGCCTCCATCCAGAACCCCTCGATCATGAACAGCGACCTGACCAGGGCGGCGGACGTCCTGGCCAAGGACGCCGCAATGGCCGCCCGCTTCCGCGAGACCTACGGTCGCGATCCGAGGCCGGAAGACATTCTGCGGGCTTTGGCTCGCTACGAGGCCACGCTCACCACCCCCGGCTCCCGGTTCGACAGGTACTTGATGGGCGAGACGAAGGCGCTCTCAGCCAGCGAGCAGCGCGGCTACCGGCTCTTCCAGTCGGCCGGGTGCGCCTCATGCCACCAGGGGGTCAATGTCGGGGGCAACCTCTTCCAGCGCAGCGGCGTCTTCCATCCGCTGGCGGATGCGGACTCGCCGGTGCTGCGCGTGCCCTCGCTGCGGAACGTGTCGGCCACGGCGCCCTATTTCCACGACGGCAGCGCCAAGACGCTCGAGGACGCGGTGCGGGCGATGGGCCGCGCCCAGCTCAATCGCGTCCTGACCCCCGCTCAAGCGAGCGACATCTCCGCCTTTCTACGAAGCTTGGACGGCGAATACCGCGATCGTCCGGTAACACCGGCGAAGCCTCGATGAGGCGGCCTGGCCTGTTTCTCCTGGCTGCGCTGGTGATCCTGCTGTTGACCAGCCTTCTGCTCAATAGCCTGCAGCCACGCACGGCAAGGCTCGAAACCATGGAGCGCGGCCTCGAGAGCTTCGAAAGCGCTCAGCACCTCCTACGGCGCGATGTGATCAGCGTAAGGGCGGGTCTGCTGCAATCGTTCGATCCGCTGGTGCGCGACGTCGCTGCCCTCGACGCCGCCCTGGCGCGTCTGGCCGGTTCGGCCGGCAGCCAGAGCAACGACCCCCTGGTCGCACGCTTGCGGGCCTCGGCCGCGCGTCAGGCCGCCTTGACCGAAACCTTGAAGAGCAACAGCGCGCTCCTCCAGAACAGCCTGGCCTATTTTTCCACGCTTAGCGCCAAGGCCGATCGTCCGGCTGGGCCCAATGTCGAGGAGGCCAGACTTTCGGGCGCCATGCTGCGGCTGACCCTCAACACCTCGCCCGATACCCAGGCGCTGGTCGACCGGCGAATCCGGGATCTGGCCGCCCGCCCGGCGGTCTCCGCGGCCGAACGGGAGGCCCGCGCGGTGCTGCTGAGCCATGCGCGTCTTCTGCGGCGGCTCCTTCCCCAGACGGACCAGGATCTCGCCAGGCTGCTGGCCGAGGACGACACCGCCGCCCGCGCCGAGCTTCGGGCCCGGATCGCCCAGGAGCGCGGCGAAGCCGAGCGGACCGCGCAGCGCTATCGCTTCGCCCTCTATGCTGCGGCCCTGATCCTCACCCTGGTGATCGCCGATCTCGCCTTCAAGCTGGCCACCCATCTGGCGGGGCTAAGGCGGCGATCGGCCTTCGAGCACGACGTCGTGGCCATGTCGGCGGAGATCATCGCCGCGCGACCTCACGAGGCCAAGGGACGGATCGATGCGGGCCTGGCCAAGCTCGCGGCTCATGTCGAGGGCGATGCGGCGTTCCTTTTCGGGGAAGGGGTCTATGGCTGCGCTCGCATCTGGCCGATCCTGCCGCAGAGCCAGAGGGGCGACTGGGCGACACCGGCCAAGGCCTTGGCCGAAGCCGCGCAAGCCAGTCACGACGGGGTCTTCGACGGTTACGCCGACTGGCCCTGGCGCGAGCATGCAGAGCATCCTATACGGCGCGCCCATGTCGTGGCGATGGTGGTGAGCAACGAGCGCGGCGAGCGCTGCGTTCTGGGCTTCGCCCGCTTTCGTGGCGAGGTCCAGGTTCAGCCCGCCGATCGGGGCGTGATGCGCCTTGCCCTGGACGTCCTTTCGGGCGCCATTCGCCGCGCCCGGGTCGAGCAGCAGCGCGTGGCTCTGGAGACGCGCCTGCAGCACGCCGGGCGGATGGAGGCGATCGGTGGGTTCGCCAGCGGCATCGCCCACAACTTCAACAACATTCTCAGCGCCATCGGCGGCTATGCGGAGATGGCGGCGGCGACGAGCGCGAGCCCGCGATCCCGGACGCGATACGCCCGCGAGATCACGGGCGCCGTCGCGCGCGGGCGCCGCCTCGTCGATCAGATCCTGGCCTATGGCGGCCGTTCCTCGTCGCCGCCGCAGCGCGTCGATCTGAGCGGGCTGCTCGCCGAGAGCGTGGCGTTGCTTCGAGCGGCCCATGGCCGGACGGCGCGCTTCATCACCGAGAGCGATGACGAGGACCATTCCGTCTGCGGCGATCCCGAGCGGCTGCAGCAGATCATCATGAACCTGGCCACCAACGCCGTTCAGGCCATGGGTCCCGGCGGCGCGGTCAGGCTGGCGCTCTGTCGGCGCGTCAACCGCGCGCCCGTCGAGCTCTCCAGCGGCGTGCTGATGGCCGGCGACTACGTGGTGCTGCGGGTGGCCGACCAGGGCGCGGGCATGTCCCAGGCGACGATGGCGCGCATCTTCGAGCCGTTCTTCACGACCCGCGCCCAGGGTAACGGCCTGGGTCTTGCGACCACGGCCGAGACGGCCAGGGAACTTGGCGGGGCCGTTAGCGTGTGGTCGGAGCCAGGGCAGGGCGCGGTCTTCGAGGTGTGGTTTCCGTCCCAGAGCCAGGCTCCGTCGCCGGAAGTCCTGCCCTGCGGTCGTGGCGAGACGGTCCTTTTGGTCTGTCCCGATGCGGCGGCGCTGGGCCGGGACGAGGAACGCCTGGCCGCCCTGGGCTACGAGCCCGTCGGCTTCGTTGAACCCGCGCGCGCACTCGCGAACTTGCGCGACTGGCCCGAACGCTTCGACGCGATCGCTGTCCGAACCGAGGACGAGAATGTCATCCTGGACCTTCGGCGGGCCAGCGCCGACCTTGGATTGGTCGTGATCGCCGAGGTGGGCGCTTCCTCCGTCAAATCCCTTCGCGCGCTGGCCGCGTCCCTCAGCGACTGCAGTCTGGCTGCGTGTCCGCTGAGCTCGGCGGATCTGGCCAGGCTCATGGTCGAGGCGATCAATCGGCCGCGCCGCTTGGCGCACGCCCGCGCCGATCGATCCTGAACCGACCTCGAGGTTACAGCTGTAGGCGAGCTTTCGCCCGGGCCGACCGGCTATCGGCTAGGGCTGGAAGGGACCGATGAGGTCCCGGACCCGTCGCGCGCGCGCCGCGATCGATCTGCAACGGTGGGCGCGCCGGAGACGTGATGATGAGCGGAGAACCAGTCTTGACCTGTCGGGTCGTGCGCCCTGGCGCGCCCGTGGTCGGCAAGCAGGGCCTGACCTACGAGGTCGGCGTTTCGGCCGAAACGGTCGGGGCCAAGGCGATCCACATGCAGACCCTGACCCTCCCGCCCGGGGCCCGGGGCAAGCCCCACAAGCACGAGCGGCACGAGACGGCGATCTACGCCATCGAAGGGGTGTCGGGGTGCTGGTACGGCCAGGATCTCGAAGAGCACGCCTGGATCCGAGCCGGAGACTACTTCTACATCCCCGCCAACATGCCGCATCTGCCCTACAACGACGCCGATATCCCCTTCGTGGCCGTCATCGCCCGCACCGACCCCAATGAACAGGAAGGCGTGGTGCTCCTGGAGGATCTTGAAGGGTCGCGCGCCGGAGCGGCGGACCTGGCCGCGATCCAGCGGCCGTAGGGGCAGCGAAAAGAGCGGCGGGCGCTCGGGCCCGCCGCAATTTCGATCTCTCCTGGGAGGGTAGGGCCCAGCTTGGCGCGGCGTCGGGGGGACAAGGCGCCATGAGTCGAGAGGATGTCGTGTGCTCGCGGTCACGGCATCCCCAGTTGTCGCCTGACACAAAGGGGGGTGTCGTCAGGCCTGATCGAGCGCTTCGGGTGGCGAGGCTCTCGGGGAGGCTCGCGGCGGAGGTCCGGCGCTTCTTGCGACCAGCTATCGGCCAGCACCGCTCGCGCCGCAACGCGTAAAGGGTTTCAGCTGTAACCGGCTTGCGTCATCATGCGGACAAGCGCGTTTCACCGCGCAGGCGCTGCCATCCTCAGAGTTTTTCGGGCGCTGGAGAGACGTCATGATCGGTCGCCCATCATGGGTATTGAATTCCGGCGCACCGCATGCGCCGCATGGGGAGCAGCGCTGCACGAATTCTTCAAGATACTCGCCGTGAATCCTCGAGTGAGCTTCCCACTACGATCGTAACCCTGTCCTGGTCTGACGACACGGTCCTGCAACCGGCGAGGACCACCACAGCCGACGGCTCGGATCGAGCTGATCGCGGTGCGCGTGGAGGCCTTGATGAAGTTTGTCAAAAGACGTGCGACGGCGCTGCGCCGCGCCGTCAACCTTGAACCCATCCTAGGTCGATCCGTCGCCGCACGCGGCCCGTTCCGCCGGGTATGGGCTTCGCCCGCTGCCCGCCCCGGGCGGGAGCCCCATAGATGACCGCGCCGTCCAGGCGGGTGTCGTCAGGGTGGGGGACGACGGTCACGGCGCTTGCGCAGGTTCCGCCACGCGGGACGCGTTTGGCCGGCGCCGTGGAAGCGCGCTCCTGGTCGCAGCCGGCCGACCAAGCCGGTCCGTCGACGCCCCGGATCGATCGTCGAAACCATCTGCTTGAGGCCGCCGCGCCGCTTCTCTGCCTCGTTGCCGGCGTCCAGGCCAAGCGGCCGCGCGGCGGGCTTCCGGAGCTACACCGGAGGGCCATGGCGCTGGCCGCCGCCTTCGATGATCGTCTCGCCAGCCTGAACCGGGACGCAGAAACCCTTCAGAGCGCTCGTTTCGCAGTATTTGCGACGGTCGACGATGCCGCCCAGGCTTTGCCGCGCACCGGCGCCGACGGCGCCGAGTGGGCGCGCCGCACCCTGGTCCGCACCGCATTCGGCAGGTGCATCGACCCGCAGCGATTCCACGATCTGCTCGACGAAATGCTGCGAACGCCATCGGCTCGGGCCGAACTGATCGATCTCTACCATGCCTGCCTGGTGACCGGGTTTATCGGCGGCGAGAGCGCCAGGGCGGAAAGGGGGCGGCGCATGGCCCAAGGCGTCAGTCGCGCCTTCGGCGTCGTGGCCCCGACGAGCCCGTGGTCCGGAAAGGTGTCATCATCGGGACGCGGCGTGGCGACGTTCCTGGCTGGCTTGCGCGGCGCGCCGACCGACCCCCGGATCACGTTCGCCTCGACCATGACGGCCGCGCCGGGCCCCAACCGGGCCAAGAGCCATCCGTTTCGTGCTCTTCGGCAGCCGGAGGCCTGCCTCCAAGCGTCCGGCCGGCTGGCGCATTCCCGCGTTCCACCAGCCCGCGGCCGGCTGGAGGGGCGGGCCTGGTACGTGGTCATCGGGCCCGATGGCGGCATTGCCCCGCAGCGATGGCTCCCAAGGCCGCCTGAGCGCCAGCCCTTCGGTCGCGACCGTCTGGATCAACCCCGATGGTTTGACGACGAGGCCGTCCTTGTCGCGCCTGCCGGCGGATTTTCTGAACAGAGGTCAGCGGTTCGGGCGGAGATCCTGAGCGCGCTGCGCCAGGCGGCGTCCGCGCGCCCACCAAGCGGCGTCATCGTCTCCATCGGCGTCGACATGCTGCTGACGCTCGATAAGGCGCGGATCATCGATCAGGCTTGGCGAATTCGCGAGCGCCTATCGACCCTCTCGCGCGCCTTGGCCTCGCCCTTGAGCGTCGAGCTCGTGATCTGCAAGGCCGATCTGATGGCGGGCTTCGACAGCTTCTTCGAGGGACTCGGCGGACCGCGACGCCGCGCGGTCCTCGGCGTCAATGTTCCCGAGGTTCGCCATGGCGGCGCTGGCCTTATCGGTGCGTACGACCAGCTGACCGACGCCATCGTGACGCGAATGTCCCATCGGCTGGCGCATGAGCGCGAACCGCGCAAGGTCAGCTTGATCCTAGGATTTCCGAGCCAGCTGAACGGGCTTCGCGCACAGATCCACCAGATGATCGCGGCGGTCTCGGGTGGCGAAGGGGGCGCGGCGGTCGACAAGGCGACGCGGCTAAGCGGGGTGTTTCTGAAAGCCGGCGCTGTCGAGACTTGGGGGCTCGATGAGGGTCTGGAGCGGCGCGCCTAAGCGTCCGCTGGCGCGGGGGCTCTCCACAGCGCGCGCAGCCTCGGGGTTGGCGTTCCAGGCTCTGGTTCGGCGCCTGTGCAGGCGGGGACGCTGGGTCGCGGAGTGCGGGTCGGATCCGCGTGGCCCTTCCGACGAGAGCGGCATGGCGCACCGGGGTGCGCCATGGGCGCCCGTCACTGGGCGCAGTCCGACCGCGTCTTGGCCCGAGCGTCGCCTTGGGCTTCCGAAGCCGTGGCCGTGCGGCAGGCCTGATCGCCGTTCTGCGAGCGTTCGTCAGTCGAGCGCGTCAGGGTCGGATCACGCAGCGCCCGGATCACGCCGCCGCAGGAATAGGCGTTGACGGCTTGCGGGCCCTTGTGAACGGCGCGCGGCACGCTGACGAGCTTGCAGGCCCGGCCCTGTGCGTCGCGCACGACGGTCGTTTCGGCGGTCGCCGTCAGAGGGGCGGCCAGGATCAGCGTGAGAAGCGCGCCGGCGAGCGCGCGGCCGGGAAAGATGGACATGAAGAACTCCAGATCGTTGGCGCCGTGGCGCGCCTTGCGCCGCAGCTGGTCATTGACGGGCCGCTGCATAGACGAGGCGCGTGCGGTCTGGGGCGCTCTTTCGTTACAGATGAAACCGCTGTTCGGAAAGATGGCTACGGCTGTGGTCCGCTGGTCCGTCAATCGAGCGGTGCTGCCGAGGTGTAGACTGTAGAGAAAGTAAGTCGCTGGTCGCGCTGGAAAGTTCTCTCGCAGGACGGTTTATATTTCAGTTGTAGCCATTTCTAAGCCTCAGGTTTCATCCCAGAACTTAATCGAGGCGATCAAAGCTGCTTAATCGCGCCTCCGGGAACGCAGCCTGGTCGGGGCCGTCGCCAAAGGGGCGAGCGGCTTGGAGACGACGCTTGGCAGGGGAGGGGGACCATGCGGCAGTTTCTCCGCCGATGCCTGCTGAGCTTCGCCCCACCTCATACCCAGGTGGGCGACCTGATCGTGGTGACCGGCTGGTTCAACGGACCTTACGTCATCGAGGGGGCCGCGGTGGCGCCTTCATCATGCGAAAAGGCAGAGCCCATGGCTTTTGATACGCCGGCGCCCTCGGATCTGATGCTGGCGCCGGTGCGCTCGGCCGCAGAGCTCAGGCGCTTCATCGATCTGCCCAATCGGCTGAACGCCGAGGACCCCAACTGGGTCGTGCCGCTGATGTACGAACGCATGGCGGCGCTTACGCCAAAGACCAATCCGTTTTTCGACCACGCCGAAGTCCAGCTGTGGCTGGCCGTTCGCGACGGACGCGACGTGGGAAGGATCAGCGCCCAGATCGATCGGCTGGCCACCGAGTCAGGCGCGGGAAAGACTGGAAACTTCGGCATGATCGCCGGCGAGGATGATCCCGAGGTCTTTGGCCTGCTGTTGCGCACCGCCGAGGCTTGGCTGAGGGAGCGCGGCTGCACCCAGGCGCTTGGACCTTTCAACCTGTCGATCAACGAGGAGGTCGGCCTGCTGGTCGACGGCTTCGATAGCAAGCCGATGGTGATGATGGGCCATGATCCGCGCTATGCCGGCGCTCGTGTCGAGGAGCAGGGTTACGTCAAGGCCAAGGACGTCTACGCCTATGTCTGCGATCCTCGCGCCGCCCTGCCGCCCGTGGTGGTGCGCCGGATCAAGCGTGGTCTGCCGGCGGGCGTCACGATGCGCCAACTGGACATGAAGCGCTACGACGAGGAGGTCAAAGCCCTGACCTCGATCCTCAACGACGCCTGGTCGGAGAACTGGGGCTTCGTGCCGACCACCGAGGCCGAGACGGCCCAGCTGGGCAAGGCGCTCAAGGACGTGATCGATCCGCGCCTGGTGCTGTTCGCCGAGATCGACGGCGAGGTGGCCGCCTTCATCGTGCTGCTGCCCAACGTCAACGAGGCCATCGAGGGCCTGAAAGGCAAGCTGCTGCCCTTCGGCTGGGCCAGGCTCCTGTGGCGGCTGAAGGTCAAGCGTGTGAAGTCGATCCGCATTCCGCTGATGGGCCTAAAGAAGAAGTTCGCCGACAGCCTCCGCGGTCAGGTCCTACCGTTCCACCTGATGAACGCCGGCCGCGACGCCGGAATCGCCCTGGGCTACGACAAGTTCGAGTTCTCCTGGATTCTCGAGGACAACATGCCCATGCGCCGCATTTCCGAGGCGATGGGCGCGCGGATCTACAAGACCTACCGTCTCTATGAGAAGACGCTGTGAGCAGGCGACGTCAGGCGTGTGGCGAGTTTCCGCATGGCTTTTGCCCGGGGCGCCGGCCATGCCGTTAGCGACGACGTCCGCTTTCGCCTGGGGCGCCTTCGTGGTGCTCGCCGTCGGCTGGCGGCTTGCGAGTCTTGCGCGTTCGCGCGCGAACGAAGCGAGTCTTCGGCGGGCAGGCGCCGTCGAGGTCGGGGCCCGCAATAGTCTGGCGCTCACCGTCGCCCATGTCGCGATCTATCTGGGCGCGATCGGCGAGGGGGCCGTCAGGGGCTTTCGGCTGGACGGCTTCGCCGCCGCGGGCCTCGTGCTCTATGGGTTCGGCGCGGTCATGCTTGCGCTCGTCATTCGCGATCTGGGGCGCGTCTGGACGGTCAAGGTCTTCATCGCCCCAGACCATGTCCTGGTGCGCACATGGCTGTTTCGAACCTTTCGCCATCCCAATTACATGCTGGCGATCGGGCCCGAGCTGGTTGGGCTATGCCTGGCGCTCCACGCCGTCGTCACCCTCGCATGGGCCGTGCCGGTCTATGGCGCGCTGCTATGGGTCCGGATCCGGCTGGAGGAGGCGGCCATGCGCGAGCGCTTCACCGCCTACTGAAAGCGGGTCCCGGCGCCATGCAGGCGCGAATAGGCGCTCGGGCTCATTCCCATCTCGCGCTTGAAGACACGGCTCATGTGACTCTGATCGGAAAAGCCGCTTTCGGAAGCGACGCAACTGATCCGGGCGGAGCGGCCGTCCAAAAGCGCTCTGGCGCGATCCACCCGGCAAGCCTGCAGCCAGCCATGGGGCGTCAGACCCGTGGAGGCCTTGAAGGCGCGAGCGAAGTGCGCCGCCGACAAGCCGCAGGCAGCGGCGATTTCGACAAGCGGCGTTTCGGCGGCGAGGTCTGAAGCGATCATCTCCTTGGCGCGCTTGACCTGCCAGGGCGCTAGGCCGCCCTTGTGGGTCTTCACGGCCCCACCCACGCCGTAGGTGTCGGCGACGTGGGAGCTCAGCGACAGGATCAGGTGATCGACCAGCAGCCGCTCGGCGGGCCCGGCGCGCTTGAGGACTTCGACGATGAGGGGCTCAAGCCTGGACATCATCGGGTCCAGCGTCGACCAGCCGTCGGGCGCGTGGAGACCGTCGATCGACCGATCCGCGTCGGCGGCGAGATCTTCAAGGGCGGTCTTGGGAATTCGCAGATGAAGGCTGTCGACCTTCGGGCCCAAGAGCGCGGTGGGCGCGGCGCGCAGGTCCAGGATGTTGGTGCCGCTGCGCTGAATGTCGCCGGTGTGGCCGGCAGCACCATCGAGCCAGAGAAGGTGCGAGGGGTGAGGACGGACCTGGTAGACGACGATATGGGCTTCCTCGGGCGGAGCCGCGATCGCGATCCCCTCGTCGGCGCTGCGCTGCAATCGCGTCAGGCTCACCGCGCAGCGACGGGTCTTCACGGTAAGGCCGGCGGTGACGCCGGCTTCCTCGACGAAGGCGTTGACGGGGTGGCGAGGAGCGATCACGCGCAAAATCCTGCGTTTACGGCGCTCGCATCGCGGCTGCGCCTGGCGGGGCGTTCAACGAGCCTGGATCCACGCCTCGGCCACAGGCCAGGCATGAGGAGGGCGGTCGATCCTTAGCCCCCCGGCAAGGACTACGACCACTTAGCAAAGCCCGCGTGTGCAGGATTGATCAATTCTGCTCCGACAGTAACGCCCCGAACAAAATCGACATTCCTTAGTGTCGCTGCGCGGTCATCGCCTAGGACGTGGGCAATACTTGGGTTTGCGCGTCATTGGCTTGGACGTCGCAGAAACGATCAATCGGCCTGGGTCGCGAAACCTTATTTGAGCCGGAAACGCGACCGACTGGCCGAAACTTCGTCCGGCGCCGCAATCCCCCATCGGATCTAGCTTTGGTGTTGCGCCCCCCCGCCGCAAGAGATGCTTCCTATGTCAATCCAATATCTCGCGCTCAACTTCATTGTGGCGCTCTTCGCCCTGATCAACCCGATCGGCAATCTGCCCGTCTTCGCGGCCATGACCGCGGGTGCAAGGCCAGGCGCCCGTCGTCGGATCGCCGTCTACATCGGCGTATTCATCATCGGACTTTTGGGGCTCTTCTACCTCTCCGGCCTGGCGCTTCTTCAGGTCTTCGGCATCTCGCTGTCCGCGTTTCGGATCGCGGGCGGCGCGATCCTCTTTCTGCTCGGGCTGGACATGGCGCGCAACGACCTGACCGGCGGCGACCAGAACGAGGAGCTGGCGTCGCTCGCCGATCACCCAAGCTATGCGCGGCGGTTGTTCGAGAGGATCCTCGTCCCGTTCGCGATCCCCATCCTGATCGGTCCGGGCGCCATCTCGACCGTGGTGATGTATGCCAGCGAGACCCGTTCCATGGGTCTGAACGCCATGGCCGCGGGCATGGGCGGCATCTGCGCCGCCGCCGTGGCCGTCGTCGCGGTGCTGTGGGCGACGCCGCTCATTTCCCGGCTCCTGGGCCGGGTCGGCATGACGGTGACCGTGCGCGTACTGGGGCTGATCCTGTGCGCCATGGCCGTACAGTTCATGATCATGGGCGCGGCCGATGCGACCCACGGCTTCATTCGCCATGAAGCGGCGCGCCCTTACGCTCCGCAATAGCGGCACGCGACGGTTCCGGCGTGCGTCCGCACAGTCTCCGTTGCGGGCGTAACAGGATCCACGCTCGGCGACATCGCCGTGAAGTCCGGCGAAACCAGAGTGACGGCCCGCCCGTGAAGGACGGCCCCATCCCACCAAGCGGAGCGCGGCGCAAGGTCCGCGACCAGTGCATGAAAATGATCGTCGCCTACGTCAAACCCTTCAAGATGGACGCGGTGCGCCAGGCGCTGGCCGAAGCGGGCGCCGAAGGGCTCACCATCTCCGAGGTTCGGGGCTTTGGTCGCCAGAAGGGCAAGCTGGAGATCTATCGCGGCGCCGAATATGAGGTGCCGCTGATCCCGAAGATCAAGATCGAGGCGGTGATGCCGGCGGCCGCGGTCAAGGGCGCCCTGGTCGCCATCCAGGAAGCCGCCGCGACCGGCTCGATCGGGGATGGCAAGATCTTCGTCCTGGACGTGGCCTCCGCCATCCGTATCCGCACCGGTGAGACTGGGCTGGCCGCGCTTTAATCCCGACCCGGCCTCCCTCGAGAGCAGACTCGGTCAAGCGTCTCTCATCGGCCCCCGATTGCGATCCGCTCAGCCGTCAGGAGGCGGCGATGGGCGCCCGGGCCATGCCCAGTGGCGCGCTTGAACAGGCGGCTAAAGTGGCTCTGATCGGCATAGCCGCAGGCCATGGCGATTTCGGCGAGCGACAGGTCGCCCTTCAGCAGGTCTAGAGCCAAGTCCAGCCGTCGCGCCTGTAGCCAGGCATGGGGCGCCTGGCCCGTCGAAATCTTGAACGCCCGTGAGAAGTGCGCCACCGATAGCCCGCACTGCTCGGCCACTTCCGGAAGAGACATCTCCTTGCGCAGGTTATCGGCCAGCAGCGACTTGGCGCGCGTCAGCTGCCAGGGCGCCAGCTCTCCGGTCCGGAATACATGCGGGCGCATGCCGCCGTACGCGTGGGCAATGTGGCCGGCCAAGGCCAAGCCAAGATGGTCGACGACCAGGTTGCTCGCAGGACTTCCGGCGTCCAAAGCCGACAACAGCGACGGACGCGCGGCCGCAAGGACCGGATCGATCGTCTGCCAGTCGACCGTGACCTGAAGCGTCTCGACCGGCGCTGCGCCGATTTCCTCGGCAAGGTCACTCAGGACGAGACGCGGTATCTTGATGAGCAAAGTATCGACGGGCGCGGCGATGATTTCGATCGGCCGACGGTTCAGATCGACGATGTGGACGGAGCCCTCAGGGCTGTCGGGCGCGGGCGCGTATCGCCCGTCGATCCAGAAATCGTGAGCCGGATGGTCCTTCAGCTGAAAGAGAACAAGGAAGCCGTCCGGGTCTCGAACCGAGAAGGCCTGGGGGCCAGACTGAGCCTGCGGGGAAAACCGCGTAATCGTTAGGGCCGACCGGCGCGTTCGCGCCTGCAAGGCCCGTGTTGTCGGAGCCGGAAAATCCGTCGGGTCGAGGAGGGATGAGGGCTGCGGTTTGGACATCTGACAATCAGAAACTGAGCGCGCGCCGACCGTCCTCCAGGCGCCGCGACAATGCTGCCTCGCCCCATGGCCGAAGAGCGCGGCGCGATCACGTCCTGAGGTGGCGGCGGAGATCATGACAACGCTATCGAACGCTGTCATCCCGGCCGCGCCAGGATGCTGCGAGTTGGTCGGAAATTGGGCGTTTTGATCGGTTGCAGCGCCTTGGCCGTTCCCGGCCAAGACGTCCTGCTTCACTTCGGCTCGGGGAAGACCGGTGTCATATCGATGTAGGGGGTCGTTGGCTTTTCACCCGGCGCCAATCGTGCCGGAACCGCCGGACCCGTGGGGCCCAATGAGCGGATGTAGCGATACAGCGAGCGCTTGTTGTCGTCGCTCATCGCATGGGTCGAAGGCCAGGGCATCGGCGACCCATCCGTGCGTGTCTTGAGCATGGCGACCCAGTCCTCCTCCGAGAGGTTCTGAACGGTCAGTCGCAGGTTTGCCGCGTAGGTCACACCCCATGGGCCATGGAAACCCGCCGGACTTCCCATCAGCCACTGCTCTTCGGGGGTCTTGCCGCCGTCGCGGACGAAGCCGGGCGTGTGGCAGTCATTACACCCGCCGACCTTGACGAGGTAGCGACCCACCTCGATGTCGCTGGCGCCGGTGACTTGGGCCGGCGTCTCAGTTTGGGGAGAGCATCCCGCAGCCAAGCCGGCGGCGAGCATGATTGGGATCAGTTTCATGGCCAGGGTCCGGGAGGTTTGACACGCCCTCCGTGTTGGGGCCCCGGCGCTTCAAAGCCATGTCCAGATCGGCTTGATCGATTACAGCCGACATCGAAGACACCAGGTCCTTAGCGGCAAGCCTTCAGGTCCGCCTAGCGGTCGTCGCCAATCCGCAAAGCCCGGCCCAGGCCGCGCCCGCGCTCCAGGCCGCGAGAACGTCGCTTGTCCAGTGAACGCCCAGATAGATCCTGCTCGCGCCGACCAGGCCAGCCGCGATCAGGGCCAGGCCAAGGGCGATGGCACGGTCCCTTGGCCGCGCGGCCGTGCGGAAAACGACGATCGCCAGCGACAGCGCGAGCGCGGTGGCGAACAAGGTCTGCGTCGAGGGAAATCCCGGGCCGTGCGCTTCGGCTAGGCGCCAGGCCGCTTCCGGCCGCTCGCGCGTGAACATGGACTTCAGGAATAGGCCAAGAACGACGCTGCCCGCGCCGGCAGCGGACACGAGTACGGCGTCGCGACGTCGTCCCCGGATCTTCAGCGCCAGCGCAAGAAGCGCGGCGACTGGCCCCGATACGAAGGGGGACGCGGCGGCGCTGGCCAACGACGCCATCGAAATCAATTCGTCCGGGCCGATGGGACGATCCGTGGTGCGTGACGCCCTCAGGTGCTCGAGCACCCAGAGGTCCGGCAGCGTCGCGTTCCCCGTCACCGCAAAGGCGGCGGTCGCGGCAAACGCACAGGCGCCGCCCGCTGCGGTGAGGGTCAAGGTTCTGGAGGTGCGCAAAATGATCCCGAGTTCAGTCATTCAGGGTGCGGATGCGATTGTGAGCGGCAAACGCCGGACGCACACAGGAAGCGGTCCGTCCGGCGCCATCGTCAGATGAACTGGGAGGCGTTGCGCGTGCGCACCTCCGCAAGGGCTTGGATCAAGGAGGTTCGAGCGTCGTACCGCTTGAACTCTTCGGACAAGGCTAGCGCACGTTTGCGGAAGGCCTTGTTCCCCAGGACCTGGGACAGCGCGTTGGCCATGTCTTCATCGCTAGGGGTGTCGGTGTTCAGGCTGACGCCCGCGCCCGACCAGGCCACCCTCGCCGAAACTTCCTTCTTGTCCTCCGTGGTGCCGGCGACCACGAGGGGCACGCCCACGGCGAGCGCCTGCAGCACGCCGCCGAAGCCTCCGTTGGTCACGAGCGCATCGAGCCTGGGGAGAATCCAGTCGAAGGGCAGGTAGTTGGCCACCCGGACGTTGGCGGGCATCTGGTCGGCCCCAGGCACCTCTCGCCCGCCGCCGGTCGCGACTATCAGGGTGTCGCTGTCGTTCCCCAGCGCCGCGATAGTCGGCGATAGAAGCCGGCGCATGTCTTCGTTGGCGATCGTGCCTTGGGTCACGAGCACCACTCGGCGATAGCGGTCCAGGTCCGGCGCCCAGGCGGGGATCTCCACAGGCGCGGGCGGCTGGGGCGGAAGCCCGATGAAGCGGAAATTGTCCGGCAACGGCCCGGTGGGGTATTCAAAGCCTGGCACGCCGCTTTGCAGGAAGATGTCGGCGTTCCGAAGGTTGGCGCGGAGGAAGTCGCTGTTTGCCGCGCCCAAATTCAGGTCCGCTAGCACGCCATCATAGATCGACTGCAGCGGCGCCAGCAGATCCTTGACCATCGGCGCGACGACGTCGCGATAGTGCATGCGCTCTTCGGGGCTGTCGGTGAACGGCGCGCCGGGTCCGTAGGGGCCAAAGTCCGGGCGAACGAGTGGCGGTGGACAGATCCCGCATTGGATCACGGTGGGCCGGGGCGCGTGGTTGCGGAGGATCATCGGTAGGGCGCCGTAGAAAAGCCCCTCGGTCAGCACGACCTCGGCCGGCCACTGGAGCAGCAGCTTCTGGAGCCCGGCATCCTGCTCCGCGATAGCGCCCAGAAACATCTTCTCGAAGTCGAGCGCTATCTGATCGTGCTCGGACAGATTGGCGCGGCCCTCGAAGCAGGCGTTGATGTCGGACAGGTCGAAGTCGACCGGTGCGGGCAGGGGGTGGAACCTGAGCCCAAGGCTGGTCACGCGCGAGCGCATGGTCGTGCCGGTATAGACGCAGATCTCGTGGCCTTGCTCGGCCAGAAAGCAAGCGATGCCGAGCATGGGGTTTACGTGGCCGCCCGCGGGGAGGGCGGCGATAACGATCTTCATGAGGGAGCCTCTTCTTGGCCGCGCACAATGCGGCAGAGGCGCTCGACATAAGCAGGGACCTTCGGGGGCTCTTGGCCACTTCCGGCGCCTGCCGTCGGATCATGCTGTCAACTTGAATGCCACTCGGAAGTGGTCGCCTCGCGTGCGGGCGCTGAACCCGAGTGGGGTTTAGTGGGACGAAACGACATCGTTTTGTAGATAAAGGCGCCAGCACGCCGTGAACATGCTGAAGGGCAGCCCCAGCATCGTGACACCCCGATCTTGCTGCGTCTGCGTCAGGTCGGCAGGCAGAGGGGTGGGGGAGGTTTTTGTGGCCCGCGTCAGCCTGGCTGACCGCCGCCGCCGGTGGCGCCAAAGATCTGACCGGTGGAATAGCTCAGCGCCGGATCGGCGGCCGCGACGTAGAGGCCGGCAATTTCCGCGGGTTGACCGGGGCGGCCCAGCGGACTTTGCGAGCCGAAGGCTTGCAACTTTTCAGCCGTCGCGCCGCCGCTGACCTGTAGTGGGGTCCAAAAGGGGCCGGGCGTCACGGCGTTCACGCGAATGCCTTTAGGCGCCAGTTGCTTGGCCATCGACTTGCTGAAGTTCAGCATCGCCGCCCGCGTCAAGGCATAGTCGACGAGATCCTCGGAGGGATCCCCCGCCTGCTCGGACGCGGTATTGACGATTACCGCCCCGGCGCTCATGCGCGCCACCGCCGCCTTGGTCAGCCAGAACGGCGCGTAGACGTTGGTCTTCATCGTCGCGTCGAAATCTTCGCTGGAGATGTCCGCGATCGTCGGTTTGGTCTGCTGACGCGCGGCGTTGTTGACCAGGATGTCCAGACCGCCCAGCTCGCGCGCCGCGCGCTCGACCAACTGACGGCAGAAGGCTTCGTCACGCAGGTCGCCGGGTATGGCGACCGCCTTGCGCCCCGCCGCGCGGATCAGCTCGACCACCTCGCGGGCGTCCGGCTCCTCGGCGGGAAGGTAGTTGATCGCCACGTCGGCGCCTTCGCGGGCATAGGCGATGGCGGCGGCGCGGCCGATGCCGCTGTCACCGCCGGTGATCAAGGCCCGCTTGCCGGCCAGCCGGCCCGAGCCTTTGTAGCTCTGCTCGCCATGGTCGGGCCGCGGGTTCATCTTCGAGGCCAAGCCTGGCCAGGGTTGGGTTTGAGCGGCGAACGGTGGCTTGGGATAGGAGGCGGCTTTCGGGGTGGTCGGTGCGCCTGGGGGCTTGGCCTCCTGCCGGGCCATCGCCGGGGCGGCGACCGCGGCGACCGAGGCGAGGGCCCCGGCCGTGATCAGCCCGCGGCGGGATGTGGCGTTGTCGGTCATGGGGGGTCCTGGCTCTATATGTTCGCGACGGCGCGTCGGGCGAGATGCAGGCCTAAACCTCCCATTGAGGCGGGGTTCCGCCAGGTATGAGCCTTTGGTCGAACGCCGAGTCTCACCCAAGGCGTCGTGAGGCGCTAGACAAGCGCCGCCGTGCGGGCCTCTTGCTCGAACGCCTCGCGGGGCGGGGTGGCGGAAGCGGCTGACGGGCAAGGACCGGCCTTCGCCGAGATGCAGCCGCCATCGGTCGACCTCGCGCTCCACACGCAGCACCCCAAGCCAGGTTGGCGATCGCCGAGCGGTGGACGCACAGGAAGTTCGATGGCGTTGGCTGGCCAATCCGTCCAGATGCGCGGCGAGCAGCAGGCTGCGGCCGCCCGCCAGCCGTAGCTCGACATAGTCGGCCTCGACCACGGCCAGGATGTCTTCGATTAGCACAAGCTCGACGCCGCGCGCTGAGGCCACGGTTAGGGGGCTGACCGCCCGGCGGCGCGGGTCAAGGCGGCTTCGCGACCGCGATCCTCCCGCCCAACCGCCACCTCGACCATCAAGCGGCAAGACCAAACAAATCAGGTCAAGTGGTAGCCGCCATCCACCAGGAAATCGATGCCGTTCACACCAGGCGTATCAAGCAGGAAAAGCACCGAGCGCGCGATGTCGGTGGTTTCCACCAGTCGACCCTCGGGCGTGCGTTCGAGAATTCGATCGATCGTCGGCTTGGGGGCTTTGGCGAAAGCTTCGGTATCGCCGATCGCGCCGGGATGAATCGCGTTGACCCGTACCGGCGCCAACTCCACCGCCAATGTGCGCAGTAACCCTCTCACGCCGCCGTTGATTGTCGAGATGGATGTCGAGCCGGGGTAGGGGCGCTCGGAGGCCATTCCGCCTAGGAGAACAATGGCAGAGGTGGGCGTGTAGCGATCGACCAAGGCGGCGGCGACAGCGGCGTAGCCGACCAGCTTCAGGCCAACGGCGCGCTGGGCCGCCGCGACGTCGTAGTTTCGAATGGCGTTCTGGTCGCGCTCGACGGCGCTCAGCACAAGGTGATCGATCTGACCGATCTCGGATAGGGCGTTTGCGATCGCTTCGGGATGCGTCAGGTCGAGGGAAAGGCCCAAATGTCCCACGCCCAGTTCCTCGGCCGCGGCCGTGGCTCGACCGGCTTCGCGGCTGGTGAGGATGACGCGCTGACCCCGTGCGGCAAGCATACGGGCGATCGTGTAGCCGGCTCCGCCGGTGCCACCGACGACTAGCGCCGTTTTGTAGGGAGAAGGCATAGAAGCTCCAGCGACAAGGCTAATTCTGAAGCCGAGCTGCGCCGGGCTTCCAAAGGGCTTCTAGGGGGGAGTGAGTTCAGCGATCTTGCCTTCTTCGCTCGTGGTTGCCGGTTTCCTGCTACGTCTAACCGACTGGTGAAGCTAGGCCGCTTCTCGCGGTTCTTTATTCCGGAACACTACACTCGACGACCTGCAACTCGAGACCTCGCCAGACACTCCCAGAATCTATGACGGCTGAGGTTCAAGCGAATGGGCCCCTGCGACGGTTTCGAATTTGGGAAAGCAAAGATAGCGTCACGCGATGGCGGGCGGGCGTCAGCGAACGTCACGGAAAGTAAATCAGAGAAAGATAAAGCCTATATCGTCGTCATCTTGTCCGCGCAATCATAATTCCACGTATCTGCCAAACGTCCAAATTCTCCAGCAAAATCAAGAGGCTCGAAAATTGCGGTATTGATCACGGGTATACACAAACGTGTTATCAAAAAAGCCCAGCAAATTCAATTTTCTGGGCTCGAAGTCATGATTGAGTGGGAGACGTGCTCGGCTTGACCCAGGTCCACGTCAATCGGGTGCTGATGGACCAGCGGCGCCGGGGGCTCGTGGACTGGAAGGCTTGCAAAGTGTCCATCAACGATTGGGACGCCCTCGCGCGGCTTGGCCAGTTCGACCCAGCCAATCTTCGCCTCCAGAACGACCCCGCCTGATCGTCGCGGCCGATCGCGGCCGTCAGCGCCGTAGTGGGCGGTCGACCGTCGTCGACGGGCGTTCGGGGGGGGGGGGGGGGGCGCGAGCCCGCCCCTTCTAGACGAGCTCAGGCCGCCGTGGCCGAGAGTTTTTGGGCGGCGATGGCGGCAGCGGCGCGCAATATGAGGATCTCGTGGATGATCAACGCGGCGGCGTGCTTTCGAGACGCCGCCAGGCCCTCCACGCGTGACTTCCCGTCGCTGCCGAAGACCTTCCAGAGCCAGTGGCCCGCCGGGGTGGGTGAGACGGTGAAGCGGATGACCACTTCGCCAGCGGCGATCTTCGAGCGTCTGGCCGGCGGCGCGAGGGCGCACCGCGCCTGGCTGGTCATGTCGGCGCTCCTAAAGGATAGGCAAAGCCCTCCGGGTCGCGCGGGCGCTCAGGACCCGGCGCTCGTCGAGCGTGGACCTTGACCCGGGCGTTCCGCGGCCAGACGCGCGCCAGGTTTCGGGCTTGGGCGATCGCACGCCGGCGGGCGGTGAAGAACAGAACCTCGCCCGTCTCGGCGATCTTCACGCACCAACCGCCATGACCTCGTCCGACGATACGTCCCGCGACCGGGCCTTCAAGGCCGAGCTGGTCGAGGTCCTGCCGCGTCTTCGCGCCTTCGCCCGAAGCCTGGCGGGGGACGCCCATGCGGCCGACGACCTGGTGCAGGACACCCTTCTGAAAGCCTGGAACGCCCGCGAAAGCTATGTCGTGGGCACCAACATGAAGGCTTGGGCCTTCATGATCCTGCGCAACCAGTTCTATCACCAGATCCTGGCTGGCGTTGCCCAGAGCCGCTCGAAACTGGCGATACATGTCGTAGTCGACCGGCCCCGCCAGCAGGATGCGCGGCCCGGCGAAAGCGGCCGCAGGGAGGGTGAGACCATCGTCGGCCATGGCGGCATAGGCGTCGCTCACGCGGGAAGTTCCTTCAGGGTATGCAGGAAGGGATGCTTGGCTGACGGCGGCTTGACGCTATCGGCGACGCACCGCGCCGGGCAATCGCTCGTGCGCGCATTGGCTCTGGCGGCCATCCACAGGGCAAGCCGGTTCTTATGTCTCGGCTACGGCTAGGGCGACCTCGAGAAGCTGCTCGCTCGCGCCTGCGCGGAGGATGGGAACGTCGATGAGCACATCGGCGGCCAGCACGCCGTCGTGCTCGATGGTTTGGGCCACCGCGACCAGCGGCAAATCGGGAGACACGGCCTTGAGGATGGCGAGCCGGCGCAGGTCCTCCTCATAGTGGTCCGGGCGCAGGCCGGCGATGACGAAATCAACCTGCGCCAGGCCGCCTAGACGATCCAGGCTGGCCTGTTCGGCGTCAACGACCTCCCAGCCGCGCGCCTCCAAAGCCGCACAGGTCTGGCCATCACAATGGTCGGTCAGTACGCGAACCATGAAACCCTCGCTTTGCGCTTGAGGCGTGGCGACGCGCCAAGGGGCGGTCGTCCCTTCCAGGCCAAACCGCAGTCGTCGCCAGGTGGTTCCGGACGGATGGCATTGGGCGATATGGGCGCGACGCCAGAGGTTCGTGTCGCAAAATCCAGCCATCTTTTGATAGGCCAGGAGGGTTGGTTTGGGCCATGACGGCGACGGCGTGAACCATCGCCGCCACGATCGCTTATTGCGTCAAATGGCAGGCAGGCTGCGCGGAATGACCAGACACTTTGACCTTGTGGCGCTGATCGGGCTCGGCGCGGCCCTCTGCTCGATGAGCAGCTTCGTGCCCCAGTTGATCAAGATTTGGCGTGAGGGCGATGCTTCAGCGGTCTCGCTTCAGATGTTCGCCCTTACGGTCGCCGGCTTCACGCTCTGGGCGATCTACGGATTCTTGCGCGGAGGTTGGCCGCTGGTGCTAAGCAACCTCGTCTGCCTGGGCCTTTCGGCGGCGATCCTGATCTCCAAAACGATCCTGGAGCGACGATCTGCTTGAGGTCGTCATCGCCGCGGCCATGAAAGACCCTGTCGCATCATCCCGCTCAGGCTTCCGGAATGCGAGCCTTCGGGCCAAGGCGGCTCACCACGGCCAACGAGGCCCGGCGCGGAACCCAAAGCATTTCAAGCGCCGCCGAGAAGCAAGCGGCCGCGGCCGCCGAAGCGCAGCGTTTTGGGCCAGAAGCAGGGCCAGTCCCTGGAGCCAGATCGCTTCCGCTGGCCGAAATAAAAGGTCTGCACCATGATGGTTTGCCGGCCGGCGGCCCGGAGCCGCGCCTGCTGCTCGACTACAGCACAAGGTAGTCCGAGAGGTCCGTGAAGACGCCCTTGAGCGTAATCAACGAAGCATAGGCATCGCCGCCGCCATCAGGATCAAACCACAACGTCGTATAGCCGCCGGATATCTCGGCCATTAAATAGCCATCCCACGGCCTTTCGACCTTCGCGGCGAACAACGCCGTCAGATCGATCTGATCTCCGGCCGAGAGGTCGTTGATCACGCCCCAGCCATCGCCCTCGAAACGGAACACGTCGCGACCCGCGCCGCCCGTCGCCTCGACCTGATGGCGGATGATGAAAGTGTCATCGCCTCCATCCCCGAGCAGACGGACACGCGTGCCGCTATTGTCCGTGATCAGAGTGTCATTCCCAGCGCCTCCCGACGCGAAATGACCGGCGATTAGCAAATCATCGCCACGCCCCCCGACAAGTCGGTCAAACCCGCTGAGCACGTCGTCGCCCGATCCGCCGACGAGCTCGAAGGCGACCACGTGGTCCAGGCCCGTTTGAGACCCTGCCACGCCGTTCTTGGTCACAATGATCGGTGAGGCCGCCTGTTCATAGGAGACCTTCCCCCCGGGCGCGAGGATACTATCCTCGGCCGGGTCAAGCGGAACCTTTACACTCAAAGGCAGACTAAGGGCGACGCTATCGAGCAGTTCGCTCTCATTGGAGACGCCAAGCTCTTCAAAACTGATGATCAATTGGTCCAACTCGCCCTCCACAACTGTCAGCGAGGCTGGAGCCCAGCGATGAAGAGCGGGTAAACGGCCTGCCGGATGCGACAATCGGCGCAGAGACGTGCTCGGCGGGCATCCGCAATGACTCTCGACTGCTGCGCATGGGAGATAATCGATCTAAGGTTGCGAGCGCTCAGGGAGCCTTGGCCATGACGACGATGCTTGAAGTGCTTCGATATGGCGGTTCCCATTGGGGTTTCAGCGCCCTTGGCGGGCTCACTGGTCTCTATGTTGTCTGGATCCTCGTTCGCACCGCCTATGGCTCAGGCGCTCGCGACGAGCCGCCGCAGCGTTGAGCAGCCGACGGCCGGTTTTGATTGTTCCGGAGAGGTTCAGCGCTGAGCGACCGCGCACCTGCTTTCCGGCGTCAAAACCCGCATTCCAGCCAAGCTTGTAATCGATTTCTTCAACCTATGCGTCCAATTATCGCAGGTAGGGGGCGTCGATAGGAGACTCGGGATGAGTTCTGCACCCATATTCGTGACCTCTGCGAGTGTCGGATCAGCAAGCGACACCAGCATGATCGTGTTCTTCAGCCCTTCGGGACCGTTCAAGGACGGCGAGGTGCAGAGCGAGACGTCATCGCGCCTGGTGATGTCCCATCAAGGTTTTCTCGCGTTCGCTGCGACCGTAGCGGCCCATGCGGAAGAGATAAAAGCCAGGGCCAGGCGGCTGCAGGAAGCGGCAGAGGCGCAACGTGTCGCCGAAAAGGTTGCCGCGGAACGTCGTCGAGTCGATGAGAGCGAGGCTGAGGCCGCCCCGCCAAACCTGCCTTTTGTACCCTTGCACTGACCCTCAGCTCTGCGAGCGCTGGCCGGGAGAAAAAGCTTCGCCCTGTCGCGGAGCGGGGCCGGGCAGCACCTGCGCCTCTGGCCGACCGACTGTGGTCATCTAGCCTGGGCGAGTTCTCGAACGACCCGAGCCTTCTGCTTGGCGCGCCCTAATCCCCGCGGTCCACCAGGATCGCCTACGTCTTGGGCGACGGGGCAGGGGGGGGCGCCGGCCAGTTGGATAGCGTTGGGCGCGCGGGAGAAGAGTTCGAGCAAAAAGGGCCAGCTGTCGTCTTTGGTCTTGCCGACGCGATAGAACTGTTTTGCCCTCGCCGCCGGTTTGGGCGTGCTCACAGGCGCCGATTTCGACAAAGGCCCAGAAAACGGCGGGCGAACTATAGCTCAAGGGCTTCAACGTGCGGTACGACGTCGAGATCTTGCCCCGAGCGAAGTGCTCGCGCCGGATCTTCGCCACCGTCTCCATTACCATCATCCCCGTCTCGATCCACGGCTACACAAGCTGCCGATCCGGCCACCAAAGCCTCAAGGACAGGGGCTCATTTTTGGACGCCGATATCCCCGAGATGGGGGTCACTTTTGCTAGCCGAAGCACACCCCAGCGTCTGCAGTTTTCCCGCGATACGCGCACCAAGCGCGATGCCGCGCCGCTCGATACCGTAGTAGGTCGCCGCCGACAGGACGTAGGATCCGACGACTGTGGCCAGGACCACGCCGGCGCTAAGGCTCGCACCCGTGAGCCCCAAGCGGCTAAAAACAACAATCGAGCTGTAGAGTGGGATCATATGGATCAGGTAGACAGAATAGGATGTCTCCCCCAGCCATCGCAGCAGCGATGAGGACAAAACCCGCTCGATAGGCGCGCCAATTACCGGCAACCGCCCGACCGTTGCTGTCAACGCGACAAACCACACGCCAAGCGCGACGACCTGGAATTTACCCTCAAGCGCGATCACGCCGGTCGCAGCCGCTAGGATCAGGCCCAGGGCCGTCAAACTCGGGCCGCGCGTTACGAGGAAGTAGCTGGCCCCGCCAATGACGAAGTGCAGAATCTTCGCTCCCAGGAAAGCTTTGCCGAAAAGGGGTGAAATCGCCAACAGCGCCAGCACGATGATGGCTGCAAGCCACCAGCGCTTTGACGATGTCGCGCACGCCAGCAGCGCAGGAGCAACGAGGTAGAACTGCCATTCCAGCGATATGCTCCAGGCCTGACCCAGGATCGTGAAGGCCGCGCGAGGCGAGATCGCCTCTGGAATCAAACCTTGAGCAAGTGGAATATGTGTAAGCAGGTGAAGGGGGAGATTGACCCCAGCTTCTTCGACCAGTCGAAGTCGCGAAACGTTCGCGGGCGATAGTGCAGAGACTTGCGCCCACGCTTCCTGCTGGACGTCCAAGAGCAGCGCTGAAAGGAAAAGCGCAATCAGGTAGAGGGGAAAAATCCTGAACCCGCGCCGCAGAATGTAAACTCCGAACGGTTCGTCTTTCACGTCGAGTAGTCGCGTGATGACGAATCCGGACAGCAGTATGAAGACGTCGACGGCAAGGGTGCTGCGCCCGATAAGCCCAAGCTGCCAGCCGAATGTCGCCGCTAGATGACCCGCGATCACCCAGAGCGCCATCAACCCCCGAAGCCCTTCAAGGCCCGCAATCTTCGCTTGCGCCGGTCGCTGCGCCGCCATCGAACTCCTCCGTGCGAACACTTGGAAATTTGAATGAGCCACAAGTGGGGCGAAGTTTGGATCCTCATCGCGGCAAGGCGGGATTAATAAGACTTTTCGACGCCTGTCGCCTCATGACCCACGCCATGTTCTGAAGCTTTGCTTGGAATATGTACAGTCAGCTTTCCCGACCAAACCGCCAGAATGTTTGGGTGATCGGATCTATCAGGTAAGCCAGGGCCGAACGCTTGCGCAGTGGTACGAGCACCTCAACCGGCATGCCGGCCTGCAGCCGCGTTTGCGCGCCCCTTACGGCACGGATCTTGTCGAGCTCGGCCTCCGGGACGGCGATCTCGGCGCTGAAATATTGCGCACCGGTCTTTTCATCCGTCAGGCTGTCGGCGGAGATTGTTTCCAAGCGCCCATCGACCAGAGGAAGCTTCTTGTCGTGGATGGTGCTGAACCGCACCTGAGTGCGTTGGCCAACGCTGAGATCGTCGACATCCGCTGGCGACACCTTGGCTTGGATGACGAGGCGCCGGTTCTGGGGAACAATCTCCATCAAGGTCTGGTTGGGGGCGGCGACGCCGCCAACCGTAAACACCTTCAGGCCCACCACTTTTCCAGAGGTGGGGGCCCGAACGATGGCGCGAGACAGCTGTTCTCGCGCCGCGGACAGCTTAGGCTGCAATTCGTCTAGCTTGACTTGCACCTCGCGCATTTGATCGGCGATCTCCTCCATCCGCTCGCGCTCCAGAGAGAGCAGTTGCAGCCGCGACTCGCCGATGGCTTCGCGTGATCGGGCGATTTGAGCTCGGTAGGCGCCGTCTTCGCCGGCGAGAGAGGCGGCGTTTCGCTCGAGCGCCAAAACGCGCGTTTGGGGCGCATAGCCCTCGTCAGCGAGCGCTTTGACGCCGCGCAGTTCTTTCGAGACCAGGTCCTGTTGCCGCCGATTGGCGTCCAGCTGCCGTTCGGCCCCGCTCGTCTGCTCAGCCAACTGGCGCGACCTCTGAACCAGGACGCCCCTCTGGGTGCTCAACGCTGCTCTACGCGCAGCAAAATGGCGGCGCTGAAGCTCAAGCGCCTCTGCGGCCAACGGGCGATCCTCGGACGCGATCGCGGCAAATTCCGCCGGAGGCGAGAGACTGGGCGCGCCGTCTCGCTCCGCCTGCAATCGCGCCCGCTGGGCCCAAAGCGCATAGACCTCCGCCGTGAGGCCTCGCTCGACGCTGCGCACTTCCGAAGCGGAGAGCTCGAGCAGAACTTGGCCCTTCTTGACGTTTTCGCCCTCCTGAACAGCCAGGCGCGTTACGATGCCCCCATCGCGCACCTGCACCGCCTGGCGGTTGCCCGCGACGGCGATCAGGCCGTGAGCGTACGAGCCGGCGTCTAGAGGCGTGAGCGCAGCCCACCCGAGGAAGGCCACGAAGAAGGCGCCCGCAATAAGAGCGCCAATCTTGAGAGTGGCGTCGGGCTGATCGGGCAAGCGCGTATAGGCTTTGTCGCCGACGAGTTCAGCGCTCATTTTATGATCCCGTGCGGCTGATGACCGGAGGCCGCTTAACCGCGCTCGCGCGCTGGGCCATTTCCTTCATGACCTCTTCGCGGGGGCCATCGCGTTCGACGCGTCCCTCGACAAGAAGAACCAGCCGGTCGGCGCTGCTAAGAATGGCCGCCCGGTGAGCGACGATAATCACTGCACCACCCCGCTTTCGCACGAGCCTTACCGCCGCCGCAAGCGCTGCCTCCCCTTCGGCGTCGAGCGCCGAGTTGGGCTCGTCCAGGACGATCAACACTGGATCGCGATAGAGGGCTCGCGCAAGCGCGATGCGTTGAGCCTGTCCAGCCGATAGCCCCCGCCCGCCCAGGCCCAGGACCGTGTCGTAGCCTCTAGGCAGTTGAAGGATTAGCTCGTGGACGCCGGCGGTCTGAGCCGCCGCGATGACGGCCGCATCGATCGCCTCGGCGCTGCGCTCTTCGTCGGCGACTTCGAAGCGCGCGATGTTGTCGCGGATCGTGCCAGCCATTAGGCCCGAGTCTTGAGGCAGGTAGCCGACATGCCGACCTAGCCGATCCGCCGTCCAATCCAAAAGGTTGGCCCCGTCCAGGCGCACGAGTCCCGCATCCGGGCTGACGGCGCCGGCGGCAAGTTTGGCCAGGGTCGTCTTGCCGGCTCCGCTGGGTCCGATGACGCCGACGATCTCGCCCGGCTCCACCCTCAAGGTAACGCCCCGCAGCAGCAGCGCGCTCTGGCCGGGAGCGCGGACTGACGCCTGCTCTAGACTGAGAACGCCGCGTGGCGCGGGCAGTTGCGTGCCGCCGCGACCTGCATCGGTCTCGGAAAAGAGCCGTAGGAGATTATTCATCGCGTTCCGGGCCTGGCCAACGACGGTCCAGGATCCAACCAGCTGTTCGACCGGCTGTAGGGCGCGGCTAAGCAGCACCGAAGCGGCGATGATGGAGCCGGCCGATATCTGGCGCTCCACCGCGAGCCATGCGCCCAGGCCCAAGGCCGCTGACTGGAGAAACAGACGCACAAATTTTGTCGCAGCCGCATAGCGTCCGCCGGTGAATTGAGCCTTCGCAACCAGGTCCAGCCCTCGGCTGCGCTCGGAGAGCTGACGCTCGCGAAGATTGCGCCCCATCCCGAGCGCGCGAACGGTCTCAGCATTTGAGGCCGAAGCCTCCTGCACGGCATAGGCCACGGCCTGGGCCTGGGCCGCGTCCTGCTGCCGAGTGCGCGTCGCCTTTTCATTGGCCAGGGCCAGCCACACCAGCAGCACGCCGCCGGCGACGGTGAGAGCGCCCAGGGCAGGGTGGATCAAGAACGCCACAAGCGCGTAGAACGGGGTCCACGGCGCGTCGATCACAGCCAACGCCGCAGGGCCAGTGAGAGCGGCGCGAACCGTGTCGAAGTCGCGCATTCCCTGCTGAGTGGTCGCCGGGCCCAACCGGCTCATAAGTCGCGTCAGGATCGGTCCGCCCAGCACGCGATCAAGGCGCAGGCTCGCCAAGATAAGCAACCGGCCCCGCACCGCCTCCAGCGCCGCCAGGGTGGCGAGGGCAAAAGCAACAACCCCTGTGAGATAGAGCAGGGTAAGGCGTCCCTCCGTGGGAACCACCCGATCATAGACCTGCATCATATAGATCGTCGGCGCGATGTAGAGAATGTTCATCAGCGCGCTGAATACCGCCACCCCTACAAAGTGTCGGCGGCACGTCCTGACGGCGTCGGCCAGTACGCTGGGTATCGGGCCGTCAAGCAGCTTCACAGTTGTTCTCCCTGAGCGTGCGCCGGCGCGGCAGGATGCAAGGACGCGCACTATGCGCCGATGGCCAGCGTTCGACGAGTCGTAGCCTGATGCGCTGGCCCGCGCCACCTGCGGGAAGAAGGCCGCCCTCATATAGTCAAGTTTGATCGCCGGCAGATCGCGGCGCAAATGCGGTCAAACTTTGAGACTACACCGGAGAGCGTCGTTCTCAGAACGGCGAGATATAGCGTCCGAGGTGCGACCAATTGTTCCTGCGTGCGACAAAATGGAACAGGATATTCGCCCTCAAATCTCAAATTGATCTTAGGTGAATGCGGCAAACTGTCCCGCGTTGCCCTTCAGTCATTGCACATAGATACCGCTGCTATCGCTAAAAACCCTTATCCGGATTGGGTTTAATCTTTTGTTATCCCTGCTTTTCTCAAATGTTAATGCTAGTTAGCGACATTCTGTAACCGTGCAGGAACGTTCAGACGCCGATATTTTCCTACGACATCGTCACGTGCTCTGGGATCAGCTCCGCAAAATGACCGTCGCCACCACCACCTTTTCGCAAGTCGCCGACGTTACTGAGCAAGTCAGTGGCTCCACTGTATTCAATGCACTTGCTGAAAGCGTGACCATCTATGGCGACGGCCCCAGCCTGAGCCTTGGCGGCGGCGATCTAAATCTCGCTGGCGGCCAGGTCCTGAAGGCCGCGCCCGTCGTCACCGCGGCCGTGACGGCCGAACGTCCGATCGGGCTCGATTACAGGCCGCCGGAGGCCAAGGCTTACGATCAGAAGACCGATATCCCGTCCAACGCGCTAGACGCCAAGGACTTCCCCAGCATTGACGCCTGGCTCGACGCCTGCGTCGCTCAAGGCGTCCCGGGAAAAATCGGCTCGGGCACCTATGTCGTTGATGGAGAGCCGCGCTATTCCCCGGTCGGGATCTACGGCTACGGCGAGACGCCGCCCAAATTCGTGGCTCAGAACGTCGACTGCTGGCTCTATCTGAAGTCCGATGACGTCACGCTCAAGGGGCTGGCGTTCGAGGGGTTTGGCCAAGTGCTCGGCGGCAGCGTCGCATTGAGCGACGGGGCGCCTTACCATTCCACGACAACCTATGCATTTGATCGCTTCGATCCTGCCAAGGGCGGGCTTGCGATGGATGTGCCGGCGACGACCTCGACCGTCGGTCCGGCTGTGACCATCACCGATTGCGAATTCGTCAATTGCGAAAACGCTTTCATGTTTGTTTCGGACACCACCCAGATGGGCGCGGTGAATTTCCACGGCAACACGCTGGTCGGCACCTACGGGATGCTGAACATCTTCAGCACCCTGTGGACGGAAGTGAACGCCACCTACAACGAATGGGGCGACGCCACCGGCGATCGGGCCCAGCCCGGCTTGAAGAGCAACGGAGTTCAGACCGGTATCGCGATCGGCACCGACAAGACGATTTACATTGAAGGCCACTCCACCAAGCTCAACATCACTAACAATTACGCCCACGATATCGACTCGCTCTCGCGCTATGACGACACCAACGCCGCCGTCTTTGTCGACGCGCGGGGCGTGATCAGCGCTGAGCGCGGCGACAACGTCATTTCGTTCAATCGCATCGAGCACCTTCGCGGCCTTCTCGGGCAGGAAGACTCCAACGCCATTTACGCCAAGGCCCATGGCCTGATTATCCAGGGCAATTGGATCGAGGACAGCGGGGCGGCCTATTACACCTCGACCAAAAACGGCTCGGAGGCCACGGGCGTCCTGGTCAAGCCGCTTCATGACGGCGTCCATGACGACGTCGCCTCCGACATCGAGGTTATCGGCAACACGTTCGTCGACATGCCCACGGCGCCGGCCGGCATCGTGAAGGACTTGGCCGTGATCAAGATTTCCGAGGCGGTGGGCGATTCCAAGATCGCTTTTAACACCTTCATCGGGGGCGGAAATCTTTCCACCTCAAGTTCTGCGGGCATCATCCGCGTTTATGGCGACGTCGAGAAATTCGCGGTCGTCGGCAATCATTTCGTCGATGTGGCTCTGGCTTCGGGCGCGAACGCGGTCGTGTTTCAAGAGCTGATCGGCACTTCCAGCAGTGTGGTTGAGGTGTCCAACAACAGCGCTGAGAAATCCGTCGGCGCCTACAGCAGCGACGCCCGCTGGTTCAACTTCACCAGCAAGACCCCAGGCGCCCTGGTGACGGGGCTCAACGTCCTGGAGGGCGGCTACAAAATGCTCTCCTCGCGCGCCGGCGTTACAACCACGACGTCGCAATCCTACGACGCCCCCACCGTCGTGATCACCCCCGAGATCGTCACAGCCACGGATCTGCGGATCGCCGATCTGCAAACCTTGAGCGCGAGCGGCGCCGTCGTTGACGCGTTTGTCCAGGCCAGCGACGCGCGGTTCTCCGTTCACGACGGCGGGCTCTACCTGAAGGCGGGTCAGTCAGTGGACTTCGCCAAGGAGCCGGTCGTTGAGCTCATCTTGGTGACGCGCGATAGCGACGGCTGGACGGGTGTGGTGCTCAACCTGACCGCGGCCGGCGTGCTTGGTGCGGCGCTTGAAGTGGAAATCACCCAGCTGACCCAAGTCGCCGAAAATTCGTCCAGCGAAATCAAGGTCGCCCAAATCGGCCTGACCGGCGGGATTGAAGGCGCCGCCTATAGCACGAGCGACGCCCGGTTCTTCGTGCGCGATGGCGCGCTTTATCTGAAGTCTGGGGCTGGCCTGGACTACGAGAAAGCCTCGCAGATCGCCGTCGGTGTTACGGCTACGCTCGGCGACGCGAAGTTCGTTGAAACCGTCAATGTGCAGGTAAAGGACGTCAATGAAGCGCCGACGGCGATTGTTGTCGGCAACCTGGTTTCGGTAACCGAAAACACGATCGTCGAAACGAAGATCGCCACCCTTACCGTCACCGATCCCGATAAGGCTTCGAGCTTCCGTCAGTTCAGCTATGTCGTTGATGACGCGCGGTTCTACGTCAAGGATGGCGATCTCTATCTCAAAGCCGGCCAGGTTGTCGATTTTGAGAAGGCCTCCACCATCGTCGTGAACGTCACGGCGAGCGACGGGACTGGCAGCGTCAAGACGTCGGTGTCGGTCAAGGTGAACGATGTCGTTGAAACCACGCTCCCGCCGGTGACGAGCGGGGACAAGACGGGCACGGCGGGCGCGGACGTCCTGAAGGGTTCGGACGGAGCCGACAAGCTGGCGGGGTTGGCGGGAGCCGACACCCTCGATGGCGGGGCCGGCGACGACACGCTCGATGGCGGCGCGGGCGCAG